>NZ_JBFUMJ010000001.1:0-1368765 GCF_054049435.1 Polaromonas sp. P5_D5
CTTGAGTGCCTTCTACTACGGCCCGAACAACAACGTGTTTGAGGGCGGTACAGGCGACGACACCATCAGCGGTACGTGCTTTACAGACACCTACAAGTTCAACCTGGGCGATGGGCAGGACACCATCACCGAGAACCAGTCCAACTTCAGGCCGACTGACACGCTGGTGTTTGGCGCGGACATTCTGGTTGCAGACATCAGCTTCGTTCGCGTGGGCAACGACATGGTGTTCAGCCACGCCAATGGCACCGACAAGATCACCGTCAAGGGTTGGTATGCCGATTCGGGTTACCAGATCGAGCGGGTCGAGTTTGCTGACGGTACTGTGTGGCTGGAGCCGGCCCTGACCTCGGCCGGGCTGGAAGTTACCGGTACGGCCGGTAACGATGTGATGACCGGCACGGTCATGAACGACATCATTCACGGTGGCGCCGGCAACGACGACATCCGCGGGGGCGCAGGCGTGAACATCCTGGACGGGGGCGACGGCGACGACGTGCTGTAYGGCGAGCAAAGCTCMACCTCCAACACCCTGATTGGCGGCGCAGGCAATGACACCTTGAGTGCCTTCTACTACGGCCCGAACAACAACGTGTTTGAGGGYGGYACAGGCGACGACACCATCAGCGGTACGTGCTTTACAGACACCTACAAGTTCAACCTGGGCGAYGGGCAGGACACCATCACCGAGAACCAGTCCAACTTCAGGCCGACTGACACGCTGGTGTTTGGCGCAGATATTCTGGTTGCAGACATCAGCTTTGTTCGCGTGGGCAACGACATGGTCTTTGCCCACGCCAATGGCACCGACAAGATCACCGTCAAGGGTTGGTTTGCCGATTCGGGTTACCAGATCGAGCGGGTCGAGTTTGCTGACGGCACTGTGTGGCTGGAGCCGGCCCTGACCTCGGCCGGGCTGGAAGTTACCGGTACGGCCGGTAACGATGTGATGACCGGAACGGTCATGAACGACATTCTTCATGGCGGCGCTGGCAACGACGACATCCGCGGAGGCGCAGGTGTGAACATCCTCGACGGCGGTGACGGCGATGACGTGCTTTATGGCGAGCAGAGTTCCACGTCCAATACCTTGATTGGCGGCGCCGGTAATGACACGCTGAGCGCTTTTTACTACGGCCCGAACAACAACGTGTTTGAAGGCGGAACAGGCGACGACACCATCGTCGGTACGTGCTTCACAGACACCTACAAGTTCAACCTGGGCGACGGGCAGGACACCATCACCGAGAACCAGTCCAACTTCAGGCCGACCGACACGCTGGTGTTCGGCGCTGGCATTCTGGTTAGTGATATCAGCTTGGGTAGGTCAGGCAATGACATGATCTTCCGCCATGCCAACGGCACCGACAAGATTACGGTGACAGGCTGGTTTGCCGATACCGGCTACCAGATCGAGCAGGTCACGTTCGCCGATGGCACGGTCTGGGATTCTGCCTATATGGCCAGTATGTCCGGCCTGACCCTGACGGGAACCGGCACTTTGCAGGGGTCACAGTACGACGACGTACTGACCGGCACGGGTGCCTTGGGACACCTGATCGGCGGTGCCGGCAACGACTTGCTGACCGTGCCGCACTACAGCGGCGCGATTGCTGCCAATACCTATGAAGGCGGCACAGGCGACGATACGCTCATTGGCAGCTATGCAGGCGACACCTACGTCTTCAACCTGGGTGATGGCCACGACACCATCACTGATGATGTGCGCTTTTACCCCAATGCGGCTGCGCCAGATTATTTCGCTGCGCATCCGGACGACGAAGGCTACCGGGATACGCTGGTGTTCGGTGCAGGCATTGCCCAGCAAGACGTAACCGTCTCGCGCACCGGCAATGACGCTGTCTTCACGCTCAATAACGGCGCTGACAGCATCACCATCAAGGACTGGTTTGACGGCACCATCTTCAGCAGGCTGGAGAGAATTTCTTTTGCCGACGGCACGATATGGACGGGTGCGGCTGTGACGGCGGCAGCGTTGACCGTGACTGGCACAGCCGCAGACGACACGCTGGGCGGCACAAGCGCAGCAGATGTGTTCGACGGCCAGGCCGGAGACGATGCCTTGTACGGCGGCGAAGGTAACGACGTCTACCTGTACAGCCGGGGTGATGGTTCCGACACCATCATCGATTACGACGAGACGGCGGGCAACCTGGACACCCTGCGTTTCGACGGCACCGTGCTGGCTGGCGACGTGACCACCAGTCGCGACCAGCAGAACTTGTACCTCAGCATTCAGGGCACCACGGACCGAATCACTTTAGCGAACTGGTTTCTCGAGGATGCACGCAAGGTCGAACGCGTCCAATTCGCTGACGGCACGGTGTGGGATCAGCAGGCCCTTGCCGCTACATCTGCGTATGTGGGCACCGAAGGCCTGGACGTCATTACCGGAGGGGCCGGCAGCAACACCTTCAACAGCGCAGGCGGAGACGACTACATCTTCGACACCGCCGGCGGCAACGACGTGTACCTGTACAAGCGCGGAGACGGTTCAGATCACCTCTACGACCTGGACGCCACGGCCGGCAACATCGACACCGTGCGTTTCGACGCCAGTGTGCTGGCTGGAGACGTCACCGTCACCCGCGACCAGGACAACCTGTACCTGAACATCTCCGGCGGCACTGACCGCATCCAGCTCAGGAACTGGTTCAACGGCGACCAGTTCAAGATCGAGCAGGTCCAGTTCGCCGACGGCACCGTGTGGGACTCGCAAACCCTGGCCGCCTCGGCCACCGTCATTGCACTCAATGTCGTCGGTACAGCCGGCGACGACTACCTGTCGGGTGACCTCGGCAACGACACCCTGCAAGGACTGCAGGGAGACGATGTGCTTTACGGCCGCGAAGGCAACGATGTTTACCTGTACAGCCGGGGTGACGGATCCGACACCACCGTTGAATACGACGAGACGGCAGGCAACACGGACACGTTCCGCTTTGACAGCACGGTGCTGGCCAGCGACGTGACCACCAGCCGCGACCAGCAGCACCTCTATCTCAATATCGCAGGAACAAACGACCGCATCACGCTGGGCAACTGGTTCCTCGACAGCGCGTACAGGATCGAGCGCGTTGAGTTCGCCGATGGCACGGTCTGGGATCAGGCCGCCCTGGCCACCACGTCTACCTACGTGGGCACTGCCGGTGACGACTTCCTGCTGGGCTCCAATGGCAACGATGTTTTGCGCGGTGACGGCGGTAATGACACCCTTTACGGCGGGGTCGGGCTCGATGTGCTGGAAGGCGGCGCGGGCAATGACTATTTCAACGGAGGCGCTGGAGCCGACACCCTGAGCGGAGGCACTGGTGACGACAAATTCTTCCTGGCTCGCGGCTATGGAAGTGACACCATTGAGGAAGACGACGCCACGGCCGGCAACGTGGACATTGCCCAGTTTGATGCCGGTATCGCCGCGGACCAGCTCTGGTTCCGTGAGGTCAACAACGACCTTGAGGTCAGCATCATCGGCACCGACGACAAATTCATGGTCAGCAACTGGTACTTGGACAGCCAGTACCATGTCGAGCAGTTCAAGACCAGCGGCGGGCTGACGTTGCTCAACACCCAGGTGCAAAACCTCGTGCAAGCCATGGCATCGTTCAGCCCGCCGGCAGCAGGTGAGACCACCTTGCCTGCCAGCTACCAGAACAGTCTGGCGCCGGTGATTGCTGCCAACTGGCAGTAATAGCGTTGAAGCATATTGCTCGCTGAAATCGCCCGACGGCTTCCGCCAGGTTGCCGTCGGCCGTGATTCCCGGCGGGCCCGGGCGCTATTATTTTTGTAGCTGCTTGCGCTTATCCCTGTTGGCTTGTAGCCATTTTTTTCGTGAAAAAAACAAGCTTTCGGGGCGCTATTTCCGGCCTCAACCTGCGCCCACAGGTCCCAAACCGCCTTTTTTCGCCGTTTTGACAGCTTTTCTGAGCATCGAAACCGCCTTCAGCCCAATAGGGACAAGCGCAAACAGCTATTAAATTCATAGCGCCTTACTTGCACTCGCGGCCGGCTAATCCGCCAGGCCAGGCCATCAAACCAGCTCTTCACCCCGCATCCGCTCCCCCAGAAAGTCCAGAAAGCTCCGGACCGCCGGAATCTGTCCGCGCCGCGAAGTGAACACCGCATGCGCCACACCGGGACGAAGCGCCCAGCCGGGCAGCACAGGCACCAGCAACTGCGCCTGCTGCTCTACCGCGCTCAGGGACTCGGGCAAAAAACTCATGCCGGTGCCCGCCAGCACGGCCAGCTTCAGGGTTTGCAGGTCGTCGGCCACATAACGCGGCTGGTGCTGCAGCACAAACTCTTTTCCGTCGGGGCCCAACAGCGTCCACGACGCCCGGCCGTCCACCCAGGACATGGCGACGGTGTCGAGCTTGTGCAGGTCTTCCGGTTTTTCCGGCGTGCCCTGGCGCCTCAGCAAATCCGGGCTGGCCAGCAGGCGCCCGGAGCCGGCACCCAGGTTTTTCACGATCAGGCTGCCGCTGTCTTCCAGCGTGGGCCGCACGCGCAGGGCAATGTCGATGCCCTCTTCCACCAGGTCAATCACCCGGTTGGTCACGCGCATGTCGACTTTCACGTGGGGGTGAAGCGCCATGTAGCGCGGCACCAGATAGCCCACCGTGCTTTGCGCCAGCGTCACCGGGCAGGTGATGCGCAGCGTGCCGCGCGGCTCGACCTGCATTTGCGCCACGGCTTCCGATGCGGCCAGCGCCTCGTCGCGCATGGCGATGCAGTGGCGCAGGTAAATCTCGCCAACCTCGGTCAGTGAAAGCTTGCGGGTGGTGCGCTGCAGCAGCCGCGCGCCCAGCCGCGCCTCCAGCTCGGCCACGCGGCGCGACAGGCGCGACTTGGGCAAACCCAGCGCCCGGCCGGCGGCGGCAAAGCCGCCCCGCTCCACCACTTCGGCGAAGTACAGCATGTCATTGAGGTCTTGCATGGGAAAAGTCCTTTCGTCGCCTTTACTCGCCTTGCGCCAGGTGCGATGGCGCCAGATCGAAGGCATTTCGTGATTTTGCGGTGTTTATTGTCTCATCAGTAGAACGATAAGTCGCATTATTGCCAACTTATCAAACACTCGACTCATCCGCACAATCTATCCCATGGCTGCGGTTCAAGGTGAACACGGCCTGAAAACCGGTTTATCCCACCCGATCAATCACTTCAATTCAAGGAATTCACCATGACCAAGCTTCTTCACATCGACTCCAGCATCCTTGGCGGCAACTCGGTTTCCCGCCAGCTCACAGCCCAGATCGTGGCCTCATGGCGCGCCGCCAACCCCGGCACCGAAGTCAGCTACCTCGACCTGGCAGCCGACACACCTTCCCACCTCTCCGCCGAATCACTCGGTTTCCGCATGCCTGCCGGCACCGCCCTGAGCGACGTGCAAAAGCGCGAAAACGCCGTGTCTGAAGCCCTGGTGACGCAATTCCTGGCCGCCGACGTGATCGTTGTGGGCGCACCGCTCTACAACTTCGCAATTCCCAGCCAGCTCAAGGCCTGGATCGACCGCATTGCGCAAGTCGGCCGCACCTTCAAGTACACCGACAAAGGCCCCGTGGGCCTGGCCGGCGGCAAGACGGTGATCGTGGCGTCCGCCCGCGGCGGCGTCTATTCAACCAGCGACGCGATGACAGCCCTGGAACACCAGGAGAGCTACCTGAAAGTGGTGTTCGGCTTCTTCGGCATCACCGACGTGCGTTTTGTGCGCGCTGAAGGCCTTGCCATGGGCGAAGCCGCCAAGGCTGCCGCACTGGAAGCTGCGCAGATTGAAATCGTGACCCACACGCAAAAGCCTGCCAACCAGGAAAAAGCCGCGCTGGCGGCCTGAGCCACAGGCGTCCGGCACCCATGCCGGAACGCCGTACGGAAAAAAGCCCGCAACTGCGGGCTTTTTCGTTTTCGCCAACATCATCGGCCTGATGCACACGGCCCGACACGTTGCGCCGTGCAGCGTCATGGAGGAGCGTGTTCAACCCTCACCGCCACGGGGCCGGGGCGCCGCATGGCGTCCAGCCCTGAATCAAGCCGCCCGAGCCGAACCAGGCCGTCTGAAAAAGCGAAGTCCTTGTGATAAATCGCCAGATTGCCCCACGGAGCGTAATAACCGATATCGCCGGTGGAGGGCTTGTGCCCCACCGGCGCACCCTTCGTTGACAGCGCACGCGGCAAATCAGCGACTTTTTCCGTGGCCGCGTAGTCTTTCAGGACCAGGTTCAGCGGAAGCAGTGCCGCAAAATCTCTGGCGCTGTCATTGCTGTCAAGTGTTGCCGTCGCAATGACGATGCCATCCACGCTCATCTGAATTTTCATCACGGGTGCCTTCCTGCGGGGCGTCGGGTCAGATGGTTGTTGGGAAACTGCCCGAGTGTCGCCGCCCGCAGCAGCGAGACTACTCGCGCAAAGCAGTGGAAGCATCAGCGAGGCGCAAAACCTCCGTCTGCGCGCGGCGAAGTGAAAGGCGGTCTCGCGTTCGACGTAGACGCCGCTCACCACATTGATGATCGCCCGAACCGCCATCAGGCGCCGGTCTGCACCAGGTGCTTGCCGAAGAACGCAGTCAGCTTGCCCCACGGAATCATCGTCACCCGGTCATACAGATCCACGTGGCCGGCGCCCGGAACAATAAACAACTCCTTCGGTTCAGCGGCCCGCTTGTAGGCGTCTTCGCTGAACTCTTTCGAGTGCGCCTGGTCGCCCGTGATGAACAACATGGGGCGAGGCGAGATCGTCTCGATGTCATTGAACGGGTAAAAGTTCATGAACTTGACGTTGCTGGCCAGGGTCGGGTGCGTGGTGGTTCGCGGCGATCCGCCCGTGGGCGTGTATTCGCCTCGCGGTGTGCGGTAGAAGTCGTAAAACTCGCGCTGGATGGGGTGCGTGTCCGCCGTCAGTTGATGCACGGTGCCACTGGTGTACTGGATCGCACCGCCTTTGAATTCCACATCGCGCTGCTCGGCGGCGGCGGCAATGATCTGCTTGCGCTGCTCGAGCGTCTGCGAATGATTGAGGGCGTCGCGGTTGGCCGCGCCCATGTCGTACATGCTCACTGTGGCGATGGCTTTCATGCGCGGGTCAATCTTCGCCGCACTGATGACAAAACTGCCACTGCCGCAAATCCCGATGGCGCCGATCTGCTGCCTGTCGACAAACGCCTGGCTACCGAGGTAATCCACTGCAGCGCTGAAGTTCTCGGCGTACAGGTCCGGCGCAACGGCATTGCGCGGCTGGCCGTCGCTGCCGCCCCAGAAAGCGAGATCCAGGGACATGGCCACAAAGCCCTGCTCCGCCATCTTGGTGGCGTACAGGTTCGCGCTTTGCTCCTTCACCGCACCCATGGGGTGGCCCACAACGATGGCCGGGTTGCGTTTTTTCCGGTCAAGCGTTTTGGGAATGAAAAGATTCGCCGCGACGTTCATCCGGTACTGATTCCTGAAAGTCACCTTCTGCATGGTCACCTTGTCGCTCTTGTAAAAGTTATCGGCACCACCGGGCCTGCCTGGTATGGCCGGCGTATCCGCCGCAAAGGCAGCGCCTCCAACGGTCGAAAGCATGCCGGCCGCAGCCACGCCTGTTCCAGTCATTCTCAAAAACTCACGGCGACCAGAGGCGTCGCTGGACAGTTCGACCGCTGCGCGGCCGTCGTTCTCTGATGGTGTTTTCATGGTCGATGTTCCTCTTTGGTTGGGTCAGAAGGCACTACGCGTGACGGTTGCCCTTGTTCGACGTGGTCCGTGTTCCGTTCGCAGTTCCTGAAGTTTGCCAAGTACCTTTAACATTGACTAGGTAATGAATTCTTAATGAATTTGTTAGTATGGCTAATCAGTAGCCCACGAAACAGAGACCCGCAATGCCTCGACGCAATCTCAACGACCTCTTGGCCTTCGTCACCGTGGCGCGCCAAGGCAGCTTCACCCGGGCCGCCGCCACGCTGGGTGTGACCCCGTCAGCGCTGAGCCAGGCCATCCGGGGGCTGGAAGAAGGCTTGAAGATCCGGCTGCTCACACGCACCACACGCAGCGTCGCGACGACATCTGCAGGCGAGCGGCTGATGAAGGCGATCGGCCACCGCTTTGACGAAATCGAGTCTGAACTCGACGCATTGACCGACCTGCGCGACAAACCTGCAGGCACCGTGCGCATCACGTGTGGCGACCACGTGCTGCAAAGCACCCTGCTGCCCAAGCTCGCGCCACTGCTTCGCGAGTATCCGGACATCAAGCTGGAGTTCGACGTGAACTATGGTTTTCGCGACATCGTGGCCGACCGTTTTGATGCCGGCGTACGCTTGGGAAACACAATCGACAAAGACATGATCGCCTTGCCCATCGGCCCGCCGCTGCGCATGGCAGTAGCGGCTTCACCCGGTTATTTTGCGGTCCATTCCATCCCCAAAACACCGCACGACCTCACCGCACACCAGTGCATCAACCAGCGCATGCCTACTTCCGGCGGGTTGTACGTCTGGGACTTTGAGCGCCGCGGTCGGCAGGTCAATGTCCGGGTGGATGGCCCGCTGATCTTTAACACGACAACGCCGCAGGTCGACGCGGCACTGGCGGGGTTGGGCATCGCATTGCTGCCGGAAGACGAACTGACGGCGCACATTGAAGCCGGGCGGCTGGTGCGCGTTCTGCAGGACTGGTGCCCAAAATTTTCCGGCTACCACCTGTACTATCCCAGCAGACGCCAGCCTTCACCGGCCTTCTCGCTGGTGGTGAAAGCGTTGCGAGTGAGTGGATCCGATAGATAAGATGGTTGGCGCCCTCGTGTGGCGAAGCCGAACAGACTTAAAAGTAATTAACAAACGACGAATAGGTAGTTCGCTTTGCACGGCGGCACTCCTACATTTATAGGCTGACCGGCGCCCCAGGACGCAGATGAGAAAGATGAAGATGACAGCGACTTTGACTCCGAACGACCGTGCCGATGCATCGGCAGCAACGCATACCCAATCCTCCATCGAGATCCGGCCTTTTGACGCCCCGCTGGGCGCCGAGGTGCTGGGCATGGATTTGTCCACACCGCTCACCACAGCTGACTTCTGCCGCATCCACCGCGCACACCTGGACCACCACGTGCTGGTCTTTCGCGACCAGCGCATCACGCCGCAGCAACATGTTGATTTCAGCCGCCGCTTTGGGCCGCTGCAAATTCATGTGTTGAAAAACTTCCAGTTGCAAAACCACCCTGAAATCCTGATCGTCTCCAACATCAAGGAAAACGGCGAACCCATCGGCCTGGGCGACGCCGGCCATTTCTGGCACTCTGACCTGTCATACAAGGACAAACCCAGCCTGGGCTCATTGCTGCATGCCCAGGAGTTGCCCTCCGAAGGCGGCGACACCCTCTTCGCCAACCAGCACACCGCCTGGGACACCCTGCCCGACGCGCTGAAGACAGCTGTGCAGGGCCTGCGCGCCGAACACACCTACCTCGCCAAATACGAAGAGCTGCGCAGCCGCAACCCGTGGCGACCCAAGCTCACGCAAGAGCAGGTGGAAGAGGTCAAGCCGGTGGTCCACCCGGTGGTACGCACCCACCCTGAAAACGGCCGCAAGGCGCTTTTTGTCAGCGAGCATTTCACCACCCGCATCCTGGGCATACCAGAGGACGAAAGCAAAGCGCTGCTCAGCGAACTGTTCGAACACACCTCACGCCCCGAACTCATCTACCGCCACCAATGGCAGCCGCACGACATGGTGTTCTGGGACAACCGCTCAGTCACCCACCTGGCAGCAGGCACCCCCGACCACCTGCGCCGCAAGCTCTACCGCACCACCATCGAAGGCGACGCGCCGTTTTAAGCGAGAGCTTGCGTCCGGTATTCGGGTTTGGGTTTTAGGTATTCCTCCCCCACCCCTTCTGTATGCGCCGAGGAGCGCAGGGCCAGGCGGATCAGGGATCGCGATTGTCTGAGCCGAAGGCGAGTTCGAGCGAGACCCCGCCTGGACCGAGCACCGCAGGTTGCCCGCAGCGAAGCGGAGGGACGCAGACAGCAGGGTCGCCTTTTCTTTGGTGACTTTCTTTTGGCGACGCAAAAGAAAGTTACTTGCCGCCGGGCAACCCCGGCCAGCTACCCTCAGCAAAGAGCGCAACCGCTAACCAAGAGCGGAAACAGGCAACGAAGCTCAGGAATGCTTCTTTACCCAAGCAACATAAGCATCCACCCACCCCTGCAAAAACTTGCGGCTGCCTTCACTGATGCTGCCATCAGCGTCGTACAAACCTTCCTTGTTGTGGACAAAAGCCTCAGGCTGCCCCAGCGTAGGCACATTCAGGTAGGCCAGGATATTGCGCAGGTGCTGCTGGGCAAGCGCGGTGCCAATGGCGCCAACCGATGCTCCAATCACGCCGGCAGGCTTGCCGTCCCATGCACTCTGGCCATAAGGCCGTGAGGCATGGTCAATGGCATTTTTCAGCACACCGGGAATCGAGCGGTTGTATTCAGGCGTGACAAACAGCAGGCCCTGCGCCGCCTTGATCTCGCCCTTGAGCCGCTTCACCTCTGCCGACGGATTCCCGTCGTCGTCCTGGTTGTAGGGCGGCAGGTCGTCAATGCGCACATGCGTGAAGCTGAAGTCCGCGGGAAACAGCTTTTCAAGCGCGCCTGCGAGTTTTTTGTTGAACGAGTCCTTGCGGATGCTGCCGACGACGACGGCGATGTTGTATTGGGCCATGGGGTTCTCCAGGAAGGTGAGGATGAAAGGGTTTGATCAGCGAATGCACGAATTCGCAAAAGGCATTCCCGGTTTTAAATCAATTCACCGCCGCGCGCTGTAGGACTTCAGGACAGAAATACCCCAAGGTTCCGCAGCGCTGCCCGCTTCCCGTCAACACGCCAGGCCGCCTCTGCGCAAAACCAGACAGCACCCCAACAGCCGACTGCCCGGGATGCAGCAACAAAGCAACCCGGACGCCCTGAAAACCCCGAAATCACCCCTGAATCAGCCCGAAATCACTGGCATGGATGCTGCGATGTTGAGCCTGTCAACCACTCACTCCTCACGCCATGAATATCACTCGCTTCCTCGGTCTCACAGCTTTGTCGTTTGGCCTCCTGTCCACTCAAGGCCATGCCGCACCCCCACCTGAACGAACCGAAATCCGCTACCAGGGCTGGGCCGGCCAGGTCACCTGGATCGAGTTGGCCGAAGACCTGGGCTACCTTGCGCCGCTCAAAGCCAAATGGGTGGGCAACACCATCAGCGGCCCGCAAGACATCCAGAGCGTGGTCACCGGCGATGTCGACCTGGGTGGCGCCTTCAACGGCGCGGTCGTGAAGTTGCTGGCCAAGAAAGCGCCGATCAAGGCGGTGCTGGGCTACTACGGGGTGGACGAGAACACCTGGAGCGGCTACTACGTCAAGGAAGACAGTCCGATCAAATCCGCACGCGACCTGATCGGCAAAAAAGTTGCGGTGAACACGCTGGGCGCACACCATGAGTTCATGGTCCGCGAATACCTGGAACGCGCCAGGCTCAGCGAAGCGGAAGCCAAGCAGGTGACGCTGGTGGTGACGCCGCCAGTGACCGGTGAACAGGCGCTGCGCCAGGGTCATGTCGAAGTCACCACCTTGGGCGGTGTGCTGCGCGACAAGGCGCGGGAGCGCGGCGGCATACGCCCGCTGTTCACAGACCGGGACCTGTACGGCAATTTCACGGCGGGCTCCATCGTTCTGCATAACAAGTTCATCGAGCAGAACCCCAACACCAGCCGCCACCTGGTGTCGGCCCTGGCGCGTTCGATCGAATGGGCGCGCAACACACCGCCTGCCGAGGTCCGGGCACGTTTCGTCAAAATCATTGACGGCCGCAAGCGCGCCGAAAGCGCCGACACCATCCAGTACTGGAAGAGCACCGGCGTGGCGGGCACGGGTGGCGTGATCAAGGACAAGGAGCTGCAGATCTGGATCGACTGGCTGGTCAAGGACGGCTTGCTCAAACCCGGCCAGGTCAAACCCACAGACCTGTACACCAACGCGTTCAACCCTTATTCCAATGCTTCCAACAGCGGCGACAAGCTGGCGGTGGCCAAATGAGCGCCGCAAAAATTCGCTTTGAAAACGTCAGCAAGGAGTTCACCGTTCGCGCGGACGACGGCGGCGCGGCCAAACGATTTGTTGCCGTGCACGACGTGACGCTGGACGTGCGTCCGGGCGAATTCCTGGTGCTGGTCGGGCCCAGCGGCTGCGGCAAGTCCACCCTGCTCGATTTGCTGGCCGGTCTGGCGCTGCCCACCAGCGGCCGCGTGCTGATTGATGGGCAACCCATCACCGGCCCGGCGCGCGACCGCGGCGTGGTGTTCCAGCAATACGCCCTCTTCCCCTGGCTCAGCGCACTGGACAACGTGGCCTTTGGCCTGGAAGTCGCGGGTGTCGGCAAACGCGCCCGGCGCGAGAAGGCCGCGCACTACCTGGAGCTGGTGGGCCTGACCGACTTTGCCAACCGCTTTCCGCATGAGCTTTCGGGCGGCATGAAGCAGCGCGTGGCCATTGCGCGCAGCCTGGCTTACGAACCGCAGGTGCTGCTGATGGACGAACCTTTTGCCGCGCTCGACGCGCAGACACGCGAAACGCTGCAGGAAGAGCTGGTCGAAATCTGGCAACGTACCGGCAAGACGATTGTGTTCATCACGCACGGCATCGACGAAGCCGTGGTGCTGGGCCAGCGCGTGGCGATCATGACCACCCGGCCGGGCCGCATCAAACAGATCGTGGACATCCCCGAATCCTTGCGCAGCGGCACCGACGACGTGCGCTCGCTGCCGCTGTTCGGCGAGCTGCGCCACGAAATCTGGTCGCAGCTGCATGACGAGGTGGCTTCCGCCCGCCGCGAGCGCCGCGCCCGTATTTCCTCACAACCCATCCTCAAGGAAATCGCCCATGTCTGATATTGCCCTGAACGCGGGCGCCGCACCGCTTACCCTTCACACGCCGCCGCTCTGGAAACGCCTGCAGGCACAAGTTGCCAACGCCACCTGGCGCTCCGGCCTGATCGTGGCGCTGGCCCTGCTGTGGGAATTGGCGCCGCGCCTGGGCCTCACCGACCCGACCTTCCTGCCGCCGCTCAGCGAGGTGCTTGCCGCCGGCTGGGCATTGGCACTGAACGGCCAGCTGTGGGAGCACACCTCCATCAGCCTGGCCCGTTCGCTCGGCGGCTTGCTGCTGGCCATCGTGTTCGCGATTCCGCTGGGGCTGGCCATCGGCTGGTACCGGCGCCTGGGCAACACGCTCAATCCGCTGATTGAGCTGTTGCGCAATACCGCGCCGCTGGCATTGCTGCCGGTCTTCCTGCTGCTGCTGGGCATTGGCGAGGTGTCCAAGGTCTCCATCGTGGTGTATTCGTGCGCCTGGCCCCTCTTGCTCAACACCATCTCGGCCGTGCGGCAGGTGGATCCGCTGCTCGTGAAGTCGGCCCGCACCATGGGCGTGACACCGCGCCAGCTGTTCCTGAAGGTCATCCTGCCGGCTTCCGTGCCCACCATGTTCGTGGGCATCCGCCTGGCTGCGGCTTCGGCCATGCTGGTGCTGATTGCCGCCGAGATGGTGGGTGCCAAGGCCGGGCTGGGCTACCTGATCATCTACGCCCAGTTCAGTTTCCTGATTGCCGACATGTACTTCGGGATCATCGCCATCACCGCCATCGGGGTCACGCTGAACTTCGCGCTGCAGGCGCTGGAGCGTCACTTCACGGCGTGGAAGCCTGCTTCCACCCACAGCTGACTCCTTTACCCACAGAAAGACATCCCTCATGACTCAACGCAAACTTCGCCTGGGCGCATTCATCATGGCCACGGGCCACCACATCGCGGCCTGGCGGCATCCCGGCTCCCAGGTCGATTCGGGCGTCAATATCGACCACTACATTGAGGTGGCCAAAACCGCCGAGCGCGGCCTGTTCGACCAGGTGTTTGTGGCCGACAGCCCGGGCGTCGCATTCCACGGTACCGACGAAGCCTTTAGCCGGCAGGGCCGCGTGTCCTACTTCGAACCGGTCACGCTGTGGGCGGCCTTGTCGGCCGTGACGAAACACATCGGCTTCGTGGCGACGGCTTCCACCACTTATGAAGACCCCTTCCTGCTGGCGCGCAAGTTCGCCTCGCTGGACCACATCAGCAAGGGCCGCGCGGCCTGGAACGTGGTGACCACGGGCGCCGACAACGTCTACGGCAATTTCGGGCTCGACAAACACCCCGACCCCGAGGTGCGTTATGAGCAGGCCCATGAGTTCATCGACGTGGTGAAGGGCCTGTGGGACAGCTTCGAAGACGACGCCTTCATCCGCAACCCCGAAACAGGCAGCTACTTTGACCCGGCAAAGCTGCACGAGATCAACCACCACGGCAAATACTTCAAGGTGCAGGGTCCGCTGAACCTCGAGCGGCCGCCGCAAGGCTACCCCGTCATCGTGCAGGCCGGTTCTTCCGAACCTGGGCGCGAACTCGCGGCGGCCACCGCCGAAGCCATCTTCACGGCCTGGACCAGCCTGGCGGAAGCGCAGGCCTTCTACCGCGACGTGAAAGGCCGCCTGGCCAAGTACGGCCGTCGGCCTGAGCAGTTGCTGATCCTGCCTGGCATCTCGCCCGTGATCGGCCGCACGCAGGCCGAAGCTGAAGCCAAGTGGGCCGAGCTGCAAAAGCTCATCCACCCTTCAGTGGGGTTGAACACCATTGCTCAATTCTGGCCCGGCGAAGACCTCACGAAGTGGGACCTGGACGCCCCGCCGCCCTACATTCCCGAACCGCCCAAGGGCCAGAACAGCCGCGCTCACGTGGTGCTGGAGCTGGCGCGGCGCGACAAGCTCACCGTGCGCCAGCTGTATGAATACCTGGCGGGTGCACGCGGCCACTGGGTGGTAGTGGGCACACCAGAGACCATCGCGGACAAGATCCAGGAGTGGTTTGAAAACGGCGCCGCCGACGGCTTCAACGTGATGCCGCCGGTGCTGCCCGAGTCGCTCAACGATTTTGTGGACCTGGTGATCCCAGAGCTGCAGCGCCGCGGTATTTTCCGCACCGAATACGAAGGCAGCACGCTGCGCGAAAACCTCGGCCTGGACCGGCCCGTCAACCAGTTCGCCGTCAAGGCCCAGAAGGTGGCGTGATGGGAAGCCGCGACTTCAACTTCACCGCCCTCGCGAACGCGGCCGGCGCCCGGCAACACGATGCCGACGTGCTGGTCATAGGCGGCGGCCCCGCCGGAACCTGGGCCGCCATCAGCGCCGCGGCACAGGGCGCCAAGGTGGTGCTGGCCGACAAGGGCTACTGCGGCACCTCGGGCGCCACGGCGCCTTCGGGCACAGGCGTCTGGTACGTGGAACCGCAAGGCACGCAGCGCGAAGACGCCAAAGCCAGCCGCTACAACAAGGGCGGGCAACTGGCCGAACACGCGTGGATGGACCGCGTGCTTGAGCAGACCTACGCCAACATGCAGCAGCTGGCCGAATGGGGCTACCCCTTCCCGATTGGCGAAGACGGCGAGCAGCGCCGCACCTCGCTGCAAGGCCCCGAGTACATGCGCCTGATGCGCAAGCGTGCCAAGGAGGCAGGCGTGCGCATCCTCGACCACAGCCCGGCGCTGGAGCTGCTGGTCGACGACGAAGGCACGGTCTGCGGCGCCACCGGCCAGCAGCGCCAGACGCTCGAGCCCTGGGTGGTGCGCGCCGGCGCTGTGGTGATTGCCACCGGCGGCTGCGCCTTCCTGAGCCGCGCACTGGGCTGCAATGTGCTGACCGGCGACGGCCATCTGATGGCCGCCGAGGTGGGCGCCGATTTTTCAGGCATGGAGTTTTCCAACGCCTACGGACTGGGCGCGGCCTTTGCCTCCGTCACCAAGTCGCTGTTCTACCAATGGGCCACCTTCTACTACGAAGACGGCAGCGTGATTGAAGGCGCCGGCTCGGCTTTTGGCCGCAGCCTGATTGCCAAAACATTGCAGACCCAGCGTGTGTTCGGCCGTTTGGATAAAGCCGACGACCAGGTGAAAGCCTGGATGCGCACCGCCCAGCCCAACTTCTTTTTGCCCTTCGACCGCGCAGGCATAGACCCTTTCACCCAGCGCTTCCCCGTGACCTTGCGGCTGGAGGGCACGGTGCGCGGAACCGGCGGCCTGCGCATTACGGGCCGCGACTGCGCAACCTCTGTGCCCGGCCTGTATGCCGCCGGTGATGCTGCCACGCGTGAGCTGATCTGCGGCGCCTTTACCGGCGGCGGCAGCCACAACGCGGCCTGGGCCTTGTCGTCCGGGTTCTGGGCCGGCGCGGGTGCAGCGGGTTTCGCGCGCTCAAACCCGCATAGCGCCGCACGCGCGGTGCTGCGCGCCGGCGGCGTGGGCCTGCAGGGCACGGGCAGCGAACACACCGACAGCGAAGTCCTGATCCGGGCCGTGCAGGCCGAAGTGTTTCCTTATGAGCGCAACTGGTTCCGCAGCGGCGGCGTGCTGGAAGATTCTCTGTCGCGGCTCGACGCGTTGTGGCTGCGCCTGCGCCAGGCCGCACCGGCCGACAGGCAGCAGGCGGTTCGCACACGCGAAGCCGCAGCGCTGCTGGCCCATTCGCGCTGGATGTACCGCAGCGCCCTCGCCCGCAACGAAACGCGGGGCATGCACCGGCGCCAGGAACATGCCGCGCCTGACCCCACGCAGCGGCACCGCCTCATCAGCAACGGGCTCGACGAAATCCGGGTCAGCCAGGAAGCGGTCGCATGATCGAGCTTATCAGCGCCTCGCAATGCACCGGCTGCAACATCTGCGTGACGGCCTGCCCCACCAACGTCTTCGACGCCGTGCCAGGCGGCCCGCCGGTCATCGCGCGCCAGGCAGACTGCCAGACCTGCTTCATGTGCGAGCTGTACTGCCCGGAAGACGCGCTGTTCGTCGCGCCCAGCGCCGATGAATCCGTGCAGGTGAACGAAGAAATTTTGCGCCATGGCGCGCTGCTCGGCAGCTACCGCAAAGCCGTGGGCTGGGGCGGTGGCCGCAAGTCGACCGCTTCGGACGACCACAGCTACCACCTGCTGCAGAGAGCCTGAGCCTCAACCCATCGCCACCATATGCTATTTATTTGATAGCTGGTGGCGCGCATTTTCATTGGCCTAGTGGCCGTTTTGATTGCTAAAAATGCATCAAAACGGCCATTTTTTTGCTCGAAAGCACAAAAAAGCCGGCGCGAAGCCGGCAAAAATGGCCGGCCGCACTGGCAGCACGGCCATGCCACACAAGAGCTCAATCAGGCAGCCACGGCCTCGGCAGGCACCACCGGTTGGGCGGCCTTCGGTGGCTGCGCCTGGCCGCCATGCACGCGTGAGCGGCGGCCGTCCACGCTGATCGGCACGTCGCCGGCCAGCGTGACGCGGCGCACGATGCGCTTCTGGTCGCCGTAGTCGTTGATGGCGTAGTGCTGCGTGGCGCGGTTGTCCCAGATCACCACATCGCCCTGAATCCAGCGCCAGCGCACGGTGTTTTCAAGACGCGTCACATGGCTTTGCAGCACCGACAACAGGTGCTGTGAATCGGTGCTGGAATAACCCACCAGCTTTTTCGCGAAATGGCCGAGCACCAGTGTGCGCTCGCGGGTTTCGGGGTGTACGCGCACCACCGGGTGCTCGGCTTCATGCAATGTGCGGGTGAAAACCTCGCGGTAATGCCGCAGGCCTTCGCTCGACACTTCGTCTTCGCTGCGTGAGGCGGCGTAGTCGTAATCGTTGCCATGAATCACCCAGAGCTTTTCGGCCAGCTCGCGCAGCGCGGGCGGCAGGCCCTGGTAAGCCAGCGCCGTGTTGGCCCACACCGTGTCGCCGCCGGCGGGTGGGATCACCACGCCGCGCAGCACCGATATCTTGGGCGGGGCCACGGCGAAGGTCACGTCGGTGTGCCAGGAGTTGGCACGCCCGCCGTGTTCCGAGTCCAGCTCAAGGATGAAACCCGTGCCCTGGCGCACCGGCACCGTGGGGTGCGGCACCGGCTCGCCCAGGCGCTTGGCAAACGCCTCCTGTGATGCGTCGTCCAGATGCTGCTGGCCGCGAAAGAACAGCACCTTGTGCTTGAGCAGCGCCTGGTTCAGCGCGGTGATGGTGGCGCCTGGCAGGTCGGCAGACAGGCGCAGGCCGCGCACCTCGGCGCCAATGCGGCCGGCGACCGGGTGAATATCCACGGGCAATGTTGTCATGAAGAAGCTCCTTGTGTCATGAAAGAAGCAGACGTCAACAACGACGCTGCCTGCAGACTTCTACGCATGACCTGTGCCAGTGAAAAGCGGTGGTTGGGAGGTGTTTTTTTGCGGTATTGCTGCCATAGCAGCAGCCTGCCAAAAGCGACTGCAGAAAACTGTTGAACGGCTGCTGCGAACGCAGCACGGACTTTTCGGCTACAGCGGCGCGAAGGCGGAACTGCTCTCTTCAGCATGTGCGGCTTGTGCAGACCTGTCGAGCAAGCCATGGCGCTTGAGCAGGGTGCGCAGCACGTTGCGCGAAAGGCCCAGCAGATGCGCAGTCTGCACCTGGTTGCCATGGCAGAACTCGAACGCCGTCTTCACCAGCGTGGCCTCGACGGCGTCAAACAGTTCAGGCTCGGCCTGGTTCATGCGTTGCAGCAGCACCTCGCGCAAACTGTCTGGTGCAGCGCCCTGCACCATGGGGGTTGAAACCTGTTCTACGGAAGCAGGTGCCGGCAATGCAGCAGGTGCCGCGCGGGACGCCAGGCGCGCAGAGCGGTGGATGCCCTGCAGGTCCGCGACATGCAGCGTTGCGGCCGGCGCGACGATGAGCGCGTAGTGGATGACGTTTTCCAGCTCGCGGATATTGCCGGGCCAGTCATGGGCCAGCAGGGCCTGCTCTGCCTCGGGCGAAATGCTGGCATCCCTGATGCCCAGGCGCGCGGCGTAGCTCGCCAGGAAATGTCGCGCCAACGGCAGGATGTCGCCGGGCCGCTCAAACAGCGGGCGCAGCTCCAGCGTGGCAACACTCAGGCGGTAGTAAAGGTCGGCGCGAAAGTGGCTGGCGTTCACCGCGTCGCGCAGGTCGACGTTGGTTGCGGCAATCAGGCGCACGTCCAGCGCAATCGGCTTGCGCGAACCGATGCGCACCACCTGGCGCTCCTGCAGCACGCGCAACAGCTTGACTTGCAGGCTCAGCGACAGGTCACCAATTTCGTCAAGGAACAGCGTGCCGCCGTCGGCCGCCTCAAACCAGCCGGCGCGGGCGTGCGCAGCGCCGGTGAAAGCGCCGGTTTCATGGCCAAACAGTTCGGCATCGATCAGCGACTCGCTGAAAGCGCCGCAATTGACCGCCACAAAAGGCCCGCTGCGTCCGCTGCCCTGGTGGATCCGGCGCGCCAGCAATTCCTTGCCGGTACCGGTTTCACCAATGATCAGGACCGTGGCTTCGGTCGGCGCGACCTGGTCGACGCGCTCCAGCAAGGCCAGCGAGCCGGGGTCTTCGAACACCAGCGCCTTGGCGCGAATCGACAAGGCGCCGGCATTGGGAAGGGTCAGCAACCGGCTCATGCCTTGCGCTCCGCCTGGCTACGCTCAGAACCCGGGCAGCACAGCGCCCTTGAACTCGGCCTGCACGTACTTGCGGATTTCTTCCGAGTGGTAGGCCTTCACCAGCTTGGCCACCCACGGCTTGTCTTTGTCCTGCTCACGCACGGCAAGCAAGTTGACATACGGTGACTTGGCGGCTTCTTGGGCAATCGCGTCCTTGGGGTTCAGCCCGGCGGAGAGCGCGTAGTTGGTGTTGACGGCCGAGGCGTCCAGGTCGTCCAGCGAGCGTGGCAGCTGGGCGGCGTCGAGCTCCACAAACTTCAGTTTCTTCGGGTTCTCGATCACGTCGAGCGGCGTGGCTTTCAGGCCTGCGTCGGGCTTGAGCTTGATCAGGCCCTTGTCCTGCAGCACCAGCAGCACACGGCCGCCGTTGGTCGGGTCATTGGGAATACCGAAACGGGCACCCTCCTTCAACTCGGCCAGGCTTTTGACCTTTTTTGAATAGAGGCCGATCGGGAAGTTGACGGTGTAGCCGACGTTGACGATCTTGTAGCCGCGGTCCTTGACCTGCTGGTCGAGGAAAGGCTTGTGCTGGTAGCTGTTGCCATCCAGGTCGCCGGCGGCCAGCGCGGCGTTGGGCTGGATGTAGTCGCTGAACTCGACGATCTGGATCTTCAGGCCGTCTTTTTCGGCGATCTTTTTGACCTGCTCAAAAATCTGCGCGTGCGGACCGGCGGTGACGCCGATCTTCAGCGGCTTGTCTTGCGCCAGCACAGCGCCGGTGAACGAGGCGGCCAGCGCGAGTGCGACGGCGGACTGGATGAGGGTGCGTTTTTTCATGGTGTTTCCTTTTTTTGAAGATGAATGAATTTGTTTTTTTGCCCTGAAGATCAATTTCAGGGCCATTTTTAAGAGGCAAATCGGGCTCTAACCCAATGGGAACGTGCGCGAGCAGCTATCAAAAGCGTAGCAATCAACATCGCCGCGCATGGCTGTCATGGATGGACGGGGTCATCTGTGGCTCAACCTGCGCACAGCCCAGTCGCCCAGGCTTTGCACCGCCTGCACAAACAAAATGAGCACCAGCACCACGGCCAGCATGACTTCAGGCAAAAAACGCTGGTAGCCGTAGCGGATGCCCAGGTCGCCCAACCCGCCGCCGCCAATGGCGCCGGCCATGGCCGAATAACCCGTAAGGCTCACGAAGGTGATGGTCAGGCCCGCGACGATGCCGGGAAGAGCCTCGGGCAGCAGCACCTTGAAGACGATCTGCCGTGTGGTCGCACCCATGGCCAGCGCGGCTTCGATCAGCCCGTGGTCGACTTCGCGCAGCGAGGTTTCCACCAGCCGCGCAATGAACGGCGCGGCCGCGATGGTGAGCGGCACCACCGCCGCCGCCGTGCCGATGGAAGACCCGGTGATGAAGCGCGTCAGCGGAATGATGGCCACCAGCAAAATGATGAACGGCGTGGAACGCACCGCATTGACAAGGCCGCCGACGACGCGATTCACGCCAGCGTTTTGCAGCACACCGCCCTCGTCTGTCAGGCGCAAAAACACCCCGAGTGGAATACCGATGAGCGCACCGACCGCGCCCGAAATGCCCACCATGACGATGGTTTCCCATAGCGAGCTGACAAAGAGCTCGAGCAGGGCTTGTGAGAAATTACTGAACACGGCTTAAACCCTCCCGCCCACGGCCAGCTCACCGCCGACCTGGTCTACATGCACACCGGCGCCGCGCAAATGCGCCACCGCTGCGTTGAGCTGTTCGCGTGCGCCGCGCGCAAACACTGCCAGCGAACCGAAGGGCTTGCCCTGGATTTCATCGACCTGCCCGTGCACGATGGACAAGTCAATGCCAAAGCGGCGGATCACGTCTGACAGCAAGGGCCGATCCGACTCATCCCCCGCAAAGGCCAGTCTGAGCAGCTGCCCTTCTTCCGGGTGCTCGGCACTCATCAGGGTGCGTATGCGCGCCAGCACGCTGTCGGGCAAATCCTGCGGCACGATCTCGGCGATCAGGCTGCGTGTGGTTTCGTGTTGCGGACGCGTGAAGACATCGATCACCGGGCCGCTTTCAACAATGCGGCCGGCGTCGATCACCGCCACGCGATCGGCCACCTGCTTGATCACCTGCATCTGGTGCGTGATCAACACGATGGTGAGGCCGAATTCCTTGTTGATCTGGCGCAGCAGGCCGAGGATGGAGCGCGTGGTTTCCGGGTCCAGCGCCGAAGTAGCTTCATCCGACAGCAACACCTTGGGCCGGTTGGCCAGCGCGCGCGCAATGCCCACGCGCTGCTTTTGCCCGCCGCTGATCTGTGCCGGGTAGCGATCCGCCAGGGCGCTCAGGCCGACGAGGTCCAGCAAGGGCTCAACACGCGCCTTGATGTCCGCTGCCGATAGACCCGCAATCTCCAGCGGCAAGGCCACGTTGCCGTACACGGTGCGCGACGACAGCAGGTTGAAGTGCTGAAAGATGATGCCGATATCGCGCCGGGCTACGCGCAGTGCTTCGCCGTTCAGCGAAGTCAGTTCCCGGCCGCCCACCAAAACCTGGCCGGCCGTCGGCCGGTTCAGCAGGTTGACCACGCGCACCAGCGAGCTTTTGCCCGCACCACTGCGGCCGATGATGCCGTAGACCTCGCCCGGGTTGATGTGAAGGTCGACGCCCCGCAGTGCTTCGACCGGGCCGCTGGGGCCCTTGTAGGTTTGAAAAATACCTTTGAGCTCGATCATGAAAATTCGCTAAACCTTGTCGCCCCTCACGGTTCTTGTGAAAACGTGTGAGGCTCTTTTTTGAACAGGACGCGAATTTAGCCGAGCTTTCCCCAAACTCAAAAGAATATTAAATAGACTAGTTAGATCATTAATTAGCTATAGAACCAGATTTACAGGCATTTACGCATTTTTCAGCCAAAACTTGATCATTTATACCCGGATGATATAAACTCCTCATTT
Source organism: Polaromonas sp. P5_D5 (assembly GCF_054049435.1). NCBI lineage: Bacteria > Pseudomonadati > Pseudomonadota > Betaproteobacteria > Burkholderiales > Comamonadaceae > Polaromonas > Polaromonas sp. P5_D5. Next base: position 22,465 of record NZ_JBFUMJ010000001.1, read on the forward strand.
GACCCGGACAAAATTAACCGTAAATGACTTTATGACCTCTACCATGATCGCCACGCCCCGCACCCTGACGGCCTTCGCCGGTTTCCAGCGCATTGCCTCGGGCCCTCGCCGCGAGCTGCTCGCGCAGTTGCGCGCTACGCCCCAGCCGGCCGACATCCTGCTTCGCATATTCAACGATGCCAACGGGGAACGCCTGGACCTTGACCTGCGGCCCGACGCCGTGGACGCGCCCGACGACACGCCGCTCGACCCTCCCGCCGCCGAACACGAAGCACCGGTAACGCGTCCTGTGGGGCGCCCCCGGCTGGGGGTGGTTGCGCGTGAAGTCACCTTGCTGCCGCGGCACTGGGAATGGCTGAGCCGCCAATCCGGCGGTGCTTCGGTTGCGCTGCGCAAGCTGGTGGAAGAGGCGAGCAAGGCCAACGAGGCACGCGACGCGGTACGGGCCTCCCGCGAAGCCGCTTACCGCTTCATGGCGGAAATCGCAGGCGACCTGCCCGGCTTCGAAGAAGCCACCCGCGCCCTGTTTGCCGGCGACCGGTTGCGTTTTGCCAGCCTGGTCGAGCCCTGGCCTGAGGACGTGCGAACCTACCTGGCGGCACTGGCCGCAGCCAGTTGGAGCGCCGCATGAAGCCGCCGGATCTTTCCGCCCTTGATCACCGGCTTGAAACCGAAGTGCGTGAGGGCGACGTGCGCACGGCGGGCGAAATCGCGGCGCCACCGATTTCCGTAGCAGATCCGGTCCCGCCGCTGGCAACACAGCCCGCGGCGGCGAAACCCGCTTCGCACACCCGGCCCGCATTGAACGACGGTGTGCCGATGTGGAAGACCTTTGCCGCTTTCCTCGGCCCCATGCTGCTCAGCAACATCCTGCAGTCGCTGTCGGGCACGCTGAACAACGTGTATGTCGGCCAGATGATCGGCGTCGGCGCACTGGCGGCGGTGTCCAGTTTCTTCCCCATCCTGTTTTTCTTCATTGCCTTCACCATCGGCCTGGGCGCTGGCGCCTCCGTGCTGATTGGCCAGGCCTGGGGAGCGCGCGACACCGGCAAGGTCAAGGCGATTGCGGGCACCACCCTCAGCGTCGGCCTGATTTTTGGTTTGCTCGTCGCGCTGTTCGGCGGTATCTTTACCGGGCCCTTGCTCAGGGCACTGGGCACACCGGCCGACATCCTGCCGGACGCCACGCTCTATGCCCGCATCATGATGATTGCAGGGCCCGGCCTCTTCGTCTACCTGCTGGCCACCGCCATGCTGCGCGGCGTGGGCGATACGGTCAATCCGCTCTACACGCTGGGCATCTCGACCCTGGTGGGCCTCGCCGTCACACCGGCGCTGATCCGCGGATGGTTCGGCCTGCCGCAGCTGGGGGTGGCCAGCGGTGCGGTGGCTTCGGTGCTGTCGATGGTGACGGCCACGGCCTGGCTGGCCTTCAGGCTGCGGCGCATCCACAGCCCGCTGGCGCCGGACGCGGAATTTGTACGCCACATGCGCATCAACGGCAGCATCCTCAAGACCGTGCTCAAGATCGGCGTGCCCACCGGTGTACAGATGATCGTCATTGCGCTGGCTGAAGTCGCCCTGCTCTCGCTGGTCAACAGTTATGGTTCCAACGCCACAGCGGCCTACGGCGCCGTCAACCAGGTGGTGGCGTATGTGCAGTTCCCGGCGATTTCGATTGCCATCACCGCTTCGATCCTGGGTGCGCAGGCGATCGGCGCGGGCCGCACCGACAAACTGGGCACCATCGTGCGCACCGGTTTGCTGATGAACCTGGCGCTGACCGGCTCACTCGTGCTGCTGGGGTACTTGTTCTCGCGCCACCTGATGGGCTTTTTCATCACCAGCGAACCGGTGATTGAGGTGGCGCAGACGCTGCTGCACATCATGCTGTGGAGCAGCGTCATCTTCGGCATGGCCTCGGTGCTCTCGGGCATCATGCGCGCCAGCGGGTCGGTGCTGGTGCCCACCGGCATCGCCATCTCCTGCATCGCGCTGGTGGAGGTGCCCGTCGCCTGGCTCATGAGCCACCGCATCGGCATCAACGGCATCTGGGTGGCCTACCCGGTCACCTTCATCGCCATGCTGGGTCTGCAGACGGCTTATTACCGGCTGGTCTGGAAGAAGAAGTCGATCAGGCGCCTGGTCTGAGCCCGTCATTTCCTGATTGATCCACACCATGACACACACACACCGCAACGCCACCGTCGACATCGCCAGAGGCATCGGAATCATCCTGGTGGTGCTCGGGCACAACAGCCTGGTACTGGAAAACAAGGGCGAGCTTTTCCGCGTGATTTACGCGTTTCACCTGCCGCTGTTCTTTTTCCTCTCCGGCCTGTTCCTGAAAGACTCCGATTCCCTGCGGAAGTTTGCACTGTCGCGGGCCGATGCGCTTCTCAAGCCCTACTTTGTCGTGCTGACGCTGGTGGGCATCCTGATGGCGCTTGATTCCGACATGGTTCCCACCGCCGACACAAGCGCCTCTGATTATTTTTTCGGCGTGTTGTATGCCACCGCACCCACCATTGCGTGGGCGCCGCTCTGGTTTTTGCCGCACCTCTTTGTCGCATCGGTGGTGGCCATGGCCATCCTGCGCGCCACCAGGGCCGTTGAACACCGCGCACGCTGGGTTTTTCTGGCCGCCTCGATGCTGCTGGCCGCGGGCATCCGCTGGATTGGGAGCTTCTGGCAAATCGACACGGCCAGCCTGCATTTCATGGGCCTCGCCCGCTTGCCAGGGCTGCCCTGGAGCCTCGATTTGACCCTCATCAGCTCAGCCTGCCTGCTGTTCGGGTTTCTGCTGCGCGAACAGGTCATGGCCGTGAAATTCAACGCCATCAGGCTGCTTGCCGCGGCCATTGCCTTTGCGGCGCTGCACTACCACTTCAACGAGACCATGGACCTGAATCTGCGCATCTACGGCGAGCCGCTCATTGCGACACTGCAGGCCGCGCTGGGCATTTACATGGTGCTTTGCATCTCTGCACTGCTGGCGCGGTATCCGCGGCTGCAGCGCCCATTGACCTACATAGGCTCCGGCAGCCTGCTCATCCTGGTGTTTCATCCCGTCGCGCAGGGGCGGGCCTTCCTGCTGCTTTCCCGCTTCAGCCACAACGACTACCTGGTTGGGGCGGCAAGCCTGGCTGCGGGCATCGCGTTGCCGCTGCTCGTGCTGGAAATTGCGAAACGCCAGCGGTACCTGGCCGCATGGTTGCTGCCGCGCAAGTTCGGGCCCCCAGTCCAGCAAGCGGCCGCAACCAGGTCGCCATAACCACGCGACCCGGGCTGCTTGCCCTTGAGTGTGATCACCACGTCCACCCGGCGTTTACGCGCACGCCCTTCTTCAGTGGCGTTGTCGGCCACCGGCTGCGACTTTCCATAGCCTTTCACCGCCAGGCCTGCGGGAGGCGCTACGATAGCTTCTCCCGGGAGATGTTTCATGAACGAGGAACTTTCACGTCTGGCAGCTGCGATCAACGTTAGCGAACCGCAGCATGAACCGCTTCGCCTTGCCTTTGGGCTGGCCTGCGCACAACGCGCAGAACACCTGCTCGAAAACCCGGAAGCCATCCGTTGCCTGGCGGTCCTTCGGTCTTTCGTCGAAGGAAAATCAGACCGCCCCGCCCTGGCGCAGGCGGCACAAGAAATTGCAGCGGTTGCCAATAGCCACAGGGGCTCCAACTCCATTGATGGCTCGGCCCACGCAGCGGTTTCGGCCACCTATGCCGTGGCCAATGCCCTTGCCGGCCGTGCCCTGGAAGCTGCAGGCTACGCGGCATATGCGGCTGTCTATGGTTATGGCGGCTATGCAGTCACTGACCCATCGGCTTTTGAAGGGGAGTTCGCCTGGCAGGTTGAAAAATTCAAGAGCCTCGCCCACACCTTCACGGCGCATTGCGCGCAGGATCCGCATTTCATAGAATCGGCTCGCAACCTGTCTCCCTGAGATGGGCCGCTCATACAAAAAAAGTTTGGCATGGTCCACGACAATGCCGCCCCGGGAGGACGTCATGCTTCGCTACATCGCAGCCGGTTCCATCAGTGGTTACCAGCGGTATGTCTCGCCCCACAAAGGCTATTGCTGCGCCCATCGCGCACATACGGGGCATTCCTCGTGCTCCGAGTTTGCCCGCAAGATCGTGCTGCGGTATGGCGTGATTGCCTTGTTTCGCGCGCTGCCCCGCCAACTGCAACGGTGCCGCAATGCCTATGCAGTCCTGCTGGCCGCTGCGATCGCCGCAGCGGCAGCCCCGGAACAAGACCCGAAAAAAAAGAAGGACGAGAATTCATGCGGCGACTCTTGCAGTCCGACCGACTGCATTGACCTGGACTGCGGTAGCTGCGATTTTTGACGCATCAGCGACGCCGGCTCCATGGCTTTAACATAGCGGCTCCCATTACCACCAGTTCTGCCGGAGCCCCCATGCAACTTATCGGAATGCTCGACTCGCCCTACGTTCGCCGCGTAGCCATTTCCCTGCAACTCCTCGGCCTGCGCTTTGAACACCAGTCGATCTCGGTGTTCAGCACCTTCGAAAAATTCCGGCAGATCAACCCGGTTGTCAAAGCGCCCTCCCTTGTGTGTGACGACGGCACGGTGCTGATGGACTCCACCTTGATCATCGACTACGCCGAGGCGCTGGCCGCCCAGCAGGCGCCACCCAAAAGCCTGATGCCGGCGGCCATCGCCGAACGCCAGCAGGCGCTGCGCGTGATTGGCCTGGCCATGGCCGCCTGTGAAAAAAGCGTGCAAATCATCTATGAACGCAACCTGCGCCCCGCTGAAAAGTTGCACCAGCCCTGGGTATCACGCGTGACGGGCCAGTTGCTGGCGGCCTATGGCGAGCTGGAATCAGAACTCCAGCGCAAACCGCTGGCTGCGACCAGCGGCACCATGGGTCAGGACGGTGTGACCGTGGGCATTACCTGGCACTTCACGCAAGCCATGATTCCAGAGGTGGTAAACGCCGCCGACTACCCGGCCCTGTGTGAATTCTCTGCCCGGGCTGAGCAACTGCCTGAGTTCATGGCAGCACCGCACGGGGACAGTATTTATCGCCAGGAATAGACTTCATACGCCTGGCAAGCCTTGATATCAGGGGCGCATGTTTGAGACACATCAACCCAATATAAGGAGTTCCCATGAAGCCACGGATTACGGTCATCACTGTCGGCGTTGATGATCTGGAAAGATCGCTTCGCTTCTACCGCGATGGCCTTGGCCTTCAGACAGAAGGCATTGTTGGTGCCGAGCTCGAACATGGCGCCGTGGCATTCTTCGACTTGCAGGCGGGCCTGAAGCTCGCCCTCTGGCCGCGCAAAAGCATTTCCCATGATTCGGGTGTTCCGCTGGAGAATGCCAGCGTAACCGAATTCACACTGGGCCATAACGTCTCTTCGAAAGCAGAAGTTGATGCCGTCATGGCGCAGGCCAAAAAAGCGGGCGCCGTAATCACCCAGGAAGCACATGACACCGCCTGGGGCGGCTACGCTGGCTATTTCCAGGATCCAGACCGGCATCTGTGGGAGGCGGTATGGAACCCCCAGTGGTCAGCCGGCGATTGAAGCGTAGCGCATACCAAAAATACAAATCATCCATCCCATGACTACACACAAAATCCAGGCCCTGCTGTTTGATCTCGGCGGCGTGCTGATCGATGTCGATTTCAACCGCGTGCTTGAGTACTGGCAGCCGATTTCCCGCTTGTCCCTTGAAGAACTGAAAGCCACCTTCAGCGCCGATCTGCCTTATCAGCAGCATGAACGCGGTGAAATCACGGCAGCGCAATACTTCGCGCACCTGGCCGCGAACCTGGAGTTGCAGGATGATCCGGTGCGCATCGCCGAAGGATGGAACGCCATTTTCGGCGGCGAAATCACCGAGACTTTCAGCCTGGTGCAGGAAGCCCGTGCCCATCTTCCGTGCTACGTTTTTTCCAACACGAACGCCGCGCACCAGGTGGCGTGGACAGCGCTCTACCCCCGCCTGGCGCAGTCATTCGAGCGAATTTTTGTGTCGTCTGAAATAGGTTATCGCAAGCCCGAGCGCCGGGCCTTTGAATACGTCGCTGACGCGATGGGCGTCCCCCTGAACGCCATCCTGTTCTTTGACGACCATCCCGACAACGTCGAAGGCGCAAGGGCCGCCGGGCTGCAGGCGGTCCATGTGCGGGGGCCGGCGGATGTCAGGGCTGCGCTTCAAACCATAGGTTGTGTGAAATAGGTATTTTTCCAAGGCAAACAACGAGCTGCTTTTAATCCGCTCCGTTTGCACCGCGACGCGAATCACGGCAACTAGAATCAAGCGTAGTCCGCGCACCATTAAAATTCATAACATGAAACTTAAACTCATCGCGCCTGCCCTTCTCCTTGTCGTACTTTCCGGATGCGCTAATTACAAGCCTGTCCCGGAAGGCTATACCGGCCCCGTCGCAACCGTCGCTGACAGCGGCTTTGCAGAAGACGGCAGCAAGGCGCAGCTTTTCGTGCTTGATGGCGTGGATGGCAACCGCATTGCAAACAGCTTCGGGGCAAGCGCCAGCGCCAGCCACGGACGGGGCTTCGCATTGACCACGTCAATCGTCGAAAGGCAAGTTCCGGCAAAACCAATGAAAGTCTCCCTGCGCGCCAGCCACACCACGGCAGCACCCATACAAGCCATCGCGAGCCAGATGGCAGGAACCTTCTTTTCGGTTGAAGGCGTGGTGGATTTCACGCCACAACCCAATGGAAAGTACGTGGTGAAAGGTGAGCTCAAGAAAGAGTCCTCTTCGGTATGGATTGAAGACGCCGACACCCAGCTTCCTGCCACTGAGAAAATCGTCAAAAAATAGGCAGTTAGGGCCGCTCGTCGGCAGTGGACTCGCCGGCCGTAGGCCGCTAGGATGGCTGCATGGTCACAGAATCCGAGCCAGCTCCAGGCCCCACCCCGGAGCTTTCCGAAGAAAAGGTCAACGAGGCACACGACGCCTGGTGCCGGGCCTACGTGCACGTCTGGGCCGACCTCTCAAAAGGCGTCTACGACAAGGACGCGGTGGAAAAAGCGGCCGACGAACACTGGCAGCGCAGCCCGAAATCCAGCCCGGTGATGGTGGCCACGACGGAGTTCACCAAGACCACCAAGGCGGCACCCCCGCACGCTGCCGCGCCCTAGCCCACCTGCAACTGGTGTTCATAACACCACATCCAGCTTTCTCCGGGTTCGAAGGACTGGATCACCGCGTGCCCTGTGGCTGCATGGTGTTTACTGGCGTGTTTGTTTTTTGAGTCGTCGCAGCAACCGATATGGCCACAGTGCACACAGAGCCGCAGATGCATCCAGGTGTCGCCCATCTTCAGGCATTCTTCACAGCCTCTTGCATTGGGCGAATGAATCTCCGCAGGAACGTGGGTGCAGGGTTTGATGCGCATGTGAATCTCCAGAATTTCGTCAGGCAGCAACAGCCGTACGCTCCATCGCCGCCAGGTGCTGGTGGATCATGGCCACCACTGCAGCGCCCTCGCCTATCGCGCCGCCCACACGCTTGACGGAGCCGCTGCGCACATCGCCAATGGCAAAAAGGCCCGGAATGTTTGTTTCCAGCGGCGCGGGTTTGTAGTCGGAGTGCTTGCAGGTGACGGCCTCCCCGGTGCGGACAAAACCGTGTGCATCAATGGCTGCGCCGCAACTCGTCAGCCAGCTGGTTTCGGGATCAGCGCCGACAAACAGGAACACGTTGCGCACATCCGCCGCGTGTTCGGTGCCGCTCTTGCGGTTTCGCCAGGTCACACCGGAAAGGCCTGTGCCGCCATTGCCGTCGCCATCATCATCGCCGTGCAGCTTCACCACCTCGGTGTGCGGCAGCAGCTCGATGTTGGGCGCGGCTTCAATGCGGTCTATGAGGTAGCGCGACATGCTGGCGGCCAGGCTGGGGCCGCGCACCAGCATGTTGACCTTGGCCGCATGCTGCGACAAAAACACCGCCGCCTGCCCGGCCGAATTGCCGCCGCCCACCAGCACGACGTCGGTCTGGCTGCACATTTTGGCTTCCAGCGCAGAAGCCCAATACCAGACACCGCGGCCTTCAAATTCTTCAAGGCGCGGCACTTCGGGCCGGCGATAGCGGGCACCGCTGGCCACCACCATGGTCTTGGCGCGCAACTTGCGGCCGTCGGTCAGCTTCACCTGCAGCTCGCCCCTGATGGCCTTGTGGGCACAGTCCAGCGACTGGGCCTGCGCGGGGATCAGCATTTCCACACCAAACTTTTGCGCCTGCACGTACGCACGGCCGGCCAGCGCCTGGCCCGAAATGCCGGTAGGGAAACCCAGATAGTTTTCAATGCGCGCACTGGCGCCGGCCTGCCCGCCGTAAGCACGGCAGTCAAGCACCAGCACATGCAGGCCTTCCGATGCGGCGTATACCGCCGTGGCCAGCCCGGCGGGCCCGGCGCCGACCACGATCACGTCAAACAGCTCGTCGTGCTCTTCCGTGTCGACCATGCCGATGCAGCGCGCCAGCTGGTTCTCGTCGGGGTTCACCAACACCGAGCCATCCGGGCACACCGCCAGCACATCACCCGCGGCCACACCGTATTGCTCCATCAGTGCGGCGGCGCCTGCGTCCTGGGCGATATCCACCACATGGTTGGGCTCGCCGTTGCGGTTCAAAAAGCTTTGCAGGCGCACCACACCGGCCGAGTTGGGCTGGCCGATCAGCACCGGGCCGCTGGCGCCGGCTTCTATCAAGGCCACGCGCCGCAAAATCAGCGCGCGCACCAGCCGTTCGCCCAGGTCGGCTTCGGCAATGATGAGCGCGCGCAACTGGCCGGGCGGCACCAGCAGGGTTTCGACATCTTCTTCGGCATGGCCATCCACCAGCGCGTTCTGGCCAGACAGCTGGCCAACCTCGGCCAGAAACTGGCCCGGCCCCTGGTTGACGATGGGCACCACATGGCCCAGGCCGTCGCGCTGGGTGATGGTGACCGAACCCTTGAGCAGCACAAACATGCCGGGGCCGGGCTCGCCGGCGGCAAACAGCCTCTCGCCTTTCTTGAACTGCAACACCTTGCCGAAGCGCTGGATGCGTGCAATTTCAGCGGCGCTGAGCACCGGAAACATCTGGTGGTGCCGGCTGGTGTCGGCAGCCAGCGGGGATTGGGCTGGGGTGTGGGTTGTGTCGTCGGCCATCAAAATACTCCGTTAAGCCTGTTGCCCGCAGCTTGTGCGCGTGGGCTTTGGCATCAGTCAGACGATGCCATTAAACGACGAATTGCATGTCGAATCCTCCTGCAGCAGTCGGGATTTCGGCGCAAGAGAACAAATCCGGCCATCTTGGGCTAGCAGGCCTGTACGCTCATGGCTGCACCCCCGCTTATCAACGAACGCCATGCCCCTTCCCCCAGACTCCGGCCTTCCGCCCGACGCAGTGCCTGCCAGGCGGCTGCGCTGGGGCCGCTGGGTATGGCTGGCCGCATGGAGCGGCCTGCTCACGGCGGCGTACGGGGTTTACAGCGGCGCCCTGCAGATTCCCACGCACATCAACCCGTGGGCGCCACTGGAAGTGACGGCGCCGCCCAACATGCTGACCTTTTACAAACTGTCACGTGCCCGCAACGACCCTGCTCGTTGCCTGGCCGCGCTGGCAAGCACCGGCATGCAGTACGACGAATTGCCCGACCGCAGCACGGGCGACGGCTGCGGGTTCAGCAATGCGGTGCGGCTGCGCACGGCGCCGGTGCGCATAGGCGCGGCCCTGCCGCTCAGTTGCCCCATGGCGCTGTCGTTCTTCATGTGGGAAAGAAATGCGCTGCAGCCAGCCGCGCAGCTGCATTTTGGCCAGCGCGTGGCGGGCATTGACCACCTGGGCAGCTATGCCTGCCGCAACATCAACGGCGGCGGCGAAGGCGCGCCGCCCAATGCACCGGCCCGTGCCCGCAGCCGCCATGCCACCGCCAATGCGCTGGACATTTCTGCCTTCACACTGGCCAGCGGCAAGCGCGTCACGGTGCTGAAACACTGGCCCGACGAAGACGACGCTGCGCCGCCCGGGCCCGAGGCGCTGCTGCTGCGCGACGCCCACAAAGGGGCCTGCAAATACTTCAAGGGCGTACTGGGCCCTGACTACAACGCCGCGCATAAGGACCACTTCCACCTGGAGACCGGCGGCTACAGCATGTGCAAGTGAGTCAGCTCAAGGAATTCTCAAGAAAAAAAGGCCTGAAGCCCAATAGATGATTGCGCGAGCAGCTATGCTTTTAATAGCATCCGGCCGCATGGAAGCCAGAGATCACCAGCCGTGCAATCGGCTCCAGGTCGCCAGCGCACCGTCTTCCGCCAGCGCGTGATATTCCGGATACTGCGCGCCAGTAGCGCAGGCGTGGTTGGGCAAGATGCGCAGCTGTGTGCCGATGGGAAAGCGCGCGGCAATGTCGGTGTCGGGCGCGCCTTCATGCGACAGGATGCCGTGCTCCTGGTTGGCACCGCTGAGGACATAACCCGGCAATACCGTGCCATCCGTGCGGCACACCTGGCCGTAGCCAAAGTCATGCTGCTGCTTTTGCGTGCCGCGGTCGCGGCTCATGGCCATCCAGCCCGCGTCCACAATCGCCCAGCCTTTTTCGGGCTGGTGCCCGATCACCGTGGTCAGCACGCTGAGTGCGATGTCGTCTGCCCCGCACACGCCGATGTTGTGCATCACCAGGTCAAAAAACACATACACACCGGCGCGCACTTCCGTGACGCCCTTGAGCTGCGCGGCTGACAGCGCCGTCGGCGTGGAACCCACGCTGACAACAGCGCACGGAAAGCCCGCGGCGCGCACGCGTTCGGCAGCTTCCACACAGGCGGCGCGCTCCTGCTCGGCCATCGCCACCAGCGCTTCGGGGGTGTTGAGGTCATAGCTAGAGCCGGCGTGTGTCATCACGCCGCCCAGTTGCATGCCGCCTTCGTGCAGCGTGCGGGCTACGTCCAGCAAGGCGGCCTCCCCGGGTTTGATGCCGGAGCGGTGGCCGTCGCTGTCGATTTCTATCCAGACTTCAAACTTTTCACCGTGTTCGCGGCCAAAGGCGGCAATGGCGGCGGCTGACGCCAGGCTGTCGGTGATGATTTTCAAATCGCAACCCTGGCGCCGCAGGGCCAGCGCTTGCGGCAGCTTGGTGGCGACCATGCCGACCGCGTAGAGGATGTCGGTGAAACCGTCGGCATGGAATTGCGCGGCTTCCTTGAGTGTGGACACGGTAATGCCCTGCGCACCCGCGGCCACCTGCGCACGCGCGACGGGTGTGCATTTGCTGGTTTTGACGTGCGGCCGGAAGCGAACGCCCAGCGCGTTCATGCGTTGCTGCATGCGCGCGATGTTGCGCTGCATGCGTGCGAGGTCGATCACGGCAGCGGGCGTGTCGAGTGTGGCCAGGGGGTTGGGCTGGGTGGTGGTCAAGGGAATCTCCAGAACGGTAAGTGCATCAAACAATTCACCAGGGCCAGGCAATGCTTTGGCCCTTGCCGGCAAGGCGCGCGCGCTGCTCCAGCAGGCGGGCGACCGTGAGGTCCTGCAGGGCGATGCCGGTCATGTCGAAGAAGGTAATGTCGCCGGCGCCGCGCACAAAGGTGGCCTTGCCCGACAGCACATCGCCGATTTCAGTGCAGGCGGTGTCGGGCGCCCATTGCAGCTCGCCGATGCTGCGCGACTGGGCGGCATCGTCCACAAACACGCGCGCCCTGGCGAGCAAGCCTTCAGGCAGCTCGCGTTTGCCTTTGGTGTCGCTGCCCACGGCATTGATGTGGGTGCCGGGCTGAAGAGCAGCCAGCTCGAACAGCGGGCCCTTGCCGGTGGTGGCCGTGATCACCACATCGCTTTGGGCCACGGCGGCATTCACGTCTGCCGCGTGCGAGATGGCGCAGGGGCCACCCGCAAACATCGCTTCAAACTCAGCCTTGGGCAGGCCACTGGCCGTGGCGTAAAACACCTGGCGCAACCCGGGCAGTTGGCGAAGGGCAAAGCGCAGTTGCGCCTGCGCCTGCACGCCGGTGCCGAAGACGCACACCGTGCGGCTGTCCTGCCGCGCCAGTTGCAGGCCCAGGCCGCCGGCGGCGCCTGTGCGTTCGGTGGTGACGGCGTTGCCGTCGATCAGGCAGGTCGGCCGGCCTGTGGCGGGGTCGAGCAGCATGATGGTGGCCTGGTGGGCGTCGGCGCCCCGCGCAAGATTGCCGGGCCAGAAACCGGCCGCCTTGAAGCCCAGCAGCGACTGCGCACCCACGTCACCCGACTTGATGCCAAACACGCCGCCGGTGGCCAGCCTTTCACGCACCAGGGAGAACACGCGGCCCTCCTCCTGGCTGTGGAGCACAAAGGCTTCGCGCGTGGCCGCAAGGACATCGGCGGGCAGCAGCAGGGATTCGACCGCGTGTTTGTCCAGCAGCAGGAGTTGGGCATCAGCCGGCCTGCTTGCCTTTGACGGCGGAGAACTGGCAGGATGGGGCATGGGTGGCTGCGCGAGGTGTGTCGTCATCTGGAAATATTATCTATTGTCAGACAATTTGTCAAATCAACGATTCACCTCCCAACCAGTTACCGCAGGAGACCCCATGCCCGCCAACCCGCACGCCCCTTGTGACGAAGGCATCATCCGCGCCCAGGGCGGCGACTGCGGCAAGACGGCGCACCCCAAGCTGGCGCTGGCCGCCACCGTGCTGGGCTCTTCGATGGCCTTCATCGACGGCTCGGTTGTCAACATCGCCCTGCCCGCCATCCAGCGCGACCTGGCTGGTGACTCGGCTGGCGGGCTGGCCGCCATGCAGTGGGTCATCAATGCCTACCTGCTGGCGCTGGGCTCGCTGGTGCTGGTGGGCGGCTCGCTCGGCGATCGGTTTGGCCGCCGCAAAATCTTCATTCTCGGCATTGCCATTTTTACGGCCGCCTCGGTGGCCTGTGGCTTTGCCCCTGGGCCACTCGCGCTGATTGCTGCGCGCGCCATTCAGGGTGTGGGCGCGGCGCTGCTGGTGCCGGCCAGCCTGGCCATCATCGGCAATGTGTTTGAGGGCGAAGCGCGCGGCAAAGCCATCGGCACCTGGGCCGCGTGGGCCGCCATTACCGGCGCGGCAGGGCCGGTGCTGGGCGGCTGGCTGGTCGATGCCGTGTCGTGGCGGTCCATCTTCTTTCTGAATGTGCCCATGGCGGTGGCCACCGTGTGGCTGGCGCTGTACGCCGTGCCTGACAGCCGCGACCCCGAGGCGCCGCAGCAGCTCGACTGGCTGGGCGTGTTGCTGGTGGCCAGCGGCCTGGGCGCGCTGACGTACGGCCTCACGCTGGCGCCCGAGCGCGGCTGGCAGGCCATCAGCGTGCTGGGCCCGTTTGCGGCGGGCGTGGTTCTGCTGGTGGCGTTTGTCTACGCGCAGGCGCACACGCGGGCGCCCATGATGCCGCTGGGCCTTTTCAAGTCGCGCGACTTTGTCGGCACCAATTTGCTGACGCTGCTGCTGTACTTTGCACTCAGCGGTGCGCTGTTCTTTTTGCCTTTTGTGCTGATTGGCGCCTTTAAATATTCCGCCACCGCCGCAGGCGCCACGCTGCTGCCGCTGTCGCTGCTGCTGGGATTTTTGTCACCGGCTACCGCCAAATTCACAGAGCGCTTCGGCGCGCGGCGCATGCTGATGGCCGGCCCGGCGGTGGCGGCTGCGGGTTTTGCGCTGCTGGCCCTGCCCGGTGTGGGCTGGTCTTACTGGGCGGGTTTTTTTCCGGCCATGGTGGTGATGGGCCTGGGCATGACGATTGCCGTGGCGCCGCTCACCACCACGGTGATGAACGCCGTGCCGTCTACCCACGCAGGCATTGCCTCCGGCATCAACAACGCCGTGGCGCGCGTGGCCGGCCTGCTGGCGGTGGCGGTGCTGGGCGTGGTGTTTGCCGCCAGCCTGGGCGGGCCGCTGCAGGCCGCTTCACCCGAGGTGCTGGTGGCCGCGTTTCGCTGGGTGGTGCTGGGCTGCGTGCTGTGCGCGCTGGGGGCATCGGCCTGTGCGCTGCTGTTTCTGGCGCCTGTGCAGCAACCAGGGCCAAATTCTTGAGCAAATAGTGGCTGTAGCCCAATAGGAACTTGCCCGAGCAGCTATATTTTTCATAGCAGCCTCTTGGGCCAGGCAGGTGCGGAAGGCAATGCGGCTAACACCCACCACCCAAATACAGCCTTGAAGAAGGCCCGAGGCTTAAACTTGGGGCTTCAGACGGCAGCGCACCGCCTCACCGCACGCGCCCTGCGCGCGGCCCTCCCCCTCTTCTCTCCTTCACACTTTCCCCATGCCCTTTAGCTCACTCGGTTTTACGCCCTCGCTTTTGCCGCTGCTGCTGCGCGCCCTGGAGGAAAAAGGCTACACCGCGCCCACCCCCATCCAGTCCGCCGCCATTCCGGCCATTCTTGAAGGGCGCGACGTGCTCGGCTCTGCCCAGACGGGCTCCGGCAAGACGGCGGCTTTTTCGCTGCCGCTGCTGCAACAGCTGGTCAATTCACAAGCCACTAACACCGGTCAGCACCGGCCCGTGCGCGCGCTGATTCTTGTACCCACACGCGAACTCGCCGCGCAGGTCGGTGAGGCCATCGTCAGTTTTGCCAAATACCTGCCGAAGCGGATCAAGGTCGCCATCGTGTTTGGCGGCGTGTCGATCAACCCGCAGATGATGAACCTGCGCGGCGGCGCCGACATCGTGGTCGCCACGCCGGGCCGCCTGCTCGACCTGATTGACCACAACGCCTTGACGCTGGGCAGCACCGGCACCCTGGTGCTCGACGAGGCCGACCGCCTGCTGGACCTGGGTTTTGGCGAAGAGCTGAACCGCATCCTCGCCCTGCTGCCGGCCAAACGCCAGACGCTATTTTTCTCAGCCACCTTCCCGCCCGCCATTGAAGCGCTGGCCGCCAGCCTGCTGCACAACCCGCAGCGCATTGAGGTGGAAGCAGTTGTACAAGCCGTGCCCGACATCACCCAACGCGCCATCGAAGTCGACGCCCCCCGCCGCACCCAGCTGCTGCGCCACCTGGTGCAAACCGAAAAATGGGAACGCGTGCTGGTCTTCGTCGCCACCAAACACGCCGCAGAAATCGTGGCCGACAAGCTGCGAAAAGTAGACATAGAAGCCGAACCCTTCCACGGCGAACTCAGCCAGGGCAAACGCACCCAGGTGCTGCAGGATTTCAAGATCAAGGCCGTGCAGGTGGTCGTGGCCACGGATGTCGCCGCACGCGGCATCGACATTGCACAAATGCCCGTGGTGGTGAACTACGACCTTCCGCGCTCAGTGACGGACTACACCCACCGCATAGGCCGCACCGGCCGCGCTGGTGAATCGGGTGTAGCCGTGAGTTTTGTGAGTGCAGCGACTGAGGCGCACTTCAAGTTGATCGAAAAGCGCCTGGGCATCAAGGTGCCGCGCGAGCAGGTGGCGGGGTTTGAGCCGGTGGAAGTCGCGGTGGTGAATCCGGCGGATCCTGCGGGGACTGGTGGGGTCAAGGGGAAGCGGCCTAGCAAGAAGGATAAGTTGCGGGCTGCACAAAAAACATAGTTCAACCCAATTTCTCCCGTCACAAACTCTCCGAGATACATACCATTTGTTTGAATAAACGTCACCGGTATTAAGGTAAGAAGATTTCGGTTTTCGTATTAGGATGACAAGGATTTAAGACTCGCGACGGCTGATGCATCTAGTCCGCGCGATTAAGAGTTCGATTTTTAGGGAATGAAGAATATGAAACTGATAAGTATCAGCGTCACGGATTTCATGGGTCGAGGAAACAGCCTAAAAGAGAACTTTCTGGATGATCTTAATATCCTGACAGGAAAAAACGGGGCGGGAAAAACAACTCTGATGAAGCTCGTTTGGTACGTCATGAGTGGCAACATCATGATGGCATTGAGAGAGGTGCCCTTTAAATCAGCAACTCTGGTAACTGATCAATACATATGCACCGTAACAAGAACAGCCGCTGTCAGCTGTAGAGTTGAAGTAACTACTGAGAAGGGGTCAACACTTTATGAAGATGGTCCCGACGATGAATTTCCTCAGTACGCTGAAGACGGCGCGAATGAGCAATTGCTAAATCTCGGTGGGTCATTGTTCTTACCTACATTTAGGCGTATTGAGGGTGGTTTCGGCATCTCAACTTCACTGGATTCCACCGCGCGTCGTGCAGGTCGAGCCAAAACAGACATTGAGGATGCTTTGATTGCCTTGGCTACAAAGCTCACAAATGCAAAGCATAAATTCGTTGCCTCAATTTCGACTGTTGATATCGTTGCGCTACTTTTGCTCAAGTACACCAATTTGTCAGATGCTGTGGCGGAAGAGCAAAACCAAGTATCACAAAGCATCATCGAGAAAATCAAACTTTATAAAAAGGATGATCAAGATCTTTTCGGCAGTAATACTGACGATTCCAGAATTCAGCGCGCCAACGTTGTATTGGACGATGTGCGTTTTATGGTGGAAACCATGGACTTACGACGTGAGGAAATCATGTCGCCACTCGAAGCCGTAAAAATACTCATTGGAAAGTTATTTGAGCACGAGGGGATACGAATCAGCAACCGGCTGACGTTCGGAGATGCTGCCACGGAGGTCAGATCAGATCGTTTGTCGGCGGGCGAAAAGCAAATGCTTAGTTTCATTTGCTATAACGCCTTTCATCAAGAAAGCGTTATTTTTATAGACGAGCCGGAATTGAGTCTGCATGTAGATTGGCAGCGCCAACTCTTTCCTATTTTGCTAAGTCAGAAAACTACTAATCAATTCGTCATAGCTACGCACTCTCCTTTTATCTATAGCAAGTATCCGGACAAAGAAATCTGCATAGACTCCAATCGCGGAGACGGAGCGGTAGAGTAATGGCTCGCGGCCTAGTTGAATTGACTCCCGAGGAACTACTGTCAACCATCAAACGATCAAGCTTACCTACGCTGTTAGTTGAAGGAGATGACGACATTGTCGTTTTCAGAAAGCTTGAGGAACTTCATGCAGATATTTCTCTTTCCTTAATGACAGCTGGGGGTAGGTCAAGTTTATTGAAAGTCTTCGAACGAAAAGAAGAGATCACAAATACAAAACTCGGCTTCATAGCAGATCGAGATAGTTGGGCCATCACAGGTATTCCCGAAGGCTTCAGTTGCCCTGAATTGATCTTTACCTCCGGGTATTCAATTGAGAACGACCTATTTTCGGATGGCGATGTACTGAACATGATCGAAGCAGCTCGTAGACCAAACTTTCTAGCGGACCTTAATAATTTTGTCGAATGGTTCGCTTTGGAGTTGTCGCGGTATATCCGTGGAGAGGGACCAGGCTTAGATCTACATGTGCGTGCCATTTTGGATCAACCTAACTACCGTAATGACCGCATGCAGCTGATGGATGGGGAAGACTACCCCACGGAACTTCGGACACAAATCATGGATAACTATGTGACCTTAGTCAGAGGCAAAAATCTCATAGAGCTAGGCCTTAGACATCTAACCGTAAATGGCCGAAGTCTCTTTCACGCACTAGGCCTCATGCAAATGATCGCTCATCGACAAGGACCCGCTCTAAATAGAGTATTTGAAGCAGTTGGTGTTCTTTTTACCCAACAGCAACCTAACAATCCGGATCAACTGCCACTGGCTCAGTAACTAATAACTAGATCCCCTTTCTATGCCAACAGAATCGCGCACAGGAGATCGAGCAGTAGCTAAGAAGCAACGGCCAGCATAAGTTGTTGCTCGGACCCAGCTCCCGGGCGCGGAGGTACTCAAAGCCCTCCAGTCCTGATCTGACGAAGGTGTAAGTTAAAACTCTCGCCCCAACGCCTCACGCTCCCTCTTGGCCCGCAAGCAGTCCAAAAACAGCAAGCGTGAGCGGACTGCGTGCGAAATCACCCATTCCGTGCTGCACCGCCGGTTCCGCGGCATAGACCTCAAACAGGCGATAGGCGATACGCCCGACGAACAGCAGTGAAAGCGCAATGCCCAGGTGGGCGTTGGGCGTGTAGAACAGGCCTTGGGGGGTGGGTTCGAAGCGCGTCTTGCTTAGCCCGAAAACACCAAGCAATGCGCCCAGGCCCAGGCCACCGGCCAGCCACCCAAGCATTTCGAGGTGTTCATGCGCAGCAAAGCCAAGCAACACAAGCAGCACGGGAAAAATGATCAAAGTGACCCAGGGGCGGATCCTCGACAGGCGCTGGCGCCCGACCATGCGGCGAAAGCGCGCGTAGACGCGCCACACGATCAACGGAAGAAGCACAAGCAGTGTGATGGTGGAGGCACTCGGCGCTTGCATGGTGTTGGCCTTCAGGTAGCGAACAATGGGCACGGGCGGCAGAAATTGCCTGACACGGTGCTCCCGGGACTATCGATGGAGAAACGATGCCTGCAGAAATCGCATACCCGCCAATATCTGCTGAACACGTTCACCCGATAGCGTCCCGACGTGCGCACCCAGACGTGTTTTGTACACGGAAGACACCTGCGACACAACCACCACGCTCTGCTTCTCGAGATTGCCCTCACCCGGCTCCAGCAGGAAATTGCCCGGCTCTGTGGCGCGGTTCAGGTTGGAGGTGAGCGCGCAAACAATGACGGTGCTGATGCGGGAGCGGTTGAACACGTCGTCTTGCACAACGACATGGGGATGCGGAGAGCCCGGGATGGAGCCGCGTGAGGGGTCCGCTTCTATCCAGAACACATCACCTTGCTTGATGGTGTCGGGGAAAGGGCCTTGTGGGGCTTCGGGGTCTCTGTCCATAGGTCGTAGTTTCTCACCTCGGACAACCAGCGCTTCAGGCGGTCCGCCTGAGGTTACGGGGTCGCTCCCGCGTCGATCAACAGCTTAGCCATTTTGCCGTGACCTGCTTGGCGCGCCTGGGCCAAAGCGGTGTCGCCCCACTTCGAGACTTCATTGAGGCTCGCACCCGCTTTGACAAGAAGTTTCACGGCACGAATGTGGCCACGGCTGCTTGCCTGCATCAGAGGGGTCTGCATGTCCCCATCCCGGCTGTTCACGTCGCCGCCTGCACCCAGAAGAAGTTGAAGTATTTCCGTCCGGCCGTGGTATGCGGCGAATGTCATAAACGTTGGGGATGCCCGGCTGTCCTTGCGGAGGTTGGGATCAATCTTGCCGGCAATCAGCGCTTTGACTTGCACTGCATCATTGCGCTCGATGGCTCGCATCATTAAATCGTAGTTGTCGGCTGCAGCAACCACGGATGCGAAAAACAGGCCGAACAGCAAAAACACGAATCGCTGCAGGCGCTTTTGACTACCGCTCAATCTGGTCAACATTTTCTGCTTTCGGGAATTAACCTTGAACGGGCTCTCTTGCGAGAGCGGCTTCTCTAAGGCTGAGCGCTTTTCGGCACATCCGGCTTGGGAGCATCCTTCACCCGCACATAGTATTCACGCAGATGAAGGCTCTGCGAGTTGTCTTCGCCGCCTGCGTACACCCACAGCATGTCTGGGCTTATGAAGTTATAGACAACGATGGCGTCTTTGCCGGTCACTACCGCAACGGTTTTGATTGCAACCGAATCCGAAGCAACGCCCAGGACACGATACGGATGCGTTTCGCGAAAGCCTGTCAGTGGCCTCTTTCGGCCCTCCTGCGTTTTCGTCTCCAGGTCCGGCAGCTCGGAAGTCATGGCATCGGCCGTAAAGGTCAGGGTCATATGCCCCATCAGCTGCGAAAGAAACAGGGCCGTCTTGCTGTCCAGCTTTGCGCGCTCGTTATTGAAGCGCATGCTGATCTCGGAGTCAGACTTCCACTGGCCGACAAGATTCGGGTCTGCATTTGCTGAGGTGGCGCATGCGGCCATCAGCAGGAGTGCAAAGAGTCTGCGCATGCTTATTCGACGTCAGCGAAATCGTCGTCACCCTCATTGCGCGCACGGGGCGCCTTGACGCCACCCTTGGCCACCACTTCCACATAGAACTGCGGCGCGCCGTCTTTCACGATCTCGTCAATCGACTTGATGAGGTCTGCCACCGGCACCTCCGCAACCGTAGCATCGCTCGCACCCGACTTGCAATCAAAGTCCCAAAAATCCACGCCCTTGGGCAAGGCCTTGGCGCGTTCACGTTTGAGGTATTTGCGGATGTCGTGTTTGGCGGCATCGAGCAGGCGGTCGCGATTTTTGCCTTCGATGGTGAGCTGGTAGGTTTTTTTCATGAGTACTTCTGGTCTAAAAAGTGGCGCGCTGCGGCCACGGTGTACTACCGATTATCGGGCCGTGGCCGGGCAAGCCGAAAAGTCATAGGCAAAAGCGGCGTCACCAGCAACAATCTGCGCGGCATGGCGTTTGCATGGGTACCCATGTCAGCTTGTTCAACCCCACGTCCCTCACCTGGCAGGGGCACAAGGAGATTCCGATGATCTATGGTTTGACCTACCTCGGTGTGATCCACACCGCCATCAGCCTGGTGGCCGTTGCGGCTGCCGTGATCGCCTTCTTTCGCGACAAGGAAATCATTGCCGCGTCCACACTGGGCAAGGTGTATATCTGGACCACCGTGCTCACCTGCCTCACCGGCTTTGGCATCTTCCAGCACGGCGGCTTCGGCAAGCCGCATGCGCTGGGCATCATCACCTTGCTGGTGCTGGGCATTGCCTGGGTGGCGGGCACTACCAAGGTGCTGGGCCGTGCCTCGCCGTATGTTGAAACGCTGGGCTATTCGATCACCTTTTTGTTCCACATGATCCCGGCCATCACAGAGACATCGACGCGCCTGCCATTGGGTGCGCCACTGCTGCCCAACGCCGATGCGCCCGAACTCAAGGCCGCCACGGGTGTGCTTTTGCTGCTTTACATCATTGGAGCGGCGCTGCAGGTGCGGCGCATACGCGCGCGCCATGCGGCGCTGAACGTCGCTGCTGTGCCGGGGTCTGCTGCCGCCAGTTAATGGGTAAGGAGCGACAAATTCACCCGGGCCAGACAACCAGCAAATAGCGGCAGGCGCTGCGTCCCAGGGTTTTAAAGGCCACGGGGCGGTCAACGCCGAAGTCCAGGCAGTCGCCGGGTTCGAGCTTGAAAACTTCTTCACCGTACTCAACGCGCAAGCCGCCTTCCACCAGCCAGAGGCGCTGCCGGTAGGGCTGGCCGCTCCATCGCGGGTAAGCCACCCTGGCCGACCGCGGCAGCTCGACTTCCACCATCTCGACGCCGTGGTCGGGCCCGCGCTCAGCCACCTGGCGCCGCAGGTAGCCGGCTTGCGGGTCGCGCCACACGGACTGCCCTGCCTTCTTTCGCAGCCTGCGGCCGGCTTCTGCTTCCTTGTCTTCGGTGAGCAGCTGCGCCAGCGGCACACCCAGGCCGGCGGCGAGGCGGCCGAGGATCACGGCGGTCGGGCTGCTTTCGACGCGCTCCACTTTGGAAATCATGGCTTTGCTGACGCCCGACACTTCGGCCAGTTGTGCCAGGCTCAGGCCCTGGGCCTGGCGCAATGCCAGCAGCCGCGACGCGATCAGGGCATCAATCGTCATGGGGTGCCTTCCGGGAAATACGACAAATACGGGAAATACATTCGTCTATCATAGGGGATAAATAATCTCTTATAGTAGACGATCTATTTGCGCCACATTGACCCCACACGGCCCCCAACCCGAACACCCCTGCGAAAGGACTTCCCATGCATCTCGTCGAATGCAATGAAGAACGCCATGCCGGCCAGATCCTGGCCATCTTCAACGAGGCGATCGTCAACTCAACGGCGCTGTATGACTACAAACCACGCGCACCTGAAAGCATGGTGACCTGGTTTGCCACCAAGCGTGCCAACGGCTTTCCTGTGGTCGGGATGGAAGACGACAGCGGCAAGCTGCTGGGTTTTGCGAGCTACGGCACCTTCCGCGCGTTTCCGGCGTACAAGTACACGGTCGAGCATTCGGTCTATGTGGAGAAAGACAGCCGCGGCCTGGGCCTGGGGCACAAGCTGCTGGAGGCGATCGTGGCCAGGGCTGAAGCGCAAGGCATGCACGTTCTGGTCGGCGCGATTGACCTGGACAACGCTGTGAGCATTGCGCTGCACAAGCGCCTGGGCTTTGAGCACAGCGGCACGATCAAACAGGCGGCTTTCAAGTTTGGCCGCTGGCTGGACCTGGCGTTTTTGCAGAAGACGTTAAAGACGCCGCTTCAGCCTGTTGACGGTTAAGTCTGTTGGCTGGTCAACACCTTGTCGATAGCCTCATGCAGATGCTGCAGCCCAAACGACACATCACAGAACACGCCGTTGACATAAAACGCCGGCGTTGAGCGCACGCCCAGGTGGCGGCCGCTTTGCATGTGCTCCTGCACGCGCTGCAGGTAGACGTGGTCGTTCATTTCGTTCTGGTAGCGGGCCATGTCCAGGCCGGCCTGGGCGGCGTAGTCGAGCAGGTGCTTGTCTTTGAGGTGGTGCTGGTTGGTAAACAACAGCTCATACATGGGCCAGAACTTGTGTTGCGCGCCGGCGGCTTCTGCCGCTTCTGCGGCCAGCTCGGCATGGGGGTGCACTTCGCGCAGCGGAAAGTGCCGGAAGACAAAACGCAGCTGGCGCCCGAAGTGCGGCAGCATCACCTTCAGGGCGCCATAGGCCTGAAAGCAGGACGGGCATTCGAAATCGCCGTATTCCACGACAGTGACCGGGGCCGACGCCGGGCCATGGATATGGTCGATGGCATCGTCGGGTTCGAGAAACGGGTCGGGTTGGGACGAATCGGCCATGAAAATCACCTTTAGCTGTGTGTTCAGACATTGAAAAATGTCTTCAGCACAGTATGCGCCCGGGTGTGCGCGGTGATCAAGGAGCCGTACGGCCCCATCGGCGTTGTGGGTAGCCGTGGATAGCCAGGTAGAGGCCGGCGGTTGCCGGCCCGTGGTTCAGCTTCAGGCCTGGTTGGCGGCGTTTTCGAGGGCTTCGTCGAGTGCCTTGCACGAGGGCGAGCACACGGCCTGGGACTTGCCCAGCACTTTACGGGTGCCCATCAGGGAGCGGGCGCGGTGCTTGCCGCACATGAAACACGACATCGTGGCAGCGCCAAATGACGTGGTGGCAGCAAACGGTGAGCCCGACACCTTGGACTTGTAGCGCAGGCCGTCAGCGAGTACGGCGGTTTTGGCGTCAGCTCTTGCCATGGTTGGGGTCTTCCTTCAGTTGGGGGTTGATGGGTTTCATGGCCTTTTCAATGGCCTCTTTGGCCTTCAGCTCGGCAGCGAGCGAGGCGTCCAGCGCAGACCGGCACAGGCCCGCGTACTGGTAATTGACGTTTTCATACAGCTCTGCCGCAGCCGGGTGCGTGTCGAGCAGCGCGCCCAGCGCCATGCCGGGTTCCACATCGCCCAGTTCGTTGACCAGGTGCAGCACCACGGAGCGATACTGCTCGGCACCCACCGGCACCGCGCTGTGCTCAAGCCGTTCCAGCAGCTCGGCCAGTACGTGGGTGACCGTGAGGTCGGTTTTGTGGGGATGGGGTTGGGTGGCGTTCATGCAGTGAATTTGGGGCTTCCTTCCCCTAAATCAAGCACTTTGCGGACCAGGTAACCGCCCTTCGGCGGTTGCTGGCCCCCTTTCGGGCTAGCCTGGATCAGCCCTGCGCGCTATATTTTTTATAGCTGCTCGCGCTTGTCTGCTGTGGGTTGGAGGCCTATTTTACCTCTAAACGGCAGGCCCGGAAGCTTTCCCCGGGCTTCCAGAGGCCATTTGGCGTGCCTGCAGGTGTTACCAAACGTCTTTTGAACGCTGTTTAATGGATGAAAAGTAGCTGCAGGCCAATGCTGGTAAGCGCAAGTAGCTCCTGATTTGATAGCACCCGAAATACCGCGCAGAGCGTCTACGGTACTTTTCACCCTCCATCGGGCAACCCTTTTGCCGCCAGATGGGCCACCAGCAGCTTTGCCGCCGCCGACAAAGCCGCCTCATCCCGAAAGCAGATGGCAAAGCGCCGGCGGGCCCAGGGGTCGGCGAGCGGCATCACACGCAGCCCATAGGTGGCGGCATAAGGCTCAGCCACCTCGCGCGGCACCACGCTGATGGCCAGGTTGGCGCGGACCACACGCAAGGCGGCCTCGAAGTTGGACACGATGACGCGGTGAACCACGACCTTGCCCTTGAGCGCAGCAGCCCGCAAGAGCAGCACCTGCACAGCACTGTGCGCGGGAAGGCTGACATGCTCGAAGTCGAGCGTCTGCTCAAAGTGCAGGGTTTTCTCGCCTGCCAGCGGGTGCGACGGGTGGGTCACGATGGCCAGGTGATCGGTGCGGTAGCTGCGCGACTGCAGGCCGCTCAGGTCGGCAGCGTCCCAGCAAATGCCGACCGAGGCCACACCCTCCTTGATGCCGCGAATCACATCGGGGCTGACGCGCTCTTCCATGTCGACCTGGATGTCATGGTGCGCCGGCTCCTGCAAAAAAGCCGCCACGTCGTCGGCCAGCGACTCGGCCATGACAGAAGCCGTGGCCAGGATGCGCACCTGGCCGCGCACGCCCTGGGCATAGGCGGCCATGTCGCGTTCAATGCGCTCGGCGCTGGCCAGCATGGTGCGCGCGTGTTCCAGCAGGCTTTCGCCGGCGGGCGTGGGCTCCACACCGCGGCGGCGCCGCACCAGCAGCGGCGTGCCGACGGTGTCTTCGAGCTGGGCCAGCCGCTTGCTGATGGCCGAGCCGACGATGTTGGCCTGCTCGGCCGCGCGGGCAATGCTGCGTGCGTCGCATACCGCCGCGAACAGCCGCAGCGTGGTCATGTCGAGGTCTCTCATGGGCGGCTCCTGGCGGTCAGGGGGCAGATTTGATATTCCCAATCGGAATGTCAGTGCTTCCGGAATTGATCAACCAAGCCTTTTGGGAAATTCTAAACTGCAGCTGCGCCCTGAGAATGAACAGAATGACAACGGAGACCACAGTGAACCTGCCTTCAAGGCCTGCCCTCCCCCGGCAGGCAACGATTCGTGAAGTCGGCCTGCGTGACGGCCTGCAAAGCATTGCCGCCGTGATGCCGACCGCGCACAAGCTGGAGTGGATCCAGGCGGCCTACGACGCCGGCCAGCGCGAGATCGAGGTTGGCTCCTTTGTGCCCGCGCGCCTCTTGCCGCAGCTGGCCGACACCGCCGAGCTGGTGGCCTTTGCCAAAACACTGCCCGGCCTGGTCACATCGGTACTGGTGCCCAACCTCAAAGGCGCCGAGCGCGCCATCGAATCCGGCGCCGACCTGATGCTGCTGCCGATTTCGGCCAGCCACGCCCACAGCCTGGCCAACCTGCGCAAGACGCCCGACGACGTGGTCGAAGAAATCGCCCGCATCCGCGAACTGCGTGATGCCTCGGGCTCACCTATCGTGATCGAAGTTGGCATGAGCACGGCCTTTGGCTGCACGCTGCAGGGCCGGGTCGAGCCGTCCGAGGTGCTGCGGCTGCTGCGCGCCGTGCTGGACGCCGGTGCCGACCGCGTGGGCCTGGCGGACACCGTGGGCTACGCCGACCCGGAAATGGTGCGCCTGCTGTTTGAGCAGGCTTTTGAGGTGGCCGGTGAGCGGCTTGACTGCGGCCACTTTCATGACACCCGCGGACTGGGCATGGCCAATGTGTATGCCGCGCTGCAAACCGGCGTGACGCGCTTTGACGCTTGCCTGGCCGGCATAGGCGGCTGCCCGCATGCGCCCGGCGCCAGCGGCAACGTGGCCACTGAAGACCTTGCCTATATGCTGGCCAGCATGGGTATCGAAACTGGCATTGACTTTGACAAATTGATGGCGCTGCGCACCCGGGTGGCGGGCTGGCTTGAAGGCGAAACCCTGCACGGCACGCTGTGGCGCGCGGGCCTGCCCAAATCCATGCGCGCATCTGCTGCCCCCGCTGCGGCTTGAGCTTTTTCCCCCGGAACACCTGCATGCAAACTATTCCCGAATCCACCACCCCACAGCCGCTGGCCGGCCTGCGCGTGGTGGAGTTCACCCACATGGTCATGGGCCCCACCTGCGGCATGGTGCTGGCCGACATGGGCGCCGAAGTCATCAAGGTCGAACCCATTGACGGCGACCGGACCCGCCGCCTGCTGGGCGCCGGCTCGGGCTTCTTTCCGCTCTTCAACCGCAACAAGAAAAGCATAGGCATTGATTTGCACGATCCGGTGGGCGCCGAAGTGGCGCGCAAGCTCTGCGCCAGCGCCGACGTGGTGGCCGAAAACTTCAAGCCCGGCACCATGGCCAAGTACGGCCTGGACTACACCGCGCTCAGCGCCGTCAACCCGCGCATCATTTACGTCAGCCACAAGGGTTTTTTGCCCGGGCCCTATGACCACCGCACCGCGCTTGACGAGGTGGTGCAGATGATGGGGGGCCTGGCCTACATGACGGGCCGGCCCGGCGACCCGCTGCGCGCCGGCACCAGCGTGAACGACATCATGGGCGGGCTCTTCGGCGCCATCGGCGCGCTGGGTGCGCTGATCCAGCGCGGCATCAGCGGCAAGGGCATGGAAGTGCAGTCGGCGCTGTATGAAAACAATGTCTTCCTGATGGGCCAGCACATGCTGCAGTACGCCATGACAGGCAAACACCCGGCCCCCATGCCCGCGCGCGACAACCCCTGGGCGGTGTACGACGTGTTCACGGTCCGGGACGGTGAACAGATCTTCCTGGCGGCCGTGAGCGACGCGCAGTGGCAGACCTTTTGTACCGTGCTGGGTTTTGCCGACCTCAAGGCCGACCCGGCGCTGGCCACCAACAACCAGCGTGTGGCGGTGCGCCCCGCCCTGCTCAAGGACCTAGCGGCGCGGCTGGCCCCGCGCGCTGCGGCAGAGCTTTCAGCCGTGATGGAAAAAGCCGGCCTGCCGTTTGCGCCCATCCGCAGGCCCGAGGATTTGTTCGACGATGAGCACCTGCTGGCCACCGGCGGCCTGGCCGACGTGCGCCTGCCCGATGGCCCCAAGGCCGGCCAGATGGTAAAAACCACCCTATTCCCCATCACCATGCAGGGGGAGCGCCTGGGGGTTCGCCTGCACCCGCCCACGCTGGGCGAACACACCCGCGAGTTGCTGGCAGGCCTGGGTTACAGCACGGGTGAAATGGATGACCTGCACCGGCAAGCGGCCGTCAGTTGAGGCAGTGAGTTGAACCTGCCAGCCGATTTGCGCGACTCACGACAATGAAGGAGACAAAATGACCCCGAAGATGAAGATGATCCGCAGTACCGATACCTCAGCCTTGAGCAACAAACCCGCAACCCGGCGCCAGGCCCTCTGGGGACTGGGCGCCCTTTTTGCCGGTGGCGCCTTCCTGGCTTCGCCGCGCAGATTGATGGCCCAGACCACCGACAAGGTGGTGCGCTTCATCCTGCCGGTGGGCGCCGGTTCGGGCGTGGACACCATCGTGCGAGCGGCCAGTGTTGCGCTGGGCAAGGCGCTGGGCAACCCGGTGGTGATTGAAAACCAGCCCGGCGCAGGCGGCATTGTCGGCACGTCCGCGCTTGTGAAGGCTGCCCCCGACGGCATGACGCTGAGCGTGGTGTCCAACAACCACGTGATCTACCCCAGCGTCTACAAGTCGCTGCCGTTCGACCCGGTGGCCGACATCACGCCCATCACCGTCATTGGCACCACGCCGATGGTGCTGGTGGTGAACCCCGCCAAACTGCCGGCCACCAACGTGAAAGAGCTGGTCGCCCTGCTCAAGGCCAAACCCGACGCCTACAACTATGCGTCGTCGGGCAACGGCACCATCCTGCACCTGGCTGCGCAGATGTTTCTGGACGAAGCACAGGTCAAGGCCAAACACATTCCCTACAAGGGCGTGGGCCCCATGGTTGCCGACATGATCGGCGGGCAGGTGGACATGGGCGTGCTGGCGCTCCCTGCCGTGCAGGCGCACCTGAAGAGCGGCGCCTTGCGCGCCATCGGTGTGGGCGGCAGCGCCCGTTCACCCGCGGCGCCCGACATTCCGACCATTGCGGAACAAGGCCTGCCCAACTACAACATGGAAGGCTGGTTCGCGGTGATAGGCCCCGCGAAGCTGCCGGCGGCCGACGTCAAACGCATCCACGACGCGGTGGTTGCCGCCTATGCCACGCCCGAAGTGAAGGAAGCCATGCTCAAGCAGGGCAACACCATCAACCCCGGCAGCCCGGAAGCCGCCGCGCAGTACTTTCGCAGCGAACTGGTGAAGTACGCGCAGCTGGTGAAAAAGGCGGGCGTCGAACTGCAGTAAGGCACACGCACGGGCGGCCGCCCTGCTGTTCATCACAACGGGACGGCCCTGGATTGCTATGGTTTTAATAGCTGCTTGCGCCCGTCAATAAAGCGCCAGGCAGCAATTTGGCAATCAACCCGCCCGGGACGGCCTACAGCTTGGCAATGGACACCTCGGTCGACTTGACCAGTGCCACCACTTCACTGCCGACAGCCAGTTCGAGCTGGTCGACCGACCGCGTGGTGATGACCGACGTGACGATGCCCCATGGGGTTTCAACGTCGAGTTCAGACACCACGTCACCGCGGATGATTTCCTTGATTTTTCCGCGGAACTGGTTGCGGACATTGATGGCTTGGATGGACATAAAAATTTTCCTGAAACTGGTTTAAAACTCGTTGCGCTGAAATTCAGCGAATTCAATGGCGCAGGCCTTACACAGCGGCCTGCAAACCCCGCGCACCGGGACGGGCGTCAGACGCTACATCGCACCCGCGAAAAATGCACCGGCTCAAAGCCTGTCGTGGCCGCCATGCGGAAGCTTTCGGCCAGCAGGGTCAGCACCGCATCGTCCAGACGCACGGTGATCTCGGGGCCGACTTCGTAGCGCTTGTCGGCCGACTGCGGCACCTGCGAATCGGTGGCATACACACCGGGCAGGATGTGGCGGGCCGCCAGCGCCTGCAGCACCGGGCGCAAGGCGTAGTCCAGCGCCAGCATGTGGTGCGGGCTGCCGCCGGTGGCCAGCGGCAGCACGGTTTTTTCCTTCAGCGCCGTTTGCGGCAGCAAATCCAGCAGCACCTTGAGCAGGCCGCTGTAAGCCGCCTTGTACACCGGCGTGGCCACCACGATGGCGCGCGCACGGGCAATCTGGTCAATCGCCTTGACGATCGCCGGATGACCCCACTCAGCCAGCAGCAAAGCCTGAGCCGGCAGCTCACGGATGTTCAGCCGATCGACCACCAGGCCACCCCGCAGGGCCAGCCTGTCGCTGACGGAGTCGAGCAGTGCGGCGGAGCGGGACTGTTCGGAAGGGCTGCCGGCAATAAGCAGCACGGATTGTTGTACGGACATTATTTAAAGTTCTTCCTGATTTGCCTTAAGTGCCAAGCGGCGTGTGCCAGTTATCTCATTCCAGTGCCGGCGCGGAACCGGCTTCGCCGGGCCGCAGCGGGCGCCCCCTCGGGGGGAGGCGGCCGCAGGCCGCTTCGGGGGGTTACTTCCTTGTATAGATCTGATCGAACGAGCCGCCGTCTGCGAAATGCTCTTTATCAGCCTTGGCCCAGCCGCCGAAGGCCTGGTCGATGGTGAACAGGTTCAGCTTGGGAAACTGCTTGGCGTACTTGGCAATGGCTTTCTGCGAAACAGCGGGGCGGTAGAAGTTCTTGCCGGCGATGTCCTGGCCTTCTTCAGAGTAGAGGTACTTCAGGTATTCCTCGGCCACGGCGCGGGTGCCCTTCTTGTCGACGTTTTTGTCGACCACGGCGACGGCGGGCTCGGCCAGGATGCTCAGCGACGGCACGACCACGTCGAACTTGGCGCCGAATTCTTTTTCGAGCAGGTAGGCTTCGTTTTCCCAGGCGATCAGCACGTCGCCCTGGGCACGCTGGGCAAAGGTGATGGTGGAGCCGCGCGCTCCGGTGTCCAGCACGGAGACATTGCCGTACAGCTTGGCAACGAACTCTTTGGCCTTGGCATCGCTGCCGTATTTGCGCTTGGCGAATTCCCAGGCGGCCAGGTAGTTCCAGCGGGCGCCGCCCGAGGTCTTGGGGTTGGGCGTGATCACGGTGATGCCGGGCTTGATCAGGTCGTCCCAGTCCTTGATGCCTTTGGGGTTGCCCTGGCGCACGGCCAGCACGATGGTCGAGGTGTAGGGCGACGAGTTGTGCGGGAGTTTCTTTTGCCAGTCGGCCGACAACCAGCCGCCGTTTTTGACCAACGCGTCGGTGTCGCCGGCCAGGGCCAGGGTGGCCACGTCGGCGTCCAGGCCGTCAATGATGGAGCGGGCCTGCTTGCCGGAGCCGCCGTGCGACTGCTTGATCGTCACATCCTGGCCGGTCTTGGCTTTCCAGTATTTGCTGAAGGCCGCGTTGTATTCGACGTAAAGCTCACGGGTTGGGTCATACGAGACGTTGAGCAGCGTGACGGGCGCTTGCTGGGCCTGGGCGGTCAGCAGTGACCCTGCCAGCGTCAAACCCAAACCGGCCGCCACGGCAGTGCGGGCGGAAACATTGATAAAGTTGCGGCGTGAAGTCATGGTTGCTCTCTTTTCCAAAAAATTGCGTGTAAATGCGAACAAAATGGATTCTGGAAGCAGACCTTAGAAACTGGAACGAATAAAAAATCAGTTCTTTATTCCACAAACATCCTTAGACACCTTAGCCCTACGAAAGAACTACCCCATGGCACGCCTCGTCAAATGCATCAAACTCGGTAAAGAAGCCGAAGGCCTGGACTTTCCGCCCTATCCCGGCCCGCTGGGCAAGCGCCTTTGGGAAGAAGTCAGCAAGGAAGCCTGGGCGGAGTGGATGAAGCAGCAAACCATGCTGGTCAACGAAAACCGCCTGAACCTGGCCGATGCCCGCGCCCGCCAGTACCTGGCGCGCCAGATGGAAAAACACTTCTTCGGCGACGGCGCCGATGCCGTCCAAGGCTACGTTCCCCCGACTCAATAAGGCCCCCACGCTTGTCGCTTCGCGTACTGCGCTGCCCCCCGAGGGGGCCGCTGCGCCTGCGGCCCGGCAAAGCCGGTTCCGCGGCCCCGGCTGGCCTGAAACCGGGGACCACACGCCTGTCACTAACAATGAAACTTGCATTGGTCGGCCATGGCTGAGGTGATCGAGTGGCTGGACGACGGCACAGCCGGCGGCAGCCCCTACAGCCCGCGCTTTGGCGACCGCTACCGCAGCGAGCTGGGCGGCCTGGACCAGGCTAAAGAAGTCTTCCTCAAGGGCTGCGGCCTGCCCGAAGCCTGGGCTGGCCAGCCACAATGGACTGTTCTTGAAACCGGCTTCGGCCTGGGCCTGAATTTCCTCGTGACTTGGGCCGCCTGGAAGGCCGACCCACAGCGCCCTGGCCTGCTGCATTTCGTCTCGACGGAAGCCTTTCCGGCCAGCGCCGAAGACGTATTGCGCAGCGCCCGAACCCACCCTGAACTACTTCCCTTCGCCGAACAGCTGCAGCGCCAGCTGTGGGGCCTGCTGCCGGGCTTTCACCGGCTGGTGTTTGAAGGCGGCCAAGTCTTGCTGACGCTGTGCATCGGCGACGCCAAGGCCATGCTGCGCGAACAATCGTTTGAGGCAGATTCGGTCTACCTGGACGGTTTCAGCCCGCAGCGCAATCCGGACATCTGGGACGTGCACACCTTCAAGGCGGTGGCCCGCTGCTGCCGGCGCGGCACGCGAATCGCCACCTGGACGATTGCACGCAGCGTGCGCGACGCCTTGGCGCAATGCGGATTTGTGGTCAACAAGGTGCCGGGCATTCCGCCCAAACGCGACAACCTGCAGGGTGAGTTCAACCCGGCGTGGGAACCTAAAAAAGCGCAGCCCTCGCCCGCTCGCCGGCTGCCCGGGCGCTGCGTGGTGATTGGCGCCGGCCTGGCCGGCGCGGCTGTGGCGGCCAGCCTGGCGCGTCGCGGCTGGCAGGTCGTGGTGCTGGACGCAGCCGAAGAGCCCGCCACCGGGGCGTCCGGCCTGCCCGCCGGCTTGCTGGCGCCGCATGTCTCGCCCGACGACAACCCGCTCTCGCGCCTGTCGCGCCATGGCATTCGCGCCACGCTGCAGCAGGCCGAGGCAATGCTGCAGGCCGGCGACTGGGGCCGCACCGGCGTACTGGAGCATGCGGTGGAGCACCCGCGCAAACAGCCCGAGGCCTGGCAAACGGACTGGGCCGACGCCGCTGGGGACTGGACAGGGCCAGCCGACGCTGCCCAGCTCAGGCAATGCGGCCTGCCGCCGGATACGCCCGCGTTGTGGCATGCGCGGGCGGGCTGGATCCGGCCGGCCGCCCTGGTCGACGCCTGGCTGGCTGGGCCGGGTGTGCAATCGCACGGCCGATCAGTGGTGAGCCGCCTGAACCAGGCCTCGGGCCAGTGGCAGGTTCTGGATGCGCAGGGCCGGGAGTTGGCCCGCGCCGAACTCGTGGTGCTGGCGGCCGGTTATGCCAGCCTCGAACTGGCTGCCGGCGCCGCAACGAACAAGGCTGGTGACCTTGCACTGCAGGCCATCCGGGGCCAAGTGAGCTGGGGCCTGCATGAGCCCGGCGCGGCCAGCGCACTGCCGCCCTTTCCCGTGAACGGCCATGGCAGCCTGGTGCCCGCGGTGCCCCTGCCCAGCAAGGCCGGCGGCCTGGCCTGGGTCATGGGCTCCAGCTTTGAACGCGACAACACCCAGGCCGAAACGCGGCCCCAGGACGACCAGCACAATTTCAGCCGGCTGCAAACCCTGCTGCCGCAAACCGCCCGTGCACTGGCCGCACAGTTTGAGCCCGGGAAGGTTCAGTCCTGGGCGGGTGTGCGCTGTGCCACGCCCAGCCGCTTGCCCGCACTGGGCCCGCTGGAAGAAAGCCCGGGCCTGTGGGTGTGCAGCGGCATGGGCTCGCGCGGGCTGACGTTTGCCGCGCTTTGCGGGGAATTGCTGGCGGCGAAGCTGCACGCCGAACCTTTGCCGATTGAACAGCGGCTGGCGGAGGCGCTGATGCCGCAGCATGCCCTGCCCGCGCTGATCGTCAATATTTGAGATTTTTAAGCCAAACAGGGCTGAAACCAAGGGGGAACGGGCGCAAGCAGCTATCAAATAGATAGCATTCAGGGCGTAATGAGCGCCTTCACTCCACGCTGCGCAGCAGGCGTTTGAGCTTTCCGGGGTGCAGGGGTTTGCGCAGGCTGCCGCGCGCGCCGCCGAACCATCCGCGCACGGTGTCCAGCGGGGAGAGACGGTTGCCGGTCAAAATCAGATAGGCGATGGCAGGGCGCGATGCCTCCACC
The DNA here is from genome assembly GCF_054049435.1 of Polaromonas sp. P5_D5. NCBI lineage: Bacteria > Pseudomonadati > Pseudomonadota > Betaproteobacteria > Burkholderiales > Comamonadaceae > Polaromonas > Polaromonas sp. P5_D5. The sequence continues at coordinate 55,590 of NZ_JBFUMJ010000001.1, forward strand.
CGCTTGACCATTTCCCAGGGCTCAATGTCGGGGAGCTCCATGTCGAGAATCACCAGCTTGTAAAGATGCGTGTCAATCAGCTTGAGCGCTTCGGTGCCGGTGGTCGCCTCGTCTATCTTCACGAAACCGGCCATGGCCAGCCTGGCACGCAGGTAAAGACGCGCGTCGCGATCAGCATCCACCACCAACACTTGAGGGCGCTCCGGCAGGGGCTCCGGGGCTTCCAGCGGCGCCGGCGCGGTAGGCGCCTGCGAATCAAAGTCGAGATCGAGGTCCAGCAGCGCGGTGGATTCGGACAGCAGGTCGAGATCCAGGTCCTTCTCACCACGCGTTTTGCCCGGCGGCAGAGCCTGCGCGGCCTGCCGCCGTTCAGCGGCCAGCAATTCGTCCATGCCGTCAATCACGGCGGTCCACTGCAGCGGGCGTGGAATCACCAGGCGCGCCCTGGCCGGCGGGTTGTCGCCGATCCAGATCAGAGTGAAGTCGTCATTCGCGGGGTTGGCCAGCTCCAGCGCAGCTTCCCAGCTGTCGCCGTCAATCAGCGCCATCAAGGCCTCTTCGGGCGCGTCGGGCGTCCAGGGGGTGTAGGCGATAGGTCGTGTTTCGGAAATGCGAAACACCGCGTTCAGGGCATGACGCTCAACGTCATCAAACCCGAACACTTTTACAAAAACCCGCTTGACAGCCTCACCACCCGTATTCGTCATTGCGCCCGATTATGGGGGGATCGCCGGGGAGGCTTCAAGGAATTCAGCGCCTGCGTTGTCAAAACGTCACTTCATGGCCGCGGCGGGCCTGCGGGCCTTGACATACGCATCGCTTGGCAAATAGGCCTTGCCGTCGGCATAGCGCCATTGCACCATGGTGCCCTTGTGGCCGCGCAGGTCCAGCCTGCCCACATAGGCGCCCATGGTGGACTGGTGGTCAATGGCGCGGAATTCGGCGGGGCCGAAAGGCGTGGAGAATTTCAGGCCACGCAGCGCCACCACCAGCTTTTCGTTGTCGGTGGAATTGGCCCTGCGGATGGCGGCAAAAATCGCCTGCATGGTGGCGTAGCCCACCGCCGAACCGACTTTGGGATATTCATTGAAGCGGCGATAGTAGTTGGCGGCAAAGCTGGCATGCTCGCGGGAGTCGATCTGGTCCCACGGATAGCCGGTGACGATCCAGCCTTTCGGCGTATCGTCTTTCAGCGCATCCAGGTACTCGGGTTCCCCCGAAAGCATCGACACCACCGGCATACGGGAAAAAATGCCGCGCTGGTTGCCCTCACGAACCAGCCTGGCCAGGTCGGCGCCGAAAGTCGCGTTGAAGATCGCCTCGGGTTTTGCCTGCATGGCCGCCTGCAGCGTCGGGCCGGCTTCTATCTTGCCCAGGGCCGGCCACTGGTAACTCACAAACTCGACGTCCGGGCGCCTGGCTTTCAGCAACTCCTTGAATACAGTGACTGCGCTCTGGCCGTATTCGTAATTGGGGGCAATCGTGGCCCAGCGTTTGGCCGGCAACCTGGCTGCCTCTTCGACCAGCATGGCCGCCTGCATATAAGTACTAGGCCGCAGGCGGAAGGTGTAGCGGTTGCCTTGCTCCCAGACAATGGCGTCGGCCAGCGATTCGCTGGCGATAAACACCCGCCGGCTGGCCTGGGCATGGCCGGCCAGCGCCAGCCCGACGCTAGAGTAAAACCCTCCCGCCAGCACATCCACCCTTTCCTTTGAGGTCAGCTCGACGGCCTGGCGCAGGGCTTCTTCGGGTTTGCCGGCGTCATCGCGCGAGATGACTTCGATCTTGCGCCCCAGCAGACCACCAGCCACATTGATTTCCTCGACCGCAAGCTGCCAGCCTTGCCGGTAAGGCTGGGCGAACTGGGGAATGGCGGAGTAGCTGTTGATTTCGCCGATCTTGATGGGAGGCTTCGGGCTGCCCTGGGCGAGCGTCACCGCCGTGGCGCAGGCCAGAAACAAACCGCCCATCAGGGCGGACTTCATCAATTTCACGGGTTTTCTCCAAAAATGGGCAATTCGGTTCGTGCGGCAAGCCCAAAACCGGGCAGCTCATCCGAAAGAGCAGGGACTGTACCAGCGCTTTGTGACGGGTCGGCTGGTGAACGGCCAACCTGAATGCAAGCCTTATGCCGCCAACACGAAAAAACCGTTCGAAACCCGCATATTTATTGGCGAATAAGCTTATCTGCATAACGGCAGAACAAATGTGTAGTTTGTTTTTATAAGTCGCGCACTTACATTCTCCCGCTATGCATGAATTTGCCTTTGTATTTGCTGGTTTTGCCGTCGGCCTCGTCGTCGGTTTGACAGGGGTGGGCGGCGGCTCGCTGATGACGCCGCTGCTGATCTTCTTTTTCGGCGTCAAACCGCACCTGGCCATCGGTACCGACTTGCTGTTTGCCGCCTTTACCAAGATGGGCGGCACCGTCAGCCTGGCCCGCGCCCGTGTGGTCGACTGGAAAATCGTCGGGCAAACTGCAGCCGGCAGCATTCCGGCTGCCTTGGCGACCTTGTATATGTTGCAGCGCATGGGCCCCGCCAACCCGGCTACGCAAGCCATCATGACCACCACCCTCGGCCTGGCGTTACTGCTGACGGCCGGCGCCACGGCCTACAAGGTGCTGCGCGGCAAGGCCGCCCCGACCACCATCGCGCCCGAACTCATAGGCCAGGCCACGCGTGCGCGCCACTGGTCGCTGCCGCTGCTGTTTGGTGCGGTCATCGGCACGCTGGTCACTTTGACGTCAGTCGGCGCGGGCGCCATCGGCGTGATCGTGCTGATGCTGCTCTACCCCACCCTGCCGCTGCCGCGCATCGTGGCGGCCGACATCGCCCATGCCGTGCCCCTGACGCTGGTGGCCGGCCTGGGCCATGCCTCCATCGGTTCGGTAGACTGGCCTTTGCTCATCAAGCTGCTGGCAGGCTCCCTGCCCGGCATCTGGCTCGGTTCGCACCTGGTGCACAAAACGCCAGACCGCGTGATCCGCTCGCTGTTGTCCGTGCTGCTGGCCTATGCCGGCGTGAAACTGATTTCGATCTGACCCTCTCCTTATAAAAATCCCACGACGTTTGAATCCCGACAGCCATGTACCAATACACAGAATTTGACCGCGAGTTTGTCAAGGCCCGCGCCAACCAGTACCGTGACCAGCTGACCCGCTGGCAGGCAGGCCAGTTGCCTGAAGACGAATTTCGCCCCTTGCGCCTGCAAAACGGCTGGTATGTACAGCGCTATGCGCCCATGCTGCGCGTGGCGGTGCCTTATGGCGAGCTCTCCAGCGCGCAAGTGCGCGTGCTGGCCAAAATCGCCCGCGAGTACGACCAGCCCAACGCCGCGCTGTTCAACGAAGCCCAGTCCAAACAGGACAAGCTCGGCCCCGTGAACCTGAAAAACGGCCTGTCGGTCAGCTCCAAGCTGACCACCGGCTACGCCCACTTCACGACGCGCCAGAACATTCAGTACAACTGGATCCCGCTCGACAAATCCGCCGAGGTAATGGACCTGCTGGCCAGTGTCAGCATGCACGGCATCCAGACCAGCGGCAATTGCATCCGCAACATCACCAGCGACGAGCGCGCGGGCATCGCCGTCGACGAAATTGCCGACCCGCGTCCCTTCGGCGAAATCTTGCGCCAGTGGAGCACGCTGCACCCCGAGTTCGCCTTCCTGCCGCGCAAGTTCAAGATCGCCATCAGCGGCGCCCGCGAAGACCGCGCCGCCACCGCCTGGCACGACGTCGGCCTGCATCTGATCCGCAACGCCGAAGGCGAGCTGGGCTTCAAGGTGCTGGTGGGCGGCGGCATGGGCCGCACGCCGGTGATCGGCACGGTGATCCGCGAGTTCCTGCCCTGGAACCAGATCATGAATTACCTGGAAGCCGTGGTGCGCGTGTACAACCGCTATGGCCGCCGCGACAACATCTACAAAGCCCGCATCAAGATTCTGGTGAAAGCCGAAGGCCAGCGCTACATTGACGACGTCGAGGCCGAATACAAGCAGATCCTGGAACACGATGGCGCGCCGCACACCATCACGCAGGAAGAACTCGACCGCGTGACAGCCTGCTTTGTGCCGCCTGCGCTCAATTGCGACCGCAAGAGCGCCGATACAAAAATTGCCAACATCCTGCGCGCCGCCGCCGAAGACGACGTGGAGTTCGGCCGCTGGCTGCAGCGCAATGTGGCCCCGCACCAGAACCCCGACCTGCGCGCCGTGACGCTGTCGTTCAAGCGCCTGGGCCAGGCGCCCGGCGACGCGACGGCCGACCAGCTCGACATCGCCGCCGATCTGGCCGACCAGTTCAGCGCCGGTGAAGTGCGCGTCACGCACGACCAGAACCTGCTGCTGCCCTGGGTGCGTTGCGACGAGCTGCCCGAACTCTGGCGCGCCGCCCGCAAGGCCGGTTTTGCCAAGCCCAATATCCACCTGCTGACCGACATGATCGCCTGCCCCGGCGGTGATTTCTGCTCGCTGGCCAATGCGCGCTCCATCCCGATTGCCGAAGCCATCACCGAGCGCTACCAGGACATGGACGAGCTGCACGACCTGGGCGAGATCGACCTGCACATCAGCGGCTGCATCAACTCCTGCGGCCACCACCACAGCGGCCATATCGGCATCCTGGGCGTAGACAAGGACGGCCTTGAGTGGTACCAGGTGTCGTTGGGCGGCTCCGATGGTTCCACGCTGAGCGGCGCCTCGGTGCCTGGCAAGGTGGTGGGCCCTTCGTTCACCGGCGCCGAAGTGCCGGAAGTCATTGAAGCAGTGCTCGACACCTATCGCCAGCTGCGCGAAGACGGCGAAACGTTCATTGCGACTTTCCGCCGCGTCGGCATCGAACCCTACAAGGCCGCCGCCAAGAATGCGCGCTTTGCCCCCAACACCGTCGCGCACTGAACACTGGAAAGGAAATCACGATGAAATTACTGCCTTTCAGCGAACAAAGCGGCGCCGAACAACCCGGTACCCTGGTCCTTGCGAACGATGCCGATCCATTCGAGATCACACTCGACGGCATCGCGCGCATTGACCTGCACTTCCCGAAGTTCACCGATGGCCGCGCCTACAGCCAGGCCTTCCTGCTGCGCCGCCGCCGCGAGTTCAAGGGTGAAATCCGCGCCACCGGCGACGTACTGGTGGACCAGCTCGCCCAGATGGAGCGCAGCGGCTTTGACACTGCCGTGCTGCGTGCTGACCAGGACATGGCCGTTGCCCAACGTGTGTTGAGCAGCTACCCCGGCTACAAAGCAGGCAAATACCAGGGCGATGCGGTAGACGTGCAACCCCACTTCAAGGAGGCGGCTGCCGCCTGAACACCATGAGCCTCGACCTTGCAAAAATCAACGCAGAACTCGGCCACAACGCACAGGGCCTGGTGGGCTGGGCCGTGGGACTGGGCCGGCCTGCCATCGTCACCACCAATTTCCGCCCCTTCGAGGCGGTGATACTGCACATGGTGACGCGCGCCAATCCCCGCGTTCCCGTGGTCTGGATGGACAACGGCTACAACACCGAGGCCACTTACCAGTTCGCCGACGAAGTGACCAAGCTGCTCAAGCTGGACCTGCATATTTACCTGCCGCGCCGCTCCCGTGCGCACCGCGAGGCGGTGGAAGGCCTGACCCCGGCGCTGGACGATCCACGCCATGCTGCCTTCACCGAAGAAGTCAAACTCGAGCCATTTGCCCGCGCCCTGCGTGAAACCGCGCCCCAGGTCTGGTTCACGGCCTTGCGCGCCACCGACACCGCGGTACGCGCCCAGATGGACCCGGTCAGCGTCAACCCCGACGGACTGATCAAGGTCGCGCCGCTCCTGCACTGGTCGTCCAAGGACCTTTACCAGTACTGTGAGATCAACGGCCTGCCCAACAATTTTGACTATGTGGACCCCACCAAGGGCGAAGACAACCGCGAATGCGGCCTGCACCTTGCGCACTGACTGACCTATGAACGCCCGCACACCATCCCACCTGCTGCCAGCCGACCCGGCGATCTCCATCGCGCGGCTGTCCAACTCCCATCTCGATGCGCTGGAAGAGGAAACCATCTTCATCCTGCGCGAAGTAGCCGCCGCCTTTGAGCGCCCGGCCCTGCTGTTTTCGGGCGGCAAGGATTCGCTGGTGATGCTCAAGTGCGCGGAAAAGGCCTTCGGCGTGGGCCGCATCCCCTACCCGCTCCTGATGATCGACACCGGCCACAACTTCCACGAAGTGACCGACTTCCGTGACTTCCGCGCAAAAGAACTGGGCGCCGAGCTGATCGTGCGCAATGTCGAAGACTCGATGAAACGCGGCACGGTGCGCCTGGCCCACCCAGGCGAATCGCGCAATGTGCACCAGTCGGTCACGCTGCTTGAGGCGATTGACGAATTCCGCTTTGACGCCCTGATTGGCGGCGCGCGCCGCGACGAGGAAAAAGCCCGCGCCAAGGAGCGCATCTTTTCGCACCGCGACAGCTTCGGCCAATGGCAACCCAAGGCCCAGCGCCCTGAGCTCTGGACGCTGTTCAACACCCGGCTGCAGCCCGGCGAGCACTTCCGGGTGTTCCCGATCTCCAACTGGACCGAACTCGACGTGTGGCAGTACATCGAACGGGAGCAAATCGCACTGCCTTCGCTCTACTACGCGCACCAGCGCAAGGTGGTCGAACGCAAGGGCCTGCTGGTACCGGTGACGGACCTCACCCCGGCACGCGACGGGGAGCAGATCGTTGAAAAGACCGTGCGTTTCCGCACCGTCGGCGACATCACCTGCACCTGCCCGGTCGACAGCCCGGCCGCCACGGCCGCCGAGATCGTGATCGAAACGCTGGCCGCCGACGTGAGCGAGCGCGGCGCAACGCGCATGGACGACAAGACCTCCGACGCTTCGATGGAAAAGCGCAAGAAAGACGGGTATTTTTAGTTCTCCCCCGGACAGGCTTCGCCTGCTCCCCCCAGGGGGCGGCGCCTGCGGACCGGCACAGCCGGACCCGCGGCCCCCACTGATAAAGACCTTGCCACCATTTTTGAGACTGAGATGACCACAAGTACCCACACTACTGATTTGATAGCTGACGGCGCACAGCCAGAAACGGTTGCAGGCCAAAATGACCTGAAACCTGCGTTGAAATTCATCACCTGCGGTTCGGTCGACGACGGCAAAAGCACTCTGATCGGCCGCCTGCTGGTGGACAGCAAGGCCGTGCTGCAGGACCACCTGGCCGGCGTGCAGCGCCAGGGTGAAACCGACCTGGCATTGCTGACGGACGGCCTTTCGGCCGAGCGCGAGCAGGGCATCACCATTGACGTGGCCTACCGCTATTTCGCCACTGAAAGCCGCAAATTCATCATCGGCGATGCCCCTGGGCATGAGCAATACACCCGCAACATGGTGACGGCCGCCTCCAGTGCCGACGCCGCCGTCGTGCTGGTGGATGCGACCAAGCTCGACTGGAAAAACCCCGCGCTGGAGCTGCTGCAGCAAACCCGCCGCCATTCGCTGCTGGTCAACCTGCTGCGCGTGCCGTCCATCGTGTTCGCCGTGAACAAGCTCGACGCCGTGGAAGACCCAACGCTGGCTTTCAGGAACATTCAAGCAGCGCTGGCAACATTCGCCCGGGCCGCGAAAATCCCGGTGAAAGCGACCGTTCCCGTGTCTGCCCTCAAGGGCTTTAACGTGGTGGACGCCCAGCCCGGCTGGTGCGGTTATGAAGGCTTGTCGCTGCTGCAGTTGCTGGAACACCTGCCCGTCACGCCGGCCGAGACCACCGAAGCCTTTGCCTTCCCGGTGCAATGGGTTGAAAAGTTTTCGTCCTCATCCGATACCTCCCAGGGCCGGCGTGTCTTCTGGGGCCGCGTTGCCTCGGGCGGCGTACAGCCGGGCCAGAGCGTGACCATACTCCCCAGCGGCAAGACGGCCGTGGTGGCCCAGGTGCTGGACCATGCCCGCCAGCCCAAGGCCATCCTGGCCGGCCACAGTGCAGGCATCGTGCTGGACCGGGAAGTCGATGTGTCGCGCGGCGACTGGCTGCTGGCCACGGATACCTTTGAGCCCTCACGGGATATCTCGGCCACCGTGGCCTGGATGGACGATGAGCCGCTGGTCGCCGGGCGCATCTACTGGGCGCTGCACGGCCACCGCTGGGTCAAGGCCAAGGTCAAACGCATCGTTCACAAGCTCGATGTCAACACCCTCGCCGAAGAAGACGCCAGCGAGCTGCCGCCCAATGCCATCGGCCACATCGAGCTGAGCCTGCAGGAACCGCTGGCCACCCTGCCCTATGCCCGTTCGCGCATGCTGGGCTCGCTGGTCCTGGTGGACACCGCCTCAAACAAGACTTCAGGTGCCGTGCTGGTCCTTTGACCGGGATCCAAGCCCCGCGCCCTTCAACGACTTAACCCTGCTCACGGAATCCTCTTAAAATTGAGGGTTTCCACCGATTAGCCCCAAATAACATGACTCACATCGTCTCCGAATCGTGCATCCGCTGCAAATACACCGACTGTGTGGATGTCTGCCCCGTGGATTGCTTCCGGGAAGGCCCCAACATGCTGGTGATCGATCCGGACGAATGCATCGACTGCGCCGTCTGCATCCCCGAATGCCCGGTCAATGCCATCTACGCCGAGGAAGACGTGCCGGCCGACCAGGTGGCATTCATCCAGCTCAATGTGGAATTGAGCCGTGCCGCGGGCTGGAAAAGCATCACCAAGCGCAAGGATGCCCTGCCCGACGCCGAGGAATGGAAAGACAAGACGGGCAAACTGTCCGAATTGGTCCGCTAAGCCGGTTCATCCGGCCTGAAGCCACCGGCACCTCGCCCTCCCCGGGCCGCCACGCGCTTTGCAAAGCGCCCCAGGAACCATGGAACCTCAACTGAACCAAGAAGTGATCAATACCGCAGCGCAGCACGACGGTCCCATCGAAACCGATGCGGTGATTGTGGGCGCCGGGCCTGTCGGCCTGTTCCAGGTGTTTGAGTTGGGGCTGCTTGAGATCAAGGCCCATGTGATCGACTCGCTGGCCTACCCGGGCGGCCAATGCATTGAGCTTTACCCCGACAAGCCGATTTACGACATTCCGGCCGTGCCCGTGTGCACCGGCAAAGAGCTCACCGACAACCTGCTCAAGCAGATCGAGCCCTTTGGTGCGACCTTTCATTTCGGCCAGGAAGTCAGCGTGGTTGAAAAGCAGCAGGACGGCCGCTTCTTCGTCGAGACCTCCAAAGGCACGCGCTTTCTGACCAAAACGATTTTTATCGCGGCAGGTGTGGGTGCCTTCCAGCCCAAGCTGCTGCGCGTCGAAGGCCTGGAGAAGTTCGACGACAGCCAGCTGTTCTACCGCGTGAAAAGCCCGGCCGACTTTGCCGGAAAAAACCTGGTGATTGTGGGCGGCGGTGATTCGGCGCTTGACTGGACGCTGAACTTTGTCGCCGAAGGCCCGAACAAGGCCGAGAGCGTGATCCTGATTCACCGCCGCGACGGCTTCCAGGCGGCGCCTGCCAGCGTGGCCAAAATGCGCGAGCTTTGCGACGCCTACGAAATGCAGTTCATCGTGGGCCAGATCACCGGCTACGAAGAAAAAGAAGGCAAGTTGACCGGTGCCAAGGTCACGGGTTCCGACGGCGTCACGCGCGTGGTGCCGCTGGACGTGCTGCTGGTGTTCTTCGGCCTGTCACCCAAGCTGGGGCCGATCGCCAACTGGGGCCTGGACATCGAGCGCAAACAGCTCAAGGTGGATACCGAGAAGTTTTCCACCAATGTTCCGGGTATCTTTGCCGTGGGCGACATCAACACCTATCCCGGCAAGAAGAAGCTGATTCTGAGCGGCTTCCACGAGTGCGCGCTGGCAGCCTTTGGCGCGGCTCCCTTGATCTTCCCGGACAAGAAGATCCACCTCCAATACACCACGACCAGCCCGAAACTGCACAAGGTGCTGGGCGTTGAATCTCCGGTGTTTGACGACTGAGCCGAGCTGGCTCGCTTCCACCTGAAAGCCCGCCGCGTGCGGGCTTTTTGTTGCCTGTACGGCTTACGCAATAGGCCCGCCCGGAATCGCCCTACAATTTGGCTGGCGTCTACACAGGCGCTTTCGCTGGGGGTGTTGCTGCAATTCGTCGTGCGAGTTGCGGCGGCTGAGAAAGTCCCTTTGAACCTGATTTGAGGTAATCCTCGCGCAGGGAAGCATGTTCCGGATGCCCGCTGTTCTTGCGGGCTTCAAGCAGGCCGACCTGGCATCGATGATCGGAACTGCTGATGACCACGACTTCTACTTCTGCTGCCGCCGGCAACACCGCGCTTGCGCCGTTGCCCTCCAGCGACCGCCTGTTCGGCTGGAGCGACCATGCCGCACTGTGGCTCAGCCTCGGGGTGGGCCTGCTGGTCATGCAGATCGGCGCCTACCTGGTACCGGCCGTTGGCACCCAGACAGCCTTGACGGTAATCGTCTGCGGCTCGGTACTTGGCGCCGGCTTGCTGGCCTGGACGGCCAGGATCGGCTGCGACAGTGGGCTTTCCAGCGCCGGGCTGATGCATGCCACCTACGGCAGCAGCTTTGCGCGCCTGCCGGTGCTGCTCAACATTGTGCAGCTCATCGGCTGGACCACGTTTGAGCTTGTGGTGATGCGCGACGGAACAGTGGCTATTGCGCGCCAGTCCGGCAACTTTGCAGGTGCCTTCTGGCCGCTTCTGGCCACTTTGCTGTGGGGCGCGGTGCTGCTGGCGCTGCTGTCGGGCTCCATGGTCAAGCTGGTGCGCAAATTCATAGGCCGCTACGGCTTGCCACTGGTCATCGCCTCGTTGCTGTGGCTGAGCTGGCAATTCCTGGCCAAGGCCAATGCCCAGGGCCTGAGCGCGCTGTGGATGCGGCCAGGCGAAGGCGGCATGAGCACGCTGTCCGCACTCGACCTGGTGATCGCAATGCCGGTGTCGTGGTTACCCCTCGTGGCCGATTTCGCGCGCCATGGACGCGATGGCAAAGCCGCGCTGCGCGGCACCTGGATGGGCTACGCCGTCGCCAATATCTGGTGCTATGCGCTGGGCGTGCTGGTCGCCATCACCGCACCCAGCACCGACCTGGTCGCCGCATTGCTGCTGGCGCAAGGCGGCCTGATCGCGCTGGGGCTGATCCTGATCGACGAGGTCGACAACGCGTATGGCGATCTCTATTCGGGCTCGGTAGCCGGCCACAGCCTGAAACCTGCCTGGAGCGTGCGGCGCTGGGGCGTGGGGCTGGCACTGCTGTGCACCGCGCTGGCACTGGTGCTGCCCATGCACAGCCTGGAGCCTTTTTTGCTGATGCTCAGTTCGGTGTTTGTACCTTTGTATGGCGTGATCCTGGCACGGCTGGCCGGCACGGCCGATATCGCTTCGCTGGTAGCCGAACGCAAGGTGAACCCCAGCGCCGTCGCGATCTGGGTGCTGGGCATTGCCTGCTATCACCTGTGCGCCAAGTTCGCGCCGGATTGGGGAGCGGCTTTGCCAACACTGGTGCTGACCTTTGTGCTGGCACGCCTCACCCGCGCCGGAAATCCAAGCCCTAGCGCAGCAGCTTAAGCCGCATCGCGATGGGCGCGTGGCCGTGGTTCAGCGGTCCGCCACCGGCACCTGTACGCACCCGCGCACCGGCCTCCAGCGCCGCGCGCACATAGGCACGTGCGAGCTGCACGGCCTGCAGCAGTGGGTGCCCCAACGCCAGGTGCGCGGCAATCGCAGACGACAGCGTGCAACCGGTGCCGTGGGTATTGGGGCTGGGAATGCGAGGCCCGCGCATCCAGTGCAGTTCGCCACTTTGCGTGGCCAGTAAATCGCTGACCACATCGCCGGGCAAATGCCCGCCCTTGAGCAGCACGGCGCGGGCGCCCTGCGTCAGCAACTCCTGTGCGGCGGCCTGCATGGCCTGCTCATCGCCCAGCGGGCGGCCCACCAACAGCGAAGCTTCGTCGAGATTTGGGGTGACCACCATGGCACGCGGAAACAGCTCCCGCACCAGTACCGCAATGGCCGGGTTGTCGATCAGCACCGCGCCGCTGGTGGCGACCATGACAGGGTCCAGCACCACATTCTGCAACGCATGCCGGTCAATCGCCTCGGCCACGGTCTGTACGATGTCGGGCGCGTGCAGCATGCCGATCTTCACCGCATCCGTACCTATGTCTTCGATGACAGCGTCGATCTGGTCGCGCAGCATCTGCGGCGGCACGCCGTGGATGGCGCGAACACCGCGCGTGTTCTGGGCCGTCAGCGCGGTGATGGCCGTCATGCCGTAGCAGCCCAGCGCGGCGAAGGTCTTGAGGTCAGCCTGGATGCCGGCCCCACCACCGCTGTCGGACCCTGCAATGCTCAACACGCGAGGGTATTCGTGGTCAAAGGTGGTTTCAGTCACGAGTGCAGTCATTCGTTTTCGTAGCCCTAAGGTACACCCACAAAATTAAACAGCGGTGCCACTAGCGGCAAAATGCCCGGACATCATTTTGGGCAACGTCACGATCATATTTGTCCGTGGGTTGCCCATTGCGGTGCCTTACAGCGCCGCTAAGGACGTCCCGAGCCAGCGCGCAGCGTGACGCATCGGTGCCATCTTCTTTTCCCCCGGAGAGCGATTTAGGCGGTTTTGGCGTGGGCGGGCTGTCAGCCTCCTTCTCCGGCACCAGGCGTGGTGGCGTTTGCTTGTTTTGTCCGCGCAAGTATTCGGCTGATGGTTTGGCTATTGGAGACGGTGCTGGCTGAGGCGGCAGCTTCACTTCATCCGCCCTGGCCGCTCCCGCATCATCCTTTCGCGAAGAATAGTGCGTCTGCCCCTTCGCATCTACCCACTTATAGACTTGCGCATGGCTGGCTGACACAAATAGCAAAGGCACCAGAAAGGCGCCGAATACCCGCTGCTTGATGTTGGAGCTTTGCATGTTGTCCATGGTCCGGAAGTGATCAACTTTGAACTGGACAGGCGGATATAGTTGATCCGGTCCTGCTCGTTGGCTTGCGTGTCCGAAGATTTTCATGATCACGATGGTACTAGGTACCTACCCGGCGATTGATCACTCCGCGGCAGAACACGAGGCTGGAAATTACATTCGCAACGCCTGAAAAGACAAAAGGCCCGCACTTGCGTGCAGGCCCTTGAATTTATTGGCTCCTCAACCTGGGCTCGAACCAGGGACCTACGGATTAACAGTCCGGCGCTCTACCAACTGAGCTATTGAGGAATACAGCCTTAGATTATAGCGTCAATTTTCTGGCTTTTTGAGCTCGCGGCATTCTGCCAATGCCGTTTCTGCTGAATGGCGAGCGGCCGGCCCCGCACGGGCAAAAAGCACAAAGCCCTATTGGCCCCTGACCCTTGTTTGATATGCGCAAGCAGCTATCAAATCAATAGCATCTCTATGAATCACTGATCTCGGCAACGCGTTGGCCATGTCGCGGTAGCCTGCTCGGCTACCATTTGCGCATGTCCTTCACGGCCCACTGTTTTAATGGCTTTATGACTGTCCATTTTTAAACCATGGGTAAACTCCCGCGCCCCGTGCCCTGGCTTGCCGCCGGCGAAAACTTTCCCTCGCTGGATACCGCGTGGGGACCTCATGACCCGGCACCCGGTTTGCTGGCGGCTGGTGCAGCGCTGGATGTGCCGACCCTGGTCCATGCGTATTCGCAGGGCATTTTCCCCTGGTACAGCCTCGGCCAGCCCGTGCTCTGGTGGAGCCCTGACCCTCGCATGGTGCTGCAGACTCGCCACTTCAAGCTGCACCGGTCGCTGCGCAAAACGGTAGTTCGTTTTCAGGAACAGCCTCGCTGCGAAATCAGGTTCGACAGCGCCTTTGAGCGCGTCATCGACGCCTGCGCCAGCAAGCCGCGTTCCGGCCAACCCGGTACCTGGATTGTTCCTGACATGGTGCAGGCCTATACCGCTCTTCATGAGGCAGGCCATGCGCACAGCGTGGAGACCTGGATCGACGGCGAGCTGGCGGGTGGCCTGTATTGTGTGAATCTGGGCCGCATGGTGTTTGGCGAATCGATGTTTGCGCACCAGACCGATGCATCCAAAATCGCGCTGGCGGCACTGGTGGCTTTTTGCCGTGAACATCACATCACCATGATTGATTGCCAGCAAAATACCCATCACCTGGCGTCCCTGGGCGCGGGGGAAATCAGCCGGGCGGAATTTGTTGCCCACCTCGGGCAAAGCGTGGGTAAAACGGGACCCGGCTGGCGCTTTGAGCCCGTATACTGGAATCAGATACTGACGACGGGAACGAAGGGAACCCTGGACCTACCGTGACACATCTCAAAGACCTGCCACTGCAAACCTTGCAGTTCTACGCAACGGCGCCCTACCCGTGCAGCTATCTGCCGGGCAAGCAGGCCCGCTCGCAGGTTGCCACACCCAGCCACCTCATCCACAACGACGCTTATTCGGACCTGGTGACCAACGGCTTCCGGCGCAGCGGCATGTTCACCTACCGCCCCTACTGTGATGGGTGCCAGGCCTGCGTCCCGCTACGGGTGCCTGTTGGCAGCTTCAGCCCGAACAGCAGCCAGCGCCGCGCCTGGAAGCGGCACCAGACGCTGCAGGCCCGCATCCTCAAGCTCTGCTTCATGCCGGAGCACTACCAGCTCTATCTGCGTTACCAGAACGGCCGTCACGCAGGCGGCGGCATGGACCATGACAGCATTGACCAGTACACACAGTTTCTCCTGCAAAGCCGAGTGAATTCGCGCCTGGTTGAGTTTCGTGAAAGCCTGCCTGACGGCGAACCGGGCGCCCTGAAGATGGTGTCCATCCTTGATGTGCTGGAAGACGGCATTTCCGCGGTCTATACGTTTTATGAGCCGGATGGCCGCGCAAGCTACGGCAACTACAGCGTGCTGTGGCAGATCGAGCAGGCCCGGCGCCTCGATTTACCCTATGTGTACCTGGGCTACTGGATCGCGGAAAGCCCAAAAATGAATTACAAGGCCGGATTCAGGCCCAACGAAGTGCTGATCGACGGGCAGTGGGTGCTTTCCGCAGAGCCTGCGGTGGAAAATACAGGCAGGTCATCCGACCAGGCATAGGTATAGGCCAACCAGGCACCCCATCCAGCGCATCGGGATTTCACAGGGTAAAATTTGCAGCAGAAAGCCTGCAAATGAAAAAGCCCGACTCAGCCCTTCCCGCCACGCCGACCGTTCAGGTCATTGAAAGGATGTTCACGCTGCTCGAAATCCTGGCGAACCGCGAGGAAGCGCTTTCGCTCAAGGAAATCAGCGAGAAGTCGGGGCTCCACCCCTCTACCGCACATCGCATCCTGAACGATCTGGCCACGGGCCGTTTTGTGGATCGCCCCGCAGCGGGCAGCTACCGGCTGGGCATGCGACTGCTGGAGCTGGGCAACCTCGTCAAGGCCCGTCTGGACGTCCGCGACGCTGCGCTGCTGCCCATGCGCGAGTTGCACAAGCTCACACAGCAACCGGTCAACCTGAGCATGCGCCAAGGCGATGAAATCGTGTACGTGGAGCGAGCCTACAGTGAACGCTCCGGCATGCAGGTGGTGCGGGCCATCGGGGGTCGTGCGCCGCTGCATTTGACGTCTGTGGGCAAACTGTTCCTCGCGTTTGACGACCCGCAGCGCCTGCGGACCTACGCGACGCGCACCGGCCTGCCGGGGCAGACACGCAACAGCATCACGCAGCTGCCAATTCTGGAACGCGAGCTTTCCAAAGCGCGCCAATACGGCATCGCACGCGACAACGAAGAACTGGAGCTGGGAGTGCGCTGCATGGCTGCAGGTATTTACGATGACCAGAACCAGCTGGTAGCGGGCTTGTCGATTTCGGCCCCGGCAGACCGGCTGGACGAACACTGGCTGCCCAAGCTGCAGGCGACTGCGAATGAGATTTCAGCCGCACTGGGCTACAAACCCAAGTAAAAATAGGCTGCAGCCCAATCAGGTCCGGCGCAAGCAGCTATCAATACAATAGCAGGCTGCGCACCTCGGGAATGCTCAGCCGTTCACCTGCTTGATGGAAGTGCTGACATTCACCTTGGGTTCGGCCACCGGATTCGACTCCACCCAGCGGCGTACACGTTCGGCATCACCCAAGCGGCTCAGCTTGCCGGCGGAATCCAGAAACACCATGATCAGTTTGCGGCCCGCGATTTTGGTCTGCATGACCAGGCACTGGCCGGCTTCAGAGATGTAGCCGGTTTTTTGCAGGCCGATATCCCAGTCGGGATTCTTCACCAGGCGATTTGTATTGTTGTACTGCAGCGTGCGGGTGCCGACAGCGACTTGATAACCCGTCGACGTGGAGAGCTCGCGCAGCATCGGGTCGCCATGTGCAGCGTTGACCAGCGTCGCCAGATCCTGCGCACTGGACTGATTGCGGCTGGAAAGGCCGGTGGGTTCTACATAGCTGGTGTCCGTCATGCCCAGCATTTTGGCCTTGGCGTTCATCAGGCTGACAAACGTGCCCATGCCACCGGGATAGGTACGGCCCAAGGCGTGCGCAGCGCGGTTCTCGCTGGACATCAGGGCCAGGTGGAGCAGTTCACCACGCGTGAGCGTGGTGCCGACCTTCAGGCGTGAACTGCTTCCCTTTTCGGTGTCCACGTCGTCCTGCGTGATCGTGATGAGCTCATCCATGGGCAGCTTGGCGCCGCTGACGATGACGCCGGTCATCAATTTGGTGAGGGATGCGATCGGCAACACAGCATGATCGTTCTTGCTGAACAGCACTTCACGTGTGTCCTGGTCGATCACCAGCGCAACGCTGGACTTCAGTTCAAGGGGATCTTGCGAGCCGTGCAAACCGGCAATCTGACCGAAGGATGGTTTGGCCGGAATGGACACGCGGATGATGCTTCTGCGTTTTGTACCTGCAACAAAACGTACGCTCTTGCGTGTGGAAATAACTTTTTGGGAAGCCGACGCCTTGGACGAGGCGTGCTGCTTTTTGACAATGGTTTTTTTGGCGGTTGCCGCATTCGCGGCTGGCACTGCAAAGGCGGCGATCAGGGCCATGAATCCAACGATTTTTAATGCGCGATTGAAAATCTGATGAGACATGATGGTCTTGCCTGCGTGGATTGCAATGAATGGGATGGCTGGAGTGTATACAAATAGAAAAAGTCACGCAATATCAAAAACTTGCGCGACTTTCCTAAAAATACAATCACTTTGTGACGTTTTTAACGCCTGAAGCCCCATCTGCACCCAGATTCAACGCTAAGTCATTGAATACAAAGGATTTTATTTTCCGAATTGTTACATCATCCCTGTGCCGCCACGCGGTCAGCTTTACTTTGGAGCTTGTTCAACGCGCTCAAATAGGCTTTTGCCGATGCCACCACAATGTCGGGGTCGGCGCCCACACCATTCACCACCCGCCCGCTGTTCTGCAAGCGCACCGTGACTTCTCCCTGGCTTTCCGTCGACCCGCTGATGGCGTTCACGGAGTAAAGCACCATTTCCGCACCGCTTTTGACGTGTGACTCGATGGCTTTGAGGGAGGCATCAACAGGGCCGTTGCCGTCGGATTCGCCTTTGACTTCCTTGCCGGCCACAGTGAACACGACGCTGGCCTGGGGGCGTTCGCCGGTTTCGCTGTGCTGCGACAGGGACACAAAGCCGTACTGCTCGTTGTCGTGGGAAGCGCTTTCATCGCTCGCCAGCGCCAGGATGTCTTCGTCAAAGATCTCGCTCTTGCGGTCTGCGAGCTCCTTGAATTTTGCGAAGGCATTGTTGATGTCCGCTTCGCTTTCCATGGCCACGCCCAACTCCAGCAGGCGCTGTTTGAACGCATTGCGTCCACTCAGCTTGCCCAGCACGATCTTGTTGGCGCTCCAGCCCACGTCTTCGGCGCGCATGATTTCATAGGTGTCGCGCGCCTTGAGCACGCCGTCCTGGTGGATGCCCGAGGCATGCGCAAACGCATTGGCGCCGACCACGGCCTTGTTCGGTTGCACCACGAAGCCCGTGGTTTGGCTCACCATGCGGCTGGCGGCCAGGATGTGCTGCGTGTCTATACCGAGTTCGAGGCCAAAGTAATCTTTGCGGGTCTTCACAGCCATGACCACTTCTTCGAGCGAGCAATTTCCGGCACGCTCACCGAGTCCGTTGATGGTGCATTCCACCTGCCGCGCGCCGCCAATCTTCACACCGGCCAGAGAGTTGGCCACGGCCATGCCCAGGTCGTTATGACAGTGCACGGACCAGACAGCCTTGTCGCTGTTGGGTATGCGTTCGCGCAAATTTTTGATGAAATTGCCGTAGAGCTCGGGGATGGCGTAGCCCACGGTGTCCGGCACGTTGATAGTGGTCGCGCCTTCCTTGATCACGGCTTCCAGCACACGGCACAGGAAGTCCGGATCTGAACGATAACCGTCCTCAGGACTGAACTCGATATCACCCATCAGGTTTTTGGCAAAG
The DNA here is from genome assembly GCF_054049435.1 of Polaromonas sp. P5_D5. Lineage (NCBI taxonomy): Bacteria > Pseudomonadati > Pseudomonadota > Betaproteobacteria > Burkholderiales > Comamonadaceae > Polaromonas > Polaromonas sp. P5_D5. Next base: position 73,980 of record NZ_JBFUMJ010000001.1, read on the forward strand.
CGCACGGAGAGCTTGGCCTGCTCGAATACCTGATCGGGTGTCATGCGCAGCTTTTTCTCCATGTGCAGGGCGCTGGTCGCCAGAAACAGGTGCAAACGTCCCGAGGCCGCGGGCTTCAGGGCCTCGGCGGCGCGTGAAATATCCCTGTCGTTGGCGCGTGCCAGCGAGCAGATGGTGGAGTCCCTCACCACCTCCGCAATAGCCTTCACGCATTCGAAATCACCATTGGAACTGGCGGCAAACCCGGCCTCTATCACATCGACCTTCAGGCGCTCCAGCTGGCGGGCAATCCGCAGCTTTTCGTCCTTGGTCATGGAGGCGCCGGGCGATTGCTCGCCGTCGCGCAAGGTAGTGTCAAAAATAATGAGTTTGTCGGTCATGGTGGGATTCCTGATGCGTTGGGCGCTCTTTTTTTTGAAAGGTCTTGAACCGGGTTAACCGCTAATGGTAGCCTCGCCGACGGGCTGGCCGGCCTTGCTGCGCTGCAGGCCGGAAACAATGGCCTTGAGCGATGCCGAGACAATGTTGCCATCCATGCCGACGCCGAAAAGCGTCTGGTCGTTGATGCGCAACTCAAGGTAGGCCACGGCCTGCGCGCTCGCCCCCGCCCCGATGGCGTGCTCGTGGTAGTCCAGCACGCGAACCGTGTGGCCTGTCGCCGCAGCCAGGCCGGCCACGAAGGCATCAATGGGCCCGGTGCCTGTGCCCTCAACGGCGTGACGTCTGCCGCCAAGCTGAACCTCGGCCTTGATGTGGAAGGACTCGCCGCCGGCTTTTCCGGTTTCCTCAATCACCAGACGCTGCGGTGCGGCTACGGTCTGTACGCCGTATTCCTTCTCAAACAGCGCAAAGATGTCTTTGCCGGTCAACTCCTTGCCGGTCGCATCCATCACCGATTGCACCACCTGGCTGAACTCGATCTGCAATCGGCGCGGGAGCTCGAGGCCGAACTCGCTTTCCAGCAGGTAGGCGATGCCGCCCTTGCCTGACTGACTGTTGACGCGGATCACGGCCTCGTAGCTGCGGCCCAGGTCCTTGGGATCGATGGGCAGGTAGGGCATGTCCCATATATCGCCTTCTTTGCGTGCGGCAAAGGCTTTCTTGATGGCGTCCTGGTGGGAGCCCGAGAAAGAGGTGTAGACCAGATCGCCTGCATAAGGATGGCGGGGATGCACGGGCAACTGGTTGCAGTGCTCCACTGTGCGGCGTATCTCGTCGATTTCAGAGAAATCCAGTCCGGGCGACACGCCTTGCGTGTAGAGATTGAGCGCGATATTCACCAGGTCCACATTGCCGGTGCGCTCGCCGTTGCCGAAGAGACAGCCTTCAATCCGGTCGGCGCCCGCCATCAAGGCCAGCTCGCCGGCCGCGGTGCCTGTGCCGCGATCGTTGTGGGGATGAACCGAGATCACGATGGCGTCGCGCCGAGCCAGGTTGCGGTGCATCCACTCCATCATGTCGGCAAAAATATTCGGCGTGGAATGCTCCACCGTGGACGGCAGGTTGATGATGCATTTGCGCTCGGGCGTCGGCTGCCAGACCTCGGTCACGGCATCGACAACGCGCTTGGAAAACGCCAACTCGGTGCCCGACCACATCTCGGGTGAGTACTGGAACGTCCATTGCGTTTCAGGCTGCGCCGCAGCCAGTTGCTGGAAGAGCCGCGCATTGTCGGTCGCGAGCTGGACAATCTCGTCCTCATTCATGCCCAGCACCACGCGGCGCATGACCGGCGCGGTGGCGTTGTAGAGGTGGACGATGGCTTTTTTGGCGCCCTTGAGCGACTCGAAAGTGCGGCGGATCAACGGCTCGCGCGCCTGGGTCAGCACCTGGATGGTGACATCATCGGGAATCAAATTACCGTCGATGAGCTGACGGAGAAAGTCGAATTCAATCTGGGACGCGGATGGAAAGCCCACCTCGATTTCCTTGAAGCCGATTTTCACCAGGGTGTGGAACATCCTGAGCTTGCGGGAAATATCCATTGGCTCGATCAACGCCTGGTTGCCATCCCGCAGGTCCACGCTGCACCAGATGGGCGCTTGCGTCAGCACGGCGTCGGGCCAAGTGCGGTCGGCCAGTCGAACTGGCGCGAAGGATTGGTATTTGCTGGAAGGTGTTTTCAACATGGTCATCTCGTCAACCCCAAAGATTACAAAAAAACCAGCAACCCAAAGAAAAACGGCCCGTTGCTGGTGCAAACGGGCCGTTGAATCAGGTGTACGCGTGCGCTACCGTCTCCGCCCGTTGGCAGATAGCAGTAGTGCTAGCGAAATTTGTTTCATACGGTCAATGTACCACAATTATTTGTGAAGGCCGCGCTCGTCGGGTTCGTCGGTGGACGTCGAGATCACGCTGGTCTGCTGGCCCTTGGCCTTACGCCAGCCGTACAGCACGTAGCCCGAAAAACCGTACAGCACAAACAGGCCGAACATCACGGTCGGTGGATGGATATTGATAACGGCGATCCCAAGCGCAATCAACACAATGGCCGCGAAAGGCACGCTGCGCTTCATTTGCACGTCCTTGAAGCTGTAGAACGGCACATTCGTGACCATAGTGAGGCCCGCATAGAGCGTGAGGCCGAAGGTCACCCAGCGCACTTCCAGTCCACTGACTCCCGCATCGGTCATCAGCCAGATAAAGCCGGCCACCAATGCCGCCGCGGCGGGCGACGGCAGACCCTGGAAGAAACGTTTGTCAACCACGGCCGTGTTCACATTGAAGCGAGCCAGACGCAACGCCGCGCAGGCGCAGTAAACAAAGGCGCCTATCCAGCCCCAGCGCCCCAGGCTGGTCAAGGCCCAGACGTAGGCGATCAACGCCGGTGCGGCGCCGAAAGACACCATGTCCGAGAGCGAATCCATCTGCTCGCCGAAAGCGCTTTGCGTGTTGGTCATCCGGGCGACGCGGCCGTCCAGGCTGTCGAGAATCATGGCGCAAAACACACCGATGGCGGCCTGGTCGAAGCGYCCGTTCATAGCCATGACGATGGCGTAAAAGCCGCCAAACAGGGCGGCCAGCGTGAATAAATTGGGCAATATGTAAATGCCCTTGCGTCGCTTGCGTATCACCACCGCTTCGGTAGGGAACGCCGAATCTTCACCATCATGCATAAAAACACTCCTGAGGCACAACTGGTGCGCGCAAACAGCTATCAAATTCATAGCATCTGTAGATGCCATCCAGAAGCCGGGCCTCCTTGAAGGAATAAGCCGTCGACTCAAGCCGCCAAGGATACCAAGATCGGCCCCGGCAGAAACCTTCACCTCATCCCATCCAGTCTGCCCTGGTCAGAAAAAAAGCCGCGCAGGACCTTTGCGCGGCTTTTTGCAGGACAAAGCCCTGACGGGCTTGGATCAGTTGCGGGTCTGGTCGACCAGCTTGTTTTTCGCGATCCAAGGCATCATGGCGCGCAGCTTTTCGCCCACGATTTCGATCTGGTGCTCGGAATTCAGGCGGCGGCGGCTCAGCAGGGTTGGCGCGCCGGCCTGGTTTTCCAGCAGGAAGCTCTTGGCATATTCACCCGTCTGGATGTCTTTCAGGCACTTGCGCATCGCGTCTTTCGTGGCCGAGGTCACGATGTTCGGGCCTGTCACGTATTCGCCATATTCTGCGTTGTTCGAGATCGAGTAGTTCATGTTGGCGATGCCGCCTTCATAGATCAGGTCAACGATCAACTTGAGCTCGTGCAGGCATTCGAAGTAGGCCATTTCGGGGGCGTAGCCGGCTTCCACCAGTGTTTCGAAGCCGGCCTTGATCAGCTCAACGGTGCCGCCGCACAGAACGGCCTGTTCGCCGAACAGGTCGGTTTCGGTTTCTTCGCGGAAGTTGGTTTCAATGATGCCGGCTTTGCCGCCGCCATTGGCCATGGCATAGCTCAGGGCCAGGTCGCGGGCCTTGCCGGACTTGTCCTGGTGCACTGCGACCAGGTGAGGCACACCGCCACCCTGGGCGTAGGTATTGCGCACCGTGTGGCCGGGTGCCTTGGGGGCGACCATCCAGACGTCAAGGTCGGCGCGCGGAATCACGGCGCCGTAGTGCACGTTGAAGCCGTGGGCAAACACCAGGGAAGCACCCTGCTTGATGTGGGGAGCCACGTCGTTCTTGTAAACCGCGCCGATCTGTTCATCGGGCAGCAGGATCATGACCACGTCAGCGGCCTTGACCGCGTCCGCGACTTCAGCGACCTTCAGGCCGGCCTTTTCGACCTTGGGCCAAGAAGCGCCGCCCTTGCGCAGGCCGACGACCACTTTCACGCCGCTGTCGTTCAGGTTTTGCGCGTGCGCGTGGCCCTGGCTGCCGTAGCCGATGATGGCGACTGTTTTGCCCTTGATCAGGCTCAAATCACAATCTTTGTCGTAAAAAACTTTCATGTTTCTCTCCAGAATAGGTATTGGCGAAAATGCCCTTCGACAGGCTCAGGGCGAACGGTAAACGCATATCGCCACTCAAAATCCGTTCGCGTTGAGCCTGTCGAAACGCGCGCACGGACGACTTAAATCAAACCCGCAAAATCCGCTCTCCACGGCCGATGCCGCTGGAGCCGGTTCGCACCGTCTCAAGGATCGCGCTGCGGTCTATGGCTTCCAGAAACGCATCGTTCTTGGACTGGTCCCCAGTCAGCTCGATGGTGTAGCTTTTCTCCGTCACGTCGATGATTCGCCCGCGGAATATATCAGCCATGCGCTTCATCTCTTCGCGCTCCTTGCCGACCGCGCGCACCTTGACCATCATGAGTTCACGCTCGGTGTAGGAGCCTTCGGTCAGGTCGACAACCTTGACCACTTCGATCAGGCGATTCAGGTGCTTGGTGATTTGTTCGATGACGTCGTCGGAACCGGTGGTCTGTATCGTCATGCGCGACAGGCTCGGGTCCTCCGTCGGGGCGACGGTCAGGCTTTCGATGTTGTAGCCGCGCGCCGAGAACAGGCCGACCACGCGGGAAAGAGCGCCCGGCTCGTTTTCCAGCAAAACTGCAATGATGTGTTTCATAAGAAGATTCCTCTTTTCGCTGCCCTCCCCTGCGCACGGTAATGCGCAGGCTCGGCAGACAATAGATTCGTCAGGTGACGGTGAATGAATGGGTGTGGTTGGCGTGGGGCCTAGAGGTCTTCCGACCCCAGCAGCATTTCGGTAATGCCCTTGCCGGCCTGTACCATCGGGAACACGTTTTCGGTCGGGTCCGTGCGGAAGTCCATGAACACCGTGCGGTCCTTGAGCTTGCGGGCTTCGCGAAGCGCCGGCTCCACGTCCTGCGGTTTTTCGATCAGCATGCCGACGTGACCATAGGCTTCGGCCAGCTTCACGAAATTGGGCAGCGCGTCCATGTAGCTGCTGCTGTAGCGGCCTTCATAGTCAATTTCCTGCCACTGGCGCACCATGCCCAGGTAACGGTTGTTGAGCGAGACAATCTTGATCGGGGTGTTGTACTGCAGGCAGGTGGAAAGCTCCTGGATGCACATCTGCACCGAGCCTTCGCCCGTGATGCAGAACACTTCCGAGTCGGGCTTGGCCAGCTTGATGCCCATGGCATAGGGAATACCGACGCCCATGGTGCCCAGGCCGCCTGAATTGATCCAGCGGCGCGGCTCGTCGAACTTGTAGTACTGCGCGGCCCACATCTGGTGCTGCCCCACGTCCGACGTGATGTAGGTATCCGCGTCTTTGGTCAGCTTCCAGAGCGTTTCGACTACATGCTGGGGCTTGATGACGTCGCCTTTGCCCATGCTGTACTTCATGCAGTCGCGTTTGCGCCAGCCTTCAATCGTGTCCCACCAACCGCCCAGCGCGTTCGCGTCAGGCTTGAGGCCGGATTCCTTGATCATGGCAATCAGTTCGGTCAGTACATCCTTCACGTCGCCCACGATTGGAATGTCGACCTTCACGCGCTTCGAAATGCTGGAAGGATCGATGTCGATGTGGATGATCTTGCGTTCGTTCTGCGCGAAATGCTTGGGGTTGCCAATCACGCGGTCATCAAAACGCGCACCTACCGCCAGCAACACGTCGCAATGCTGCATCGCGTTGTTGGCTTCTATGGTGCCGTGCATACCCAGCATGCCGAGGAATTTTTTGTCGCTGGCCGGATAGGCGCCCAAGCCCATCAAGGTGTTGGTGCAGGGGTAGCCCAGCATGTCGACCAGCGTGCGCAGTTCTTGCGAGGCATTGCTGAGCAACACGCCGCCGCCGGTGTAGATATAGGGCCGTTTGGCCGCCAGCAGCAATTGCAGGGCCTTGCGGATCTGCCCGCCATGGCCTTTGCGCACCGGGTTGTAAGAGCGCATCTCAACGGTTTGCGGATAGCCGTTGTAAGGCACCTTGTTGAAGGACACGTCCTTGGGGATATCAACGACCACAGGGCCGGGCCGGCCGCTGCGGGCGATATGAAACGCCTTTTTCAGGGTTTCGGCCATGTGCCGCGCATCCTTGACCAGGAAGTTGTGCTTCACGATGGGCCGGGTGATACCGACGGTGTCGCATTCCTGGAAGGCATCCAGCCCGATGGCGTGGGTAGGAACCTGTCCCGTGATGATGACCATCGGGATGCTGTCCATGTAGGCGGTGGCAATGCCGGTCACGGCGTTGGTCACGCCCGGGCCGGAAGTGACCAGCGCCACGCCCACCTCGCCTGTGGCGCGAGCATAGCCGTCGGCTGCGTGCACAGCGGCCTGCTCATGACGCACCAGGATATGCTGGATCGAGTCCTGTTTGTAGACGGCGTCGTAGATATGCAGGACTGCACCGCCCGGATAACCCCACATGTATTTGACGCCTTCAGCCTGAAGGGACTTCATGAGGATTTCCGCGCCGCGGAGTTCTTGAGAATTTGTTTGTGCAGACGCAGCTGCCGCGGAAGCGATTTCCGCTTTGGAGATTTCCATGATGAACCTTTGTGAATTTCTCTAACGAAATACCTTGGGTGCCTCTTCGCCCACTCTTGTGAAGCAGCGTCGAGACTTGAGGCCAAAACCATGAGCGGAAACATAAACCGCCGAGTCATGACCCGTTTGCCTTTTGAATTGCAGGCCGTATTATGACATTTCGCGTTGCGCAATGGCTGCACGCGGTGAAAAATCGCAGCCGGGACCGGCCGGGATGCGATAATTTTCCAGCTGTATCCTTGGACACATGCCTTATCGGCATCGGCCCTGCGAGTACCCGCAGACCACCACCCTGTGCAGCGCTGGACGAACCGGAACCCCACACCGTTGGCAACTGAACAAGAACTCTCGGATTTCCTGAAAAGCGTTGAAAAACGGGCTTTCAAGCGCAGCATCTACCACGTGCGGGATGAAGAAGCGGCCCTTGACATCGTTCAGGACAGCATGATGAAGCTGGCCCAGCACTACGGCGACAAGCCTGCGGCCGAGCTACCCATGCTGTTCCAGCGCATCCTGGCCAACACCACGCTGGACTGGTTCCGCCGCCGCAAGACCCGGAACGCGCTTTTCTCGAACATGAGCGACTTTGAATCGCAGGGAGAAGACGGAGATTTCGATCTTCTGGAAACTTTAGAGAGCCTTACCAACTCAGAGGGGACAGAGAGCGCCCAGGATGCTACTGAGCGGGCGCAAATATTGCATGAGATCGAACTGCAGGTAAAGGAATTGCCGGGCCGTCAACGGGAAGCCTTTCTGATGCGTTACTGGGAGGAAATGGATGTCGCTGAAACAGCAGCCGCCATGGGCTGTTCGGAGGGCAGTGTCAAAACACATTGTTCCCGTGCAGTTCACGCCCTCAGCAAAGCCCTGAGTGCCAAAGGTATAAAACTATGACTAACTCACTACAAAAAAGAGCCGAAATCCTGCAGGACCGCTTTGGCCTGAAGACCGCGTCCTACCTGTCCGCAGGAGCTGCAGACCTGCCTTACGACATTTCCGAGCGCTTGCGCGCCGCACGCGCCCAAGCTGTTTCAAAACGTAAAGTCGCCAAAACACAAACCGCCACCAGCGTCGTCGGCGTTGGCACAAGTGCCGCCCTGTCATGGGGATCTGATGACGGCCTGAGCTGGTGGGCACGGATTGGTTCGGTCCTTCCCCTTGTTGCACTGGTTGTCGGCCTGCTGGCCATCAATTCGATCCAGAACGATAACCGCGCCCAGGAACTGGCAGAAGTCGATGTGGCGTTGCTTACGGACGAACTCCCGCCCGCTGCTTTTGCCGATCCGGGTTTTGTCCAGTACCTCAAAACCACACGCCAAGTCCCCACGGCCCAATGATCCCGCGCGCAATCTCCCGACGCGCCCCATCGGTCGATGGCCGCTCAATGCGGTTGAGGCTGCAATGGCTGTCGTTCGGGCTTGTGACGGCTACCCTGCTGGCCTGGCCCATTCTGGGCCTTGCACAGGCGCCTAAACCCGTAGCCCCAGCCAGCGCAGCTGTGAAGCCGCCTGCCGTTCCTGCCAAGCCCGTCGTGGCCAAACCGACCTGGGCCGAACTCACGCCCATGCAGCAGCAGGCGCTCAAACCGCTGGCTTCAAGCTGGGATACCGTCAGCGAGGCGCAAAAGCGCAAATGGCTGGAAATCTCCAAAAATTACCCCTCCCTCACACCGGAAGAGCAGGCTAACCTGCACAGCCGCATGAATGAATGGGTCACCTTGAGCCCCCAGCAGCGTGCGCAAGCCCGGCTGAACTTCGGCAAGACCAAGGAACTCTCCAAGCAGCTCACGCCTGAAGAGAAAAAAGCCAAGTGGGAGACCTACCAGGCCCTCAGCCCCGAAGAAAAGCAGAAGCTGGCCGCCAAGGCCAGTCCAAAGCCTACCGGAGCGGCAACAGCGGTGAAACCAGTGGCGCCGCAAAAGCTGGCGCCCGTGACACCGCATCCGGTCAAGGCAGCCAGCAAACCTGGCCCTAAAATCACTGCTTTGCAACCTGCCTCAGCTGCTACGCCCGCCGCGCCGTCCGCAAGCGGTGCCGCAACAAGCGCTACGCCCCAACGCTAAACGCTACCCGCAGCGGCTGGGCTTGGCCCATGCCTGCTGCCGTTCACTGTGGCCAACCTTTATCGCGACATCTTTGACAGTCACAGACACCCTCCCCATTCCGTCCATTCCCCGCCGCATGGCCTGCTGGATGTACGAAGGCATGCTGATGTTCGGCGTGGTTTTTCTGGCCGGTTACCTTTTCAGCACATTGAGCCAGACCCGAAATGCCCTGGACAATCGCCATGCCCTGCAGGCGTTCGTGTTTGTGATTTTCGGTATTTATTTCGTCTGGTTCTGGGCCAAAGGTCAGACCCTGGCCATGAAAACCTGGAACATCCGCGTAGTCGACGTCAACGGTGAACCCGTCACCCAGAAACGCGCCCTGCTGCGTTATGCGCTGAGCTGGCTCTGGTTTCTGCCACCCCTGGCCGTGAGCTGGGCAATGGCGCTGCCAGGACGGGAAGGCGCTGTACTGACGCTGGGATGGGTCGCCATCTGGGCCATCCTGGCGCGCTTTCATCCGCAAAAACAGTTTTGGCACGACGCCTGGGCAGGCACGCGGCTCATCACCTGGGTCGCACCCGAAAAACCCGGGCGCAAGGCCAAAAACAAGGCCGGTATCGCCAGTACTGCGCCCCATCAGCCCTAACATCAATGTGCCATAAAGCTGCGCGACAATGGCACCATGTCAGAACAAGTTCCGTTTCCCATGTCTGTGCCAGCGCCGCCATCTGATGCTGATGTCGCTCCTGCTGGCGCCACCTCCCGAGTGGGCTCCAATGAGCCCGTCAACCCCCAAAAACACCGCAAGGGCCTGAGCCGCGTCTGGCACGCCACGGGCTATTCCGTTGCCGGCCTGCGCGCAGGCTGGCACGAAACCGCTTTTCGCCAGGAAGCGATCGCATCGATTGTGCTGATCCCCGCCGCTTTCTGGCTGGGCCGCAGTTGGGTCGAAACGGTGCTCCTGGCCGGCACGGTCATCCTCATCATGATCGTGGAACTTCTCAACACGGGCATTGAAACCGCCATCGACCGCATCGGCCCCGAATGGCATGACCTTTCCAAGCGCGCGAAGGACATGGGCAGCGCCGCCGTCCTGCTCAGCCTGCTGTTGTGCGCCGGTACATGGGCCCTGGCGCTGTTCCAGCGATTTGCCGCATGAATGCAAGCATCAATAAAGTGACCGATATCTCCAAACCCGCCTCCAAACCTGCTTTTTCCCTCTGCGTTTATTGCGGATCCCGTCCCGGCAACCAGCCCGAATTCGCCGCCATTGCCGCCTTCGTCGGCACCTGGATAGGCAAGCGCGGCGGGCAACTGGTCTACGGCGGCGGCCGCAACGGCCTGATGGGCATCATGGCCGACGCTGCGCTGGCGGCCGGCGGGCGTGTTGTGGGAATCATCCCCAAGGCACTGGTAGAGAAAGAATGGGCCCACACCGGATGCACCGAGCTGCACATCGTGGAAAACATGCATGAGCGCAAATACCTGATGGCCGAGCATGCCGATGCGTTCCTGGCATTGCCTGGCGGCATCGGTACGCTGGAGGAGTTTTTTGAGGTATGGACCTGGCGCCAGCTTGGCTACCACGACAAACCGGTCGGCCTGCTCAACATGAACGGCTACTACGACGCCCTGCTGGCGTTCCTGGCCTCTTCGGTGAAAACCGGCTTCATGAATGACTGGCTGATGGACCTGATCCGCACCAGCAGCGACGCGGAATCACTGCTTGAAACGCTGGTACAGGCAGCCGGCATGACGCCAGGCAACACCCGCCTCGACCAAATCTGAGAACACCCCCGGGGTCCCCTCCCCATACCAGCCGGGGCCGCGGGACTGGCTTCGCCAGACCGCAGGCGCAGCGGCCCCCTCGGGGGGCAGGAAGCTACACGCAGTGAGCGACCGTGGGGGCCTATTTAAGCGTGGGGGCCTATCTAGACCGCCGCTTCGTCTTCTTCGCCCGTGCGGATGCGCACCACCCGCTCGACGCTGGTGATAAAAATCTTGCCGTCACCGATCTTGCCGGTGCGCGCAGCGCGCACGATGGCATCCACGCAGCGTTCCACGTCTTCGGTTTTCACCACGACCTCGACCTTGACCTTCGGCAGGAAATCGACGACATATTCGGCGCCACGGTACAGCTCGGTGTGGCCCTTCTGGCGGCCAAAGCCCTTGACTTCAGTGACGGTCAGGCCGGTAACACCGCATTCTGCGAGGGCCTCACGGACTTCTTCGAGTTTGAAGGGCTTGAGGACGGCGGTAATTTGTTTCACTGAATATCTCCATTCGTTCTAAATATCGTCAGCATAGGGCATCCTCTCCCAAACCCAGCAGGGGCCGCGGAACCGGCTTTGCCGGGCCGCAGGCGCAGCGGCCCCCTCGGGGGGCAGCGAACCACACGCAGTGGGGAGCGTGGGGGCCCTATTGCCGGAATCTGCTGGTAATAGGATAGCGCCAATCCTTGCCAAAGCTCCTGTGGGTGACCCTGATACCCACGGGCGCCTGGCGGCGTTTGTACTCGTTGATGCGGATCAGTTGGGCCACGCGCACGACCAGCGCGCGGTCAAACCCGGCAGCGGCGATGGCGTCCACGCCCTGATCGTTCTCCATGTAGCGCTCCAGGATGGCGTCCAGCACCTCGTAGGGCGGCAGGCTGTCCTGGTCGGTCTGGTCGGGCCGCAGCTCGGCGCTGGGCGGCCGCGTGATGATGCGCTCGGGAATCGGGTTGCTGCCCGTGCCGTACGGGTCGTTTTCGTTGCGCCAGCGCGCCAGGCGAAACACCGTGGTCTTCAGCAGGTCCTTGATGACCGCAAAGCCGCCGGCCATGTCGCCGTAGAGCGTGCAATAACCGGTCGCCATTTCGCTTTTGTTGCCGGTGGTCAGCACGATGGAGCCGAACTTGTTCGACAGCGCCATCAAAAACACGCCGCGGATACGCGCCTGGATGTTTTCCTCGGTGGTGTCTTCCTTCAGACCCTTGAACTCACCAGCCAGCGACGCCTTGAAGGCTTCGAACTCCGGCACGATGGAAATCTCGTCGTAGCGCACCTTCACGCGCTCAGCCATTTCGCGCGCATCAATCCAGGAGATGTCTGCCGTATAGGGCGAAGGCATCATCACCGCGCGCACCTTGTCGGCGCCCAGCGCATCCACCGCGATCGCCAAGACCAGGGCCGAATCAATGCCGCCCGACAGCCCCAGGATGGCACCGGGAAAACCGTTTTTACCGAGGTAGTCGCGCACGCCCAGCACCAGCGCGTCCCACAGGTCCGCCTCGTGGCTGCGTTCAGGCACCGTGCTTGCTATTAATTTAATAGCTGCTTGCGCTCGTCCCGTCTGAATTACAAACAGATTTTCCTTGAAACTTTCAGCCCTTCCGGCCAGGGCGCCATCGGCCTGCAGCGCAAAAGACGCCCCTTCAAAAACGATTTCGTCCTGCCCCCCCACCAGGTGCGCATAAATCAGCGGCAACCCGGTGGCTTGGGCCCGGACCTGCATCATCTGCTCACGTTCGCCGCCTTTGCCGACATGAAACGGCGAGGCATTGATGACCGCCAGCAACTCGGCACCCGCTTCTTTGGCCAGGCGTGCCGGCTCTTCAAACCAGGCGTCTTCGCAAATCAGCAGCCCGACGCTGACGGCGTCATCACCTTCCCCGGCCTGGAAGACGCAAGTGCCCTGCCCCGGCGTGAAATAGCGGCGTTCGTCAAACACCTGGTAATTCGGCAGTTCGCGCTTGGCATAGGTGTCGACGACGCGGCCCTCGCGCAGCACCCTGGCCGCATTGTGGCGCTGCTGCACTTCCACACTTTTGGTGCGCAGGCCCTTGCCGTTGTCGCCGTGGGTGGGCGTGCCCACCACCACTGTCAGGCCTTTTAACCCGGCCAGCTCGCGGGCCACCAGATTCACGGCATCATCACAGGCCTGGATGAACGATGGGCGCAAGAACAGGTCTTCTGCCGCATAGCCGCAAATGGCCAGCTCGGGCGTCAGCAGCAGCCGGGCACCGCCCTCATAGGCCGTGCGGGCAGCGTCGATGATCTTTTGCGCATTACCCGGCATATCGCCGACGCAATAGTTCAATTGGGCAACGCAGATTTTGAGTGGCATGTTGAAGTAGAACCCCGAAAACACGTGAAAAAGAACTCAAACGATTATGTCATTCGCGTGCTGAATTCACCGCTGGAGGTGAATGCGGCCGAGTGGAACGCCCTGCTGGCGGCGCAAAGCCCGGGCGAGCCCGCAAACCCCTTCATGCGCCATGAATACCTGGCCGCGCTGCACGAAAGCGGCAGCGCCACGCCCGAAACCGGCTGGACACCGCGTTTTGTCACCCTCTGGCAGGGCAAGGTGCTTGCAGGCGCCTGCGCGCTTTACCTCAAGGAGCATTCCTACGGTGAATACGTGTTCGACCACGCCTGGGCGAATGCCTACCAGCAGCATGGGCTTGAGTACTATCCCAAGGCACTGGTCGCCGTGCCCTTCACACCCGTACCCGGCGCCCGCCTGCTGGCCCGCGCGGCCGAAGAACGCAGCTTGCTGATCAAGGCCCTGGTGGCCTGGTGCACCGAAGAAGACCTTTCATCCCTGCACCTGCTGTTCACGACCGATGAAGACGTGGTGGCGTGTGAAGAAGCTGGTTTAATGCTCCGCCACACAGTCCAATTCCACTGGACTGGACCACCTTCCAGCTACCGCAACTTCGACGACTTCCTGATGTCGCTCAGCCAGGAAAAACGCAAAAAGATCCGCCAGGAGCGCCGCAAGGTCGCCGAGGCGGGCATCACTTTCCGCTGGTCGCTGGGCAAGGACATCAGCAACGCCGACTGGGATTTTTTCTACCGCTGCTACGAGCGTACTTATTACGAGCACGGCAACGCGCCTTACCTGAGCCGCGACTTCTTCCAGCGCATGCAGGACACCATGCCGGAGAACTGGCTGCTGTTTGTGGCGGAGCACAACGCCGACGGCCAGCGGCGGCCCGTCGCGACAAGCCTGATCGCCGTCAGTGCCCGTCCTGAAAGGGATCACGGCGACGAAAGTGCCGAAAACCAGTCCCTGGTTGCGTACGGCCGTTACTGGGGCGCCCTCGCCCGCGTCGACTGCCTGCACTTTGAAGCCTGCTACTACCAGCCGCTGCAGTGGTGCATTGAGCACGGCTACCACCGTTTCGAAGGCGGCGCGCAGGGCGAGCACAAAATGGCCCGCGCCCTGCTGCCCGTCAAAACCACCAGCGCTCACTGGCTGGCGCATCCTTCGTTTGCCGATGCGGTCGAGCGCTTCCTGGCGCGCGAAGGCGCCGGCATCGACAACTACATGGAAGACCTGGAACGCCGCAGCCCTTTCAGGCAAGCTGCGCCGGGCACCTCGGCTTAAGTGCCGGCTTTCAGCGGCCGCAGGTGCTACGTTTTTCATAGCTGCTTGCGCTTGTCCATCTTGGGTTTCAGGGACTTTTTTCATAAATATTCTGTGCAAAACATGCACTGGCCGCGCTCCCACCCATACCTGCAACCCCGTCATACCTGTCATCACACGGGCAAGCGTTATTTGCTATAAAGCCCGTTCAAAGGAATTTCCATGAGCAATAAAAACCGCGCCAACGAACGTACGTACACCGTCAACCTCGTCGAATGCCCAACCCTGACCGCCGACGAGCGCGCAGCGGCCGAACTGCGTTTTCGCATGGCGCTTGAATTCGCCTTGGGCGGCCCCGAATATGTACTGCCTTCGCTTCAGGCCTACATGCTGACGCAAACGCTGCACGAAGGCCTGCCGCTGGAGAACGCCTCGGAGGCGGAAGAACAGGTCATCGCGCTCTGGCAACACGCCGAGACCGACGCGATTCTGGCGGCGATGCGGCCGCTGGGCGACAACCTGGACAACGCGCGCTTCGAGATCCTCCCGCTTTGACCCCCTGGGCCGCTTGGCCGGCGGCCCGCTTCGCAGGGCAACCACCGCCGCCTGCGGTGAACGCGGAAACGCCGTAACGCTATCGTATTGATAGCTGCTTGCGTCCGCCAGTATTGCGCCAACGGTTCATTTCCCTTAAGCCACAGCTTGATTTAAGCTCTGTCTTTCACGCCTGTTTTCGAACGGTTTTCAAGGCGCCGGCGGCCACCTTGCCGCCGGCTCAAACCGCTATTTCCCCATGAATGCTCTCGTGACTGCTACACCCGAAAACCCCGAAACGCAGACTGCCGACCCTGCGCCCCCGCTGGGCCGTCCGCACGCCCGGCGCCTGCGTGAGGTCTACCGCTCCGCCGGCTGGCCCTGCCAGGACCTGCTGGAGATCGAACTGCTGGCCACCGGCATGCTGCAGCGCGTGGCTGGCCCTGCAGGCCACGAAACCCTGCGCGTGACCGATGCCGGCGTGGCCTACCTGGCCACCGTGCTCGTGCGCAACCGCTCGGCGCTTTCAAAGCATGAGGCACTGGTCGAACAGGTGGCCTGCGAAATGGTGCGGGCCGGCCGCATCACCTGGCGCGGCCTGGGCTTGCGCGCCCAGCTGCCGCCCGAGGTCGAAGGCGGCAAGGTCCGCTGGTGCATCGCCCGGCCCGATGTGTTTTCCATCCGCAACACCACGGTGCAGGAATATGTCGAGCCGATCGTGCACGAAATCAAGGTGCACCGCTCCGACCTGCTGGGCGACCTGCGCCGCCCCGAAAAACGCGCCGCCTACCTCGACCTGGGCGGCGAGTGCTGGTATGTGCTGGGCTGCGATGCGAAGGGCCGGCCGATTGGCGATGCCAGCGAGGTGCCGCTGGAATGCGGTGTGATGGTGCTGGACAACGCGCGCCTGGCCGTTGCCAGGGCCGCGCCGCGGCGCACGCGCCAGCAACTGCCGCTCGGCGTATGGATGGCGCTGGCCAAGGCGACACCGGTGGCCGGGCTCAATGACGACGAACAGGGAATGCTCGGCGACTGCGAAGCTTGAACGCAATCACGGCCGCGCGCTGAGCCTGGCGTGACAGCTGCCGCTACGGCAAACCCTAGTGCCGCAACCCGTCCTGCTCGGTTAATGTCTCCCTCACGGAGACAACAACAATGAAATCCCTCACCGGCCTGGACGCAACCTTTCTTTACCTTGAAACCCCCGAAATGCCCATGCATGTGGGCTCACTCAACCTGTGCGAACTGCCGGAGGGCTTCAAGGGCAGCTTTCACAAGGCGGTCAAAGCGCACATCGCCAAACGCATGCACCTGGCGCCGGTATTCAGCCGCAAGCTGGTGTTCATGCCGCTGGATCTGGGTCACCCGCTCTGGGTCGAGGCTGATTCGGTCGACATCGACTTTCACATCCGCCGCGCGGACTCCGCCAAAAAAGGTGCGGCACCCATGACGCTGGCCGAGGTGCACAAGCTGTGCGCGCAACTGCACAGCGAGGTCATCGACCGCAATTTCCCGCTCTGGGAGTTTTATATTTTTGACCGCATCCAGTTGCCCGCATCGCAGGGCGGCAAGGTGGTGGCGGGGTTTTTCTCGAAGATTCACCATGCGGCGCTGGACGGCAAAGGCGGCGTGATGCTGGCCAATGCCCTGCTCGATTTCAGCCCGGTGCCGCGCGAGGTGCCACCGCCCGACCCTGCCCGCCGCCGCAAAACCGAGGCCGACCTGAAGCTGGGCAAGATGATCGGTTCGGTGTTTTCGAGTTCGCTGGGCCAATTGGCCAAGCTCGCCAAGGCACTGCCGTCCGCGGCCAGCACTTTTGGCAGCACGCTGGCAAAACAATCCACCACCAGTTCGGCCACGGGCATCAAGCCCAAAATGCCGATGAAGCTGGCGCCACAAACGCCATTCAATACCGGCATCACCACGGATCGTGTCTTTGTGACGGCCACCCTGCCGCTGGCTGAATGCAAGGCCATGGGCAAGGCGGTGGGCGGCTCATTCAATGACGTGGTGTTGTGGATCTGCTCAACAGCGCTGCGCAGCTACCTCACGCAGCACCACAGCCTGCCGAAAAAATCGCTGGTGGCGGCCATGCCGGTGTCACTGCGCGAAGCCGGCGCCACCGACGCCAGCAACCTGGGCAACCAGGTCAGCATGAGCCTGGTGGAGCTGGGCACGCAGCTGGCGCACCCGCTCAAGCGCATGAACGCCATCATGGCATCGACCGCCAAGGTGAAAACGTCGATGCAAAGCCTGAAGGGCCTGCTGCCGACCGACTACCCTTCGCTGCTGGCGCCGTGGCTGGTGGGCGGCGCGGCCAAAATGGCGCTGAACGCCTACGGCAAAAGCGGCATCGCCAGCCGCCTGCCCATGGTAGCCAACCTGGCGATTTCCAACGTGCCGGGCCCGCCGGTGCCGCTGTACCTGGCCGGCGCGAAGTTCCTGACCTTCCACCCGCTATCCATCGTCATGCATGGGCTGGCGCTCAACATCACCATCCAGACTTACGCCGGCCATGTGGATTTCGGCATCGTTGCCGACAAGAAGGCGCTGCCGCATGCGAAGGATCTGGCGAAAGCAATCGAGGAGGCCTTCACTCAGGCCCAAGCCTTGATGGTGAGCACGGCGCCTGTTGCACCCGCCGCCACGGCGCCCGCGCCGAAAAAGGGGGCAAAAAAGGTCTCAGTTAAAACCGCAGTGAAGGCCGCCCCGGTAAAAACCCGCAAAGCCGCTGTCACGAACGCGACGAAAACCACGGCGAAGCGCTCAAGTTAGAGGTGCCTCCCTCTGTAAAAACCTGTAAGCGCCTCCATACTCTTAGGGTCTAATAGCGCTGTTTTTGCAAATGCGAACGGGGTAAAAAAGGCGCCAATCAAGGCGCGCGACGACGCTCAGACCGGGCGTCTGAGCTAGGAGCGCAACGCCGAGTGGCGCCTTTTTTACCCCGTTCCCTACGGGTTGCGATCAAAAAGGCCCTGCGCGGCGTTGCAAAGCCTTGACGGGGTTCACCCCGCCTGCGTTTTGCGCCTTGCTCATGGCCTTTTTGACTCGCAACGCATCTTGCAAAAACAGCGCTATCAGACCCTAGTCAGAACTCCAACAAGACAATCAATGCTTCAAGCCATGGCAAGCCCGTCATCCAGGCGAAATCCGTCTTCATCCTCCCCTCAAGATCAAGCAGAAACGTCCCCGCACGATGTTCCGCCCAGCGCGTGGTTGCTGGCGCTTGAGTTGCGTGCATTCTGGGAATTCGGCGCATTGCTTCCCGCCTGGCCCTTGCTGGCCCGCGCGCCACGTGGCGACGGCCATGCGGTGATGGTGTTTCCGGGCCTGTCGGCCAATGACGCCACCACGGTGCCGCTGCGCCAATACCTGCAGTCGCTCAATTACAGGCCCTGGGGCTGGGAACAGGGCTTTAACTTCGGCCCGCGCGCCGGCGTGCTGGAAGAAGCCCGCGACAGCCTCGCTCGCACCTTCGACGCCACAGGCCGCAAGGTCAGCCTGATCGGCTGGAGCCTGGGCGGCGTGTATGCGCGCGAACTGGCCAAGGAGCTGCCGCACATGGTGCGCGGCGTGATCACGCTGGGCACGCCCTTCGCGGGCTCGCACAAGGCCACCAACGCCTGGCGCATCTATGAACTCACCAGCGGCCGCAACGTCGAGCGCGAATCCGAAAGCTACGATCTGCCGGCCGCCCCGCCTGTGCCGACCACCAGCATTTATTCGCGCAGCGACGGCGTGGTCGCCTGGCAGGCCAGCATCCAGGCTGCCAGCGCTGCCCATCCGCAAACCGAAAACATCGAAGTGCTGGCCAGCCACATCGGCATGGGCGTGAACCCCAGCGCCTGGTGGGCCGTGGCCGACCGCCTGGCACAGGCCGAAGGCCAATGGAAGCCGTTTTCGCGCGAGGACAAGGGCAAGCTGCACGGCCTGGTGTTCCCGGACCCTGCGCGAAAAGCGTAACGTTCCAATGTGGCGCCGGGCGCCGCCGCACACCATTTCACCCAAGCGTAAAAAAGCGCCTGCAACGTGGTCTGCAGGCGCTTTTTTTACGCGTCCCTCAATACCGTTGCTATATTTTTTATAGCTGCTTGCGCACGGCCTGAGCGAGTTACAGCGCCAAAATGCTTAAATTTTCAGGCCTGGGGCCCGGGTTTCAAGCCTTGCCGGCCTTTGCATAGTTGGCAATGCCATCCGTGATCTCTTTTTTGGCCGCGTCCGGGCCTTCCCAGCCCAGCACCTTGACCCATTTGCCTTCTTCCAGGTCTTTGTAGTGCTCGAAGAAGTGCGCAATCGTCTTCAGGCGCAGCGGGTTCATGTCTTCAGGTTTTTGCCACTGGGTGTAAAGCGAGCATTTCTTGTCGATGGGCACCGCCAGCACCTTGCCGTCTTCACCGGCTTCGTCGGTCATTTTCAGGATGCCGATGGCGCGGCAGGTCACCACCACCCCGGGAATCAGGGGCACCGGGGTGATCACCAGCACGTCGACCGGGTCGCCGTCGCCGCTGATGGTCTTGGGCACGTAACCGTAATTGGTCGGGTAGTGCATGGACGTGCTCATGAAGCGGTCCACAAAAATCGCGCCGGACTCCTTGTCCACCTCGTATTTCACCGGGTCGGCATTCATCGGGATCTCGATGATGACGTTGAAGGATTCGGGAACGTTTTTGCCGGGGGAAACTTTATCGAGGGACATGGTCGCTTGAGTTCTTTATGGAAGGAAGAAGAAAGGAAGGGAAGAAAGGAGAAAAGAAGATTCTTAAAACACATGGGCTACCTGCGCAGCCGTGGCACAGGCCAACTGCTCGGTATTTACCCTCATTTTACTGATTCACACCTTACGGTTCTTAAAGTTGTCATGTTTTCACTGTAAATTGCGCGAGTTGGCCAATCGTCTTGTCTCTACGTAGACCAAGCAACGAGGAAGCAACGCAGCGGGGGTCAAGACACCATTTGCTAGCGTTGAAACCCCCTCCAAGCGAAAAACAACGTAGGAGATTTCTATGACAGGCAACTCAGCGCTTATTCTTGCGCTCGTCTGCGGGCTGGTCGCCGTGGGTTACGGCATCTGGGCTCGCAGCTGGATTCTTTCCCAGGACGCGGGCAACGCCCGCATGCAGGAAATTGCAGCCGCCATCCAGACCGGCGCAGCCGCCTACCTGGCACGGCAATACAAAACCATCGCCATGGTGGGCGTCGTCCTCACCGTACTGATCGGCTTTTTCCTTGACGGAAAAACCGCCATCGGCTTCGTCGTCGGCGCCGTGCTGTCAGGCGCTTGCGGCTTTATCGGCATGAACGTGTCGGTTCGCGCCAATGTGCGCACCGCCCAAGCCGCCACCAAAGGCATTGGCCCCGCGCTTGACGTCGCCTTTCGCGGCGGCGCCATCACGGGCATGCTGGTCGTGGGCCTGGGCCTTCTGGGCGTGACCGGCTTTTACTGGTTCCTGGTGGGCAATGGCAACTACACACCCGACCTCAAGCTGGCCAACCTGCTCAATCCGCTGATTGGTTTTGCTTTCGGCTCGTCGCTGATTTCCATCTTCGCCCGGCTGGGCGGCGGCATCTTCACCAAGGGCGCCGACGTCGGTGCCGACCTGGTGGGCAAGGTCGAAGCAGGTATTCCCGAAGACGACCCGCGCAACCCCGCCGTGATTGCCGACAACGTGGGCGACAACGTGGGTGACTGCGCCGGCATGGCCGCCGACCTGTTTGAAACCTACGCGGTCACGCTGATCGCCACCATGGTGCTGGGCGCCCTGCTGCTCTCAGGCGCGGGCGCCACTGCCGCGGTCTACCCGCTGGCGCTGGGCGGCGTGTCCATCATCGCCTCCATCATCGGCTGCTTCTTCGTCAAGGCCTCTCCCGGCATGAAGAACGTGATGCCGGCCCTGTACAAGGGTCTGGCGATTGCTGGCGTACTGTCGCTGATCGCTTTCTACTTCGTCACGATGTGGTTGATGCCCGACAACGCCGTCACGGCAAGCGGCACGCAGATACGCCTCTTCGGTGCCTGCGCGGTCGGCCTGATCCTGACCGGTGCGCTGTGCTGGGTTACCGAGTACTACACCGGCACGCAGTACAAGCCGGTGCAGCACATTGCACAGGCCTCCACCACCGGCCACGGCACCAACATCATTGCCGGCCTGGGCGTCTCCATGCGCTCGACCGCATGGCCGGTGATTTTTGTCTGTATCGCCATCCTGACGGCGTATTCGCTGGCGGGCCTGTACGGCATTGCGATTGCCGCCACCTCCATGCTGAGCATGGCGGGCATCGTGGTCGCACTGGACGCCTACGGCCCCATCACCGACAACGCCGGCGGCATCGCCGAGATGGCCGACATGCCCCCCGAGGTGCGGGCCGTTACCGACCCGCTGGACGCCGTGGGAAACACCACCAAGGCCGTGACCAAGGGCTATGCCATCGGCTCCGCCGGCCTGGCCGCGCTGGTGCTGTTTGCCGACTACACACACAAGCTCGAAGCCTACGGCAACGTGATCAGCTTCGACTTGAGCAATCCCAAGGTCATCGTCGGCCTCTTTATCGGCGGCCTGATTCCCTACCTGTTCGGCGCCATGGCGATGGAAGCCGTGGGCCGCGCAGCCGGCGCCGTGGTAGTTGAAGTGCGCCGCCAGTTCCGCGACATCAAGGGCATCATGGACGGCACGGGCAAGCCCGAGTACGACACCGCCGTGGACATGCTGACCACAGCCGCCATCAAGGAAATGATGATCCCCTCGCTGCTGCCCGTGGTCGTACCCATCGTGGTCGGCCTGGCGCTCGGTCCCCAGGCACTGGGTGGTCTGCTGATGGGAACCATCGTCACCGGCCTCTTCGTTGCCATCTCGATGTGCACCGGCGGCGGCGCCTGGGACAACGCCAAGAAGTACATTGAAGACGGCCATCACGGCGGCAAGGGTTCCGAGGCACACAAGGCCGCAGTGACCGGCGACACCGTGGGCGACCCCTACAAGGACACAGCCGGCCCGGCCGTGAACCCGCTGATCAAGATCATCAACATCGTGGCGCTGCTGATCGTGCCGCTGGTGATGAAGTTCCACGGCGGTGAAGCCGCGGCGGCCCCGGCAGCACCCATGGCCGCGCCCGCTGCCATGAGTGCACCGGCCGCCACACCGACTGCACCCGCCATGCCGGCCCCCGCGCCCACGCAGGCGCCCAATGCAGCGGCTACCCCAACGCCGGCCGCACCAGCGTCACGCTAGACCGCTCCGGCCCATGCAAAAAGCCCTGCATTGCAGGGCTTTTTCTTTGGGCGGTGAGGACGAAGCTGCAAAGGTTCGTTGACTCAGGCTGGCATCCACTGGCTGGAACCCGGCCCAGGCAGCGCCAGATCCGGTGCGGCAGTCAGGCTTTCAAAGTACCTGATTTCGCGGAGTGCTTCGCTCAGTGTCATCTCTCCGGCATTCATCAGGCAGCCGGTCAGATACTCCGTCAAGGCGGTGTACTGCGCCAGCGTGGCCTTGGTTTCACTGTAAAGCCGCTCGCTCTGGGCTTCCATGATGCTGCGGGTTTCCTCGTCCGGCGGTGCCGTGCCGCCGTCCTTGAGGAGCGCGGCGTAATTCAGCCGGGTCTTGCGGTACATACCCATTTCAGCCACCGCATGGTGCAGCAGCCGCGTGACACGGGTGATGTCATTGTGGGCGCCGCCCGTGGTTCCGTCTTCGCCGAAGAAGATCTCCTCGTTCGCCATGCCGCCCAGCAGCACCCTCACCTCATGCTCCATGTCACCCTTGGTCTGCAGCAGGTTGCTGTCCTGCTTGTGCAGTACAAAGCCGAGGGCATTGTTGCGGGGGTTGGCCTTCAATGAAATTTTGATGGTGGTCATGTCGGCCAGCAGCGCGTTCCAGTTGTCGCCGGCCAGCTTGCGCCGGTGCTGGAAATCCATCAGGAAGTGGCCCCACTCATGCACGGCGATGATGCGCCGGTCACGCTCGCGCTCTTTGGTGGTGTTGTCGTTGACATTGCCCACCAGCACACGCTCGGCGGCCTGCATCAGGGTATGCGCGCCTATCATCTGACCCGCCTGCACCGCGATGATGCCGGCCTGGTTGACCATGGTTTCGAGGTCTGCCGGGCTGCAGCCTTCCGTCAGTTCGACAAAATGGCGCAGGTCCATGTCGGGCAGCACCTTGTCGGCACGCTGGCGCAGGTAGTGGCCGGTGATGGCCAGGCGCTCCTGCTGGTTGGGCATGCGGAAGTCGACCTTCATCTGGAAGCGGCGCAGCATGGCCTCGTCCATCTGCAGGTTGGCCGAATTAAAGTTGGACGCCACGATCCAGATGATTTCAGTATCCGATTTGGTCCGCACACCGTCCAGGATGGCCAGCAACATGTTCTGCGTATCGTCGTCATATTTGCGGTTGCCGCCGCGCCGCATGAAAAGGTCCTGCGCTTCATCAAGAAAGACGATGCAGCGTTTACGCCGCTTGGCCAGCGCCAGGATGCGCGACAAGGTGTTCGAGCCGCCGGCCACATAGCCAGTTTCAAGGTTGGCAGCTGAATGGAAAAGAATCGGCAGGTTCAGCTCTTTGGCGAGGTAGCTGGCCAGCTTGGTTTTGCCGGTACCCGCAGGGCCGCTGAACATCACGTTGAAAGGCTTGTTCACGCCATAAGCGGCGTACTCGAGGCGGCGCTCATATTGGTCGCGGATTTGCGCAACCTCGGCCTTGATGTCGTCCATGCCGACGAGGTCCGCCAAGTCGCCGCTGATCTGCCCCGGGGAAATGAACTTGAGGGATTTGCGCTGCCCGCCTGTCTGGTACCAGAGGAAGGCGATGAGCCCCAGCGTCAAGGTCGCTGATACCAGCGCGCTGGCACCGCCTTTCCAGGCATCCTGTTCGGATTGCGGACGTGCGTCACCGAAACGTTGCTCAAGGCGCGCCAGCATGTCCTTGCTCGCATCATCAAGCGCGCCCCGGGGCACGAAGGTGAGCTTGCCGCCCCAGGGCGCTGTGACGGCTTTGTCGGCCAGTATCTTGGTTTCCAAGTCCGAGGGGTAATAGGCGTACTGCCTGCCCTCCGATTCAATCAGCACAAAACGCTCGGAAACGGTCCACAAAATTGGCCGGTAAATGATGGTGATGCGCGTGACCGGATGGGCTTCGAGGAAGCTCAGGACCGACCCGCTTCCGAAGACGACCGGCAATGCGGTGTTGTAAGTCCAGGCCGCTTCAACTCCCGGCCCCGACGCGGCCATGGCCTTGACTTCCAGCGCCATTTTTTCCTGCCGCTCCAGGGTCGACCAGGCGTAATAAGCACTTGCCGGAATCATCAATGCCACGGCCAGAACGGCGAACTTCATGCCAAAGGCCTGGATCGACAACCAGTCGCGCAAACGGGCCACAAAGGCTTTGAACCAGGCCAGCAGGCTGGTGGTGGGCGCGTCGTCGCCGGGTGGGACATCGGCTGGGCTTTTGGTGGGATCAGTCATCGCGGTATGCGTCAAAAATGTGGACCCGCAGTTGCCGGCTGCCTGCCGCTGTCGTCACGCCAATACGGCCGGGCCGCTGCGTAACATGAGCACCGTTCCCTGCAGGAATTGGCAAGGTGCATGTGTAGGTTCAATCCTACATAAATGCCAATCCTGGCGCAGCAAAGGATTTGTAAATTGGCCGGGACACAACGCTGAGGCTGTGACAAACGCACGGTTTTGGGGAGCGTTACCTCGCGGACCGGCCTGCCCTCATGGCCCATTTCTGCCCGTGGGAGGAGGTAACCTCCGGCCAGGGGCAAATTCAGCACAATAGCGCCATGCAGCTCAACTACATCGCCAACACCTCCGTCGCATCTTCTTCAGGCAAAACCATCCCGATGATCGACCCGTCCGACGGGCAGGTGTTTGACGAGATCCAGCGCAGCAACGCGCACGACATTGACACTGCCGTGAAGAGCGCCCGGGAATGTCTGGAACTGGTGTGGGGCCGCTTCAGCGCCGCCGAGCGCGGGCGGCTGCTGATGCGGCTTTCCGCCAAGGTAGCCGAGCATGCCGAAGAACTGGCCATGATCGAGCAGCGCGACTGCGGCAAGCCCACCAAACAGGCACGCGCCGACGCGGCGGCCCTGGTGCGCTATTTCGAGTTTTACGCCGGCGCCTGCAACAAGCTGCACGGCGACACCATTCCCTACCTGGACGGCTACAGCGTGATGACCTGGCGCGAGCCACACGGCGTCACCGGCCATGTGATTCCGTGGAATTACCCGATGCAGATCTTCGGCCGCAGCGTGGGCGGCGCGCTGGCCGCAGGCAACGTCTGCGTGGTCAAGCCGGCAGAGGATGCCTGTCTGTCATTGATTCGCGTGGCGCAACTCGCGGCCGAAGTGGGTTTTCCGGCCGGCGCCATCAACATCGTGACCGGCTACGGCCATGAGGTCGGCGACGCGCTGGCCCGCCACAAGGGCATAGACCACATCAGCTTTACCGGCAGCCCCACGGTGGGCACGCTGATCCAGCAGGTGGCGGCCGAGCGCCATTGCCCCGTTACGCTGGAGCTGGGCGGTAAAAGTCCGCAAATCGTGTTTGCCGATGCCGACCTGGATGCCGCCATCCCGGCCATCATCAACGCCATCGTGCAAAACGCCGGGCAAACCTGCTCGGCCGGTTCGCGTCTGCTGGTGGAGCAGGCGATTTACGAACCCCTGCTGCTGCGCTTGGGCGAAGCCTTTGAAAACCTGCGCGTCGGCCCCGCCGCCATGGACCTGGACGTCGGCCCGTTGATCCGGCAAAACCAGCAGCAGCGCGTGTGGGACTTTTTAAGCGATGCGCAGGTTGCCAACATTCCCATGGTGGCTCAGGGCCAGATCGTCGACGAGGCGCCCGACACCGGGTTTTACCAGGCCCCCACCCTGCTGCGCGACGTGCCGGTGATGCACCGGCTGGCGCAGGAGGAAGTGTTTGGCCCGGTGCTGTGCGCGATGAGCTTCAAAAACGAGGATCACGCAGTGGAACTTGCCAATGCCACGCAGTTCGGCCTGGTCGCCGGCATCTGGACGCGCGATGGGGCACGCCAGTTCCGCATGGCCAAACGAGTCAAAAGCGGCCAGGTGTTCATCAACAACTACGGCGCCGGCGGTGGTGTGGAATTACCTTTCGGCGGCGTGAAGTCATCGGGCTACGGCCGTGAAAAAGGCTTTGAGGCCTTGCATGGCTTCACCACGCTGAAAACAGTGGCCATACGGCATGGTTAACCTGAGCTGAGCCGCGGCACCCAGCCAGGTTCACGACCCACCTGCAAGCCGCCACCATGGCGGCTCTGCGCTGTCAGCCTTTGATTTGCGCCGTCTTCACAACGCTTTCAGCTTTTGGCAAAAGCCGCGGGAAGAATGAAAGCTTGGGGGCGAGGAAAGTGGCGGCAAATAATTCACCGTTTCGCTGGCTGATCCAGCCGACACCGTTGAGCTGCACGTCATCACCCTTTCTCGTCACGGCGAATTCAAACCGCGCACCTTTTTCACCTGCAAATACCGAGGGCTCAACCTTGGTCATGCTGACGATGGAACCGTCGGCCGAATACATGATTTCGAAAAGATTGACCAGTTGGTCAAGTGGCATACCTGCCTGATAGGTTGGAACACGGGCGGCCTTCTGCCCGGCCGGCACACTGCCTGCAGGCCTGACCAGCAGTGCCTGGCCTGGCTTGATGGCCGCCCACAGGCGCAAATGGTCAAGCGTCAGCCCCTCCTGGGTCCACATGTCAAAAGGCTGCTTGGTGCCGGGAGGGGAAACCTTGTTCCAGGCGTCGGTCACCTTGACGGCCAGCCGGTTATTGACCAGTTGCTCACCTTCAACCTTGGTGATGGACATGCAGCCCGACAGGAAAGCGAAGGCAAGAAGGATCAGGAGTTTTTTCATGGTTTAAGTTCCGCAATGTAATTTTTAATAAGACCCGCATCCGCTGCCTCAGGCGCGACGGTGAGGTATTTTTCGAAGGCCTGTACGGCCGAGGCGGTGTCGGTCCGCTGCTTTTGCACCAGGCCGAGCGCCCTGAAAGCCTCGGCCGGAGCCTGTTCAAGAGCGGTCACGCGTGTCAGGTCGTTCAGGGACTCCTGAAGATCTTCCTTGCCTGCCCGCAACCGATACACCTCACCCCGCGCATACAGCGCCTGGCCATCTTCGGGATTGCGCGACAGCAGGCGATTGAACAGCACCAGGCTTTCTTCAAACTGGCCACGCCGGATTTCATCCTGCAGCCACCCGAAGCGGTGCCGGGACATAACCTGCTGATATTCCGCTGCACCCGTTTTACCGCCGCCGTCGCCTGCCAGGCGGAGCAGATCATCACGGCGCGTCTCCAGCGGGGGATGCGTCGCCATCATGGGACTGCGTTTGCCAACGTCTTCACCGCCCGTGATCTTGAGTTCGCCCAGCAGGTTGTCCCACACTTGCGCAGCCTGCCTGCCGTCGTAACCCGCCCGGGTCATGAGGCGCATGCCCAGACGATCAGCCCGCGTCTCGTGGTCCCGGGAAAAAGCGAAAGCGCCGGCCAGCGCACCAAGCTGGCCAATGGCGCCGACAAGGCCGAACATGCCGATGAACTGGGCAAAGGCGGCCCGGCTTCTCAGGTCCCGCAGGCGCTCCAGCGTGTGCCGTTCGATGTAGTGGCCGATTTCATGGCCCAGTACCGCAGCGAGTTGCGCCTCATTCTCCGCGCGCAGCAGCAAGCCGGTCCAGACCTGCATCATGCCGTTCGGCGCCATGCTGGCATTGAAGAGCGGCGTACGCACCACATGCACACGAATATCGGGGCAGTGGTCTCCCGCAAGACGGCATACCAAGTCTTGCAGATATTGGCTCAGTTGCGGGTCACGTACGGTAAATGGACTGCGCCGCAGGCGCGTTTCCTCGCGGTCCATCATTCCCCACAGGCCGCCCTCATCCGTTTCCAGCGCGGGGCGGGCAAAGCGCTCTGCGGGCAAAGGCGGGATGGAGGCAGCTGCAGGGTTCTCCTGGCCAAAGGCTGACAGGCCTGGCAACAGGGCGCCCATGCCCACGCAGTGCTTGCAGGCCGACCGCAAAAAAGCGCGGCGCCCGCCAGCCGGCATGCCCATCATCTGGCGACCGGAAAGCCCTTGAGAAGGGCTTCGATGGTTTCTTTGGCTGGCTCAGGTTCCCTCAGGTCACCTGAGGCCCGGCGCAAATCATTGAACCAGACAATCCGCCCGTTATTCAAATCGACCAGCGAGGCATAGCCAATCTGCGCGCCCCCGGCAATCCCAACGCCCAGCACAGCCATGGCGATCATCGCGGCCTTGCGCTCGCTGCTGGCATAGCTGTCGCGCATCCAGATGAACAGGGCGTAATCAGCCCCCGTCTTGTCCTTGAGAGGCTTGACGGCATCTCCGAGTGACCAGTTCAGGGCATCGTTCTTGGTGGGCAGCTTGAGTACACCACCAATCATGTGGTGCAGAAAAACAGATTGCGCGACAGCTCCGTGCAGGGAGTTGATGTCCGCGAGTTCGTCCATGTCTTTTTCTTCAAGCCCGATCACGTCAGAACCCAACTTGAGCTTGCTCGAAGCCAGACCGGACTTGACGTTTTTCTGGGCAGCCATGGTCCAGTCGGCCCTGGGCTCCTGCACGCCGCCGGCACCGATGGAAAAGAGCTCGAGGTCTGCGGGCACGACAACCAGCTTCGAGGCCGCTGCGCGTTCCGAGAATCCGGGTGCCAGGTTCTTGCTGGATTGTTGCGCGTGCGCTGTCCCCGCGAAAAGCACCAGCGCACACAAGGCTGCACCCGCACCGGTGCGGGCAAATTGATAACTCATGAAATCCCTCCCTTTTATAAAGCGCATTGTAGATGTAACTTCATGTTTCACGAATCCCGTCAAGCGAGAGAGACAGAGGGAAAACCCGCGCCACCGTGATCAGCAACAATAAGCAATGGAAGCCGCACGCCACCGTACGGCAGCGTGCGCCGGCAGCAACCTTTACGAGAAAGACAAAATCATGCGGGTCAAGGACAAATCCATCATCGTGACCGGCTCCGGAGGCGGTATCGGGGAAGGCATCGCGCGGCGGCTGGCGGCCGAGGGCGCCAGGGTCATCGTCAACGACATCAATGTGGCGCTGGGCGAGAAAGTCGTCGCTGCCATCGTCAAGGCCGGCGGCACAGCTTCGTTCTTTGCCGCCGACGTCACAAAGTCCGCCGAGGTCAAGGCGCTGGTGGCTGCCGCTGTGCAGCGCTACGGCCGGCTCGACGTGATGGTCAGCAACGCCGGCTGGACGCACCGCAACCAGCCAGCACTTGATGTCAGCGAAGACGATTTCGACAAGTGCTACGCCATCAACGTCAAGAGCATTTACCTGGCTACCATCCACGCCACGCCGGTATTTCGCGAGCAAGGCGGGGGCAGTTTCATCAACATTGCGTCGACGGCGGGGGTACGCCCCCGTCCTGGCCTGACCTGGTACAACGGCTCCAAGGGGGCCGTCATCACGACCTCCAAGTCGCTGGCGGCCGAGCTCGGCCCCGATAACATCCGGGTTAATTGCATCAACCCGGTATTCAACCCCGACACAGGCCTCTCGGCCGAATTCGCGGGTGGCCCGCTGGATGAAGAACGCAAGGCGAAGTTTCGCGCGAGCATTCCGCTGGGACGTTTTTCGACCGCGCTGGATGTGGCCAATGCCGCGCTTTACCTGGCCAGCGACGAAGCGGACTTCATCAGCGGTGTATGCCTGGAAGTAGACGGCGCCCGGTGTGTGTAGAGCCCCCACGGTCGCTCACTTCGTGTAGCTCCCTGCCCCCCGAGGGGGCCGCTCGCCTGCGGCCCGGCAAAGCCAGTCCCGCGGCTCATGCTGGGTTTAAGAGTTCTGTGCGTAACCAGTGCGAGGTATTTCACCAATGGGTGCCGCGGAACCGGCTTTGCCGGGCCGCAGGCACCGTCCCCTGCAAGGGGAAAAGGGCTACACGAAGTGAGCCCGATAGGGGTGTGCCAATTTTTCGGCTTCGCCGGCCCCAGGCGCCGCCCCCTTGAGGGGGGAACGGGCTACACGAAGTGAGCCTGGACGGGGGTGAGCCAATCCCTCTTTGGGGATAAGGCCTGGTTTTAGTGCCCCAGCCGGGCCAATGGGGTAAATTCTCCCTTTGGGCTCCTCACGATGACGACCGACAAAATCATTCCGCTGGCAGATATTCGCTACGCAAGCCGCGTACCGCATATCCCTGCCCGGTTGTCTGCCCCGACGGGCCTGCTGAGCGACACGCTGGGCCGGCCGCTGCGGGATTTGCGCATCAGCGTGACGGATCGCTGCAATTTCCGCTGCAGCTACTGCATGCCGCGCGAGGTATTCGACAAGGACTACGCTTTCCTGCCGCAAACCTCGCTGCTGAGTTTTGAGGAAATCACGCGCCTGGCGAAGATTTTTGTGGCTCATGGGGTCGAGAAAATCCGGCTGACGGGCGGCGAGCCGCTGCTGCGCAAGCACCTGGAGATACTGATCGAAATGCTGGCGAAGCTGCAAACGCCGCAGGGCAAGCCGCTGGACATCACGCTGACCACCAACGCCTCGCTGCTCGCCAAAAAAGCCCAATCCCTCAAGGATGCTGGACTGCAGCGCGTCACCGTGAGCCTTGATGCGCTGGACGACACCATCTTCCGTCGCATGAACGATGTGGACTTTCCGGTAGCCGACGTGCTCAAGGGCATCGAAGTGGCGCAAAAGGTTGGCCTGGCGCCGCTCAAGGTCAACATGGTGGTCAAACGCGGCACCAACGACGCCGAGATCGTACCCATGGCCCGGCATTTCCGCCACAGCGGGGCGGTGTTGCGCTTCATCGAATACATGGACGTGGGCGCCACCAACGGCTGGCGCATGGACGAGGTCCTGCCTTCAGCCCAGGTGGTGGAACGCCTCAACGCCGAATTTCCCTTGGTAGCCATAGACCCCAACTACGCTGGTGAGACCGCCGAGCGCTGGCGTTATGCCGATGGCGCTGGCGAGATTGGCGTGATCAGCAGCGTGACCCAGGCTTTTTGCAGCGACTGCAACCGGGCAAGGCTATCGACCGAGGGCAAGCTGTTTTTATGCCTGTTTGCCAGCCAGGGCCAGGACTTGCGCGCCCTGCTGCGCGGCGGCTACGGCGACGACCAGATCGCGGCGGCTGTGGCCCATATCTGGCAAGGGCGCGATGACCGCTATTCGGAGTTGCGCGCTGCGATGCCCGCTGACACCAGCACACCCGATTCAAACAACGCCAAGCGCGTTGAGATGAGCTACATAGGCGGCTGATTTGACAACCCACGACCACAACACCATGCCCATCCACGCCGAGGCCATCACCGGCGTGATCCTCGCCGGTGGCCGTGGTTCGCGCATGGGCGGGGTCGACAAAGGCCTGCAGAACTTCAACGGCGTTCCTCTCGCCCTGCACACGCTGATGCGGCTGTCGCCCCAGGTCGGTGACGTGATGATCAATGCCAACCGCAACCTGTCCGCTTATGAATCATTCGGCGTTCCGGTGTGGCCCGACAGTACCGGGCTGGGCGAGTTTGCCGGGCCACTGGCGGGATTCCTGACGGGCCTGGAGCGTTGTGAAACCCCTTACCTGTTGACTGTGCCCTGCGACACCCCGCTGTTTCCCGACGACCTGGTGGCACGGCTTGCCGAAGCACTTGCGCAGGACGGTGCTGACTTTGCCGTGGCGGCGGCGCCCGAAGAAGATGGGCAGCTCAGGCCCCAACCGGTGTTTTGCCTCATGGGTACCCACATGCTGGAAAGCCTGGTGCGCTTCACCCACAGTGGCGGCCGCAAGATAGACGCCTGGACGGCGCAGCATAAAACAGCCGTCGTGCCGTTTGACAAACCCGGCGACGACAGCCGCAGCTTCTTCAACGCCAACACACTGGCCGAGCTGCACCAGCTGGAATCCCGCCAGCCGTGAAAACACTCGACCAGATTGCCGCGGAGCTGCAAGGCTACGACCCCCAGGCCCTGTCTGCCGACCAGGTATTGGACTTCCTGTCGCGGCTGGTTATGCCGGTGCAGGAGCAGCTCGAGCTGCCCTTGATGGAGGCTTTCGGGCGGGTGCTGGCCCAGGATGTGGTTTCGCCGTTTGACGTGCCGCCGCACGACAACTCTGCTATGGACGGTTATGCCTTCGATGGTGGGCAGTTGGCTGCAGGCAAGGCGCTCGAGCTGCAGGTGGCCGACGGAACAGCGCTGGCGGGCAAAGCCTGGCAAGGCAGCGCCGGGCCAGGCCAGTGCGTCAAGATCATGACCGGCGCCATCATGCCCTCCGGCCTGGACACCGTGGTGCCGCAGGAGTTTGTCACCCTGCACCAGGATGGCCAGGGCTCGCGCATCAGCATCCCGTCGGGTTTGCTCCGGCCCGGCGACAACCGCCGGCTGCGCGGCGAGGACCTCATGCAAGGCCGGCCGGCGCTATTAAAAGGTGAGCGTATTACGCCCGCCCGCCTTGGGCTTGCAGCCTCTTTGGGCCTTAAAACACTGGCCACCTGGCGGCCGCTGCGGGTGGCCTACTTCTCCACTGGCGATGAGATTTTGTCGCTGGGCGAAGCACCGCGCGAAGGCGCGGTGTATGACAGCAACCGCTACACCGTCTTCGGCATGCTCAGCCGGCTGGGCTGCGAGGTCATCGACATGGGCGTGGTGCGTGACGAGCCGGCGCTTCTGGAGGCCGCATTCAAACGCGCGGCAACCGAGGCCGACGCTGTCATCACCTCCGGCGGTGTCAGCGTGGGCGAAGCAGACTTCACCAAGGCCATGATGAAGAAGCTGGGCGACGTGGCTTTCTGGCGCATTGCGATGCGGCCAGGCCGGCCCATGGCCGTGGGACGGATTTCAATAGAGAAATCGACCTCTAACCCAATAGTTACAGGCGCAAGCAGCTATGAAAAAGATAGCGCCCCACACTCATACCCAAATCCCAACCCCAACGGCGCCATCCTTTTTGGCTTGCCCGGCAATCCCGTTGCGGTGATGGTGACGTTCCTGGCCTTTGTGCGCCCCGCCCTGCTCCAGATGATGGGCGCCAGCGCCGCGCCGGCGCCGTTGCTCAAGGCACGCAGCCTGGAGCCCATTCGCAAGAAACCGGGGCGTACCGAATACCAGCGCGGCTGGGTATCCACCGCGCCCGACGGCTCCCTGGAGGTCCGGACCACCGGCAGCCAGGGCTCGGGCGTCTTGCGCTCCATGGCCGAGGCCAACGGCCTGATGGTGCTTCACCATGCGCAGGGCAATGTCGCTGCAGGGGACCCGGTTGACGTCCTCATGTTTGAGGGCGCCCTGTAAATCCCTTGAATGCACGGCGCTGGCAGACCCTAGTCGTTCCGGGTGCCCGTTAACGGGGGTAGGTCTTCGTAGCCGAAAAAATAGGGCACAACCCGAAAGCTCATCAGCAAGCCGCCGTTTTCCGGCGTTGCGTTCAGGCGTTCGTAGTCATGCGCGGCCAGGTGCTGTATTTTTGCGGCATCGCGCTGCCGGCTGAAAACATCATGACGCCACTGATAGACCTCACTGAGTTTTTCCTCGTAGGTGTAGTGGTGGTCGTTGTCGTTGTAATAGTCGTCAAACCGGTTGCCGCCCAGATAGATGGCATTGGAGCCTTCATACCCCGTTTTCTGGCTGGTGCGCTGGTCGGTGTTCAGAAAATAAGCCCAATCGCCCGGGACAAAGTTGCCGGCGGCAACACCGCCCACCATGCGCAAGACCTTGCCTGGCCGTTCAAGCTCCAGCGGATCAAAATCCGTTTCAAAACTCCACATACGGCCGGGTTCCAGGTCAACCAGCGGCTCACCGTCGGCCAGTAATCGCCGCTCCACGCCTTGCGCCCTGCCCACGTCCTTCTTGACGCGGCGGAAGTAATCCAGTGCACCCTGGGCGAATACCACCTTGGTCGCGGCGTAGCAGCCTATCTCGTATTTCCCCTGCTCAAAAAACATGTCATTGAGGGCTTTGTGCAAAGGGGTACGAAGCTTGGGCGTTCCATTGATCCAATAGCGGGCATTCCACTTGGCAGGGCCACCCTCTGGCCAGCCCCATTCCAGCACCTCTGCCCAGATCACGGTGTTCTGGCGAATCCCGACATGGTCGGCCAATGCCTGCACATCGCAAGCCTTTCCCCTGAATTCGGTCAATCGGCCCGGGTGCAAAAGGGCCAACAGGATTTCTTTTTTGGAAACCGTCTTGAGCTTGCGTGTCTTGTTGTTTCTCACCGGCACCAGCACTACCTCGTCCTTGATCGCCAGCTCCGGGCGTTGCGCCAAAAACAGGGTGCTCACGGCCGCGCCTGAGCCCAGCAGGGAATACGTCATGGTGCCCCGCGGCTTGTCGACAGTTTCCTGAACCAGGCGGGCTGGAATGCCGAGCTGCTGGAGATATCGGAACATGTGGGGGCCGAGCCGCTCCAGCTGGGACGGTGAACAGAAGAACTGCACGCCATATGCGCCCGTTCCAGGCGCTTCCTGGGCTTGCGCAGAAGCCGTATGGGCCAGCGCAAGCAGGAACGGAATCAGGAGAAAAGAAGCAACTGTACGGATTCGGCCCGCTGGGTTTGCGGTCAAACCGGTTTTCTCATCAGCATGCCAGGGACCCGGCCTGGGGCACGCGGTTCCTCATGATCATTTCGCCACGTACTCCGGGTGTTCAAGGTGTTCATCGGGTTGCTCCCTGGCAATGGCCTTGTTGGCCCCTGGGACCGCCTTGCGGGCAAACAGCGTGTACATGGTGGGCACCACAAACACAGTGAGCAAAGTGCCCAGCGACATGCCCCCCACGATAACCCAGCCGATCTGCGTGCGGCTTTCGGCACCCGCGCCCTTGGCCAGGGCCAGCGGCAAGGCTCCCAGCACCATGGCACCAGTCGTCATCATGATGGGGCGAAGGCGCTGCGATGACGCCTTGACCAGCGCGTCGATCATTTCCATGCCCTGCCCGCGCAACTGGTTGGTGAACTCCACAATCAGGATGCCGTGCTTGGTGATCAGGCCAACCAGCGTGATCAGACCAATTTGGGAATACACATTGAGAGAGCCGCCCGACCATTTGAGTGCCAGCAAGGCCCCGATCATGGACAGCGGCACCGACAGCATGATGACCAGCGGATCGATAAAACTTTCAAACTGTGCGGCCAGCACCAGGAAAATAAACACCAGTGCCAATACAAACACAATGGCCAGGGCGCCCTGCGAGTTTCTGAACTCGCGCGAGGTGCCGTTCAGGTCGGTGCTGTAGCCGGTCTTGAGCACCTTGGCGGCGGTCTGGTCCATGAACTTGAGCGCTTCGCCCAGCGAATAGTCGCCCGCAAGGCTGGCCGTGATGGACACCGAGCGACGCTGGCCGAAATGGTTCAACTCGCGAGGTGACACGCTTTCACGCACCTTCACCAGTGCCGACAGCGGAATCATCGCGTCGTTGCGGCCCCGCACATAAATGCGGTCGATGTCTTCAGGCGTGGTGCGGCCGCTGGCTTCGGTCTGCACGATCACGTCGTACTGCTCGGCATCGCGCTTGTAGCGCGTTACGTTGCGCCCGCCCAGCAGGGTCTCGATGGCCTTCGCGACAACCTGGACGCTGACGCCGAGGTCGGCCGCCTTGTCCCGCTCTACCTCAATGCGCAGCTCTGGCTTGTTCAGCCGCAGGTCTACGTCGGGCGAGACGATGCCGGGGTTTTTGGCGATCTCTTCCAGCATCTGGCGCACCACGGTGTTCAGGTTCTGGTAACTGTCGGAGGTCTGGATCACAAAATTGAGCGGCCGTTCGCGAAAGCCCTGCCCGAGGGACGGCGGTGTGATCGGAAAGGCGGTAACACCGGGCAGTGCGTTGAATTTGGGCTGCAGCTCGCGTGCCATGTCGATGGTGGAGCGCGTACGCTTGTCCCAGTCGACTGTGCGGTACACCACGCTGGCCTGCGCCACCGTCGGGTTGCCCACGTTGGCAAAAATACGGTCGAACTCGGGAAAGGGTTCACCCATTTTTTCCAGCGCCCTGGCATAGCGGTTGGTGTAGTCCAGCGTGGCGCCGTCAGGGGCATTGACGTTGGCCAGAATTACCCCGCGGTCTTCAATGGGCGAAAGCTCCTGCTTCATGCTCGGGAAAACCAGTGCAATGGCCAGGGCACTGAGCACCATCACGCCGATAACAAGCCAGCGGGCCTGCAAGGCCATGCCTTTGAGCCGCTGGGCCAGCGAGGGCCGGCCGGCAGGGTCAGCCTCCGCCACGGGCACGTAACGTGTGGTGACGACCCAACGCAGCACTGAGCCGTAGCGGTCGGAGATCGACGTCAACGCCCGTTCCATGAACCGGTCAAAACGATTGGGCTTGGGATTGTGCTTGAGCAGTTGGGTGCACATCATGGGCGTCAGCGTCAGCGCCACAAAGCCCGACACCACCACCGCACCGGCAAGCGCCAGGGCAAACTCCACAAAGAGGCGCCCGGTGCGGCCCGGCGTGAACGCCAAGGGCGCATACACGGCTACCAGCGTGGCCGTCATGGTGACCACGGCAAAGCCGATCTCACGCGCGCCCTTGATGCCGGCCGAGAACGGGTCCATGCCCTCCTCAATGTGCCGGAAAATGTTTTCCAGCATCACGATGGCATCGTCCACCACCAGGCCGATAGCCAGAACCAGCGCCAGCAGGGTCAGCGTGTTGATGGTGAAGCCCGCCAGCGCCATCATGCCGAAGGTGCCGATCAGGCTCACCGGGATGGTGACGATGGGGATGATGGAGGCACGCAGGGTGCGCAGGAACACAAAGATCACCAGGGCCACCAGCACAATCGCCTCGGCGATGGTGTGGTACACGTTGTTCACGGAACGGTCGATGAACACCGAGTTGTCGTTGGCGACGTCAATCAGCATGTCGGACGGCAGGTCGGCCTTCAGCTTGGGGAAGGCCTCCCGCACACCCCTGGACAGGTCCAGCGGGTTGGCCGTTGCCTGGCGGATGACGCCGACTGCCACAGCGGAGCGGCCGTTGAGCCTGACCGCCGTGCGCTCGTCGGCCGCGCCCTCCTCCACGCGCGCGACGTCACGCACCTTGACGGAAAAGCCGTTCACATTCTTGATGACGATCTCGCGAAACTGCGCGGGCCTGACGAGGTCAGTCTGCGAGGTCACGCTGAATTCGCGCTGCTGGGACTCGATGCGGCCGGCCGGCAGCTCGAGGTTGCTGCGGCTGATGGCGTCTTCCACGTCCTGCGTGGTCAGCTTGTAGGAGGCAAGCTTGTCGGTATCCAGCCAGACGCGCATGGCGTACTTGCGCTCGCCAAAGACGCGCACGTCGGCCACGCCGGTCACGGTCTGCAGGCGCGGCTTGACGATGCGGTTGACCAGGTCGTTGATCTGCAGCGGCGTCAGTGAATCGCTGGAAAAAGCCACCTGGATGACCGGAAAGGCATCGGCCTCAACCTTGGCGATCACAGGCTCTTCAATCGCCTGAGGCAGCCGGTTGCGCACCCGCGACGTACGGTCGCGTACTTCAGCGGCAGCCGAGTCAGCGTCTTTTTCGAGCCTGAAACGCACGCTGATCTGCGCCTGGTCGGCACGGCTGATGGAGGTGATGACGTCGACAGCATCAATGCCTGCGATGGAATCTTCCAGCGGCTTGGTCACCTGCGTTTCTATGACCTCCGCGGATGCGCCTGCATAGCGCACGCTCACGGTCACAACGGGTTCATCGATCTTGGGATACTCACGCACCGAAAGGCGGTTGAAGCTCACCGCGCCAACCAGCACGATGAGGAGGGACAGCACGGTGGCAAAGACCGGGCGGCGTATGGAAACTTCAGCGAGTTGCATAAGGGCCTGTGGGGGCTATGGCGCGGCGGCCGCTCAAGCGGGGTCGCGCGCTGGCGGGCCGGCCGGGCGGCGTTCGGCTGGGGCCACGCTACGCACCGGCACCAGGGCTCCTGGGGCCTCCGACACCACCACGCCACAAGGGTTGGGGCCTGCCGGCGGCGCTTGCGGTGCGGCGGCCACAGCTTTGGCCGGCGTGGCCGCAGCCGCAGGGGCCGTTGCGGCAGCTGCCGCGGGCGCAGTACCGGCAGCGGCAGCTTTTGCGTTGCCCGCGCGGGCAGAAGCATTTGCGGCCAGGTCCACCACGGACACCACCGTGCCATCACGCTGTACGCGCTGCTGGCCGGTCGCGACCACAACGTCACCGGACTCCAGGCCTTCGAGGATCTCGACCTTGCCGGGGCTGCGCAGGCCGACCTTGACTTCCACGCGCTTGGTCGTGCGGGTCTGCTCGTTCGGGCCTTCCAGCAGCTTGATGACGAACTGCCGGCCGCCCTGCGGAACAATCGCTTCCTCGGGCACCACGCGGGCGTTCTCGCGCACGCCGAACACCGTGTTGACCCGGGCGAACATGCCGGGCCGCAGCTGCAGCTGGCGGTTGTCGATGCAGCCGCGGATGCCAATGGAACGGCCGTTGGCGTCGATCAGGGGGTCTATGGCCTGGATTTGCGCGTTGTACTTGCGCCCCGGCAAGGCGTCGATGTCGAGGACAGCTGTCTGGCCGCGCCTGACCTTGCTCTGGAAGCGTTCGGGCAGCCGGAAATCGACAAAGATGGCCTCGATGTCTTCGATGTTGACAATGTCCGCGCCGTCTTTCAGGTAGTCGCCCACGTTCACGAGCCGGATACCGGCGATGCCGTCAAATGGCGCGACGATCTTCAGCCGCGCGGCCGTGGCCTTGGCCAGAGACAGTTTGGCCTCGGCCACCTGCAGGTTGGCAGCGCTTTCATCGAGCGAGCGCTGGCTGATGAAGTTTTGCGCCACCAGTTCCTGGTTGCGCTTCTGGTTGGCCCGTGCGATCGACAGTTCGGCCTGGCTTTGCTGCACCTGCGCCAACGGCAACTGGTCGTCGAACTGCACCAGAACCTGGCCTTTGCGCACACGCTGGCCATCGGTGAAATTGAGCTGGGTGATGCGCCCGCTGACCTCGGGGCGCAAGACCACGCCGCGGCGCGAACGCAAACTGCCCACGGCCGAGGTGTCATCCGACAGTCTGGCGAGTTCCACCTTCGCGGCTTCCACGGTCACCGGTTTTCCAGCGGCGGCGCCGTTGGTGCCATTGCCGGCGCCCTGGCCCGTCGAGGCAACCGGAGAAGACTCGGCCGCACCGCCCTGCGCCTTAGGTTTTTGCAGCCACCAGGCAGCACCCGAGGCGACCGCTATGCCCGCTACCGCGACCGCTGTGTAAATTGCTTTTGATGCCATGGGGAGGAAAACTTGTTATACAAAGAGATACAAACTTCCAATGTAGCAGGACACCATGGCGCGCGCAGCCTTTTTCTGGCCTCTGCGCAGGGTGAGCGCGGTAGCTTTACAACGGCTTTACCAAACGGCGCGGGCGAGCAAAACGGTGCGGATGCTATGTACGCTTATGGTGCGTTCCGGAAGGCGCAGTTTTTTTGTGTGGGCCAAGGCTGTTTGGTGCGTGTTTTGCGCACATGTTCCCACCCCGGCTTCAGACTCCCTGACAGGTCTTTGTTACAAGCGGCCGAGCGCGCGTTCCACGCCTTTGTTGGCCAGTGCGTCGGCACGCTCGTTGCCGGGGTCACCGGCATGGCCCTTGACCCAACGCCAGTCGATTTTGTGGCCGCTGGAGACGACAAGGGCGTCCAGGCGCTGCCAGAGATCCACATTCTTGACCGGCGCCTTGGCCGCTGTACGCCAGCCCCGGGCTTTCCAGCCGTGAATCCACTCGGTAATGCCCTTGCGCACGTATTCGCTGTCCAGGTAAAGCGTCACGCTGCAGGGCCGCTTCAGCGCCGCCAGCGCCTCGATGACGGCAGTCATTTCCATGCGGTTGTTGGTAGTGCCAAGTTCGCCGCCAAATAGCTCTTTTTCGGTGCCGCCCATTGCCAGCAGCGCCCCCCAACCTCCGGGGCCGGGGTTTCCCTTGCATGCGCCGTCGGTATAGATCACGACGTGTTGTGGTTGTGGCGTTGTGCCTGTTGGTGTGTCGGTCATGCGTTACAAATGCTCCCGGGAAGCTCCAAAGAGCAGCCGGTGGTTAAAGAAAATCAGGCAGGCGGCTGAGAGCGGGATGATCGGGTGAGCGGCTCCTTGTTGGCTATCGCGGCGGGTGCCGTCGCCGGCGCCCTTCGCGCCTTCCAGGCCGGCTCAAGCAAGCGGACTCCCCGTACACGCTTGACCGCTGCGAGGAAATAAACAGCGCCAAAAATTGGCCACCAGCGTTCCCCCGCCGCATCCATCCACTCGAACCGGTCCAGCCAGGCCTGACTTGTGAGCGCCGGCCGGTAGCAGCCGAAGCGCCCCGACTCTACCTCAAAGTCCAGCAGCCTCAGCCAGTCGCGAAGGCGCCAGTAGCCGATGAACTCGCCTGTTTTGGGAAGAAACAGGTTGTCATACCCCCAACGCTGGTAGATGTGGCCGCGGCGCTGGCGCAGCCCCCACAAGCTGGTCGGGTTGAAGCCGCTGATGACCACCCGCCCTTCCGGAACAAGCACCCGGCTCACCTCGCGCAGGCTGGCATGCGGGTCGCTGCTGAGTTCGAGCGTGTGCGGCAATACCACCAGGTCCAGGCTGTTCTCCGGGAATGGAAGTGCTCCCGCATCGGTCAGGAGCGCCGCGCGCCGGGAACTTGCGGCCGTGCGGCCGCTCGTATCTGTAGCCGGGGACTTTCCGGGTTCAGATGGCGGCGGCAATGAATCCAGCGCCAGCCATTTGTGCGGCATGCGATTGGCTTGCAGGGCGTCGAGCTCCGGCAGGCCCAGTTGCAGGGCGTGGTAACCAAAAACGTCACCGACGGCCTGGTCAAAATGCGTGCGCTCCCAGTCCAGAAGATAGCCACCGGGAGGGGTCTTCAGCCAGTCCGTCAAACCTATAATTTCAGAGCTCATTGAGACCACTGTATGTATTTGATTCCCATTCCTGCCTTTGACGACAACTACCTCTGGTTGTTGCATGACGGCAGGCGCGCCCTGGTCGTGGACCCGGGAGATGCCGGGCCGGTGCAGCGCACCCTGGAGCAGCATGCGTTGCAACTGGAGTCGATTCTAGTCACGCATCACCATGCAGACCATACAGGCGGCGTAGATGCCCTTCGCGAGGCAACAGGTGCTCAGGTCTGGGGCCCGGCCACCGAACACATTCCGCGGCCATACACGCCCCTCAGCGGTGGCGACACAGCGAAAGCCCTTGGTCTTAATTTTCAGGTGATTGATGTACCTGGCCATACCGCAGGCCACATTGCTTTCTACACGCCCGAGGTGAACGGCAGGCCGCTGCTGTTTTGCGGCGACACGCTGTTCTCGGGAGGCTGCGGACGTTTGTTTGAGGGTACACCGGCGCAAATGCTGACCTCGCTCGACAAGCTGGCTGCGTTGCCCGGCAACACCGTCGTCTGTTGTACCCATGAATACACACTCAGCAATCTGCGCTTTGCCATGGCGGTCGAGCCGGAAAACACCGACCTGGCGGCGTATCAGGCGCAATGCGTTGCGCTTCGCACCCAGGAAAAGCCGACCTTGCCGACCTCTGTAGCCCAGGAATTGCTGATCAACCCCTTCTTGCGGACCCGCCAACCCACTATCATGGCTGCTGCCCGGCACTTTGATGCGTCGGCCCGAGACGACAACACCGTATTTGCCGCCATCCGGCAGTGGAAAAACCAATTCAAATGACGCCACACGACCGAACCACTGCAGCCGCTCCTCTTCCCAAACTCATCAATTTCCGTATTGTTCCGCTGGCGTTTCTGCTTGTGGCGACGCTGCTAGCGGGCTGCGCCACACAGCCACCCGGCATGCCGGGTGACCCGGTCCTCACAACAGGAACAAGCCCCACCGCCAAACCGCAAGTGCCGGGCGGTCCGCTTCAAGCCATCACACCAGGTCAGATCGGCTCTTACCAGATCGCCTCCACGGAACCTCCCAAGGAACTATGGGACCGTATTCGCCGCGGCTTCGCCATGCCCGACCTGCAAAATGAGCTGGTGACGGATCGCGAGCAGTGGTATGCCAGCCGGCCGGACTATATCCTGCGCATGACCGAGCGCTCCAGCAAATACCTTTTTCATATCGTTGAAGAACTCGAGCGCCGCCAGATGCCGACGGAACTGGCCCTGCTGCCGTTCATCGAAAGCGCTTTTAACCCGCAAGCCGTTTCCAGCGCCAAAGCCGCCGGCATGTGGCAGTTCATGCCGGCCACCGGTAAATATTTCGACCTGAAGCAAAATGCTTTCCGTGACGACCGGCGCGACGTACTGGCTTCCACCCGAGCAGCGCTGGACTACCTGCAAAAGCTGCATGGCATGTTTGGCGACTGGCATCTGGCGCTGGCGGCCTATAACTGGGGTGAAGGCAGTGTGGGCCGCGCCATTGCCAAAAACCAGAGAGCGGGACTGGGCACCAGCTACACCGACCTGAACATGCCGGCAGAAACCCGGCTCTATGTGCCCAAGCTGCAGGCCGTCAAGAACATTGTGGCCAATCCCCAGGCATTTCGCACCGAGCTGCCGTTGATCGAAAACCACCCTTATTTTCAGCAGGTGCTGATCACACGCGACATTGATGTGGCCCTGGCCGCACGCCTTGCCGACGTC
The DNA here is from genome assembly GCF_054049435.1 of Polaromonas sp. P5_D5. Lineage (NCBI taxonomy): Bacteria > Pseudomonadati > Pseudomonadota > Betaproteobacteria > Burkholderiales > Comamonadaceae > Polaromonas > Polaromonas sp. P5_D5. Next base: position 116,352 of record NZ_JBFUMJ010000001.1, read on the forward strand.
AAGATTGAAGACTTCAAGGCACTGAACCCTTCGGCGCACCGCCCCGTCATCATTGCGGCGGGGACGCCCCAGATCCTGCTTCCCTGGGATAACGCTACGGTGTTCCAACGTAATTTCGAGGCCTACACCCAGGGGCAATACGCCAGCTGGACCGCCTGGTCAGCCCCCAGCACCATGAACCCGGCCGAAGCGGCGCGGCGTACCGGCATGAGTGAAGCCGATCTGCGCAGCGTCAACAACATACCGCCGCGCATGCTCATCAAGGCCGGTTCGACCTTGCTGGTGCCGCGTTCAGCCAAGGTTGAAAACGACGTTACCAGCCACGTTGCGGATACCGCGCAGGTCTCGTTCGCTCCTGAAGTCGTGACGCGCCGCACCACCGTCAAGGCCCGCAAGGGCGAGTCGGTCGCGACCATTGCCAAGCGCTACGGCCTGAGCGCTGCCAGCGTTGCCGAATGGAACAATGTCAGCACTTCCAGCGCTTTCAAACTGGGCCATCAGGTGGTGGTTTTTCTTCCGGTCAAAAGCCACGCCTCCAAAAGCCAGGCCTCAGCCTCCAGCCGCAGTCGCGGCAGTTCCGCGAAAGTGACCAAACGCAGCAATACCAAGACGGTCGTCAAGTCCAAAAAACGTTGACGCTCCGGAGCACGCACTTCAGCAGTCACCAACTGCGGGCTGCTGCTACAGCTTGAACGAACCGCTGCCGAACAGCCCGATCAGGCCGATGACGATCAGGTAAATCGCCACGATGTAATTGAGCAGGCGCGGTATCAGCAGGATAAGGATCCCCGCGATGAGCGACACGATGGGGCCGATGCTGAGTGAAAGATTCATGGTGTGTCCTTGGAGTGAAGCCGGCTCGCCGCTGCTGCGCATGGCAGAAGCGGTGCAGGCAGCCACGACTTTAAGGAGCCGCCCGGCCACAGGCTGTAGGACGACAGGAAGAGTTGCGGTACAGGGTAGAACCTGTTCGCGGCCTAAACGAGGTCCCGCAAGCCCCTTTTCGGGATGGGATGCAAGGCGCGGTGCGCTGCCCATAGCACCGCTATGGGTTAGCGCCGCAACGCCGCAGACCGCCCGAAAAGGGGCTTGCCCTCCGGGTTGGGGTGAAATCGGGCGATTGAGCCACCCGAGCTCTTGCATGGGCATTAGCCCATGCGGCGTGCCCGGTCGGCCCACTCATCCCGATTGCATCCCAACGGAACCCCGTTTAGGCCGTGAACAGGTTCTTAGAGTTTTTCTGTCTCACCGATGCGCGGCTGCCATTTCATGAGCCGCTTCTCCAGCTTGCCAACAATGCCGTCCAGCACGAGGGCGAACGCCGTCAGCACCACGATGCCGGCAAACACCGTGTTCACGTCAAACGTGCCCTCGGCCTGCAAAATCAGGTAGCCCACTCCGCGCGCCGACCCCAGGTATTCACCCACGACAGCCCCGACAAACGCCAGGCCCACAGAGGTATGCAGGCTGGAAAACACCCAGCTGGTCGCGCTTGGCAGGTACACCGTGCGCAACAGCTGGCGCTGGTTGGCGCCCAGCATGCGGGCATTCGCCAGCACCACCGGGCTGACCTCTTTCACACCCTGGTAAACATTGAAAAACACGATGAAAAATACCAGCGTGACCGCCAGCGCTACCTTGCTCCAGATGCCAAGGCCAAGCCACAGCGAGAAGATCGGCGCCAGAATCACCCGCGGCATCGAGTTGGCGGCTTTGATGTAAGGGTCCAGGATCGCGCTGGCCGTAGGGGCCAAGGCCAGCCACAGCCCGCAGGCCAGGCCCAGCGCCGTGCCTATGCCGAAGGCCAACACAGTTTCCAGCAGGGTGGTGCCCAGATGAAGGTAGATGTCGGCGTTGCCTGCCAGTCCATCGGGGAACAGGCCGCTCGGCCCGAAACCAAAGGGCATGAACCAGCTCCATATCTTGCCGGCCACCTTGATCGGCTCGCCCAGGAAAAAAGCAATTTTCTGGTCGCGCGACGCCAGGTGCCAGCCGATCAGAATGAATACCAGCAAACCGACTTGCCATGCGCGGAGATTGCTTTCAGAGGGCTTGAGATGGCGCCACATGATCAGGCTGCCTTCTTGAGTTGCTGTGCATAGCCTTTAAGCACTTCATCGCGCAGCACGTCCCAGATCTGTTTGTGCAGCTCCACAAAACGCGGCTGGCTGCGCACCTCCGCCACGTCACGCGGGCGCGGCAGGTCAATCGGGAATTCGCCGATAGGATGCGTGCCGGGGCCAGCCGACAGCACCACCACCCTGTCGCTCATGGCAATGGCTTCGTCCAGATCGTGCGTGATGAACAGCACCGCCTTTTTCTTGGCAGCCCACAGGTCCAGCACTTCGTTTTCCATGAGCTGGCGTGTCTGAATATCCAGCGCACTGAACGGCTCGTCCATCAGGATGATGTCGGGGTCCAGTGCCAGCACCTGGGCCAGTGCGGTGCGTTTGCGCATGCCGCCCGAAAGCTGGTGCGGATAGCGGTCACCGAACTCGCCCAGGCCCACACGTTCCAGCCAGGCCTGCGCCTGGCGGCGGGCTTCATCGTCGGGAATGCCCCGGTATTGCAATCCCATCATCACATTGGCGATGGCGCTGCGCCATGGCATCAAAGCTTCGGTCTGGAACATGTAGCCGGCGCGGGTGTTGATGCCGCCCAGCGGCTGGCCAAACACCCGAACCTCGCCGGAAGACGGCTCCAGCAAACCGGCACCAATATTGAGCAACGTGGATTTACCGCACCCTGTAGGCCCGACAACCGAAACGAATTCACCGGCCCGTATGCGCAAGGTAGTGTCGCTCACCGCCGTATAACGCTGGCCCGCATCGTCGCGCGAGTGAAAGGTACAGCTGATGTTGATCAACTCCAGGGCGTAGGCGTCGTCGGGTTCTGGCATGGCGGGAGCTTACAGCAAGGTGCTGCGCAGGGCCTCTATCTTCACCAGCCGGGGCCGCGGGACTGGCTTTGCCAGACCGCAGGCGCAGCGGCCCCGAGGGGCTGGAGCCCGCGGCTCCAAGCCTGCCTGCGCAGGCCTGGACGGGCGACAGAGGCGAAGCGTCTCGCGAGCCGCGGCCTGCAAGGCCTCGCGCATTACACGAAGTGAAAAGCGTGGGGGCTCAAGCTTTGAATCGGTCCTTGGCCTTGCGCGCAAACTCGTTGGTATAGGTCTTGGCGATGTCGATCTTGTCGGCCTTGATGCTGGGGTCAAAGCTTGCCAGTGCCTTGAGCGCCGTGCGCGCACCATCATCAGGAATGATGCCGTCAAGCGAGATCGACTCACGCACCTTGTTGAATGACGCAAGGTACAGCGCCCGGTCACCCAGCAGGTAGCTCTCGGGCACGGTCTTGATGATGTCACCGGGGCCTGCCGTCTGCAGCCATTTGAGCCCATGCACGATCGCATTGGCCAGTGCCTGGCAAGTGTTGGGATTTTTCTGGACGAACTCTATCGGGGCGTACAGGCAGGCCGCCGGCATGGAACCGCCAAAAACTTCGATCGTGCCCTTGAGGGTGCGCGTATCGCTGATGATCTTTACCTCGCCCTTTTGCTCGAGCATGGTCATGACCGGGTCGGTATTGCTCATGGCATCGATCTGCCCCGAACGCATCGCAGTCAGTGCGCCCGCCGCAGTGCCGACTCCGATAAAACTCACGTCGCCGGGTTTGAGGCCTGCGCGCGAAAGTACCAGGTTGGCCATCATGTTGGTGGATGACCCCGGCGCAGACACACCGATTCTCTTGCCCTTCAGGTCTGCGACCGTTTTGTAGTTGGGCATGTTTTTGGTCGAGACGCCAAAAGCGATTTGCGGCGCCCTGCCCTGCAGCACAAAAGCCTGGAACATCTGGTTTTTGGACTGAAGGTTGATGGTGTGCTCGAAAGCACCCGAGCAGACGTCGGCAGAGCCGCCCACCACGGCCTGTAGCGCGCGCGCGCCACCGGCAAAGTCGCTGATTTCAATGTCCAGGCCCTCAGCCTTGAAATACCCCAGTTGCTCTGAAATGGTAAGAGGCAGGTAATAGAACGCCGCCTTGCCGCCGACCGCCAGCGCAATTTTTGTTTTCTCGAGCCTGGGTTGCGCGCGAAGCGCCGGCAATGCCAGCGTTGCTGCTGCCAGTGCGGTGCCACCGGCAAAAGCCCGGCGGGAAATCAGGGGTTGGCGATTCATGCAAGCCTCTCTCTTTTTTTGATGTCACAAGCTTATCGAGGCATAAAAAAACCCGCATCGGGGTCATCCCGTGCGGGTTTTTACCGAAGGTGATCGCGTTACCAGAGGTAACTTTCACACGCCCGACGCATGTGTCAACGAAAGCCGGAAAAAAGAATGACGATATTGATAAAAAGTGCACACGCCCAGATGGCCGAGCGGGCTTTGGCCAGGTCAGCGATGTACATCATGATGTAGGCAATGCGCAGCACGACAAAGAGCAATGCCAGGATGTCCAGCCGTGTCTGCCCCGCCTGCAGGACGTGCGCAATGATGACTGCTGCAAAGAAAAAGGGCAGCGCCTCGAAGGTGTTGGCTTGCGCGGCGTTGGCCCGGGCACGCCAGTCGGTTTGCTGCGCCAGCCAGCCTCGCGGGTTGTGGTTGTCGTATCCGCCGTCGCGCCGCGGGGTGCTCATCGTGCCGTATTTGGCAATGGCCGCACACACAATGGGCAACAGGGCCGCAATCAGAACACACCAGTAGGCAATGGTGAAGCGTGCGAATGTCATGGTGGGTTCCTTTCGTTATGGTCGCCCGCTGCGGGCATGAAGCTGTCAAGATAAAACTAAAAACACCGCCCTCACCTGCGGTCCACCAACGCGTGGGCAATGGTGCCCAAATCTACGTATTCAAGTTCGCTTCCCACCGGCACTCCGCGCGCCAGGCGCGTCACCTGGACGCCGCGGCTTTTCAGCGCTTGTGCAATCACGTGCGCAGTGGCTTCGCCTTCGGCCGTGAAATTGGTCGCCAGGATGACTTCCTGCACTTCGCGCGATGCAGGCGGCAACGCCTCGCCGCGCTCGTTCTTGGGCACCACGCGGTCAAACAGTTTTTGCAAGCCGATGTCGTTGGGGCCTATGCCGTCAAGCGGGCTCAGCTTGCCCATGAGCACAAAATAAAGGCCCTTGTAGGCCAGCGTGCGTTCAAGGGCAGCCTGGTCGGCCGGTGTTTCAACCACGCACAGCTTGCTGCGGTCACGCTGCGGGTTGGCGCAGGTGGTGCAAACCTCCTGCTCGGTCAGCGTGTTGCACAGGGTGCAATGCCGCACGCTGTTGACGGCGTGCTCCAGCGCACGGGCAATCTGCAGCGCGCCGGGCTTGTCGTGCTGCAGGAGATGGAACGCCATGCGCGCGGCCGACTTGGCGCCCACGCCCGGCAGCTTGCGCAGCGCCTGGGTCAAGCCTTCGAGAGCATTCGAATCAGCCATGTGGCAGCAGCGACCGAGCGTTGTACCCGCTTTCGCAAGCAGGGGCCGCGGAACCGGCTTTGCCGGGCCGCAGGCGCAGCGGCCCCTTTTCTCGTGCAAGGGGCAGGGAGCCGCCGCAGGCTCGCAGTGAGCGACCGTGGGGGCTCACAACTAAAACGGGAGTTTCATCCCGCCAGGGAGACCGGGCATCCCGGCCGTGAGCTTGCCCATTTTCTCGTTGCTCACTTCCTCGGCCTTGCGCACGGCGGCGTTGAACGCAGCGGCTACCAGGTCTTCCAGCATGTCCTTGTCGTCAGTCAGCAGGCTGGGGTCAATTTCGACGCGTTTGACATCGTGCTTGCAGGTCATGGTGACCTTCACCAGGCCGGCGCCGGCCTCAGCGGTGACTTCCACAAATGCCAGTTCTTCCTGGGCTTTCTTGAGGTTGTCCTGCATCGCCTGCGCCTGCTTCATGAGGCCCGCGAGTTGTCCTTTGTTAAACATGGTAGTTCCTTTAAAACTTGAAATCGAGGTGTGCTTTGCGTCTGAAATTGCGTCGAAATTGGGGGCAGAAATTGGTTTTAAAACCTGCCTTTGATCATATCGACTTCGCAGCCAGCGGCCGGATGCTGCCGGGGACAATTTTGGCGCCCCAGTCGCGAATCATGTCCTGCACAAACGGGTCGTTCTGGATCATTTCTTCGGCCGCACGCTGGCGCTCGGCTTGCGCCGCCGCATTGCGGCGCGCCGGGGTGTCGGTGACGGGCCCCACTTCCACCGCGAGCCGCAAGGCCGCATCGCCGAGATGCGCCTGCAGTGCGGCTTGCAGCTTTTCACGCGCTGCCGCCTGGTTCAGCGACTCGCGTTCTACCCGAAGCGTCCACAGCCCATCGGCCTGGCTGCGCAGCTCCGACTGCAGGCCCAGCTCACGCGTCAGCGCCGCCACGGCTTCGGCGGCCACCAGCTGGTTGACAGTCTGGCTCCAGTCTTCGCCGTGCGGAACAGGCACCAGAGGCGCGACGGCAGCTGCTGGCGCGCCCGGCTGCGGGCGCTGCTGCGGTACTGGCCGCTCCGGCATCGCCACGGGAGTCGCTACTGAATTGATAGCTGCTTGCGCACGCTCCGCTTGGGCTGCGGGCTGTTTTTTCTCAAAATCCTGAGAAGTGGGTGTTTCTTGCGGAACACGCGGCGCAGCAGGCACCGGCTCATCATGGGTAGGTTCGCGTGCAGCGGCAGGCGCCGGCGCCGCGCGCCGTTCAGGCAAAGCCACGGGCGCATGGGCCCGCGCCACCTCAGGCTGGGGCTTTTTTCCAGGCTCGGCGGCACCCCCCGCATGGGTGGTAGCCGAAGCCGACGGTTTGAAGGCCAGCAAGCGCAGCAGTACCATGGTCAGCCCGGCATATTCATCGGGCGCAAGGCCCAATTCACCGCGGCCATGCAGGCACAGGCTGTAAAGCAGCTGCGTTTCATCAGCGGGCAGCGCCTGGGCCAGCCGGGCCGTCTCCGCGATATCCGGGTCGGCCCCGTCGTCACCCGCCCCCATCTCGGGTACGGCCTGCAACACCGCCATGCGTTGCAGCACCGTCGTCATTTCTTCCAGGGTGGAAGCCGCGCTCAAGCCGTTCAGCCGCAACGCTTCGGAGGTTTCGACCACGGTTTTGCCGTCGCCGCGCGCCAGGGCATCCAGCAGGCGGTAGACATAGCTGCGGTCCACGCTGCCCAGCATGGTGCGCACACTGGCTTCTTCAAGCTTGCCCGAGCCAAACGCAATGGCCTGGTCCGTCAGCGACAGGGCGTCGCGCATGGAGCCGCGCGCCGCGCGCGCCAGCAGGCGCAACGCCTGCTGCTCGGCCGGGACGTTTTCAACGCCCAGCACCTGCGTGAGGTGCTCCAGCACCGTCTCGGGCGCCATGGGCCGCAGGTTGAACTGCAGGCAGCGCGACAGCACGGTGGCCGGCACCTTCTGCGGGTCGGTCGTGGCCAGTACAAACTTCAAATACTCGGGAGGTTCTTCCAGCGTCTTGAGCATGGCGTTGAACGCCGTGTTCGTCAGCATGTGCACCTCGTCGATCATGAAGACCTTGAAGCGGCCGACGACAGGTTTGTAAACGGCCTGCTCGAGCAGTTGTGCGATTTCATCCACGCCGCGGTTGGACGCCGCGTCCAGCTCGGTGTAGTCGACAAAACGACCGCTGTCGATGTCGGTACAGGCCTGGCACACGCCACACGGCGTGGCCGTGATGCCGCCCTGCCCGTCCGGGCCCAGGCAGTTGAGCGACTTGGCCAGAATGCGTGAAATGGTTGTCTTGCCCACGCCCCGCGTGCCGGTGAACAGGTAAGCATGGTGCAACCGCTGGGTGGCCAGCGCATTGCCCAGCGCCTGCACCACATGCGACTGCCCCACCATTTCCGAGAAATTTTTGGGGCGGTATTTGCGGGCAAGAACGAGATAGGACATCCGCCCATTCTAGGATATGGCCCCCACGCTTTTCACTTCGTGTAATGCGCCGCCCCCCGAGGGGGCCGCTGCGCCTGCGGTCTGGCAAAGCCAGTCCCGCGGCCCCGGCTGGAATAGATCGCTCGGTGCCCTTTTCACTGATGGGGGTATGCCAGAGGGGTCATTCCCAAGTCCCTTACAATCGAGGGTGACGGGCCTTCCCGCATGGTAAAGCGGCCAACCGGGTCAGGTGGGGAACCAAGCAGCCCTAACTGTGGAGTCAGTGCCGGGGTCAAGGCTCGTCACCTTATTCAAGTTGCAGCGCGCGCAGCCGCTGCCAGTCAATGCGCCGGCTTCAGCTGGCGTTCAACATACCGCATCAGCCCCTCGCAGGCATCCTCCACCAGGTCGAGCGCATGCTCAAACCCATCCTTGCCGCCGTAGTAAGGATCAGGCACAACCGGGCTGTCATGCTTCAGGCAGAACTCCGTGAGCCTGCGCACCTTCCCGAGATGTTTAGCCGGGCACCCTTCCTGAATCAAAGCCAGGTTGTCCCAGTCCATCGCCAAAATCAAATCATGGCGCTCAAAATCTGAATCCGAAATCTGCCGGGCCCTCAAGCCTGACAGGTCATAACCGCGCCTGGATGCATGCGCCTGCGAGCGCTCGTCGGGTGGGTTGCCGGGGTGGTAGTTGTGGGTGCCGGCGGAGTCGACCTGGATTTGATGAGCCAAGCCGCGATCTTTGACCTTTTGTTGGAACACGCCGTGGGCCGTCGGGCTGCGGCAGATATTGCCCATGCAAACAAAGAGAATGGAATAGGGTTTCATGGATTGAAGGCTGGGCGGGGACTTGCCATGGAAGACCCAAAGAACATGCGGCCTTGGGCTATCACAACCATTTTAGGTTTGACGCTGCCCATCCGGCGACCAAAGCCACCACTAGGCCAGACGGCCCATAGCCACAGGCACTCCATCCGTATACAGTCCATTGACGGAGACAACCATGCAATGCTGATGACCTGCATAGGGGGCCCGCTTCATGGGCTGCAAGTGGGAGTTGCCGACGATGCCCTGGTGTACGAATTGCAGGACAGCAAGGCGCGTGCGCGTTATTTGCGGCAGGTGCCGTCGCAGTATTACGACCCGCGGGCTGGCCATGCCGACTCTGTGGCGTTCTTTGCGTTGAGTTCGCTGAGCGGGATGGAGGTGACCGATCTGATCATCGCCCACCTGGAGACTTTTCGGCCCTTGCCGGTTGCGTCAAAACCGGCCTGACGGGCCTGCGGACATCTCAAAAAGAAAAATCAATCAGGGACTGTCGGGTGGGCACGCTGCTCGCGCTCTTGCGTCAGCGCCAGGTGAAGCTGGTGCAAGGCGCCCACACACTCCAGCACGATGGACTGGACCAGCTCCGCGGCCTCGCCGGCCTGCGAGTTGGGTGCGGCCGCGAGTTTTTCACCGACGCTGAGCATGAGCCTGGCCTTGACGGCGTGAAACAGCGCGTCCCAGTCGGCGATCGCGATGTCCAGCGGGTGGTCGGGTGTGAGCGCTTCGAGCTGCCGCTCGGGAAGCGAAGCGAGATGGGCGTCGTCAGCGTCCTCGCCGCCTCCTTTGGCCCAGTCGCGCAGAACATCCAGCGCAGCGGCGCTGGTGGCGGGCAGCTCGCACCGGGACTCCTTCATGAGTTCAGGAGAGCTCAGCATGGTCAGCGCCGAGCGCGCCAGCAGCCTGATATTGGGAGGGGGTGAGGAAGCAAGCCGGATCATTTCAGAACCCTCGCTAAAGGAGTTGCATGGCGCTGCAACAGCGGTTGGGCGCTGCACCTTCAAAGGTTCGCAATATCGCCGTACGCTCCTTTCTAGGCGGCCCAAGGCGATCCGTCCGTGCGGTAGCACACATCAACCGCAAAAGGTTTTCAGGCAGAGTCGCGGGCTGCCATTGAGCTGAAACAGGTAAACCGATGCTTTTGCCTGACAGGCAGGCCCCCGCTATCCCAAACCCGCTCGTCAGTGAAGCAATTGGGTATAGGTTTTCCGGTCAGCCGCGTAACAGCTGCATGCCGCGGCTTCCAGGCCGCCGCGGTCAAGAACCTTCAATTCACCACGGTGGTATTCGATCAATCCGCTGCGCTGCAACGCGCTGGCGGCCGACGTGATGCCGACGCGGCGCATGCCCAGCATGTAGGCCAGAAATTCGTGTGTCACATGAAAATTGTCGGAATGCGCGCGGTCCTGGCTCATCAGCAGCCATCGGGCCAGGCGCTGGCTCGTCAGGTGAAACCGAAGGCAGGCGGCTGATGCGGACTGCTGCGCCATCAGCACATAAAGGTAGCGGTTCAGGCCGCGTTGCAACGAAGCGCTGAGCGCCAGCTCGCGCCGGAAAACGGCGGTGCTGATCCGCCAGGATGCACCTGCGCCCTGCACTACCGCATGCACCGGCGCGGTGACAACGCCCAGCACCAGTTGCGCACCCAGCATGCCTTCGCGGCCCACCATGCCAACCTCTACTCCCGGGCTGCCCTCAACAAGGGCCACAAGGGAAATGAAGCTTTCGACCGGAAAATAGACGTAACGTGTGGGTTTGCCGGGTTCGCACATCACTTCAGCCAGCGACAACTCAACCGGCTCGCAGACGGCGAGCAGGCGCAGGCGGTCCTTGCGAGGGAGAAGCTCAATGAGGTGGTTTTCGACAGGGGCCAAAGCGGCTCTCCGGTGTAGGCGGACCCCGGGGAGTGCCGGGTCATGGACAAGGCCGCGCTACTGTCGTCAGTTCAATTCGGTGCCCCAGTATGCACGACGTGTCGCCAACGCCACCGTGTGCCAGCGCACACAGCACACAACAGGCCGCACACCGGGATGCTAGGAGGCGAGTTTTTCGGGAAGCAAGCGGTCGTATTCTTTCTTGACCACGGCATAACACTCACAGGTGCGCTGCTCCAGGCCCGGGCGGTCCAACACCGTGATACGGCCGCGCGAATAGCGGATCAGCCCGAGGTTTTGCAGCTTGGTCGCGCCTTCGGTCACGCCTTCGCGGCGCACGCCCAGCATGTTGGCGATCAGCTCCTGCGTCATCACCAGCTCATTGCTCTGCAACCGGTCAAGGCTGAGCAGCAGCCAGCGGCACAGCTGCTGGTCCAGCGAATGATGGCGGTTGCATACCGCGGTTTGCGCCATCTGCGTGATCAGCGCCTGGGTGTAGCGCAGCAGCAGGTGCAGCACCGGCGCGCGCTTGAACTCGTTCTTGATCGCCTGTGCCTTGAGGCGAAAGCCCTGGCCGGCGCTTTGCACGACGGCGCGGCTGGGTGTGGACTCCCCGCCCATGAACAGGGAGATGCCCACGACACCTTCATGGCCGACCACGGCAATCTCGGCCGAAGAGCCGTTTTCCATCACATAAAGCAGCGAAACGATGGCCGTGGTGGGAAAGTACACATGGTCCAGCGTGGTGCCCGACTCGTAAAGCACCTGACCCAGCGGCATGTCGACCCACTCCAGCTGCGGCAGCCAGCGCTGCCACTCTGCTTCCGGCAATGCGGCAAGCAGCTGGTTGTCTTTGGGGTTGGAAGCATTGGCCATCGAGACACTCCGGGGCGGATCTGGCTTCGAGTTGGGCCTCTGGCAGAGATCTCGCACCGTCTTCGGAGTATAGGGATTAAAGGCCCTCCGGTATGTGCGATACCGCACAAACCAGCTATTCGCGGCAAAGGTCGCCCGGTGACGATGAGGCTACCGGCTCACCTCTTCAACCGCCTCGGTGGTCTGCAATGCATGAACGGCGATCTGCGCCGACATGAGCGCCAGCGACGCCAGCGGGTAGGTGCCGCTGATGATGCCCCTGAAGGCGACTTCTGCTGCCACGGCGTCCTGGCCCAGGCCTTCGGTGGCGGCGATGATGCATTCTTCAATGCCGCCCAACCCCGCGTCGCCGAACAGGTCTTCACCTTCGTGGGTCACGCGGTATTCGTACTGGGTTTTGTCAAAAGAGTCGATGTTAAAACGGACGATCATGGCGGTTCCTCTCGCGCAACGGCGAATGGTTCAGAAAATTTGCTACAAAATCAATAGCTGCTTGCGCTCGCCCCTATTGGCCTACAGGCCAAAATAACTTAAAACGCCCTGCCCGGCAACACGCCCGCCGGCAAAGCAGGCCGTGAGCAGATAGCCGCCCGTGGGGGCTTCCCAGTCCAGCATTTCACCGGCACAGAACACGGGCTGGGGCACTGCAGCCGCAGCACCCAGCTGTAGCTGTGCACTCAGGCCCTCAAACATCACGCCGCCCGCGGTGCTGATGGCTTCATCCATCGGCCTGGCCGCAGTAACGCGCACCGGCAGCGCCTTGATGCCGGCGGCCAGGCGCACCGGATCGGCAATCGCGTCCTTGCCCAGCAGTTCGTACAACATCGCGGCCTTGATGCCATCCAGGTTCAGGCGACTCTTGAGGTGACTGGACAGCGAGCGTGAGCCGCGCGGGTGGCGCACCTCTACCAGCACCTGCTCGGCGGTCTTGGCGGGCAGCAAATCGAGCAGGAAGGTGGCGCTGCCGTGTTTCGCAATCTCGTCGCGCAACAAGCTGGAGGCGGCATACACCAGGCTGCCTTCCACACCGGGGGCGGTGGCAATGAACTCGCCCTTGCGGCTAAAAGCTCGGCCGCGTGAATCGGTGAAGCTGATGGCGACGGACTTGAAAGGCTGGCCGGCAGAACGGCTGGCGAAGTGTTCAGTCCAGCCGGCCTTGGTCAAGGGACTTTTTCCGATGAGCTCCTGCAGGAATTCGCGGCGGGTCTCGCCGGCGTCGGCTGCCGCCTCTTCAAGCTGCGCCGGGCTGTCGGGCCGCGCCGCCACGTCGAAGCCGCAGTTGGACGGCAGCAGCGGCGCCACGGCCACGCCGCGCGCAGCCAGCAGCGGCACCCAGGCGCCATCAGAGCCCAGCCGCGCCCAGCTGCCGCCGCCCAAAGCCAGCACCACGGCGTCGGCTTGCGCCAGCACCTCGCCGGTGGGCGTTGAAAACTTCAGCGCGCCGTCATCGGCCCAGCCCAGCCAGCGGTGCCGCATGGAAAACTGCACGCCGGCCTGGCGAAGGCGGTGCAGCCAGGCGCGCAGCAGCGGCGCGGCTTTCATGTCTTTGGGGAACACGCGGCCCGAGCTGCCGATAAAGGTTTCCACACCCAGCGCTTCAGCCCAGGCACGCAGCTCGGCCGGGCCGAACGCGGCCAGCAACGGCTGCAGCTGTGGAGCGCGCTCGCCATAGCGGCTCAGAAAAGCCTCCGGTGCTTCGGAATGCGTGAGGTTGAGCCCGCCCTTGCCGGCCAGCAAAAACTTGCGCCCCACCGAAGGCATGGCGTCGTACACCTCGACCTTCACGGCCGCACCGGCAGCGGCCAGCACCTCGGCGGCCATCAGGCCGGCGGGTCCGCCGCCTATGACGGCAATACGCAGGGGGCCGGCAGGCGGCGGTTTCACGGGAGAGGCTGAGTCGTTCAAAAGGTGTTCCGTCTGCTCGCGGAGGCGAGCCAGGGTGAAATTGGAGAAATCAAGGCCAAACAGCAGCCGCTTTCCTGAAAGGCGTCAAAGATAGCGCTTCGCAGGCGAATGTGTTTGCTCTGTTTTTGATAGCTGCTTGCGCCCTATCCTATTGGCCTGCAGGGCTAAATCGCTTAAAAACAGGGGCCAGGTACAGGTTTGGCGCCGATTGGCGGCATGCGCCAATTATCACAGGCCGCACTTGCCAGCCCGCGCGGCGCATTGCACTACATGGGCGGCGCAAAACCATCGCGGCCGACGATGACACGCAGCGCGGTCGGCTTGCCGGCTTTTTCCTGCGCCGTGATCATCACCTTGGCACCCGGCACCAGCAAGGCGTTTTCATCGGCCTTGCCGGGCTTGAAGGACACCACCGGCACATCCGGCGGAACAATCACGGTTTTCTCGCCATCTTTGTAGCGCAACGTGAGCTTTTGCCCGCCGGGCACCGACGTTGGCGCCGCGGCCAGGTCGGCCACGGTGGCGTTGGTCATGGTGCTGTCGGGCCGCAAATCCCAGGGGCGGTGGCCTTCACCGGCGCCGCGCGCTGCTTCGGGGAACACCAGCACCTCCAGCGCCAGCTGGCTGCCGTCGGGCTGCGGCATGCCGGCGGTGCCGATGTAGCTGCCAGGCTTGATGTCGGCCAGCGACAGCGGGTACACCTCGGACACGTCCATCTCGGCCGGGCGCACCAGCGTGATCACCTCGCCGCTGCGTTCCCTGATGGTGAGGCTGGTTGCATCGACTTTTTCAATCGTCGCGCGCAGGCGCACCGTGGGGTTAGTCGGTGCCGGGGTTTGGGCCCATGCCAGTGGCAGGACGGCCAGGAAGGTTAGCGAGGCGGCAAGTTGCTTGAACATGGTTGTCTCTTTCTTCAGGTCGGCGAATAACATGGGGTAGAGCGCGGGCTGTGTGAGATCAATCCAGCTCGACAACAGTTCCCCGCCCCGTCAGGAAAGCTGCTTTCACCGGCGCGCCGGGGTAAATCAGCTGCACCGCCGCACGGTAGTCCTGCAGCTGCGCCACCAGCGCGGGCTGCAGCTCCGGCGCCACGGCGGATTTGTAGTCGAGCACCCACCAGTGTCCTTCGTGGCCGGCGTCCTTGCGCTGCACCAGGCGGTCCAGCCGCAAGTCTTTCCCGGCGTAGACAAGGCCGACTTCGTTGCCTTGCCAGGCCACGGCTTGCGGGCTCCAGGCCCAGGCGCCCTCACCCGCCAGAATGCGCCCGGCTAGCGCAGTCGCCTCAGTGGCCTGTGCCGGGCTCAGGCGAAACTCGCGCGCCGCGGCCTTCACTTGTTCCGCCGACAGCGCACCGCCCCATTCCAGCAAGCGGTGCATGGCCTTGCCGATGCGTGCCTTGAGCGAATCTTCATCAACGCGCACCGCAGCAGACTCGGAAATCGTCATGACCTCGGGCAGTTCAGGCAACTCGGGCAGGTAGAACACGCCGGCGTCGGCCGCATCAAGATGGGCGGCTGCAGACTCATCCGCGACCGGCGCAGGCAGCTCGCCCACCAGTGCGTGCAGGCGCTGCCACCAGCTCTCAGTCGTCACACGGTGCGGCTCGATGGAGGAAATCACCAGCGTATGGCGGGCGCGCGTCAGCGCCACATACAAGGCGTTGAGCTCTTCGCGCTTGCGGGCGGCCTGCTCGCTGGCCAGCGTATCGGCGGCGCAGGCGGGCGGGCGGCTTTCGCTGACCAAAAAAACAAACTTGCGCGGCTCGGTCGCTTCGCCGGGCCAGTCGACCAGCACGCCCATGCTGTCGGCATTGCGCTCGACGGTGTCGGTGTCCAGCAGCAGCACGGCTTCGGCTTCAAGGCCCTTGGCGCCGTGGATGGTCAGCAGCCGGACCGCCTCGCTGCTGACGGCTGCCGGCGCCTGGGTGCCGCCGGCCTTGAGCGCGCGCACAAAACCGTAAGGCGTGGCGTAACGCCCGCCGTCGAGTGCCAGCGACACACCCAGCAGCGCGCGCAGGTTGGCCAGCACCGCGCTGCGCTGCGCCGCCGGGGCGGCAGCACCAAAACGCGCCAGCACGTCGCCGTCGTCGTAAATGCCCTGCAGCGCATCGTGTGGCGGCAGGCGATCCAGCCAGCTCTTCCACTTAAGTAAAACGGCCCCCAGCCCTTTCAGATCGGGCGCAAGCAGCTCCTCTTTTTGTAGCAGACCGTACCACGGCTGGTGGTGCTCGCGCTGCAGCAGCGCCAGCTGCACCAGGCAATCGTCAGCCAGCCCGAACAGCGGCGAACGCAGTGCGCGCGCCAATGAAAGGTCGTGCTGCGGCGACACCAGCACGTCGAGCAGCGCCACCATGTCCTGCACTTCGCAGCAGTCGATCAGCTCGGTTTTCTCGCCCACCTGCGCAGGGATGTGCAGCGCGCGCAGCTCGTCCTGCAGCGGCAGCAGGCCGGCGCGTTTGCGCGAGAGAACCATCACGTCCTGGGGACGCAGTCCGGCGGCTACCTGTTCTGAAATCCAGGCAGCGGCCTGGCGCGCCTCGCGCGTGCGCAGGGTTTCCTCGGGCAACTCACGCGGCGTGGTCAGACTGTCGCGCCAGCCGGTGGCCAGCGGCGAAGCTTCCTCTTCATCCTTGTTGCGTGCAATGGGCGGAAGCCGGCCCACGGCGCCGGCGAGGCCTGAAGCCGTGGTGTGTTCGCGAAAACCGTCATAGCCGTCGGCCTCCCGTGCCATGGCCATGGCCGAGTTGACGGTGTCGATCACGGCTTCAGCGTTGCGCCGCGTATGGTCGCAGCTGAGCAAGTCACCGCCCAGGCCGTGCACCACAAAAGCCTGCGCAGCGCGGAACACCTGCGGCTCGGCACGGCGGAAGCGGTAAATGCTTTGCTTCGGGTCACCCACCAGGAACACGCTGGGCGCCGTACCCGCACCCGAGTATCCGATGAGCCAGGCATACAGGGCCTGCCACTGCAGCGGGTTGGTGTCCTGGAATTCGTCAATCATCAGGTGGCGGATGCGCGCGTCCAGCCGCTCCTGCACCCAGCCCGACAACACCGGGTCGGCCAGCATCAGCAGCGCAGCGCGTTCGACGTCATTCATGTCGACCCAGCCGCGGTCGCGCTTCAAGGCGGTGAACTGGGCGATCAACACGCGCGTCAGGCGCGCCATGCGCTGCTGGTACAGCCAGGCATCGTGCTGCTGGCTGGCCGCCACCACGCGCAACACCAGGTCCTGGGCAATGCGCACCTGTTCGATGCCGACGATTTTTTCGCCGAACTTGCGCGGCGTGCCCTTCTCGGTCAGCAGGGCCGCGATAGCCGCCGGAAAGTCGCCGGCCGTCAGCGCCTGCTCCAGTTCCACGCCTTTGGCCGAGAAAGTCGGCGCGCTCGCACGGCCCAGCGCGATGGCAGCGTCCCTCAAGGTTTGCCGGTGAAAACGGTTGGTGCTGAGCAGCTCTTCGGGTTCATCAAGGCCGCCAAATTCGGTGAACTGTGCACTGAATGGTTGTACCGAGGCGTCGATCACCCCTTTTTCGTCGGCCAGTGTGAACTCGGTGCGCTTATCGAGCGCGGCCTGCAAGGCTTTGTCGGCCTGGAAGCGGCCATACGCCAGCACCACGGCCTCAAAGTCGGCCTTGAGCGACGCATCAGCCGCGACGGCCGCATAAAACCGCCGCCACACCAGCGCGCGCGCCGGCGCGTCGTCTTCCAGCAGCTCATAGTTCACCGGCAGTTCCAGGCGCTGCAGCACCGCCACCGGTGCGCTGCGCAGCAGGGCTGCAAACCAGCTGTGGAAGGTGCGGATCTGCACCGAGCGGCCACTGGCCAGGATGGAGCGGTATAAATTTGATAGCTGTCCGCGCACGGCCTGTGCGGACTGCAAGCCTTTTTGGCTTGAAAAATCGCCCCTGACGCCGCGCATTTCCAGTTCGCGCTGCAGGGTCTCATCGTCGGCGTGGGCAAAGGCCTTGAGCCAGTCGTCCAGGCGTTCGCGCATTTCACCGGCGGCTTTTTTGGTGAAGGTGATGGCAAGGATCTCGTGCGGCAAGACCTGCTGCCCCGGTGCGGCCGTGGCCCCGTCAAGCAAGGCCCGCACGATGCGCGACACCAGCATCCAGGTCTTGCCCGCCCCGGCGCAGGCTTCCACCGCCACGCTGCGACGCGGGTCGCAGGCAATGGCGTAGAACGCATCGGCGGAGAGCGGCTCGCCGTTGCATTCGTAAGCGGCGGAGTGAGCGATGTGCGTTTGGCCGGGAGCGGTCATTGGCTCGCCCCCCGTGCCGTTTCTTCGTCGAGATTCCAGAAGTCCTTGCGGCAGAGACCGCGGGCGGCGCAGTAATCGCAAGCCTTGCCCTCCCCTAACGCCGGCAACGCGGCGCCACGCGAAATACGCGCCATATCGGTCAGGATGCTGTCGATGAGCTCGTCGCGCAGTCCGACGATGTCGGGTTGCTCATAGGTTTTGGTCGGTTCTTTTTCGCCGAGGTTGACATAGGCCGCCGCCAGCGTGTCGTCGCTCAGCAGGGCGGCATAAAACGCGAGTTGCGTGTCTTCCTGGCCGTTCTTGATGCGCTCGCTCGTGGTGGTGCGCGGCTCGGTCTTGTAGTCGATCACCAGGGCGTGTCCGTCGGGCTGACGGTCCACGCGGTCCAGCTGGCCGAGCAGCGTGAGTGTGCCGACGGGCACTTCGCGCCAGACTTCGGCTTCGTCGAATATCGCGCCGGTCGCTTCGTGCTCGGCCAGCCATTTCAGGTAGCCCTCGCGCACGCCGGGCCAGGCCGCGGCAAAGGGCAAAAACTCGCTGTCGCTGAGCGCCAGCTCTTGCGTGGCGCGCTCGGCTGCTATGTTTAGCATAGCTACCCGCGCTGATAGATCGGGGGTTGGCGCCGCTTTGAGGGCTTCATGAAAATGCCGCAGCAGGCTGTGCAGCCAGTTGCCGAAGTCGCGCTTGCCCAGCTCGCTTTCAAGCTCTTCGGGCTCCTGCAGCCTAAGCTGGCGCAGCGCAAAAAAGCGGTAGGGGCAGCGCCGCAGGTCTTCATACGCGCTGGCCGAAAGCCGGGTGACGGGCAAGGCCTCGCCGGTCGGAAAGGGGTGCGGCGTGGGCTGGGTTGCCACGGCACGCAGGCTGCGAGGGTCGGTGGCCATGCGCTGTACCGCTTCCTCGTCCTGGTCCAGCAGCAGCTCCTGCACAAAGCCGCTGGGGATGAGGTGCTCGCCCGATTCACTGGTGCGCCAGAGCACATCGAGATGCGGCATGTGCAGGGCATAGTGCCAGGCTTGGCGCTGGGCCGCGGCAAGCACTTCCCGGGGCGGCAGGCCCAGCAGCTCGCGCTGGCCGGGCGTCCAGGGGCCGGCAGGTTCCGGCGACACCGGCAGGCGGATTTCATCGCAGCCGGGTAACACCACGGCCTGCATGGGGCGGCCCAGCAGCTGCGGCAGCGGCAAGATGACCACCTGTTCTGCCGGCGGATGCACCGGGGAGAACTTGCCGCCTTCCAGCGCCTGGTTGGCCCACTGCGTGAAGTCATGCAGCCGCATCACCGGCGATGCTTCGAATTCGGTCTCAGCGCCTTCGTGCAGGCGCAATACATCCAGCACCGTCTGCCCGGCTTCGTCCTGCGCCAGTGCGTCCCACTGCCCGGCGGATTGCAAAAGAGTGCGCAGGTCGCGCAGCCACATCGCCAGCGGACGGGCACGGCCGAAAGGGCTGCGCAATGCGTTCACTTCGCGCGCCAACGGGCCTGTTGCGGCAAACACGGGCGGCAAGATGGCTTCTTCCGCAAAGTCCGGCAGGTCGCGCCAGGCGCGCACGCCGGTCTTGCGCAGCTCGGTCTCGGCGGCGGTGACCAGCACGGCGTCAAACGCGGGTGCGTTTTTCAGCCAGTCCAGCACGGCATCCGTCGATGCATCCCAAGGCATGGCGCGCAGCAGGCTCATCAGGGCGGCAGCGGCGCGTGTGGTCGAAAGCTTCCAGCCGGTTTCATCGCGCATGGCGATGCCGCGCTCAGCCAGCATGGCGCCGACACGCCGTGTGAGCTGCCGGTCCTGCGCAATCAACGCGACCGGGCTGCGGCCTTGCGTCAGATGCGCCAGCACGCAAGCGGCGGCCCGGCCCGCTTCGTCTTCAGCGTCTTGCGCAATGTGCAGCGCGGGTGGTGCCGAGGGCCCTTCGAGCGAGACGCACAGCGGGATGGAAACCGACCGGTCGCCGAAATGCGCCTTGAGAGCTTCGGTAAGCGGGTCGGCTTGAAAGCCTTCCAGCACGGCGAACAGCTGAGGTTTCGCCTGAAAAAGCCTGTCAGTCGGATAGGCGGACGCCGACGCCCAGGCCAGCGCGATGCGCCCCACAGCAGCTTCGAGGGCCAGCACCGGCGAGTCCAGGCCGGCACCCAGCGTCAGCGCCAGCCGCTCGCTCCAGGCGCGGCGCGCGGCCGGCACGACGGCTGCGGCCACACCGGCCAGGCTCCAGGCCGCTTCAACCAGCCTGCCGGCCAGCGCATCCTGCTGGGCGCCCAAGCCGGCGCGGCCCAGCAGTGACGCGGCTGTGAGCATATCGACCGCCACATCCATGCGCAAATCGTCGCCTGAAGGCACATGGAGGCCCAACGTGCCGCCCAGGCCGCTGGCCCAGTTCATGGTGGTTTCAAAGCGGGGAACAAAAAACGTCTCGCCCGCCTGCGCAGCCCAGGCACGGCGCGCCTGCTGGATCAGCTGGGCATAGGGCAGCAGCACCACGGCTTCTGCGGGATGGACGCCGCGCGCCTGCATTGCTTCTGCAAGCCGGCCCATGGCCTGATGCCAGCACAGCGCATCAGGCGCAGACCATGCGGCATCAGAGGTTGGAGCAGGTGGCATACAGAGGTTGGGGAAAAGAGGTTGGCAAGAAAGAAATGGGGCCGGAAGCCGCAAATTGAATAATCTCTATCGGGGCCATAGCCCCCGCGCGCCCGACCCGGCCACTTGCTTTCTGCCACAATGACTACAACTTTAGCCGTACCGTATCGTAACCATCCTAAACAGACAAAGGAGCCGCCATGGCGAGCGAACTGATCAAACATACCACCGATGCCACCTTCGAAGCCGACGTGCTGCAAGCCTCCAAACCCGTGCTGGTGGACTACTGGGCTGAATGGTGCGGTCCGTGCAAGATGATCGCGCCGATTCTGGACGAAGTGGCCACGGGTTACGACGGCCGTCTGCAGATCGCCAAGATGAACGTCGACGAAAATCGCGACATCCCTGCCAAATTCGGCATCCGCGGCATCCCCACCCTGATGCTGTTCAAGGATGGCCAGCTTGCCGCCACCAAGGTCGGCGCCATGAGCAAGGCCCAGCTGACCGCCTTCATCGACCAGCAACTGGCCTGAGGTTTTTCGCGCGGGAAGGGAGGCACGGCGCACCGCCGCTTCCCGACCGGTGCAGGTCTCCCGGCCGCTGGCCGGATGCAGGGAAAATGCCTTGATTTCCCGCCTGAATTTCCTGTCATAATGTGCTTTATTCACCAGACGGCACTCGCTGCCTGGTTCGAGTTCCCGGTTTGTAAGCCATCTTCTGCGGCTTCTTTTCAAACCTCCCCCATTTCCATCAATGAACTCCGCAAGGAGTAACTCCATGCACTTAAACGAACTCAAGGCACTGCACGTGTCTGAAGTCCTCAAGCAGGCCGAAGCCCTTGAGATCGAAAACGTTGGCCGTATGCGCAAGCAGGAGCTGATGTTCGCCATCATCAAAAAACGTGCAAAAACCGGCGAGACCATCGTGGCCGACGGCGTGCTGGAAGTGCTGCCCGACGGTTTCGGTTTCCTCCGTGCTCCGGATTCAAGCTACACGGCCAGCACCGACGACATCTACATCAGCCCCAGCCAGATTCGCCGCTTCAACCTGCACACCGGCGACATGATTGAAGGCGAAGTGCGTACCCCCAAGGATGGCGAGCGCTACTTTGCACTGAACAAGCTCGACAAGGTCAACGACGGCCTGCCCGAAGACAACAAGCACAAGGTCATGTTCGAGAACTTGACCCCGCTGTTCCCGCGCGAGCAGTTCAAGCTCGAGCGCGACATCAAGGGCGAAGAGAACCTGACCAGCCGCATCATCGACATCGTCGCGCCCATCGGCAAGGGCCAGCGCGCCCTGCTGGTCGCACCGCCCAAGTCCGGCAAGACCGTGATGATGCAGAACATCGCCCATGCCATCACCGCCAACTACCCTGAAGTGGTCATGATGGTGCTGCTGGTGGACGAGCGCCCTGAAGAAGTGACCGAAATGCAGCGCAGCGTGCGCGGCGAAGTCATCTCGTCTACCTTCGACGAACCCGCCGCGCGCCACGTGCATGTGGCCGAAATGGTGATCGAACGCGCCAAGCGCCTGGTCGAACTCGGCAAGGACGTGGTCATTTTGCTGGACTCCATCACCCGCCTGGCCCGCGCCTACAACAACGTGTTGCCTTCATCGGGCAAAGTGCTGACCGGTGGTGTGGACGCCAACGCACTGCAGCGCCCCAAGCGCTTCTTCGGTGCGGCCCGCAACATTGAGGAAGGCGGCAGCCTGACCATCATCGGCACCGCGCTGGTCGACACCGGCAGCCGCATGGACGAAGTGATCTTTGAAGAATTCAAGGGCACCGGCAACTGCGAAATCCACCTGGACCGCCGCCTGTACGAAAAGCGCGTGTTCCCGGCAATTCACCTCAACCGCAGCGGTACCCGCAAGGAAGAGCTGTTACTTGCACCCGAAATCCTCCAAAAGTCGCGAATTTTGCGTCAATTCATGTACAACATGGATGAAATCGAATCCATGGAGCTCATGCTCAAGAACATGAAAGCGACGAAGAACAACCATGAATTCTTCGACATGATGAGGCGCGGCGGCTAAAGCCGCCACGCCAATTGTTGCCCCCACGGTCGCTCACTTCGTGTAGCTTCCTGCCCCCCGAGGGGGCCGCTGCGCCTGCGGCCCGGCAAAGCCGGTTCCGCGGCCCCGGCTGGGTTAAGACCAGTTCCTTACCTCCTCTTAGCTCTGTCTTGGACACAAAATCGCCTCTCAGAAGGCCAAAAGTGCGCTAAGTACTTGATTTCATGCCATAATGTGTGGCTTAGCGGAAAGTGCCCAGGACTGGCTTGGTGTGGCTCCCGCAACGAATAAGGAAAGATCATGAAAGAAGGCATTCACCCCAATTACCGCGAAGTTTGTTTCCTGGACCTGTCCAACAACTTCAAGTTCGTCACCCGCTCCTGCGTGAACACCAAAGAAATGGTGAAGATGGACGACGGTCGCGAACTGCCCCTGTACAAGCTCGATACGTCCAGCGAATCGCACCCTTTCTACACCGGCACGCAAAAATCCGTGGACAACATGGGTGGCCGCGTCGAGAAATTCCGCAACCGTTTCGGCAAGACCGCAGCCAAAGAGGCCGCGCCCGAAGCTGCGAAGTAAGCTGCCGGATAAGCTGCGAAAAACTTTCGCCAGCCTGCAAAAAAGCAGCCTGAATTTCAGGCTGCTTTTTTTTCAGCAAAATTTGCCAGGTCACGCGATGTACCTCAGCCTGGTTTGACGCAGAATCACCCGTAGCCAAGGTTGAACGACCCGACAGCAGCCGCCCCCTTTCGATCCCTCAGATCTATCTATCCGATCCCCTACGTTTTGAACAAACCGTCTCCTGCCATCATTGCCCAGTCCGCTGTGCGCCGCCTGCCGCGACTCGCATTGCTCCTGTTTTGCGCAGCCTATGCGCTGCCGGGTTTTCTGGGGCGCGGCCCCTGGAAAAACGAAGACATTGCTGCGTTTGGCGTGATGCGTGAACTCGCCTCCATGGCGGGCAACTGGCTGCGTCCACAGCTGCTGGGCCAGGTCACGGAGTTCGATGCACTGGTGCCATATTGGTTAGGCGCAGCCGCCATCAAGGTCTTCCCCTTTCTGGATCCGGCATGGGCTGTACGCATTCCATTTGTAGGACTGCTGGTGTTGACGATGCTGGCCACGTGGTACGCCGTCTACTACCTGGCGCGTAGCCCGCAAGCCCAGCCCGTCGCCTTTGCTTTCGGCGGCGAGGCCAGTCCGGTCGACTATGCCCGGGCTATCGCCGATACCGCCCTGCTGGCGCTGATCGCCAGTCTTGGCCTGGCGCAGCTCTCCCATGAAACCACACCGGCCCTGGCGCAGCTCGGCTTCACGGCACTGGCCTTTTACGCCATGGCCGCAAGCCCCTACCGCCCGGCCACCAAGATCCTGGGGCCGGCATTCGGCCTGCTGGTCGGGCTTGCAGGGCTGGCCCTGAGCGGCGCGCCCACACTGGCACTTCTGATTGGCATGGGCGGAGCGTTGGTGGAATGGACCCACATGCGCTGGGGCACCGGCCAGTCCGACCCTGCGGCCAGGCAGCAGTCATGGCACTGGGTGCTGCTGATCACCGGCATCACGCTGCTGGTAGCGCTGTTGGCCTATGGGCTGAACCTGTGGCGCTGGAGGATTCACCTGCCCGGTGCGGACGGTCAATCGGCCTTGAAAGACTGGCGCAGCCTGGGACGCCTGCTGCTGTGGTTTACCTGGCCGGCATGGCCGCTGGCGATGTGGACACTTTACCGCTGGCGCAGGCAACTGGCCAGCCGCCATGTCGCCTTGCCATTGTGGTTCGCCGCGATGGCCGTGGCCGCCACGCTGACGACCACAGCCTCGGACCGCAGCCTGCTGCTGAGCCTGCCGCCGCTGGCAGCGCTGGCAGCCTTCGCGCTCCCCACACTCAAACGCAGCGTGGCCTCGTTGATTGACTGGTTCACACTGCTGTTTTTCACCGGCTGCGGCATCATCATCTGGGTGGTCTGGATTGCCATGCAGACCGGCGTTCCGCGTCAACCCGCAGCCAACGTCGCCAAACTCGCACCGGGGTTTGAACCCAGCTTCTCGTGGCTGGCATTCCTGGCCGCACTGCTGGCCACCTTGGCCTGGGCCTGGCTCGTCAAATGGCGCGCCGGCGCGCAGCGTGCGGCCATCTGGAAATCGCTGGTACTGCCTGCCGGCGGCGCCACCCTGTGCTGGCTGCTGCTGATGACACTCTGGCTACCGCTGCTCGACTACGCCCGCAGCCTTGCGCCCCTGTCGCGCCAGATCGCAAATCTCGTCGACAAAAGCGCCTGCGTTGAGATTTACGGCGTAGGCAGTGCGCAGGCCGCCGCGCTGCAGTACCACGGCGGGCTCGAGCTCCGGCAAGCCGGAACGCAGGCAAGCTGCCCCTACCTGATTGTGGATGTCGAGGCGCAGCCAACGCTCAGCCGCGTCGTTAATTTGCCCGATTGGGCCTTCCAGGCGACAGTGCGCCGCCCCACGGACAAGACTGAAAACGTCCTGCTGTTCAAGCGAGTGGGGCTTCCCCGCCCGAATTCAAGAACCAGCCCTTGAGCGAACTCAAGATCATCAGCCAGCACGCGGGCACCGTGCTCGTCGGGCAACTGGCCGTCATGGCCTTCGGTGTGGCCGACACGGTGATTGCAGGCCGCTACAGCGACGAGGCCCTGGCCGCGCTGTCGGTAGGGTCGGCGCTTTACATCAGTGTTTACGTCGGCCTGATCGGCATTGTTCAGGCGCTACTGCCCATCTGGGCCGAAATGATGGGCGCGCGCCGCCATGAGGCGGTAGGTGCTTCGCTGCGCCAAAGCATGTACCTGTGCGGTTTTATCGTGGTGGCGGGGATGGCAGCCATGCTCTTCCCCGGCCCCCTGCTGCGCTGGGCACAAGTGCCTGAACTGATGCGCGACGAGGTGCAGCATTACCTGGCGGTGCTGGCCTTTGCGTTCGCACCATCCCTGCTGTTTCGCATCTACAGCACCTTCAACCAGGCACTGGGCAAGCCGCTGTTGGTCACCTGGCTGCAGGTCGGCGCCCTGCTGGTCAAGATCCCCCTGTCTATCTGGCTGGTGGCCGGCGGTGCCGGCGTAGAACCCATGGGCGCTGTCGGCTGCGCATGGGCCACGCTGATTGTGAACTACCTCCTGCTGGCGCTGGCCATCCTGATGCTGCGCACACAGACGCTGTACCAGCCCTATCGCATCTGGCAACGCATGGAACGGCCGGACTGGCTGCAAATAGGTCACTTCGCCAGGCTCGGCATTCCCGGCGGCCTGGCTTATCTGGTGGAAGTGACGTCGTTCACGCTGATGGCACTCTTCATCGCCCGCCTCGGCACCGTGGCCTCCGCAAGCCACCAGATTGCATCCAGCGTGGCTGCGGTTCTCTACATGATGCCGCTGTCCATGGCCATCGCGTGCAGTGCCCGTGTCTCGTTCTGGATAGGCGCAGGACGCCCGGATTACGCAAAACGCGTGGTGCTGCTGGGGCTGAAGCTCACAGGGCTTGCGGCGCTGACACTCGCGGCCTTGGTTTCAATGGCCGGCCCCGTGCTGGCAAGCTGGTACTCCGGCAACCCGGAAATTGTCGCGCTGGCCTCCGCTTTGCTGGTGTGGGTTGCGTTCTATCACGTCGCCGATGCAACACAGGCCCTGACGGCCTTTTTGCTTCGCTGCTACCGCATCACCATTGCGCCGCTGGCCCTTTATGGCGTGCTGCTCTGGGGACTTGGGCTTCTGGGGGGTTATCGTCTGGCTTACGACGGCATTGCAAGCCAGGCCGCGACGCAGTCCGCCAGCAGTTTCTGGGCGGCCAGCACGCTCGCCATTGGCCTCGTTGCGGCATGTTTTCTGGCCCTGTTGTGGCATGCGGTCAGGCGTAGCCTGAAGGTGACTCAACCGGTTTGAGTCCGGCGAACCCGCACGACGGGAAAAATGATGGAAAAGCAGGAGCCGTGCCCCGGTTCACTTTGAATGTTGAGTTCGGCACCGTGACGCTGGGCGACATGTTTGACGATAGCGAGGCCGAGGCCGGTGCCCCCGGTTTCACGCGATCGGCTGCGGTCGATGCGATAAAAACGTTCCGTCAGGCGCGGCAGGTGCTCAGGCGCGATACCCGGCCCGCTGTCCTTGACCTTGAACTCACCACGCCCGTCCGCCAGCAGCGTCCAGCTGACGCGGACCAGACCTCCCTCGGGCGTGTAGCGCACAGCATTGGTCACCAGATTGGACATCGCGCTATAAAGCTCGGTCTGAACCCCGGCAATTTCGGTGCCTGGCCCCTGGTCAAATTCCAGCTGGTGGCCCTGCGGCGCAATCACCAACGACAAGGCCCTTGCCTCCTGCTCTGATTGGGCCATCAGCGCACTGACGGTCATCCAGTCATTGGCACCCGGAAACGGGCTGCCTTCCAGCCGCGACAGGGTCAGCAGGTCATTCACCAGCGTTTGCATGCGCTGCGACTGCTGCGACATCAGCGCCAGGTAGCGGGCCCGCTCCGGCTCCTTGAGCGGCAGCGTCTGCAGGGTTTCGATAAAACCCGACAAGACCGTCAGCGGCGTGCGGATCTCATGCGACACATTGGCCACGAAATCGCGACGCATGGCTTCTGCCAGCTCCACGGCGGTGATGTCCCGCGACAGCAGCAGCTTGCGGTTTTTGCCATAGGAATGTACATGCACCGACAGCTTCACCGGACGGGCCGGCGTGCTGAAGTTGCCGGGGATCACCACGTCGTGCGAGAAATCACCCGCTGCCATATAAGCTTTGAAGGCCGGGTCACGCACCAGGTTGGCGATGTGCTGCAGCACGTCGCGCTGGGCGTCAAAGCCGAAGTGCTGGCTGGCCATCTGGTTGCACCACTCGATACGGCCTTGCGCGTCGAGCAGCACCACGCCGCTCGGCGAGGCTTGCATGGCCGCCAGGAATTCATCGAGGCGCGCCTGGCTTTCCTGCAACTGTTGATCGCGATTCTTGAGCAGCCGGCGGGTCCGGTCCACGACCTCGCCCCATACACCGGGAAGGCTGGGGGCGCTGCCTGCCATCACGGCTGGCGCGTCGTTGTTCTGTTCGGTACGCAGCCAGCGCAGCAGGCGGCCGATATAGACGCTGTCGATCACCAACCAGAGCATCGCCCCCACAGCCAAGCCTATGCCCAGTCCGAAGGTCAAGCCGTTTGCGGTGCGCGCCCAAAAGCCCAAACCGCCGCCAACAATCATGCAGGCGGCAAAAACAATCCACCGATTGATCATGCGCTGGATTGTGCCGCAGCAACCGGGTTGTTGGCGGCCATCGCCGTCAGCCGGTAACCGGCGCCGCGCACGGTTTCCACCATGGTGCCCGCTGCGCCCAAGGCCTCACGCAGGCGCTTGACGTGGACGTCGACGGTGCGCTCTTCAATGAACACGTGGTCGCCCCACACCTTGTCGAGCAGGGAACTGCGGCTGTGCACGCGTTCGGCGTGTTTCATCAGGTAATGCAGCAGCTTGAACTCGGTCGGGCCCAGCTTGAGCTCCTGGCCCAGGTAAGAGATGCGGTGCGTGGCGGCGTCCAGGACCAGCCCGCCCACCGTCACGCTGTCGTTCACCGACTCGGGCGCGCGGCGGCGCAGCACGGCGCGTATGCGCGCCAGAAGCTCCTGGGTAGAAAACGGCTTGGTGATGTAGTCGTCGGCGCCGGCATCCAGTCCGGCCACCTTGTCGGGTTCGTCACCGCGTGCCGTCAACATGAGTATGGGAATGCTCTTGGTACGCGCCTGCTTGCGCCAGTGGCGGGCCAGCGCCAGGCCGCTTTGCCCCGGCAGCATCCAGTCGAGCAGGATGGCATCGGGCAACACAGCGTCGAGTTCGCGCTGGGCCGACACACTGTCTTCCGCCACCACGGGGTCAAAGCCGCCATGCCGCAGGTTGACGGCAATCAGCTCGGCAATGGCCGGCTCGTCTTCAACAATCAGTATGCGTGGCAGGTGTTTCATGATGAATATTCGTTCAAAGGCAAAGACACCGAAGCGCCCATGCGGAAAATCCCCCCGACAGTTGCAAGCTCTTCATACCAGCAGGGGCCGCGGGACTGGCTTCGCCAGACCGCAGGCGCAGCGGCCCCCTCGGGGGGCAGGAAGCTACACGAAGTGAGCGACCGTGGGGGCTCATTTCACGGCGGATTCGATTTGTTCCATAGGAGTGTGCCGCACGTCGGCGCCCTTGACGATGTAGATGATGAATTCTGCGATGTTCTTGGCATGGTCGCCCACGCGCTCGATGGCCTTGGCCACAAACAGCAAATCCAGGCTCGGCGAAATCGTGCGGGGGTCTTCCATCATGTAGGTGATGAGCTTGCGCACAAAACCGTCGAATTCCTGGTCGATCTGGTCGTCTTCCTTGAGGATGGAAACCGCGACCGCGGTGTCCAGCCGGGCAAAAGCGTCCAGTGCCTTGCGCAGCAGGCCGGAGGCGAGCTCCGCCGCGATGCGCAGGTCGGACGAAGGCAGGGCCCGGGCCGAACCGCTCTCGATGATGGACTTGACCATGCGGGCAATCTTCTCGGCCTCGTCACCGGCACGCTCAAGGTTGGCCGTGGTCTTGGAAATCGCAATCAGCAGGCGCAGGTCGCGAGCCGTGGGCTGGCGCCGTGCAATGATGGACGACAGCTCGCGGTCGATGTCGATCTCCATCGCGTTGACGCGCGATTCGGTTTCGATCACCTGGTTGGCGCTTTCGGCGCTGAACTGGGACAGCGCATAGATAGCCAGGCGAATCTGCGATTCGACCAGGCCGCCGAGCTCCATGACGCGCGAGGACACGCCATTGAGTTCGCTGTCAAACTGGGTCGATAGGTGTTTATCAGGCATGTGTGCTCCCTAATCCGTATCAGCCGAAACGGCCGGTGATGTAGTCTTCGGTTTCTTTACGTTTTGGCTTGAAGAACAAGTCTTCGGTTGCGCCAAACTCAACCAGGTCGCCCAGGTACATATAGGCGGTGTAATCACTGCAGCGGGCAGCCTGCTGCATGTTGTGCGTCACGATGACCACCGTGTATTCGTTCTTGAGCTCGGCAATCAGTTCTTCCACCTTGGCGGTGGAAATAGGGTCCAGCGCGGAACAGGGCTCGTCCAGCAGCAGCACTTCAGGCTTGATGGCGATGCCGCGAGCAATGCACAGGCGTTGCTGCTGGCCGCCCGAGAGGCTGGAGCCGCTCTGGTTCAGCTTGTCCTTGACTTCCGTCCACAGCGCGGCCTTGCGCAGGGCCCATTCCACACGCTCATCCATGTCCGAAGCGTTCAGGCTTTCGAACAACTTCACGCCAAAGGCGATGTTGTCGTAGATCGACATCGGGAAAGGCGTGGGCTTCTGGAACACCATGCCAACCTTGGAGCGGATCAATGCCACGTCTTTTTTGGACGTCAGCAGGTTCTCGCCGTCGAACATGATCTCGCCTTCGGCGCGCTGCTCGGGATAAAGCTCATACATGCGGTTGAAAATGCGCAGAAGCGTGGACTTGCCGCAGCCCGAGGGGCCGATGAAGGCCGTGACCTTCTTTTCGGGAATTTCCAGGTTGATGCTTTTGAGGGCGTGGAACTTGCCGTAATAGAAGTCGAGGTTCTTGACCGAAATTTTCGATTGTTCGCGTGATGCAGTAGGGGTATCCATCTGTGACCTTGTTGTGTTGTGTGGTCTAAAGGAAAGGCGTCAGCCTGTCAGTTTTTGGCGCGTGTCAATACACGCGCCAGGATGTTCAGGCCGAGCACGGCCATGGTGATCAGGAACACGCCTGCCCATGCCAGCTGCTGCCAGTTCTCATAAGGGCTCAGCGCAAACTTGAAGATCGTCACGGGCAGGCTGGCCATGGGCTGGCTCAGGTCAGACGTCCAGAACTGGTTGTTCAGCGCGGTGAAGAGCAACGGCGCTGTTTCACCGGCAATCCGCGCCACGGCCAGCAGAATGCCGGTCGTCACGCCGGCGCGTGCGGCGCGCAAGGTGATGCTGGTAATGACTTTCCATTTCGGCGCGCCCAGGGCGTAAGCCGCTTCACGCAGGCCTGGCGGCACCAGCTGCAGCATGTTTTCCGTCGTGCGAATCACCACGGGAATCACGATCAGCGCCAGCGCCAGGACACCGGCCCAGCCCGAATAGGACTTGAACTGCGACACGACGACCGTGTAGACGAACAAACCGATCACGATGGACGGCGCGGACAGCAGGATGTCGTTGACAAAGCGCGTCACAGACGCCAGCATGCCCTTGGTGTTGTACTCGGCCAGGTAGATGCCCGCCATGATGCCGATGGGCGTGCCCACAAAGGTGGCCAGCAGCACCATGAGGAAGGAGCCGTAAATCGCATTGGCGATACCGCCCTCTTCATTGGGTGCCGGCGTCATCTGCGTCAGCGTGGCCAGCGAAAGCCCGCCCACGCCCAGGCGTATGGTTTCCCACAAAATCCATGCCAGCCAGAACAGGCCGAAGGACATGGCCGCCAGGGAGAGGACCAACGCGATCCGGTTGACCCGCTTGCGGCTGGCGAACTTGGCCAGGCGCGCGTCGTGTGCCGCGGTACTCATGTTTTCACCCCTTCACTCTTTCGCAGTTGGGCCAGCAGCAGCTTGGACAGCGACAGCACGACAAACGTGATGAAGAACAGCACCAGGCCCAGGTAGATCAGCGCCGCCTGGTGCAGACCCTCACCGGCTTCAGCGAACTCGTTGGCCAGCGCCGACGTGATGCTGTTGGCTGCCTGAAAGAGGCTCAGCGAATCGAGCTGGTTGAAGTTGCCGATGACGAAGGTCACCGCCATGGTTTCGCCCAAGGCCCGGCCCAGGCCCAGCATGATGCCGCCCACCACACCAGCTTTGGTGTATGGAAGCACGACCTTGGAGACAACTTCCCAGGTGGTGGAGCCCAGCCCATAGGCGGACTCCTTGAGCAGCACCGGCGTGACCTCGAACACGTCCCGCATCACCGAGGCGATGAAAGGGATGATCATGATGGCCAGGATGATGCCGGCCGACAAAATACCGATGCCCACAGGAGGGCCAGACACCAGTGCGCCCAGATAAGGCACGCCGCTCAGCAGGCTTTGCAGCGGCTGCTGCACGTAGGTGGCCAGGATGGGGCCGAACACCAGCAGGCCCCACATGCCGTAGACGATGGACGGCACGGCGGCGAGCAGCTCGATGGCGGTGCCCAGCGGCCTTTTGAGCCATGCGGGCGACAGCTCGGTCAGGAACAGCGCAATGCCGAAGCTCACCGGCACCGCGATGAGCAGTGCGATCAGTGACGTGGCAATGGTGCCGTAAATCATGACCAGCCCGCCGTACTCGCCCTTGACAGGGTCCCAGACGCTGCTCGTCAGGAAGCCGAGGCCGTATTTGCTGATCGCCGGCCACGCCCCGATGACGAGGGAAATCAGGATGCCGGCCAGCAGAGCCAGTGTCAGCCAGGCCGCGCCCTGCGCAGCCCAGCCGAAAAGCCGGTCTGCCAGGGGGCTTCTGCGCACAGTGCTGCCAGGAGGAGGATTGGTCATAGCGCGTCCGGTCGCTTTTGCCGGGTGGTCAAAAGCGGCCCGGCTAGCCGGAAGTGTAGAGGACACGTGAGAAACCCCTATGGTGTGTAACGACTGGGAAAAATCAGCTGGCTGTGCTTACTTGTAGGCAACCGTCTTGCCCGATGCATCCTTGATGTCGCCCCAGGCTTTTTCGATGATGGTCTTCACAGCGGCAGGCATGGGCACGTAGTCCAGGTCGTCGGCGGTTTTGTCGCCGTTTTTGTAAGCCCACTCAAAGAACTTGAGCGAAGCGGCGGCCTGGGCAGGCTTGTCCTGGACTTTCTGCATCAGGATGAAAGTAGCGCCGGTGATGGGCCACGAATCCTTGCCGGGCTGCTCGGTCAGGATCTGGTAGAAGCTCTTGGACCATTCGGCACCCGCTGCAGCAGCCTTGAAGGCGCCATCTTCCGGCGACACGAAATTGCCGGCCGCATTCTTCAGCTGGGCAAAGGTCATCTTGTTCTGCTTGACGTAAGCGTATTCCACGTAGCCGATCGAGTTGGGCAGACGACCGACGAATGCCGCCACACCTTCATTGCCCTTGCCGCCTGCGCCCACTGGCCAGTTCACTGCGGTGCCCTCGCCCACTTTGGACTTCCACTCGGCATTCACCTTGCTCAGGTAATTGGTGAAGATAAAGCTGGTGCCGGAGCCGTCGGCACGGCGAACCGGTGCGATGGCGGCGTCAGGCAGGGGCAGCGTGGGGTTCAGGGCCTTGATGGCCGGATCGGTCCACTTGGTGATCTTGCCGAGGTAGATGTCGCCCAGCACCTGGCCGCTCAGCTTGAGCTGACCGGGGGTGATGCCCTTGATATTGACCACAGGAATGACGCCGCCGATCACCGTGGGGAATTGCATCAGGCCTTTTTTGGCCAGTTCTTCGTCTTTCAGGGGCGCATCGGAAGCGCCGAAATCGACGGTTTTGGCTTCAATCTGGCGCAAACCGGCGCCGGAACCCACCGACTGGTAATTGATCTTGACGCTGGTAGCCTTGTTGTAATCAGCGGCCCACTTGGAATACAGGGGGGCGGGGAAGCTGGCGCCGGCGCCTGTCACGTCCTGGGCTGCAGCCAGCGTGGCGAACGACGCGAGGGCAACGCCCATCACAGTAGTCAGGGAAGCTTTGAAAGTCAGGTTCATCAGAACACCTCTTGGGTTGGGATTGGTCGAAACTGGTTGGGATTGATCGGAAAGATGCGTCGACTGTAGGAATCTTGTGTGACAAGGATGTGACAAATATGACAGCCTCCCGGCGGGCTGCCGTCCCTCTATAGCGTCACAAAACCTTCAAATTACCGTCACGAATCTGTCACCGGGTTCTCCTACCCTTGGCCTCGTCTTAATCAGGATTAATCAGGAGAATCTTTCATGTTGAACCGCCGCTTTCTGGTCCTCGCCACCGCCGTTGCCGCCCTCGCCGGCTGCGCCACCACCTCCACCCCGGTGTCCGTGGCAGACACGATTGCCACCCAATCGCAGCTCAGCACCCTCAATGGCCTGGTAGCCAAAGCCGGGCTGACCGACACACTCAAGGGCACCGGCCCCTACACCGTGTTCGCGCCCACCAACGCGGCTTTCGCCAAAGTGCCAGCCAAAACCATGGACGAGCTCGCCAAAGACCCGGCCAAGCTCAAGGCGGTTCTGGCCTACCACCTCATTCCCGGCAAGGTAATGGCTGCCGACGTCAAAAACGGCAACGCCAAAACCGTCAATGGCGCCAATGTGGCGCTCTCCAAGGCCGGAGAATTCGTCACCATCGAGGACGCCATGGTCCAGACCGCCGACATTTCCGCCACCAATGGCGTCGTTCACATTGTGGACAGCGTGCTGATCCCACCCGCCAAATAAGCCCACGGGTGCTGGAACGGGTCAAGCCGGAAGGCTTGACCCGTTTTTTATTGAATTTGTGCAATTTCGTGCTCCAGCCCTTATGGGACTGGCGCAAGCAGCTATCGTTTTAATAGCAATCCATGCACGGCGAGCCACCTCGCACCGGGGAACATCCATGCCAGCTCAAATGCCTTTACCTTTAGTCAGTCGCCGCCGGCTGCTGCGTCGCGCCGGCCTGGTCGCCGCAGCAATTACAAGCCCGGCCTGGGCTCAGCCCGGCAAGGGCGCCTCATCGCGCAGCGTTGTCGTGGCCCAGCCGGTTGATTTTTCCCAGGCGCAGCAGGATGTGTCCAAGGACTTCCTGATCGGCTCACGCGCCGCCTGGCAGGACATCAACTTGCGCGGCGGCGTCCGCGGCAGGCAGGTCCAGCACCTGGCGCTGGAAACGGACGGCACCCCCGCAAGCCTGCGCACGGCACTGGACTCGGTCAAGGACAACCCCCTCTGCATGGTGCTTTCCGGCAGTGTCGGCGACCAGGTTGCCAGCCAGATCGTGGCGCTGTCCCGCCAGGGCGGGCTGGGCATCCCCCACGCCGCCCCGTGGCTGCAAAACTCCAGCCTCGAAATCGACGACAAGACCTTTCCCATCTTCGCCGCGCGCCAGGAACAGATTGCCTATGCGCTCAAGAGCCTTTCGACCATGGGCCTCAAGGAGCTGGGTGCGATTTACGCCACAGCACAGGACCATGCCGCCTATCACACGGACGTCGAGCGCATCGCCCTGGACATGCAACTGAAGCTGCAGCCCTTCAAGGCAACAGACGACCTGCGTGCACTGGGTCAGAAACTCACGCCCCGTACACCCGCCGTGCTGCTTTTTGTGGGCGGAACGCCGGAGCTCGCCGAATTCACCCAGGGCCTGGAAAAGCAGGCTCGCCAGCGCTATGTCGTGGCATTGGCCGATGTGAACCTGCAAACCATGCTGCAGGTGGGCGCGGCGCGCAACACGCCGGTCATCGCCACCCAGCCGGTGCCCCTGGTCAACGCCAGCCTTCCGGTGGTCAGAAGCTACCGTGAAACGCTTTCGCGCCTCTTCGACGAGCCGCCCACGCCGCTGAGCCTGGCAGGATTCATTGCAGCACGCTACACCTACGAAGTGCTCAATGACGTCGATGGCCCCCTGAACCGCCAGAGCGTTCTTGCCGCCTTCCAGCGCCGCACAAAGTTCGACGTCGGCGGATTCAGCATCAGCTTCAACCCCCAGCGCAGAAGCGGCACCTACGTCACGCAAAGCATGATGACGGTCGATGGCCGGTTGATCGGCTAGGCAGGGCCTGTGAACACTGTGTTTGCAAATGCGAATGGGGTGAAAACGGCGCCACTCCGCGTTGCACTCCTCACCCAGACTCCCGGTCTGGGATTCGTCACGCGCCTTGATTGGCGCCGTTTTCACCCCATTCCCTCCGGGTTGCGATCAAAAAGGCCCTGCGCGGCGTTGCAAAGCCTTGACGGGGTTCACCCCGCCTGCGTTTTACGCCTTGCTCATGGCCTTTTTGACTCGCAACGCATCTTGCAAACACAATGTTCACAGGCCCAGAAATGCTGATGCGAGTCCCGCGCGAATGCTATGGCAAGCCCTTAAACTCAGGTATGCAAAATGGAACGCTGCTCGCCGCTGTAGACCTCGGGTCCAACAGCTTTCGACTGGAAATCGGCCGCTTTGATGCCGGCCAGATTCACCGCACCGAATACCTCAAGGAAACCGTTCGCCAGGGCAACGGGCTGGATGCCGACCGCAACCTGACCCCGGAAGCCATGCAGCGAGGCTGGGACTGCCTGGCGCGCTTCGGCGAACGGCTGGCCGGTTTCAAGAAGTACCAGGTTCGCGCCGTCGCCACGCAGACCCTGCGCGAAGCGCGCAACCGCGAGGAATTCCTGGCGCGCGCCCACAAGATCCTCGGTTTTGCCATCGACGTCATCCCGGGCCGTGAAGAAGCCCGCCTCATTTACCAGGGCGTTGCTCACCTCCTGCCGCAGTCCGATGAACGCCGGCTGGTGGTGGACATAGGCGGGCGCTCCACCGAAATGATCCTCGGCAAGGGGCTGGACGCGCGCACCATGGAGTCCTACCGTGTCGGCAGCGTGGCATGGTCCATGAAGTATTTCCCCGACGGGCAGTTCACCCCACGTGCTTTCCAGACAGCGGAGGTCGCCGCCAAGGCAGTTCTCGACGAAGCCGTCAACATCTACCGCGCCGATGCGTGGGACACCGCCTATGGGTCTTCCGGCACGATTGGCGCCGTCAGTGACGTACTGACAGCTTCGGGCTGGCCTGCGGGTATGGTCACGCAAGAAGGCCTCGACTGGCTGCTGGACCGATTGCTCAAGGCGCAAAGCGCCGACCGGCTCAAGCTCGACGGTATGAAGGACGACCGTCGCGCCGTCATAGGCGGCGGTGTGAGCGTGCTGAGGGCCGTGTTCGACCTGCTGGGCATCGCGCAAATGGAAGCCGCACAAGGCGCCTTGCGCCACGGTGTGCTCTATGACCTGGTGGACCGTGAGCAGGATTTGACCGATTTGCGCTCCACCACCGTGCAGCGCCTGGCCAGCAAATTCAATACCGACAACGCACAGGCCCAGCGCGTCAGCAAAGTCGCCAGGCAGTTGTTCGCAATGGCCAGTGCCGGCATGCCTCGCGCAGAGTCGGAGCGCTTCCAGCGCAAGCTGGAATGGGCCGCAGAGCTGCACGAGATCGGCAGCCAGATCTCGCACAGCGACTATCACAAGCATGGCGCCTACATCCTGGACAACGCCGACGCGCCGGGTTTTGCCCTGCCCGAACTGCATCGCCTGAGCCTTCTGGTGCTGGGCCACCGCGGCAAGCTGCGCAAGCTTGAAGTCAATTTTGAAGACCGCGTGTTCATCCAGCAACTGCTGTGCCTGCGCCTGGCCGTCATCCTCTGCCACGCCCGGCGCGACCCTGACCTGAAAGGCCTTCAGCTTGAGAGCAGCGCTGAACCCGGAAGAATCTTTGTACTGAACTGCCGCCCCGGCTGGGCGCAGTCGTTTCCGCAGTCAGCCCATCTACTGCAGGAAGAAGTCCTGGCGTGGCAAAAAACGCCGTGGACGCTGGTTGTGCCCGGCCCATGAGCACCCTTCTTCTGCCTCGCCGGACCAGGTCTTGACGGTTTTTAAACAAACCGTATAAACTATATATACGGTTTATTTGACCGCGCACCAAAAAGGATCAATCCATGGCTACCAGCAAAAAAGCAACTGCAAAACCCGCCGCACCGGCACCTGCCACGCCCAAGGCACCCGTGAAAACCGCCGCCAAGCCCACCCCGAAAAAGGCGTCCCCCGCCAAGGCCCCGACCGGCAAAGGCACGGTCAAGAAAGCCATCGTGAAAAAGGCCGGCGCCAAAAAGCCTGCGGCCAAACCGCAGGCCACCGCTAAGCCTGCCAAGCCTGCCAAGCCCGCCAAAGCCGCAAAGCTGGAAAAGACCAAAAAGCCAAAATTGGTGCGCGACAGCTTCACCATTCCGAAAGCCGAATACGTGGTGTTGGACGACCTCAAGCAGCGCGCCGCCAAGCTCACCCGCCCCGCCAAGAAAAGCGAACTGCTGCGCGCAGGCATCAAGTTGCTAGCCAGCATTTCCGATGCGGCTTTCCTGACCGCGCTCGAGCAGGTTCCCGCCATCAAGACCGGCCGGCCCACGCTCGGCTCTTAAGCTATACCGAGGAATCTTCCCGCGCTCGCAAGAGCGCGGAGTTTTGCGCTTGTGTCCGGCTAGGCACTACTTGTCGCACCGCGCTGAAGCTCGGATAAAAACTCGGCCTCATGGGCCGGAGACCTGAAACAGCGACGAGGGATGATGTGAAACGACCCGCTTCGCATCTCGATGAACGCGAAGGCTCTTGTTTTGTTCGCCCCTCGTATTCCGCTCCATCTTGCCAAGGTTTCATTGACCGCAGTCCTCTCCGTCAGCCCGTCTGCCGTCAGCGCATATTCGTGCTCGCCAAGCACACCATCGCCGTCCTTTAATCCATTCCGAATGCGCAGTAGCGTGAAGACGATAGAGACAGCAACTGAGAGTAACGAGCCCAGGGATGCAGAGATCGCAAGTACGAGCACTTCGACTGGCTCTTGCGGAAGGCCTTTCGCAACCACCATGACGCCACCCACAACAACCGTCCAGAGCACCCAAGCCTTCAGCAAAGGACCTCGACGCGTCAAACGTGCAAAAACGGCCATGGTGATGTCCCTCTTCGCAAGATTCGTGTGGACGGAATGCATTTCTGGAGCGCCTAACGTTTGACATGAGGGGCGTCCAAGAGCGATAGCTCTTGGACGCCCCTCTCGATGGAAGGGTTAGGCCTCGGCATGAAGACAGAACTGACTTTCATTGCTTTTCCTCGATTGGCGCCGACTGAGAACTTGGGGGAGGGCGCTACTTCCAGATCAGGTGGCTCTCTAGTAGCTGCTCAAGCTCTTTGAATGGCAAGGTAAGGATGCGATGGTTTCTCGCAATCGACGGCTGCTAGGTCTCTTGGTCGTCAGGGTCCTCTTTTGAACTTCGTGGTGGTACACGGGCATCTGCAGATAGATACCTTTCTAGTGCAGGGCCGAAAAGTGGATAGAGAGCCCAGTAAACCAGGACTGGAGCAACCAATAGGCCGACTAGGAAGGGGGCAACACCGCCTCCTACAAGGCCGAGGAACATGCCTGGCGGCCCCCATAAGAAGAGTGTTATCAAGACTGAAAGACCAAGGCGACCGACAACTTTGGCAAGCAGCCTATTTGTTGACGGTTCAGACTTCTGAACTGCAAGTGATGTGATCCAGGTTGCACCGGCGCCTAGTACTAGCGAAGGCCAGTTAACGAATACGAATTTCAGAAAATCGCGCACAGAGGCCTAACGTAATGTATGCCGCAAAACCTGCGGTATAACCTGGCGCTTGCGATCTGGTCTATACATTCAAAACTCCTGCAGTCCGCTTGCATGCCGGGTTTCAAGGAAGAATACTGCAAATTCATGCAGTTATAAAAACTCCATGAAACCGCGCAGTTCTCCCTTGCAATCTGCCCTCCCGCTTGCCGAACCAGTTCCCCAAGTCAATCCGCATTTTTGACCAACCCAAGACTGCGGAGATTTGCCTCCAGCTCGGCGATGGTGCTCCACGGCAGGATCCGGGAGTTCGCCCGATCGTCTGGAGGGTTGGACGGTAGTTCATCAGACCACCCGCCGCAGCCGACCAGGGGAAGCAAAGGCCGCTTGTGCAGCCAGGCCAGGTGAACCTCGGATTTGGTGCCTGCGCGACCACCGATGACGATGCAGGCATCGCCGGCAAGCGCCATCAAGAGATTGCGGGCATCTCCCATGCCACAGGGGAGCACCACCGTGGCGGGCCAATCCGGCTCGGGCATCTGGTCTGGCGGCACTATGCTGAGCACCAGGCCGTTAGCCTGAATTGCGCGCT
Source organism: Polaromonas sp. P5_D5 (assembly GCF_054049435.1). NCBI lineage: Bacteria > Pseudomonadati > Pseudomonadota > Betaproteobacteria > Burkholderiales > Comamonadaceae > Polaromonas > Polaromonas sp. P5_D5. Next base: position 155,346 of record NZ_JBFUMJ010000001.1, read on the forward strand.
CCGCAGCAACTCGGGTTGCGGGACTGCCGCACCCGCTTACAACGGTAATGCCCAGTTTGGCCAGCGCTTCACCAGCTTGCCCGGCAAGCTCGTAGGCGCTAGAACCCGGCTCAGCGCTGCCGAGTACACAGACTTGGGGCTTTCGATGAGAAACGGTCATGGCAGGGGCGAGTTTACGATCTCACGTTTAACAGGAACCACGTGCCAGGCTTGCCAGGGCACGCAGCTCGACGGAATGGTCAGGTGTCTACGTCATCTTGAAGCAGTTGCTCGAGACGCCTTGGATAGTTGTTGAGAAAGTCCCGAGTGACAGCGAAGTGCTCCGTATCTTCGAACGAGACCTCACTGACTCCCGACCTGTCGAACTGAATGATCTTCGCATTTGGATAGGAAAGAAGTATCGGAGAGTGCGTTGCAATGATGAACTGCGAGTGATCCTCTACAAGCTGGTGAATGGCACTGAGTGCGGCGAGTTGGCGGCTGGGCGACAGAGCCGCTTCTGGCTCATCCAGGAGGTAGATGCCGTTGCCGCGTAGCTTGTTCAAAAGCACCGCCATGAAGGACTCACCGTGAGACTGCGTGTGCAAGGACTTGCCGCCGTAGCCTTCCAGGTAACCAGTTTCATCCATATAGCTCGCGACATTGAAGAAACTTTCGGCGCGAAGGAAATACTCATCACGAGGTTTTGGAACACCGCGAGCCAGACGCAAGCAGTCGTGAAGTGCGGATAGTGAGCCTGCAGAGTGAAAGCGCACATTCTTTGTGCCGCCTTCAGCTCCGAAGCCAAGAGCGACTGCGATGCCTTCCATGACGGTCGACTTCCCCGACCCGTTCTCTCCGACAAAGAAGGTCACGTTGGGATGGAAGTCGATGTTGGCAATCTCGCGTACAGCGGGAATGCTGAACGGGTAGGACTCGTAGTCAATATCCGCGTCTGGACGAATTGCCGCGTGAAGCAGGTAGGGCTTGGTGCGCTTGGTCATGCGAGCTGGACACCTAACGTTTGACTTGTGCGGCGTGCCGAAGGCGCGTTCGCTTCAAGGATGGGTCAGGCGCTGCCGTTTGCATGCTGAGATCTTGCCTGAAGGAGGACTGCGGCCGGCGGCGCCAGAAGAATGACGAGAAGCACAACAGGCCAGATATTACCGTCTTTGAATGCATACGCTTCGAGTAGCTCAGACCAGGACTTGTGCTGAACGTAACGGCCAAAGCTGAACTCGAAGACCAGTGTGAGACACAACCAGGAAGCGCCAACGCAAAGACCTTGCAAGATTGTGATGCCGTGGCTGAGACAAACAAGGGCGAAAGACACAAGCATCACAAAAAGGGAAAGTAGCGCCCCGCTCATGACCAGACCAGTGGTCTTGCCAAGAACAGGAATCAGAACAATCTCGCGAAGCGCTCCGTTGGCAATGGCCAGGGCAAGTATGACCAGCCAGGCAACAAGCGGCTTGAGCAACGGCATGGAATTCCTTGCGGCGTCTAAAGTTTGACATGAACCCTCTTCTTCTCTTCTTCTCTTCTTCTCTTCTTCTCTTCTTCTCTTCTTCTCTTCTTCTCTTCTTCTCCGGGAGCCGCGCGACGTACTCTGAGCACCAAAGTACTCAAGCTTTCAGATCCCCTAACGTTTGAGATGAGAGGCGTGATCCGGCATGCCGGGGCACGTCCCCTCGATGGAAAGGTTAGGCGTCATTGCGTTGCAGTGACAACCCATAGAACTTGGTGTCAACAGCCATGACGGGAAAGCTCTCTGGCAGAGCTTCTTTGACCATCTCGTGGAAGCCATTCTTCTCGTAGAACCTGTGGGCGGCAAGGAACTTGACTGTTGTGCCCAGGAAGACCTCTCGTACACCTTGAGCACGACACCAGTTGAGCAGCGTTTGAAGCAGCGCCTTGGCGACGCCATGCTCCGGCCCGCGATGCGAGCTGGCCACGAACATCTTGCGCAGAGCTGCCTGACAGTTTCCGATGTCTAGCAGAGCAAGTGTGCCGACAACGGCTCCCTCCTCCAGGGCGACCCAGAAGTTGCCGATGCCATGCTGATAGAAACCGGCAATGTCCTGCAGGTCTGGTTGTGCTTCCAGTGTGATCGGGATTTCGAACTCGGACTGTTGAATCGGCAGGATCACAGACACTACACCATCGGCGTGTGCCGGAGAGAAGGGGACGATTTGAATCATTGGTTCTATTCTGGCGGTGAACGTTTGAGCTGAACGACGGGCGGCGGCGTGGTAAGGAAACTTTAGACAAGCATAGTTCCGTCTTTCGCGGTACCCGGCGGTTCGATAAGTACGAAGTGAGCCTCCTCAGTGGCTACTGGGCGATGCTCGACGCCTCGTGGAACGACGAACATTTCTCCCGGGCCGAGGTGAACACTGCGATTGCGCATTTCGATTGTGATGCTGCCCTTGAGTACCAAGAAGAAATCGTCTGTGTCTTCATGCTTGTGCCAAGCGTACGAGCCCATGGCTTTGGCAACCATGACTTCGTTGCCATTGAAGTGCGCAACCGTTTCGGGTTGCCACGGTTCAGAAACACTTGATAGCACTGCCGAAAGGTTGACAGAGTTCATTGCGTTGCACTCTTTCTATGTGAGGTGGAATATGACGCCTAACGTAGAGGCCAGCGGACGCCGCAGGCGATCCGATGGGCCGGCATGTTAAGCCTCGAACTCGGCATGATCAGCCTGCATTTTTTCAATCCACTCGGCTTCGTTTGCAAACATCGAAAAGCTAGGCCAGCGAACATCTGTCTCGACCTGAAACGTCAAATGAACAGCGGCGATGCGGCCCGTACCATCTTGCAGCGCAAACAGCACGTCGTCCTTATCGTCCCGGCGACCCAGCACGGTGACCGAAATGCCGTGTAAGGCATGCCCGTTCGGCACTTCCCTTTGTAGTTCGGCGACCAGTGAGTCGTCTTTTTTCTCGTACCAAGGCGCGAGGAATTTCATAGAGGTTTACCGTTGGAGGCCAGCGGCAGCCGTAGGCTGTCGCGGCTGGGCCGACCTGTTATCCCTCATTGGATGCCACTCACAATGGGTACAAGGAGGAATATGGCCGGTCGGCAGAGCCGCGGGGGAACGTTCGCAAGCCAGAACTGCTCCCCAGATCGCCAGCCTCGAATGTGTGGGTCGATAAAAAGGCGCGGGTGTACTGTTCCGCCCAACGCAAGTAGCTTGCGGCCCACCGCTATGCGTCGGCGACGAAATCGAGAAAAAAGATGTTTCGGAAATTCCCCGCTACGACATCGGCGCTCGGCGCGGATTATTCGACGAAGGTATTGAGCCATTTCCATCGTGGGAAGGAACTCCCATCTCGCCCAAAGCACCTGGTGCGGAGAGAAATCCGGCGGGGGCGGACGAGGACGGCATTTCATGAGGGATAACGTAATGTATGCCGCAAAACCTGCGGTATAACCTGGCGCTTGCAACCTAATCTGGACATTAAAACCTCCTGTAAGCCGCTTGTATGCTGGGTCTCAAAGAAATAAACTGTAATTTTATACAGGTATAAAAATTCTGTGAAGCCCCGCAATCCTCCACTGCAGTCTGCCCGCTTGCTGGACCAGGTCCGGGAGCGGGTTCGGTATTTGCACTATAGCCTTGGCACCGGTAAAACTTACCTGTATTGGGTCCGTTTTTTTGTCCGCGGGCAGGCTTTGAGTGTGCTGCTGTTTCAGAGAACTTCAGGCGACTGCACAGTGACCACGACGGTCTGGTCAATGCCGTCGCGGTCGCGACTGCGCAGCCACCAGAGCGCACCCTTCTTGACCGGGCATTCGCTTTCCTGCAAGCTGAGCAGCTGCGCGATGGCCTGCCCCAGGTTGGGCTGGTGGCCCACCACCAGAATCGGCGACCTGGCCGACGGCCATTGCACCAGCTCCAGCAGCTGCTCCAGCGTGGCGTCGGGCGCCAGCTCACTGCGGATTTTGTATTTGCGTCCCAACGCCAGCGCGGTCTGCTCGCAGCGCCGCGCCGGGCTGACGAAAATGCGCGCGCCTTCGGGCAACTGACGGTCCAGCCAGTTGGCCATGCGGGCCGCCTGCTTCTCACCCCTCGCCGTCAGTGAGCGCTCAAGATCGCTTCCGCCCTGCGGGTCACCCTCGGGCCAGTCTTCTGCCTCTGCATGACGCCACAGGATGAGGTCCATGTCATTTTTCCTGGTGATGGGGGGCCGAATAGCGCGCCATCAAGGCAGCCTGCGCACCGTGGCGCGGGGCATCGCCCTGGGGGTTCACACGCAGGTAGGTGCCGTCAGGCTGCAAATCCCAGGCGTCGCGCCCGTCATGCAGGTAGGCCACCAGGCACTCATCGATGATGCGCTGGCGCAGAACGGGGTCGGTCACAGGCCAGGCCAGCTCCACCCGGCGCAGCATGTTGCGATTCATCCAGTCGGCACTGGAAAGCAACAAGGTTTCCTCTTCAGCACAGCGGAAATAAAACACCCGTGAATGCTCGAGGAAGCGGCCGATGACGGAGCGCACGCGGATGTTGTCCGTCACACCGGGCACCTGCGCCGGCAGCATGCAGGCGCCGCGCACAATCAGGTCGATCTTCACGCCGCGCTGCCCTGCCCTCACCAGCGCCTGCATCAGGTCTTCGTCGGTCAGCGCGTTCATCTTGGCCACGATGCGCGTGTCTTTGCCTTGCAGGGCGGCATCGCCCAGCGCATCGACTTTTTCGATCAGCTTGCGGTGCAGCTGGAACGGCGCCAGCAGCAAATGGTGCAGCTTGGGCAGGCGACTCTGGCTGGCCAGGTGCACAAACACATTGTCAATGTCGGCCGTCGTCAAGGGGTCGGCCGTCAGGTAGCTCAGGTCGGTATATAGGCGGGCCGTACGCGGGTTGTAGTTGCCGGTAGACAAGTGGGCATAGCGCACCAGGTGTTTGCCTTCGCGCCGCGTCACCAGCAACATCTTGGCGTGGGTTTTGAGGCCCACCACACCGTACACCACCTGCGCACCTATCGACTCCAGCATTTCCGCCCAGTTGATGTTGGCTTCTTCATCGAAGCGCGCCTTGAGCTCCACCACCACTGTCACTTCCTTGCCGCGGCGCACGGCTTCGCGCAGCAGCACCATCAGCTCCGAGTCGGTACCGGTGCGGTAAATGGTCTGCTTGATCGCCAGCACCTGCGGGTCGTTAACCGCTTCGCGCAGGAAGGCGAGCACGCCGTCAAAACTTTCAAAAGGCTGGTGAATGGAAACGTCGCCTTCCTTGAGCCGCTCAAAGAACGACTGGCCGGGCTGCAACTGGGTGGGGTAACACGCGCTGTACCCGGGGAAGAGCAGTTTGGGGTCATTGACCAGGTCCACCAGCTGCGTCAGCCGCACCAGATTGACGGGGCCGTGAACACGGTACAGGGACTGTGTCGGCAAGTTGAATTGCCTGAGCAGGAAGCTGGCCAGGTATTCCGAACAGCCCGCGGAAACCTCCAGCCGAACAGCCTGCCCGTAATGGCGTTGCTCCAGGCCCTGGCGCAAGGCGGTGCGCAGGTTTTTCACGTCGTCTTCATCCACGGCCAGGTCAGAATGCCGGGTGACGCGGAACTGCGAAAACTGCCCCACTTCGCGGCCGGCAAACAACTCGGCCAGGTGGGCCCGAATCACGCTGGAAAGCGACACGAACAGGCGGCTCTTGTCCTTGCCGTGGGACGGCATATGAATCAGCCGCGGCAACACGCGCGGCACCTTGACGATGGCAATATCGTTGTCGCGCCCGAACGCGTCATGGCCGCCCAGCCGCACGATGAAATTGAGCGACTTGTTCGCCACCTGCGGGAACGGATGCGAAGGGTCCAGCCCGACCGGAATCAGCAGCGGCCGCACTTCCCTTTCGAAATACGCTTTCACCCAGCGCCGCTGGGCCGCATTGCGTTCGCCGTGCGAAACGATGCGTATGCCCTGCCGCTCAAAGGCCGGCAGCAGGTCGTCGTTGTAGAGCGAATACTGGCGCGCCACCATATCGTGGGCCGCCGCAGAAAGTGCGGCGAAAGACTGCACCGAATACAGCGCTTTTTGTTCATTGGCCTGCGCCGCCGTCAGGTGGGGCGCGGTCCGGACTTCAAAAAACTCGTCCAGGTTGGACGAGACTATGCATAGAAACCTCAGCCGCTCCAGCAGCGGCACGTCCTGGCGCTTCGCCCAGTCCAGCACCCGCTCATTGAAGGCAAGAATGCTGTGGTCGCGGTCCAGGAACTGGACGGGTGGCGCGGCGGCGGCCACCGAGGCGGGTGAAGTGGGCATCAACAAGAGTGGTCTTTGTCATTAACAACAAGTCACAGTGTTGACGTGTTTCATGACAATGGCGTGACAGTACTTTTGACTGATGGTGCACCCACCTGAAAAGGCTGGCAAGTACTGCTCATGGCGTTGTTGTGCCCGGCGGTTACGAGGAAAGACTCGAAAAGCTGCGCCGCATGGGCCCAGCTGAAGTCCAGCGCACGCAAACGGGCTTCACGGCGCGGCACAGCCAAAGCGCTGTAACAAGCCTGTTGCAAATCTTCGTGCATGACACCGCCGTGACAACTTCCATCGGGCTTTCCAAGCACTTCCAGCGGGCCATCGACCGGGTAGGCCGCCACCGGTGTGCCGACTGCCATGGCTTCGAGCATCACCAGGCCAAAAGTTTCCGACCGGCTGGGAAAGGCAAACACATCGGCGGCCGCGTAGACCTTGGCCAGCTCACTGCGGTCCAGCACGCCCATCCAGCGGACCTGCGGATACCGTTCCTTGAGTGTTGCCTCCAGCGGCCCTACCCCACAGACCACCTTGGTACCCGGAATATCCAGCTTGAGAAAAGCCTCGATGTTTTTCTCGTACGACACCCGGCCCACAAACAGCGACACCGGCCGCACCACCGTCCCCATGGGTGGGTACAAGCGCGCTTGCGGCTCAAAGCCGAAAAGCTCCGTGTCCACGCCGTGCGTCCAGCTGCGCAGGTTCTGAAAGCCCCGCTTCTCCAGCATGCGCAACACGCCATGGGTAGGCACCATCACGCCCGATGAGGGCCTGTGGAAATGGCGGAACAGCGCGTAACCCCAGGACAGCGGAATCTTCAATGCCGCATGAAGGATCTCAGGGAACTTGGTGTGAAACGCGGTGGTGAACTTCAGGCCGCGCTTGAGGCAATAGCTGCGCGCAGCCCAGCCCAGCGGGCCTTCGGTGGCAATGTGAATGGCTTCAGGCCCAAAAGCATCGAGCTTTTCGGTCAGGCCGCGCTTGGGGCGCACCGCCAGGTCAATGCCGGCATAACCCGGGCAAGGCCGCGTCTTGAAAAGGCCAGGCTGGATCACTTCCACCTGGTGCCCCAGTTCCTGAAGCTCCCGCACCAGTTCCACCAGGGTGGTGACCACGCCATTGACCTGCGGTTGCCAGGCGTCGGTAACAAGGGCGACCCTCATGCGGTCACCGTGGAAGCCATGTGGCCGCGGCCCTGCGTCTCGTGCGCAGGTGCCCAGTGCACCAGTTCGAGCGAGCCGTCGAAGTTTTCCACGAGCGCAGTGCGGCTTTCCACCCAGTCGCCGTCATTGCAGTACAGCACGCCGTTGATGTCGCGCATCTCGGCCCGGTGGATGTGCCCGCAGACCACACCCTGGTGGCCGCGGCGGCGGGCTTCATTGGCCACGGCCTCTTCAAAGTCGGTGACGTAATTGAGCGCGCTCTTGACCTTTTGCTTCAGGTAGGCCGACAGCGACCAATACGGCAGGCCCAGGCGGGCGCGCAGGCGGTTGAGGTGGCGGTTGAGTTTGAGTGTGAATTCATAGAGGTTGTCGCCCACATAGGCCAGCCACTTGGCGCACTGCACCACCGCGTCGAAGTAGTCGCCGTGGATGATCCACAACTGGCGGCCGTCGGCGGTGGTGTGCACGGCTTCATCGATCACCTCGATGCCGCCGAACTGGTTACCAATAAATTCACGCGCAAACTCATCATGGTTGCCCGGCACATAAACCACGCGGCAGCCTTTTCGGGCGCGACGCAGCAGTTTTTGCACCACGTCGTTGTGCGACTGCGGCCAGTACCAGCGGCGGCGCAGCTGCCAGCCGTCCACTATGTCACCCACGAGGTACAGGTTGTCGCTCGGGTGGGCCTTCAGGAAATCCAGCAGCGCGGCCGCCTGGCAGCCGGGCGTGCCCAGGTGGATGTCGGAAATAAAGATGGTGCGATAGCGCTTGCGCAGCGAGTCGTCGTCATCGCCATCACGATCGTCGTTGTTCGCGACTAAGCCATTGCCCAGCGCGCCCATGGCGTCAAACATGCTGCGCATCAGGCCTCCGAAGGGCTGCCCGACACAGGCTTGCCGGAGAAATGCTTGAGGTAGCGCGGCGGCAGGTCGGTGATGCGCATCATCATGGGCAGGTCGGCCGAATTGAAGTCCGGGTCCCAGGCGGGTGCGCCCAGCACCTTGGCACCCAGGCGCAAATAGCCCTTGATCAGCGCGGGCGGTTCCACGTCCAGCGTGTCATCCAGTCGCTCCACCGGCAGCGCCAGACGCGGCGTCACGCGGTATTCAATGGGTGCCAGATGCGTTTGGCGCACCTGGCGCCAGATGCTGGCGGCCGCGTGCCCACTCGACACGCCGTTGTGCTGCATCGGAATGCTGGCGCAGCCGATCATCGTGTCCAGCTGGTTGCGCGCCATGAATTCAGCCAGTGCGCCCCACAGCGCCAGGATGACGCCGCCGTGGCGGTGGTCGGCATGCACGCAGCTGCGGCCCAGCTCGACCATGCGCTCGCGCAGGGAGCGCAGGCGGGTCAGGTCGAATTCGGTGTCGCTGTAGGTACTGCCCACGCGCTTTGCCTGGGTGGGCGTCAGCACGCGATAGGTACCTATGACTTCCTGGCTGTCGGCATCACGCACCAGCAGGTGTTCGCAATAGTCGTCAAACAGGTCGACGTCGTGGCCGGGCAGCACCTTGGAAAGATTGGCACCCATCTCGAGCGCAAAAACCTGGTACCTCAGGCGCTGTGCCTGCCGGACCTCGTCCTGGTGCCGGGCCCAGCTGACCGTGATTTTCCCCACGGCAGGCCTTTGAACAACGGCGGGAATGACAGCATGACCGCTTTGATGAAGTGACCCCCGTGGCATTGCGACTGGCGACAATGCAAAGGTGGGATTGGGCAGTTCTTTCATGGCTAACTCCTTGTTTCCTGGTGTCTCAACAACTTCGGCAACTCATCAACTCGACAATTCAGCAACTTCAAATCGCGCTGTAAAAAAGCCCCAAAAAAGGGGCTTTGACTCTCAATCACCGGCGGTCAGCGAAACCACCTTGTCACGTCGCCCCAAACCGGCGGCCAGCATCGGCCGCGCATTCGAAAGACCCTCAAGCCAAGGCCGGGTGCCCGCCTTGAAGCGCAGGCCGCCCGGGCTGTTCGCCAGGGCTTGTGCGGTGCAGCGCAGGATGCGCAGGCACTGCTTGTTGAAATCCTGGATGCCGCTGCTCAGGGTGCGGCCGGGGCCCTGCGCCTGTCCGTCATTCATCGGGTGCTCCGTCATGCTGGTCATGGCGTGATTCTGGGAGCCGGGGGTGACGCGTTCGTGTCAGTTCAATGGCAGTTGTGTGACACGGGAAGAAATTCGCGTCGTGTGGCGGGCACGCATCGGCCGCCTCGATGGCTCAGGAGACCGTTTTTTTCGGCAATCCCTCCACGGCAAGGCGCAGCCCTGCCTTGGCCTTGCAGCCTCACCACCGTGCCGGCGCATGAGCACGGACAAACGGCAAAAGAGAACGGACATGCCAGAGATGACAAATCGGACATCCCTGGATTGGCTAAAACAGAAATCGTCGTCCCTGTAAAGCGACGAGTAGTTGCCATCGGCAATCGATCCAAACAGCGGTAAATCGACCGGGTGGACGGCCGCCTGCGCAACGCAGTTAGGAGCCTGTCGCGTACCTCGTTGCCAACAGCACTTCGAGCCTCTTTGTTATGGCCTCGCATTCGTCCGCCTCCAGACGGCTGAACTGGGCCGCCCAGGCTTTGGATGAAGCAAATTTTGGAAACTGCGGAGGTTCGCCCCATTGCCAATCGGGGTGACTCGCTGTCGGGCTTCTCCCAAAAATGTGGAGATGCATTTTCCGGTGAAGCTGAGGGGTTTTCGGTCCGGGTGGATGCGCCAGCTCGTTGAGCGCGTTGTTACCTGCCTCCCAGTAGTTCAGGCACCCTCCGGCGAGTTGGGGCAGTGTTTCCAGCATGGCTCTTGCGGTGGCTGCGACCAGGCAGCCCCATAGCGCCAGTTCATTGGGCGTCAATTCACTTCTTTCCCACACCGGCCGTGGCGGATTGACCAGCAAATGTCCGCCATCGCTTCGATGGTTCATCGGGCTGGCCGGTAACGCGACCGAGCCCCCGGCGCAATTGATGAGCGTGTGATGAATGTCCAAGCGAAGATCTCCAAAAGAAGAGGGAATGAAAGAAGTGGTATCGGATGCACTTTCAGTCGCTGCGCTGCCTCAGGCAGGCAATGGCGGTAGCCGAAAGAAGAAGTGCAGCAACGCCGTAAATCCATGCGGAGGGCACGATGGGCAACAACAGGCCGGCCAGCACCGGGCCTGCGCCGGCGCCCATGTCGCGCCAGACCGAGCGTGTGGCGAGGGCCTGTATGCGTCCGGGCCCCGGCGTGCGCAGTGCAACCAGCGGCGGCAGCAGCGGCAACAGCAAGGCACGCAAAACCACGATGGCAAGTGCGCAAGTCCACAGCCAGCCGAAACCAAAGCCCACCAGGGCAACAGAAGTGAGCACGGAGAAGGTCACCATAAGAACTTCGACGCCATGCTTTTCAGCCATGTATCCGCCGGCAGAACTCAAGACAATTTCCGCCAGGTAACGGACCGACAGCAGAAGCCCCGCCACGATGACCGGATTGCCGGGCAACAGGTCACGGCCCAGATAAGACAGGCCGATGATGAACAGGCCGTCCAGCACCAGGCCTTCCGTGAAGGAAAAGATGTCCAGCCCGCCCGGGAGCCTGATTCCTGTTTTTCGTGGTGCCGGCTCGGCATGTGCGGCGGTTGGCAGCTGCCGTGCGACCAGCAAGGCACTCAACGCAACAGCCGCGAACAGGAAAAAAATAACTTTGGGGCCAAACCAAAGCGCGCACACGCCGCCCAAAGGAAGGGCAAGCATGGGCCCCAGTGCTGTGAATGCGCGGGACCGCCCTGCCCGACGCGCCGCGCCCGCCGGTTCGGCGGTGGCCAATGCCTGGGTGGCCAGGTTCAGGGCTGCGAAGGCCAGGCCCCACAAGAGCCGCAAGAACAACAGGGCGACGAACCCGGTCAGCATCGCGTAACCCAGCGCGCACACCGCGGCCGCTAGCGCCGCCAGTGAGCAGGTGAGCCGTTCGCCGTTGCGGGCGTAAAACCTTGCCACCGCTGCGTAGCCCGCAATGCGCACCAGGCGGTTAGCGGCCAGGAGAATGCCCGCTTCGGGCAAGGTGACGCCAAACGCAGGAGCGAACATCGGCAGGAGCAGGTAGAGCACCGTGTCCCCCGGAAGTGACAGCCCGAGCACCATGGCGGCTTGGCGCGAGTTGCGGTCGGAAGTAGAAGCCGTGATCTGTTGCATGGCTTGTATGGTGCGCAGGGCCGCCTCTCCCGACAAACGATATTAGTGCGCGGCACGTGTGAGAAAATTGCACACATGTTGCCTCGCCTACCTCCGTTGAACGCGGTCCGCGCTTTCGCTGCGGCGGCGCGCCATCAGAGTTTTAGCCGGGCCGCCCTGGAATTACATGTGACGCACGGTGCCATCAGCCGCCAGATCAAGGCGCTGGAAACCTATCTTGGCGTGGACCTATTCGAGCGGAAAACCCGGCAAGTTCTTCTGACGGCAGCCGGCCATCAGTTCCATACGCAGGTGGGGCCCGCACTCGGGCAGATTGGCGCAGCCGCCGAATCACTCAGGGGTGGTACACCATTGCGCGCCGTCAAGATCAACGTCCGGCCCACGTTCGCGGTGCGCTGGCTGATTCCCAGGTTGTCAGCGTTCGTGGCGAAACACCCGGACATCGAACCGCAGGTGATGACCAGCACCTTGCCGCCGGACAAAGCGGTGGATGAATTCGATCTGGCCATCCGGCGGAGCACCAAGGGGTGGCCACCGGCGATGCAGATTCATCCATTTCTGGAAGACGAAGTTCTTGTTGTGGGGTCGCCTGCACTGTTTGCCAGCCGCCCCGTCACCGGCCCGCACTCTTTGGCATCCCATGTCCTGCTGCTATCCAAATCGCGCAACCATGATTGGGAAAACTGGAAAAAGCAGGTGAACGCACCAGAGCTCAATCCAGCCAGTTGCCTGCAATTTGACCATTTGCACTTTGTGCTTCAGGCCGCCGTCGACGGGCTGGGTTTTGCCTTGGCGCCGGTATCGCAAATTACCCATGACATGGCGGCGGGGCGGTTGATGAGCCCTTTGCCGGAATTGCGGATGGCGCTGGGTCGCCACTATTTTGGCCTTGCGCCCAATGCCGCCCCGGAGACGCAGCAGTTTGTGCAGTGGCTGATGGATGAACTGAACGCCACGCCTTCGGCGGAAGATTGAGATCGGCCGCGGCGGCAGCCCCCTGCCGCCATGGAACTCGGGGTTGCGATGCGCGTGGCGGCGAAGCGCCTGCGGCAACGTCGCGACGTAGGAGATCACCGACCTTTTTTCGGGAATGTCGCGCGCGAAGCGCCCTGCCCCGGCGCAGTATTTTCAAGCTCTCGCCATCACAGCGGCCATCACAGCGATCACGGCGAAGAAAATCCAGCCAAGGAGAACCGACATGCCCAGAGGCGACAAATCTGCCTACACCGACAAGCAAAAGCGCAAGGCTGAACACATTGAAGAAGGCTACGAAGACCGCGGCGTCGGCAAGGAAGAAGCCGAGCGCCGCGCCTGGGCCACCGTCAACAAGGAAACCGGCGGCGGCAAGAAGTCCGGATCGGGCCGCGGCAAGGCAGAAAACCATGCACCGTCCCGAAAAGGCGGGCGCCTTGGCGGCGCAGCCGCAGCTTCCCGCACGGCGCAAGAGCGGTCAGCCTCCGCCAAAAAAGCCGCAGCCACCCGCAAGCGGAATGCGGCCAGGAAATAGCCCCGCCGGGTGTGTTCCAGCTGCAGGCGGTCGAAATGGCTGCGCACGGCGCGGCGAAATCGCTATTGTTTTGATAGCTGCTCGCGCCCGTCCATATTGCCTCGAAGGGCTAAATTACCCCTAAAAACGGGCCCTCAAGGCACCCAAAAAGGCGCTTAGGCAGAGGAAAAAACATCGAAATGCTCAAAAACTGCCGTTTTTTTGCCTGTTTCGGGCATCAAATCGCGCTCAAGCCCAATAGGGATATGCGCAAGCAGCTATAGAAAAGATAGCAAATCAAACAGCACCCAGACAGTGGAAGCAGCAACTACCTCGGCCATGGCAGCCTGCGGAGCCTGGCCAGCGCTTCGCGCAGCCACATCACCATCAGCGCTGCGCCGGAGGCCGTACCCGCATGCGAGCGTTGATCACACGGACTCCGGCATCCAGACCACGGCAAACCCCGGTGGCGACCAGACCGGTAACGGCAAGCATCGCGGCGGTATGAACGCCTACCGCCGCGAGGGCCAGCGCCAGCGGTCCTGACCCTGCCAGCTCCGCAGCCCGCGCCTCCCCTGCGCACAACGGGATCAGGGCCGGCACCAGCATCAAGCCGGCGCCGTGCGCGGTGGACATCATGAAAGACCAGAGCGCCAGCCCGGCGTGCCCCGCTGGTGCGCGCGCCGCCCTGGGTGCGCGGCCCGACAGGTGAACCACGGCGAAGGCGGCCAGCAGGCCGCCTGCCAGGACCTGCAGCGTGAAGCGATCCAGCGTCAGGCCCCCTGCCACCGCGCCGGCCACCAGCGCGACCGAAGCGGTGTGCCCGGCCGCAATCGGCAGCAGCGCCCACAGCGCCTGCGACCGGTCGCGTGCGCGCACGCCCCACGCGGCGGCGAGCGCCCAGCCGGTGGCGGGGTTCAGCCCATGAAGGGCGCCGACCCCTGCCACCACAAGCCACGGCCAAAGGCTTGACATGATGGGCGCACCGTTCGCGGACTGCTCAGGCCTTCGTGCTGCAGCACGAATCGGCTTCGGGCGCGGGCGTGAATGCGGACGCGGTTTCGTAGCGGTCGTGGTGGCGCACCCAGTCCATCTTGTAAAACCCGTCATGCTCGTCCCGGCCCTTGGGCGTGAGGTCCAGCATGTTGTAGGTGCCCATCATCACTTCCACACCGCGACCGTAGGTCGAGTAGGTGTGGAAGACTTCGCCCGCGTCGTCCTTGTAGAACAGGCTGATGCCGGGCGCTTCTTCGGCCGGGAATTCGGTCATGCCGTAGTTGTAGTTGACGGTGCCGTTGACCCTTTCCTCGGGCTTGAAGCTCACGTGGAAGTCGTAGTTGAAGTCGCTGCTGTTTGAAGAGACCCACTTGAAGGCCCAGCCCATGCGGCGGCGAAAACGCTCGATCTCAGGCAGCGTTGCGCGCGAGACGGCCACAAAACTCACGTCGCGGTGCGCCAGGTGGATCTTCATGCCTTCAGTGTGGTCGGCCATGTAAGAGCAGCTCGGGCAGCCCTGCTCCCAGCCCGGCCCGAACATGAAGTGCTGCACCATCAGCTGGCGGCGCCCTTCAAACAGGTCGGCAAGCGAGCGTTTGCCTTCGGGCGTGTCAAAGACGTAGTTTTTTTCGACGCGGACCCAGGGGAGCGCACGGCGCTCGCCGGCGATCCGGTCGCGCAGGCGTGTCAGTTCTTTCTCCTGCGCCAGCAGCGTCTTGCGCTCGGCCAGCCATTTGTCTCTGGACACGACGGAGTGCTTCATGGGGGATGTTTCGGTCACGGTGGTATTCATGGTGTTCTCCTGGGTTAAACGAGTGGGTGATTCAGTGAATGAAAGGCAGGTGGTCGGGATCAGGCAACGGCCGGTTGTTCACGGCGCATCGCCGTCTGCACGGCAGGCCGGGCCGCGATACGTGCCTGGAACGCCAGCAGGTTCGGGAAGGCCGACAGGTCCAGCTTGACGAACTCCGCCCAGCGCGTGACCACAAACAGATAGGCATCGGTCACCGTGAAACGGTCGCCCAGCAGGAACGGCGTGCGGCCCAGCGCGGCTTCCAGCAGGCGGTAGTGTTTGTGCAGGTGGGCCATGCGTGCGCTGCGAACCTCATCGCTGCAAGCCGGGTTGAACAGCGGCATGTAGCCTTGGTGCAGCTCTGAGTTGATGTACCCCAGCATCTCCTGCAGGCGATAACGCGCCATGCTGCCGCTGGCGGGCGCCAGCTTCGCCTCAGGCTTCAGGTCGGCAAGGTATTGCACAACGGCGGGGCCTTCCGTCAGCAGGGTGCCGTCGTCCAGCTGGAGAACAGGCACCAGACCTTTGGGGTTGATGGCGAGAAAGTCTTCGCCGTGCTCGGTGCG
This sequence comes from Polaromonas sp. P5_D5, assembly GCF_054049435.1. NCBI lineage: Bacteria > Pseudomonadati > Pseudomonadota > Betaproteobacteria > Burkholderiales > Comamonadaceae > Polaromonas > Polaromonas sp. P5_D5. The sequence continues at coordinate 170,754 of NZ_JBFUMJ010000001.1, forward strand.
TTTCGCGACCACGTCGACCTTCACGAGTTCGATGGCAAGGCCCAACTCATTGGCCACGATGTGCGGCGACAAAGAACAGGCGGACGGGCTGTAGTAAAGCTTCATGGTTTTCTCCTTGGCTCGGTGAGCCGTTTGCTTGGGTTTGTGTTGCGTGGGTCAATGCGCTGCCCGACCCGTGCTGGTAACAGGTGCGCTCGTTATCGGTCCTGGTGACCGAATGGGGTTATGCGGCCAGGCGGGCTACGCGGCCTTCGCGGCTTTCGGTCGTCGCACGGCACGGACTTTTCCGCTCTTGCCGCCGCCCGCATAAAAGAGATCCGCGCCGTCGGACTCCAGGCCGCTGACGCCGGTGCCCTTCGGCATTTCCAGCCGTTCGATCACGGCGCCGCTTTTCGGGTCGATGCGGCGGATCTCGCTGTCGTCGCCCTCCCAGGTGCCGTGCCAGAGCTCGCCGTCCACCCAGGTCACGCCGGTGACGAAGCGGTTCGATTCAATCGTGCGCTGGATGGCGCCTGTCTTCGGGTCAACCTGGTGGATCTTGCGGTCGCGGTACTGGCCCACCCACAGGCTGCCTTCGGCCCAGGTCAGGCCCGAGTCGCTGCCGCTGCCGGGCGCCGGTATGGACGCCACCACCTTGCCGGTGGCGGGGTCAATCTTGTCGATACGCGTCTCAGCAATCTGGTAGAGGTGTTTGCCGTCGAAGGCGGTACCGGCGTCACCGGCGCACTCCAGCGTGCGCGTCTGCTCACCGCTGGCGGGGTCGAAGGCGACGATCCTGGCGCCGGTGGCGGCCCAGACACGCTGGCCGTCATGCGTGACGCCGGCGACGTCGTTGACACCGGGGAAGCTGTACTCGCGCACGATTTCGGCGGGGCGCGCCTTGGGTTCGGGTTTTGCGGTGAGGGTCTTGCGGGTCATCGTTGCTCCTTGTCGCGCCATCAATCAGCGCCATGGAGTCAACTCTATCCAATCGGCAGCGAAGCAGGGAGTAACAAGATCGTCGTGAATCCCGCCAGCGGCGGCGCCAGCCAGCGCTGTGCCCGTGCCCGCCCGATGGAACGCACCCGCCCGCCGGCTTCCAGATCAGCCAGCGCCCGCTGCACGGTGCGCTGGCTTGCCCCCACGGCCAGCGCCAGGGCCGAGGTGGACCAGGCCGCGCCGTCCGACAGCAGCGCCACCAGCGAGGCCTGCTCGCCGTCAATGGGCGGTGCCAGCACAGCCACGTCGCGCCCCGCCAGCGGCTTCAGGATGAAGCCCCGCTCGGTAGCCTCGATGCTTGCGAGTGTTTTGACGAGCGCGCGCAGGCGGCTGATCTCCACCCGCAGGCGCGCCCTGTGCGTCTCGTCGGGGCGCCTGGTGCGAAAGGCGAATTCGATCAGCGCTTCGCGGCTCACATCACCAGGCCATGCTTCGGCGAGTGAACGCGCCAGGGAGAACAACACCGGCCGGCGCGCCAGCGGCCGCCACTGGTCTCCCGCGCCCAGCCCGCGGCGGCAGGCGTCGACCACCAGCGCGTCCGAGGCCAGGAGCGCCGAGACCTCGTCGAGGCGCAGCGCCTGCTCGCCCCCGGCGGTGAGGCGCCGGGCGGCGGGCCTGTCAAGTGCAGTGCGCGCTTCAGTGACTTCGGCCATCAGCGCGGGAACCTGCGCCCGCTCTGCCGCCGCGTGCGCGCGCGCCAGCGCCATGCGCGCCTCACCGACGCGGAGCGATCGCAATGCCAGCTCGGCGGATGTGAGTTCGGCCACGGCCCGCAGCGAAGGCGGCAGGCCGCGCGCATCCAGCTTCGCCAGCGCCGCTGCGGCCTCATCAAGCCGGCCTAGCAGCAACAGCCGCCGTGCCGTGATGAGCCACGCCTGCAGCGCGTTGGCCGTATCGGCGTGCGCCTCCAGCGTGGCTGCCGCAGCCGCAAGTGCGCGTGGTGAGCCGGCGAAGTCGCGCATGGCCATCGCCACCTCGGCTTCCGCAACAACGCAGCGTGCACGCGCCAGTTCTTCATGGGCACCGAAACCGCGGGCCGCGCGGCGAAGGAGTTCGCGGGCACGCGGGTGCTCGCCCAACTGGGCCATGGCGATGCCGCGCAGAGCCAGAGCCGGCGGGTCGTCGCGCAGGGCGACGTGCTTGAGCGCGCCCAGCGCATCGCCGGCGGCCAGCGCGCGTGCGGAAGCGGCAATCAGAGAATCCATGGCAAGAGGCTACACGGCCTGGCCGACGCAAGCCAGCTCAGGCCCGTGACAACCGACGCGCCGGCTGCGCTCCGGCACGCGGCAGGCTGGCGCTGACCAGCGCCGCGGCCAACGTGACCAGCCACGAGTAATACACCCACACCAGAAAAGCCAGCAGCGGCGCGAAGGCGCCGTAGATCGTGCGGTAGGTGGGCACGTTGGCCAGGTAAATCGCGAAGCCGTACTTGCCCAGCTCAAAGGCAATACCCGCGAGCAGGCCGCCAGCGATCGCATGACTCCACCGCACGACGGTGTTCGGTACAAAGCGGAACAGGCAGGTGAAACCGATGGCGCTCAGAATGGCGGGCCCCAGGTTAATGGCATGCGGCACCCAGGCGGGCCGCGCCCCCACCAGCCCGCTGGAAGCCGCCACCAGATAAGACGCAGCCCACAGGCTGGCGCCGATGAGCACCGGCCCCGTGAGCAGCATGCCTGCGTACAAAGCCAGTCGGCGCAGCACGGGGCGTGACTTCTTCACCTGCCATATGCGGTTCAGCGTGTTTTCCATGCTCAGCAGCAGCGTCAGGGCCGACACCAGCAGCAGTGCAAAGCCCACCAGCGTGAGGCCGTTGGCATTGCCAGCAAACTGCGCCAGGTGCTTCAGCACCGTCTTGGCGATACCCTCCGGCAACAGGCCGCGCAGCAGGTGCTCGCGAATCGCGTCACCGGTGGCGTGCAAGGCTGGCGTGCGCGCGAACAGCGCGAAGCTCACCGCCAGCATCGGCACCATGGACATCACCATCGTGAACGTGAGGCCGCCCGCCGCCTGGGCGATGCGTTCTTCCCGGCCACGCTGCAAGAGGCGAGTGATCAGGTTGCCCTGGTTTCGGCTTGTGGTCGCCATGGAATCGATGGGCTCGCGCCGGTCAGGAAGTGCCGGCTCGCTCAGCCCAGCAGGCGAAACAAGCCATAGAGAGAGAGAAGTCCCGATGTCACCAGAAGTCCGGTTTTCACCGAACGGGCACCGACCAATGCGCCGATGATGCTGCAAGCCAGGATGGCGCCGAGGATGTAGGTTGTTTTCATGCCCGCAATGGTAAAGCCTTCGCCTGGCCCAGGATGCCGTGCGAGGAAGGTTGTGGGGCGAAACCAACTCCTGATTGACGATGGCCTCAGGGTATTTTTGTCGCCACGTCACCGGCACGAAACATTCCCGCCGGTCTGACGAAATTCCCGCCCCCCAGATGATGAATCGTCTGCAGATCGAGGTTGTCATCGCCGAAGCGCCAGTGCCCCTGCTGGAACACACGCTCATCGGCAGCGGCAGCGACCACCTCCGCAAAGCAGGTGTCGTACGCGTCTTCGGTATGCGGCTCGCGGATCAGGCGGCACTCCAGCCATGCCGCGCAGCCCTCCTCCAGCAAGGGCATGCCGAGCACCGGCCCCGTGCGGGCCTTCAAGCCGTATTGCGCAAACTTGTCGCCCGTGCGGCCGGACTGACTGCCGACCGCATGCGTCAAGCCGGCCAGGGCCGTGCATGGAAGGCATATGCCGAAGCCGCCGCTGGCGGTGATGAGTTCACGCGTATAGGTTTTCTTGTCGATCACGATGGCAATGCGAGGCGGCGTGAACTCCACGGGCATCGACCAGGCGGCGGCCATCACGTTGCGCGCCGTGCCGTGCGCGCTCGTCACCAAAACCGTTGGGCCGTGATTGATCAGGCGGCTGGCGTGTGCGAGGGCGACTTCCTTGAAGTGTGTCATGTCATTTCTTCCCGGTGCGTTTCGATGCTGCCGATTATGTTGGGGCCGATGCGTTTCAGGGCGGGCTGCTCCCCTCGCCCTCTTCCTCACTACTTCTTCGTGTAGTCTTCCAGCGGCTTGTCGCTCAGGTTGGCCCATGCCGCCCTGGTCAGCTCCGATGCGGGCATGCCTACCCGCGTGTTGTTCGGCGGTATCGGCTGGACAAACCATTTTTCATAGAGCTTCGCCACCTCCCCGCTTTTCGCCATTCTGGCGATGCTGGCGTCCACCGCCTGTTTAAAGGATGCATCCCCTTTGGGCAGCATGATGGCAATCGGCTCGACGCTCAGGACTTCTTTCAGCACCACATAGTTTTTCGGCTGTTTTGACTGGGAAATCATGGTGGCCAGGATCTGGCCGTCCGCCACGAACGCTTCGGCCCGGTCATTTTCAAGAAGCAGGAAACCTTCGCTGTTGTCCTTGCCATAAACCTCCTTGAAGTCGACGCCCGCCGCGCGTTCGTGCTTGCGGATAAGCTGAACGGCCGTGGCGCCAGATGTGGCCGACACAGTCCTGTTGGCAAGCTGGGACAGGCTGGTGATTCCGGTCCTGGTTTTGGTGGCGACCCGGACTTCTTCAATATAGAGCGTCGGTGCGAAGGCAACATCCTTTTGGCGTGCGGCGTTGTTCGTCGTTGTCCCGCACTCCAGGTCTACCGTACCGTTTTGAACCAGAGGGATCCGGTTTTGCGCGGTGACAGACTGAAAGCGCACGTCCAGCTTCGCCAGGCCCAGCTGTTTCTGGATATCCGCGATCACCCTTTTGCAGATGTCCACATGAAACCCTGTGTATTCGCCGGCCCCCAGCGTATAGGACATGGCGCCGGAGGCTTCACGGACGCCCATGGTGACGGCTGCCGTCTCCTTGATCTTCTTGAGCGTGTCGATTGGCTGCGCGGTGGCCGCAGCTCCCGCCAGGGTGAACGCTGCGGCAATGCCCGAACAGGCTACCAATTTCATCATCATGCCTCCTTCACTTGGCAAACAGGCTGTCGAGCGTGGCGAAGGCTTTGAACTCGATTGCGTTTCCGGACGGGTCGAGGAAGAACATGGTGGCCTGTTCACCGGGCTCACCCTTGAAGCGGACGTAGGGTTCGATGACGAACTGCGTGCCCGCCGCTTTCAATCGGGCCGCCAGGACATCCCACTCGGGGAGGGACAGGATCGCGCCGAAGTGGCGAACGGGAACGTTGTGGCCGTCAACGGCGCTGGTCTGGCGGTGGCCGCATTCGTCGGGCGCCAGGTGCGCCACGATCTGGTGGCCGTAGAAGTTGAAGTCGACCCATTCGCTGGAGCTGCGGCCTTCGGGGCAGCCCAGTAATTCACCGTAAAACCGGCGTGCGACGGCGAGGTCGTGGACAGGGAATGCCAGATGAAACGGCGGGAGCGCTTTGGCGGGAGTGGTTGCGTTTTGCGGGGTCATCGAAAGCCTCTTTGAGTCGTGGAAGCCGCACTTTAGGTCGATTGATGCACTTTGAAAAACGATATATATTCAATCTGAGAATCAATAATTTCGATGAATTAACGAGAAACCCGTGTGATTACCGAATTGAAAACCCTGATCGCGGTGGTGCGTTACGGAGGCTTTTCTGCCGCCGGCGGCCAGATTGGACTGACCCAGTCCGCCGTGAGCAGCCAGATCCAGCGGCTGGAAGAATCCCTCGGGCTGGCGCTCTTTGACCGGACACGGCGTTCCGCAGTGCTCAACGAAGAGGGTGCCAGGGTGCTCGCGCGTGCCGAAGAGATTGTTCTGCTGTTCTCAAAGCTGGGCGATGCGGGCACCGATGACGAGCTTGCCAGCACCTTGCGGATCGGCGCCATTGCATCTGTTCAGTCTTCGGTGCTTCCCCGTGCGCTGGCGGCACTGAGGAAGGAAAACCCGAAACTGCCCGTCCATATCGCCCCCGGCGTGTCCATGAAGCTGATGGACCAGCTCGACAGTGCTGAGATCGACGCGGCGGTGATGATCCGGCCTCCGTTCGGCATCCTGCCGGAAATGACCTGGCAAACCTTGATGTACGAACCCTTCAAGTTGCTCGTGCACAAGGAAATCAAAGGGCGGGACTGGCGCGCATTGCTCCAGTCGCAGCCTTTTTTGCGCTACGAGCGCACGTCTTTCGGTGGGCGTCTGGTGACCCGGTTCCTGCGCGAGAACAAACTGGCGGTGCAGGACTCCATCGAGCTTGACGAGATCACGGGTCTGATGAACCTTGTCGCCGAAGGCCTGGGAGTTGCGCTAGTGCCGATGGTGGAGGCCTACCTGCCCATGCCACCGGGTGTGCGCGCAATCTCCCTGGGTGAAAAGACTTTTTACCGCGAGATCGGCATCCTGCGCAAAGGCATGAGTTCCCGCCGGCGCGTCACGCAGGCCCTGGAAAGATGTCTTCGCGAGGCCCTGTCGCCGCCTGTTCCATAAAGTTTTTTGCCATCAAGATCGGCAGCGCTTGTGGCGCCGGGAGATGCTGCCGGAGGCTCATCACCGTCGTGCCAGATGCCGTCCAGATGGTCATCGGCCATGACCCCGGTTGGACTCCATCCAGCTGGCCAGTGCGGCTTCATAGGTAGCCGAGGCACTTGCAAGCCGAAATTCCGCACTGGCTGACCCGGCGCGCCCGGCAACAAAGCCTTGCCATCCGTCGCCGTCTTCTGCCTCATAGATGCATAGATCGAAGTCGCCCGGTGGAGGACTGTCACCAAGCATGAGGATGGTCGCGTCGTGCACCTTGTGAACCTTCATAGAGGGGCATTAGGCCACGAAACACCCTGCACACTGAAGTGCAAACGTTGTGACCGCCCGGCAAAGTGCCCGCAGGTAAATATTACCCAGCCCCAAAGAAAAAAGGCCTCAAAACCGAAGTTCTGAAGCCTTTTATGCTGTTCTCAACGTAACGCCGAGAGAGCGGGTTGGCAACGGCATCTCTGCCGTTGACGGGGTTTGCAGGGCTTAGTAGCCGCCGCGACCACCACCGCCGCCGCCGCCGTAGCCGCCACCGCCGGAACGATCGCCACCACCGTAGCCGCCACCACCGCCGCCGCCGAAGCCGCCGCTACGTGGAGGACGTGCTTCCATTGGACGGGCTTCATTCACGGTGATGCTGCGGCCGCCGAGCGACTGGCCGTTCATGCCGGAAATTGCAGCTTGTGCTTCGGCATCGTTGCCCATTTCGACAAAGCCGAAACCTTTGGAGCGGCCGGTGTCACGTTCCATCATGACTTTGGCGCTGGAGACAGAGCCGTATTGGCCGAAAGATTGTTGCAGGTCTTCGTCGCGGACCGTGTATGGCAGATTGCCGACGTAAAGTTTATTGCCCATGGGGACTCCTCAAAAATACATAAAACAAAAGCGATGGGGTCCCGAAAGCACAACAAACCTAAAAAGTACCGCCGTAGCGCGCGAAACTGACCGATCACCTAACCTGTGCGAATGCAATGGCAGCCGCACCTCCCGATTATGCGTGAGGAAACGCGGGGGCACCAGCATTCTTGGGCCTATAAGCACAGCATTTGTCAAATCAGGTGCCCATTCCCCCGGTTAAACAGCGGAAATGACCGAAAAGACGACATTGCCGCCTATGCATGACCATGGACAGACCGTGCTACCGGCCGGGCAGTCGAACGGCCCGGACTGCATTGCGTTGAGGCTGGGAAGCTCAGCGGCCCGCCACACGCTCCCCTTTGTCATTGACGACCTGTTCACCGTCTTCCTTGCTGAACGCACCCCGCTGCGGCATGGGCAGGATGTCCAGCACGGCTTCCGAAGGCCTGCACAGGCGCGTGCCCAACGGCGTGACGACGATGGGCCGGTTTATCAGGATGGGATGGGCCAGCATCGCGTCGATCAGGGCTTCGTCGGCCAGCGTGGCGTCGTCCAGGCCCAGATCCTTGTAGACGGCCTCCTTTTGCCGGACCACCTCCCGCACCGGCACCGCCATCTGCGCGACCAGCTCCCGCAGCGTCTCCCGCGTTGGCGGGGTTTTCAGGTATTCGATGACCTCGGGTTCGATGCCGGCATTGCGGATCAGCGCCAGCACATTGCGCGACGTGCCGCATTGGGGGTTGTGGTAAATCGTGACGGCGGAAGGCATAAGTTTCACTCCTGAAAAAGGATCGGTTGCATCGATTCAATAATTCAATTATATTTGAATTATGGAAGCATTAATCCTAAACCTTGATTTTCCCCCGCTTGAGGAAGGTTCTGCTGTGAAGGCCCTGGCAGCGCTGGCGCAAGCCCAGCGCCTGCGCGCGTTCCGCGCCCTCGTCGTCGCCGGGCCTGAGGGATTGACGCCGGGCGCGATGGCCGAACAACTGGGCGTCGCACCGAGTGCCCTGTCTTTCCATCTCAAAGAGCTCTCACACGCCGGCCTCGTCAACAGCGAGGCACGCGGGCGCAACCTGATCTACCGCGCCAACTTCGGGCAAATGAATGCGCTGCTCGGCTACCTGACAGAGCACTGCTGCGAAGGCGGCACTTGCGAGGTAGCCACCAAGGCCGATTGCAGCAACTGCTGAACGCCACTACGCGATTGCACGCCACCACCTCCATCACGCACAGAGCCAATCCAACACAACCACCCAAGGAGAGCCCCATGAAACGCTTCCATGTCCACGTCCACGTGAAAGATCTCGAGCAGAACATCGCCTTTTACTCGGCCATGTTTGACCAGCAGCCTGCCCGCACCGAGGCCGACTATGCCAAGTGGATGCTCAACGACCCGCCGGTCAACTTTGCCATCTCTACCCGGGGAAGTGCGCCGGGGGTGGATCACCTGGGCATTCAGGTGGACAAACCCGAGGAACTGGCCGCCCTGAAAGCCAGCGCCACCCGCGCCGACATGACACTGCTCGACGAAGGCCCCACCACCTGCTGCTACGCCCGCAGCGACAAATACTGGCTGACTGACCCGCAAGGCATCGCCTGGGAGCAGTTCCATACGCTGGACAGCATTCCAGTGTTCAGCGAAGCCAAGCCCGCCGCCGGCAAGGCCTGCTGCGCCGCGCCCGCTGGCGCAGCTTCCAGCACAAAAGCGGCGTGCTGTTAAGCCCTGCCGTAGCGGAGGCACCGCGCCCCCCTGACGCGCCCTCGCTCGCGCGTCAGGCACTGGCGGAATTCATCGGCACCGCCGCCCTGCTCTGCGCAGTCATCGGCTCGGGCATCATGGCCGAACGCCTGAGCGGCGGCAACATGGGTGTGGCCCTGCTGGCCAACACACTGGCCACCGTGTGGGCGCTGTACGTGCTGATCGAGCTGCTCGGGCCCGTCAGTGGCGCGCACTTCAACCCGCTGGTCACCCTTGTTATGTGGTCAAAAGGCCCTGCAACCCATAAGAGACGGGCGCAAGCAGCTATTCTTTTTATAGCATTCCAGCTACTGGGCGCTGTAGCCGGAGCCTGGCTGGCCCATGCCATGTTTGACATGAGCGTGCTGCAGTTCAGTACCAAACTGCGCAGCAGCTGGGGTCAGTGGCTAGCCGAAGCGGTCGCCACGGGCGGGTTGATTTTTGTCGTGCTGCGCGCCCCTGCGGCCAAGGCGCCGGCGCTGGTCGCCTGCTACATCGGCGCAGCGTACTGGTTCACCGCCAGCACCTCGTTTGCCAACCCGGCCGCCGTGCTGGGACGCATGTTGTCAGACAGTTTTGCCGGCATCGCGCCCGCCAGTGCAGCGGGCTTTGTGGCTGCCCAGGCTGCCGGTGCGTTGGCGGGCGTCGCCCTGCACCATGCGCTCGGCCGGCAGCAGGCGGTGAGCCAAGGCTGAAACGCAGGCGGCGAATCAAGGCACCGCGTCCGTCCTTGGTACCCTTGTGGCTGTGACACCGAAAAGCCGTTCTGCCACCGTCGTCCAGCTGGGCATCGCACAGACGCTGGCGTGGGCCTCCAGCTACTACCTGCCGGCAATTCTGGCGGTGCCCATGGCGCGCGACCTCGGCGTCGGCACGCCCAACGTATTTGCTGCTTTTTCTGCTGCGCTGGTGGTCTCCGCATTGCTGGGCCCGGCTGCGGGCAAGGCCATTGACCAGCACGGCGGAAGGCCGGTGCTGGCCGCGAACAGCCTGATTTTTGCCGCCGGCCTGCTGGTGCTGGCCCTGGCACAGGGGCCGGTGGGCCTGTTTGCCGGCTGGGTGATCCTGGGTGTGGCCATGGCCGCGGGCCTGTACGAAGCGGCCTTTGCCGCGCTGGTGCATTTGTACGGCAAAGACGCTCGCGGCGCCATCACCGGAATCACCCTGTTTGCCGGTTTTGCCAGCACGGTGGGCTGGCCCTTGTCGACCTGGCTGGAGCTTGAATGGGGCTGGCGTGCGACCTGTCTGGTCTGGGCCGCATTGCACTTGCTGGTGGGGCTGCCGCTGAACTGGCGGCTTCCGGCTTCGCCCGCGTCAGGCATTCCCACCGAGTCTCATTCAGGCGCAAGCCCGCCCGATGCCCTGGCGCCCGCCGCTGCGTCCGCACCATCCACATCCACTTCTTCTCTCACCTCCTCCGTCTCCAGCAGCACCCGCACCGCAGTCCTGCTGGCGCTGGTGTTTGCCGTCACCTGGTTCATCAGCACGGCCATGGCCGCACACCTGCCACGGCTGTTGCAAGCCCATGGCGTACCGCTGGCCACCGCGCTGGTATTTGCCGGACTGGTCGGTCCCGCGCAAGTTGCGGGCAGGCTGCTCGAATACGGCCTGTTGCGCAACATCCACCCGCTGGTGTCGGCGCGGGTGGCCGGCAGCCTGCACACGCTGGGCGCGATGGTGTTCCTGTTTTTTGGAATTCCGGCAGGGGCGGTGTTCACCCTGCTGCACGGCGCCGGCAATGGCGTGCTGACGATTGCCAAGGGCACGCTGCCGCTGGTGCTGTTCGGCGTGCGGGATTACGGCGCGCGCCAGGGATTGCTGATGGTGCCAGCCCGCTTTGCGCAGGCCACAGCACCCTGGCTGTTTGGCCTGGGGATTGACCGTTTTGGCAGCGGCGCGCTGTGGTTCTCAGCGGCGCTGGGGCTGGTGGCGTTTGCGGCGCTGATGGCGCTGCAAGACCCTTCCTCTGCAACAGCCCGGCACAGAGATTGAGCTAGCATGTCCACGATCACTCAGAAGCGGACATTCACCAAGGGCAAACGCATGCGAGGCAAAGAAAAATTCGATCAGGGATTCGCGGATCGCATGACCTTCGCGCCCAAAAATTGGGCTCACCATGCAGGAGTGCTGGTGCTCAGCATGACACTGGGGTGCGCCACGAACGCTCAATCGCAGGGAACTACCCCTCAGGCAGAGCCAGAAGTCAGAGTTCAGGTGTGCGTTCCGGGCAAGCGAATCTACTTCAACGATCTTGAGCTCGATCAACTTGAGAATCATCCAATGTTCACAAGGTATTCGAAGCAGCAACTGGAGCTCGCACCAAAGACAATTCGACGTGCCGCGCCCTTCGACGACCCCAGGGTGGTAAATGATCCGCGATCGGTTAGAAGTTACGGAATTAGCTTCGGAGAGGCACTGAACAGGGACGGGGGATTCAGTTTTGGCGCTGGATTCGTCCCCGTCGAGGACTCCACAATCAGTGGGCAGCCTGTGTATGAGAAGGGCTACGGATACCCGGCCAGAAACTACGTGGCGATTAGAGTCGCTTTGCTAAATGCGGATATTGAGCCCGGGGCCAGCGCGCCCACCTTTTGGTTCAGGCTACCGTCAATCGTTTCCGCCGATAAGTTCTCTAACTGGTTGCCACCGGTATCGGTGGAAAGCGAACCGTCCAAGTCGCAGTTTTGGTATGGATTGAGTCACGGCAGAGACCTCCCGATTCAAGAGGTCCCTGCCGACGCTCCGAAGATTCGGGTCGTCTTGCGTAAGAACCGCCAGACCCACACTGATCCGGCAACCGATGTCCTTCCGGCACTGACGACAGCAAGACTGAGATTGAGGACCGCCACAAGCGGCTCTCAATTCGTCTACGAATTTGTCGCAAAGACGAATGAAGTCATACCTGATTGTTAGGCGAAATTCAGTCGGCTTTGGCGCGAGCGAAGACTCGTCGCGCCAAAGCCGAGTCTGTAATCAGCGAGCGAGAAGCCCGCTTTGGGCCCGAGCCGGACCTCAGTAAGATGGCGGCTATCGGCCAAAAGCCGGCAGAGGCCTCACACACTGGTAGCGGCTTCACGATCACTCTATTGACCGAAGCGACTCTTATGAACATGCTTGCGCGTACCCTTGTTTTCATCGTCCTCTTTGCGGCCTTGGCGACCGCTATCGGTGGTGTAGGCGGAATTACGTGGGGCCTGCTGCTGGCGTTCATCGGGACGGTGTTCATCCACAGTTACATGAAAGAGCGGCGCGACAAGCTGACGGATGGAGCCGGGCCCACCCGAATGGCTTCCTCCGATGCGGCAACTGATCCCGCCGCTGCGCTGGTTCCTGGCGCCACGACGGGGCACAGTCTCCAATGGGCACGTTGGACCTTCATGCTGATGCTGGCTTGCGTTTTCCTATTCCCTGAGTCGGTGGGCAAAGAGTACGCGTCCTATCGCTTAACTGCGATGCTGGTGCTCTTCGCCGTCTTTCACGTTCAGTTGGGCCACGCAGCTGCATCGTTTGGTCGCAGTTGGGCCGTGTTCGGTCTTCTGCCTCTTCTGTTGCCGGTGCTTGGGGGACTGATTTCGTTCGGCGTGCTGTGGCAGGTTGGCCCCAGGAAGGCGGCCGCAGACCCGCCCAAGTGAGGACACGATCAGATTTTCAACGGCGCTGGGTCTGGTGGCTTTTGCGGTGCTGATGTTGCCGCGGGATCCGTCCGATGCGGGCGACCAAGGCGCCTGAAATATTCACTCCAGCCACTTCTGGAAAAACTGCGCCTGGCCCATGGCCGGATCCAGCTGGTAGCCGGCAAAGCCGATGCGTTCATAAAGCTTGATGGCGCTGCGGTTGCCCTGCAGCACTTCGAGCGTCAGTTTGCAGGCGCCGCGTTCGCGTGAAATCTCGTCCACCAGCGTGAGCATCTTCTCGCCGATACGCTGGCCACGGTGGCCTGGCAGCACGGCCACGTCGTGGATGTTGACGAGCGGGCGGCAGGCGAAGGTGGAAAAACCTTCAATGCAGTTGATGAGGCCGACAGCCTTGTCGCCGCTAAAGGCCAGCACGCTGAAGGCATGCGGGCGTTTGGCGAGTTCACTGACGAGGTTGTCTTTGGCGAAATCGCTGAGCGGCTTGGCGCCGCCGGCCGGGTCTTGCGCATAGGCGTCGAGCAATTGCACGACAGCGGCGGCATGCACGGGGTTGTGATAATCGGCGCGGCAAACCTGCAGCGGGCTTTCGGAAGGGTTGGAGGATTCGGTCACGCGATGCGCTTTCAGTGCAGACAATCGGATGATTCTAAAGACGGCGCGCAAAGCAGAGCGCAAACCGGGATTTAAAGCCAGTACAACTCTCTGGCGTTGCCACCCATGACGGCCGCCTGGCTCGCTACGTCGAGCGGCGCAAGCAATTGTTGCGTCTCGCCCCACCACTGCGCGTAGCTGCCGGCCAGTTCCAGCACGGGCCAGTCACTGCCCCACACCACACGCTGCTCACCAAAACTTTTGAGCACGCGCTTGCCCCAGCGCGTGACAGCGCCGGCAGCCGGCTTCGGCCCGGCCTCGGTCATCAGGCCCGACAGTTTGCAATAGGCCTGTGTCTCGCCGGCAACGCGCAGCATGTCGTCGGCCCAAGGCTGCCACTGGCCCGCAGCGATGTCAGGTTTGGCGGCATGGTCTATCACCATGCGCAAATCCGGGTGCCGGCGCGCCAGTGTCACGATATGCGGCAGGTGCACAGGCTTGACCAGCGCATCGAACACCAGGCCGCATTCCACCATCGCATGCAGGGCCGGCGCCAGCGCAGGCTGCAGTATCCATTGCGCATCGGCAATGTCCTGCAGCATCGGGCGCAGTCCCTTGAGCCGGGGGTGGCGGGCCAGCGCCGCTATGCGGGCAGGCGCGTCGGGCGCCAGCATGTCCACCCAGCCGACCACACCCAGCACACCGGGGCTCGCATCGGCCTGCGTCAGCAAAAAATGTGTTTCGGCTTCAGTGGCTGCGGCCTGCACCAGCACGCCGCCCCGCACACCCAATGGCGCAGACTGCGCCTGCCAGTCCTTCACGGCCACATCGCGGTAGATCGGCGCCAGCTCCGGTGTCAGCCAGCCGTAGTCATCACGCGCCAGCTGCCAGCAATGAAAGTGCGCGTCAATCACCGGAAACGATGTCATGGCGTCAGCACCTCGGCGGGCAGCAGGCACTGCGTGCGCAGCGCTGTCCAGAACTCCGGCGGGATGGGGTGCGCCATCATGGCCACGGCGTCCGTCCATTCGCCGGCTTTGCGGGCACCCAGCATGAGGCTGTGCACGGCCGGGTGTGCCAGCGGAAACTGCAGCGCAGCGGCGCGCAGTGGAACACCGTGCGCTTCACAAACCCCTTCAATTTTCGCGGTCCGCTCCAGCCATTCGTGCGCGGCCGGCGCGTAGTTGAAAGTTGCAGCACCGCCGCGCGTCCCGGTAGCAAGAATGCCCGAGTTAAATGCACCACCCAGTGCGATGCGCACGCCGCGCGCCAGGCACTGCGGCAGCAAAACGGGCAGCGCACTGTGGTCCAGCAGGCTGTAGCGGCCGGCCAGCATCAGCACATCCAGCTCGGCTTCGCGCAATACGTCCAGTACGACGCCGACATCATTGGTGCCCAGCCCGATGGCGCGTACTAGGCCTTCGCGTTTCAGTTGCTGCAGTGCCGGCAACGTTTCGTCAATCAGCTGACGCAGCACAGCATTCGCATTGGTGCCATGGGTCTGTGCATCCGGGTCGTGAATGTAGACGCTGTCGAGCCGGGACATGCCCAGCCGCTGGAGGCTGTCTTCCACGCTGCGGCGCGTGCCCCCAGCGCTGAAGTCCCAATGCTGGTTAAAAGGCAGGATGTCGACATAGCCGTGCTGGGCGGTCGCGGCACGCCCGTCAGGTGTCAGGATGCGGCCGACCTTGCTGGACAGGGTGAAGCTGTCCCGTGGCCGCGAGCGCAGTGCGTCGCCCATCCGCCGCTCCGACAGCCCATGGCCGTAGTGCGGTGCCGTGTCAAAACTGCGGCAGCCGCCGGCCCAGGCGGCATCCACCAATGCCTTCGCCTCTTCGTTGCTGACGGCCGAAAACAGGTTCCCCAGCGGCGCGCCGCCGAGCCCGAGCCGAAGGGATGTGAGACTGGAAAAGGTGGAAGTCATTTCAACATGCCGGCAAACCGCAGTTCCGGGTAAACACCAATAAAAGTTCAGCAATGTTATAGCTAACATGTCAGTCATCCAACCCGGAGAAACCCGCAGCCTGAAAAGCCGGGCGGATCTGGGCTATTGCCTATCACTACCTCGCCCCCAACGCATGCTCAAGAATATTCCGCCACTGTTGATCCCTGACGCACTGCATGGACTCTGCAGCATGGGCCATGGGGATGACGTCGCCATCGTGGACGCCAACTTTCCAGCCGCTGCCGTGGCGGCCCGGGGGGGCGCCCGGCTAGTGCAGTTGGCGGGCGTCACGTCGCCGCAGGCGCTGCAGGCCGTGCTGCAACTTCTGCCGCTGGACAACTACGTGCGCGACGCTGCCTGGACAATGCAGGTGGTGGGTGATGCCGGCGCTGTGCCCGCCCCTGTCGCCGAATTTTCCGCGCTGCTGGCCCAGGCGGCCGAGCGGCCAGCCGCCACGCTGGAACGGTTTGAGTTTTATGCGCGCACCGAAGCGGCCTTCCTGATCCTGCAGACGGGCGAGCAGCGCAAGTACGGCAACATCCTGCTGCGCAAGGGCGTCATATCCAGCGACGCGGGCTGACCCATGAGCAGTACGGCGCAAGCGCCTCACGCCCCGCCCATCAGCCTGCGTGCGCAGGCCTATGAGAGCTTTCAGCAGCAGATCGTCGATGCCAACATTCGCCCCGGGCAGTTTGTTTCGCAACGTGAGCTGATGCAGCTGCTGGGCATGCCGCTGGGCGCCGTGCGTGAGCTGATTCCCCGCCTGGAGGCTGAGGGCCTGCTCAAGACCGTGCCGCAGCGCGGCCTGCAGGTCGCCCACGTGGACCTCAAACTGATCAACAACGCATTTCAGCTGCGCCGCCTGCTGGAGCGCGAGGCCGCCACCCGCTTTGTCACCACCGTGTCGGACGCCGACCTCGCAGCCATCGAGCAGGCACACCTGAACATCGTCAAGCGTGCGCGGAAAAAGGCCATTGACGACAGCCTGCTCAAGGACGCCACCGCGGTGGATTGGGGCCTGCACGACCTGATGATCGACGCACTGGGCAATGAGCTGATCTCCGAGGTCTACCGCATCAACAGCCTGCGGGTGCGGCTGATCAAGCTCGAAGGCTCGACCCTTTCACCCGACGTGCTGATTCCAGCGATGGAAGAGCACCTCTGGTTTATCGACGCCCTCAAGCGGCGCGACGCGCCTGCCGTGATCGAACGCCTGAGCCACCACATTGAAAGCGCGCACCGACGTGTGCTAGGACTGCCGCGGCCCGATATGCCGTGGTCTTTGGAGACCCCTGAATGACGAGTTCTTTCCCCGCCGCCGAAAAATCGTTTCGCGGTATCTGGCCCGCCCTGCTGACGCCACTCACGGCCGACCTGAACATTGACCACGCAAAATTCGCAGCCCATTGCAAGGCGCTGATCGCCAGCGGTTGCCCCGGTGTGACCGCTTTCGGTACCACTGGCGAAGGACCGTCTTTTTCCCTGGCAGAGCGCAAGGAAGCCATTGACCAGCTCATCAAGAACGGCATCCCGGCCGCGCAGATCATGGTGTCAACCAGCTGCGCCGCCCTGCCCGAAACGCTGGAGCTGACGCGCCACGCCGTCAAGGCGGGGGTGCACGGCTGCCTGATGCTGCCGCCGTTTTTCCTCAAGGGCGTGTCCGACCAGGGCATCATCGACAGCTACCGCTTTGTGATCGACGGCATGGCCGGCACACCCTTCAAGCTATACCTGTATCACATCCCACAGGTCACAGGCGTTCCGCTGTCGCACCATGTGATCAGCACGCTCAAGAAGCAGTACCCGGACACCATCGTCGGCATCAAGGACAGCGCCTGCACCACCGCACATTCGGTCGGCCTGTCCGATGCGTTCATGAAGGAGATGACGGTGTATGTCGGGTTCGAGCCCGACCTGCCGGAGATGGGCCGCCGCGGCAGCACCGGCGCCATCAGCGGCCTGGCCAATTTCATGCCGCGCCTGGTCAAGCGGCTGGTCACGGAGCCCGACGCCCCCACTACCCCCGCTGAACGCGAACGCGTTGTCGAGCTCATCGGCATGCTGGGACCCTATTCACTGATGCCCGCGCTCAAAGGGATCATGGCCATGCTGAGCGGCGACAAGACCTGGCTGCGCGTGCGCGCACCGCTGGTAGCTTTGACACCCGATGAATACACGGCACTGGAAAAAACCATCAGCGCCTTCGGGATTAATACAAAATCCGAGTGACGCCACGCCGGGCTGGGCCCGGTACGGTTTCAATAATTTCACGCGACTTAACGACAAAGTAAGGAGACAACATGACAGCTTCCCTCAAAGGTATTTTCCGCCGCAGCCTGCTGGGCACCGCTTCCGCCGTGCTGCTGATGGGCGCCCTGCTGCCCGCCGCACAGGCACAGAACAAGGTCGTGCTGCGCGTTTCCACGCCGGCCGTGCCGGATGACTGGCACGCCAAGATGTGGACGGTCTTCAAGGAGAACCTTGAAAAAAGCGCGCCCGGCGAGTTCGACGTGCAGATCAACCTGAATGCATCGCTCTTCAAGCAGGGCACAGAGCCAGCCGCCATGGCGCGCGGCAACCTTGAGCTGTCGTCGATTTCCGCTTTTGACATCGCCAAGCTGATTCCCGAGTTCTCGATCTTCACGGCCGGTTATATCGTGCGCGACCCGGACCACCAGCAAAAGGTGTTCAACGGCCCCATCGGCACCGAGATGTTCAAGCTGGTCTCCGAAAAAATGGAAGTGACGCCGCTGTCCACCGTGTACCTCGGCACACGCCAGGTCAACCTGCGCGAAGCTCGCAACGTCAAGGTTCCGGCTGACCTCAAAGGCGTGAAGCTGCGCATGCCCGGCTCCAAGGAATGGCTGTTCCTGGGCGAAGCACTGGGCGCCACGCCCACACCGCTGGCCTTTGGCGAGGTTTACCTGGGCCTGAAGACCGGCACCATCGACGGCCAGGACAACCCCCTGCCCTCCGTGCGCGCGGCGAAATTCTATGAAGTGACCAAGCAGATCGTGCTGACCAGCCATCTGGTGGACGGCATCTTCATTGCGATTTCGAACAAGGCTTACAACGCCATGAACGCGACGCAAAAAACCAAGGTCAAGGCCGCTGCACAGGCTGCTTCCACCTACAACAATGAAAACCGCATCAAGGAAGAAGGCCAGCTCGTCGAATTCTTCAAGAAGGAAGGCCTGACCGTTACGACACCCGATGTGGACGCTTTCCGCAAGACGGTGCAGACGACTTACCAGAACTCCGAGTACGCCAAGGCGTGGCCCAAAGGCCTGCTTGAGCGCATCAACAGCACGAAGTAATTCCTGCAGAGTTCCCTGAAAACAACCATGAAAAGCTGGCTCCAAAAAACCGCCAATCTGATTGGCGGCGGACTCTTCCTGACCCTGTTCATCGTGTTCGTGATCCAGATCACGGCGCGGTTTTTCTTCAACAAGCCGCTGGCCTGGACGGATGAGGCAGCCGTGATCCTCTATGTCTGGGTCATCCTGTGGGCCGCCGCCGTGGTGGTGCCTGAGCGCGAGCATGTGGTGTTCGACCTGGTCTGGAACAACATGCCCTACCGCGGCCGCCAGGCCATGGCGATTACCGGCAACCTGATCGTGGGTGGCCTGGCGGCCTGGGGCATTCCGGGCTGCTGGGACTATGTGCATTTCATGGCTCGCGAAGGAACGCCCGTTCTGGGTGTGTCTTTCCAATGGGTCTTCATGCCTTTTGTGCTGCTGCTCGCCGCTTTGGCGGTGCGCTCGGCCTGGGCGATCTGGAACGCGATCCGGGGCAAGGGTCTTGAAGCGGAGCTGCGGATATGACAAGCGCTATCTGGGTATTGGTTGGGGTGCTGGCGGGCGGCATGCTGCTGCGCATGCCCATCGGTTTTTCGATGATCGCGGCGGGCATCGGCTACCTCGTGGTCAAGGGCCAGGACATCGGCCTGGTGGCCGAGCAGATCGGCAACGGCCTTTACAACAGCTACGTGCTGCTGGCGGTGCCGCTTTTTGTGTTCGCCGCCAACATCATGAACGCGGGCACGGTCAGTGAACGGATTTTTGACTTCTGCCGCATCCTGGTGGGCCGCTTTCGCGGCGGCCTGGCGCAGGTGGACATTTTGGTCAGCGTGATTTTCTCGGGCATGAGCGGCAGTGCAATCGCCGACGCGGCCGGTCCCGGCCTGGTCACGATTCGCCAGATGCTGAAAAAACCGGAATACACGCGCGGCTTTGCCGGCGCGGTGGTGGTGGCCAGCGCCACGCTGGGCCCCATCATCCCGCCGTCGATCCCCATGGTGATTTACGCGCTGGTGTCGGGCGCTTCGGTCGGCGCGCTCTTCCTGGGCGGCGTGGTGCCGGGCTTCCTGATGGCCGGGCTGATGATGGGCGTGGTCGCGGTCATCGCGAAAAAGCGCAACATGCCACGCGACGAACCTGTGCCACGCTCGGAATGGGCCGGCCTGATCTTCCGTGGTGCGCTGCCGTTGTCCATGCCCATCGTGCTGCTGGGCGGCATTTACTCCGGCATCTTCACGCCGACCGAAGCCGCCGCCGTGGCCGCGCTGCATGCATTGATCCTGGCGGCGCTGGTGTTCCGCGCATTGACGTGGCGCAGCTTCTGGGTCGTGGTCATGGAATCCACACGCGCCAGCGCGGTGATCACCATGATCCTGGCCGGCTCCTTCATGCTCAACTACGCCTTCACCGCCGAAGGCGTGCCGCAGGCCATGGCCGCGTGGGTCGACAGCATGCATTTTTCACAGATCGGCTTTTTGCTGATGGTGAACGTCATGTTCCTGGTGCTGGGCTGCTTCCTTGATGTGTCAGTGCTGCTGCTGGTGTTTGTGCCCATGCTGCTGCCGGCGGCCAAGCTGCTGGGCGTCGACCTGGTGCACTTCGGCGTGCTGGTCGTGCTCAACATGATGATCGGGCTGATCCACCCACCTTTCGGCATGCTGCTGTTCGTGACGAAAGCCCTTACCGGCATTCCCATCGGCGAAATGATGAAGGAAGGCTGGCCTTTCCTCGTCATGCTGTTGTTGCTGTTGCTGGCCATGACTTGCTTCCCGCAGATCGTTCTCTGGCTGCCACAAACCATGGGCTATGGCGGAAAATGATCCACCCCCGAAGCGCCTGCGGCGCCTCCACCCTCAAGGGGGCGACGCCAGCGGCCCGGAGAAAATGACTCCCCCCGAGGCACCTGCGGCGCCTTCCCCTCGAGGGGCGACGCTAGCGGCCCGGCAAAGCCGGTTCCGCGGCGTCTCTCGGTTTTTGGGATTCTCTTCACCTCTGATATTGCAATATGAATGACGAATTGAATGCCGAGGTCGTTTGCGTTGCCAGCTGGAACGCTGACCTTATCTCCCGCGTCGAGCGGCCCATCGCGCGCGGTGAAACGCTGATGGCCACCGATTTCAGCATCAGCCCGGGCGGCAAGGGCAGCAATGCGGCGGTGGCCGCTGCCCGCCAGGGCGCGCACGTGGCACTGATTGCACGTATCGGGGACGACGACTTCGGGCGCATGGGGATGAAGCTTTGGCAGGACGAAGGCATAGCCACCACACACGTCGAGCAAGTAGCCGGTGAGCGCAGCGGCGTTGCGCAAATCCTCGTCTACGAGGACGGCGACAACAGCATTGCGGTGTATCCCGGTGCCGGCAAAGGCCTGGCCGCGCGGCATGCGCAGGCCGCGCAGCAGGTGCTGGGCGCTTGCCGCGTCGTGATGGCTTCGTGCGAGGTGCCTGCAGACGCCACGCTGGAGGCGTTTCGCCTGGCCCGCGGGGCAGGCGCCATCACCATACTGAACCCCGCACCTGCTCGCCCCCTGTCAGACGAGCTTCTGGCGCTGGTCGATGTGCTCACGCCCAATGAACATGAACTCTACCTGCTGGCCGGTGCAGCGCCTGCCGGTTCGGTGGACGACGCTGCCCTGCGGTTGCTCAACCGCGGTACACGCGCCGTGCTCGTCACGCTGGGCGCTGACGGCTGCCGGCTCTTCCAGGCCGGCAAGCCGCCCGTTTCACTGCCGGGCCGCCCCATGGCAGTGCGCGACACCATAGGCGCGGGCGATACCTTCACCGGCGCGCTGGCCGCTGCGCTGGCGCGCGGAGAACCGCTGTCTGTTGCCATGCAGTGGGGCAACGCGGCTGCCGCGTTGTCCGTTACGCGGCACGGCGCCATCGACGGCATGCCGTCCTCCGCAGAAACCGCGGCGTTGCTTGCGTAGTCGTTGTTATTAAAAAAATGGCTGTAGCCCAATGAAAACGGGCGCAAGCAGCTATTAAAACAATAGCGACAGGCCAATTCAGCTCGACTTCCTGTTGTTGCCCGCAACCGTGTAGGCCAATCGCCGCTTTACCGGATATTTACGCGCCTCTTTCAGGCGCTTTATCTGCGCCCCCAGGGCTTGCAGTGATAATTATTGTGCGCCGTCAGGTGGACCCGAGGGCTTTGGCTGCCGGCGCATGAATCACCATCAAACACAAAAAAATGCTGCGCCGGCCCGTCTGGCGTAGCGGGCACCAAGGACAGCTGATGGACCCGAAAGCCGAGACGCCGGAAAGCGGCGCCCCTACCCCATCCCGTAAACGACTGAGCCGCCGCGCGTCCATCATCGGCAGCGTGATCGCCGTGCTGGCACTGGCCGGCACCGGCTGGCTGGCCTGGCACCTCACCCATCCCTCCACAGACACTCCAACCGGCGGCGGCCCAGGCGGTCCTGGCGGAGCCTTCAGGCGCGGCGCACCGGCCACCACGGTAGGCGTCGCCACCGCCGAGAAGGCCAGCATCCCGATCGTCCTGGAAGCCCTGGGCACCGTCACTCCCCAGGCCACGGTCAGGGTGCGGCCACAGGTTTCCGGCGTGATGGAAAAGGTTTTGTTCAAGGAAGGCCAGATGGTCAAGGCTGGTGAACTACTGGCCACCATCGACCCGCGCCAGTTTGAGATGGCGCTGATGCAGGCCGTGGGCCAGCGCCAGCGCGACGAGGCCCAGCTGGACAGCGCCCGCGTCACCCTGCAGCGCTTCAAGACCCTGCTCGAGCAGGACTCGATTGCACGGCAGGAAGTCGACACGCAGGCCGCACTGGTCAAGCAGCTGGAAGGCACAGTCGTCATCGACAAGGCCAACGAAGGCACAGCGCGGCTCAACCTGGGCTACACCCGCGTGGTGGCACCCGTCAGTGGGCGCGTGGGCCTGCGCACTGTGGACGTCGGCAATGTGGTGAGTAACAGCGACGCCAACGGCATTGCCCTGATTACCCAGGTCAGCCCGATTGACGTGGTCTTCTCCGTCCCGCAGGACCGGGCGGGCGAGCTGCAGCAAAACGCCGCTGGAAGCACTGCCATGAAAGTCGTTGCGCTGGATCGCACGCGCACCGCCACACTCGATACCGGCGTTTTTGCCTCGCTCGATAACCAGGTGGACACCACCACCGGCACTGTACGGGCCAAAGCGCGCTTTGCCAACAGCAAGCTCACGCTGTTCCCCAGCCAGTTCGTGAACGTGCAGCTGCAGGTCAAGACACTGGAAGACGCGGTGGTGGTGCCCGTCACCGCCGTACGCCTGGGCAGCACCGGCGACTACGTTTATGTGCTGAACGCCGCCGACCGTACGGTATCCCTGCGGCCGGTGCAGCGCGGCCAGGCCACAGCCGAAAAAATCGTGATCACCTCCGGGCTGAAGGCCGGCGAGCGCGTGATCACCGAAGGCGCCGACCGCCTGAAGGACGGCGCCAGTGTGGTGCTGCCAGGCGACACACCCGGCGCCGGCATGGGCGGCAAGCGCCGCGGCGCCAGTGCACCGGGCGGCGGCGCTTCCGCGGCCGGGCGCCAGCGCCCCGCACCCGACACCGCAGGCAGCGCACCGGCAGCGGCACCTTCCACGCCGCCGGCAGCAGCACTGCAGCCCGGCGCTGCGCCGCCTTCCATCGCCGGCCCCACGGCCGAGCAGCGCCAGCGCATGCTCGACCAGGTCAAGGACGACCCGGTCGCGCTGGAACGCCGCAAGCGCTTCCTGGAGCAGATCGACAAGGGCGACCCGGAAGCCCTGGCGCGCTGGCAAGGCATGAAGGACCGCCGCCAGGGCGAACGGCCGGTGCAATGACCCGGGACTCTCACGAATGAGCCGCCGGGCCGTTCCCAAGGCAAATAGCATCGCAGTGCGAAGCACGAAGGTTATTGAATGAGCCCCTCACGCCCCTTTATCCTGCGCCCGGTAGCCACTTCGCTGCTGATGGTGGCCATCGTGCTGGCCGGCCTGGTGGGTTTCAAGTTTTTGCCGCTGTCGGCGTTGCCGCAGGTCGACTACCCCACCATCCAGGTGCAGACGCTGTATCCCGGCGCGAGCCCGGAAGTGATGGCGCAGACCGTGACAGCGCCGCTGGAACGCCAGTTCGGCCAGATGGCCGGCCTCTCGCGCATGAGCTCCACCAGCGCCGCTGGTGTCTCCATCGTCACGTTGCAGTTCGGCCTGGGCCTGGCGCTGGACGTCGCCGAGCAGCAGGTGCAGGCCGCCATCAACGCCGGCGGTTCCTTGTTGCCGGCTGACCTGCCCGCCCCGCCCGTCTATGCCAAGGTCAACCCGGCCGATGCCCCGGTGCTGACACTGGCCATCACCTCCGACACCATGCCGCTAACGGAGGTGCAGAACATCGTCAACACCCGGCTGGCCCTGAAGATCAGCCAGGTCAATGGCGTGGGGCTGGTGTCACTCAGTGGCGGGCAGCGTCCCGCAGTGCGCATCCAGGCCGACACGCGGGCGCTGGCTTCCTACGGCCTCGGGCTTGATTCACTGCGCACTGCGATCTCCGCAGCCAATGCCAACGGCGCCAAGGGCAGCATCGACGGCCCCACACGGTCCTATTCGATCAATTCCAACGACCAGCTGGTCGCCGCGGCCGACTACAAAAACCTCATCATTGCCTTTCGCAACGGCGCGGCGGTACGCGTGTCCGACGTGGCACAGGTGGTGGACAGCGCCGAGAACATCAAGCTGGGCGCATGGTCTGGTCTGAAACCAGCCATCATCCTCAATGTGCAGCGCCAGCCCGGCGCCAACGTCATTGCCACGGTGGATGCCATCAAGGCACGCCTGCCCGAACTGCAGGCCGGCCTGCCCACCTCCCTCAGGGTCGATGTTCTGAGCGATCGCACGACCGGCATACGCGCTTCGGTGATGCATGTGGAAATTGAACTGCTGCTGGCCGTGCTGCTGGTCGTGCTGGTGATCTTTGCTTTCCTGCACAGCCTGCGCGCCACCGTGATCGCCAGTCTGGCCGTGCCGATTTCACTCGTCGGCACCTGCGGCCTGATGTACCTGCTGGGCTACAGCCTCAACAACCTGAGCCTGATGGCGCTGACGATCGCCACCGGCTTTGTGGTGGACGACGCAATCGTGATGATCGAAAACATCTCGCGCTACATCGAGGAAGGTGAAGAGCCGATGGCTGCAGCCCTCAAGGGCGCAACGCAGATCGGGTTCACCATCATTTCGCTGACGGTGTCGCTGATCGCGGTTTTGATTCCGCTGCTGTTCATGGGTGACGTGGTCGGCCGGCTGTTCCGCGAGTTTGCCGTGACGCTGGCCATCACCATCCTGATCTCGGCCGTGGTGTCGCTCACCCTCGTTCCCATGATGTCGGCGAGATGGCTCAAGCACGTGCCGGAAACGGCGGGCGAAGGCCGCATGGCCCAGGCGGGCGCGCGGCTCCAGCTTTTTTTTGACGACGTGATCGCACGCTACGACGTGTGGCTCACCTGGGTGCTCAAACGCCAGGGCGCCACGCTGCTGGTGGCGCTGGCCACCCTGCTGCTCACGGTGTTGCTGTATGTACTGATCCCCAAGGGCCTGTTCCCGACGCAGGACACCGGCCAGCTGCAGGCTCGCGTGGAAACCGCACAGTCGGTGTCCTACGACCGCATGGCCGCGCTGCAGCAGGCCACGGCCAAGGCCATCCTGGAAGACCCCGACGTCGAGACGCTGAGCTCCTTCATTGGTGTGGATGCGGCCAACAACACCATGCTGCATACCGGCCGCATGCTGATCAACCTGAAAAAAGAGCGCACCGGCAGCCAGCAGGAAACCATGGACCGGCTGCAGCGGCGAGCCGCCGCGGTAGCCGGGGTTACTCTGTACCTTCAACCCACGCAAGACCTGACCATCGACGCTGAAACCGGGCCCACGCAGTTCCGCGTATCGCTCGAAGGCTCGAACAACGCCACCGTAGTGGAATGGGCCAACAAACTCACGCAGCGCATGCGGCAGCTCGAAAGCCTGCGCAACGTGTCGTCCGATGCAGGCTCCAGCGGCGCAGGGGCCTACATCACGGTAGACCGCGATACCGCGTCGCGCCTGGCCGTCACGACCTCGTCCATTGACGACGCGCTTTACAGCGCATTCGGCCAGCGCATTGTCTCGACCATCTTCACCGAGACCAACCAGTACCGCGTGATCCTCGAAGCCATGCCCGACTCCTTGCGCACGCCCGCATCGCTGGGCAGCCTGCAACTCAAAACCGGCTCCGGCACGCCAACACCGCTGTCGGCCATTGCCACCATCACGGAGCAAGCGGCCCCGCTGCAGGTTACCCGCGTGGCCCAGTACCCGGCCACCACACTGGGTTTTGACACGGCGCCCGGCGTCTCGCTGGGCAAGGCGGTCGACGAGATCCGGGAGGCCGCCAAAGACATCGCCATGCCAGCCAGCGTGACCATGACCTTTCTGGGCGCGGCGGGCGCCTACCAGGCCTCGCTGTCCAACCAGCTCTGGCTCATCCTGGCGGCCGTGATCTGCGTCTACATCGTGCTGGGTGTGCTGTATGAAAGCTACATCCACCCGCTGACGATCCTCTCGACCCTGCCCTCCGCCGGCGTGGGCGCGCTGCTGGCGCTGATGATCAGCGGGTCAGGCCTCGGGGTGATCGGCATCATCGGCATCATCCTGCTGATCGGCATCGTGAAGAAGAACGCCATCATGATGATTGACTTCGCGATCGACGCCGAACGCAACCAGGACAAGTCACCGCAGGACGCCATCCACCAGGCCGCGCTGCTGCGCTTTCGGCCCATCCTGATGACGACGCTGGCGGCGCTGTTTGCTGCCGTGCCCTTGATGCTGGGCTTCGGCGAAGGCGCTGAATTGCGGAGGCCTCTGGGGTTGGCGATTTTTGGCGGGCTGATTGTGAGTCAGGTGCTCACGCTGTTTACGACGCCGGTGATTTATTTGGCGTTTGACCGGTTGGGGCGGAGGTTTCGGGGGAAAGGGAAAGAGAAGGAGGTTTCCGCGTGAGGCCTGTTGCTCTTTCGTTCTTTCGGGGTGTGCTTTGTCCCGGGGCCGGGGTTGCCGGCGGCAACTCACTTTCTTTTGCTTCGCCAAAAGAAAGTAAGCAAAGAAAAGGCGACCCTGGTTCCTGCGTCCCCTGCGCTTCGCTCCGGGGCAACCTGCGGTACTCGGTCCAGCCGGGGTCAAAAACAACTCGCCTTCGGCTCAAACAAGTTTTTGCCCTGATCCGTCTGGCCCTGCGCTCCTCGGCGCATCCACAAGGGGGTGGAAACAGAAATACCGAACAGCCCACTGCCGAATGCCGGAATCCGAACACCAGAAGAAACAAGGACACGCCATGGCGTGTCCTTGTTGGTATTTGTCTTCGGTCCCCGTTCCCGATCGCCCCTTCTGTATGCGCCGAGGAGCGCAGGGTCAGGCGGATCAGGGATCGCGATTGTCTGAGCCGAAGGCGAGTTCGAGCGAGACCCCGCCTGGACCGAGCACCGCAGGTTGCCCGTAGCGAAGCGGAGGGACGCAGACAGCAGGGTCGCCTTTTCTTTTGCTTACTTTTCTTTTGGCGAAGCAAAAGAAAAGTGAGTAGCCGCCGGGCTACCCCCGGCCAGCTACCCTCAGCAAAAATTCCCGCCGTTCGAACAAAAGTCACCTTCGTCACGGCCAGCGTGGGAGCCACGCCATGAACCTCTCCGAACCGTTCGTCCGCCGCCCGGTAGCCACAGTCCTCCTCACCATAGGCCTGGCCTTGGCGGGCATCGCCGCATTCTTCGTCTTGCCGGTCTCACCGCTGCCGCAAGTCGATTTCCCGGTGATCTCGGTCAGCGCCTCGTTGCCGGGGGCCAGTCCCTCCACCATGGCCAGCAGTGTGGCGACGCCGCTGGAGCGGCGCCTCGGCGTGATCGCGGGCGTCAATGAGATGACGTCCAACAGCAGCAACGGCTCAACCCGTGTCAGCCTGCAGTTTGACCTGAACCGCAAGATCGACGCGGCAGCGCGCGAGGTGCAGGCCGCCATCAACGCCTCGCGCGCCGACCTCCCTGCCACACTGCGCAGCAACCCGACCTACCGCAAAGCCAACCCGGCTTCGGCGCCGGTCATCATCCTGGCGCTCACGTCAAAGACTCGCTCACCGGGCCAGATCTATGACGAGGTCTCCAACCTCGTGCAGCAAAAAATCGCCCAGGTACCCGGGGTCGGCGACGTGGAGCTTGGCGGCGGCTCGTTGCCGGCGGTGCGCGTGGAACTGCTGCCGTTTGCACTCAACCGCTATGGTGTCGCCATGGAAGACGTGCGTGCAGCCCTGCAGGCATCGAACGCCAACCGGCCCAAGGGTGCGATCGAAGGCAACGGCCAGCGCTTCCAGATTTACTCAGGCTCCAACACCGCCAGCGGCGGGCTCAAGGCCGCCGACTACCGCAATCTCGTCGTAGCCTGGCGCAACAACGCCGCCATCCGGCTGCAGGACGTGGCCGAGGTACAGGACGGCGTGGAAAACATCAACACGCTCGGCCTTTTCAACGGCGAGCCGGCGGTGATCGTGCTGGTCACGCGCCAGCCCGATGCCAATGTGATTGCCACTGTCGACGGCGTGCGCGCCCTGATTCCCGAGCTGCAGGCCGCCCTGCCGCAGGACGTGCAGTTGCAGGTGGCATCCGATAGCACCAACTCCATCCGTGCCTCGCTGCACGAGATCGAAGTCACGCTGCTGATTTCCATCGTGCTGGTGGTGCTGGTGGTCAGTGCATTCCTGCGCAGCGCCCGTGCCACCATCATCCCGGCCGTGGCCACTGTCGTCTCCTTGCTGGGCACCTTCGGCGTGATGTACCTGCTGGGCTTTTCACTCAACAACCTGAGCCTGATGGCACTCACCGTGGCCACCGGCTTCGTGGTGGACGACGCCATCGTGGTTCTGGAAAACACCAGCCGACACATCGAGGCCGGCATGGACCGCTTCAAGGCCGCGTTGCTGGGTGCGCGCGAGGTCGGCTTCACCGTGCTGTCGATCAGCCTGTCGCTGGTGGCCGTCTTTATCCCGCTGCTCTTCATGGGCGGGCAGGTAGGCCGGCTGTTCCGCGAATTCGCAGTCACGCTGTCTGCTGCGGTGATGATTTCGCTGGTCATCTCGCTGACCACCACACCCATGATGTGCGCCTGGCTTCTGAGGCCCGACGCGCACGAGAAGAAGACCGGACGTTTTGCTTTTATGGCGCGCTGGTTCGAGCGTGCCTTCAACCGCGTGCACCGCAGCTACGAAGTGAGTCTGGACTGGGCCCTGCACAGCAAACTGCTGGTGATGCTGATTTTGCTGGCGGTGGTCGGGCTCAACGGGTTTCTCTTCGTCAAAGCGCCCAAGGGCTTCTTTCCGCAACAGGACACCGGGCAGATCAACGGCGGCCTGCGCGCCGACCGCAGCATTTCGTTCCAGGCGCTGCAGGGCAAGCTCAAGCAGCTGGTCGACATCATCCGCGCCGACCCGGCCGTGGACACGGTGGTGGGCTTTACCGGTGGTTCCCGTGCGGGCGGAGGCTTCATGTTCATCAACCTCAAGCCGGTGGGGCAACGCGACGTAGCCGGCCAGGCCGTGATTGCGAGGCTGCGCCCGCAGCTGGCACGGGTGACCGGGGTCAGCCTTTTCCTGAACCCCGTGCAGGACCTGCGCGGAGGTGGCCGCCAGACCAACTCGACCTACCAGTACACGCTCAAAAGCGACAACGCGGCCGACTTGCGCGTATGGGCCACACGCCTGGCAGACCAGATGAAACTGCAGCCCGCCCTGACCGACGTGGACACCGACCAGCAGGAAAACGGCGTGGAAACCATGGTCACCGTGGACAAGGAAAGCGCGGCACGCCTGGGCATCAGCTCACGCGATGTGGACAACGCACTCTATGACGGCTTCGGCCAGCGCCAGGTGGCCACGATATACGCCGAGCTCAACCAGTACCACGTGATCATGGAAGTGGCGCCGCGCTACACCCGCAGCCCCGAGTCGCTGAAAGATATTTACGTACCGGCCAAGGGGGCTGGAGGCAGCACAGCCAACAGCACCGGCACCCAGGCTGCAACCACGGTGGCCACCGCCACCTCTGTGGCCAATCCATCCCTGCGTGACTCTTCGTCGGGCCAGGTCCTGAGCGCCTCGGCCAGCACGATGGTGCCCCTGTCGGCCATCGCCACCTTCAGCGAAAACCCCACCGCCGCTTCGGTCAGCCACGAAGACGGCGAGCTTTCCACTACGGTTTCCTACAACCTCGCCGATGGCAGCACGCTGAGCGACGGCCAGGCCGCGGTGCACCAGGCGGAAGCCGACATCCGGCTGCCCAACAACGTGCGCGGCAGTTTTTCCGGCACGGCGCTCAATGCGCAGCAATCGCAAAACGAGCAGCCCCTCCTGATCCTCGCGGCGCTGGTGGTGATCTACATTGTGCTGGGCATCCTGTACGAAAGCCTGGTGCACCCCATCACGGTGTTGTCCACCCTGCCCTCGGCCGGTGTGGGCGCTGTGCTGGCCTTGCTGCTGTTCAAGCTGGATTTTTCCATCATCGCGCTGATCGGGCTGTTCCTGCTGATCGGCATCGTCAAGAAGAACGCCATCCTGATCATCGACTTCGCCCTGGAAGCCGAGCGGGCTCGTGGCCTTTCCGCGATTGAGGCTGTGCGCGAAGCCTGCCTGCTGCGCTTTCGCCCCATCCTGATGACCACGCTGGCCGCCATTCTGGGCGCGCTGCCGCTGGCCATCGGCTTCGGCGAAGGCGCCGAGCTGCGCCGACCGCTGGGCATCGCCATCATCGGCGGCCTGATCGCCAGCCAGCTGCTGACATTGCTCACCACACCGGTGGTCTATGTGCTGATGGACAAGCTGCGCCGGCGCAGTCCTTCCGAGCGCCAACTCAGCCGTCACCCGGACGAGTCCGATGCGCCGCCGCCCGGCGCCCCGCTCCAACTGCAATGACTGACAACGCCATGAAACACTTTTCCGACACTCACCCCGCATACCGTTCACGCTTTCAGCTTCGCCTGCTGTGCGCTGCGCTGGTGCTTGCCGTTGGCGGCTGCGCGGTCGGCCCCGACTACCAGCGCCCGGCCACGGTCGACGTGAGCACCTACAAGGAAGCGCAAGGCTGGGTCGCGGCAATGCCCGCCGATACGTTGGAGCGCGGCCCGTGGTGGTCACTCTTCAAGGACCCGGTACTGGACCAGCTGGCATCGCGTGTGGAAGTGTCCAACCAGAACGTGGCGGTGGCTGTTGCCGCCTACGCGCAGGCGCGCGCCCTGGTGCGCGAGCAACGGGCATCGCTGTTCCCGACGGTTTCGCTGGATGGCAGCGCCAGCCGCTCGGGCAGCAGTAGCAGCAGCACGACGGGCAACAATGTCGGTGGCCGCGTGGGCAACAACTACCAGCTCAGCATTGGCGGCAGCTGGGAACCCGATGTATGGGGCCGCCTGGGCCGCACCGTGGACGGCGCGAAAGCCAGCGAACAGGCAAGCGCCGCCGACCTGGCTTCGGCCAAACTGTCGGCGCAGGGTGAACTGGCGACCAATTATTTGTCCTTGCGCCAGACAGACGCACAAAAGGCGCTGCTCAAGGACACGATTGACGGCTACAAGCGCGCGCTGGACATCACGCAGAACCGCTACAACGCCGGCATTGCCGCCAAAACCGATGTGCTGCAGGCGCAAACACAGCTGGCCAACGCGCAGGCCGACGACGCCGGCCTGGTGCGCCAGCGCGCCCAGCTGGAGCACGCCATCGCGGTGCTGGTCGGCGAAGCACCTGGCAATTTTTCGATTGCCCCTGTGGCCTGGAACCCTTCAGTGCCTGACGTGCCGGTCGGCATACCGTCCGAGCTGCTGCAGCGCCGCCCCGACATTGCCGCCGCCGAACGCCGCGTGGCCTCTGCCAATGAACAGATCGGCATCGCCAAGAGTGCTTATTACCCCAGCCTGTCGCTGAGCGCATCGGCCGGCCAGGGCGCCAGCCGGGTGGCGGACCTCTTCAAGGCTTCCAGCAGCGTCTGGTCCATCGGCATCTCGGCCGCGCAAGTCCTCTTCAATGCGGGAGCCACCGGCGCACGCGTGGAAGGCGCCGAGGCATCCCACCAGCAGGCAGTGGCGCGCTACCGCCAGGCCGTGCTGGCCGCCTTCCAGGACGTGGAAGACCAGCTGTCGGCTACACGCGTGCTGCTGACCCAGCAGGAACTGCGCCGCCAGGCGTCACAGGCCGCCGACCAGGTCGAGCAGCAGGTGCTCAACCGCTACCGTAGCGGCCAGGTGAGCTACACCGAAGTCATCACCGCCCAGGCCACCGCGCTGAGCGCGCGCCGCGCACTGGTGCAAGCCATGGCCGACCGCCAGACCACGGCGGTGGCGCTGATTCAGTCGCTGGGCGGGGGTTGGCAAACGGGGCAATAAATTGCATGACCCAGCGGACCCAACAGCGTGCCGCGTTTATGCGGTGTGTTAAAGCGCCTGGCCATCAGAACAGCTCAGGCCACCGCAACCGTGTATGGTGTCCCTGGGCAAAGCTTGCGGCATGCTCACCACTCCCGTTAGCGGGTCGTAGCCAATACCGCGCAGATGCAGGGCCAGCGCGGCATCCATGGTCTGCGCATGCTGCGGAAACCACAGAGCGAGCTCCCTTGCCATATGGCGCAAAGACGTGAAATCCCCGGCCTGGGCCATGAGCAAGCCTTCTCGCATGACCTGCAGCACCACCTTGTGCTGCACAGTGTGGCAATTGGAGGATGAAAACCGCGTGTCCAGCATCCACCGGTCTTCGCGGCTGAAGTGCTCATCGGTGTGGTCCACCAGCGCTCGCCAGTGGCCCGGCAACGCATCGTCCGCCGCGTTTTCTGCCAGCGCAAGCAACTCGACAAACTCCCGGTGAGTGTCATCCATCAGGGGGAGTCCGAGCACGAGGGCGTCTGACCATTGAAGATTCGGCATGTGTGCTTCCAATGTTGGCAATACGCCAAGCGTAAGCAATGGCACGGGGCAAAAGCTTGATCCAGGTCATGGAGTGTTCATCCATGACCACACACGCCGATTTCAATTTCTGTTCTTCGCCGGCATTGACGCATATCTCATAGCGGCCGGCGCTCACTCCGTGGACCAAGGCCCGCAATTTTCAGGAAATTTCTCCGCAGCGGATTGCCATCGGCCTCCGGCGGCTATTTCTGGTGCAGCGCCGCCAGGAAAAACCGTGCCGCGTCGCTCATCGGCCTGTCCTTGCGGGTGATGGAGCCAAACGCTTCCATCTTGTGCTGGATGAAGCAGGGCAGGATCTTGAGCAGGCCATGCCGGGCGTAGTTCTCGGCAATCGACTGCGGCATGACGCCCACCATGTCGGTTTCGGCAATCAGGTTGGTCGTCGTGAGGATGGACGCGGTTTCGATCAGGCCCTTGGGCGTGGGCGCCTGCAACATGCGGAACTCCTGCTCCAGCACCTCACGCATCGGGCTGCCTTTGGGCTGCAATATCCATGGGTAGTCCAGCAGGCTGGCAAACTTCACCGCCTTTTTTTGCCCCAGCGGATGGTGCACGCCAGCCACCACGGCCAGCGCCTCATTTTCAAGCGGGGTGAAGGCGTAGTCAGCCCGGTGCTCGTCGCGAATGCGCCCGATGGCAACGTCAAGCACGCCTTCGCGCAGCAGCTCGAACAGCCGGTCGCTGGTGTCCAGCATGACATCGACCGACAGCAGCGGGTAAGCTTTTTTGAGCGCGATGATCGCGTGTGTCAACAAGTTTGGCGACGGCGCCATGATGCTGCCGACCGACACCCGACCGGAGCTGCCCAGCTGCAGCTCGGCCAGCTCACGGGTCATGGACTCGATGGAACCGCGCATGCCGCGGAAATAGCGCAATGCGCTGGCGCCGGCCGGCGTGAGCTTTTGCCCGCGCCCCACCCGCTCGAACAGGCGCTGGCCCAGCGCGGACTCCAGCTCCTGGATCATCTTGGTGGCGGCCGGCTGGGTCATGCCCAGTTCCGCAGAAGCTTTGCGCAAGGTACCGTGTTCACCCACGGCCAGGATGAGTGCGACCTGGCGCATGCGCAGACGGTTGAGCAGCTGGGGAATGGAGGAGCCAGGTGAAGTGTCGGGCATCGGCGGTCTTTCAGGGGGTCAATTCAATTGATCACCATAGGTTATCAAATAATCAGGTATTTTCAATTTACGTTAAGTGTTGCCATCCCTACCATCGAGGCATTCGTTCAAGCTTTCCCGCACAAAGACCCGGAGACAAAGACAATGCCCCGCCTGAAACCCTTTACATTCCTCCCGGCGCTGCTGGCGGCTGCCGCGATGGCCGCCGCCTTCCCCGCGCTGGCGCAAGACTGGCCCAGCAAGCCGGTACGCATCCTGGTGGGATCGGCCCCCGGCGGCGGCACCGACGCCATGGCCCGCGCGGTCGCAGACCGGCTGGGGCCCCTGCTCAAGCAGCCGGTGGTGGTCGAGAACCGCCCCGGCGCCTCCAACACGCTGGCGGCCGACCTGACGGCCAAGGCGACCGACGGCCATACCCTGCTGATGGGTGTTTCGACCGCGCATGCGATTGCCCCGCACCTGCTGAAACTCGGCTATGACAACAACAAGGACCTGGTGCCCGTGGTGTTTGTCGGCGCGGTGCCCAATGTGCTGGTGGTCAACAACGCCCTGCCGGTAGATTCGGTGCAGTCGCTCATCAAGCTGGCCAAATCAAAACCCGGCCAGCTCAACTACGCCACCAGCGGCTCGGGCAGCACGCAACACATCGCGGCCGAGCTCTTCAAGGACCAGGCCGGCGTTTTCATCACGCACATCCCCTATCGCGGCAGCGGCCCGGCGCTGATCGACCTCGTCGGCGGCCAGGTGCAGCTGAGCTTTGACACCATGCCCTCGGTGATCGGCCAGATCAAGAACGGACGCATCAAACCATTGGCGGTGGCCAGCGCGAAACGCAACCCGCAGCTTCCCAATGTGCCCACCATGGCCGAAGCCGGCGTGAAGGGTGTCGAGATGAGCGCCTGGTACGGCATCTACATGCCGGCAGCCACGCCCAAGGCGGTGCAGGAACGTGTCTACGCCGAGGTCACCAAGGTCCTGGCGATGCCGGAAACACAAGCCCGGCTGGGTGCGATCGGCGCGGACCTGACGCCCATGACGCAGGCGCAGTTCGCGCAATTTCATAATGACGAGAACAAGCGCTATGGTGACCTGATCGCCAAGAAAAACATCAAGCTGGACTGATTTTGATGATCCTGAACAAGGAAAAGATGACATGAGCAAGCAGCAGACAACAGAACCGGTGCCTGTCGTCGCACTGACACTGGGCGACGCGGCCGGCATAGGCCCCGAGCTGATTGCCCGGCTGCTGAGTCAGCCCGGCATCACGGCGGGCGCCAACATCGTGCTGGTGGGCGACGCCTGGCTCTGGCAACAAGGCCAGGCCACGGCCCAACAGGCGGTGGCAACGCAAGCCGTGAGCAGCTTGGCCGAAGTGCGCAACCGTGCCGACAGCAGCCTGCCCGCCTTCCTGGCCACAGACACGATTCAGCCAGCGCAAGTACAGCGCAGCCAGGCGCAAGCCGCCTGCGGCGCCGCAGTGCTGCAGGTACTCAACCTCTGCATGGACGGCGCCAAACGCGGCGAAGTCGACGCCATCTGCTTTGCCCCGCTGAACAAGCAGGCCATGAAGCTGGGCGGCCTGAAGCATGAAGACGAGCTGCACCACTTTGCCGAATACCTGGGCGTGACCGGCTACTTCTGCGAGTTCAATACCCTGGGCGACTTGTGGACCGCGCGTGTGTCTTCGCACATTCCGCTGAAAGACGCAGCGGCCATGCTCAGCAAGGAGCGCATCGTCGACGCGACCCGCTTGATTTACGCATCGCTCAAGGCCAGCGGCAACAACAGCCCAAAAGTAGCGGTGGCGGCGTTCAACCCACATGGTGGCGACGGCGGTGTCTGCGGCCGCGAAGAAATCGACATCATCGAACCGGCGGTGGCCGAACTGCGAGCCGGCGGCGTGCCGGTAGACGGCCCCTTCCCGGCCGACACCATCTTCCTGAAAGCGCAGGCCGGCCAGTACCAGGCCATCGTCACCATGTACCACGACCAGGGCCAGATCGCCATCAAGCTCATGGGCTTCAGCAAGGGCGTCACCGTGCAGGGTGGCCTGCCGGTGCCCATCACCACGCCGGCGCATGGCACAGCGTATGACATCGCCGGCCAGGGCGTGGCCGATGTCAACGCCACGCTCAACGCTTTTCGCATCGCCTGCCGCATGGGAGGACGCCTGGCGGCGCCTCCCCAAAGGGAGTAATACGGCTCACCCCACCCCAACCCTCCCCTTCCAGGGGAGGGCTCGAAAGATTCATCTCACACAGGACCTTTAAATGAAGATCAAATCAGTCCGCGCACGTGTATTCGAGTGGAAAGGCAAGACCGTTCCACCGCAAGGCAATTTCTGCTCCAACGCCATGGACCTCGTCTACTCAAAGACAGAGTCCATGAGCACCTTCCGCTTCCATTCGTGGACGGTGGTCGAGATCGAAACCGACGACGGCATCGTCGGCCTAGGCAACGTCGCGCTGGCGCCGCACATCGCCAAAGCCATCATCGACCAGTACCTCACGCCGCTGGTGCTGGGCCAGGACCCCTGGGACTACGAATACCTGTGGCAGCGCATGTACCGCAGCACCCACGCCTGGGGCCGCAAGGGTGTGACCATGGCTGCCATCTCCGCGGTGGACCTGGCGATCTGGGACATCCTGGGCAAGTCGGTCAACAAGCCGGTGTTCAAGCTGCTGGGCGGCCGCACCAAGGAAAAGATTCCCTGCTACTACTCCAAGCTCTACCGTACCGACATCAAGGCCATGCAGGACGAAGCGCAGAAATACCTGGACCAGGGTTTCACCATGTTCAAGTCGCGCTTTGGCTACGGCCCGGCGCACGGCACCAAGGGCGTAGCTGAAAACCTGAAAGCCGTCGAGGCGATCCGCGAAGTCATTGGTTACGACAACGACCTGATGATGGAGTGCTACATGGGCTGGAACCTGGAGTACGCCAAGCGCATGCTGCCCAAGCTGGAAAAATTTCAGCCGCGCTGGGTGGAAGAACCTGTCATTGCTGACGACATCGACGGTTATGCCGAGCTCAATCAGCTCACCAGCATCCCGATCTCGGGCGGCGAGCATGAATTCAGCCTTTATGGCTTCAAACAGCTGCTGGACAAGAAAGCCGTGTCGGTCGTGCAGTACGACACCAACCGTGTGGGCGGCATCACGGCGGCGCACAAGATCAACGCGTTGTGCGAGGCGTACAGCGTGCCGGTGATTCCGCACGCCGGGCAGATGCACAACTACCACCTGACCATGAGCACCCTCGCCTCGCCCATGAGCGAGTACTTTCCGATGTTCGACGTGGAAGTTGGCAACGAGCTGTTCTATTACATCTTTGACGGAGAACCGGTGGCGGAGAACGGCTTCCTGCAGCTCGATGACAACAAGCCCGGCCTGGGCCTGACGATGAAGACCGAGTTCCTCAAAGACTTCAACATCGTCGAATGATCGGCATGAAAGCAAGATACACGGGCGTGTTCCCGGTGGTTCCCACCACTTTCACTGATGCGGGCGAGCTCGATCTGGAAAGCCAGAAGCGCTGTGTTGATTTCATGATCGATGCGGGATCGACGGGCCTGTGCATCCTGGCCAATTTCTCGGAACAGTTTGTACTGTCCGATGACGAGCGGGAAGTCCTCACCGCGGCCATCCTCAAGCACGTAGCGGGCCGCGTGCCGGTGATTGTGACGACCACGCATTTCGGCACCCGGGTGTGCGCCGAACGCAGCCGCCGCGCGCAGGACCTGGGCGCGGCCATGGTCATGGTGATGCCGCCGTACCACGGTGCCACCATCCGCGTGGCGGAAGAAAAGACTTATGAGTTCTTCGCCACGCTGTCGGCCGCCATTGACATTCCCATCATGGTCCAGGACGCACCTGTCAGCGGCACCACCCTGTCGGCAACCTTCCTGGCACGCATGGCCAAAGAGATCCGCAATGTGGCCTACTTCAAGATCGAAACGCCGGGTGCGGCCTCCAAGCTGCGCGAGTTGATTCGGCTGGGCGGCGACGCGATTGAAGGCCCGTGGGACGGCGAAGAAGCCATTACCCTGCTACCCGACCTGGAAGCCGGCGCCACCGGTGCAATGACAGGTGGCGGCTACCCGGACGGCATTCGCAAGATCATGGATGCATGGGTCGCCGGCAAGCGGGATGAAGCCATTACCGAATACACCCGCTGGTTGCCGCTGATCAACTATGAAAACCGCCAGGGCGGCATCTTGACGGCCAAGGCCTTGATGAAGGAAGGAAGCGTGATCGCCTGTGAAGCGCCGCGCCATCCATTTCCCGCCATGCACCCTGAGGTTCGCAAGGGGTTGATCGCCACCGCGCAGCGGCTGGACCCGCTGGTGCTACGCTGGGGCAGGTAAACGGCTTTGGCTGGCCCCTTCACGCGTTCTCTCTCTTTTTCTCTCTCTGTTTCCTTTCAGGCTCCCCCATCTTCAGGACACCCATGCCCCTTCGGGAAACACTCTTGCTGGTGCAGAAATGCGCCCATACCTTCAGCTTTTACGACCTGGCCACCGGCCTGGCGGAAGAACACATCGTCTTGCCCAACTTTCCGCACGAGTTCACGATAGACCCGGTGCGCCGGCTTGCATACGTAGGCCACTATGGCATCGAAACCGCCAGCCATCTGGGAGACGCAGGTGGGCATTCGGTCTTTGTGATTGACCTGGACAAACGCGAGCATGTGGCCACGCTGAACCTCTGGCCGTATTACCGGCCGCATGGCTTGACAGTGGACGGCCAGGGCCGCCTGTTTGTGATGTCTGAGGCACACAACGTGTTGCTGCGCTTCTCGGATCCGGCAAAGGTGCATGTACCGGACCTGGCTGTGTCTTCGGGCGGCTACAAAACCCACCTGTTTGCGCTGACGCAAGATGCACAGACAGCTTATGCGCTGAACCTGCTGTCGAACACCGTCACCAAAATCAGGCCGAACGACCCGACCTTCACACCGGTCGCGATGATGCCCGGCCCGGTGCCCGAGGGCAATGTGCTGTCGGCCGACGAATCACTGCTGTACGTGGCCAACCGCGGCGACGACACCATCGTCGCGGTCGACACGGCCAGCATGAAAGTCGTAGCCTCAGGCAAGACACGGCGCGACCCCAACCGGGTCTACCGCTTCCAGGGCGTGCAAGGCCAGGACCTGCTGCTCACCACTAACTCGGGCGAGCATTCGCTGTCGATATTCGGCCTGGACCTGCAGGAGCAGCGCTGCTTTTCCTTGCCCAGCAACCCGCTGGCCTTGTCGTTTCACCCGGTGGACCGGGCGGTCTACATCTCGTTTCAGGACGAGACGGTGCGCCGCCTCAATCTGGACAGCTTTGCGTTCGAGCAGGAAATCAGGACGCTGCGTGAACCTGATTCGTCCTACGTCTGGCGGCATTGATTCAGCAAGGTCTGTATCCACTCCCGGTTCATGAAGAGCACAGGCACATCGCCCACCTCACTGCCCGCACCTGTGAAGGCGTTTACAGGGCCCGTCGTCGACGCACACCACCACCTGTGGGACCTGTCGAAAGGCCACTACCCCTGGTTGCAGGAAGCGTACGATCCTGGCGCCTTCTTCCTCGGCGACTACCGGCCGATTTGCCGGGATTTCCTCGCAACGGACTACCGGGCCGCTGTAGGGCCTTGCGACGTGGTGGCAACCGTGCATGTGGAAGCCGAACGCAGCCGCCTTGAGCAGGTTGCCGAAACTGCTTGGCTGCATGAGGTTCACGCCAGGCACGGGTTTCCGAACGCCATCGTGGCGCACGCCTGGTTTGACCGGCCTGATAGCGGGGAATGCCTGCTCGCGCAGTCGCAGTTTGAACTGGTGCGCGGCATCCGCAGCAAACCCGTCACATCTGCCGCAGCGGACCAAAGCGTCAAAGGGCAAGCGGGCACCATGCAACACGAAAACTGGCTGCGCGGCTTTTCATTGCTGGAGAAATTCGGCCTGCGGTGGGACCTGCGCGTGCCCGCCTGGCACTTGCCCGAAGCGGCTACCGTGGCAGCGATGTTTCCGAAAGTGCCCATCGCCCTGAACCACCACGGCTTTGCCTGGGACCGCAGCGAAGAAGGCCTCAAACGCTGGCGCGGCTGGATGGAAACGCTGGCCCGGCAGGAAAACGTACACGTCAAGCTTTCCGAGTTCGGCCTGCGCGGCCAGCCTTGGGACTGGCACGAAAACGCGCGCATCGTGCGCGAGACGGTGGCCATTTTCGGCTGGCAGCGCTGCATGTTTGCCAGCAACTTTCCGGTGGCGGGCCTGCGCATAAACTATCCGGACCTGGTTGGCAGTGTGGCCGGCATGCTGGACCACCTGCCGGCAAACCAGCAACATGCGATGATGTGCGATAACGCCTTGCGTTTCTACGCGATTGATGTGGCGCCGCCTGTGGCATTCCCGCAACCTGCGCGCCCTCTCGCCCCTGATCAACCCTGATTTCTTCTGGAGCCACCTCATGTCCACCAAACACGACAACCTCATCGCCGGCCAATGGCTGGCCGGCAGCAGCTACAGCCCGAACCTGAACCCCAGTAATCTCGCCGACGTGATCGGCGAGTACACACAGGCCGACGCCGCAGGGCTGGATGCCGCCGTGCAGGCCGCACAGGCCGCCTTCCCGGCCTGGTCTACCTCGGGCATCCAGGCCCGTTCCGATGCGCTCGACAAGATCGGCACTGAAATCCTGGCACGCCGCGAAGAGCTGGGCACCCTGCTCTCGCGCGAAGAAGGCAAGACCAAACCTGAAGGCATTGGCGAAGCCACCCGCGCTGGCCACATCTTCAAATTCTTTGCCGGCGAATGCCTGCGCCTGGGCGGTGAAACCATGCCGTCGGTTCGCCCGGGCATCGGCGTGGAAATCACGCGTGAACCCGTGGGCGTCGTCGGCCTGATCACGCCGTGGAATTTCCCCATCGCCATCCCGGCCTGGAAGATTGCGCCGGCGCTGGCCTTCGGCAATTGCGTGGTGCTCAAGCCGGCAGACCTGGTTCCAGGCAGTGCCTGGGCCCTGGCCGAAATCATCTCGCGCTCAGGTATTCCGGCGGGCGTGTTCAACCTGGTGATGGGGCCCGGCCGCGTCATCGGCGATGCGCTGGTCAACCATCCGGGCGTCAATGCCATCAGCTTTACCGGCTCGGTCGGCGTGGGCAGCCGCATTGCTGAGGTTTGCGCGAAAAACCTCAAGAAGGTGCAGCTCGAAATGGGCGGCAAGAACCCGCAGGTCATCCTGGACGACGCCGACCTGACCCAGGCCGTGGAACTCAGCGCACAGAGCGCTTTTTACTCCACTGGGCAACGCTGCACAGCATCAAGCCGCCTCATCGTGACCGAAGGCATTTACCCTGCTTTCGTCAAGGCGCTTCAGGAACGCATGGCCCGCATCAAGGTGGGCGACGCCCTGACTGCCGGAACCGACAT
Source organism: Polaromonas sp. P5_D5 (assembly GCF_054049435.1). NCBI lineage: Bacteria > Pseudomonadati > Pseudomonadota > Betaproteobacteria > Burkholderiales > Comamonadaceae > Polaromonas > Polaromonas sp. P5_D5. Next base: position 211,743 of record NZ_JBFUMJ010000001.1, read on the forward strand.
CGGCCCGGTTTCTTCACAAGCCCAGCTGGAGCAGGACTTAAGCTACATCGCCATCGGCCAGCAGGAAGGCGCGACCTTGTCATTTGGCGGTGACCGCGTACGTTGTCACACCGGCAGCGGCGCCGAAGGCTACTTCATGACACCAGCGCTTTTCAGCGAAAGCACCGCCGGCATGCGCATCAACCGCGAAGAAATTTTCGGTCCCGTTGCCAGCATCATCCGGGTGAAGGACTACGAGGCCGCACTCGCCGCTGCCAATGACACGCCATTCGGCCTGTCAGCTGGCATCGCCACCACCAGCCTCAAATACGCGACCCACTTCAAGCGCCACAGCCAGGCCGGCATGGTCATGGTGAACCTCCCAACCGCCGGTGTGGACTACCACGTGCCGTTTGGCGGCCGCAAGGGCTCCAGCTACGGCCCGCGTGAGCAGGGCAAGTATGCGCAGGAGTTTTTCACGACGGTGAAGACGGCATATACGCTGGCTTGAGTTAGCGAACAATAGGCCGTCGAGCGGCGCGGCTGCCCGGTTGGTTAGACTGGTAACCCACAGGCCAGATGCCTGCGGGTCCACCCCTCTAACCACAGGCCTGAACGATGCGTTTCTTTCGCAGCTTCAACGACTTTCCCAAACTGCTGCTCGCCCTGACAGCAGCCTACTTCCTCGCCAGTCTCGGCCATTTCAGCCACAACGCCGAGTTCATCTGCGAATATCCGAACCTGCCGGCCTGGCTAACACGTGCGCAGGTTTATGGGGTGTGGGCTGCCATCACTTCGGTGGGTGCCGTTGGCTTGCTGCTCATGCGCAAAAAATTCGTGGCTATGGGCCTGCTGCTGATGGCTGTTTACGCGGCGTTAGGTTTTGACGGCCTGGGCCACTATGCGTTGGCCCCCATCGAGTTTCATCCTCTGATCGCCAACGTCACAATTCTTTCGGAGGTACTTGCCGCCGCACTTTTGCTGCCGGTAGCCTTGTGGCTGCTGGCGTCACACATATTCCGGGGTCAAACAAAGGTTCAACACCCATGACCCCACAAGTCGTTTTTATCGATGTCGACGACACCATGGTCAGGTCCGTTGGTGCGAAGCGTATTCCCATGCCTGCGGTAATTGCCCAGGTCAGGCGGCTGAAATCCGAAGGCGCAACCTTGTTTCTCTGGAGCTCGGGAGGTGCTGAATACTGCCGAACCACAGCCATCGAACTAGGGATCAGCGAGTGTTTTGAAGCTTATCTGCCAAAGCCTACAGCCTACATTGATGACCAGCCGGTGCATGAGTGGCGATTCTGCAAACATCTCTACCCTTCGCAGGCTGAGAATGCTTAAGCGATTGCTCGGTGCCGGCGAAAGAGTGTCTTTGGGGAAACTGTCGTTTGCCTCGGCCCTCGTCGCCTTCTCATTGTTTCTTGCGTTGTGGTGCGTTCATCGCGCCGGCGGTGTGCTCTTCGGGGGCAAGCTATTGAACGCGCTGAACCGGCTGGGCATGGTGCGGCAAGAACGCAGCTATATTGCCGAACTCCAGCCAAGCAGCGTCTTTGCGCTGAATGACGCCAACGCTGTTATCTGGTTGACCTGCCTTACGTTCATTCTTGCCGGGCTTGGCCTTGTCCTGGCGCTTTGCTCAGAATACAAACGTGAATCCACGCTTTACGCCAGCACCGGTTTTATCGTGGCGACACTCGGTATCGGACTGCTTTATCCACTGGTCATGGTTACGACGCAGACCGCGGGAGCTATTGCACTCATCGGCATCAGGAAACACCGTACGCGCACTGACCGGACTGCCCTGCCAGACAAGAACTCGGGGTTCCGCGCGTCTGAGTGTTAAATGGCTCACCCATCAAACAGGGCTCTCACATGAATCACCCCTTGCGCTGCCAATGCGGCACACTCCGCGGCCATGTCAGTCACACCGAATCGGTATGCCGGGGTATCTGCTACTGCAAAGACTGCCAGGCCTACGCCCACTTTCTGGGCAAAGCCGACGAGATTCTGGATGAAATGGGCGGATCGGACGTGGTCGCCACGCTGCCCCAACACGTCACCTTCACCCACGGCCAGGAGGCGCTCACCTGCATGTCGCTCAGTGACAAGGGCATGTTGCGCTGGTATGCCAGCTGTTGCAACACACCGATCGGCAACACCTCGCGTGACTTCAAGGTCTCGCATGTCGGCCTGCTGCACAACTGCCTGAAAGATCCGTCAACAAGTCTCGACGCCGCCTTCGGCCTTGTGCGCATGAAAGTCGGCATGAAGAGCGCCAAAGGTAACCCCAAAGCCATGCCGGTCAGCACCAGCGTGTCCATTCTCCGGTTCATGGCGACACTGATACGCACGAGGCTCAATGGCGGCTACAAGATCACGCCCTTCTTTAACCCGGATGATGGGATGCCACGCGTATCACCCAAGGTGCTCACGCCGGATGAGCGGGCTCGCTTGATGGAGGCCGTAGAGGCTTCCTAGCCTGTTCGACGGATCGCTATCGATTTAATAGCTGCTTGCGCCCGCCCTTAAAGAGTTGCAGCCGCTATCTTCCTGAATAAATCGCTCAGGACCGCACCGTATTCGCCACCCGCTCGGCGCAACTTTTCGCCTGGGCCGCATCGCGCGCTTCGACCATCACACGCAGCAGCGGTTCGGTGCCACTGGCACGAATCAGCAGGCGGCCCGTGTTGCCCAGCTCGGCTTCCACCGTTTTGGTCATGTCGGCCAAGGGTTTGCTGCTCTGCCAGTCCTGGTCGGGCTTGAGGCGCACGTTGACCAGCGTCTGCGGGAACAACACCACATCGCTGAGCAGCTGGGCCAGAGTTTTCTTGCTGCGCACACAGGCCTGCAACACCTGCAGCGCGCTGATGAGGCCGTCACCGGTGGTGTGCTTGTCGAGCGCCAGCAGATGGCCCGAACCCTCACCGCCCAGCAGCCAGCCACGTTTTTCAAGCTCTTCGAGCACATAGCGGTCGCCAACCTTGGCGCGTACAAATTCCACGCCTTTGGCTTTCAACGCGACTTCCACGGCCATATTGGTCATCAGGGTGCCCACGGTGCCGGGTACTTTCTCGCCACGCGCCAGCCGCTCGTTGACCATCAGGTACAACACCTCGTCGCCGTTGAAAAGCCGGCCTTCGGCGTCCACGATCTGCAGCCGGTCGGCGTCGCCGTCCAGCGCAATGCCGTAGTCCGCCTTGCTGGCCTTGACCTTGGCTATCAGCGCCTCGGGGTGCGTCGCACCGACTTCGTGGTTGATGTTGAGGCCGTCGGGTGCGCAGCCGATGGCAATGACTTCAGCGCCCAGTTCATGAAAGACCATGGGGGCGATGTGATAAGCCGCACCGTGGGCACCGTCCACCACGATCTTCAGACCGCGAAGCGTCAGGTCATTGGCAAAGGTGCTTTTGCAAAATTCGGTATACCGCCCTGCCGCATCATCAAGACGGCGGGCTTTGCCCAAAGTCGCAGAATCGGCCCAGACGGGTGGCTCGTCGAGCGCAGCTTCCACGGCCAGTTCCCACGCATCATCGAGCTTGGTGCCCTGCGCGCTGAAAAACTTGATGCCGTTGTCGGGGTAGGCGTTGTGGCTCGCACTGATGACGACCCCCAGGCTGGCGCGTTGGGCCCGCGTGAGGTAGGCCACACCCGGCGTAGGCAAGGGGCCGAGCAGCACTACATCGACGCCGGCGGAGTTGAAGCCGGACTCCAGCGCGCTTTCCAGCATGTAGCCGGAAATGCGGGTGTCCTTGCCGATCAGCACCGTAGGGCGGGATTCGGTCTTGCGAAGGACCCGGCCGACCGCGTGCGCAAGCCGTAAGACGAAGTCGGGCGTGATGGGCGGCTGGCCCACCGTTCCGCGAATGCCGTCGGTGCCGAAGTATTTTCTGGTCATGGAGTTTTGTCCCTGTGGAGCTTGTTGTTCTTGAAACAGGGGCCTATTTTAGGTGCCCCGTACAGCCCTTTGTCGGCCAAAGCCGCCATCTTTGCCGGATAGCGACAAAACTGCTAGCGCGCTGCCATCCATACCTTCAGGGCCTGCACAGTCTCACGCACATCATGCACACGCACGATACGGGCGCCTCGGTCCACCGCCAGCAAGGCGGCCGCTACGCTGGGTACCATGCGGTCGGTCACGTCGAGCTGGGCGACAGTCGCGAGCGAGGTGCTGGTTACGGCGGCCAAAGACGATTTGCGCGACCAGGCGGCCAGCAACGGATAACCGGTGGCGAGGAACTCCTGCTGCCGCGCGAGCAACGCGAAATTCTGCGCCACGGTTTTACCAAAGCCCACACCCACATCCAGCACGATGCGGGATTTATCAACGCCAGCGGCCTGCAGGCCAGATGCGGCGCTTTCCAGAAAAGCCATCACCTGCGGTACCACATCGCCCTCCATGGGGGCAACCTGCATGGTCTGGGGTTCGCGATGCATGTGCATCAGACAGACACCGCAATTCGGGTGCTGCGCCACCACCTGCACCGCACCCGGTTTGCGCAGGGCCCAGATGTCGTTGATGACATCGGCGCCCAGGTCGAGCACAGCCTGCATCACTTCAGGTTTGTACGTGTCAACCGACAGCGGCACACCGAGGCTGACCGCATGGCGAACCACAGGCAGCACCCGTTCAAGCTCTTCCTCCAGTGGTACGGGCGGTGCGCCAGGCCGGCTTGATTCACCGCCAATGTCCAGCATGTCGGCGCCATCCCGGATCAATTTCTCACAATGAGCAAAGACGCCTGAAAAACCACCACCGAGGGTGAAATACCTGCCCCCATCCGAAAATGAGTCGGGCGTGACATTGACGATACCCATGACGCGCGGCTTGGACAGATCAATCTGAAAGCGGGAGGTTTGCCAGATCATGGATGGATGTCCCGAAACGAATGAAGGGTTAAACCACAGGCCGGTAAGCAATGCAATACCGCGCAACGAACGGTGCGTTGCCGAAGCCATACAAAGTGGCAAGCCCAGGAGCCATGTTCTCCACCATGAAAAAACCGGGGACTGGCCCCGGTTGTGATGACTGCCTGGCAGTCGTCTTCATGCTTGTGGAGGAATCAGGCTACCGTAGGTGCCGGATCGGTACTGACAGCAGGTGTACCGCCGCTGGGACCGCTACCGCCGCCTACCGACGAATTGCGCGGCGTCCAGTCCTTGGGCGGCCGGGGTTCCTTGCCGGCCATGATGTCGTCCAGCTGGTCGCCGTCAATGGTTTCCCATTCGAGCAAGGCCTTGGCCATGGCATGCATCTTGTCCTGGTTGTCCTCGATCAGCTTGCGCGCCTGGGCGTACTGCTGGTCGATGATGCGGCGTACTTCGCCGTCCACCTTTTGCAGGGTCGACTCGCTCATGTTGTTGGTCTTGGTGACTGAACGGCCCAAAAACACTTCGCCTTCATTTTCCGCGTACACCATGGGGCCCAGGGCCTCGGTCATGCCGTAACGGGTGACCATGTCGCGGGCCAGCGCTGTGGCACGTTCAAAGTCGTTGCTGGCGCCCGTGGTCATCTGGTTCATGAAGACTTCTTCGGCGATACGGCCGCCAAACAGCATGCTGATCTGGCTCAGCATGTACTCGCGGTCATAGCTGTAGCGGTCTTGCGCCGGCAGGCTCATGGTCACGCCCAGTGCACGGCCGCGCGGAATAATGGTGACCTTGTGAACCGGATCGCACTTCGGCAGCATCTTGCCGAGCAGCGCGTGACCGGACTCATGGTAGGCCGTGTTGCGGCGCTCTTCTTCGGGCATGACCATGCTCTTGCGCTCGGGGCCCATCAGTATCTTGTCTTTGGCTTTTTCGAAGTCCTGCATCTCGACGGTGCGCGCGTTGCGGCGTGCAGCCATCAGGGCGGCTTCGTTGCACAGGTTGGCCAGGTCAGCGCCCGACATGCCGGGCGTGCCGCGGGCGATGACCCCGGGGCTCACATCCTGGCCGAGCGGAACCTTGCGCATGTGCACATTCAGGATCTGCTCGCGGCCGCGGATATCGGGCAGCGTCACATAGACCTGGCGGTCAAAACGGCCGGGACGAAGCAAGGCGGCGTCCAGGATGTCGGGACGGTTGGTGGCAGCCACCACGATCACGCCGACATTGGTTTCAAAACCATCCATCTCGACCAGCATCTGGTTCAGGGTCTGCTCGCGTTCGTCATTGCCGCCGCCCAGGCCCGCGCCGCGCTGGCGGCCGACTGCGTCGATTTCATCGATAAAGATGATGCAAGGCGCGTTTTTCTTGGCGTTGTCGAACATGTCGCGCACACGCGACGCACCCACACCGACGAACATTTCAACGAAGTCAGAGCCGGAAATCGAGAAAAACGGAACTTTTGCTTCGCCGGCAATGCTCTTGGCCAGCAGGGTTTTACCGGTGCCCGGAGGGCCAACCAGCAGCAAGCCACGCGGAATACGGCCACCCAGTTTCTGGAATTTGGCGGGGTCTTTCAGGAAGTCGACCACTTCCTTGACTTCTTCCTTGGCTTCGTCGCAGCCCGCCACGTCGGCAAAAGTCACTGGATTGGTGGATTCATCGAGCAGGCGCGCCTTGGATTTACCGAAGCTGAAAGCCCCGCCCTTGCCGCCGCCCTGCATCTGCCGCATGAAATAAATCCACACGCCGATCAGCAGCAGCATGGGGCCCCAGCTGATCAGCAGGGACGTGAGCAGGGAGGTTTCTTCGCGGGGCTTGACGTCAAACTTCACGTCGTTGGCGATCAGGTCGCCGACGAGGCCGCGGTCAAGGTAGGTTGCGGTGGTGCGAACCTTGCGATCATCCACCGTGGTTGCGGAAATCTCGGTGCCGCCCTGGCCTTCGGCGATGGTGGCCTGCTTGATGCGCTTGCCGCGCACCTCTTCCAGGAACTCGGAGTAACCCAGGTAGTTTGAGCCGGCGCTACCGCGTGGATCAAATTGCTTGAATACGGTAAACAGCACCATGGCGATAACCAGCCAGATTGCAATTTTGGAAAACCACTGATTGTTCAAGGACTACTCCGGTATAAGAACAAAAGTCACATGCGCCTGATTTTAGGCGTTTCAAGGGCAAAAACCGCGTAATCCCCTGCCAGCCCCATGTTTGAAGCGGGTTTAGGTGATTTTTGCCACCGTATCGCACTCATTGTGCAGCGTCAGCGCGCCTTTTAAGTCCTCTGCCAATCAGGAAAATCTCCGACGACCCGGGGCGCGAGGCCTTGGGTTTGAGGGGCTTGACCGTCTTGAAGGTGTCCTTGAAAAGCTTCACGAGCTGATCGTATCCACTGCCGTGAAAAAGCTTCACCACCAGCGTGCCATCCGGTTTCATCCGGTTCTGGGCAAATTCCACGGCCAGCTCTATGAGGTGGGCAATCCGGGCCGCATCGGCCGATTCAATACCCGACAGGTTGGGCGCCATGTCCGAGATCACAAGATCGACCCGGATCTGCCCTTCGGACGAGGCCAGCGCCTGCTCCAGCTTCTGCAGCACCTCCGCCTCCCGGAAGTCGCCCTGGATAAAAGTCACCCCCTCGATCGGCTCCATGGGCAGCAGGTCCAGCCCGATGATGCGGCCGTTGAGCTCCCCCGCCGCCGCGCCGGTGGGTGACAGCTTGCGCCTCACGTACTGACTCCAGGCCCCGGGCGTGCTACCCAGGTCGACCACACAGTCCCCCGGCCGGATCAGGCCGAAGGTTTCGTCAATTTCCTTCAATTTGTAAGCGGCCCTGGCCCGGTAGCCCTCTTTTTGGGCCAATTTGACGTAGGGGTCGTTGATGTGGTCGTGCAACCACGCCTTGTTGACCTTTTTCCCTTTCGCACTGGCTTTCGATACGGCTTTGGCAGCGGCCTTCGCGTCGGTCTGGGTGCCGGGTTTGAAGTCGGTCTTGGCATTTACTTTCATGGGGTCTATTGTCCTCTTCCCGACTCCCCCGATAATTGGGTCATGGCTCAAATACAACTTACCCCCGCCCAGCGCAAGGATCACCGCGCCGATGCCCATCACCTGAACGCAGTGGTGATGATCGGCTCCGATGGCCTGACCGCTGCCGTCAAGAAAGAAACCGACGCGGCCCTGAACGCGCACGGCCTCATCAAGGTGCGGGTTCAATCAGACGACCGCGCCGGCCGAGAAGCGATTTTCCAGAACCTGGCAGATGAACTCAACGCCGCCCCCATCCAGCATATCGGCAAGCTGCTGGTCCTGTGGCGCCCAATGCCGGAAAAGGAAAAGAAGGTCAATGAAGACCGCATGCCCGGCCCCCGTGATGTCAAGGTACTGAAAAACAGCTCCCGCTACGGCCAGCGCCCCGAAGTCAAAACCCTGCGCGTGCTCGGCAACCAGCGCCTCACGCCCGGCGGCACCGTCAAACGCGCCAAAAAACCCCAATTGAAAAGCGTCAAGAAGAGTGCACAGGGCTGAGTTCCCCGCCCGCAAGGCACGGGGTAATTGCCCCGATAGCGCCCCGACAGGCACATTCTTCCTGGCCCGGTAGCCCCAGGCCTTTAGATTCGAGACTTTCGCCCACAGCTGTACGTCATGACCAATCCCCTTCTCGACTTCTCCGACCTTCCCCTGTTTGACCGGATTCAGCCCGAGCATGTGGCGCCAGCCCTCGACGAGCTGCTGGCCAAGGCTGAAAGCGCCCTTGAGCATGTCACGGCAGCGGATTTTCCGGCCTCATGGAGCGGTATCGCCGGCGTGCTGGACGTGGCCACCGAGAACCTGGGCCGCGCTTGGGGCGCCGTGAGCCACCTCAACAGCGTGGCCGACACGCCGGAGCTGCGCGCGGCCTACAACGCCGCCCTGCCGCGCGTGACTGAGTTCTGGACCCGCCTGGGCGCCGATGAGCGCCTTTACGCCAAATACAAAGCCATCGACGTGGCCACCCTGAACACCGAGCAGCGCCAGGCCCATAAAAACGCCATTCGCAACTTTGTGCTGTCGGGTGCGGAACTGAAGGGCGCCGACCGCGACCGTTTTGCCGAGATTCAGGAACGCCAGGCCGAGCTGAACCAGAAATTCAGCGAGAACGCCCTGGACGCCACCGACGCATTTGCCTATTACGCGACAGAAGCCGAGGTTGAGGGCATTCCTGCAGACGTGCTTGAAACAGCACGCAACCAGGCCCAGTCCGAAGGCAAGACCGGCTACCGCCTCAGCCTGAAAATGCCAAGCTACCTGCCTGTCATGCAGTTTGCCAAAAGCAGCAAACTGCGCGAAACCTTTTACAAGGCCTACACCACCCGCGCCAGCGACCAGGCCGCACCCGAGTTCAGCAAATTCGACAACAGCGCCATCATGAAGGAAATCCTTGCGCTGCGCCTCGAAGAGGCGAAGCTGCTGGGCTACCGTAATTTCGGCGAGGTCTCGGTGGTCGCCAAGATGGCCAAGTCCCCCGACGAGGTCATCACGTTTTTGCGTGACCTTGCCCGGCGCGCCCGACCCTATGCCGAAAAGGATGTTACCGACCTGCGCGCCTTTGCCACCACCCAGTTGGGCCTGGCCGACCTGCAAGCCTGGGACTACGCCTACATCGGCGAAAAACTCAAGGAAGCGCGCTACGCCTTCAGTGAACAGGAAGTCAAACAGTACTTCACTGCCCCCAAAGTGCTGGCAGGCCTCTTCAGGATCGTGGAAACACTGTTTGAAGTCGCCATCCGCAAGGACTCGGCACCCGTGTGGAAGCCTGGCGTAGAGTTTTTCCGTATCGAGCGCAACGGCCAGCTCGTGGGCCAGTTCTACCTGGACCAGCCCGCCCGCAACGGCAAACGCGGCGGCGCCTGGATGGATGATGTGCGCACCCGCTGGCTGCGCCCCGACAACGGCAAGCTACAAACCCCGGTGGCGCATCTCGTCTGCAATTTCGCCGAGGGCGTGGGCGGCAAGCCAGCCCTGCTCACGCACGACGACGTGACCACGCTGTTCCACGAATTCGGCCACGGGCTGCACCACATGCTCACCCAGGTCAACGAACGGGACGTTTCCGGCATCAGCGGCGTCGAATGGGACGCCGTCGAGCTTCCCAGCCAGTTCATGGAAAACTTTTGCTGGGAGTGGGACGTGCTCAAGCACATGACCGCCCACGTGGACACCGGCGCTGCCCTGCCGCGCGAGCTGTTCGACAAGATGCTGGCCGCCAAAAACTTCCAGAGCGGCATGCAGACGCTGCGCCAGGTCGAGTTTTCACTATTCGACATGCTGCTGCACACCTCTCACAACCCAGCCGACGACCTGATGGATCTCCTGAACGAGGTGCGCCGCGAAGTCGCTGTCATTGCGGCCCCGGCCTACAGCCGTACTGCGCATACATTCAGTCACATTTTTTCCGGTGGTTATGCGGCCGGGTATTACAGCTACAAATGGGCCGAAGTCCTGTCTGCCGACGCTTATGCCGCGTTTGAAGAGTCCGCCCATCCTGCAGCCGATCCGGGTACAAACACTGACGCCGGCACAGGATCGGGTACCGTTAATGTAGAAACAGGCCGAAAATACCGGCAAGCCATCCTGGAAGCAGGGGGCAGCCGTCCGGCCATGGAATCATTCAAGGCCTTCCGGGGCCGGGAGCCAACGCTGGACGCGCTGATGCGCCACCAGGGTATGGCTTGAAACACCTGAGCCAAGCCACTTCAATTCAAATTCAAGACTGACTGGGGAAACCATGAAATCAAACGCTGTTAGATCCTTCTCTCCTAACGCCCTGCTGGCCATGCTGCTGCTTGGGGGAAGCTTAATTTTTATGGCGCTGCCGTCACACGCGCAGCAGGTCTACCGCATCGTGGGACCCGACGGCAAGGTCACCTTTTCCGACCAGCCACCGCCGGCGGCAAGTAGCGGCAAGGTTAGCGCTGCCAACGCAGCGTCAAGTGGTGGAGCAGCATCCGGAGGTCTTCCTTTCGAATTGCGACAGGTTGTCAGCAAATACCCGGTCACGTTGTACACCAACGAAAAATGTATTCCCTGCGGTTCCGCTCGTGCCATGCTGATAAGCCGTGGCATTCCCTTCAGCGAGAAAACCGTTAGCACCAATGAAGATATTGCGGCCCTGCAGCGGGTGAGCGGCGATGCATCGCTACCCTTTCTGACCATAGCCGCCCAGCAACTCAAAGGCTATTCGGACGCAGAGTGGACGCAGTACCTGAATGCAGCGGGCTACCCTGCTGCGTCCATATTGCCAGCCACCTACCAGCGCCCCGCGCCTACACCCCTGGTCGCCGTGAGCAAATCTCCAGCAGCGGGCACCGCCCCAGCCGCTCCTGCCGCACCATCCCAACAGGCTGCTCCGGCGGCACCACCCGCCGCCACGGCCAACAACCCTGCCGGCATCAAATTCTGAGCGGGCTCTGAAAATGCAAAATGCCGGGTACCAGCCCGGCGTTTTGCTTTCTGGGGCTAGAGCAGCCTAGAACACCAGCGTCTTCACCCCGCCCGGCGCACCCAGCAGGCAGACATGCGCCTTCTGGTGGGCGAACACCCCCACCGTCACCACGCCCGGCCACTGGTTGACCTGCGACTCAAAACCCAGTGGGTCGGCGATCTTCAGGCCGGTCACGTCCAGGATGTGCTGGCCGTTGTCGGTGACCAGCGGTTTACCGTCCTTGAGCCGCAGGTTGGCCGTGCCGCCCATGGCTGCAAACTGCTGCGCGATGCGCCTGGCCGCCATCGGAATCACCTCAACGGGCAGCGGAAAGTTGCCCAGCGCCTGCACCAGCTTGGACTCGTCGGCAATGCAGACAAACTTGCGCGACTGGGCCGCCACGATCTTTTCACGCGTCAGCGCCGCACCGCCGCCCTTGACCATATAACCCGCGTTGTCGATCTCGTCGGCGCCGTCGATGTACACCGCCAGTTCGTCCACCTCCGTCGCGTCAAACACCTTGATGCCCAGCGCCTGCAGGCGTTCCGTCGAGGCCACCGAGCTCGACACCGCACCGGCAATACGTCCCTTCATGGTGCCCAGCGCGTCAATGAATTTGTTCACAGTCGAGCCGGTGCCGACTCCCACAATGCTGCCTTCCTCGACATAGTGCAGGGCTGCCTGGCCGACCAGGGTTTTGAGTTCGTCTTGGGTCATGGCTTGAGTCATGGAAGTGTTGAAGAGTGTTTGGGGGGCCGGGGCGAAACGGGTTTTGCGACAATCAGGCTTCATGCCCGGCCTGCCCGGGTGGTTCATCGCCTCATCGCCAAAAGCCGAATTATCCAATGTCCCTGCTCCCCTACGCCCTGGCCCGCCCTTTTTTATTTGGGCTTGACCCCGAAACCGCCCACGAGCTGACCATGGCTTCGCTCGCGCGTACCCAGGGCACGCCGCTGTCGCTGGCGTATTGCGGCAACCGCGTGAGCGATCCCGTCGAGCTGGCCGGCCTGAAATTCGTCAACCGCGTGGGTCTGGCCGCCGGGCTCGATAAAAACGCCCGTTGCATCGACGGCCTGGCCGCCATGGGTTTTGGTTTTGTCGAAGTCGGCACCGTCACCCCTCTGGGCCAACCGGGCAACCCCAAGCCGCGCATGTTCCGCCTCACCGAAGCCAACGCGCTCATCAACCGCCTGGGCTTTAACAATGAAGGGCTGGCCGCTTTTCTGGCCAATGTGCAGCGATCCAGCGTGCGCAAGCAAGGCGCGCCAAACAGCCTGCTGCTGGGCCTGAACATCGGCAAAAACGCCGCCACGCCGATTGAAAACGCGGTGGACGATTACCTGACCTGCCTGGACGGTGTCTACCCGCACGCGGACTACGTCACCGTCAATATCTCCAGCCCCAACACCAAAAACCTGCGCGCCCTGCAAAGCGACGAAGCCCTGGACGCCCTGCTCGGCCGCATTGCCGAACGCCGCGAGACCCTGGCCAAACAGCACGGCAAGCGTGTGCCGATTTTTGTGAAGATCGCACCCGACCTCGATGAAGCCCAGGTCGATGTGATTGCCGCCACGCTCAAGCGCCACGCCATGGACGGCGTCGTCGCCACCAACACCACGCTGAGCCGCGACGCGGTGAAAGGCACGCGCCATGCCGAAGAGGCCGGCGGCCTGAGCGGCGCCCCGGTGCTGGAAGCCAGCAACCGCGTCATCGGCCAGTTGCGCACGGCACTCGGCAAAGGCTTTCCCATCATCGGCGTGGGCGGCATCATGAGCGGTGCGGACGCCGTCTCCAAGATCAAGGCCGGCGCCGACGTCGTGCAGATCTATACCGGCCTCATCTACAAGGGCCCTGAACTGGTGACTGACGCCGCGACTGCGATCAAAAACAGCCGCTAGACCAATAGGGACTTGCGCAGGCAGCTATTGAATTAATAGCAACGAATCCGCAAGGCACGGCATTGGCTTACGGAGCTTTTTTGCGCGGCATCGCTGCCGCTCGCGGCCTCGCCACTTTGGCCACCTTCTTCTTCACCGCGCCCGCAGCTTTACGCGCCACACCCAGCTCCACCCACACCGGCGCATGGTCGCTGGCGTGCTCCTGCCCGCGCACCCAGCTGTCTACCCCGGCAGCTTTCAGGCGCGGCGCCAGTTCAGCGTTCAGCAGGATGTGGTCGATGCGCAAGCCCGCGTTGCGCTGCCAATGCTGGCGAAAATAGTCCCAGAAGGTGTAGACGCGTTCATCCGGGTGCAAATGCCGAAGGCTGTCTACCCAGCCTTGCCCCAACAGCTTTTCATAGGCCGCCCGGCTTTCGGGCTGCAACAGGGCGTCCTTGCGCCAGGACTTGGGGTTGTAGATATCAAAGTCCGTCGGCACCACGTTGAAGTCACCCGCCAGCGCCACCGGGTGCCCGGACGCATAAAGCCCCGCCGCGTGCTTCTGCAGCCGCTCAAACCAGGCCAGCTTGTAGTCAAACTTGGGGCCGGGCTGCGGGTTGCCGTTGGGCAGGTACAGGCAGGCCACGACGATGCCGTCCACTGCCGCCTCCAGATAGCGGCTGTGGTCATCTGACGCATCGCCGGGCAGCTCACGCCGTATTTCAACCGGCGCCTCACCCCTGGCCAGAATCGCCACACCGTTCCATGAACGCTGGCCTTTCCATAAAGCGCTGTAACCCGCTTCCCGCAGGTCGGCCTGGGGAAACACACTGTCCAGCGCCTTGAGCTCCTGCAGGCAGACCGCGTCGGGCGATTCTTTGGCCAGCCAGTCAAGTAACTGCGGAAGCCGCGTCTTGATGCCGTTGACGTTAAAGGTCGCGAGTTTCATCAGACCCCGATCAAACGCTGGCCAAACCCCAATCAAACGCCGGGCGAAGGCTTACCCCGGCCCGGCCCGCGCCGGAAAGCCTCGGCACCGCCGCTACCGCCGCCGTCAGGAAAGCTGTGCTGCTTGAGCTTGCCGGCCTTTCCGGGCTTCACCGGGTTTTCAATCAAGGTGCTGGCATCGTTGCCATCCGCTTCATCGTCCGGCTCGCTGTGCGGAGGATGCGGCACCGTCGCGCCTTCGCCGGTTTTGGCGCGTGTCGGGCTGGTGTTGGTTTTTGCCATGAGTGCTCCAGAAATCGAAGCTTCAAAGTACCAGCACAGGCTGCGGGCGGGTGTCGGACAACACCGCAAGGCCGCTGCCCCGATACCCTGAGGGCACCAGAAAAGGCGATGCAAAGCGAGCCGGCCAGGCCAGCATGAGCCGCGGAACCGGCTTCGCCGGGCGATCTATAAGCCACCCCCGTCCAGGCTCACTGCGTGTAGCCTGTTCCCCCTCGAGGGGGCGGCGCCTGCGGTCTGGCAAAGCCAGTCCCGCGGCCCCCACTGGTGAAATACGCCCACTGGTTACGCCGCTGAACTCTTCATGCAAGCAGGGGCCGCGGAACCGGCTTCGCCGGGCCGCAGGCGCAGCGGCCCCCTTGGGGGGCAGGGAGCTACACGAAGTGAGCGACCGTGGGGGCCCGGGTTAGCCCGAAGGCGGCGTAGAGCCTGTCCCCTAGAGTACCCGGCGCGCTGTGCCGTTGGCCCTGCAGCGACTACCATGCAGGCAGTTTTGACAGGAGACCTGCCTTGGCCGCGACCCCCACTTCGGCGACGACGCCCCCTTCCCTTGCGTCTTCCTCTTTTTCCCTGGACCCCGCTTCCCCCTACCCCCACCTGCTCGCGCCGCTGGACCTGGGCTTCACCACGCTGAAGAACCGCGTGCTGATGGGCAGCATGCACACCGGCCTGGAAGACGGCCGCAAACACTTCCCCGCCATGGCCGCCTACTTTGCCGAGCGCGCACGCGGCGGCGTGGGCCTCATGGTTACCGGGGGCTTTGCGCCCAACATCGCCGGCTGGACCAAACCTTTCGCCGGCATGCTCGCCAGCTCAGGCGCTGCGCGTCGCCACAAACAGGTCACCGACGCCGTGCACACCGAAGGCGGCAAGATTGCCCTGCAAATTTTGCACACCGGCCGCTACGGCTACCACCCGCTGTGCGTCGCGCCCTCGCGCATCCAGAGCCCGATCTCGCCATTCACCCCGCGCGAGCTTAGCTCCGGCGGCGTCGAGCGGCAGATTCGCGCCTTCATCCGCTGCGCCATGCTGGCCCGCGATGGCGGCTACGACGGCGTCGAGATCATGGGCAGCGAAGGCTACTTTATCAACCAGTTCCTCGTTACCCACACCAACCAGCGCACCGACGAGTGGGGCGGCAGCTATGGCAACCGCATGCGTGTGGCCGTGGAGATCGTGCGCCGCACGCGCGAAGCCGTCGGCCGCGACTTCATCATCATCTACCGCCTCTCGATGATCGA
This sequence comes from Polaromonas sp. P5_D5, assembly GCF_054049435.1. Classification (NCBI taxonomy): domain Bacteria; kingdom Pseudomonadati; phylum Pseudomonadota; class Betaproteobacteria; order Burkholderiales; family Comamonadaceae; genus Polaromonas; species Polaromonas sp. P5_D5. The sequence continues at coordinate 227,398 of NZ_JBFUMJ010000001.1, forward strand.
CCTGATTCCCGGCGGCAGCAGCTGGGAAGAAGTCGTGCTGCTGGCCAAAGCCGTTGAAGCCGCCGGTGCCACGCTCATCAACAGCGGCATCGGCTGGCATGAGGCGCGTGTGCCGACAATCGCGACGTCAGTACCACGCGGCGCCTTCACCTGGGTCACCAAAAAGCTGCGAGGCGACCTGCGTGCCGCCGGCCTCACGATTCCTGTCATCACCAGCAACCGCCTGAACATGCCCGAAGTGGCCGAACAGGTGCTGGCCGACGGCAGCGCCGACATGGTCAGCATGGCCCGCCCCTTCCTGGCAGACCCCGAGTTCGTCAACAAGGCCGCGCAAGGCCGCCGCGATGAAATCAACACCTGCATCGCCTGCAACCAGGCCTGCCTGGACCACGCCTTCCAGGCCAAGCTGGCAAGCTGCCTCGTCAACCCCCGCGCCGGGCATGAAACCGAACTTGTCATCCGCATCGCTCCCGCCCAAAAACGCGTTGCCGTTATAGGTTCAGGCCCCGCGGGTCTGGCCGCCGCCACCACTTTGGCCCTGCGCGGCCACAGCGTTGACCTGTATGACGCTGCCGACAAAATCGGCGGCCAGTTCAACCTGGCCAAGCGCGTGCCCGGCAAGGAAGAGTTCGAAGAAACCCTGCGCTACTTCGGCCAGCGCATCACCGGCACCGGCGTGAAGCTGCACCTGAACACCCGCGTCTCGGCGGCCGACCTCATTGCGCAAAAGTTTGACGAAGTCGTGCTGGCCACCGGCGTCACGCCGCGCAACCCGCGCATTCCCGGGCAAGACCATCCCAAGGTGCTCAGCTACATCGATGTGCTGCTGGGCCGCCAACCCGTGGGCGAGCGCGTCGCGCTCATAGGCGCAGGCGGCATCGGCTTTGATGTCGCCGAATTCCTCGTCACACCCACCGGTCACTCCACCGCACTCGACCTGCCCGCCTGGCTCGCCGAATGGGGTGTGGCCGATCCCGGCGAAGTGCGCGGCGGCGTCGTGCGCCCGCAGGTCACGCCGCCGGCGCGCCATGTCACCCTGCTGCAGCGCAAGCCCGGCAAGCTGGGCGCGGGCCTGGGCAAGACCACCGGCTGGATCCACCGTGCCGCGCTGAAAATGAAAAACGTCGAAATGCTTTCAGGCGTCAACTATGAACGCATTGGTGAAAACGAAGGAGGCTCAGGCCTCAGCCTCTTCATCACCTTCGGCGAAAAGCGGCTGGACGGCACCGTGCTGTCAGTCGACAACATCGTGCTGTGCGCCGGGCAGGAACCCCTCCGCGAACTGCTGGAGCCGCTGCGCGCGGCCGGCGTCAAGACGCACCTGATTGGCGGCGCAGATGAAGCCAGCGAACTCGACGCCAAACGCGCGATTGACCAGGGGACGCGGCTGGCGGCGATGGTTTGATCCAGGCCCCACTCACGCAGATGCGTCAGGTTCGTCCTTGCGCTCCAGCAGCAGGCGAAGCATGCGCTCCGGGTTTTGCAAAAAATCGCGCGTAACCCGGTAGTGCTCAGTCTCGGCGTACTGAATGCGCTCCAGGCCGGACTCCGAGCACGCATAAATCCAGGCGTCCGGGTAAGCCATCAGGATGGGCGAATGCGTCGCGATCAAAAACTGCGACCGCTCCAGCACCAGGTCATGCATGCGCGACAACACCGCCAGCTGGCGTTGCGGCGACAGGGCCGCTTCCGGCTCGTCAAGGATGTACATCCCTTCCGGGCCGAACCGGTGGTTGAGCAGCGACAGAAATGACTCGCCGTGAGACTGCTCATGCAACGAGCGCGAGCCATAGAAAGTGATCACCGGCGGCCCCATGGAAGGTTCTGCGTCCAGGTTCTCGATCTCCGTCGCCACATTGAAGAAGCTCTCTGCACGCAGAAAAAAGCCGGTCTTCGGCCGCTTGAAGCCTTTGGCAACGCGAATGTATTCGTTTAGCACCGAATGGGAAACGCGTGTACCGAAACGGAAATTTTTGGTACCGCCTTCTGCGTTAAACCCCAGCGAAACTGCAATCGCCTCCAGCAGCGTCGACTTTCCCGAGCCGTTTTCACCCACAAAGAACGTCACTTTCGGGTGCAGGTCAATATACTCCAGCGTGCGGATGGCCGGCAGGTGAAACGGGTAGGCCGCGAAAGACTCCACCTTGTCGCGCACCAGCGTGACGCGGCTGGCAAACTGGCTGGAGATGATCGATGACATGACCGGAGTTTAAGGTGGCGGCGACGCTGGAAAATAGCTGACGAAGACCCGCCCGGTCTGGGGCACTTCCCCGTCAAGCATCAAGCCTGTGGCGAGAATATTTGCTGCCCAAACACAAAGAGAAGCCTGTCGCCATCATCCACCGCGTACGGCGGCCGGGCGACAGTACTCCCTGGATTCAAACAGGCATCTTCTACTGCCAGTTTGCAGCAATGACCGGTGACAAGTTTGTTTGATAGCCAGCCGGCAATGTGGTCTCACCTGCCGCCGGTGGCGAGAACGCCGCCATTGCATCAACCAGGTTTTGCACCTGACTGTCCAGCAAACGAGTCCCGTTGGCCAGCTCAAATATTTCCACATGGTTGCCGGCGCCCTGGTACCAGTTGGTGACAGCCACTTTGTCCGTTGTGCCTATGACAGAGACCTCCAGATTGAGCCCTACCTGCTGAAACCAGAGCTGGTCGGCAGCAACGCTGGCGTCAAACCTCAAGGTGTCGGTCACACCCGCAGTGGCATCTGTGTCTGTGAGGACGTCAGCGCCGTCACCCCGCGCAAACAGGTAGGTATCAGCGCCTGAGCCACCAAAAAGCTGGTCATTTCCAGTGCCCCCCGTCAAGGTGTCGTTGCCCCCCAGGCCGCGGAGAATATCGTTGCCGGCCAACCCATTGAGCGTATCTGCCGAGGTATTGTTGCCAATCAGGCTGTCCGCGCCGGTCGTAGCTGTCCCGAGGATGCCCCCGTTCAACAAAATGGCATCGATGTCTGCAGGCCTCCACACCGTGCCATCGCCGAACGCGATTTCCTCAACGGACCAGGGTGTCACCGAGTTGTTGGCCAGGTAGTTGCTCACCGTCAGGGTGTCGGTCGTCCCCGTGATTCTCAAAACGAGATTGTTCCCGCTGCGAGTTACCGTGATACCGGTAGGTGTAATACCCGCGTCAAATTCAATCCGATCAATGTTTCCCGCGGTCCCATCGTTGTCATAAATGGTGTCCTGGCCGCCGCCCACTCCGAAGCGATAGATGTCGTTGCCCGTGCCGGTGTAGACGCCGTTCCAGGTGTCATAGATTCCGCCCGCCAGGATGTCGTTGCCCGATCCGCCCACCAGAATGTCGTTACCGGCGCCGCCTTGCAAGGTGTCACCATCGGCACCACCATTGAGTGTGTCGTTGCCGTTGCCTCCACTCAGGGAGTCGCCGCCGGCCTCGCCCAGCAGCATGTCGTTGCCGTCTTCCCCGTTGAGGGTGTCGACGCCATTGCCGCCGTACAACGTGTCGTTGCCGGCCCGGGCGCTGATGGTGTCATTGCCGTCATTCCCCACGAGCACATCATCGGAGGCATAGCCGGTCAGGGTGTCATTGCCTGAGCCGCCCGTCAGCGCCATCAGCTTCACATTTGCAACTGACCAGACCGTGTTGACATCATCAGTGAAGCGGATCTCTTCAACGGCCCAGCCTCCGGCTCCATCCCCGCTGAAATAGCCGTTAACCGTAATCTGGTCGGCGGTGCCTTGAATCTTCAGGACCAGGCTGTCGCCCGATCGCGAAGCCAGCACGCTGGCGGGCAGGATTCCAGCCTTGAAGACGATCTTGTCGACAACGCCAGCGGTGCCGTCGTTGTCGTAGATCGTGTCCTGGCCATCGCCCAAGCCGAACAGGTAGGTGTCGCTGCCCGCGCCGTTGTAATTGCCGTTCCAGGTGTCGTACACCCCTCCGGCCAGGATGTCATTGCCGGCACCACCCTCCATGGTGTCATTGCCTGATCCGCCTTGCAAGGTGTCCACATCGGCTCCGCCATTGAGCGTGTCGTTACCGTTACCGCCGCTCAGGGAATCACCACCGGCCTCGCCCAGGAGCACGTCGTTGCCGTCCTCCCCGTTGAGGGTGTCGGCGCCATTACCGCCGTACAGCGTGTCGTTTCCGGCCCGGGCGCTGATGGTGTCATTGCCGTCATTGCCCACGAGCACGTCGTCGGTGGCGTAGCCCGTCAGGGTGTCATTACCGGCCGTACCGACCAGAGCCATCACCTTCACATTGGCAATCGACCAGACCGTGTTGACATCATCGGCGAAACGGATCTCTTCCACCGCCCAGCCGCCGGTGCCGTCCCCATTGAAATAGCCATTGACCGATATCTGGTCGCTGGTGCCGATGATTTTGAGCACAAGAATATCGCCGGAACGGGAAACCAGGACATCTCCGGGGAGCACCCCGGCTTTGAAGATGATCTTGTCAATGACGCCAGCAGTGGAGTCGTTGTCGGAGATCGTGTCCTGTCCATCACCTCGCCCGAACAGATAGGTGTCGCTGCCGGTTCCGGTGTAAACACCATTCCAGGTGTCGTACACCCCGCCGGCCAGAATGTCGTTACCCGACCCGCCATCCAGGGTGTCGTTCCCGGCACCTCCTTGCAGTGTGTCGACATCGGCACCGCCGTTCAAGGTATCGTTGCCGTTGCCTCCGTTCAGGGAGTCGCCGCCTGCCTCACCCAGAAGCAGGTCGTTGCCGTCTTCTCCGTTAAGCGTGTCCGCGCCATTGCCGCCGTACAGCGTGTCGTTGCCGCCACGACCACTCATGGTGTCATTGCCATCGTTGCCCGCCATCACGTCGTCGGTGGCATAGCCAATCAGCGTGTCATTGCCAGCGCCGCCCACAAGCGCCGCCATGTTCTTGACGTTGGCCACAGACCAGACCGCATTGACGTCATCAGTGAAGCGAATCTCTTCGATGGCCCAGCCGCCGGCGCCATCCCCATTGAAATAGCCGCTCACCGATATCTGATCGCCGGTGCCGATGATTTTGAGCACCAGGGTATCGCCAGAGCGGGAAACCAGGACATCCCCCGGGAGAACTCCGGCTTTGAAAATGATCTTGTCAATGACACCTGCGGTCGTGTCGTTGTCGGCGATCGTGTCCTGCCCGTCTCCGCGCCCAAACAGGTAGGTGTCGCTGCCTGTGCCGGTGTAGACACCGTTCCAGGTGTCGTACACCCCGCCGCCCAGCAGATCATTACCGGCCCCGCCTTCCAGGATGTCGTTACCCGCTCCACCCTGCAATGTGTCGCCATCGGCGCCTCCGCTCAGCGTGTCATTGCCGTTGCCACCGCTCAGGGAATCACCGCCGGCGTCACCCAGAAGCAGGTCGTCGCCATCTTCCCCGCTGAGGGTGTCGGCGCCATTACCGCCGTACAACGTGTCGTTGCCAGCCCGGCCGCTGATGGTGTCGTTGCCATCATTGCCCACGATCACGTCATCTGTGCCGTAGCCGACCAGTGCATCGTTGCCGGCACTGCCGACAAGGGCCATTGTCCTGACGTCGGAAACCGTCCATACCGTATTCAGGTCGTCCGCAAAACGGATTTCTTCCACGGCCCAGCCGCCAGTACCGTCTCCATTGAAATAACCGTTAATTGTTACCTGGTCGCTGGTACCCTGGATCTTCAGAACCAGGCTGTCACCCGAGCGCGAGATCAACACGCTGCCTGGCAAGATGCCAGCCTTGAAGACGATCTTGTCGACGGCACCGGCCGTCGTGTCGTTGTCGGCGATCGTGTCCTGGCCGTCGCCCAAGCCGAACATATAGGTGTCGCTTCCCGCTCCGTTGTAGTTGCCGTTCCAGGTGTCGTACACCCCGCCGCCCAGCAGGTCGTTGCCGGCTCCGCCTTCCAGGATGTCGTCGCCGGCGCCACCTTGCAGCGTATCGTTGTCAGCCCCACCCAACAGGGTGTCAACACCGTTGCCTCCGATCAGGGAATCCGCACCGGCATCGCCCAGGATCAGGTCGTTGCCATCTTCACCGCTGAGAGTGTCAGCGCCATTGCCGCCATACAGTGTGTCATTGCCTGCCCGGGCGCTGATGGTGTCGTTGCCGTCATTGCCCACGATCACGTCATCGGTGGCGTAGCCGGTCAGGGCATCGTTGCCGGCACTACCGACCAGTGCCATATTCTTGACGTCTGTCACTGTCCAAACCGTGTTCAGATCATCGGCGAAGCGAATCTCTTCGATGGCCCAACCGCCCGCACCGTCTCCATTGAAATAGCCGTTGACCGTTACCTGGTCACTGGTGCCCTGGATTGCCAGGATCAGGCTGTCGCCGGAGCGCGAAACCAACACACTGCCCGGCAATATTCCAGTCTTGAAGACGATCTTGTCGACGGCGCCAACGGTGGTGTCGTTGTCGGCGATCGTGTCCTGACCATCGCCCAGGCCGAACAGGTAGGTGTCGCTGCCCGCACCGTCGTAGTTGCCGTTCCAGGTGTCGTATACCCCTCCACCCAACACGTCGTTGCCGGCGCCTCCATCCAGAACATCGTCACCCGCTCCGCCCTGCAAGGTGTCCCCGTCGGCGCCACCATTGAGGGTGTCATTGCCATTGCCGCCGATCAGGGAATCAGCACCGACGCCGCCCTCCAGCACGTCGTTGCCGTTGCCGCCACTGAGCGAGTCGGCTCCGACTTCTCCGTTCAATACGTCATTGCCGTCATTGCCGGTCACGGTGTCGTTGCCGTCCCCGGCATTGATCGTGTCGTCGGTGGCATAACCCTGAAGCGTGTCGTTGTTGACCGTTCCAAGCAAGGCTTGCGCCTTCACGGTGGCGATGTCCCAAATCGTCGCCGGATCGTCGACAAACTGAATCTGCTCAATCGCCCAACCTCCAGCACCGTCCCCGCTGAAATAGCCGTTAATCGTTATCTGGTCGCTGGTGCCCTGAATCTTCAGCACCAGGCTGTCGCCCGAGCGGGAGATCAGCACGCTGGCAGGCAGGATGCCTGACTTGAAAACAATCGTGTCGATGGCTCCGGCGGTGGTGTCCTGGTCAACAATTGTGTCCTGCCCATCACCCAGGCCAAACAGATAGGTATCGCTGCCCGCGCCGTTGTAGTTGCCGTTCCAGGTGTCGTACACGCCCCCGGCCAGGATGTCGTTGCCGGCGCCCCCTTCGAGCACGTCGTCGCCGGATCCACCTTGCAATAGATCACTTCCTGCACCGCCGTCCAGCCAGTCACCGTCGGCGCCGGCACTGAAAGTATTTGCAGAGGCATCTCCCAAATAAATATCGGAACGGCTGCTTCCGCTGGTTGCCAGCCCCGAATACACATCCAACGATGCGAGCTCCCCCCTTAACGGTGAGTCCACGGCCAAAGCATCAATCCAGTTGCGCAACATTGATATTCCGCCAAACCCGACAGCAGATAGTGCTCCGGCCGTATAGTGGTGAAGCTCAACCAGGTCGATAAGTGCGTTGCGTTCATCTGCGGCTCTATGGTTTGTAAGCGCAGTAGTTAGTCCAGTCGTGTTAAACGAAATTCCAGTCCCACTAATAGACAATCCAATGCCGTCCAAATAGGGCTTAAGCCTCGTCTGCACTACCAATGCGCCATAAACACTTTCCTTGAGCGCGCTATAGGCTTGCTGCAACAGGTCTACCTGTGCGGCCGGCGGACTGACGATGTAGTGGTACACCACGTTTCCAGTATTCGGATCGGTGTTGCTGCTGATGGCAAACCCCGCTGGGCGAGGCCCACCATTTTCATCGCCGTAAAAACGGCTGCCATTGAACGCCTCGAGCACATAGATAAGGTTCTTGTACTCGGCTTCAGTCACGCCGGTCGGCAAGTTGTAGGTCACGTTGGCATTGAGGCCGTAAAGCACGCCATGCGAATAGGTAGAGGTGTTAGCCCACAGATTGACAAGGTTATCAAGCTGGCTGCGCTGGCCATCACGGGTAGGGGTAGTTGCAAAGGTCTGCAGGGCATTGGCGAAGTCGCTGTCCAGGCTAGCTGCGGCCCGCATATTTCGCACCATGCCGGAACCATCCATCTGCGGAAGTGCCTGGGCTTGCTCGGTGATAGGAACAGGGTTGCCGGCTTCATCCACCACTTCGGGTGGGAACTCGGTAAAGAAGTTATTGGTCTCGAGGTCGATCGCACCGACGGTGTGCGTCTGACCGTTCTGAGTGAACGTCGTGCTCAGAGCCACGGTATTGTTGTTGATCACCTGACCCGCTTGCGGGCCCGTGCTGGTGCCGTTGACGCCAATGCTGGTGATACTGAGCTCGGTCAAGGTCTTGAGCTCGCCGCTCTGGGTAATACCGTCCTGATTGGCGTCTTGCCAGATCCTGAGTTCACCGAATGCTGCATCTGCGCTGTTAATGAAACCATCGCCGTTGGCGTCCAGGTCACGCAAGGCGTCGAAGCCGTCAGTGGCCAGTGTGCTGTTGCTCTTAATGGTGTCTACACCAAAGAGTTCCCGGCCGGTATCTATGGTGCCGTTGCCGTTGAGGTCCCGCACCAAGAAGCCGTCATCGGGTCTGGCCCATCCGGTGCCTGTCTTGATGCCGTCGCCGTTGTGGTCGAAGAGAATGGATCCGCTGGCACCTGTCAGTTCCAGGCCGTCGCCGTCCAGGTCCATAACTAAAGGGTCACGACGGACGACTATGTTACGAGCATCAAAGAATCGGGTGTTGGCAAGAGGGTCAACGTGGGTCCAGTCATATATTTTTCCTCCAATCCCCAGCGCATTTACCCCATCGATAATTGCCCCTGCGGTCAATCCTCCAGATATCCCGGCTACTTTCGAAAGCGCTTCCCACTTCCAGATATTGCCGGAAATGGCTAAACCCAAACGTGTAAGTGACATAGCAGTACGAACAGTGGCGGTCAGAGCCGCGGCAACTGCGAGCTCAGCCACAATCTGGGAGCTTGCTGCCGCTACGTCGATTCCGTTGTCTGCTTCATCAAGTTTTTTTATCCCCTCTGCCAACCCATTGAGGCCATCGATTCTTTCCGTCCACGTCACTAAATCTTTAAGTAAGCTCACAAGATACCTCCATTTTTAAACGCAAAAAAAGCAACCAATCCAAACTGCACACATGCATGAAAAAAAACCGAGAAGAAGCTGTCGGCGCCGATCAACTGCCTCATACGGACGTGAATAAAAAATAGTATTAAAGGTAGAAAAATCCAAAGGATTACCCACTTACCAACTACCAAACCATCTTGAGCAGTAAATAAAGAGGCAACCCATAAATTTGTCAGGAGAAATACAACGCAGATCGATGACGACGCTACCAGCACTACTCCGTCCCTGCGGTGTAGTAAGTCCCTCATAAATACCCCTAAGTTTTCGGTCTCATCAATCATGCTTACGTCTCCCTCCAAATCGAACTTGACCAATACTCACGCTTGAACACAGCGATAAAAAAATGTCACCCAACGCCTGCAATCCAACTGACATGTCTTGTTCGACGCTCGGCGACTCTAGGCGAACAATTTGAACCAGATGTTGTGAATTTGTAAGCCATCCATGACGGCTCGTCACAGAAGCGCGACCAATCTGCAAATCAATCTACGCGAATCAAATGACAATATGAAGTGACACCCCTGTCACATATAACAGGGTGATCGGGTAAACACCGACGCGCCCACAACGCCTTGAACAATTTAGTTCTAAGCTACACGATAGGAAGATCTATCGAGGTCAAAAAATTTGTGATTTCTGACCACTCCATCCACGCAATGCAACACTCATTCAAATCTCGATAGATGAGCAATGCATCCATATCCCATTCAAGGAGATTTCGATGACGGCCACTCTTCGCCAAGCTCTGATTCATATACGTTCGGGGCAATGGAACGACGCACACGGCATTGTGCAAAGCGATGAATCGCAACTGGCTGCCTGGCTACACGGCATCTTGCATATCCAGGAAGGTGACCTGGAAAATGCCGAGTACTGGTACGGCCAGGCGAACCGCAACTTCCACAGCCGTGGAACAGTCGATGAAGAGCTGCAACGCTTCGAGGCGGCGTTACCGAAATAAGGGCCACCAGGTTTTAAAAGTCTGACGCGACTCACGCCGTACCGCATGCTCACGACTCAGCCGCAATTCTTGCGCCTGTCTGACTACCACTTGCTTATTGACTACCGCCGTAACGGATCCAGCAGCGGCTTCAACCCGTTGTGGTCGATCTCCTGCATCAACTGCAGCAGGCGGCCGATTTCGCCTTTGGGAAAACCTTCGCGGGCGAACCAGTTAAGGTAGTTGCCAGGCAGGTCGGCGATCAGGGTGCCCTTGTGTTTGCCGAAAGGTATTTCGCGGGTCACCAGCAGCTGGAGGTCTTCGGGGTTCATGCCTAACCGCCTGCCCGCTTGGGCGCGTAGCCCTGTTTTTGCAGGGCCTGCATGACGGTGTCGCAATGGTCGCCCTGCACTTCAATGATGCCGTCTTTGGCCGTGCCCCCCGAACCACAGGCGGCTTTGAGCTGTTTGCCCAATTGCGCCAGGGCCAGCGCGTCCAGCGGCAAGCCCTTGATGACGGTGACAGTTTTTCCGCCGCGGCCTTTGCTTTCACGCATGACGCGCACCACACCGTCGCCCTTGGGCGCGGCCTGCTGCTTGCACGTGCACGCGGACACCGGCTGGCGGCAGCCAGGGCACATGCGTCCCGCGTCGGTGGAATACACGAGGCCGCCGCTGGTGGGGAGTTTCTTCATGGAGTTTAAGGAGGGGATGCGTGGAAAGCGGCTCTGGCCGGGTAACACCGCAGTGTGGTCACCACGGCCGGGTCAGCACGGCCTAATACGAACGTTCACAAATGTTCTGGGCCATATTGCCGAAAAATGAAAAATGTACCTTATAAACACGGCTGGGATTTTCAGCCAGCGCCGCGCAGCCGCTCAGGGTCATACACCCATATCACAACAGGCAGCGCATCGGCCCGGCACATCAACGCAGTACCAGCACCAGGACAGCACCATGACCGGCACCTCTTTTTTGATCGGCTTCTTTATCTTTGTGGGCAGCGTGGCCCTGGGGGCGCTGGGCTATGAACGCTGGCTGTCGCATGTGGTGTCGGCCCGCAAGAAGGTGGCGCGCAACCACGCGCTGCGCCGCAAGCCGCTCACCAGTCGCGACGAGCTCGCGGTGTGGCGCTGGCTGGCAGACATTTTTCCGGACCACCATGTATTGATCAAGGTGCCCTTTACCGGCTTTATTGAACCCAACAGCCGCGGCGGCGACGCGCACTGGCAGGCGCTACTGAGCACCGTGAGCTTTGCCTGCGCCGTGGCCGACCGCAAAGGCGCTGTGCTGGGTTGCGTCGATGTGCTGGGGCGCGGCGAGCAGGCAGACCGCAAGCATGCTTTCAAGCGCGAGCTGCTGGGCCGCGCCGGCATTCCCTACTGGATTGTGGACAGCCAGCGGCGGCCCGAGGCCACGCTGCTGCGTGAAAAGTTCACCGGTGCTGCCGCCGAGCAGGCGGCGATCAAAAAGACGCCACGCTCAGCCATGCCCCGCAAACCCGTCACCGCGCTGGAGCAGCGCCGCCTGTCACGCGTGTCCAACAACGCATCGGACCTGACCCGCACCGGCATGACGCCGCTGCATCTGAAGTCCACGCTCAAGCTGAAGGCACTGGCACGGGCCTTTGCCTGGCGCCTGGCCGGTGAGCCGCCTTCTTACAGGCCACGGAGTTCCCGCAGGCCCATGGGCTTTCCCACCACCAGCATCAGCAGCTCCACCATCTGAGCGAACCTGCACGCCCCCCGGCCCGCTCAGGCTTCGGCGCTCTTGAGCAAAAACTCCATCTCGGTTCCGGCCAGGTTCAATATGTCGTGGTGGGCCAGCGGAATCGCTTTCATGCCGATCGGTTTGCCGTTGCAGGTCGGCGGCTTTTCGCCGTCCATGTGCGCCACGTAGTAGCCGTCGCGCCGGTGCGATATCGACACCACGGCCACACCGGGCTGCCCGAAGGTGGTAACGGCCTTGACCACCGGCACCTCCAGCCCCGCTGACGAACCCGACAGCACCTTCAGGCTCGCGTGCATCGTGCCGCTGGTGCCGGGCAGGCCCATCGCGTCCAGCGCCATGGCGGTGGTTTGATGTTCGCGCGGAGCCTCTTCTTCGTGTCGCGAGGTGGCCAGGTACTGGATGCGGAAGTTGCCGATATTGATGATGTCGTTGTCGTGCAGCAGCTCACGCGACTTGACCATGTGGCCGTTGAGGTAGGTGCCGTTGGTGCTGCCCAGGTCTTCAAGGTACACGTCCGCAAGGCCTTTCAGCAGGAACACGCAGTGCTCACCGCTGACCACCAGGTTGTCGAAGATGATGTCGTTGTAGGGCCTGCGGCCCAGCGTGGTGCGGTCGTTCGTCAAGTACACGTGCTTGATTTCGACGCCTTCGACCGTTGCAATGAGTTGCGGCATGCAAGACCCTTCTTCAAGATAGTCGCCGGAGCCCCATGCGTAAGCGACAAACCATCGTAGCCCGAGCGCCCTAAAGGCACAAGCGGGGCACAACCCGCCAGCGCCGCAGCATGGCCGCTAATTGGTGGTAATTTTGCCGGTTTCGCATGCAGCGCGAATGATGCGCTGGGTCGGGTTGGGCGTCACGTCGCGGAACTCCATGGGGCGCACCACTTCGTTGGGGTAAGTCACTGTTTTGTACGGCTCGCCCTTCCACAGGGGCTGCACGTAAAACGCCAGCGTGACGTACTTGGCGCTCTTGTCAGCGCAGTCAAACAACACGGTGGAAACATACGAACGGTAAGGCACGCCGTCCCAGCTGGTGCGTTGCAGCGCGCGGCTTACGCGTACCTGCATGGCCCGCATGTCGCCGTTGGCGGCAATGGGGGTCGGGTCTACCTCAATGGTGTTGACGGCCGGGTCAGCCGGGTCACCCATCACGGTAAACCATGTGGTGGGGGCGGCTGGCGCGCCCCACAGGGAAGCCCCGGACACCAGGGCCCCTAAAACGATGGCTAATTTCTTCATATGACTTTTTTCTTCCTTCCTCCACTGCACGGTCACTTCAAAGCACAGTCCATTGTCTGCAATGCCAGTTTAATCCTGACGCAACGAACGTTCTGTTGCAACTGTTTCCCGACCCGTAGCAGGCGCGCGTCGAAAGGCCCTGTAGGCACACACCCACACGGCTATGGGCCCGATGCCTTCGGCGCGGCCTGGGCCGGCGGGCTATCTTGAACTGCATGGAATTTTCCATGACGCAACTCTCTGAAAGGTACATCCCATGAACAAGGACCAGGTCAAAGGCAAGATCAAGGAAGTTGCCGGTGAAGTGCAGGAACACACCGGCAAGCTGGTCGGCAATGCCGAGCAGCAGGCCAAGGGCCATGCCCGTGAATTCCAGGGCAAGGCACAAAAGGCCGCCGGCGACGCACGTGAGAACGCAGAAGACATCCAGAAGGATCTGGACAAAGACCGCGACCCCCTGGGTCGCTAAGCAGCACTGAACGCTGCAAACCCACCATCGGCCGGCTCTTCCCGGCCGTTTTTTTGCGCGCAAATCGCCGCGTACACCCGCCATTGGCTGACGCGTTCAGGCGTGTTGGCTGATAGCCGGCGGCCTGCCGCGCCCGCATGATGAAACCTTTCACCACAGCACAACACGCCCCCACATGCCGCGCAAAGCCTCCCCCGCTTCCCTGCCTCATGACCTTTTGCACGGCCAGCTGAAGCTGCCCGCCGTGACGATCAACGGCTACAGCCTGGAACTGCACGACGGCGAGCGCTTTCTGGGCGACACCGTCAGCCGCGTCGCCTACAGCGAAATGCTGGACGTATGGCGCCGGCTTTTTCGCCGCATCAGCGGCGAAGACGTGCTGGGCACCAAGCCCACACCCACCATCAGCAAAAAGCGGCTCGACCTGCTCCTTCAACGCGACGGCAAGGCCGCCGCCGTGATTTCCGCGGCATCGGAAGACTACGCCTGGCAACTGGTGCGTGTGGTGCGGCGTTTTCTGGCGCATCCCACATGGCACGGCGTGCAGCGCATTGTGGTGGGCGGCGGCTTTCAGCAAAGCCTGGTGGGCGAACTGGCCATCGACCGCGCGGCCGAATTGCTCTACCAGCAAAACGCCCGCGTGCATTTGATGACGCTGCGCCACCACCCCGACGAAGGCGGGCTGATCGGCTGGGTGCACCTGGCGCCGCCTGAGCTGTTGTCGCAATACAGCGGCTTCCTGGCGGTAGACATTGGCGGCACCAATGTGCGCTGCGGCATTGTGCGGCCACGCCTGAGCAAGTCGCCCGACCTGTCGGACGTGCGCGTGGCGGGCCTGGAAAAGTGGGGCCATCGCGGCGACGACGACGTGACCCGCCGCGAACACCTGGTGCAGGGCATTGCCGCCATGCTCAAAAAACTCAAACGCCTGGCCGACAGAAAAGGCATCACCCTGGCGCCGTTTGTCGGCGTGGCCTGCCCCGGCATGATCTGCGACGACGGCTCCATCGCCACCGGCGCGCAGAACCTGCCCGGCAACTGGGAAAGCCCGCGCTTTAACCTGGCGCATGACCTCAGCGAACTGCTGCCGCGCCAGGACGGCCAGACCACCCAGGTGCGGCTGCACAACGATGCGGTGGTGCAGGGCCTGTCTGAGCTGCCCTTCATGCAGGGCGTGAAGCGCTGGGCCGTGCTGACGGTGGGCACCGGGTTGGGCAACGCCAGCTTTGTCAACGCCGGCCCGCACGCGGTGCGCAAAACGAAACGCTGACGCCGCGCGCTGCGTTGCAACAATTCAAGAGAAAAAGGCCTGAAACCCAATCAGTAACAGCGCAAGCAGCTATCTATTTAATAGCAGTCTCACGCACCGCGCACAGCGCTAGCGCGGAGCGATGGGCGCACCCACCACCACGCCCGGCACGGCGGTGTTTTCCGCCGCAGCATCGGGCTGCACACGCCGCGGCTGCTCGGGTGGCAGCACCACGCCCGGCGTGCCGTCTGCGGCAGGCCCGTTCACGGTGATGTACTTGATCACCGGCGCCGGCTGCCACACGCGCGGCGGGCCACCCTCGGTGGCCTGCCCTCCCACAGCGCCCGACACGCTCTGTTGCCCCAAAGGCTGGGGCATGCCGCCGTCACCGGTCTGGCCTGGCTGGCTTTCCTGCGGCGGCTCGGCGCCATTGAGCAGCGCTTCAATGCGCTGCCGCTCCTGGTCCGTCACGCCTGCGCCTTCCGGCGCGGGGAAGCGCAGGGCTACGTCGACCACTTTTGCCTTGATCGCGCCCTGGAAAAACTCACCCACCATCGGCAGCGCGCTGCGGGCGCCCTGCCCATAGCTGTCAGCCATGGTCACGCGGTTGTCGTTAAAGCCCACCCACGCGCCGGCCACCAGCTGCGGGTGCATCATGATGAACCAGCCGTCGGTGTTGCCCTGTGTCGTGCCGGTCTTGCCGGCCACGTCGGCCTGGATGCCGTAACGGCTGCGAATGGCGGCGCCCGTGCCCTGGTCGATCACGCCGCGCATCACGTCCAGCAGCGTCTGCGCCACGGTGGCCGGCATCACGGTTTCGGGCAGCTTGGGCTCAAACGCTTCCAGCACCTTGCCGTTGCGGTCTTCTACCCGCGTGACGATCACGGGCTCTATATAACGGCCGTCATTGGCCAACGTGCCGTAGGCCGCCACCATTTCCCTCAGCGTGACAGGGCTGGTGCCCAGCGCAAGTGAGGGCACTTCTTCCAGCTTGCTCTGGCGCACGCCCATGGCTTTGGCCAGCCTGGCCACATTGGCCGGGCCCACCGCGTGCATGACCTGTGCGGTGATCGTGTTCTTGGAAAACATCAGGCCCTGGCGCAGCGTCATCATCTCGCCGCTGGGGCCGCCGCCGTCGGTCGGCCGCCAGAAAGCGCCGTTCCCCAGCGGGATTTCCACCTCACCGTCCAGGTACACGTCGGACGGCTTGGCGCCGTTTTCAAACGCCGCGCCGTACACAAAGGGCTTGAAGGTCGAGCCCGGCTGGCGGCGCGCCTGCTGCACGTGGTCGAACTGGTCGCGCGCAAAGTCGCGGCTGCCCACCCAGGCCCTGACCTGGCCGTTGGTCGGGTCCAGCGCCATGAAGCCGGCCTGCAGGCGCGTCTTGTCGTCCTTCAGGTTTTGCATGAACTCCGCGTCCGCCAGCAGCGCCTTGGTGGCCTGGTCGTCGGCCTGCCCCTTGGTGCGCAGGGCCTTGTATTCGGCGGTGTCGCGTATGAAGGCCAGGGCCAGCTCGCGCGGCGCGCCGCTCTTGGCCTTCCAGCCCGAGTTAAAGCGCCAATCACCGGCGACCGTCTTTTGCAAGCGGTCTACCTGCACCGCCAGCGCCTTGTTGGCCATGTCCTGCAGGCGTGAATCAATGGTGCTGCGCAGCACCAGGCCGTCGGCATAAATGTTGTAGTCGTTGCGGTCGGCCCATTCAATCAACCAGCGGCGCAGCTGCTGCGCCAGGTGCGGCGCCGAGCCCAGCTCTTCGTCCTGGCGCTCGAAGTCGATGCGCAGCGGCTTCTTTTTCAGTGCCTCCAGCTGGGCTACGGGCAGCTTCTCGTGCTTGACCATCTGCGCCAGCACCGTGTTGCGGCGCTGCATGGCGCGCTCGGGGTTGTTCACCGGGTTGTAGTAGGCCGTGCCCTTGAGCATGCCCACCAGCGTGGCGCTTTGCAGCACGTCCAGCTCGTTGGCGGATTTGTCGAAGTAGGTGCGCGCCGCCATTTCAATGCCGTAGGCGTTGTACAAAAAGGGCACGGTGTTAAGGTAGCTCTCCAGGATTTCGTCCTTGGAATAAACCGCCTCTATCTTGAAAGCCGTGATGGCTTCTTTCAGCTTGCGCGTGATCGACAACGAACGGCCGATTTCTTCCGGGTAGAGGTTGCGCGCCAGCTGCTGCGTGATGGTCGAGCCGCCCTGCGTCTTGCCGGCGGCCGTGTGCAGCACGGCCGACACCGTGCGCTTGATGTCCAGGCCGTGGTGGTCGTAAAACCGGTGGTCTTCGGTGGCGATGAGCGCGTCCACCACGCTGGGCGAAATGTCTTCGAGCTTCACCCAGTCGCGGTTGGCCCGCTTGAACACCGCCAGCACCTGGCCGTCAGACGACATCACCACCGAGGGTTTGGCGGTTTTGGCTTTCAGCAGGTCGTTGATGCTGGGCGTGAACGGAATCAGGATCAGCACATACAGCAGCACCAGCGCCGGAATGGCCGCCAGTGTCAGCAGCACGCCGCGTTTGGTGGGGTGGCGCAAGCGGTCAGGAATGGTGGCCGCAAAGTCGCGAAGTTGGGTCAGGAGCTGTTTCATCATTGCCTGCAAGTCTAAATGGGAGGCGTAAACGGGCCTGTAGGACTGCGGCGCTGCGGAAAATGCACGCCATCGGAAAACGCCGCTTCAGCGGCTTGCAGGAGGCCATTTTTAAGCACCAAATTGGCCTCAAGACCAATCAGAACGGGCGCGAGCAGCTACTGTTTTAATAGCGTCCTGCGGGGCAGTTTTGGTGGTATTTGGGCCTCTTTTTTGCCTCTTTTTTGCCTCTTTTTCGCCTGTTTTTGCCTGTTTTCAGCCGTCGTGGGCCCTGCGGGCGCTTTTGGGGCCAATTTCGCCACCTGCAGTGCCATTTTCAAGCATCAAATCGGCCTCCAACCCAATAGGAGTCTGCGCGAGCAGCTACTGTATTGATAGCAATTTCAGGCTGCCCGCCATTTCGCCGCACGGAACTGAACCAGCACAGCGTCATCCAATCTTTCGCACCAGGGGCGTCGTCACTCGTAAGAAACGCCGCGCCACACCGACCAACCTTCATGCCGCCTGTTCACGGCAAGCAATACAACAACCAACCGAAAGAGGCCAACGCATGATGACCCGCAGAAACTCCCTGCTCAAACTGGGCGCCCTCTCCGCCGCCATGGCCGCCGGCCTGCGCGGGCTGCTGGCGTCCACACCCGCCCACGCGGCCGCGCGCGCTTATGAAGTCACCCGCACCGAAGCCGAATGGCAAAAGCTGCTGCGGCCCGACCAGTACCGCGTGCTGCGCAAGGCCGGCACTGAAACGCCCTTCACCAGCCCGCTGAATAAAGAAAAGCGAGCCGGCGTTTTCAGCTGCGCCGGTTGCGACCTGCCCCTTTTCGCGTCAACCACCAAATTCGACAGCGGCACCGGCTGGCCCAGCTTCTGGCAGGCCATGAACAACGCCGTGGTCGAAGAAACCGACACCACCCTCTTCATGAAACGCACCGAAGTGCTGTGCCGCCGCTGCGGCGGGCACCTGGGCCATGTGTTTGACGACGGCCCCAAACCCACCGGCCTGCGTTATTGCATGAACGGCGTGGCCCTTAACTTCAAGGCAGCATAAGAAATGAACAAATACCTTTTCACCCTGGGTGCTGTGGCATTGGCCGCGTGGGCATTCATTGGCAGCGGCATGGGCACCAGCGCCCGCGCCGCGGAAGAAAAAGCCGTGAAGCTGCCCGCGCCTGCGGTGGACGCCACAGCCACCGCACAGGCAGGCACCGCCACCGCCGTGTTTGCCGGCGGCTGCTTCTGGGGCGTGCAGGCCGTGTTTCAGCACACCGACGGTGTGCTCAACGCCGTCTCGGGCTATTCAGGCGGCGACAAAGCCACTGCCACCTACGAGCAAATCGGCTCAGGCCGCACCGGCCACGCCGAGGCCGTGCAAATCACCTACGACCCGAAAAAGATCAGCTACGGCAAGCTGCTGCAGATTTACTTTTCGGTGGCGCACGACCCCACCACGCTCAACCGCCAGGGCCCCGACAGCGGCACGCAATACCGCTCTGCCGTGTTCTACAAAGACGCCGAGCAAAAGAAGGTGACCGAAGGCTACATCGCCCAGCTCGACGCCGCCAAGGCCTTCCCGAACAAGATCGTGACGCAGCTCGCGCCGCTGGCCGCCTTCTACCCCGCCGAGGCCTACCACCAGGACTACGCCACCCTGCACCCGAACCAGCCCTACATCGCAAGGTTTGACCTGCCCAAGATTGCCAATCTGAAAACCGTGATGCCCGAGGTCTACCGCGAAAAGCCCGTGCTGGTGTCACAGGCCGGCAAGTAAGGCGGAGTCCCGGTTCGGCGGGAACATAGGGCGYGCAGGGCGTAGGCCATACCCCCGACTTGCGTCAATGCGCGCTATTCCCCGGCTGAAACCCATCAAGTCGGCAATGGCCTACAAACATGGTGGGCCAGGCGCGCTAATGTGGTCTTTTACCTTAGCAGGCAAGGAGTAAATGACCATGGCTAATACCGATAAACCCCAATCGCATGCAGGCGAACAGCCTGCGCGCATCAACCTGAATGACAAAGCCACCACCGCGGAGTGGCTCAGGAAGCTGGACGTGACTCAGGAACAGCTACGCGAAGCAGTAGCCGCCGTGGGCGACAAGGCCACCAACGTAGAGATGCACCTCAAGGGCGCCCGCAGCACCACCAACGCAGACCGCGTGCGCGAGTTGAGTACACACAAGTGAGCTTGATGGCGGCGCGCATTGCCGCCAAAATGCCAGAGACACCACCCTTCACCGCCGTTCATCGTGTTCAGCGCATGCAGCAAGATGCGCAGGAGGTTTTGCCATGGCATTGCAGACACGCGCTTCATCCCACGCTCCTCAACAATCAGACCCAACCCAGATCAACCGGCGCACCGCGCTGGCGGCTTTACCCAGTTTGGCGGCCCTGGCCGGTTTGAGTTTGCCGGCCGCCACACATGCGCAAACACCCGGCACCGTCCGTTTGCAATCGTGGCCGCTCAACGCCCGCACCTTCACAGGCATTCACGACATCGCACCCGCACCGGATGGCGGCGTGTGGTTCTCGGCCCAGCGCAGCGGCCACCTCGGCTGGTTTGACCCACGCACCGGCAAGTCAGACCTCGTGGCTTTGGGCAGTGGCTCATCTCCCCACGGCGTGATCGCCGGGCCCGACGGCGCAGCCTGGCTGACCGACGGCGGGCAAAACGCGATTGCCCGCGTGGCCTGGCCTTCGCGCGAAGTCAAGGTCTACCCCCTGCCCGCCGGCACACCGTACGCCAACCTCAACACATGCGCCTTCGACGGCGAAGGCAACCTCTGGTTCACCGGGCAAAGCGGCTACGTCGGCAAGGTAGAAGTACGCAGTGGCACCGTGACCGTAAAAGAATCTCCCCGCGGACGCGGCCCTTACGGCATCTGCGCCACACCCAAAGGCGATGTGTGGTGGTGCTCGCTGGCCGGCTCCTTCATCGCGCAACTAGACCGCAAGACAGGCGAATCACGCATCGTCGAGCCCCCCACCCCGCGCCAGGGCGCCCGCCGCGTCTGGTCAGACAGCAGAGGCCGTATCTGGGTGTCGGAATGGAACAGCGGCAACCTCTCGGTGCACGACCCCGCACTGGGCACAGGCCCCAGCAGCTGGCGCGCCTGGAAAGCCCCCGGCACCGAACCGCATATCTACGCCGTTTACGTTGACCACAAAGACATCGTCTGGGCCTCAGAGTGGAGCAGCAACGCCCTCTTGCGCTTTGACCCGGCGACGGAGAAGTTTGAGGTGATCACCATGCCGCGTTCTGCGGCGAGCGTGCGGCAGATATTAGGCAGGCCTGGGGAGGTTTGGTTGCCTGAGAGTGGGACGGAGTTTGTGACGGTGGTTAAGACGGGGTGAGAGACCGAAACTGCACACTAATCTACATAATCATCGAGCGCGACTTGCATCGTTGACAGCTTTGGTAAGACTCTCATGAGACCAAGGCACAGCACGGTAGCCACCATCCCGAAAAGCTGATGGAAGAACTGGCGGCATGGAGTCCCCTTTGTAGACGCCGACCACGCCTTTTCCGCGTCTAACGCTTTCTTGAATTTCCCAATTAACCCATTCACTGGCCGCGGCATGAGGAGAAAGAAAGACCAATGTCACTGAGACACGATCAATTTTTTCGCGAATTTGGCCTTTTATGTACTCAGCGTTCGAACTGTTGTATGCCTCTTTTACAGAATGGTCGTCAAACTCCAACTCCGTTTTTTCGTTTCTTGCCTGCCCGCGCAATAAATTAATCTCATTTAAGTCCTCGTGCGCAAAACTTATAAAAACATGTTTGACGCCATCGCCGGGTTGAGAAATTTTTCTCTTTGCTTCCGCCTCTAATTGCATACGAGCGCTCAGCGAAAGCCCTCCCCTACTTTTCCCGCCATTGCCTCCCATAAGTACCTCCACAAGTTAAGTGTTAGAAAACTCAAGACAAGAAATGCAGCTACCACATGGCAGGTTTCCTCCCATGTGACAGGAATAAGTTCCTACTATCCCTTTTTCATTGGCCAAACTCACAACGTCTGCCTTTGAAAACTCACTCAGTGGAGCGATCACGGGGATTTCTCGGCCAAGTGCAGATCGCACCGCAAGATTCGCATCCGCAAGAAAACTTTTTCGCTGATCCGGAAAAAGGCTGAACTCCTCTGAGAGCAGCCCAATTGATACTGATGTGGCTCCTTTTTGAAATGCAAATGCTGCCCCACAAACCAGGAACAGCAAATTTCGACCAGGTGTGAATGCATCGAGTCGAACGTGCTTATCGACAGATGTCAACCCAGATTCGATCACCTTACCGAAGCCTTGTAAGTTCATATAGGTCGGAGCTGGTAGACCCAATTGGGCATACACAGCTTTGCAAGCGGTCAACTCGGTCACAGCAGCCCGCTGACCATAATCAATAAACAACGGAAACGTCTCTATATTCGACTCTCGACACATCACGGATATCAAAGTGGAGTCAAGACCACCAGATGCGAGAACAACAGTTGATGTCTCTCTCATCTCCAAACTCCCTCCGCTTGACACTGTCGATAGATATGAGAAGAGAATGACTGATCAATTAGGTCGTCGACAGAGCCCTCAATAACACTCTTGCGAACTAACTCATTCCAATTGGCTAAAAAATCCAAATTGTGCGCAAGAATCCGAATTTCATAGGGCAAGGCTGATGCAGCCCATCGTCCCTGCTGTAAAAACAGCACTCCCTGCGGAAAATGATGAAGTAAATTTGTTTGATAGTCGACTGCCGTCTGGCACCACTCCAATCCATCGAAGGTATCAGCTCCAGCTTCAGAGAAAAGGGCCAATGACAGAGGATTCCCCGTCCCTAGCAGATGTAAAAAAACATATGAGCCCAGTTCGTTGAGCGAGCGCCGAATGCTTGCTACGGTGCGGACTCGCTCAAAGAGATCTGAACCCAAGCAGCGCTCTGGGACTGCAACATACTTTATGGAGCTGGCTTTTACAAAGCGGGCACAGATACCAGCTATAACCCGAGCATCTCCATGAATAATTGGAATCACCAGAGTAGTTCCTGCAGCATGCTGATCGGCTCGAAATTGCTCAATCCAAAGTCGCAAATGCTCAGATTCATTCTCAGGCGGAGATTGATCATCAAAACCAAACGCGACATCAGGCTTGAACGCGGCAAGCGCCTCGTGATACTCGCCAACGGTCCACGGCTCTGCAGGACCTCTCCAGAACGATTCGTAGTTTCCGGAGTCCATCAGCACTAGAGTCTCATCATCCGCGGCAGTTTCTCTTTCCTGCAATAGTTGTAATCGTGCGTCCGGATCAGTTCTAATTAGGTCATAGGCAGAAATCAGAAATTGCTTTCCCTTGAATACAGAATTGATGACTTGAAAATAAGAAATCGGTGAGCTCTGAGTCTTAACTGATGATATTGAAGGAAAGAAAATCGGTAGCGCGATCTCCTTTTTTCCCAAACTCAGGGTACGTCGCCGACTTGGCGACTGAGCACTTTTATCACCGCTCACAGCCTCAACCATCATCGATCCTTGCGAGCAACCCACTGGGTATGCTCTCGCGAAAAAGCATTTTCGGCATCACCAACAAAGAGAGAGAAATTCTCTGGAGTTTGCGGCTTAAGCGCATCCACACTGACCAGATTTATTTCGACTGCTGCCAGCGCGTACGCAGCGGATAGCTCAGAAAAACGCTTGGCCTGCATCCAGGTCAACACGCATGCACCTACAGTAATAAAAATTTCGGTAGGCCAATATGGAGCGGTTGGGTAGCTTATTTTTCCAAGCGCAAAAGCAATCGCAAGCGCATTCAAAGAAATTAGAGCTATAAAAAAAGCTGTCGCCTTATTTCCATTKGCTTTTGATTTGTTCTTGTACCAACTAAGCTGGTCTGCTATCCGTTTATCTTTATAAAGTTTTTTTCTATCTTCTAGGGGCTGTGCTCTATATGTTTCCATCGCAGCGGTGAGTTGCGACTCGTCTAGGTGATCTGTAAATTTCGCTGCAATATCTATGTTTTGTTGGAGTATTTGTTTTAATTTTTTGACAAATGCATCTCGCGCCACATCATCTGCTGTCTGAAATGGTTCTGCCCTACAAACATACCGCCACGACAATGTTTTCACCGATTCAGCCAGAGCTCTGGCAGAGTACCAAATCTTCTCCGGCCTCGTGCTAAACAGGTAGATAGAGAGCCCCAACGCCGATAGCATCACTGCTGCTTGCACAAGAGCAGCACAAGATGATGGATGGTTTAGCACGGACAATGCCGCGGCTATGGCAAGAAGAAATAGATGAACAACCAGGGCACGAAAAAATCTCCTCTGCGAATCATCGGATAACTTGCCAGCAGACCTGTACAGCGCTGGGAATTCGGTGTTTTCCATCATGCGGCCTAATTATTGGTAGCCGAGCTGTTTATATATCTCGTCCTTGTATCTCCAGTTTCCTTTTTTCTCCATCGTTGCATGCTCAAGCGCATAAGCAATGATTTTTGGTGAGAATGGAACAAAGATTGCGCCAATATCATTCATTAGTGGCGGGCAAGTCTCCGGGACGATGACGCGGGACTTATCAAGATTTACGCCGATTATTGTGCAGCCCTTCTCTATTGCGACCTCCAATTCCCATCGAACGTATTTGTGTTTACTTCTAGTGTCAGCACCAATAAGCTGCACAAATATTCCCGCCATATTGATTCGTTCGCGGCAGAGGCTCTTTATGTATTGCTCGTTTTCAGAGTTGATGCTTGAGGTCAATTGACAATCGGTAAAGTTGAATTCGATGTGCTCATGCGCTTTCCATGCCTGCATGAGCCAGTAACTCTGAATGTCCGTGCTGCTAAAGCCTACGAAAGCTCTTGGTAATCCCATATTGCCTCTTCTTTTTCTAATCTGTAGAGAGTTATATAGCGGCTAGTTACAAGTTGCATCAGCCTTTCCCCTTGGGGTTGATTGAAAATTTTGGTTTTATTTCCCTGGACCAAATTTCATTTTTATGAGGCGAATCACTCAACATTGAAACTGTCGAGCACTGGAATATCCGGCTCGAGGGATCAAATCGCCCCAGTCACGCTACCAAGTCGCCGCCTCAACACCCAGGAAAGTAAACCCCCTCCATCGCCATCACCGCCCCACCCAGCGCCACCACCGCGCTGCTCCCAATACGGTCAATCAAACTGGCAGCCAGCACCACGCCGATGGACTGGCCCAGGAACAGGAAAGAAGCAAACATCGAGACGGCCGTGCCGCGCGCATGGGCGCCGTCTGCGTCGCGTTGGCCTGCATGACGTTGTGGAACATAAAAAAAAACCCCCGCCCACCAGACTGGCTGGGATGGCCGGGCCCCAGTGCGGGGTGCAGGCCAGCACCAATGCGCTGACGCTCACCATGGCGCCGCCCAGAATCACCAGGCCGTGCTGGCCGAAGCGGCGTATCAGCGGGCGGCGATGGCCATGTAGCCCATGCCGCTTTCTTAGCCCGCTTGCTAAGGCTTCACTGGGCCTTTGCGCATGACGGCAACATGCCCTGCCATGGATTTCTCAAAGTTCCAGGCTGGAGAACCAATAAGTGCGGGATAGGCGGCGCAACGCTCTCGGGCGCGCGCGGGGTCACCCACAAACACAGTGCGCCTCTGATTAGCCTTGAAGTCAACAAGCTTTTGATCGAGTAGCGCACGAAACGCGTCGGCCTTTGCCTGATCACCTTTGGTCTCCCGCTCAATCATGGCCGACATATTGCTTTCCACTTCTTGCAGAAGGGGCGCCGACCTTGCCCGCCAGGCGGCGTAAGCGGCTTCATTTTTGGCTTTGTGCTCCGGAAATTCTTCCGCGCACAGGTCTTTGATAGCTCCCAACGTTTGAGCTGCGCCAAACAACTGACCGAGATCGTTCTCATAGTTTCCTGAAGCAGTCCCAAATTGGGCATGAGCCGCAGGGGTAAAACCGAGCACCATGAGTGTGATGATTCCAGCACTGAAAAACGAGTGGGTCATATTCGATACTTTCAATTGAAATTCTCCACAGTCTATTTGACTTGCAAAGATGCCTTACTGTGTCGCCCTCTCAACACCCAGGCAAAGTAAACCCCCTCCGCCGCCATCACCGCCCCACCCAGCGCCACCACCGCACTGCTCCCAATGCGGGCGATCAAACTGGCGGCCAGCACCACGCCGATCGACTGGCCCAGGAACAGGAAAGAGGCAAACATCGAAACGGCGGTGCCGCGCGCATGAGGGGCCATCTGCGTTGCGTTGGCCTGCATGACGTTGTGGAACATGAAAAAACCAAACCCGCCCACC
The DNA here is from genome assembly GCF_054049435.1 of Polaromonas sp. P5_D5. Lineage (NCBI taxonomy): Bacteria > Pseudomonadati > Pseudomonadota > Betaproteobacteria > Burkholderiales > Comamonadaceae > Polaromonas > Polaromonas sp. P5_D5. The sequence continues at coordinate 252,939 of NZ_JBFUMJ010000001.1, forward strand.
AGGCTGGCCGGAATGGCCGGGGCCCAGTGCGGGGTGTAGGCCAGCACCAGGGCGCTGACGCCGAGCATCGCGCCACCCAGAATCACCAGGCCGTGCTGGCCAAAGCGGCGTATCAGCGGGCGGCCTGCGGCCATGTAGCCGACGCCGCCCAGGCCGAACAGCGCCACGATGGCGCCTGACACCGAGAGCGACAGGCCCAGGGCATGGTGCAGGTGCGAGGCCCAGATGGCCAGCACACCAAAGCCGGCGGCGCCCTCTACCACCGCCATGATCAGCACGACGCGTGACCAGCGGCCGGTAATGATCTCCAGCGCTTGCGTGACGAAATGGGTACGCTGCACGGGCTGGCGGGGTACGGCGGCCGGGTCTTTGCCCTCGGCGCGCTGTGCGGCATTCTGGCGGCGCAGGTCAAGGTACATCAGCGTACCGACCACGGTAAACAGCACCGTCATGAAAACAAAAGACCAGCGCCAGCCCAAAGCATCGGTCAGCAGGCCGCCAATTAACTGGCCGCACACAATGCCCAGCGTGCTGCCCAGGCCGGTGCGCGTGAGCATTTCCTGCAGCTGGTCGGCGGGCACGTTGTCGCCCACCCAGGCCATGCCCAGCGGAATCAACGCCGCTGCGCCCAGCGCCATCAGCAGGCGGGCAAACAGCAGCGCATCAAGGCTGTGCGCAAACACGGCCAGCAGGCTTCCGACGCTGCAGCCCAGCGTGGCAAAGGTGACCACACGAAACTTGCCCAGCCTGTCGCCCAGCGGTCCGTAAAAAAGCTGCGACGCGCCATACGTCATGGCAAATATCGACACGACCTGCGCGGCCTGGGCCAGGCTGACGGCAAACACGCGCGACAACTCAGGCAGCATGGCGTCGCAAATGCGCTGGGCCACCATGCTGGCAAAGGTGCCAAATGAAAGAAGAAGGATGGAGCGCCGGACGGCGGGGGAAATGCTGGCGTGGGAAGCGCTGTGCGCGTCGGCAGGAGTCATGAAGGTAAACAGGCCCGGGAGCTGCTATATGGCCAACCTGGAAGCGGCTTTCCATTGCGCAATACGGGTCATGTGGTACTGCAAATAGAAGGTGCTGAAGAGGAAAGTCATGGCCGCTGAAAGCTCAAGCTGCATGGGTTCAACGCTGTTGTAGTGGTTCAGCATGGACCTTCGGATGGAATAAGCCCCGAAATAGAAGATCACATACGACACGAGCATCAAGAGAAAACCAACCCCCTTGAGGTTGTCTGAGCCTTCAAACAGTATCTGGGCAAAGATGGCCAGCGGGACATAAATGACGAATTGGGTCGTCGCATTCGACGCCGGATTGATTTTTCGCACCCAGGTGGATTGGATGAACATCCAGACGATCATGAAGACCCCAAGCGTGAGGAGCGTAAACAGCAGCACCAAAGCCCAATGCAATTGGGGTGGCGCGGGGTAAGCGTCTGCGTTCATACCGCCGCCTGGTGGCCCGGGGTTGGTGAAAGGATCCGGCTGGTAGTCACTCATAAGCGCCTTTTTTAATTAGTCGATCTATCGTGCGACACCGCCCGCGGATACAGGTACTCGCAAAGGACTCGGCCAAAGTGCGAAAGCGCGTGTGTGTTACGCCTATGCGGGCGCGGCGCGCACTGGTTGTACTGCGAGCTGTACTGTGCCAGTTGTACGTCATGCACCCCTCACTGCATCGCGCAACGGCCGTTGCACCCCTGCTGAAGAATGGTGGCCTTCCACTCTTTGCGCGTGCCCAGCCATGCATAGCAAATCTCACCGACGCTTTTGCCGGAAAATTCTGCAGCCGTCGCCGCGGAGGTGAACTTCGCAGTCAGGAGGTCGGAATACAGAGAGCCAGAACACACTCGCCATGTGTTTTCTGGCTTGCCACTGCGGGCGGTTTCGAAGGCCTGCTCTTTGGCCTCTTGCTCGGAGGTTTCGGCCAGTATCTGCGTCTTTTGCTCTTCGGCCCTGGCAACCAGCTTTTGCACAGCAAGGCCGGCAGATTGCTTTGCCGCATCTCGCCTGGCGGTAACGACTTTTTCTTGTTCGGTATCAGACTCGCGGTACAGCCGCGATATCTTGAAGCGCAGTTCGGGATCGAAATCATCATCCTGGGGAATCACAGGGACACCGGGTATGTGGACGGGCCGTGGGAGCTCTTGCCGGCGAAGCTCTCCTTGCAAAAACCGGCCGTCTTCGGTGAGTGCAAGCGAGTAATGAACATCCGATTTCAAAGACACCTGCAAGACGTTGCCAGCCACCTTCCACTGGCCGGTGTCTGACGACCTGGGCATCTGGTAAATGGCAACGCCGTCCGGGTTCAGGCGAAGTATGTTTCCCGGCACCTGCAACGCCTCCGACTTCCATACGCTGCCTGCAAAGTTGGCCGCTGCGGTAGCCGCGGTTCCGACGATCGGGATGTAGCCGTCGCTGGTGAGCGGCGCACGCGCCAGCGGAGCCAGAAGCGTGGCGCCGCTTTTTGTCTTGCTTTCCCCGACGTAGCGGGTCATCACGTTGCTAATGGGCGGCTCTGAAATCACGGCCCTGTAGTCGGCCCTGTTGTAGCTGCCTGGCTTCAACAGCGAGGAGTCGTAGGACAAGGTCACCCCGCCATCGCGAGTCAGCGTATAGGACACCGCGTAGGCGTTGCCGCTGCGCAGCTCAATCAGGCCCTGGGCTTTTCCGTAAGTGGCCAGTTCCGCCAACAACTGGCGCCGCCAATTGACAAGGCCGGCGCGGGTGGCGCCGACCGTCACGACCGTGTTGCGCAAGACTTCCACCGGCAAGATGGCATGCCCGGCGGGGCTGAAGCCGATGCAGGTCCAGAACTGGTCCGCGATTCCCACCAGCTTAGAGGCGCCCGCCTGCCCCATAAAGCCGGTGACGGTTTTGCCCTTTTGGGTGTTTTCAACGAGTTCCTCATAGCGTTGCCGCGGAACACCAGCATTGCAGCGCTGCAACTGTTCCAGCGCATCTGGGGCCAAGAGCGACTGGCGCGAAAAGCGTTCTTCGATCTCGCGGGGGCTCACTGCCGCGGCGGGTGCCTGCTGGGCGAATCGGGCTTGCGCTGGCGGCGCAGGTCGCAGGGTGGCAACCACACGGTCAGCCATGGAAAGTGCACGCGCTTTGCCCGCTGGGCTATAGACGCCGCTGTTGGCCTTGTCCCTGATGCTTTGCGCAACAAGTTTCATCATGCTGTCTGAAAGACCTTGCAATGTCTCAAGAATTTTTTGCGCGGCTTCCGCATCGGGTCCGCCTGCTGCCGCGTTTTCTTTCATGTTTGTGGAGGCTGCCTTGCTGGCGCCTTCGATAGGAATGACCATCCAGTTCAAGGCATCGAGGTATTCCTCTTCATACGCGCGGGGGTCTGCATTGAAAGCTTTCTCATAGCGCTTGACGAGAGGCCCGATCAGTTTCGGAATGTCCGGCTGGCCAATACTTTTTGGAAATTCCACAAAATAGTCGTCCATGACGACTTTGGCCCTTGCCGGCGCCAGCAATGCGCGCAACGCGGTACCACCCTCCGGATCTGAATATTTCAGCGGGCGGTCTGGCTGCATCACCTGCTTGCTTTCATGAAGCATCAGTTCCGAAGCGAAAGCCCGAACCGCATCCCCCGCCCATACGAAGCCGCTTTGGCTCGCAAGCAAAAAAACCAAAGCCCATGTTTTAACGAAGCGCATTTTCCCCCTCCACCGCTTATCTATTTTTTGCTTATCTACCCCGCCCAACCCACCCAGCTGACCTCAGGCTATCTCATCAAAGCGCCTTGCCCAACCGCCCCACACCCTCTTCAATCTTCGCCACATCCGCGGTGGCAAAGCTCAGCCGCAGCGTGGCCAGGTCCGGGTTGCTGGCGTAGAACGGCGCGCCGGGCACAAAGGCCACGAGCTGCTCAATGGCTTTTTTGGCGAACTCGCCGGCGTCTTTGCTTTTGCCGCCCGCGCCCGTCAGGCGTGCCCAGAAGAACAAGCCGCCTTGCGGCTGGGTGAATTCAATCGCGTCGCCGAGCTCGCGCTTGAGCGCTGCGCCCATGGCGTTGGCGCGCTCGCCGTACACCTTGCGCACATGCGTCAGCGTGGCGGGCATGCGGCCGGCCTTGAGGTATTGGGCAGCGGTGGCCTGGGCGAAGGTGCTGGTGTGGGCGTCGCTGAACTGCTTGCACATGGTGGCTTTGGCCAGCAACTCGGCGGGGGCGATCATCCAGCCCACTCGCAGGCCGGGGCTCAGCACCTTGCTGAGTGAGCCGCAGTGCGCCAGCAGCTCGCGGCTGCCGGGCACGCCGGCACTCAGGGCCAGCAGCGATGGCGGTGGCGCCTCGCCAAAGTAAAGGTCGCCGTACGGGTCGTCTTCGACGATCAGGGTCTGGTATTTGACGGCCATCTCGAGCACTTTCTTGCGGCGCTCGAGGCTGAGCAGCGCGCCGCTGGGGTTGCCGAAAGTGGGAATCAGGTAGACGAACTTGGGCTTGTGCTGGGCGATGAGTTGTTCGAGCTCGTCGGTCTTGACGCCATGGGCGTCGATGGGCGCGCTGATGAGCTCTGCGCCGTAGAGGCGAAAGCACTGGATGGTGGCGAGGAAGGTGGGGCCTTCGACGATGACCTTGTCGCCGGGGGAGATCATGGTTTTGCCGAGCAAATCTAGCGCCTGCTGGCTGCCGGTGGTGACGATGAGGTTTTCGGGGGCGACGTCTTTGGCGCCCTTGGTGGCCATGAACGCGGCCAGCTGTTCGCGCAGCGGGCCGTAGCCTTCGGTGGCGCCATATTGCAGCGTACCGCCGGGTTCTTCGTTCAGGGCCTTGTTGCTGGCCTCCTGGATGCCGGCCACGTCGAACATGGCGGGGTCCGGAAAACCGCCGGCAAAGCTGACAATGCCGGGCTTGCCCAGCAATTTAAAGAGTTCGCGGATGGCGGAGGTTTCAACGTTGTTGAGGCGGTCGGCAAATTGCAGTGGCATGGGGGTCTCGCTTTCTGTTTTGTATTGTCGCCAATTTGCGCGCAGGTTTCCTGCGGCCTGGACCGCCGGTTGCCCTGCGGTCGCAGGGAAGTTGACAGAGTATCAATCTAGAGTAATACTCTAGTCATGAGTTCTGCCACACCCCCTGCCGCTGCCGCCCTCTCCACCCGGGAGCGCCTGCTGGACGCCGCCACCAAGGTGTTCCTGGCGCACGGCTTCACGGCCGCGTCGATGGACATGGTTCGCCAGGAGGCGGGCGTGAGCAACGGCAGCCTGTACCACCACTTTCCCACCAAGGCACAACTGGCCGATGCGCTGTATGCGCACACGCTGCGCGATTTCCATGCGGCGCTGATGCAGCCCATCAGCGGCAAGGCCTCTGCCCAGGCCGGCGTCAAGGGCCTGATGCGCGCGTACATCCAGTGGGTGCTGCAACACCCCGACCAGGCACGGCTGCTGCACACGCTGCGGCGCGGCGGCGACATGGCAGGCGGCGCCGAGATCGACGCGGCCAATGAGCAGGCCTTTGCCACGCTGAGGGCCTGGGTGGCGCAGCAGGTGGAGGCCGGCGAGATGCGGGCCATGCCTTTTCACCTGTGGATGGCGCTGATGTTTTCGCCCGCGATGTCGCTTACGCAGGGCTGGGTCAGCCAGCCCACCCCGGCCGTTGCGCCCAAGGTGCGGGCCGCACTGGAACACGCGGCCTGGATGGCCATGGCCCCCTGAAACACCTTCCCGATTTCAACAAGGAGTAGCTGCATGAAAGTCGTCAATGTTCATCAACGTCTGCTGCACGCCAGCCCGGAGCAGGTGGGCGCGCTGATTGATTCGCTGGGCTCGCCGGCCGATGCCTTGTGGCCCGGCAAGGTCTGGCCGCGCCTGAAGTTCGACAGGCCGCTGGCCGTGGGCGCCATCGGTGGGCACGGGCCCATCCGCTATGTGGTGGAGGCCTACACACCGGGGCAGTCTGTGCGGTTTCGCCTGACCGCACCGGCGGGGTTTGACGGCTGGCACGGCTTTGAGGTGCTGGACGCCACGCCTGCGCATTGCGTGCTGGAGCACCGCATTGAGATGAACACACGCGGCACTGGCCTGCTCTTGTGGCCGCTGGTGATTGGCCCCCTGCACGATGTTTGCGTGGAAGACGTGCTGTCGCAGGCGCAGCTCTCGCTGGGCAACGAGCCACGGCAGGTGCCCTGGCCGGCCTACATACGCCTGCTGCGCTGGCTGGTGTCGGGCGGCAGGCGCTTGACCCCGCCGTTTTCGCGCAGCCAGCATGCCCGCTGACTTGCTGGCCTGGGGCCGTCAGGTGCTGGGCCAACAGCCCTTCAGCGCGATGCTGAACGCGCAGCTGGATGCCTTTGCGCCCGGCGGCGCGGAGCTGTCGGTGCCTGTGGTGCCCGGCCTCTTGCAACAGCACGGCTTTGTGCATGGCGGTGTATTGTCCTATTTGGCGGACAACGCACTGACGTTTGCGGGCGGCTCGGTACTGGGCGACTCTGTCACGTCAGAGTTCAAGATCAACTACCTGCGGCCGGCCAAAGATGCCGACCGCCTGCTGGCCGTAGCCACGGTGGTGGGCAGTGGCAAGACCCAGGCGGTATGCCGATGCGATATTTTTGTGCTGCGCGGGCAAGAGCGTACCTTGTGCGCGGCGGCGCAGGGCACCATACGCAAGGCGGCCTAGGGACTGTTGACAGGCCACAGGCTTCGCAAAACACGGGATGCTGGCGGGGACGGTACAAGTCTGGCCATCTGATCGCCCTTGAGCGATATCTTGACAATATTGTCTAACAACGATATTGTGCAAATATCACTCAAAGGCGGTATCCATGAGCACGCTTCAAACCTTTCCCGTTCAGACATCAGCACAGCTGTCAGTGCATTTGAAATCGCTGCGCAAGGCACGCGGGCTGACGCAGACCGCGTTGGGTGAGCGCATAGGCGTCAAGCAGGTCCGCATGGCCGATATTGAAAAAAACCCCGGTGCGGTGAGCCTCGACCAGTTGCTTCAGGTGCTGCATGCGCTGGACGCGCGACTGCTGCTGGCAGACTTGCGGCGGTATGCCGAGACTGACACCCCACCCGCCCCCACCGCGAACAGCCCCACAGCCGATTGGTAACCGGGGAAAGCGCTTGGGAAAGCATGACGAAACAGTTTAAAAAGGTGGCCCATGGCATTTGCCGATCTTGACGTGTGGATGAACGGCCAGCATGTGGGCCTGTGGTTCTGGACGCGAACCGGCACGCCGGGTTTTCGTTATGACCAAAGCTGGCCGCAGTCGCCCCATGCGCGGCCGCTGTCGGTTTCACTGCCCATGCCGGCCGGGGGCGGCGATGTGATGGGCCCCAAGGTAGAGCACTACTTTGACAACCTGTTACCCGACAGCAGCCGCATCCGCGAACGGCTGCGCCGCCGCTTTGGGACTTCTTCAATCCGCGCGGCCGACCTGCTGGCAGCCATCGGCCGGGATTGCGTGGGCGCGCTGCAGCTGCTGCCACAGGGCCAGCAGCCATCGCCGCACGACCGCATCGACAGCACGGCACTGACCGACAGCCAGGTGGAGACGCTGCTGGGTGACGTTACCGGGGACGGTGTGGAAGGCGCCTCGCTGGCGGACGATTTCCGGATATCCATTGCCGGCGCTCAGGAAAAGACAGCGCTGCTGCGCATTGGCCAGCGTTGGCACCTGCCGTCGGGCTCTACACCCACCACGCACATCTTCAAACTACCGCTGGGCCTGGTCGGCAATATGCGCGCCGACATGTCGGACTCGGTGGAAAACGAATGGCTCTGCGCCGCCCTGCTGGGTGAACTGGGGTTTGAGGTCGCGCCCACACAAATGGGCCGCTTCGGCCGGCGCAAGGTGCTGATCGTGGAGCGCTTTGACAGGCGCTGGATGGACGGCGGCCAATGGATCGCCCGCCTGCCGCAAGAGGATTTCTGCCAAGCCACCGGGACGCCCGGTGACCTCAAGTATGAAAGCGACGGCGGCCCAGGCATTCGCACAGGGCTGGACTTGCTGAGCGGAAGCAGCAATGCCCGCGCCGATCTTCTGCATTTCGCGCAGGTCCAGCTGGCCTTCTGGATCATGGCCGCCACTGACGGCCATGCCAAGAATTTCTCCATCTTCCTGGAACGCGGCGGCAGCTTTCGCATGACGCCGCTGTACGACGTGCTGTCGGCCTGGCCCATCATCGGCAACGGGCCCAACCAGATCAGCCCACGCCGCGCCAAACTGGCCATGGCCTTGCGCAGCAAAAACGCGCACTACCATTTGCACGAAATCCGCACCCGCCACTGGGAAGCGCTGGCGCGGCAAAGCGGTGTGCCGGGCGCCTTCGACCAGATGGTGGCGCTGGTGCTGCAGGTGCCGTACGCGCTGGAGCGCGTGGCCGCGCAGCTGCCGGCAGATTTCCCCAAGGCGGTGTTCACCGCCATACGCCGCGGCATGTTGGCGCAGGCTGAAAAATTCGTGGCTGAACTTCCATGACGGAGCCCGGCCTTGACCCCGCGGCCCGCCGCACGTATATCGCCCGCATCAACCGGGTGGTAGACCACGTCAGCGCCAACCTGGCCGGCACGCTGGACTTGCAAGCGCTGGCCGATGTGGCTCACTTTTCGCCCTGGCACTTTCACCGCGTGTTTCAGGCGGTCACGGGTGAAACCCTGGCTGACTGCGTGCGCCGCCTGCGGCTGGAGTCGGCAGCCCAGCAACTCATTTTTACACCGCAGACCGCGCTACAAATCGCGCTCGACACGGGCTTTGCGTCGGCCGAGGTTTTCAGCCGTGCCTTTCGCGCCCATTTCGGCACAACGCCCACGGCCTGGCGGCGCGGCGGCTGGCGCGACTGGGCAGCGCGCCAGCAGCGTGAACTTAGCAAGATTCATCAAGGCAATCACAAGATGAATCAAGACTCCCTCATGGCATTGTTTAAAGATAGAACCCTCTGGCCCGTGGGGCCGGTTTTATCTGAAAGAGGTTTGAGCATGCACATTGAACTGAAGACCATTCCTGCCATGCGCCTGGCTTACATGCGCAACACCGGCCCTTACGGCGACGGCGTGGCGCAGCTGTGGCAACGCTTTGTCGCCTGGTGCGGCCAGCACGGCCACATGAACCCGCGCCCCAGGATGTACGGCATCAGCCAGGACAACCCCGAGATCACGCCGGCCGAAAAATGCCGCTACGACGCCTGCATTGAGGTGAACGAGGCTTTCAAACCGCAAGGCGAGACAGGCGTGCAAAACTTTGGCGGCGGGCGTTATGCCTGCGGCCGTTTTACCGGCAAGCCGGGCAACGAAGTGCACGAAGCCTGGACGCACATGTTCGCCGAGTGGCTGCCGCAAAGCGGCTACCAGCCGGAGAACAAGCCGGCCCTGGAGCTGTATGAAGAAGACTTCGTGATGGACCCGAAGACCGGCACCTTCAGTTGCTGGCTCTGCGTGCCCGTGCGGGCGCTGTAGCGCCGGCGACTGGTCTTTAAAGCCGGGCCTGGGGCCCTACAGCCCCTGTAGCGGCAACAACTTGCCCTCGGCCGCGGAAGGCGGCGCAATGCGCAGCAGGCGCGACAGCGTGGGCGCGATGTCCACCACTTCCACCCGCGCATCGATGCGGCCGGGCTTTGTCCAGGCCGGGCCGTACATCAGGATGGGCACTTGCGTGTCATATGGATGCGGGGAACCATGCGTGGCGACCGTGTTGCCGAACATCCAGCCGGGCTTGAGTGAATACTGCACGTCGCCCGACACATCGGCGTGCCAGGATTTTCGGATCTGATCGAAAAATGGCGCACCGGCACGGCTTGCGCTTGCCAGTTCGCGACGGGTATAGGCCGCGGCAAAGCCGGGCTCTGCCAGCAGCAGGGTGCGGGCTTCTTCTGCCAGGGCATTCGGGTCTGCCTGCTTTTGCGCGATGAGTTTTTTGTCGAACAGCAAGCTGGAGCCGGAGAATCCCGCCGTCCATTTGCCTTCGCCAAACCGTTTTTCCAGGCCGGTGTTGACGCGCCACAGCACCTGACTGCTGTTGACGCGACCGGCCTCACGGCCCTGGCTGGCGAGGTAGTCAGGTGACGGCATGAAGCCGTGGTCGGCCGTCAGCATGACGAGGTAGTTGTCTTTGCCGACGCGGGCGTCCAGGTCCTGGAAGAAGGCCTGCAGCATGCGGTCGAGTTGCAGCAGGTGGTCGTGCGACAGCCGTGACTCGGCGCTGTAGGCGTGGTTCACGTAGTCGTGGCCCGACAGGCTGACCGACAGGATGTCGGGAATGTCGTCCTGCCCCAGCTGCTCGCCGGCAATGGCCGCGCGGGCAAACTCCAGCGACATGGCATCGACAAAAGGACCACGCAGCAGCGAGCTGTAAAACCGCGGTCCGGGCGCCGTGTCGTCGGGCGCGCCGTACATGGCTGGCAAACCGCCGCCGGCGGGGCCAAACCATTTTTGCTGGTCGGGCACAGAGCGCGCATAGGCGGCCTCGGGCAGCAGGGCTTTCCATTCGGTCTTGAAGTAACGGTCGGCCAGCTTCTGGCCGTTAAAGGCATTGACCCAGCCCGGATGCGCGGCCATGTAGTGCGTGCTGGACGCAAACTGCCCTGTGGCGCCCATGTACATATAGGCCGTGCCGGTTTTGCCGGCGGGCAGGATGGCGCCGCGGTCTTTGCCGGAGATGCCGATCACTTTTGAGCGGCTGTCTACCCGCCGCAGCACGTCGCCCACCGTTTCCACCTTGAGGTTCTTCGGGCTGGTGCCGTCGAGCGCATTGGTCTGGTGGCCGATGTAAGTGGCCGTGGTGTCGCCCGTGCAATACACCGGCTCTGCGGTGATGGGGTCGCGCCAGTCGTTGCCGATGATGCCGGTGCGATGCGGATAAGCGCCTGTGAGCATGGTTGCGTGGCCGGCCGCGGTGACGGTGAAAGCATGGCCGTAATGCGCGTTGGCGAACCAGGCGCCGCGGTCAAGGAAGCGTGCCAGGCCATCGGGCGCGAGCTGGTCGCGATAGTCCAGCACCTGGCGCTGCGGCAGCCCGTCCACCACCAGGAAGACAACGAGTTTGGGCCGCGGTGCAGCGGCTTGCGATGGCGCGGTAGCGCCGGGCGCTGCGGCACAACTGGCCAGCAATACTGCCGTGAACGCGGCAACCAGAATACGCAAAGGTGTGTGAAGTTTCATTGGGATCATGCGGGTGATGCTAGGTGAGTTCATGGTTTGCGGGCAACAGTAGTCACCCGTAGCAGGCCTGGCTGTCACGGCCTGTTGCCGGGAAGGCTTGCATGGTAACTGCGTCACCACGTACCCATTTGGGTCCCCTGTGTAGGACCATGGCTCTCCGGACTACTACTTCTGTCTCGTTCACATTTGGTTTCAATGCCAAAGGATTGACGTGCGTTTCGGTTGTAAGGCAGGATGCATTCATGACCAACAACGCAGCGCCGGACACGGCGCCCAACGTAGCGCCATATGTCGCCGCTCCAGGAGAGACGGAGGTTGATCGCGTGGTGACGGCGAGCATGTGCAACATGCGGGAAGGCATCTTCGCGCAGATGGAAAACATCCGCACGGAGTCGCTGCGCCACAACACGCCCCTCGGTCTGCACGTAGTGCTGCATTACCAAAGCGGCTGGTTTGTGCATTGGGTCGAAGGGCCTTCGGCGGCAGTGCGGGACTTGCTGCAGCATGTTGTGCAACACGACCCGCGCCACCATTCACCCCATACATTGCACACCAGCAAGGGGCGGCGGCTTTTGCCGACACCGTGGTCCATGGCGATGTCGCAGGCCACCGAGTCGGCGGTTTATTTCGGCCGCCGGGTCATGGCCCTGCGGGAGCAACTTGAAAAGGGCAAACAGTATTCGCCCTCCTCGGTGCTTCGCCGCCTGTCGGCACCCATGCAACTTGCCCAGGCGCAGGCACTCGCAGACCCCGAAGCCTTTCACCGCATGGGCATCTGCTCGGCCAGCGGCACCGAGGCTTTCGACATGGTGGGCTGGCTGGCCCAAAAGACGGGCGGGGTGGTCGCCAAACGGCGCTTTGCCGGCGAGACAGACTTTGACGGCAGCAGCGAGTATGTCGACTTCATGGAAGGCGGCTACCCATGCCGGCTGATTGCCGTGGCGCGCAACGGCCTGACGCACGGGCTTCGCCGGGCTTTCCTTCCGGAGTGGCCGCATTTTGTGATGCTCTTTTGCGGCGCGGCCAAGTTTGACGATGCGCTGATGGACCGCATGATCGCCGCCTGCGACGGCCTGCCTGCGAAGCCGGTGCTGGTGGGGGTTGCCCGCGACACCGCGACCCACCAGCGCATGCAGGAGATGGCAAAGGCTGCGCAGCTGGAGTATGTCGTCGGGGGCGTTGCCACGCCCGACAACTGCAACGCCATATGGCAGACGATGCGCGACCAGCTGGACCGGGCCGGTGCGCCGTCCAGCTCGGTGTGGGACGTGCCGCGCATGGCGGCCTGAGCGCCCTGCCCCATTTCCCCATTTCCCCGTTTTTGTTTATCGGCATCTTGCTGCACGGACAGGTGTTTGCGCGCGCCGGCCTGCGCGCGCCGATACACTGCGAGGCATGAAAAAAGAAGACATCGCCCCATTTTTTGCCACGCTGAAGGCGGCCAACCCGATGCCTGTGACCGAGCTGGAATACACCAGCGTGTTTGAGCTGCTGGCCGCCGTGCTGTTGAGCGCGCAGGCCACCGACGTGGGTGTGAACAAGGCGACGCGCAAGCTTTTTCCGGTGGCCAACGCGCCGCAGGCCATCATTGACCTGGGGCTGGAACGCCTGGAGTCTTACATCCGCACCATCGGGCTGTACCGGACCAAGGCCAAAAACCTGCTGGCAGCGTGCCAGATTCTGGTAGAGCAGCATGGCGGCAAAGTACCGCGCAGCCGCGAAGCACTGCAGGCCCTGCCCGGCGTAGGCCGCAAGACGGCCAACGTGGTGCTGAACTCGGCATTTGGCGAGGCCACGATGGCGGTGGACACGCACATCTTTCGCGTGAGCAACCGCACAGGCCTGGCGCCCGGCAAAAACCCGCTGGAAGTCGAGCTGGGCCTGCTCAAGCGTGTGCCTGCCGAATACATGGTGGATGCGCACCACTGGCTGATACTGCACGGACGCTATGTGTGCATTGCGCGCAAGCCCCAGTGCTGGCAATGCGCGGTGGCACCGTGGTGCGACTTTGAACCGAAGACGCCGCCGCCGGCGGCGTAAAGAAAGCGCCTAACGGGCGAAGGTGCCGTCGGCGCGAATCATTGTCAGATTCACGAAGCGCGAACCCAGATTGCTTTGCTTGCTGTAAGTCAATGCAAAGCCGCCCAGGTCTTCATTGGTGAATGTTTCGAGCGTGCTGATGAGTTTGGCGCGCGTAACCGGCGCCGGCGTCTTTTGCAGCGCGCGCACCACCAGCTTGGCGTTCAGGAAACCTTCCATGCTGTTGTAGCTGAATTTCTTGTCGCCGTTGGACGAGATGACGGTCTGGTATTCACGCACGACGGCGTTGCCCAGCTCGGTAAACGGGTAAGGCACGACCTGCGAGGCAATCACGCCGGCTGCCGCATCCTTGAGCTCGGCATGCAGCCCGGACGACACGCTGAGCACCATGAACTGGGCGGTCACGCCCTTGGCGCGAAAAGCCTGGATGAACGCCGCATTGGGCTTGGCCTGCCCGATCAAAATCACGGCTTGCGGCTGCGCCGCGGCAATCACCTCGGCAGCTTTGGCAACGTCAACCGTGCCGCGCGGCACCGGGGCCACGGCAGCAGCCGTTGCGCCGCGCTTTTGCATGGCGGCGTTCAGGGCTTCCAGGCCTTCCTTGCCGAAAGCGTCGTCCTGGTACATCACGCCGATTTTCTTGATGCCGATGGTCCACGCGTGGTTGACCGCCGCTTCGATCTCGTCGGTGGTGCTGGCGCGCACGTGGAACAGGTTGGACACATACGGTTCACGCAGCGACTTTGCGCCGCTGGTGTTGCCGATCTCTGCAATGCCGGCCGCCTGCACCAGGGGCACAATCTTCAGCATGTTGGCCGTGCCGCGATAGCCCACCAGCGCTACGGCGTTCTGGGTTTCGATCAGGGCCTTGGTGTTCTCGGCCGTCTTGTCGGGATTAAAGCCGTCGTCCAGGCTGACGAGTTTGATCTTCTCGCCGCGAACGCCGCCTTTTTTGTTGATGTCATCAAAGTACGCATTCATGCCGCGCACATAGTCGGTCGTCAGTGCGGCGCTATTGCCAGAGAGGTCACCCGAGTGGCCGAGCACGATGTCGGCCGAAGCGGCCGAGGCGGCCAGACCCAGAAAAAAAGCGGCCAGAAAACGGCCGCCCTTTGAAAAATTAACAACTTTCATGAAACGAATCCCTACCCTCTTGTGAAAAAATTGGTGTCAATAAAAAAGCCGGCCCAAGGCCGGCTTGTGCTTCCGGTGCGCGGTGTATGTCAGGCGTCGACCCTGACCTTGGCCTGCTGGGCCACCTGCGCCCACTTCTTTTGCTCCATCTTGATGAAGGCCGCAAATTTTTCGGTGCTGCCGCCGCCGTCTTCGGCGCCATACTGGTCCATCTTTTCCTGCACGTCAGACATGGCCAGTACCTTGTTGACGTCTTCGTTCATGCGTTGGACCATGGCCGGCGGCATCTTTGAAGGGCCCATGAGGCCGTACCACACGGTGGCTTCGAAACCCGGGAAACCGGACTCGGCCATGGTGGGCACATTGGGATGGCCTTTGGCGCGCTTGAGGCGCGTTTGCGCCAGCGCGATGGCCTTGCCGCTTTTGACATGCGGCGTGGCCGAGGTCATGGTTTCAAAGCAGTAGTTGACCTGCCCGCCGATCAGATCGACCAGCGCCGGGCCGGAGCCGCGATAAGGAATGTGCAGCGCAAAAATCTTTGCCTGAAGCTTGAACATTTCCAGTGCAAAGTGCTGGGCCGAACCACCGCCCGCAGAAGCAAAGCTGATCTGGCCGGGTTTGGCCTTGCACAAGGCCACCAGGTCCTTCACGGTTTTGGCGGGCTGGTCGGCATTGCAGATGAGCATGTTGGGCGTGACGCCGACCATGCTGATGGGCACGAAGTCGCGATCAGCGTCGTAGCCGAGCTTGATGCCCAGTGCTGGCGCCAGCGCGTGGCTGTTGATGTGGGCCATCAGCAAGGTGTTGCCGTCACCGGCCTGCTTGGCCACGTAGTCGGCGGCAATCACGCCGGCCGCGCCACTCTTGTTTTCAATGATGACCGAGGTGTTCCACATGGTGGACAGCTTCTGGCCCACCACGCGCGCCAGCGCGTCGGTGCCGCCGCCGGGCGGGAAACCCACCACAATGCGCACCGGCCCACTGGGCAGCGTTTGCGCCCTGAGCATGGGTGACGCCACCATGGCGGCTGTGGCCGCCGTCGCGCTGATAAAGGTTCTGCGTTGCATGGTTTCCCTTTTTGATTCGGTAATTTATGGAATTTTGATGACCGTTTGACGTAACACCCTGCGGTCGTGCGCAGCGGGTGATCAGGCTGCCTTGCGCTGCGGCACCACAGCCGCATGGCTGGAAAAGTGGTCCATGGCGGCTTGCACACCCGATCCCGCGAGCTTGACGCCCGCAAGTTTGAGGCCCATTTCACAGCCGCTCAGCGCCGCCATCAGCGTGAGGTCGTTGCAGTCGCCCAGGTGGCCGATGCGGAACATCTTGCCTTTGACCTTGCCCAGGCCGGTGCCCAGTGAGCAGTCAAAGCGTTCGTAAATGATCTTGCGCACTGCGTCGGCGTCGATGCCTTCAGGTGTCATCACGCCGGTCAGCACCGGCGAATACACGGCCGCATCGGCGCACTGGATCTGCAGGCCCCAGGCCTTGACCGCGGCGCGCACGCCGGCAGCCCAGCGCTGGTGGCGCGCAAACACGGTTTCCAGGCCGTGCTCCAGCAGCATGTCGCAGGCTTCGCTGAGGGCGTACAGCAGGTTGGTGTTGGGGGTAGACGGCCAGTAGCCGGTCTTGTTCATCTCGATGATTTCGTCCCAGGCCCAGAAGGCCTTGGGAAGCGTGGCCTTTTTGCTGGCTTCGATGGCTTTGGCCGACACGGCGTTAAAGCTGATGCCGGGCGGCAGCATCAGGCCTTTTTGCGAGCCGCTGATGCTGACGTCGACGCCCCACTCGTCGTGGCGGTAGTCGGCCGAGGCCAGGCCCGAAATGGTGTCAACCAACAGCAGGGCCGGATGTCTGGCGGCGTCAATCGCCTTGCGCACGGCGGCAATGTTGCTGGTCACGCCGGTGGAAGTTTCGTTGTGCACCACGCAGACGGCCTTGATGCTGTGCTGGGTGTCGGCTTTGAGGCGTTCTTCAATCAGGTGGGCCTGGACACCATGGCGCCAGACGTCGGCGCCGGGGTAGCCGATGACTTCGGTTTTGAGGCCCAGGCGCGCGGCCAGTTTTTGCCACAGCGCAGCAAAATGGCCGGTTTCGTACATCAGCACATGGTCACCCGCGTTCAGCGTGTTGGAAAGCGCGGCCTCCCAGGCGCCGGTACCGGAGGCCGGGTAAATGATGACGGGTTGTTGGGTCTGGAAGATCTTCTTGATGTCGGCCAGCACTTTGAGGCCCAGCGCCGCGAATTCGGGGCCGCGGTGGTCAATGGTGGGCAGGCTCATGGCCCGCAGGACGCGGTCAGGCACCGGCGAAGGGCCGGGAATTTGCAGAAAATGACGTCCGGTGGGGTGAAAGTCAAGCGTCAACATGGCGAAAAACTCCAGAAGTAGGACGCTATTTTTTGCATACAAAATTCATTTGTCAATAGAGCAAAGGGTTACAAATTGATTTGACACCCCTGTTTTTTGCATACAAAATTTGCTTATGGCCGCCGAAATCATTCCCATCCCCCGCGCTGCCCTTCACGAACAGGTGGCGCACCGCCTGCGCCAGATGCTGGTTGAAAACCGCATCCACCCGGGCGCCAAGCTCAATGAGCGCGAACTCAGCGAAGTTTTGAACGTCTCGCGCACACCGCTGCGCGAGGCCATCAAGATGCTTGCCGCAGAGGGCCTGGTCGAGCTCTTGCCCAACCGCGGTGCGATAGCGGTGGAACTCACCGAAGCCGACGTGCTGAATACCTTTGAGGTCATGGCCGGGCTGGAGGCGCAATCGGGCGAACTGGCCGCCCAGCGCATCACCGACGATGAGCTGGCCGAAATCAAGGCCATGCACTTTGAAATGATGGCCGCCTACACGCGCCGCGACCTGCCCAACTACTACCGGCTCAACTCTGCCATTCACAGCGCCATCAACGCGGCCGCGAAGAACCCGGTGCTCACCACCACCTACCGGCAGGTCAACGCGCGCCTGCAGGCGCTGCGCTTTCGCTCCAACCAGGACGAAGAAAAATGGAAGTCAGCCGTGAATGAACACGAGCTGATGATTGACGCACTGGCTGCGCGCGACACCGCCGCCATGCGCAAGGTGCTGCTGGGCCACCTGGCCAGCAAGCGCGAAGTCGTGGTCCAGCAACTGCGCGCCGCGGCGGCGCCCGCCAGCACGCCTTCCAGGGCGTGACCTGCAACGTGACCTTTGCCTGGCTTCAGGGCCGGGCCTCAACACCCACACAAAACCCGGATCGCCCGCGATGAACGCCCCCCTTCCACTCAAGATATCCCGGCAGGCCGCGGCCCACGCCTACGACAACGTGGCCCGCATCAGCAATGAAGTTGCCGGCAGGCTTGCGGCACGGCTGGCCGCCGAAACACAGGGCGAAGTGCTGTTTTCGCCGGCCGACCGGGGCCGTTACGCCACCGACGCCTCCATCTACCAGGTCATGCCTGTGGGCGTGTTTGTGCCGCGCACGGCAGACGACGTGAAGGCCGCGCTGGACATCTGCCGCGACATGCAGGTGCCCATCGTGCCGCGCGGCGGCGGCACCAGCCAGTGCGGGCAAACCGTGGGCACCGGCCTGGTCATCGACTACGCCAAGCATGTGCGCAACATCCTGGCGGTGAACCCGCAAGAGCGTACCGCCGAGGTAGAGCCCGGCATTGTGCTGGACCACCTGAACGCAGCCCTGAAAAAACACGGCCTGTGGTACCCGGTGGATGTTTCGACCAGCGCGCAGGCCACGCTGGGCGGCATGGCGGGCAATAACTCCTGCGGCAGCCGCAGCATTGCCTACGGCAACATGGTGCACAACGTGCTGGGTGCCAAAGCCTGGACATCCGACGGCAGCCTGCTGCAGCTGGGCGCTTACGCCGGCAGCAGCGGCAAGGCACGCGAGCTGGGCAGCCACGTGCGTGCGCTGGCCGAGGAGCTGCACCCCCTCATCAAGCGGCGCTGGCCCAAAGTCATGCGGCGCGTGGGCGGCTACAACCTGGACATCTTCGACCCGCAGAGCGAGCGGCCCTACACCAGCGACGGCTCGGTCAACCTGGCGCATCTGCTCATAGGCAGCGAAGGCACGCTGGCGCTGACCCGGTCGCTGACGCTGCAACTGAGCGAGCTGCCCCGGGCCAAGGTGCTGGGTGTGGTGAATTTCCCGACCTTTTACCGCGCCATGGATGCGGCGCAATTCATCGTCAAAATCGGCGAAGGCACGCTCACTGCGGTAGAGCTGGTCGACCGCACGATGATTGACCTGTCGCTGCAAAACCCGGCCTTTGCGCCGACGATCCGCAGCGCGCTGATCGGCGATCCGGCGGCCATTTTGCTGGTGGAGTTTTCGGGTGCCAGCAAGGCCGATCTCTTGCCCAAGCTCAAGCGCCTGGGCGAGTTGATGGGCGACCTGCTGCTGCCCGATTCGGTGGTGGAGATGACCGAGGACGCACCGCAAAAAAACCTGTGGGAGGTGCGCAAGGCCGGCCTCAACATCATGATGAGCCTCAAGGGCGACGGCAAGCCGGTGAGTTTTATCGAAGACTGCGCCGTGCCGCTGGAGCATCTGGCCGCCTACACCGACGCCTTGACCGAGATCTTCAGGAAGTACGGCAGCAAGGGCACGTGGTATGCCCATGCCTCCGTCGGCACGCTGCACGTGCGGCCCATCCTGGACATGCGGCGTGAAGGCGCACCCAAGATGCGCGCGATTGCCGAAGAAGCCTCCGTGCTGGTGCGCAAGTTCAAGGGTGCCTACAGCGGCGAACACGGCGACGGCCTGTGCCGCGGGGAATGGATCAAGTGGCAGTTTGGCCCGGAGATCAGCCAGGCCTTCGCCGACATCAAGCAATACATGGACCCGGCGGGCCTGCTGAGCCCCGGACGCATGATCAACCCGCCCAAGATGGACGACACGCGGCTGATGCGGTTTCCGCCGGGCTACCGTGTCATTCCCCTGAAGACTGCGCTGGACTGGCGCGCCTGGGACGTGCAGAACGACCCGGCCACCGAAAGGACCAGCGCACCCGGCAGCGGCGGCGACCCGGCCCGCGGCTTTGCCAAGGCCGTGGAGATGTGCAACAACAACGGCCATTGCCGGAAGTTTGATGCCGGCACCATGTGCCCCAGTTACCGCGTGACACGCGACGAGCAGCACCTGACGCGCGGACGCGCCAACACACTGCGCCTGGCATTGAGCGGGCAGCTCGACGGGATGAAGGCCGAAGACGCCTTCACCAGCGAAGCTGTAAAGGAAGCCATGGACCTGTGCGTGGGCTGCAAGGGTTGCAAGCGCGACTGCCCCACCGGTGTGGACATGGCCAAAATGAAGGTGGAGTTTTTGCACCACTACAAGCACAAGCACGGCTACACGCTCAAAGACAAGATGGTGGCGTACCTGCCCGACTATGCCCACTGGGCCAGCCGCCTGGCGCCGCTGCTGAACCTGCGCGACAAGGTGCCGGTGCTGGCGGCCTGGAGCGAAAAACTGATGGGCCTGTCGGCCCGCCGCACACTGCCGCAATGGACGCGCCAGACATTCTGGAAGCGCCTGAACAAACCCGGCGCGGCGTCGAAAGGAAGCATCACGACCGCCAGCCGCGAAGAAGTGCTGGCCGCCGCACGGCCGGTCGTGCTGTTTGTGGACACTTTCAACGGCTACTTTGAGTCAGAAAACGCACTGGCTGCACTGAAGGTGCTGCAGGCCGCCGGCTACACGGTGCATGTGGCTGCGAAAACCGAGGCCGACGGCAAGAGCCTGTGCTGCGGCCGCACTTACCTGGCCAGCGGCATGGTAGGCAAGGCCAGAGCCAAGGCGCGCGAGGTGGTGGAAGCCCTGCTGCCCTTTGCCGAAAAGGGCATCGCCATCGTCGGCCTGGAGCCCTCCTGCCTGCTGACGCTGCGCGACGAGATGCTGGTGATGGGCCTGGGCGAAGCAGCGCACACCATCAGCCGCCATGCATTGCTGCTGGAGGAATTTCTGGCGCGCGAGGCAGCCGACGGCAAACTCGACAAGCTCAAGGGCCGGCTGAAAGCGACGGCCCAACCCATCTTGCTGCACGGCCACTGCCACCAGAAAGCTTTTGGCGCGGTCAGCCCCATCATGGATGTGCTCAAGCTGATTCCCGGCGCAAAACCTGAGCTGATCGAGTCAAGCTGCTGCGGCATGGCAGGAAGCTTTGGCTACGAGGCCAACCACTACGAGGTGTCGATGCGGATGGCCGAACTCAGCCTGCTGCCAGCGGTGCGCAAGCAGCCCGACGCCATTGTGGTGGCCGACGGCACCAGCTGCCGCCACCAGATCAGGGACGGCGCGCAGCGCGAGGCGATTCACGTCGCGGTACTGCTGGCGCAGCAGCTGCGGGGCTGAGGGCGGCCGCCACGCGGCATGTTTTCAGCACCCGGAACGCTATACTTTTAATAGCTGCTTGCGCTTTACCCTATTGGGCTACAGCCTGTTTTGCTTGAATATTCCGGTGCAACACATTTCAGCCACGCAAGCGCCTAGACATGCCCCACCACCATGGGCGCATGCCTGAGGTGAAGCGACAGGCCCAGTGCCGCCATGTGGTTGCCGTTGCGTCCGAGGATGGTTTCGGCCAGCGGAAGGAATTCTTCCTCTTCAAAGCGCGCGTGTTTCAGGTAGGCCTGCACCAGCGCCTCCGCCGCTTGCAGG
Source organism: Polaromonas sp. P5_D5 (assembly GCF_054049435.1). Taxonomy (NCBI): domain Bacteria; kingdom Pseudomonadati; phylum Pseudomonadota; class Betaproteobacteria; order Burkholderiales; family Comamonadaceae; genus Polaromonas; species Polaromonas sp. P5_D5. Next base: position 273,889 of record NZ_JBFUMJ010000001.1, read on the forward strand.
TCCAGCTCTGCCGGCTGGTTTTTTGCCGCCGCTTTCACTGCGGGTTCGAGGTCTTTCCAGATCGATTCGATCTTGCGGTGCTCGGCCACCAGGCGCTTGATCATCGCGCTGACTTTGTCGGCCTCTTCCCCCTTGGCGGCACTGCGCAACACCGCCGGGAACAACTCATTTTCTTCGTCGGCATGGTGGCCTGCCACCGCGTACTTGAAGAGGCTGAGCGTGTGCGAAGCGACGTTGCGCGCTTGCGCCGCCGCGGCCAGCAAGGCCGGCAGTTCGGCGAAAGCCTGCAGCTGGGACACGATACCGAAGTGGCATTGCGAGAAGCCGGCCAGCGGCATGGCGAGGTCAACCAGGCCCGCAGCGGCGGGAGGCGCGGGCAATTCCCCACTGTGGTAGCTGACGTGATGGATGCTCATGGATCTTTCCCCTGGTTAACGGATGCACCCTGCCGGCCAGCCAACCCGGCAACAGCCGGACAACAGCCAGGAAGCGCCGGGAAGAGCCAACCGGACACCGTGCAGCCAGTTTGACTATAGGGAGGCGATCAGGGGCGCTGTTGATCCAGATCAAACAGCCGCCGGTTCCCCCAAAGCCCGTGTCAGAATATCCGGAAATTTATTCCAACAGGGAGGACTTGATGAACCATTTGTGGACGCGCATCTGTGCGCTGGCGGTTGTGCTGTCTTGCGGTGCTGCCCTGGCGCAGCCGATGACAAAAGACGAAGCCGAAAAAATCTGGGCAGAAGCCCGTACAGCAGCCAAGGAAGGCCCGCAGGACATTTCCCTGGCCGACCAGGCGGTGCTGAAGCTGCCGGCCGGCCGCATTTTTGTGCCGCAGCCGCAGGCCGCCAGGCTTCTCAATGCCATGGGCAACCCCGGCAAGGATTCGCGGCTGCAGGGCCTGGTGTTTCCGGCGGCCAACGACTCCTGGTTTGTCACGGTGCGCTTTGAGTCCGCAGGCTACGTGAAAGACGACGACGCCAAGGACTGGAACGCCGACGACCTTCTCAAAAGCTACCGCGAAGGCACAGAGGCCTCGAACAGCGAACGCAAGAAGATGGGTTTTCCTGAAATGGAAATTGTCGGCTGGGCCGAAAAACCGGCCTACAACGCCGCCACCCACCGGCTGGCGTGGGCCATGTCCAGCAAGGACCGCGGCGCAGCGCCCGATGCCACGCAAGGGGTGAACTACAACACCTATGCGCTGGGGCGTGAAGGTTACTTCAGCCTGAACCTGGTGACGGCGCTGAATGATTTGCCGAAAGACAAACCCGTCGCCGCGGAGCTGCTGTCGGCCCTGCAATACAACGACGGCAAACGCTACGCCGATTTCAATTCCAAAACCGACAAGGTGGCCGAATACGGCCTGGCCGCGCTGGTGCTGGGCGTGGCCGCGAAAAAACTCGGCTTCTTCGCCGTCGCCGCGCTCTTTTTTGCCAAATTTGCCAAGGTGATCTTTCTGGCCGTGGCGGGGTTTGGCGCGGTGTTCCTGAAATACTTCAAGCGCAAACCGGCTGCAGCGCCCATGCCGGTCGCGGCCGCCGAGCAGGAGACGGTTCCTGCCGCATTCGGCAGTGCGGCAAACGCGCCAACCACCCCGGCAAAACCCCCCGCACCGCCCACCGCCTGAAAAGCACCTTCGCGTGACGAAACTCCTGCTGCTGCTTTTCACCGGCGCCAAGTTCGGCAAGTTGCTGCTCACGGGCGGCAGCATGCTGATTTCGGTGTTTGCCTACGCGCTGTTGTTCGGCTGGCGCTACGCGGTGGGTTTTGTGGCGTTGCTGTTTGTGCATGAAATGGGCCACTACATTGCGGCGCGGCAGCGCGGCCTCAATGTGGGCGCGCCCACATTCATTCCGTTTGTGGGCGCCTGGGTAGAGCTCAAGGACATGCCGCATGACGCCGAAACCGAAGCGTATGTAGGCCTGGGCGGCCCGCTGCTGGGCACGATAGGCGCGCTGGCCTGCTATTTTCTGGCGCGCGACCAGGACAGCAATCTGCTGCTGGCGATTGCCTATTCCGGCTTTTTCCTGAACCTCTTCAACCTGATTCCGCTGTCGCCGTTTGACGGAGGCCGCATCACCGCGGTGCTGTCGCCGCGCATCTGGTTTCTGGGGGTGCCGGTGCTGGTGGGCCTGTTCTTCTGGCGGCCCAGCCCCATGCTTATCCTGATGGCGCTGCTGGCCGGGCCGCAGCTGCTGAAGGCCATACGCTACAAATCAGACAGCGAAGAGGCGAAAACCTATTACGCCACCAGTGCGGCCACGCGCTTTGAATACGGCTTTTATTACCTGGCCCTGGCGGCGTTTCTGGCGGTAATGACGCATGACGTGCATGAAATGCTGCGCGGCGTCAGCGGCATCCGGTAAATCGGGTTGAACGCACGGCTCGTGTCAGTCCGGCACAAACTTCGCGTTGAAGGTCGCCTCGTCTTCGGGCAGCTCCAGCGTCACCAGTTGCCCCATGCGCATGTCGGCGAGGCGGCAGGCGCCGAACAGGCTGTATTTGCCCTTGAGCCCGTAGCTTTCCATGTCGATCAGCATGAAGGAGTGCGGCACAAACACCTGGTGCAGAAAAATCGTACGGTGCCGGTTGCGCGGCGACGGAAAGAGCTTGTATTGCTCGGTGGTGATGCTTTGTGCTGCTGCCATGGTGTGGGTGAGTGAGGGCGGTCGGGGGCTGTCCGGTGTAATGCGTTAACCCTGACTGTAAGCTCTAGCCTTGCACAGACCTTGCCGCGGCCCTGTTTTTTGCCCACTTATGCCCCAATACCCATGACAGAGCGTCACCCAACCCCCGGAAAAGAAGAAATTGCCCTGCTGGAGCCGTTCGACCGGTTGAGCCTGGGACAGATCCAGGTGGTGGCGACACCGGCCCAGGCCGCCGCAGCGCTGCAGGCCCTGGCTGGCGCCACGGTGCTGGGCTTTGACACCGAGTCGAAACCGACCTTTGCCAAAAACGAGGCCTCTGAAGGGCCGCACATCGTGCAGCTTTCGGCGCTCGACAAGGCCTGGATCTTCCAGCTCGAAGACGCCGAATGCCGCCGCGTGGTCGGGCTGCTGCTGAGCTCGCCTGCCATCATCAAGGCAGGCTTCGGCCTGGGGGACGACCAGCGCCGCATCATCCGCAAGCTGGGCACAGACCTGCAGGGCGTGCTGGACCTGAACGTGGTGTTCCGCGAGCGCGGCTACCGCAAGGACATGGGTGTGCGCGGCGCCGTGGCCGTGATGTTCAACAAGCGCTTCCTCAAGTCCAAGAAGGCCGCCACCTCCAACTGGGCCAATGAAAGGCTAACGGAAGCGCAGATCATTTATGCGGCCAACGATGCCTATGGCGCGCTGCGGGTGTACAAAGCGCTGGGGCTGGGGTAAGCGCGGCCGCAATACGCTACCAAATTGATAGCTGGCTGCGCTTATCCACAAAGGGTTTCAACCGCTTTTTACTTAAAAACCCTGACGGCCAAAATTGTCTTTATCTTTAGAAGGAAACAACCATGAAAACACTGCTCCCCCTGCTCGCCTGCGTCCTGATGTCCGGCTGCGCCGCCGAACTGGTCAGCGTCAATGACAAACTGATTGTGGTCAAAGCCCGCCCGTCGAAACTGGGCGAAGCCACCGACATCGCTGAAATGGAATGTCAGAAGCGCGGCCTGCACGCCCGGCTGGTGACAAAGCCGACCCCCGAGCAGTACGGGTTTGAGTGCGTGCGCTGAGTCAGGCATCCACGCATCAGATCGAAGAAAACGAGGAGATGGCATGCAACAACTTCTGAAGTTCTGCAGGATCTTTTGGCTGCTGCTGCCCGTGCTGGTATGGCCCGGCGGCGCCGCGTGGGCGGCCGACATTCATGTGATGACCTCGGGCGGCTTTACCGCCGCCTACAACGAGCTGGTGCCGGCCTTTGAGCGTGCAACCGGGCACAAAGTCATCACGGCGTATGGCGCTTCCATGGGCGACGCACCGGATGCCATTCCGAACAGGCTGGCGCGCAAGGAGCGGGCCGACATCGTGATCCTGGCGGCGCCGGCGCTGGATGCGCTCATCAGCCAGGGCAAGGTGCAAGCCGGCAGCCGGGTGGACCTGGTGCGCTCCCTGATCGGCATGGTTGTACGCGCAGGTGCGCCCAAGCCTGACATCAGCACGGTCGACGCGCTCAGGCGCACGCTGTTGGACGCCCGGTCCATTGCCTACTCGGCCAGCGCGAGCGGTGTCTATATCTCGACCGAGCTGTTCCAGCGCCTGGGAATTTCCGCGCAGGTTGCGGGCAAGAGCACCAAAATACTCAGCGAGCGGGTGGGCACCGTGGTGGCCCGCGGCGATGCCGAACTGGGCTTCCAGCAGGTCAGCGAACTGCTTCCGGTTCCGGGCATCGACTACGTGGGGCCACTGCCGGATGAAGTACAGCGCGTCACCGTGTTTTCAGCGGGCATTGCCACCGGTGCTGTCGAGCAGGATGCCGCACGTGCATTGATTCGTTTCTTTACCACTGCGGCGGCCGCGCCCGTCATCCGGAAAACCGGGCTGGAACCCATTACGCCTCGGTAATAGCGGGTATCAGGGGTAGTAGAGTTGCTCCAGCCGCGCGGCCTCGGTGTAGATCGACGGCAGCGTGATGTTGCGGGCACGCAGGGCGGCAGCGCGCAAACCCACGCTGTAGCGCGCGTCCTGGCCCGGAAGCGGTGGTGCACTGGCGGGTTTTGCCTTCAGCCAGGCCAGGGCGTCGGCGGCAGCGATTTCCCCCATCGACTTGGCGGACGGCGCCACACTGAGCCCCCCGCCCTGCTGAACGTATTCAATATCGACCCCCAGCGGCAAGGGCGCGGCATTGGCTTCGAGCCACTTGATCACCTCGGCATCGGGCACCACGCCGGCCGCTGCGGGCCCGGCACGCAAACTGCCGTGCGAGAGCACCAACACCACATCGGCCTTGCCGTCCATGGCCTTGGTGGCAGCCTGCCAGGCGGGGAAATCGCCCAGTGTGTGGGTAGCCACCACGCTGTGCGGCGCCCAGTTGAAAGCCTCGACCTGCCTGAGCTGACCCTGGCTGGTGGGGCCGGCGTCGCCCAGCACCGCCACACGTACGGGCTGGCCCTTTTTGACGTGCTGCAGCAAGTCGCGCATGGCGGCCAGCGGCAGGCGCTCGGCGACACCGGTGACGTTGGCTGCGCCCACGTAGCCGTACTCTGCGGGCTCATGGTCTATGGCGGCGAACACCACCCTGGGACGGCCCTGCCCGGCGAAGCGGCGCATCACGTATTGCTGGGCTTCGTCGTCTACGGCAATCACCAGGTCGGGGTTGAACTGCTCAATGGCGCGCAGGCCTTCTTTTGCGGCGTCCTGGCGATGGTCTTCATCGGGAAGGCGGTCTATGCCGAGGTAATGCCAGCGAACAGTCAAGGGCTGCCTGTTTTTGTCCAGGACATGGCGTATGCCTTCGTCCATCTTGCCGACGGTGGTGGAGCTTCGGTCCGAGCTGTGCAGCACCAGCACCCGCGGCTTGGACAGGTTGAACATGCCCAGCAGCAGCAACGCGACAAGAAGGGCCGCACCCGTCAGGACGGCGAGGGTTCCATTTTTCATACCAGGCCCAGCCATTCCCAGTAAGGGATCGAGAGATAGGCCGCCAGCAGGCGCGCCAGGTTCATCCAGTGGTTATAGCGCAGGAAATCGGTGTGTTTGTAGTAGCGGTCCAGCCCGCTGCCCATGACCTGCAGGTACTGCGAGCTTTGGTAGGGCATGAACCAGATGTCGCTGAACATCGCAGTCAGGAAGACCACGACCCAGGGGTTGATGAACTGCGCCTGCCCGATCGGCAGAAGGATGACCGCAGCCACGATCATGCCGGCGGTGATCGGCAGCACCAGGCGCAGCAGCAGCGTGACCACCAGCGCGACCGGAATGAACCAGACCATTTTGCCGCCGACGAAATCAAACATGTTGCCCGCCGAATGGGCCAGTGCGGTGTCCAGCCCCAGGTAGCTGATGGCGCGGCTCAGGCCGTCGAGGCTGAGCAGAAAGAAAATCATCGGCCAGTCGATCTTCTGCTGGAAGTCTTTCTTGCTCAGCAAGCCCATGAGCAGCAGGCCCACCAGCAAAAAGGCCGCCAGCCACGCAGGAGAAATCTGGTGCCAGCCGGCGGTGCCGGCGCCCAGCAGGAAAAACAGGAAACCGGTGAGTGCAGCTTTTTCGGACCGGGTGACGTCGCCCAGCAAGGCCAGCTGGCGCTTGAGCCTTTCCTTGGGCAAAGCGGCCTGGGCCGTGCGCCCAAAACACAGGCGCACCACCACCAGGTGCATGGCCGTGACAGTGAGCGCGGCCACGCCGGCAGCGGCAAACCAGAACAGGCCCTGGAACTGGTCCTGCAGTTGCACGGGCAGCATGCCGAAAGCCGTCAGGTTGGACGACTTGCTGGTCAGCAGCATCGGCGAGAACAGCATGGCGCCGGAAAACGTGGCGGCCATCAAGGCCGTGGCGGACTTGCTGTGCGCCGGCAGGTTGAGGCCTTCGATCATGTCGCGGTAAAACGGCAGCACCAGCGACAGCCGCGCATTGCCAGAAGGCATGATGGGCGACAGCAGGTAACCCGACAGCAGCAGCGCCGCCTGGTGCCAGAACGGCGTGTCGGGCAGGCGTATCAACAACCACAGCATGAAGCGATAGCTCAGGCCCGAGGCGGAAATCACGGCGGCCAGCGCATAGACACCGACCAGCGTGGTGAGTGTTCTTGACGAGAACCCGGCCAGAGCGACTTCGTAGGGCACAAGACCCACGATCAACACCGCGGTAATGGCCACCAGCGGCGGCACGAACTCATCGGCCAGGTTGAACAGCCACATCAGCACCGTGGCCGACAGGATGGCCAGGAACAACGAGGCCTCCACCACCAGCCCGGCCATGCCGGAAAGGAAATAAATCGCGGGCGGCACCAGCACCACACCCAGCCAGCCGACAAGCTCGCGCCGGGAAATGGGTTTGGCCGGCTTTTTGGCGGCGGGCTTGCCGGGGGCCGGCGCAAGAAAGGATTCGCCGCCCACATAACCCATCAGCGTCAGCCAGGCCTTGTTGCGCAAGGCGGGCGATTTTGCAACCAGCTCGGCCAGGGCGTCGCGCGGAACCTGCACCGCCCTGACCCGCGTGGCGGCCGTGACGCTGCACAGATAATTGGCCGTGTCGCAGGCGGCTTCTTCACCGCAGCGCATACCGGGCAGCACCACAGTACGGCCGGCCGGCGTGGTCAGCTGCAGCTCGCCGGCTTCGATCACGTATAGATATTCGGCCGGCGCGCCTTTCTCGTATAGCGTGTCGCCGGCGGCGAATTCGAGCGTGTGCAGGCTGCCGAGCAGGCGTGCAAGCTGGCTGCCGGACAGGTCGGCGAACAGCGCGTCGCCACGCAAAAGCGCCAGGATGTCGGCGTCGGGGATGGCAGCGGAAATGACGGAGGAAACAGGCATGGATTCCCGGACCTACAGTGAGGTGACGGTAAGAATCCGCAGGGGCATCGGCATGGAACCTCCTCCTTTAGCTATTGTATTGATAGCTGCTTGCGCCCGGCTTGATTGGCCTGCAGCTGTTTTCTGCCATTAAATCACCGTTTCCCCGAAAACGGCCGCCGGAAAACCCTAGGAGACCACTGCGCCGTGGCCACTCGATATGACCGGAAGGCTTGCGAGCTTCTTCAGGCCTTAAAAATCCCCACTGCCGCCACTGGCCAGGCTTTCGAACTTGGTAATGCGATTCAGGAAGGCCAGCTTGACCGTGCCCGTCGGGCCGTTACGCTGTTTGCTGATGATGACCTCGGCGACACCGGGCTCCTTGCAGGCCTCTTTGGTGTAGTACTCGTCACGGTAAATGAACATGATGATGTCGGCGTCCTGCTCGATGGCGCCGGACTCGCGCAGGTCGCTCATCATGGGGCGTTTGTCGGTGCGGGACTCGACGCCGCGGCTGAGCTGCGACAACGCGATCACGGGGCACTGCAGCTCTTTGGCCAGCATTTTCAGGCCACGTGAGATTTCGCCGACGGCCGTGGCGCGGTTCTCGTCTGCCATGCCGCCGGATACGCTCATGAGCTGCAAATAGTCGACCACGATCAGGCCGAGCTTGCCGCACTGGCGGGCCAGGCGGCGGGCGTTGGCGCGCAGCTCGCTCACCGTGAGGCCGGGAGTCTCATCGATGTGCAAAGAGACGGTGCGCAGCTTTTCAATGGCCTCGGTCAGGCGCGGCCATTCTTCGTCCGTCAGGGCACCGGTGCGCAGATGGGTCTGGTCGATGCGGCCGATGGAGCCGACAATACGCACGGCAAGCTGCGAGGCGCCCATTTCCATGGAGAACACGGCAACGGGCAGACCTTCGAGCAAGGCAACGTTTTCGGCGATGTTGATGGCCAGTGCAGTTTTGCCCATGGAGGGGCGCGCCGCCAGAATCACCAGGTCACCAGCCTGGAAGCCGGACGTCATGCGGTCCAGGTCGTAGAAGCCCGTGGGCACGCCGGTGACATCCTGCGGGTTCTCGGCCATCTCGGTGACGCGATCGAGCAGGCTCACGACCAGCGTATCCATGCTCTGGAAGCCTTCTTTCATGCGCGAGCCCTGCTCGCCGATCTTGAAGATCTTCTGCTCTGCTTCGTCGAGGATGGTCGCGACGTCTTTGCCCTGCGGGTTAAAGGCGTTGGTGGAAATCTCGTCCGAGGCGGACACCAGTTTGCGCAGGATGGAGCGCTCGCGCACGATTTCTGCGTAGCGGCGAATGTTGGACGCGCTAGGAACGTATTGCGCAAGGGAATTGAGGTAGCTCAGGCCCCCTACTTCGTCGGCCTTGCCCTGGTTTTGCAGGTGCTCGTACACCGTAATGATGTCGGCCGGCTTGGAGGCGTTGATGAGCGCGCCCACGGCGGCATAGATCAGCTTGTGTTCGGAGCGGTAGAAGTCCTGGTCGGTCAGCAGGTCGCCCACACGGTCCCACGCGCCGTTGTCGAGCAGCAGGCCGCCCAGCACGCTGGATTCACCCTCGATTGAGTGCGGCGGAATGCGCAGCTGGGCGATCTGGCGGTCGGGGCTGTAGCCGGGATCGTCATAGGTGGAAAGTACGGCGGACATGGGTTTCCTTGAGAGACTGAAATACTAAGCCCGCTACGAAAAACCGCTGTGGACAAAGTTGTGAATAAGCGTTGGAAATTCGGTGTAAATACACCCGGAGCTTGTGTATAGCCAATCGATATGAACAGCCATGAAAAAAGCCGCTCGGCGAGCGGCTTTTTTGCGGAGGGCGAAAACGCTTAAGCGGTTTCGCCGTACACGGTGACGGTGATGTCCACTGCCACGTCGGTGTGCAGGGCAACGGTCACGGCGTGGTCGCCAACAATCTTCAGCGGACCGTTAGGCATGCGGATTTGCGACTTCAGCACAGGGAAGCCCTGCTTGGTCAGCTCGGCCGAGATGTCATGGTTGGTGACGGAGCCGAACAGGCGGCCGTCAACACCGGCTTTTTGCGTGAGCTTGACGGTGGTGCCGCCGAGCTTTGCGCCCTGGGCCTGCATTTCGGCCAGCTTGGCTGCTGCAGCTTTTTCGAGTTCGGCGCGTTTGGCTTCGAATTCGGCCTTGTTGGCTTCCGTGGCGCGGCGTGCGCGGCCCGAAGGGATCAGGAAGTTGCGTGCATAGCCGTCTTTGACCTTGACGATTTCGCCGAGGTTACCGAGGTTCACGACTTTGTCGAGCAGAATAATTTGCATGGTCGTGCTCCTTACAGGCTACGGTGCTGGTCGCTGTAAGGCAGCATCGCGAGGAAGCGAGCGCGCTTGACGGCGGTGTTGATCTGGCGCTGGAAAATCGCGCGCGTGCCGGTCAGGCGAGCGGGGATGATTTTTCCGTTTTCGGCTACGAAATCGCGCAGGGTGTCGATGTCTTTGTAGTCGATTTCTTCAACGCCAGCGGCTGTGAAGCGGCAAAAACGCTTGCGCTTGAACAGCAGTGATTGGGTATTGCGCTTGGGGCGCTTGTCTTTGTTGAAACGTTTTGGTCCGGGCATGATGGACTCCTTAAATGGGGTTCGGTATTTGCTCTACCTTGTGCAGAGCCTGGATATGAAAAACAACACCTTTGCTGGTGCGCGCATTGATGAGAAAACCGGTGAACCTGAAGGGTTTGCCTAGCGGGGATTTGGCTGATTGCTCAGCCAGCGCTCCGAAGGCCACCGCCCTTACCGTCAACTTGACCTGTCTGGTGACTCCGGCTTCGACGATTTCGGACTCGTGTTCGAGGACGAAATTGGCGGCGGGGATTCCAGCGGGCGTGTAGCGAAGAGGACTTGCCTCGGCGATACAGGCGGTCAGTTCAACGTGGTTCACTGCGGGCTCTTGCTCAAAAGCAGATGCGCAGCAGCGAGGCGTTCAACAGCATGGTGGCTATTAAGCCGCATACTCCTGCTGTTGGGCCTTACGGGCTTCTTCCCTCTCGACGTTGCGCATCATGAGGGACGGGCCGGTTTCGGCTTTCTTCTTCACCACGGTCAGGTGGCGCAGCACGGCATCGTTGAACTTGAACGCGTGTTCAATTTCTTCCATCACGGCCTGGCTGGCTTCGATGTTGATGCAGAGGTAGTGGGCCTTGGCCAGTTTCTGGATCAGGTACACCAGCTGGCGGCGGCCCCAATCTTCGACACGGTGCACTTTGCCACCGCCGGCGGTGATCATGCCCTTGTAACGTTCCAGCATGGCTGGGACTTGCTCGCTTTGATCCGGATGGATCAGCAAGACGATCTCATAGTGACGCATAAACTCTCCTTGTGGTTAATTGAAGCTGCCCCAGCGTCGTTAAGGGTGCAGCAAGGCGAAGCCCATGATTATAGCCTGAAGACTTGTTCGGATGCCAGTTTGGCCTGGCCAGCGACCTGCAAACCCAAGAAATCGCAGCTTTTGGGGTAGTTTCCCCCTGCTTCAAAGCGCTGGCACCAGCACCGGGCACAGCCGGGTAGAACCCACGCAATGACCCATGCAATGAAGCTCTTTGGCTGATTGTTACTGCGTGTTAATCTCCCGCCAGATCCGGATGCGCTGGACTACAACCATCCCGCACCCGCCTACCTACGCCGTCGACATGCAACTGCCTCACGCGCCAGCAAGCCTTTCAGGCCGGCATGCGACCTATGCGGTCTGGCTGGTATACGGCCTCCTGTTGCTCTGCCTTGGCCTGATTTTCAAGCCCTTTTTCCCTCTGGACAGAGGATGGCTGGGTCATGACTACTCGCTGATGTTGCCCAACTGGCTGGATGGGCACATCTGGTTTTCCACGAACGGATTGAGCACCCCATGGTTTACACCGTCATTCTGTGCCGGTCAGCCCTTTTTTCCTGATCCGCAGTCCGCTTTTTATTCGTTTCCACAGTTACTGGCCATATTGGCCGGACCGATCAACGCCGCATATCTGTTGCTGTGCCTGAGCGCGAGCCTGATGTTCTGGGGCGGTTATCTGCTGGCGCGCAAGGTCTTTTTAACCGGGCCCCTGGCGGCAGTATTGGTGGGCGGCTTGCTGATGTTCAACGGGTTTCTTCCACATCGGATCATCATCGGGCATGTCGGCTTCCATGGGCTTGCCCTGGTGCCTTGGCTGGCCTTACTGCTCCTGCTGCCTATCCGCTCGCGACTCGATCAGGCCGGGATATCAGTGCTGGCGGGGGTTGTGCTTGCCTATTGGGTGCATTCCGGCCTCAGCACTCTGATGCTCGCGGGGGGCCTCGCTGTTTTCGTGATCGGTCTGCTGCATTGCATGAACGGCGGTGACCTCCGGCAGTTTATGGCGAGGGGATTGATTGCCAGCGTCGTCGGCTTGGCGCTTTCGGCGTCCAAGCTGATGGCAACCTTTTCCTTTCTTGCCCTTTTTCCTCGTACTTTTTATCCGCTGCCGGGCGCACCTTCATGGCATGAAGCGGCGGGAATGACCGTCGCAGCACTTTTTCTGGAGTCCCAGCAGGCCTACCAGATCGGCAAGGCTTCCATGACCAACCTGCAGGCCACGCAATCGCCGCACGAGTGGGCCTTCAACTTCGGGATGGCAAGCGCCGTTTTACTGGTTTGCCTTATGGTTGACAGGATTCGCCGAGCAACAACGGCATTTCGGCTTCCGGGCTGGCGTCAATTTCTGTTGGGCTCTGCCTTGCTGCTGAGCCTGGCCGTGCCTTTGGCACTTAACTACTTTGATCCGCGGTGGAATGCCTTCCTGAAGACGCTGCCCATCGTCAACTCGGCCAGCACACTGGTACGCTGGCTGGTGGTGTACATCACCATTTTCGCCGTCGGTATGGGCTTGCTGCTGCAACGCGCGACCTGGAAACGCTGGAAAAGCCTGGCCGTGGCAGCCTGCCTCACAGCAACAGTGGCGCAGTCAGCGCTTGAAGGCCGGGAGTTCTATTCATGGCAGGGATATGACCCCCGCAGTGTGCTAATCGCTGAAAAAAAATTACGGGACGGCACATTTGCCGCAGGAATCCGGGAACTCGGAAGCCGTGCAGACATGCAGACCGAGACGGGCATTCTGCGAGTGACATCCAACAACCTCCTGGCTGCAGGCAAGTCGGCGCTATTTTGCTATAACCCCGTTTTCGGCTACAGCCTGGAGAAATTCTCAGCAGAAGGCCTGACAACAGGGCCAGTTCTTGCCGAGCACAACGGTTTCCTGAACCTGAAAAACCCGGCCTGCTACGTCTACCCAAAAGAAAACAACTGCAAACCAGGCGATCTTTTCCGTGCAGATCAACGCGAGGAAGCCCAGAAATTCGCAAACTACAAGCCATTTGCTTTCAATTTCTCGGCACGCCAGGAAATGGCCAACCGGCTGTCGTATATCGCCTGGGTCTCGTTTGGGCTGCTCATGCTGGGATGGCTGGTTGCTACGCTTTGGCGTTGGCGCACGGCGCCCCGACAATCCAGGCAGCCAAACCAGGTGGCTTGAGCTTTTTCAGAGACGTTTCAGGTCCGGATAGCGAATGTATTCCACCAGTTCCTGGACTTTCTGGCTGGGTGGCGGGGTGAGCAGGCTCACCAGCACAATCACCGCAAAACCGACCGGAACACCGAAAAGCCCGGCCGAAATCGGGTCTATGCCCCACCACAGCTGCACCGGCGAGGTAATGCCGAAGGTGGCGCGCAGCCAGGCCTGGTTGGTGAACATGTAATACGAGGTTACGCCCAGGCCCGACACCATGCCCAGCACGGCCCCGATGCCGTTGGCGCGCTTCCAGAAGATCCCCAGGCTGAGCGCCGGGAAGAACGAGGCGGCGGCAAACGAGAACGCGGCCGACACCAGAAACAGGATGTCCGCCGGCTTTTGCGCCGCCACATAGGCCGCCAGCAAGGCCACGATCAGCAGCAATATCTTGGACACCGTCACCCGGCTCACCGTTGATGCATTGGGGTCGATCATCTTGTAATAAAGGTCGTGGCCCAGCGCATTGGCAATCGTCAGCAGCAGGCCGTCGGCGGTGGAAAGCGCGGCAGCCAGCCCACCCGCCGCCACCAGGCCTGAAATCACATACGGCAAGCCTGCCAGCTCGGGCGTCAGCAGCACCACAATATCGCCGCCTATGTTCATCTCATTGAGCTGCAGGATGTTGTCCTTGTTGATATCGGTGACCGACAGCAACGAAGGGTCCACCCTCGTCCAGGAATGCACCCAGGCGGGCAGCTGGTCAAACGGCATGCCCACCAGCACGGTGAATATCTCGTACTTCACCAGCACGGCCAGTGCCGGTGCGGTGAAATAAAGCAGGAAGATACACACCAGCGACCAGGTGACTGATTGCCGCGCTTCCCGCACACTGGGCACGGTGTAATAGCGCATGAGGATGTGCGGCAAGGCCGCCGTGCCCACCATGAGGCAAAAAACCAGCGCCAGAAAATTGCGGCGCGAAGTGTCGTAGGTCTCCTGCTCTTTCGGGGTCCCGTCCGGGTTGCCGGAGAACTGGGCCGCGTGGGCGGGCATGCCGTTAAGCGGCTGGGTTTTGACGTCCGCAGCGGCCCTGGCCGCCGTCCAGGCCTTGACGGCTGCGGCCTCGTCCCGGGGCATACCGGCCATCGCCCTGGCGGCCGATGAAATTTCAGCCACGGATGCATTGCCGCTTTTGAGCTGCTCCATTCGTTTGGCGGCGGCCAGCTTGTCGGCGGCCAGCGACTCGGCGGGGTGCTCCAGCCTGCCCGACAGCGCTTCCGAGCGCTGCCGGAACAGCTCGCGCACCTGCAACTCTTTGGGGTCGGCCGTCAGCTCTTTCTCCTTGGCCGTGACCTTTTCAAGCTGAAAGCCATAAACCAGTTGCGGTACCGGCACGCCAGTCTGCTTGACCGACAGCCAGATCACCGGAATGAGATAGGCCACCACCAGGATGATGTACTGGGCCACCTGCGTCCAGGTCACCGCGCGCATGCCGCCCAGGAACGAGCACACCAGAATGCCGCCCAGCCCCAGGAAGATACCCAGCTCGAACGCGATGCCGGTCAGGTAAGAGGTGATCAGGCCGACGCCGTAAATCTGCGCCACCAGATAGGTGAAGGAACACAGAATGGCCGCCGCCACGCCGATGAGCCGCGGCAGTCGCCCGCCGTAGCGCTCTCCCAGAAAATCCGGAATGGTGAACTGACCGAACTTGCGCAGGTAAGGCGCCAGCACCAGCGCCACCAGGCAGTAGCCGCCTGTCCAGCCCATGATGAAGGCCAGCCCGCTGTAACCCGTGAGGTAAAGCGTTCCCGCCAGGCCAATGAAGGAGGCCGCCGACATCCAGTCGGCGCCGGTGGCCATGCCGTTGTAGACCGCCGGCACGCGCCGCCCCGCGACATAGTATTCGGAGGCGTCGGTGGTGCGGCTCATGACGCCTATGCCCGCATAAAGGCCGATGGTGGCCAGCAAAAAGGCCGTACCTATCCAGAGGCGCGGCAGGCCCGCACGTTCCAGAAGCGCCAGGACGACCACAAACACCACCAGGCCCAGCGTGTACCAGCGGTAGATGCGGTCCAGCTGCTTTTTGAACTGCTGGCTCGAGAGCATGACCCCGTCGCGCGAACCAAAAAAGCCGCCCATTCAGTCCTCGTCCGCCACGTCATGCTCGATGTCGAGCCGGTTCATGTACCAGGCATAAAACCCGACAATGAGGCAATACACCACCAGGGCGCCCTGCGCGCCCATCCAGAAGCTGAAAGGCCAGCCAAAAAAAGTGAAATTCAGCGCCCGCGCGAAGTAGCTCACGCCGAACGTGACACTGAACCAGATCAGGAGCAGCGCAGCCGTCACAACCAGGTTCTTGCGCCAGTAACGGCGGTGACTCTCAGTGGGCTGCATGGGCTGCCTCGCCGGTGACCGCAAAAACGGCCTCGTTCTCGCGCTCGAACTGGGCCGCCACACGCGGCTCAAAGCGACTCAGGTGTGCAATCACCTTGCGCGCCTTGGCGGGCTGGCCCAGCGCCACCCACACCTGCGCGAGCCGATACCAGCCGTAAGGGCTCAAAGGCTGCAGGGCTGTGTTCTTTTTCAGGGCCTCGGCGGCTTCCTCAAACCGGTGCGCGTGAATGTGCACCAGCGCCAGGCCATACCAGGCCTGGTCCAGGCGCGCGTCCAGCACCACCGCCCGTTCAAAGGCCGGCCCGGCCTCGTCATGGCGCTCCGCCTGCTGCAACACGTAACCCAGGTTGAACCAGCCTGCCGCCTGCCCGGGCCTGACAGCGGTCAGTTGCCGAAGGCTGGCAATGGATTCCTGCGTGAGCTGGAGCTGCGCCGCCACATGGCCGCGGCTGGCCAGCGCATAAGGGTCTGCGGGGCGCAATTGCAGCATCTGATCAAAGACGGCCAGCGCGGCAGACCGTTTGGCGCAGGCGAGCAAAAGCAGTGCGCGTGTTTTCAGAAAACCATATTGGAGGGTGTTCCTTATTTGCCCTATTTGCACAGCGCCACTCCGATCTCCAGGCAGATGCGGATTTTGGCAATGGCAGCGGCAGCCCACACCAGCAGCAGCACCAAAAAAGCCACCAGCGGCAGGTGACGGTCCATCACCACCTGCGGAGATATCCAGCGTGCTGCCTTGACCCAAGGCAAGCCCACCAGCTGGAGCACACGATAAAACGGATTGCTGCCCTTGGCTGCGCCTGCCAGCAGGCCTACCGCCCATTGGCCGGCCAATGCAAGCAGAGCGATTTCAGTGAGCAGTTTGACGGTAGTGGCGACGGCAAGCATGGCTCATGGCAAACAGATGAAGGGATTAAGGGATGAAGGCAACAATTCCGATTGTCATCGGAGGCCTTGCCAATTGGCTTACCGGTAAACCTTCTGCCACCGGGGGTTTTCCCGTGGTCATCCAGTTGAAGCGCGCGAAAAAAATGCGCTGCGGATCTCTCCACAGCGCACCGTTTCAATTCATGTCAGCCGTCTTCAGTTGGCCAGTTGCTTCCAGGTGGCGATCACCGTATCAGGGTTCAGCGAGATGGAGCCAATGCCCTCGTCCTTCAGCCACTGCGCAAAGTCCGGGTGGTCGCTGGGGCCCTGGCCGCAGATGCCGACGTATTTGCCTTGCTTGCGGCAGGCCTGGATGGCCCGGCTCAGCATGGCCTTGACAGCAGGGTCGCGCTCGTCGAAGTCCTGGGCCAGGATGTCCAGGCCCGAATCGCGGTCCAGGCCCAGCGTGAGCTGGGTCAGGTCGTTCGAGCCAATCGAGAAACCATCGAAGAATTCAAGGAACTCATCGGCCAGGATGGCGTTGCTCGGCACTTCGCACATCATGATCACGCGAAGGTCTTTTTCGCCGCGCTTGAGGCCGTGCTGCGCCAGCAGGTCCGTGACCTTCTTCGCCTGGCCCAGGGTGCGGACAAACGGCACCATGACCTCAACGTTGACCAGGCCCATGTCGTCGCGCACGCGCCTGAGCGCTTCGCACTCCATCGCAAAAGCTTCACCGAAATCAGGGCTGAGGTAACGCGATGCGCCGCGAAAACCAAGCATCGGATTTTCTTCTTCGGGCTCGTAGCGTGAGCCGCCGATCAGCTTGCGGTATTCGTTGGACTTGAAGTCCGACAGACGCACGATCACCGGCTTGGGCCAGAAGGCCGCCGCGATGGTGGCCACGCCTTCGGTCACCTTGTCGACATAGAAGGCACGCGGCGAGGCATGGCCGCGTGCCACGCTTTCCACCGCCTTTTTCAGGTCGGCATCCACGTTGGGGTAATCAAGAATCGCCTTGGGGTGCACCCCGATGTTGTTGTTGATGACAAATTCCAGCCGTGCCAGGCCAACGCCGTGATTGGGGATCTGGCAGAAATCAAACGCCAGCTGCGGGTTGCCGACATTCATCGTGATCTTCAGGTCGATAGGCGGCATCTCACCGCGCTGCACTTCCGTCACTTCGGTCTCCAGCAGGCCGTCATAAATGTTGCCGGTATCGCCCTCAGCGCAGCTCACGGTGACGAGCATGCCGTCCTTCAGCGTTTCGGTGGCGTCGCCGCAGCCGACCACGGCCGGGATACCCAGCTCGCGCGCTATGATGGCGGCGTGGCAGGTGCGCCCGCCGCGATTGGTCACGATGGCACTGGCGCGCTTCATCACCGGTTCCCAGTTCGGGTCAGTCATGTCGGTCACCAGGATGTCGCCGGCCTGCACCTGGTCCATGTCCTTGATGTCGTGGACGATACGGACCGCGCCTGTACCGATCTTCTGGCCAATCGCCCGGCCTTCCGCCAGCACGGTACCGGTGCCCTTGAGCTTGTAGCGCTGCTCTGCCTTGCCCTTGGACTGGCTCTTGACGGTCTCGGGACGCGCCTGCAGGATGTAGAGCTCGCCGTCGATGCCGTCCTTGCCCCACTCGATGTCCATCGGGCGGCCGTAATGCGCTTCGATGATCAGCGCATAGCGGGCGAGCTGCTCAACGTCGGTGTCGGTCAGTGAATAGCGGTTACGCAGCTCGGTCGGCACATCAGTGGTCTTGACCAGCTTGCCGCCGGCTTTTTTCTCGTCGGCGCTGGTGAACTCCATCTGCAGCAGCTTGCTGCCCAGGTTGCGGCGAATGACGGCGCGTTTGCCCGCTTTGAGTATGGGCTTGTGCACGTAAAACTCGTCGGGGTTGACGGCGCCCTGCACCACCGTTTCACCGAGGCCGTAGCTGGAGGTGATGAACACCACGTCTTCAAAGCCGCTTTCGGTGTCGATGGTGAACATCACGCCGGCTGCGCCCTTGTCGCTACGCACCATGCGCTGGATGCCAGCGGACAGCGCCACGTCGGAATGGGCAAAGCCCTGATGCACCCGGTAGCTGATGGCGCGGTCGTTGTACAGCGAGGCGAACACCTCTTTCATCTTGTGCAGCACGTCCTCGATGCCGACGACGTTCAGGAAGGTTTCCTGCTGGCCGGCAAACGACGCGTCCGGCAAGTCCTCTGCCGTGGCGGATGAGCGCACCGCAAAGCTGGCCTGGGCATTGCCGGCGCTGAGGGCGGCAAAACTGTCGCGAACGGCTTTTTCCAGATCGGCCGGGAAAGGCTGGGCTTCAACCAGCTTGCGGATTTTGGCGCCGGCTTCGGCCAGCGCGCGCACATCATCGGTGTTGAGCGTGTCCAGCACGCCGTTGATTTTTTTGTCGAGGCCGTCATGCGCCAGGAACACGCGAAAGGCGTGGGCCGTAGTGGCAAATCCGGTGGGAACACGAACCCCGTTGGGGCCGGTCGGCAGTTGCGAAATCATTTCGCCGAGGCTGGCGTTCTTGCCGCCGACAGACTCGACGTCTGTCATCCTCAGGTTTTCAAACGGTACGACCAGGGCGGTCGCCTCAAACAGCTTGGACATGAAAATACTCCGGGAGGTTTAAAAACCGTGGAATTCACCATGCGCGGCAAGCAACCTTGTTGTTGTTGGAAGGGGTTGTGGCGGGGCATGATGTGACAAACTGGATAATTGCCACGATTGTAGGGGCCTCGGGCCCGGCGTGCCGTGTCAGGCTTTCACCCGGCTTTCAACCAGCGAAACCCTTATTTCCCTTCCCTGTCCCTCATTTATCCCCTTCCCATGTCCCAACGCACCGTTTTTTTCATCTCCGACGGCACCGGCATCACCGCTGAAACCTTTGGTAACGCCATCCTGGCGCAGTTTGAATTCAAGCCGCGCCACGTGCGCCTGCCTTTTATCGACAGCGTGGACAAGGCCCACCAGGCGATCCGGCAGATCAATCACACCGCCGAAGTCGAGGGCAAACGCCCCATCGTCTTCACGACGCTGGTGAACATGGAGATCCTCGCCGTCATCAAGGCCCACTGCAACGGCATGCTGCTGGACATGTTCGGCATGTTTGTGGCGCCGCTGGAGGGTGAGCTGGGCATCAAGTCCAACCACCGGGTTGGCCGGTTTTCAGATGCCTCCAAGAGCAAGGAATACGACGACCGCATCGAGGCGATCAATTTCTCGCTGGCGCATGACGACGGCCAGAGCAACCGCGACCTGGCCGGTTCGGACGTGATCCTGGTGGGCGTGAGCCGCAGCGGCAAGACGCCGACCTCGCTCTATCTGGCCATGCAGTACGGCCTGAAGGCCTCCAACTACCCATTGATCCCCGAAGATTTCGAGCGCCGCCAGCTACCGCCGGCGCTGGTGCCACACCGCAAGAAGATCTTCGGGCTGACCATCGCGCCCGAGCGCCTGGCGCAGATCCGCAATGAACGCCGGCCCAACTCCAAATACGCCAGCCTGGAGAACTGCCGCGACGAAATCCATGAGGCCGAGGCCATGATGCGGCGCGAAGGCATACGCTGGCTGTCAACCACCACCAAATCGATTGAAGAGATCGCCACCACCATCCTGCAGGAAATCCGGCCCGAGCGGCTGGAGTACTGAGGCGGGGCCCGGTACATCCCATGCCTCTGCACGCGATGCACAAGGTGAGCCCGTTTTTTCCCGGGGATCGGGTGAGTTGCTACTGATTTGATAGCTGCTTGCACCCGCCCCTATTGGCCAGGAAACATTTTTTAGCGAAAAATAGAGCCCTGGGCCTGGTTAAAAATTTCGCATGAAATCAGCCGTTAACCCAATCCCGACGTGCGCGAGCAGCTATCTTTTTTATAGCAGCACCGGGTCAGCCCAGCACCGCCACCCCCTTGACCTGCGCGTACACACGGCTGCCGGGCTGCAATTGCAAGGATTCCGCTGATTTTTGGGTGAGCCGTGCCAGCAGCGCGCTGCCGCCGGCGTCCAGACCGACCATCACCTGTCCCGGGCTGTCGGCTGAAAGGCCGGTGACGGTGACCGCAAAGATGTTCTGCACGCTGGTGCCCTCCTGGCGCTCCAGCGTCAGGCTCACATCACGCGCCTGGATGCGCACGCGCACGCGCTGGCCGACCTGCAGCGAAGGGTTGAGCAGGCTGATGCGTCCGCCTGGAAACTCGGCATGGCTCATGTGCCATTCAGGCTCGACGGCGCTGATCACTGCATCCATCACCGCGGCCGCGGCGTCGCCGTGCGCCAGCGGCAGGTCCAGCCGCGTCATCAGCTCGCGCGTGGGGCCTGAGGCCGTGACGCGGCCGGCATCCAGCAGCACCAGGTGGTCGGCCAGCCGGGCGACCTCATCGGGCGCGTGGCTGACGTAGAGCACGGGCATGTCGAGTTCGTCATGCAGGCGCTCCAGGTAGGGCAGGATTTCGGCCTTGCGGGCGATGTCCAGCGAGGCCAGGGGCTCGTCCATCAACAAAAGCCGCGGGCTGGTGGCCAGCGCGCGCGCGATGGCCACGCGCTGGCGCTCGCCGCCCGAAAGCGTGCCGGGCATGCGCCGCATCAGTTTTTGCAAGCCCAGCAATTCAATGGCATGTTCCAGCGAGATGCGGCGCTGGCCAGCCGGCACGCGCCGCTGGCCGAAATCGAGGTTGCGGTGCACGTCCAGGTGGGCGAACAGGCTCGCTTCCTGGAACACATAGCCCAGCGGCCGCTGATGCACCGGCAAGAAGACGCCGGCCTTGTCGTCTTGCCAGACTTCGCCATTGACCGAGAGATGGCCGGCCGCTGCCCGCTCCAGTCCGGCAATGCTGCGCAGCAGGCTGGTTTTGCCCGAACCCGAGGGACCGAAGATGGCCGTGACGCCGCGCCCCGGCAAGGCCAGCGACACGTCGAGCGAGAAATCGGTGAAGACACGATGAAACGAGGCGGTGATGCCGCCTTCGACAAGGCTGGCTGGCTTCATGCGCCCTGCCCTTTGCGCCGGCCCGGCTGCAGGGCATTGAAGGTATAGAGCGCCAGCAGTACCAGAAAGGAAAACACCAGCAGGCCGCCGGCCAGCCAGTGCGCCTGGCGGTATTCAAGCGCCTCCACATGGTCGTAGATCTGCACCGACATCACGCGTGTCTTGCCGGGAATGTTGCCCCCCATCATGAGCACGATGCCGAACTCGCCCACCGTGTGAGCAAAGCCCATGACGGCGGCCGTCAAGTAGGCGGGCCGTGCCAGCGGCAGCACCACGCTGAAAAAAGTGTCCAGCGGCGAGGCGCGCAAGGTGGCGGCGGCTTCCAGCGGCCGTTCGCCAATCGCCTCAAAGGCGTTTTGCAGCGGCTGCACGACGAAGGGCATGGAATACAGCACCGAACCCACCACGA
The DNA here is from genome assembly GCF_054049435.1 of Polaromonas sp. P5_D5. NCBI lineage: Bacteria > Pseudomonadati > Pseudomonadota > Betaproteobacteria > Burkholderiales > Comamonadaceae > Polaromonas > Polaromonas sp. P5_D5. Next base: position 295,474 of record NZ_JBFUMJ010000001.1, read on the forward strand.
GCCCGGCAAAGGTAAACGGCAGCACACCCCAACCTAGCGATTGCGTGAGCTGACCAACCGGGCCGTTCGGCCCCATCAGTACCAGCAGATAAAAGCCCAGCACCACCGGAGGCAAGACCAGCTGCAAGGCCACCAGCGCACCCACCGGCCCTTTGAGCCACGAACGCGTGCGCGCCAGCCACCAGGCCAAGGGCGTTCCGGCCAGCAGCAGCACCACGGTGGTGGTGGCGGCCAGCCGCAAGGTCAGCGCCAGCGCCTGAAGGCTTGCATCGTCGAGCATGGTTCAGTGTCGCCTCTATGCCGCTTCTATGCCGCGTTCAGGGCTCGTAGCCGAAGGAGCGAATCACCGCCCTGGCCTTCTCTGTTTTCAGAAAAACCATCAGCCGCGCCGCGGCCTTGCTGTCTTTGGCCTTGGCCAGCAGCACCGCGTCCTGGCGGATCGGACTGTGCAGGCTCTCGGGAACAATCCAGGCCGAGCCCGACCTGATTTTTCCGCCTTCGTAGACCTGCGAGAGCGCGATAAAACCCAGCTCCGCATTGCCGGTGGAGACAAAGCTGAAGGCCTGGCCGATGCTTTCACCCTGCACCAGTTTGGGCTCCAGGGCGACTTGCAGGCCGAGCTTGTTCATCGTCTCAACCGCGGCAGCGCCGTAGGGCGCGAGCTTGGGTGCGGCAATGGCGATCTTTTTGAAGTCGCCCTTTTTCAGGACCTCGCCCTGCGCATCGACCACGCCGGGCTGGGCCGACCAGAGCACCAGCTTGCCGGTGGCATAGGTAAAGCGGCTGCCGTTCACGGCCGCGCCCTCTTTCTCCAGCTTCGCGGGGGTTTCGTCGTCAGCCGCAAGAAACACTTCAAACGGCGCGCCATGGATGATCTGCGCATAAAACTTGCCGGTAGCGCCAAAGGTCAGCACGGCTTTGTGGCCGGTGTCTTTTTCAAAGTCCGCAGCAATCAGTTTCATGGGCGCGGTGAAATTGGCTGCCACGGCAACCTGGACATCATCGGCCAGCGCAGCGGCCGATGCCAGCACGAGACACAGACCCGGCAGCCAGCGCGACGCAGTTTTGAACATGATGAAACTCCGACGATGAAGGATGGGAGACGACAGTGAGGGAGGCGAAGATGCGTTTGAAAGAAGCCACTCCTGCCGATTCGCTATTCTATTTTAGAATAGCGGTACCCGTCTCGAGGCTCCCATGAAAAAAGCCGCCAATTCCTCGCCCGCCGCTCCCTCCTTCGCAAGCGCCTTCAGCCACGAGCCGGCCGACAAGCGCATCGAAATCCTGCGCCTGGTCGGCGAAAGCGGCTCGATCTCGCAGGCGGCGCGGCAGGCCAAGGTCAGCTACAAGGCCGCCTGGCAGGCCATCGACACCCTTACCAACCTGGCCGGCGTGGCGCTGGTGGAGCGCGCCGTGGGCGGCTCTGGCGGTGGCGGCGCCACCCTGACGCCGGCGGGCCAGAAGCTGCTGGCAGTAGCGGGCCTCTTGAGCGAAACACGTAGCCAGGTGCTGGCGGGCTTCAAAGCCAATGAACTGCTGCTGCCCCGCGCGCTGCCGGTACTGTCCAGCATGAGCGTGCGCACCAGCATGCGCAACCAGCTACCTTGCCAGGTCGACAAGCTGGAGGTGCGCGGCCAGATGGCACGCGTGCATCTGACGCTGGCCGGCGGGGCGATGCTGGTATCGCGCATTACCAAAGCCAGTGCCGAATTGCTGGGCCTGCAAAAAGGCCAAACCGTGTTGGCGCTGTGCAAGGCCACGGCGGTGACCGTGACGGCGCAGTCACCTGCGGCCGCCGCGGTGCAAGGTGTGCAAGGCCTCAATGGCCAGGCCGTTCGCATCAGCCGGGGTGCTACAGGCGATGAAGTGTCGCTACAACTTGATGGTGGTTTGCAGCTGGTGGGTTTCGCAGCGGCCGGCAGCGGACTGAAGACCAAGGCCCTTGTCCAGGCCTTGATCGACGAATCCGCTATGGTGATTGCTCTGTCGACCTGAGTATCTGTAGTTCTAGATGAGCGCGTCGAACAAATACTGGCACGGCCCAGGCGCCCTGCCCTGCGTGGCCACCGGGTGTGCCACCACTCCCCAGACTTTCTCGATGCATACCGGCGTGAGCACATCGGCGGTCGCCCCGCTGCCGACAACCAGCCCGCCCTGCAGCACCACGCAGCGGTCGCTATAACGCAACGCCAGATTCAAGTCATGCAGCACAGCCACCACGCCCACGCCCTGAGCTGTGGCCCAGGCGCGCACCAGCTGCAGCATGCGGTGCTGGTGTTGTAAATCCAGCGCGGCAGTAGGTTCATCCAGCAGCAACCAACGCACCGGGCCATCGCCAGCGATGCCGGCAACAGGCTCCCACACCTGCGCCAGCGCGCGCGCCAGGTGAACGCGCGCCTTCTCACCACCCGAGAGCGTGTTGAGCGAACGGTGCTGCAGATGCTCGACCGCGGTGGCCTGCATGGCCTGCAGCACCACATCCACATCACGCTTGCCGGGATGGCGGCGGTGCGGGTAGCGGCCCAGCTCGACCACTTCACGCACAGTGAACTCAAACGCTACCTGTGTTTCCTGCGCCACCGAGGCACGTACTCGCGCAAGATCAGCCGACGCATAGGCCGGCAGCGCCCTGCCGGCCAGGTAGACATGGCCGCCTGTGGGCTGGCGCTGCCCGGTCAGCAGCGACATCAAAGTGGACTTGCCTGCGCCGTTGGGTCCCAGCACCGCCGTAACCTGCCCTGCGATGAATTGCGCCGAAGCCGCCTGCAGCAGCGAGCGGCCGGGTACCTCGACGCCCACACCCACCACCTCCAGCATGCCGGCCAGTGGCGAAAAATCTGTCTGATTACGTGCGTTCACTGGCATGCCCTCATAGCCGGCTCCGGAAGTGACGCAGCAGCAGTAAAAAGAAAGGCACGCCGACAAAGGCCGTCAGCACACCCAGCGGCAGCTCGGCCGGCTTGACCACGGTGCGGGCCACGCTGTCGGCCACCAGCACCAGCGCCGCACCCAACAGGGCCGAGCCCGGCAACACAATGCGGTGGTCGGGCCCGGCCACCAGGCGCACGCAATGCGGGGCCACCAGCCCAATGAAGCCGATGATGCCGGTGGTGGCCGTGACCGCGCCAACGGCCAGCGCCGTCACGAGCACGGCGAAACGCTTGACGCGCTCGACCGGCACGCCCAGCAAGGCTGCCTGGGCTTCGCCCAGTGCGATGGCATTGAGGGGTTTGGCCAATGTCAGGCCGGCGCATACCGCGGCCAGCACCACGGAAAACACCAGCGCCACCGCGCTCCAGCGCGCGCCGCCCAGGCTGCCGAGCAGCCAGAACTGGATGTTGCGCAACTGCTCATCGGTGGCAAGGAAAGTGAGGTAACCCAGGCCCGCACCGGCCAGCGCATTCACGGCAATGCCGGCCAGCAGCATGATGCCGACGCGTGTGGCGCCGTCCTGCTGCGACAGCGCATACACCAGCACCGTGACCAGCAAGCTGCCCATAAAAGCCATGAGCACCAGCGTCCAGCTGCCCAGCGTACGCGGCATGTCGGGGAACCACAGGCTGCCCAGCACGATGGTCATGCCCGCAGCCAGCGCCGCACCGCTGCTGACACCGATCAGGCCGGGGTCGGCCAGCGGGTTGCGAAACAGGCCCTGCATCAGCGCGCCCGACATGCCCAGCGCCGCGCCGGCCGCCACGCCCAGCAGCAGGCGCGGCAGGCGGATGTTCATGAAAACCAGGTGCTCGGGTGTGGGCTGGCTATTGCCTGCCAGCATGTCCACCAGGACAGTCCACAACTGAAAAGGGCTGATAGCGTAGGCGCCCCGTGCGCTACCAGCTATAAAACTGATAGCAAGCAACAGAAAACCCATACCTAGTACTGCCGCGGCATGCCAGCGCCGGTGATCGCCGTGCAGCAGGGTTGCCTTCATGCGCGCGCCTTGCGCCTGGCCGCATGCGGAGCCGACTGCACTAACAACAGCCGGTTGCCTTCGCAGTCGCTGACGCCCCACTCGGTTCCCCACTCCTGCTCCACCAGGCTGTGCAGCGCCTGGCCGGGCGCCGACTGCAAGGCCATGTGCCATTGTTCGATGCTGTCCACCAGCAGGCGGCAGGCGAAACGCTGCGGCGCCATGTCGGCGCGGCGCTGCCAAAGCTGGACCGTCACCGACTCGCGCGTGAGCACCGCGATCACACCGGGCACGCTGTGCTGCACGGAAAAGCCCCAGTTGCTGCAATAAAACGCCTGTGTCCGGCGCAAGTCGGCGCAGTGCAGAACGGCTGGTGTGCGTGCGCACAGGACTTCCGTCATGACGGGTTTCAGGGGCCCGCTCATGCCAGCGCTTTCAGGCTGGCCCGGTGCAACTCGGCCACGGCCTGCGGCAGGCGCGGGCCAAAACCTATCAGGTAAAGCGCATCAAGCGCCACCAGCGCACGGCGCTTGTAGGCGGGTGTGAGCTCGAGGCCCGGGCGCTGCCAGAATTTCTCAATCCCGCCGATGGCTTCAATGCCCTGTGTGGTCGTGACGATCACATCCGGCGCGGCCGTCACCAAGGCCTCGGGTGTCATCGGGCGGTAGCCGCTGAAGTTGGCGGAACTGCCGGGCGTGATCAAGGCGTTGTCCAGGCCCGCGTAGCGAAACATGGCGTGCGCGGCGGTCTTGTCGCCGGCGACCTGGGGGCTGCCTGAATGGCTGAGAATAAAAACGGCACGGGGTTTGCGGCCGGTTTTACGGGCCACCGCGGCGATCACTTCGGCCCACTGGGTATCGAGCTTTGCCTGCAACGCGGCGGCTTGCGCGACACGCGAAGTCGCGCGCCCGACGGCCGCGACCTTGCGCTGGACTTCCGCCCAGCTGTGGTCGGCATCAACGAGTTCCACCTTGACGCCGGCACTTCGGATCTGGTCCATCACCACATTCGGGCCAGCTTCCGTGGTGCCGATCACCGCATCCGGCTTGAGCGAGAGCAGCCCTTCGGCCGAGAGCTGGCGCATATAGCCAACCTTGGGGGTTTGCAATGCAGCGGCAGGAAACAGGCTGGTGGTGTCGGTGCCAACCAGCTGTTTTTCAGCGCCCAGCGCGTACACGATTTCCGTGGTCGCGCCGCTCACCGAGACGATGCGCGGCATCTTCGCCGGCACTTGGGCCAGCACAGCAGTCGCAGACAGGCCGCAAACGCTTGAGACGGCGGTAACCGCCGGGAGTGAAAAATACCGCAGGGCGTCCCGCCGCGAGGGCGTGCGCGGAAGCGCCAGCTGAAGTGTGTCGGGGTGATTTTTCATGGGCATTCTTTCGGAAAGTCATGACTCAAGCGTGCTCTGGGTTCAGGGCCGGGCTGGCAAGAGACGAGAGCCGGGGCAGCCGCGCTGCAATGTCGCGCCAGGCTTGCTGCTCCGGCACACCAGGTTTGCGGCTGCCAAAGAACATGGCCATCAATTCGCCCGCGCCGTCAAACACTTCCACCGACGTGACGATTCCGTCTACCGTGGGCTTTTTCACGATCCAAGCGGTTTTGATCATGTCTTCGCGCAGGTGCAGGTTGAAACCGGCGTCCAGCACGTTGATCCAATGCGCCGTGGATGTGACCATGGGCTCGATGCGCTTGACGGGGCCGCTGTGGATCTGGATGCATCCGCTGCTGCTGACAAACACCATGATGGACGCGCCGTCCATCGCCGACTCGTCCAGCAGCCTGCGCACGATGCCCAAGTCGGCGCGTTCGGTGAAGTGCCCCTGCACCAGCCTGAAGGCCTGCTGGCGTTCCGCGCCGAACTTGCTGATCAGGCCGAAGAACTGGTGCGTGTCCGTCATTTCACTCCAGCCCTGCAACAGGCCGGCCGTGTCGATCTCGGTGTCGGGTTTGGGCGCCGCCTTGGGGGGAGCCGGTGTGAAGGTGTAGTCCTTTTCCACGTCGGTGAACTGCTCGATGATGTCGTTGAAGGCATCGCGGTCAGTTTCAGCGCGCACAAACACCTTGTGCACCGCTACGCCGTGCGCGTCAAAGAATTGCAGGCTTTGCGACGGTGGGTTCTTCGTATCGTTGGCGGGCTCGAGCACCGCAAAGCACGCATGCCAGCGGCTGAAGAAAAGACGCAGGTCGATGTCCTCGCCCAATGCCAGGCCCATGTGGCCGGTCGCATTGATGTTCTGGTAGATGCCGGTTTTCTCATGCACGGTGGATTCATTGCGCGTCAGCGCCATGACCGGGCCGCACAACTCCAGGGCCTGGAGGATTTCAACCCAGGGACCTTTGAGCGGAACGGCTTTGAGGGGCTGGCCGTGCGCGCCCGCATGGGCTGCTATCGCCCGGCCTTCGCTGAGCCCCAGGCTTTCAGCGGCATCTTTGGCGCGCTTGCCGCTGCTGCGCGCGGCCACGAAACGTTCTCGCACACTGGCATCGCTCATGACCGGCGTGACGGCCGGCGCCTGGGTTGCGGCCACTGGCCGCGTCTGGGTTTGAAGGACTGCACTCATTGAAGGGTCTCCGGGGTTGTGTGCCAAAGCACGCGGTGGATGGGGGTGTCGTTTATTTCTGCCGGCATGGCGCCCTGCTGCAAATCCTGGCCCTGCGGCAGCAGGCGCACCCACAGGACATGCAGGTTGGTGGCAATGGCTCTGAAACTGGGCGGCGCGCCGGGATGATGCGAAAGCATGAACAGGTTGGCGATGATTTTTTCCGCCATCAATGCGCGCTGCCCTTCGCAGCAGGCCTGGGCGTGGCCGGTCATCAGGGCCAGCGTGCCGGCCAGCAAGGCTTCAGCCGTGGGAAGTCCGGGCGTGTCAGCCGTCCCGACGTCGGGGTCGTTGATGCCGTGGTCGGGAAACTGGCTCATGCGCATTCCTTCATGAAGACGATCAGGGGTTGAATCAGAAATCGGCCACCAGCGACACGTTGAAGTGGCGACCGGGCTGGGTGTACGAGTCCAGCGCCAATGAATTGGCGGCGACACCGCGCACGTCGGACCAGTTCCAGTACTTCTTGTTGGTGAGGTTGACAATGGCCGCGTTGACGCGCAGGGTCTTGCTGATGCGCCACTGCCCGCTCAGGTCAACCGTGGTGGCCGCCGGTACCGCGAACTGTGGTGTCGTGGCCGGGGCCGTACCGATCTGCTGCGTGCCAATGTCGCTGAATTTCTTGGCCGAATGGTGGCTGGCGTCAAGCCGGACATCCCAGCCTGCGGTTTCATACTTCACACCCAGCGTGAGCTTGGCCGGGTCGATGGTGTCCAGCGGCAGGCCGGTGTTCTTGACGGTGCCGCGGGTTTCGCCATAGGAAAACGGCGTGCTCAGACGGCCGTCACCCAGCCGACCCCAATCCATGCTGCCCTTGACTTCAAAGCCGCTGATCGTCGCATTGTCGATGTTGATGGACTGGAAGACCGTCGTCGGACTGATCGAGACTGTTGCGTTGTCCTGGATCAGGTTGTTGAAGCGGCCATAGAACACGGCGGCATCGAGGGTCAGCCGTTCGAGATTGCCGCGCACGCCGAATTCCAGGTTTTTGCTTTTCTCGGGCTTGAGGTTGGGGTTGGGAATGGTCCTGTAGTTCTGCGCCACGTTTTCAAAAAACGCATTGACCTGCCCGGCGTTAGGCGCCCGGAAGCCGCTCGCATAGTTGCCGAAAACGCTCCACTGCGGCGTTGCGCGATAGAGAACACCGAACTTGGGCGAAACCGCCGAACCGGACAAAGACACGGGAGTGGCCGCAAAACCCGCCTGGCTGGCGTCGATGCTGAAGCGGTCGATCCGCACGCCCGGCGTGAGGCTCCAGTCGCCGCTGATCAGCTCATCCTGCAAATACAGTGCTGCGCTGGATTCCGTGGTGTCGGGAAAACGCTTGACCGGAAAAGTCTCAGGCGCCGTCGGTGCAATGCCGGTTTGAAGGTTGCTGATTTTCGCGCGGGTGTAGTCAACGCCGTAGGTGAGTTTTTGCGCCCATTGGCCCACAGGCCGGATGACCTTGTCTGCCTGCATGCTGGCCTGTAGCGTGCGCTCCTGGTAGTAGGTGTCGCGTGTCCGCAGGGGTGTGGCACCGGTGCGGGTCTCTTTGGCGAACTCGCGCGACTTGGCGTCCTGGTAGCTCAGCACGGTTTGCAGGTTGTCGGCCAGGGCGGCATCAAGTTTGTACTTTGCGTCCCAGGTGAGCCGGTTGCGGTCCATATTGCTGAAGCCGTCGGTACTCAGTACCGTCGCGGAACGCGCAGCCGTCAGCAGGTCATAAACCGATTTCTTGTCGACATGCTCAAAAGTCAACACATGCTTTTGCCCTGCCGCGGGACGCAGCACCGCCTTGGCCAGCAACGAATTGCCGGTGTCGGTTTGCGGGTTCGGCGTTGTCCTGGCAACACCCAGGGTGTTGTTGCTTCCCTTGTTGTCCAGCTCCTGACTGTGATTGCTCGCTACTGTCAGCTGAACATCCAGCACTTCATTGGCACGCGCAGCAATGGTCGCGGACACGCCGAAGCCCTTGTCGTCGCCGCTGTAAGTGGTGGAAGCGCGGCCGCCAATGGTTTTGCCGTCCTTCAGAAAATCTTCGGGCTCGTAGGTGATGAAATTCACCAGGCCCGCGATGCCGTCAGACCCGTAAAGCACCGAGGCCGGACCTTTGACAAGCTCAATCCGCTTGACCAGGTCAATCGACAAGGTGTCGCGGCCGAAAGAATTGACGTTGAAGCTGTAGCTGCGCGGTATGCGAATGCCATCGACCAGCATCAGTACGCGGTTGCCATCCAGCCCCCGGATATTGAAACCCGCATTGCCGTCCCGGCCCGTATCACCGCCGGTGGCAAAACCAAAACGCACGGGCGCACGCCGCACTGAGACATTGGGAATGTTTTTGACCGCATCACGAATGTCGCGGATCTGGCCCTGCTCAATGTCGGTTGCATTGAGGACGTCGATGGTCATCGGAAGGTCTTCAATCGCCTGCTCTGTGCGGGAGCCGCTGACCACGATCTCTTTCAGGGCTGCAACCTGCACCGGAGCGTTTGCCACCGGCTGTGCATGCGCGGCAAAGCCGGCGCTACAGGCCAGACCGGCCAACAAGGAAATTTCGCGCAAGGCGAAGCGGGAAGATGGATGGATCGACGTCACGTGCAAGCCCAAAAAGTGAAACATTTGGAGGGCTTGCTGCCGTAACGGTGAAGCCTGAAGGCTTGCGTTACTTGTGGCTGGCTCTGAGGAGATCGAAGTATATGCGAATTATTCTCATTCGCAACAATTAGATGCAAAATAGTCTGGGTGATAACACCCTTCGTGCGTCTCCCGCTCTGTGTTCCCCTCCGTCAGTCACCACCTGGTCACAGCGAATAACAAGAATGGACAGGCAAAAATCGCCGCACCACGCCTATTCGATAAATAGTTAATATCTATCGATACATGAAATATAAAAGAGTTATACTATCGTCTCGAAAGCATTTTTACCAGTTCTTTAACCCAGCATAGGAAGCCATCTAGATGTCCCTGATCAATACCCAAGTCCAGCCTTTCAAAACCCAAGCTTTCCTCAATGGCAAGTTCATCGACGTTTCAGACGAATCGCTGAAGGGCAAATGGTCGGTCCTGATCTTCATGCCAGCTGCATTCACTTTCAACTGCCCCACGGAAGTTGAAGATGCTGCTGACAACTACGCCGAATTCCAGAAGGCCGGTGCAGAGGTTTACATCGTCACCACCGACACGCACTTCTCGCACAAGGTCTGGCACGAAACCTCCCCTGCTGTCGGCAAGGCCAAGTTCCCCTTGGTGGGCGACCCTACCCACACGCTGACCAAGGCGTTTGACGTGTTCATCCCTGAAGAAGGCCTGGCACTGCGCGGTACCTTCGTGATTAACCCCGAAGGCGTCATCAAGACGGCTGAAGTGCACTCCAACGAGATCGCCCGCGACGTCAAGGAAACCCTGCGCAAGCTGAAGGCGGCCCAATACACCGCCGCACACCCCGGCCAGGTCTGCCCTGCCAAGTGGAACGAAGGCGCCAAGACGATCGCTCCGTCCATCGACCTGGTTGGCAAGATCTAAGAACAGGTTCTAACGCCCTGCTGCCTTCCTGACGAAGGCCCGGGCCCCGGCACACGCGCGTGTGCCGTCCCGGGCTTTTTTGTTCCCCATTGAAATTGAAAGTGAGTCCCTCATGCTCGACGACGCCACCAAAGCCCAACTGAAAAGCTATCTCGAACGCGCCACTGCGCCCATCGAAATCGTCGCCTCGCTCGACGGTAGCGAGGCTTCGGGCGAAGTGCTGTCGCTGCTGAAAGACGTGGCTGAGTCCTCGCCGTTGGTCAAACTGACCGAAAGCCGCGACGACCCGCACCGCAAGCCCTCGTTTTCGATCAACCGCCCCGGTGAAAACCACGGCCCGCGTTTCGCCGGCCTGCCCATGGGCCATGAATTCACCTCGCTGATCCTGGCGCTGCTGCAGATCGGCGGCTACCCGCCCAAAGTCGAGCAACCCGTGCTGGAGCAGATCCGCGCGCTCGACGGCGATTTCGATTTCGAGGTGTATGTCTCGCTGACCTGCCACAACTGCCCGGATGTGGTCCAGGCGCTGAACCTGATGGCAGTGCAAAACCCGCGCATCAAGACCACCATGATCGAGGGCGGTACCTTCCAGGATGAAGTGAAGGAGCGCGAGATCATGGGCGTGCCCACGGTCTTCCTCAACGGAACCATGTTCGGAAACGGCCGCATGAGCCTGGAAGAAATCCTGGCCAAGATCGACACCAGCGGCGTGGAACGTGAAGCCAAAATCATCGACAAAAAGGAAGCCTTCGACGTGCTGATCGTCGGCGGCGGCCCGGCCGGCGCAGCTGCGGCTGTGTATGCCGCACGCAAGGGCATCCGCACCGGCGTGGCGTCCGAGCGCTTTGGCGGCCAGGTACTGGACACACTGGGCATCGAGAACTTCATCTCCATCAAGGAAACCGAAGGCCCCAAGTTTGCCCACGCGCTGGAAGAGCACGTGCGCAACTACGACGTTGACATCATGAACCTGCAGCGCGCCAAGGCGCTGGTGCCGAACAGCGGGCCGGACAAAAACCTGATTGAAGTGCAGCTTGAAAGCGGCGCCTCGCTCAGGAGCAAGTCCATCGTGATCTCGACCGGCGCACGCTGGCGCAACATCAACGTGCCCGGCGAACACGAGTTCAAGAACAAGGGCGTGGCCTACTGCCCGCACTGCGACGGCCCGCTCTTCAAGGGCAAGCGCGTGGCGGTGATCGGCGGCGGCAACTCGGGCGTCGAGGCGGCGATTGACCTGGCCGGCATCGTCGGCCATGTGACGCTGATCGAGTTCGACACTGCGCTGCGCGCCGACGCCGTGCTGCAGCGCAAGCTGAACAGCCTGCAGAACGTGACGGTGTTCACCAACGCGCAAACGACCGAAATCACCGGCGACCAGAAGGTCAACGGCCTGATCTACAAAGACCGCGCCAGCGGCGAGCTGAAAACCGTTGAGCTTGAAGGTGTGTTCATCCAGATCGGCCTGGTGCCCAACACCGACTGGCTCAAGGGCGTGGTGGACCTGTCCAAACACGGCGAGATCATCGTCGACGCCAAGGGCCAGACTTCGGTGCCGGGCGTGTTCGCGGCGGGCGACGTGACAACCGTGCCCTTCAAGCAGATCATCATCGCGGCCGGTGAAGGCGCCAAGGCGGCGCTCAGCGCGTTTGACTACCTGATCCGTAGCCCTATTGCTGCGTAATACATGGGTGACGGTCCGGCCATGGGCTGAACCGCTGAAGCTCAAAAGCCGCCCTCAATCGGGGCGGCTTTTTTTTCGCACGCAGAATGCGAATCCCCCTCTAAAACCAGACATTTCGAAGGGTTCATCAGATGAGAATTACTCTCATCTGATGTATAGTTCCCAGCATCCTCTTTCGCTAGCCAACAGCCCTGCAGCCTGCTCGCGCCGCAGGGCGTAGCAAGCCAACAACCCGCTCACCTGCCCCTCGAATTTCGCTACCTGCTGTGGCGTTCGGGTTGTCGTCTGCACGCCAGTTTTCTGGTGGTCCTTCCCAGGAGTTTTGACCTTGCTCACCATGCACCTGCCGCACGCCACGCGCCGCCTGACGACTCCAGGGTTCAGGCCACAAAATGGAAAATCCCGATGACGACGACCGCAAAAATGGACAGCCGGCGCATCAAGACCTGGACCTGGGTGCATAAATGGAGCAGCCTGGTTTGCACTGTCTTCATGCTGCTGCTGTGCCTGACCGGGCTGCCGCTGATTTTTCACCATGAGATCGGCCACCTGCTGGGCACCGAAGTTGAGGCGCCCGATTTACCGAAGGGCACACCGCGCGCCAGCCTGGACAAGGTCATGGAAATCGCACAGGCACTGCACCCGGGCAAGGTGCCCATGTTCGCGTCCCATGAGATCGACGACGACCGCTTCTGGTACGTCACGCTGGGTGACACGCCGCTGTCCGAGGTGGGTAACAAGACCGTCGCCGTCGATGCACGCACCGCAGCTGTGCTGGCCCAGCCCAGGTTCGACGAAGGCTTTATGTATGTAATGTTCAAGCTGCACGTTGACCTCTTTGCCGGACTCGCGGGCAAGCTCTTTCTGGGCTTCATGGGACTCTTGCTGCTGGTGGCGATTGTCTCGGGTGTGGTGCTGTATGCGCCCTTCATGCGCAAGCTGGACTTCGGCACAGTGCGGCAAACCCGCCCGCGCGCCAAATGGCTGGACCTGCATAACCTGCTGGGCATCGTGACGCTGGTGTGGGCCTTCACCGTGGGCGCCACGGGCATGATCAACACCTGGGCCGACCTGTTGATCAAGTACTGGCAGTACGACCAGCTAAGCTCTCTGCTGGCGCCCTACCAGGGGCAAAAACCGCCAGCCCGCCTGGCCTCGGTGCAGCAGGCAGCTTCATCAGCGACCGCTCTGGCGCCTGAGATGAAGATGGCCTTTATCGCTTTTCCGGGTACATCGTTTTCAAGCCCGCACCACTACACCGTGTTCCTGCGCGGCAATGAGCCCTTCAACTCGCGGCTGCTCAAGCCGGTGCTGGTGGACGCCGGCACCAATGCGCTCACCGCCAGCCCGCCGCTGCCCTGGTATCTCACCGCGCTACTGGTGTCGCAGCCGCTGCACTTCGGCGACTACGGCGGCATGCCGATGCAAATCCTCTGGGCCCTGCTGGACATCGCAACCATCATCGTGCTGGGCAGCGGCCTTTACCTGTGGCTTGGACGGCGTAATCCGGCCAAAGCAGCGAAGCCGGAAAAAACAGCAGGGCAAGCATCAGCGCCGCATGCCGCACGCCATGAAACGACTGGCGGTGCCGTGTGAGCGCAAAGGCCGATCCCGCGAAGGACTCCGCTTTCTGGCGCCTGTGGCGCTGGCCCCTCGTGCTGGGCATGCTCAGCATCACCGGCCTGCTGACCGCACTGGTGTCTGACGGCTGGGGCGACTGGTGGTGCTGGCTGGGGTTGGGCGTGCCCGTGGCCGTGATGGCCTGGTTCTCGTGGGTGCCCGGCGGGCCTCGCAAACGCTGAATGGGTGGGTGACCGGTTTTTTTGTTCTGGTGCGATAGGTAAAGTTAACGTGGCAGCACTTTGAAGCGAAGCACAAAAACACCAAAATCTCATGGGAAAAGTGCCTGAAACCCTTATAAAACAAGCGCAGACAGCTCCTGATTTGATAGCAACCCCAATAAAGCCTTCACGGGCCATACTTGCCCAGGGGCGGCTGCCTGGCGCTTGAGTTCTGTCGCCGCGCGAAATGCGATGGTGATGTGCCTGACCTTGGCGCCGGTGTGGCGTCTATAGCCATCACCGGCGGCAGGCCCGCCCAGGCTATAAAATTCAGGCTTGCTCACGCACGATCTGAGGGCACGACCTGAAGGGATGCGCGGTGAGTCCCTTGCATCACCCAAAGCCCTTTCTCGTCCCCCCATTTCTTTCCCCTTCTCTTCTTTTTCTCTCATGAGCGCCTTCAACACAGAACGCATTATTTCCGTCCACCACTGGACCGACTCACTATTTAGCTTCACCGCCACGCGCGATTCGGGCTTTCGCTTCGTCAACGGCCAGTTCACCATGATCGGCCTGCCCGTGGACGGCAAACCGCTGCTGCGCGCCTACAGTGTGGCCAGCGCCAACCATGAAGACCAGCTGGAATTTTTCAGCATCAAGGTGCCCGACGGCCCGCTGACCTCGCGGCTGCAGCACTTGAAGCCGGGCGACGACATCCTGGTCGGACGCAAACCCACCGGCACGCTATTGCTGCAAAACCTGCTACCTGGCAAGACGCTGTGGTTGCTGGCCACCGGCACCGGTCTGGCGCCCTTTCTCTCTCTGATCAAGGACCCAGACACTTACGAGCGATTTGAGCGTGTGGTGGTGGTGCACGGTTGCCGTACCAGCGCCGAGCTGGCCTACCGCGAGCTGATCGAGCACGAGCTGCACGAGCATGAGTTCCTCGGCGAGCTGGTGCGCGGACGCCTGCTGTATTACCCCACCGTGACGCGCGAGCGCTTTCGCAACGAAGGCCGCATCACCGAGCTCATGCAGTCGGGCAAGCTGTACAGCGACCTGGGCTTGCCCGCGATCTCTATCGGGAACGACCGCCTGATGCTGTGCGGCAGCCCCGACATGCTGCGCGACATCAAGGCCATGCTGGAAGAGCGCGGCTTTGAGGAAGGCAACATGCAGCGAGCCGGCCACTTCGTGGTGGAACGCGCATTTGCCGAGCGCTGACTGACAACGGGAAACGTTTGCAATGCGAACGTTTCTCACAATCAAACGCAACCAGACCGCCCCAGCAGGGGAATGCTTGAGTTACGGCACGCGGCCAGTGACAATGGGCGATCCGCACTACACAACGATAAGGAATTCCCATGAAAGGCGACGCAAAAGTCATCGCTCACCTGCAGGCGCAGCTGAAGAACGAGCTCACGGCCATCAACCAGTACTTCCTGCACTACCGCATGTACAAGCACTGGGGCCTGGACAAGCTGGCCAAGAAGGAATACGAAGAGTCCATCGGCGAAATGAAGCACGCCGACAAGTTGATGGACCGCATCTTCATGCTCGATGGCCTGCCCAACCTGCAGGACCTGGGCAAGCTGATGATCGGCGAGGATGTTCCAGAAGCCCTGAACTGCGACCTGAAAGCCGAAACCGGTGCACAGGCCACCATCAAGGACGGCATTGCCCACTGCGAAAGCGTACGCGACTATGTCTCGCGCGACCTCCTACAGGAGATCCTCGATGACACCGAAGAGCACATCGACTTCCTGGAAACGCAGATTGAACTGCTTGGCAAGGTTGGCCTGCAAAACTACCTGCAAAGCCAGATGGGCGAGCTGAGCTGAATGTGGTCTTGAAATAGCCCGGTGACATACCTGGCACAAAAAAGACGGGGCACAGGCCCCGTTTTTTTGTTTGCGCCAACGCTGACCGCTCCTGGTTTTCAGAAGCTCTTTTTGTCGCCTACTGAATTTGGCCTTTTTGCCACACAACCACCGTTTTCGCCCTTATTCCCGCAACATTCAGACACAACAGATTACGAATCATTATCATTTGATATACACTTCGAGCGAACTTTACGAGCCAGCCAACTCGCGCCCCCGGGCATTCTGAGCCAGCCAAGCTTTTTCCTGAACCCGGTCCACCGCCTGCAAGGCAGGACCCTGCTTGGAGGCCATCTTGGCACACCCTTCCGCTCGCGCCGCACGCCCTGCGCGCAACAAAAAAAACCGCACCATGGGCGCCGACAACTTCACGCCGTTTGCCAGCCCGGTTGCCAATCCTGCCGCATCTTCCGACAAAACACTGCTCCCGCTTGGTGCGCTCATGCTGGCTGTTTCGGTGTCGGGCTGGGCCCAGAGCATCACCCCGACGCCCAGCACCGGCACCACGACCGCTACGTCGTCCACCTCTGCAACACCTGTTGAAGGCAGAAGCCTGGCCCCCGTCACAGTGACAGGCACACGCGATCGCGCCAGCCAGACCTACCAGAGCGGCATTACCAGTGTCGGCAAGATGCCCGTGCCGGCCAAGGACGTTCCCCAGTCGCTGACGGTCGTCAACGAAAAGCTGATGCACGACCAGGGCAAGGACAGCTTCAAGAGCGCACTCGAAAACGTCGTCGGCATCACCTTTGAAGCGGGCGAAGGCGGACGGGTCGGCGACAACATCCGCATTCGCGGCTTCAGCGCGGCGGGCGACATTTACATGGACGGGATGCGCGACATCGCGCAGTACAACCGCGACAACTTCAACACCGAGCGCGTGGAAGTCTTGCGTGGTGCTGCTTCCATGCTGTTCGGCCGCGGCTCCACCGGCGGGGTGATTAACCAGGTCAGCAAGCAGCCACGCCTGATCACCGAGCACGAAGTGAACGCCACCGTCGGCACCAAAGGCTACCAACGCTACCAGGGCGACTTCAACTTCAAACTCGACGACGACGCGGCTCTCCGCATCAACGCCATGGCGACAGACGGCGACGGCCGCGGCGAAAACGCCAGCGCCTCCACCCATCGCCGCGGCCTGGCCCTGGACTACCGCTTCGGCATCGGCACAGCGAACGAATTTGAAATCAGCTACTACCACCTGCACTACAACGACAAGCCCGACTGGGGCTTTGCTTGGTTCAACAGCCGCCCCGCGCCTGGCACCGAGAAATACTGGTATGGCCTCAACACCGATTTCCAGAACGACAAGGCCGACGCTGTCACCCTGAGCCATACCCACCGATGGACCGACGGCAGCAGCCTGAAAACCACGGTGCGCGACGGCTACTACTCACGCACGCTGCGCGCCACGCAGGCCAGCTTTGCCGCCGGCACGACCCTGGCCAACCTGAGCGCCAACACGGTGGTGAGCCGCGGCGCCACCAGCGCCGGCAATGCCAAGGCGGGCAACGAACACCACACATTCCTGCAAACCGACTACCTCACGACCACCCAGTGGTTCGGCCGCAAGAACAGCCTGCTGATCGGCGCCGAGTACGCCGTGGAAAATTCCGACCGCCTTAGCTACCCCCTCCTGACGGGGGCCAAGCCGACCACCACTGTGGGCAATCCCATCAGCACCGGTATCGGGGGCAATTACACGCAGAGACTGGAAACGGCATTCAAGGCCACTACGCTGGGCCTGTACATGCAGGACACGATCGACCTCACACAGTACTGGAAGCTGGTTGCCGGCCTGCGCGTTGATAACTTCAAGGCCGACTACCAGCGACCCACCGGCACGCCGCCCAACAACGGGACACTCGCCAGATCCGACAGCCTGCTGAGCAAACGGCTGGGCGTGATATATCAGCCGACCGATGAGGTCAGCTACTACGCCGCCTATGGCACGTCGTTCAATACCTCCGGCGACCTGTACCAATTCGACCCGAACTCTGCCAACACGCCGCCCGAGAGCAGCCGCAACATGGAAATTGGCGCCAAGTGGGAGCTCTACGGCGGTGACCTGTCACTGCGCGCAGCCCTGGCCCGCACAGAGAAGTACAACGAGCGCAACACCGACATCGACACGAGCACCAACTCCTACCTGTTGTCCGGCAAGCGGCACACCGATGCGCTGGAATTTGAGGTCGCCGGCCGCATCACGCCGCAGTGGGATGTCTTTGCGGGCATCGGCTTCCTGACGGCGAGGATCGACAAGACCGGCGCCACTGCCGAGATCGGGCAGAACCCGGGGCTGAGCCCAAGCCGCCAGGCCAACCTGTTCACCACCTACCGCATCGGCGACAAGTGGCGTATCGGCGGCGGCTTCACCGCCGTCAGCACCAACAAGCCGGCCAATGCCGTCACGGCCACCAACCGGGTGCCGGGCTACGTGAAGGCCGACGCGCTGGTGGAATACCGCATCAATGAAAAAAACACCGTCAAGCTGAACATCGACAACCTGTTTGACAAGGTCTACTACAACACGCTGTACCGCGGCTTTGTGGCGCCCGGCGACGCACGCAGCGTGCGTGTGACGCTCACCAGCAAGTTCTGATTTAAAAGAACGTTTTCAAGGTTGGGCACCTGGGGGATACTCCGGGTGCCCATTTTTTTTCAGTCGCTTTTCGGGAAGCCCCACCATGCTGCTTCGCATTCAACAAGCCCTCAAGCCGGACGAGCTCGCGCAAATCCGCCAGCTGATCCTGGCCGCCGACTGGGCCGACGGCCGCATCACGGCCGGCAGCCAGAGCGGCGCCGTCAAGAACAACCTGCAGCTGCCTGAAGAGCTGCCCGCCGCCCAGCAGGCGCGGCACATCGTGTCGGTGGCGCTGGCCCGTAATCCGATGTTCGTGACCGGGGCGCTGCCCAAATCGGTCTATCCGCCGCTCTTTAACCGCTACGGCGGCGACGCCAACAATTTCGGCAACCACATTGACAACGCGGTACGCACGCATGCCGCCACAGCACGGCACGTGCGAACCGACATTTCCTGTACGCTGTTCCTGAGCGATCCGGCCAGCTACGACGGCGGCGAACTGGTCGTGCAAGACACTTACGGCGAGCAACGCATCAAGTTCGAGGCAGGTGACCTGGTGATGTACCCTGGCACATCGGTGCACCGCGTGGAGCCTGTCACGCGCGGTGAGCGGCTGGCCTGCTTCTTCTGGATTGAAAGCATGGTGCGCTCCGATGCCCAACGCCGGCTTTTGTATGAGATGGACATGGCCATTACCTCTCTGCGCCAAAAGGAACTGGAACGCTCGACCCCAGGTGCGGCCGAAGGCGCCGAAGTGGTACGGCTTACAGGCTGCTATCACAACCTGCTGCGGATGTGGGCTGAGGTTTAGACGGCTGGACTGCGTTTATCCTGCATCGTGAAGGGTCTTGGCAACCCATCACCCCCAGGATGCCTCGCTCGCCTCAAGGAATTGCCTTTTCGCTATCTAATTTATAGCACCTTGCGCACATCCAGCAAGGATTACTGCTGAATTTGGCTTCAAAAATGAGGCCAAAAATCCGCTCCAAATGGCTCGCACCTCCTGAAATCTGCGTGCCATGATTGCAAATGCGATAGATTCGCATTTATAATCAACGCACCGATTGAATCAATCACCAGCCAAGCCCATCCATGATCGTTTGCGTCTGCCGCCGAATCTCCGACCGCGAAATTGCCCGCCATGCCCGAGCAGGCTTGGGCTTTGACGAGATCCAGTTCGAACTCGGCGTGGCCACCCAGTGCGGCCAGTGCGAAGGCTGCGCCCGCGACGTGGTGGCGCAGTGCAGCGCCAGCTGCCCGACGGCCAACATCAAGCTCGCCGCCCACACGCTGGAAGGCAGCCCATGGAACACCTTGCAACCTTCTCCCCAATACTGATTTCGGCCCTTCCTGTCAGCCTTGTGCTGGTGATAGGTTCCGCGTGGTGGATCTTCCGCCGCTAGTTTCCTGGTTGCCTTTTTGACCGAAACCGCGCCTCATGTGGCCATTCGCCCACCTATCCCCCTCTCGATGAACGCCACTTTCTCCACCGCGCCACGCCCCGCCCCGCCGCGCCAGCCCCTCAGCCGCAATGCTGTTATCGCGCTCGTGGTAGTGGGCCTGCACGTGGGGTTCATCTGGGCGCTGCAAAGCGGCTTGTTGATGCGCGCCGCCGAAATCGTGATTCCTGCAGAAATCCTCACGCAATTCGTGGACCCGCCCGCCCCCAAGGTGGAGCCCGTCCCTCCTACCCCACCCACGCCGACCGTGCAGAAAAAAGCGGTTGCCAGGGCACCCGACAAACCCGCGCCCCAGCCGCTGGCCATCGCAGACCCAACACCCTCGCCCAATGCCCCGACAGGCGTTGTCACACCGCCGCTGCCACCAGCGCCTGTGGCCGTGGCACCCGTTACGCCGCCCGCGCCACCGGCAGTGCAGCTGCCGTCGAGCGATGCCGACTACCTGCAAAACCCCAAGCCCGCCTATCCGCCCATCAGCCGGCGCCTTGGCGAGCAGGGCAAAGTGATCGTGCGTGTGCTGATCGGCGCAGACGGCCAGGCGAAGAAAACCGAAATCCGCCAGTCAAGCGGCTTTGACCGGCTTGACCAGGCAGCGGTCACCACCGTCATGCGCTGGCGCTACGTGCCCGGCAAGCGTGGCGGCGTGGCCGAAGAGATGTGGTTTAACGTACCCATCAACTTCGTCCTGGAGTAATCTTTTTGAAACCCGTGGAGTATTGATTCATGAATTCCCAATTCGGCCTTGCCAACGTCTGGAGCCAGGGCGATATCGTTACCAAATCGGTGGCCGTGCTGCTGCTGGTCATGTCGCTCGCGTCATGGATGGTCATCATCATCAAGACGCTGGACCTCATCAAGTACAAAAAGATCGCCCGCGCCTCTGAAGACTTCTGGCACAGCGAAGACTTTGCCGCAGGCCTCACCAAGCTGGGCTCGGACCCCGCCAACCCGTTCCGCCAACTGGCCCTGGAAGGCCGCGAAGCCACGCTGCATCACCGTAACACCAAAGCACACCTGCACGACGCCCTGGACGTGAGCGACTGGGTCACGCGCACGCTGCGCAACACCATCGACGAATTCACCGGCAAGCTGCAGTCGGGCCTGGCCATCCTGGCCTCGGTCGGCTCCACCGCCCCCTTCGTCGGCCTCTTCGGCACCGTGTGGGGCATCTACCATGCGCTGCTGTCCATCGGCGCGGCCGGCCAGGCAACCATCGACAAGGTGGCCGGCCCGATCGGCGAGTCGCTCATCATGACGGCGCTGGGTCTCGCGGTTGCCATCCCGGCGGTGCTGGGCTACAACGCGCTGGTGCGCGGCAACAAGGGCGTTCTGCAAAAACTCAGCCGCTTCGCGCATGACCTGCACGCCTACTTCGTGACCGGCGCCCGCGTGAGCGCCAGCGGCCAACAAGCCAATGTTGTGCCAATGAAAAAAGCCTGAAAGCCAACCCTTTATCCTGCTCTGCCGCCCAACAGCCGCGGAGCTCCCTCATTCAGTGACCGAGAAGCACCATGGCCTTTGGAACCCAAGACGACAGCGATGAGGTGATGAACGAGATCAACATGACGCCCATGGTGGACATCATGCTGGTGCTGCTCATCATCTTCATCATCACGGTCCCCGTGATGAAGCATTCCGTCAACATCGACCTGCCGCGCGCCTCCAACGAAGCGCAAAACATCAAGCCGGAAACGGTTCGCCTGAGCGTGGATGCGGAAGGCAGCTACTTCCTGAACGAAACCAAAATTTCCGACGAAGACCTGGTCACCCAACTCAAGGCGTCGGCGGCGCAGAACCCGCAGCCAGACCTGCATATCCGCGGCGACAAATCAGTGCGCTACGAGCGCGTGGCCCAAGCCATGGCAGCAGCCCAACAGGCCGGGCTGCGCAAGATCGGTTTCATCACTGAACCCAAGAACTGACCAGGGCCTGCAGGACTCATCGAGTCCTGGATGCATGCCTGCTGGACAGGCACTCCAGGTTTTTCACACAGAAAGAAACAAAACCGCAGCCTGGATTCGCTTGACTTTCAAATGAGAATGGTTATCATTAACTTAACAAAACCCAAACAGGTTTAACCATCATGTCCATCGCAATGCCCGCCTCCCATACCTTGAGCCTTCCTGCCCGCGCCCCCGCGCACACAGATACCGCTTCTGGCGGCCATGCGTCGGGCGCTTCTGCCGCCTGCGTCAACAGCACCGAAATCCTGCGCGGGCAAAAGGCGGTGGAAATCAACCACAATGGCTCGACTTATCGCCTTCAGGCCACTCGCCTGGGCAAACTGATTTTGACCAAGTAAGCCGCCTTCACCGTTTCATCACCCTCTTCACCAGCACAGTTTCATCGTGGGGCGATCCGGGGCTACCAAGCCTCCAAGGTCGTTTTTAGCCAGCCACAGACTCTTTTGGAGTTGTTTAGCCAGGCTTTTTTTCCTTGATGTTGTTCTGCTCGCGCCAACAAAAAAGCCGACCTTGTGGCCGGCTTTTTTATTCCCGCTGCGACGCGGTTTACAGGCCGATGGCGGCAATGCCCGCACGTGCGATTTGCGCGTCTTCGCTGGACTTCACGCCGCTCACACCCACAGCGCCAATGCAATGCCCGTCTTTCACGATGGGTACGCCGCCCTCGAGCATGCCGTGGATGTAGGGCGCCGACAGAAAGGACGTACGGCCGCCGTTGATGACGTCTTCGTAAACCTTGCTCTCACGGCGGCCCATGGCGGCCGTGTTGGCCTTGGAGGGTGCAATGTGCGAGGAAATGGGCGGCGCGCCGTCCAGGCGCTGCAGGTGCAGCAGGTGGCCGCCGTCGTCGACGATGGCAATGGTGACGGCCCAGTTGTTCTTGAGGGCTTCGGCCTCGGCGGCGGCGGCGATGGTTTTGACGTCGGCGAGTTCAAGCACTGCTTTTGATTTCATGGTCTTCAGGATTTCCGGAGTTTATTGGCAAAGACACTGAGCATACGCAAATTTGAGGCCACCCCTCACCCGCATTGCCGCCAAATTAGCTTATAGAACCCTTACAAAAAGTAGGGAGTGAGGGCTGGAAAAACGGCAATGCACCCTAAAATAATCTTGCCCGCATTTGCTGGCGCCTCGGAGACGACTTTCATGACTGACAATGTTCAAACCCTCGACTACGGCGTTGCTTCCAGCGTCGAGCAACGCAACAAGGTCTTGCGCAACACCTATTGGCTGCTGGCCCTGAGCCTGCTGCCCACCGTGCTGGGCGCCTGGCTGGGTGTGGCGACGGGCATTACCCGCTCCCTGACGGGCGGATTGGGCCTGATCGTGTTCCTCGGAGGCGCCTTCGGCTTTATTTTCGCCATTGAAAAGACCAAGAACTCGGCCGCGGGCGTGCCTGTGCTGCTCGGTTTTACCTTTTTCATGGGCCTGATGCTCTCGCGCATGATCGCCATGGTGCTGGGTTTCAGCAACGGCGCATCACTGGTCATGACGGCTTTTGCCGGTACGGCCGGCGTGATGTTCGTGATGGCCAGCCTGGCCACCGTCATCAAGCGGGACCTGAGCGGCATGAGCAAGTGGCTGTTTGCCGGTGCGCTGGTCATCATGGTGGCAGCCGTCATCAACGTGTTCGTCGGCTCGACCATGATGATGGCAGTCATCAGCACGCTGGCGATCGCGGTTTTCAGCGCCTACCTGCTGTATGACCTGAAGCAGGTGATCGACGGCGGCGAAACCAACTACATCAGCGCCACCCTGGCCATTTACCTGGACCTGTTCAACATCTTCCAGAGCCTGCTGGCCCTGCTGGGCATCTTCGGCGGCGACCGGGACTGATCCATCCGCTTCGCTACAGAATAAAAAAAGGGCCTCAGGGCCCTTTTTTCATGCGCACCTCGTGTCATTCTCCGCAGGGTGAGCTTGGGGCTTCTCCAATTCGAGCCAGGGCCGCGGATCAGGCTCTGCCAGTCTCAGGCGCAGCGGCCCCCTCGGGGGCAGGGAGCTACACGTAGTGAGAGACCGTGGGGGCCAAATCAAACACCGCAATGGACTCCACATGGGCCGTATGCGGGAACATGTTGACCACACCGGCCGCCGTGCAGCGGTATGCGCCGCTGTCCACCAGCACGCCCGCATCCCGCGCCAGGGTGGCCGGGTTGCAGCTTACATAGACAATGCGCTGCGGCGGCGCCCAGCCGTTCAGGGCCAGGCTCTGCTGGTGCTCACCGTCGTCACAGGGGACGCCGCTGACGATCTGCTGGTGCAGCGCTGCCAGGGACTTGAAGAGCTCAAAAGCGCCTTCACGCGGAGGGTCCACCAGCCATTTGTCGGCCCGGCCGTCTTTCACCAGCATCGCCGGCGTCATTTCAAACAGGTTGCGCGCTACAAATTTTGTAGCTGCCAGCGCCCGTCGGACGCTGGATGCAGGCCTGTTTCTTTCAAAATTCTCGCGTGAACGGGCGACCAGGACTTCACTGCCCTCGATGCCCAGCACCTCGCTGGCGCGCGTGGCCAGCGGCAAGGTGAAATTGCCCAGGCCGCAAAACCAGTCGATCACCCGCTCATCCGGCTGCACCGCCAGCATGCGCAGTGCACGCGACACCAGCACCTGGTTGATGTGGGGATTGACCTGCGTGAAATCGGTCGGCTTGAACGGCATGACCACATCGAACTCCGGCAGGCCGTAGCTCAGCTCCTGCACAGCGTCGTCCAGCAGCTTGACCGTCTCGAGGCCCCCCGGTTGCAGCCACCATTGCAGGCCGCGGTTTTGCGCAGCGAAATCGCGCAGGCGGTTCAAGTCTCCGGGGCTTAGGGGCTCCATATGGCGCAGCACCATGGCCGTGACTTCATCGCCACAGGCCAGTTCGATCTGCGGCAAGGTTTCCTTCGCATCCATGCTGCCGATCAGCTCGCGTAGCGGCACGAGCATGTCGCTGACGTGCCGGGGCACCACGTGACATTCGGTCATATCGGCCACGTAGCCGCTTTTACGCTCGTGAAACCCCACCAGCACGACACCCTTTTTGCGGACATAGCGCACCGACAGCCGCGCGCGATAGCGGTATCCCCAGGCCGGCCCTTCAATGGGCCGCAGCAGGTTGTCCGCCTTGACCTTGCCGATGTGCCAGAGATTGTCTTCGAGCACACGCTGCTTCACGGCCACCTGCGCCCCCACATGCAAATGCTGCATCTTGCAGCCGCCGCATGCGCCGGTGTGCATGCCGAAATGCGGACATGCCGGCCGCACACGCTGGGACGATTCACGGTGAATCGCCATCACCATGGCTTTTTCAAAGCTGCTTTTCTTGCGGTAGACGTTGGCAGTTACCCGTTCGAAAGGCAGAGCGCCCTCGATAAAAACCACTTTGCCGTCAGCCCTGTGGGCAATTCCCTGGGCTTCAATGTCGAGCGACTCGACCTCGAGCACGTCGGGCGGGTAGTCGGCCGCCGTCGCTGGCTGCTTGTTCTGGCTTTCTTCTGTCATGCACCAATTGTCTCAGGCTGCGGTACCATTTTCTGAACCCGTGAAAGGAAGGCGCCATGGAGCTTCGTATTTGCATCGATGTTGACAACATGGAACGTGCTGTCGAGTTCTACACAGAGGCACTCGGGCTGCGCACAGGCCGCCGTTTCAAGAGCGATTTCGTGGAAATTCTCGGTGCAGGCAGCCCGATCGATCTGCTCTTCAATGCGCCGGGTACCCGGCCGATCGCCAGCGGTCAGGGCAGCGAGAGTGTTCGCACCTACCAGCGCCACTGGACGCCTGTTCACCTTGATTTTGTGGTGGAAGACATTGATGCGGCAGTTGACCGGCTGCAGCGCCACGGCGCCGTTCTGGAAATGCCCGTGGCTGAACGGGTCTGGGGACGCATCGCGGGGCTGGCCGACCCCTTTGGCCACGGCATTGACCTGCTGGAGTTCAAGGGCCGTGGCTACGACGAGATTTTGCAGCCGAACTGATCACGAACATGGGCAGCCGGCCGCACTTCCCAGCAACCAATTGCTACAAAATAGATAGCTGCTTGCGCTCGTCCAGACTGGTCTGCGGGCTTTCTTTTCTTAAATTTTTCGATAGCTTTGCCCTGACGCAAGCAGCGTCAAGACACCAGAAACAAAAAAGGAGCCCAGCAAACGCGGGGCTCCTTTCTGCGGATGGAAATACCGCTTACTTGGCGGGCAGGTATCTGGAAGGGTCGACAGGCTTGCCCTGGCGGCGAATCTCGAAATGCAGTTTCACGCGGTCCGCGTCGCTGTTGCCCATCTCGGCAATCTTCTGGCCCTTTCGCACGCTCTGGTCTTCCTTGACCAGCAAAGTCTGGTTGTGGGCATAGGCTGTCAGGAAGGTGTTGTTGTGCTTGAGGATGATCAGGTTGCCATAGCCGCGCAGGCCGGCGCCGGCGTACACCACGCGGCCGTCGGCCGAAGCAATGACGGGATCACCGGCCTTGCCGGAAATATCCAGACCCTTGTTTTTGGCTTCGTCGAAACCGGCCAGCATCGTGCCCTGCGCGGGCCAGATCCAGGCAATGTCTTCATCGCCCGTTGCAGCGGATGCCGGGCTGGTGCCAGCCGGTGCTGACGCAGGACGCGCCGTGCTGGCAGCCTGGGTGGGCGTGGTGGATGCGGTGGACGTGGTGACCGAGCCGGACGTCACGGGACGGGTCACCACCAGTGGATTTTCACTGGTCGGCGGCACCACACGCAGCACCTGCCCCACTTCGATGATGTTGGGGTTTTCAAGGTTGTTCCAGCGCACGATGTCGCGCCAGTTCTGGCCATTTTCCAGGCCGATTCGAATCATGGTGTCACCGGGTTTAACGGTGTAGTAACCAGGTTTTCCGGCATTTTCAAAGCCGGGCAACTGTTTGACATTGCCTGCGTCCACCGCGCCCGGCGTGGGACGCGACAACCCGGTGCCGCGGTCTTCAACCGGGGCATGGGTGGTAGAACGCGTGCCGCAGCCAGCGGCAAGCAGCAGCGCTGCCGCCAGGGCGCATGGCAGGGCCAGCCTGCCGAGCGTTGAGCGGGCGCCATGACTTGCGTCTGCGGCATCCACAGACACTGCCCGGTTCGGCCGTACGGTTTGATTCATTGGTTCTTTCGTCGTCAATCTGACGGGTATGGCGTATTGGTTAACTGGATGATCGGATGGTTCAATGCCGTCACTGCTATATCGATAACCGGCCTGGGTCCTGCAGGTGGCCGGATCGTCAGCTTGTCCCCGATTTTAAAGGCACAAAATGAACGGCCTCCAGCAGGGTCTGCCTGACGCCCTGGGGGGTTTTGTCGACCACCACCAGCGCCTGGGCACCGCCGGCGGTTTGCATGGGCGCCACCAGCCTGCCGCCCACAGCCAACTGATCAATCCAGGCAGGCGGAATGGCCTCCCCGCCGGCAGCAGCAATGATGGCCGCATAAGGTGCGCCCTTGGCGTAGCCCATCATGCCATCACCAAACAGCAGGTGCACATTGGGCAGGCGTAAAGTCCGCAGATTCTCCCTGGCTTTGTCGTGCAGGCCACGCAGCCTTTCGATGCTGTAGACCTCCGTCGCCAGATGGCTGAGCACCGCGGCCTGGTAGCCGCAGCCAGTGCCGATTTCAAGCACCCGCCCCAGCTTTCCGGCCGCGCCGTGGCGCAGCAGTTCCAGCATGCGGGCCACCACATTGGGTTTGGAAATGGTTTGCCCCAGGCCAATCGGCAGGCTGGTGTCTTCATAGGCCTGGTTGACCAGCGCGGTGTCAACAAAACGGTGGCGTTCGACAGCCCCCATGGCGGCGAGTACCAACGCATCGGCAACACCCTGCGCAGCAAGCTTGCTCACCATGCGCGCGCGCACGGTGTGCGAATCGAGGCCGACACCGCCCGGCAACGCGGAGGCTGCGGTCGGTGCCGGTTTCTTCAAGCTATTTTGGCTTGCAGCGCGTTCTGGTCTTGCGCTACCAGCTATTGATTTTGTAGCAGATGGGACACCCGCGTCGGGCTTCAGGCGAACCGGAAATGCCGGGCGGCCTGCTGCAGCCGGCGCTTTGGCAGTGGGATTGAATGGCGGTTTGAGGCTGGATTTCATGACGATTTTTTGTGCAACTCGGCCAGCCGGGCAGCGGTTTGAGCCCAATAAGGCAGACGCTCATGATCGGTCAAATCCACCTGCAGCGGGGTGATGGACACAAACTTCTGGCTGGTGGCATAAAAATCGGTTCCTTCACCAGCCTCTTTCGCAGGCCCTGCGCCGCCAATCCAGTACATGGTTTCGCCGCGCGGGCTGGTCTGCACGATGACGCGTTCGGCCGCATGGCGGCGTCCCAGGCGGGCCACCTTCACGCCCTGGATCTCGTTGTCGGGCAGGTTGGGAATGTTCACATTGAGCAGCCAGGGCGGCACCGTCGGCTCAGCGCCTTCCGCCACGGCCTCCAGCGTGGGCATCAGTTGCTGCACCAGCTCGGCCGCACGCCGGGCTGCCACATCAATGTGCGCCCAACCCTTTTCAGTCTGGGAAAACGCGATGGAAGGAATTCCGAACAGGTAGCCTTCCATGGCGGCGCCCACGGTTCCGGAGTAAATCGTGTCGTCGCCCATGTTGGCGCCGTTATTGATGCCTGAAACCACCAGGTCCGGCCGGTAGCCCAGCAAACCCGTCAGCGCGATATGGACGCAGTCTGCCGGTGTGCCGTTGATGTAGCGAAAGCCGTTGGCCGCGGTCTGCACGTACATCGGCGAGTGCAGGGTCAGCGCGTTTGATTTGGCGCTGTTGTTGTGCTCGGGGGCCACCACCTCGACATCGGCAACGGTTTTAAGCGCTTCATAGAGGGCAATGATGCCGGAGGCCTGGTAACCGTCGTCGTTGCAAATGAGGATTTTCATGGACTGATTTTACGGTCACGGCTGCGACAGCCTGAGCCCTGCCGGACATCGCAAAACCTGCCGCTTTGCCTATGATGCAGGCAAGGCGACGTCTCTTTCCGCTGGCGGCCCGCCTTTCTTCTTCTGTTTCTTCTGTACCTGTCGCAGCATTCCTTCTATCGGAGACATTCCATGCAAGCCTGGCTTTGTGAAAACCCCACCGGCGTAGACGCCCTGACCTGGAAAGAATTGCCCACACCGCAACCCAAGGCAGGCGAAGTGCTGATTGAGATCAAGGCAGCCAGCCTGAACTTTCCCGACCTGCTGATCGTGCAGAACAAGTACCAGATGAAACCACCCCTGCCCTTTGTGCCCGGCTCCGAATACGCCGGCGTGGTCCAGGCGGTGGGCGAAGGCGTCACGCACCTCCAGGTAGGTCACAACGTGGCCTGCCTCTCCGGCACCGGGGGGTTCGGCACGCACACCCTTGCACCGGCGGCCCTGTGCATGCCCTTGCCCAAAGGATTTCCCTTCGTGGACGCGGCCGCTTTCATCATGATTTACGCAACTTCGTGGCACGCCCTGATGGACCGCGCACAACTCAAGGCCGGTGAAACCGTCCTGGTGCTGGGTGCTGCAGGCGGTGTCGGCACCGCAGCCATACAGATTGCCAAAGCCGCCGGAGCCCGCGTAATCGCAGCCGCATCGACCGATGAGAAATGCGCCCTTTGCGCGTCCATTGGCGCGGACGCCACCATCAACTACACCACGAAAAACCTGCGTGACGAAATCAAGGCACTGACCGAAGGCAAGGGACCTGACGTGATTTATGACCCGGTCGGCGGCGAGTTTAGCGAGCCGGCTTTTCGCTCCATCGCGTGGCGGGGCCGTTACCTGGTGGTGGGCTTTGCTTCGGGACCCATCCCGTCCCTGCCGCTCAATCTCACGCTGCTCAAGGGCGCATCCATCGTCGGCGTGTTCTGGGGCGACTTCGCCAAGCGCGAACCCAAGGCCAATGCGGCCATGATGGCCGAGCTGGCCGGCTGGTATGCCCAAGGCAAGATCAAGCCGGTCATCGACCGCACCATGCCCATGGCCGAACTGAAAGCTGCCTATGCCCACATGGGCTCACGTGGAGTGAAGGGCAAGCTGGTCATGGTGAACTAGGGCCTGGCCCGCCTGTGCAAGGCAGCCGCGCCAGGCCCCCAAATGAAAAAGTCCCGCGAGCCTTGCGGCAAGCGGGACTTCAAATAGTGGGGTGGCTGATGGGGCTCGAACCCACGACAACAGGAATCACAATCCTGGACTCTACCAACTGAGCTACAGCCACCGGAGCCCTGCATTATAGCGGCAAAGCCGCTGCAATTTACTGGGTGACGACTTCTTCTGCGCCAGCCTTGGCGACAGGAGGCTTTGCCGCCAGGATTTTCGTCTTGAAGCGTTCTTTCAGGCCGTTGTAATACGCCAGATTTTCTGCGGCGGTCCACCACTGCGTGTACTGGTTGCGTTCCTGCTTGGCGGCCGCTTCAAGCGGCGCCTCGCGCGGAACCACCTTGTTGACCTTGATCACGACGTAACCTTGTGCGCCGAGGCTAACCCCGGCAAATGCCGGCAAGGCAGCCGCGTCGGCACGGAGCGCCGCATCGATCACCGGATTGGGAAGCTTCTGGGTTTGCTCACGCGACACGACCACCGGTGCGGCCAAAGCGGTTGCAGACGCCGGGGCGGCCTTCCAGGCAGCCAGCTTGGCCTCGCCCTCCTTGCGCGCTTCTTCGGCGCTGCGCTGGGCAATCCAGCGCTGGCGCACGACATCTTTCACTTCGGCAAAGGGTTGGGTGCGTGCCGGGGTGTACTGGGTGATCCGGCCTGAAACCAGCTGGCTGGGCGCTGTCTCTATGGCTTCGGTATTGCGCTTCTTTTCGATCGCATCCGGCGAAAAAAGTGCGCCCAGGAATTTCGGATTGGACAGCACGCCAGCCGCACCGGTTTTGGGCTGCCGGGCCACATTGCTGGCCGCCTTGACTTCAAGCTTCAGCTTGTCCGCCACGGGCTTGAGGCTGTCGGGCTGCTCATAGACACCATTGGTGAAGACATCGGCAACTTCAGCAAATTTCTTCTGGGCTTCCTGCTTGCGGAGGTCGGCTTCCAGCTGCGGTTTCATTTCTTCGAACGCGGGCCGCTTCGGTGCCTTGATGTCCGTCAGCTTGATGATGTGGTAACCGAACTCCGACTCCACGACATTGCTGATGTCGCCTTTTTTCATCGCAAAGGCGGCGTCCTCAAATGGCTTGACCATCGAGCCGCGCGCAAAGAAATCGAGATCGCCGCCGGAAGGTGCCGAACCAGTGTCCTGCGAGTTTTTGCGTGCCGCATCGGCAAAAGTATCGGGCGCCTTCCTGACCTGCGCCAGCAATTCCTCTGCTTTGGCTTTCGCTTTTTCGCGATCGGCTGCCGAGGCAGTCTTGGGCGCTGCAATCAGGATGTGGCTTGCCCTGCGCTCTTCGGTGCCGCCCAGGCGCTGGATATTCTGCTCATAGTAGGTCTTGAGATCGGCCTCGTTGACCGTGACCGTCTTTTTAACAGTCTCGATGTCGAGCACCACGTATTCAATGTTGGCCTGTTCCGGTGCCTGAAAGAGTTTCTCGTTGGCTTTGTAGAACTGCTCAAGGTCGGCATCGGTCGGTGCCAGTTTGGCTGCCATATCAGCAGCATCAAAACGGGCCAGCTGGATTTCGCGCTTCTCGAAATAGGCATTGAGCGACAGATCAGCCGCAGCATTCGTGGCGAAGCCGCTTGCACCAATACCGCCCAGCACCTGTCGGCTCGGCAGCCCGGCCTTGACATTGGCCTCAAAGATTTCCGGCGTCATGCCCTGCGATGCCAGCAACTGGCGATAGCGCTCCATATCGAGCTTGCCGTCCGGGCCTTTCAGGGCGGCGATTTCCGGAATTTTCTGCAGCTCGCGGGCCAGATAGTCGTCGGTGACATGGGCAGCAGCAGCAACCACACGGTCGCGCACCAGGCGCTCCAGCGTCGCGTAGCGTGCCTGCGGYGTATCGAGCAGCTTGACGTCAATCGACGGCATGGAGGCGCGTATACGCTGGACTTCGTTCTGGTGGGCCTGGTCCCATTCGGGCTGCGTGATGTCTTTTCCGTCGACAACGGCAACGACCCCGCTGTTGTTCCCGGAGGGACCATTGCTGTTCATGCCCACCAATATAAAGGACGGAACAATCAGCAAAAACAGCAACGCCATGGTGACTTTGGTGTGCTTGCGAATGAAATCAAACATCTCGAACTTCCTGTGCTGCAACAGCTTTACGAACAAACCGGGAGCCAACAACAAAAAAGGCGAACCATGTTCGCCTTTTTTCGTGGGTGGTGGGTGCTGACGGGCTCGAACCGCCGACCTACGCCGTGTAAGGGCGCTGCTCTACCAACTGAGCTAAGCACCCCACGTTGAGTTTCCGTTTCAGTTCAAAGCATCCTTGAGAGCTTTGCCTGGACGGAACTTTGGAACCTTGGCAGCCTTGATTTTAATCGCATCGCCGGTACGCGGATTGCGGCCGGTGCGCGCAGCACGTTTTCCCACGGCAAAAGTGCCGAAACCCACCAGAGACACGGAGCCTCCTTTTTTCAGGGTTGTTTTCACAGCGCCAATGGTTGACTCCAGCGCGCGCGTGGCGGCAGCTTTGGAAATATCAGCATGCTTGGCAATGTGCTCGATCAGTTCAGTCTTGTTCACAAGGAGCCCCTCGTTGATAAAAAGTTAATCTGGTTGTCTCTAAAAAATATCTCCCGGGACACTGTGTTGAGTGTGTCAGCGGGAGCGGCATGTGCAGTTTTCTGCTGATTCCAATTAGAGCCATGGACTCTTGACCTGTCAATACAGCAGCAAGTTTTTACAACGTGCGGAGGCGGATTCTAGACGGTTTTTCAGCGCTTTCACGGCTTAATCGTAAGCATGATGTGTAATTTTCATGCTTGACAAAAGCCGTCTTTATGACGGTTTCAGGAAGCGGACAGGGCCTCGGCGACGGCCTTGCCAAGGTCTGTCGTCCCGGCTTTTCCACCCAGGTCCGGGGTGCGCGGCGCACCGCTTCCAGGGCTCAACACCTTTTCAATTGCAGCGAGGATGCCGTCATGCGCATCCTTGTGCCCGAGGAACTCCAGCATCATGGCACCACACCAGATCTGCCCGATAGGGTTGGCAATGTTGCGGCCCGCAATGTCGGGCGCCGAGCCGTGCACCGGTTCGAACAGCGAAGGAAACTTCCGATCAGGGTTCAGGTTGGCGCTGGGCGCAATGCCTATGGTGCCCGTGCAGGCCGGCCCCAGGTCACTCAGGATGTCGCCGAAGAGATTGCTGGCCACCACCACATCGAAGAAGTCCGGGCGCTGCACAAAATGCGCGGTCAGGATGTCGATATGGAATTGATCCAGGCGGACACCCGAATAGTTTTTTGCCATCTCGGCCACGCGCTCATCCCAGTAAGGCATGGAGATGGAAATGCCGTTGGACTTCGTCGCACTGGTCAGGTGCTTCTTGGGACGGGACTGGGCGAGTTCAAAGGCGAACTTCAGGACGCGGTCCACGCCGATGCGGGTGAATACCGACTCCTGCAGGACAAACTCGCGCTCCGTACCGGGAAACGCCCGCCCGCCAATACTGGAATATTCGCCCTCGGTGTTTTCACGGACGATGTAAAAATCTATTTCACCAGGTTGACGCGCGCTCCCGTCACGCCGGACCACCGGCGCAATGATGCCGGGCATCAGCCGTGCAGGCCGCAGGTTGATGTACTGGTCAAACTCACGCCTGAACAGCAGCAACGAACCCCACAGTGAAACATGATCGGGAATTTTCGCGGGCCATCCCACAGCGCCGAAGTAGATCGCGTCATGGCCGCCCACCTGGTCCTTCCAGTTGTCCGGCATCATCTTGCCGTGCTTTTCAAAGTAGTCCCAGCTTGAAAAATCGAAATGGTCGAACTGCAGGTCGATGCCGTACTTGACGGCCGCAGCCTCCATCACACGCACACCTTCTGGCATAACCTCTTTGCCGATACCGTCGCCTGCGATGACGGCGATGCGTTTTTTTCCGATGCTTTTGCTCATGGTGTTCCTTTTTGAATGTAGTTGGCGTTAATTTGACCCGTTGAGAGCCGCTGATTCAGGTTTGAAAAAATCCAGTGCTTCTGCCAGCAGCAACGCCGGCGCTTCTTCTGCAATGTAGTGACCGCAAGGCAAGCTTCGGCCCGAGACATCTTTCGCACGGTCCCGCCAGAGATTCAGTACATCAAAGCATTGGCCCACCGCGCCATGCTCGCCCCACAACACGCGCAGCGGCTGCGCCAGGCGCAGGCCGGCAGTAACGTCCGCGCGGTCGTGCTCCAGGTCGATCGTGGCAGAGGCCCGGTAGTCTTCGCAGATACTTTGAGCGGTGCCGGGGATTTGCGCGCAGCGTTCGTACTCGGCCAGTGCGGCTGGCGCAAAAGCCGCAAGGCCCGCATGGCGCTTGCCCATTACGCTGCGTACATACCGTACCGGATCGGACTCGATCAACGCTTCGGGCAGCGGCGGCGGCTGGATCAGGAAGAACCAGTGCCAGTAAGCGCGCGCAAAGGCATTCGTCGTGTTGTCATACATGGCCAGCGTGGGCGCAATGTCAAGCAGCATCAACCGCTGAACCGCCCCGGGATGATCCGACGCAAGGCGATGGGCCACGCGCGCGCCGCGGTCGTGCGCCAGCACCTGGAACCGTTCGAACCCATGGTGACGCATGACTGCGACGGCATCCAGCGCCATCGCGCGTTTGGAATAGGCCTCGTGCGCCGAATCACCGGCAACCCGTGCGGAGTCACCGTAACCGCGCAGGTCCATCATCACGACGGTGAATTTTTTCGCAAGCGTTCCCGCGACCAAGTGCCACATCGCGTGGGTTTGCGGGTGCCCGTGGAGCAACAGAAGTGGCGCCCCTGCGCCGCCCCGCAGGGTGTGCAAGCTGCCGGCCGGGCCGTCGACATCGCACGAAACGAAATTCTCAAACATCAATCAGTTGCCTTGGTTCATCTTCGGGTAATCAATTTCCCGGTGCTCCGGTGTTGAATGCCTTGAACGATTTTTAGATCTTTGCCTGATTTTGTAGAAGAGTGGCATCCAATACAAGCAATAATCAGGCAATCAATTATTTCCAAAAAGGAATTAATCAATGGAACGCAGCGACCTTGAACTGGTGCTTGCCGTTCGCGACCACGGGAGCCTGGCGGCCGCAGCGCAAAGCCTGGACGTGGCGCCGCCGGTCGTCACCAAGCGGCTTGCCGCACTGGAGGCCAGGCTGGGCCAACGCCTGTTCCAGCGCACGACCCGGCGCGTCAGCCCCACCGCCGAAGGCGAAACAGTCTGCGAACGGGCCATCATTCTCCTGCAGGGCTTCCATGCGCTTGAGGCAGAGTTGCAGGAACGAAAAGCGGAGCCCACCGGGCTTATCCGGCTGGCTGCAACTTTTGGGTTCGGCCGCCGGTGGCTGGGGCCTGCGCTGGCGGAATTCCAGGAGCGTTATCCGCGTGTCGAGATACAGCTGGAGCTCACCGAGCATTTGCCCGACCTCGCGCTGGAGGGTTACGACGGCGCCATCTGGCTCTGGTCGATACAGGGTCGGCAGGCGGCCCAGTGGGTGTCACGCCGTCTTGCGCGCAACCAGCGCATCATGGTGGCCTCGCCCCGCTACATAAAACAACACGGTTCACCCGCCAGCCTGGAGGCCTTGCAGGACCATGCCTGCCTGATCGTGCGCGAAAACGGCAATGCCCCGGGACAGCGTTTTGATGTCTGGCCGCTGCACAGGGAACGCGAGAAGACCGCGGTGCGCGTTCGCGTGCACGGCCCGCTGGCCAGCAATTCAGGGGAGCTGGTACGCGACTGGTGCATGGAAGGCCGCGGCATCATGCTGCGCAGCCTTTGGGATATTGCACCGCATATCGCATCGGGCCGGCTCGTACGCGTTTTACCGGCCTATTCAATGCCAGACGCCGACATTCACTGGCTGGCCCCCTACCGCCCAGACCAGCCACGCCGTATTCGCCTGCTGATTGACCACCTGGTCGCACAGTTTCAGGAAGCGCCCTGGAAAACTACGCTGCCGCCGGCTTCGCGGCCCGCACCACGAGGCTCACGCCCAACGCCGTGAGCGCAGTGCCGGCAATCGTGCTGAGCGTAATGGGCTCCTCAAACAACAGCCATGCCATCAGGGCGGTCGTTGGCGGAACCAGATACAGCAGGCTGGTCACGGCTGTAGCTGCGCCACGCTGAATCAAAAGGTAAAGCAGGGAGCTTCCTCCCAGCGTGAGCACCAGCACCGACCACGCCATGGCGCCCAGAACCTGGTGGTTCCACGTGATCGCTTCAGTTTCAAACAGCGCAAGCGGCAGGGTCACCACGAAAGCAGCGGCCAGCTGAATGGCATTGGCACTGCGCACATCGGCAGGTTTGACAAAACGTTTCTGGTAAAGCGTTCCCGCAGTGATGCTGAACAACGCAAAGACCGTGCAGGCCAGCGTCAGCGCCGTCACTTCATGGCCCGTGCCGAATTTGCGCGAAACCACCAGTAACAGCCCGCCTAGCCCAAGCGCCAGACCGGTCCACTGGCGTGAAGTGACCTTGGCCTCGCCGCCGTTTGTCTCGGGCGAGGCAACCCACGAAACCCAGAGCGCCGTCAACACCGGCTGAAGTCCGACAATGAGTGCGGTCAAGCCCGAACCCATGCCCGACTTCACGGCAATCCAGACGCCACCCAGATAACCGGCATGCATCAACACGCCGGCCATGGCCAGATGCAGCCATTGCGCCCGGCCTTGCGGCCACGCGGCCCGGGCCAGCACGATCCAGACAAGGAAGCAAACAATCGACAGGAAATAACGGATCGCCAGGAAAGTCAGCGGCGGCGCATACGGCAAGCCATATTTGGCGACGATAAAGCCGGTGCTCCAGATCAGCACAAACACGGCGGGCATGGCCCGGATCAGCGCATCGGAAGAGGATGAAGAAGAGGAAGAACTCAAGGACAGAAGCCTTAGAACGGCAACACCAAGGGCAGGACTACTTGGCGCGCGCGCGGATTTCCGGGATGGCTTTTTTCAGGTAATAAATCATGGACCAGACCGTCAGGATGGCGGAGATCCAGATCAACCAGGTGCCCCATACGTGCGTGTTGATCACGCCGAACAGCACGCCGTCGAACAGCAGGAAAGGGATGGCAATCATCTGCACCGTGGTCTTGACCTTGCCGAGCATGTGCACGGCCACGCTTTTGGTCGCGCCAATCAGGGCCATCCACTCGCGCAGCGCCGAGATGGCGATCTCGCGGCCGATGATAATGAGCGCCACGAACACGTCGGCACGCTGCAGGTGCACCAGCACCAGCAAAGAGGCGCAGACCAGGAACTTGTCGGCCACCGGATCAAGGAAGGCGCCGAAGGAAGAAGTCTGGTTCAGCTTGCGCGCCAGAAAGCCGTCCAGCCAGTCGGTTGCGGCAAACACGACGAACATCACGGTGGCAATCAGGTTGCGCTCCGTGGGCGCCAGGTTCAGGTAGAACACCCCCACGATCAACGGAATCGCAACGATGCGGGTCCAGGTCATCAACGTAGGGATGGTCAGAAACATGCCCCGATTTTGGCATGAGCCGTGCGGTGGTGCCGGATAGCGGTGCAAAGCACGCCAAAACAGTGCGTTCCGTTGCACAAATACATCTGAGCAAATTTCAAGGAACTGCTGCCCGAAACAGGGCACGCAACCGATGCTGCCTCAATGCAGGGCGCGGTAGATTTCCTCGGCCAGGTCCTTCGAAATGCCATCCACCGTGGCAATGTCTTCCGCGCTGGCCGAAGCGATGCCGCGAATGCCGCCGAAGCGCTGCAACAAGCTGGCGCGCCGCTTGGGGCCAATGCCGGCAATGTCCTCAAGCTTGCTGCCGCCCACCCGCACCTTGGCGCGCTTGGCCCGCATGCCCGTGATGGCGAAACGGTGGGCTTCGTCGCGGATCTGCGCGATCAGCATCAACGCTGCTGAATCCCGCCCCAAATAGACCTTGTCGCGGCCGTCCGCAAACACGAGCTCTTCGAGGCCAACCTTGCGGCCCTCCCCTTTTTCAACGCCGGCAATCAGGCCCAGGTCCAGGCCCAGTTCCCCGAACACCTCACGTGCCATCGACACCTGCCCCTTCCCGCCGTCGACCAGCACCAGGTCGGGCAGTTTGGCCTCCCCATTGCGTGCGGCTTCAGCCAGCCGGGTATAGCGGCGCATCAGCACCTGCCGCATGGCGGCGTAGTCGTCGCCTGGCGTGATGCCTTCGATGTTGTAGCGGCGGTATTCGCTGTTGACCATCTTGTGCTCCTGGAACACGACACAGGAGGCCTGTGTCGACTCACCGGCCGTGTGCGAGATGTCAAAACATTCGATGCGCAGCGTATCGAGGTTGTCGAGCGGCAAATCAAGCGCCTCGGCCAGCGCGCGCGTACGCGCCTGCTGGGAGCCCTGTTCGGCCAGCAACCGGGCCAGCTGCAGGCCGGCGTTCTTCTGTGCCATTTCCAGCCAGATGCGGCGCTGCTCACGCGGCTGGTGGATGGCCGTGACCTTGGTACCGGTCTGCGCTGTTAGTGCCTCCATCAGTTCCTTGTCCACCGGCTCGCTGCACACCAGGGTGGGTGGAACCGGCACATCAATGTAATGCTGCGCGATGAAGGCTTCCAGCACCAGGGCCTCAAGTGACTTGCCCACAGGTGCAGGCACAGGCGCAGCACTTTCACCGGCTGCCTCGGCTTGCGCAGCCTGCCTGGCGTCCGCATCGATCTCGGCATCCAGCGCCGCGACGTCGGTCGCGTTCTCCACATGGCTGGGGAAGTACGCCCTGTCACCCAGGTGGCGGCCGCCGCGCACCATGGCCAGGTTGACGCAGGCCTTGCCGCCCTGAACTTTCACCGCCAGGATGTCGACGTCCTTGTCGCCGCCGATTTCCATCGACTGCTGGTGCAGCACCTTGGACAGCGCCGACATCTGGTTGCGCAACTCTGCGGCCTGCTCAAACTCCAGCTTCTCGGCATGCACCAGCATTTTTCTCTCGAGCTCGGTCAGGATGTCCTGGGCCTGGCCTTGCAAAAAGCGCTCGGCATTGGCAGTGTCCAGCGCGTACTGCTCGGGTGACACATGGCCCACACAGGGTGCGGAGCAGCGCTTGATCTGGTACAGCAGGCAGGGCCGGGTGYGGTTGTTGAACACCGTGTCTTCGCAGGTCCGCAGCCGGAACACCTTTTGCAACAGCAAGATGGTGTCTTTCACCGCCCAGGCGCTGGGGTACGGGCCGAAGTAGCGGTGCTTTTTCTCGACCGCGCCGCGGTAATAGGCAATGCGCGGAAAGACGGCAGCCGTGGGCGCAGCGCCTTCTTCGGCCGGACGCGCGCCTGTCAGCTTGAGGTAGGGGTAGCTCTTGTCG
Organism: Polaromonas sp. P5_D5; assembly: GCF_054049435.1. Classification (NCBI taxonomy): domain Bacteria; kingdom Pseudomonadati; phylum Pseudomonadota; class Betaproteobacteria; order Burkholderiales; family Comamonadaceae; genus Polaromonas; species Polaromonas sp. P5_D5. The sequence goes on from NZ_JBFUMJ010000001.1 coordinate 334,174, forward strand.
TCCCGAAACAGGATGTTGAATTTCGGGTTGAGCGTCTTGATCAGGTTGTTTTCGAGCAGCAGCGCTTCAGCTTCCGAGCGCACCACCGTGGTTTCCATGCGGGCGATCTTGGTCACCATGTGGCCGATGCGCGTGCCGCCGTGGTTCTTCTGGAAGTAGTTGGAGACCCGCTTCTTCAGGTTGCGCGCCTTGCCGACATACAGCACGCCGCCTTCCGCATCGAAGTAACGGTAGACGCCCGGCAAGGCGGGCAGCGCAGCCACTTCGGCCAGCAACTCGGGCGTATGTCCGGCGGGTAACTTTTCAGCGGGGGAACGTTCAGGCATACCCCTATTTTGCCGCGTACCGGCGCTTCAGAAGAAAACCCTGACAGGACCGATACCCTTTTGGAGCCGACCCAACAAAGGGATTCAGTCCGGCCGATAGTCCAGGAGCTTTTTCGGGAACCTGATCAGCCACAGGCGGGTTGGCTTCTCGTCATCACTGCCATTGACGATTTCATACTTGAGCGGCGCTGCACCTTTGCATTTTTTGCCCTCCAGGACACCGGCGGCATTCACGCTGCAGTCATCGATCTTGACGGCCTTGCCGGCCGCATCGACGATTCGCGCGGACACACCAAAGTCGTTGTCGTTGATCAGCGCCAGCGTATCGTCGTTCACCAGGGCCAGGCCTTCGGCCTTCTCTGGAAGCCAGCCGAACTGGAGCTTTCCGCTTGCATCCTTCTTGCGCAAATCGAGGATTTCCAGCCGCTTCGCAGGGGAAACCCCGATGGCCGACAGTTCGCTCAAAGCGCCGGCATATTCCAGCTCCAATCCACCCGCCAGTTTCTTGCCGCTTAAATCCGTGGCCTGGGCCACATCCACCGCCACCAGCAGGTTGTGCACCTCACCATCGGCCTTGAATTTGCCTTGCTCGATCAGCACAAAGCGCGTGTCACTCAAGGCGACGATGTCGCCAATCTTGGCGTCCTTGCTCTTACCGTACCGGGTCACGTCGTGCGGATAGGCAAACATGCGGGTAGCCCCATTGGCGGGATTGAATTCCACCAGACGGGTAAAGAGCGCCTTGCTGGTATGCCGGGCCGACAAACCACTCCCCATATCTGGCATTTCCAGAATGCTTTGAATGGCCATGACCAGCTTGCCGCCGGGCGTGATGGCCAGGCCTTCGCAGCCGCGATTCGGCTGGCGGAATTGAATCACGGCAGGCAAGCCGTTGGCCGGCGCGAATTTGGCCGCAATACGGCCGCTCTCAACCGCCACCTTGATCAGATACGGGCCGTATTCATCACAAATCCAGACGTGTTTGCCATCCGGGTCCATGGCGATGGCTTCCGGGTCAATGCCATGGGCGTCGAAGGCCAGGCTGGCTTGCAGCGTTTCGGTCAAGGGCGTTTCACCCGAAGAGCCAATACCGCCCTGCACCGGGCGGCCGCTCACATTCACACCCTCTGCAGTTTTGATGTCAGTCACCGACACCAGTTCAGCCACCCCATTCCTGACGCGGATCAGGCCAAACTTGGGCGCGTAATCGGGTGCGGGAAAGGCCTTGGTCTTGTTGGCCGAAGTCGCACCGCTGCTGTCAAGGTCGGGCGAGTCGCCGTTGGGGCCGCGATCAGTCAGCGCATAAAACCACAAAGTGCCGTCGGCATCCTTGTTGCGCAATGTCAGCCCCGAGCCGGGCGCTATGGGAAAACCTTGAGGAAAACGCTGTCTGATGCCCACGTCCGCACCGGTGTAAGGCACGTAAAAGCGGGTCGCAACCTGCAGCACATGCCTGGTCAGGACCACACCCTCAACGACAGACGTTTCCGCCTTTTCCAGGCTTGCCTGCGCCCACGATGAAGCGCTACCGCCGGCGCACAAGGCCAGCCCCAGAATAGCGGCCATGGCCCGCGCACGCATCACCGATTTAGATAAAACCACGATGAACTCCATTTCAAATTGATGACGGCTTGTACCCAGCCTGGGTGACATGGCTGTGACAGGGGGAGCACGCCACGCCGCAGCATGAGGGCCGGCATCGCGGCTGCATCACAATACCCGCCATGGCTGCAGCACGCGTTTGGGACATTTTTTGCAAAGTCATCGACAACTTCGGGGACATTGGTGTGTGCTGGCGTCTGGCCGCCGACCTGGCCTCGCGCGGGCACAAGGTGCGGCTCTGGGTGGATGACGCATCCGCGCTGACATGGATGGCCCCCGGGGGCTGTAAAGGCGTACAGGTATTTCCCTGGCCATCCGGTGAACAGCCCCTGAACCTGGACGCCGCAGGGCTCGCCGGGCAACCCTGCGATGTGCTGATCGAGGCCTTCGGCTGTGAAGTTGCTCCTGATTTCATAGCTGCTTGCGCTCGTCTGCATTGGGCTGGAGGCCAAAAACCCGTCTGGATCAATCTCGAATACCTGTCTGCCGAGGACTACGTGGGGCGCTCCCACGCCATGCCTTCGCCGGTACAAGGCGGACCGGCTGCCGGCTGGACCAAGTGGTTTTTCTACCCGGGCTTCACGGCTGATACCGGCGGGCTGCTGCGTGAGTCAGGCCTGCAGGACAGGCAGGCAGGCTTTGACCGCGCCGGCTGGCTGAAAACCCACGGAATCCACTGGGGTGGCGAAACCCTGGTGTCCCTGTTTTGCTATGAGCCCCCCGCGCTCGAAGGCCTGCTGGCGCAATTTACGGAACACGGCTTGCAAGGCAAACCGGTGCATCTGCTGGTGGCCGCGGGGCGTGCCGCCAACGCCGTTCGTGCCCTGTGTGATGATAAGAATCGGCTGCAACCCAATAAGGGCGGGCGCGAGCAGCTATCAATTTCATACCTCCCCCTGCTGACGCAAACCGGGTTTGACCACCTGCTCTGGGCCTCGGACCTGAACTTCGTGCGCGGCGAGGACTCGGTGGTGCGGGCGCTTTGGGCAGGCAAGCCTTTCGTCTGGCACATCTATCCGCAGCATGACAACGCCCACCTGGCCAAACTGCAGGCCTTCCTGGACATGCTCCAGGCGCCGCCCTCCCTACGGGCTTTTCACGCCGCCTGGAACGGCAAAACAGCGCCGCCACCCACCGCCGGCGGCCCGGCGCCCTTCCCCATTGACCTGCCGGCCTGGCAAGCAACAGCCCAGACGGCCCGCTCCCGCCTGATGGCCCAGGACGACCTGGGCACCCGGCTGCTCGGTTTCGTGACAAAAAAACGTTAAAATCATAGGCTTTGCAGAACAGCCTGAAGGTCGACCAGACTTTGGCGTCCTGCACAACCCGCCGCGGAACCTGCACACCGGTGCATGCGTTTAGCGGCCTACTCAGTGAAACTGCTATGAAAATCGCTCAAGAAATCCGCGCCGGCAACGTCATCATGAACGGCAAAGACCCGATGGTGGTGCTCAAGACCGAATACAGCCGCGGCGGGCGCAATTCCGCCACCGTGCGGATGAAGCTCAAAAGCCTGGTCGCCAACTTCAACACCGAAGTCGTGTTCAAGGCCGACGACAAGATTGATCAGGTCATTCTGGACAAAAAGGATTGCACCTACTCTTACTTCGCCGATCCGCTGTATGTCTGCATGGACTCCGAGTACAACCAGTACGAAGTCGAAGCGGAAAACATGGGCGATTCGCTCAACTACCTGCAGGACGGTATGGAACTGGAAGTGGTGTTCTACGACGGCAAGGCGATCTCGGTCGAACTGCCCACCAGCGTTCAGCGCGAAATCACCTGGACTGAACCCGCCGTCAAGGGCGATACCTCCGGCAAGGTTCTGAAACCCGCCAAGCTCGCTACCGGCTTTGAAATCGGCGTGCCGATTTTTGTGGCCCAGGGCGACCTGGTTGAAATTGACACCCGCACCGGTGAATACCGCAAGCGCGTGTAATCCCGCTTCTGCCCTCCGCAAAAAGGCTCCTCACGGAGCCTTTTTTTGCTTGTGCGGGCCCCAGTTCCCGAAAAGCAGCCGCCCCGCCTGATCGTTCACAATAAGCTCATGGAACAAAAACAAGACTTATCCGTCAGCCGCCTGGCCAACGCCTGGGCCGAACTGCAGGCCCACGCACGGGAAGGCACACCGCTGGAAGCCGACGCCTCGCGGCTGGCATTTGCCGACCCGGAGTTTTTGCTGCGGCGTGAAACACGCGGGATCCGCTTCCAGCTGGAACTGCTTAAACCCGACCTGGAACAGCAGGCCCATGGCATTGAAAACACAGTGGTCGTTTTCGGCAGCGCCAGGTTTCGCAGCGAGGAAGATTCCGTCACCATGGTGGCCGAAGCCGAGGCAGGTGGTGATGCCGAAACCATAGACCGCGCGCGAAAACTGGCGCGCAATGCCCACTATTACGAAAAAGCCCGCGCCTTCGGCAAGCTGGTGGCACAGTACAGCGAGACAAAACCGCCCGAGACCAAGCTCTTCATCTGCACCGGCGGCGGCCCGGGCATCATGCAGGCAGCCAACCGGGGCGCGCACGAGGCCGGCGGGTTGAGTGTGGGCCTGGCGATTGCCCTGCCCATGGAAGAAGCGGCCAACCCTTACGTGCCGCCCGAGCTGTCATTCAAGTTTCACTACTTCGCGCTGCGCAAGATGCACTTCATGATGCGTGCCAAGGCGCTTGTGGTGTTTCCGGGTGGTTTCGGCACGCTCGACGAACTGTTCGAAGTCATCACGCTGGTGCAGACCCGCAAGGCCAAGCCGGTGCCCATCATCCTTTTTGGCAGCAGCTACTGGAAGCGCCTGCTCAACACCGACATGCTGGTGGAAGAAGGCGTGATCTCGCCCAACGACCTCAAGCTCTTTCAGTACGTGGACGACGCACAGGTAGCCTGGGACCTGATCAAGGATTTTTACCGTCTGTAGACCCGGTTTCGGGATGGTGCCCGCCATGGGCAGACATGCTGTCCTTGAGCAGCCACGCCGCGCGTGAACCCGCGCCTACCATGGCCCCGGTGACCCAGAAGACCCCGCCAATTCCCATCAACGCACCGGCGGAGCCAAACAACATGGGCATCACCACGCTGGACGCATTGATCGCCATCAGGCGCAGCCCCAGCGCTTCGCCGTGGCGTGCTTCCGGTGTGATCTGGTGCAGCATGCTCATCACCATGGGTTGCACCATGCCCAGCGCAAGGCCCAACAGGATGGAGCACAGGCCCATGCCGATCGCCGAATGCATCAACGGGTAGATGCCGAACAGTGCGGCTGTCGCCAGCATGGAGACCGCCAGCACCTTCCACTCGCGCAGATGGGCCGCCACCAGCGGCATCACCATGCGGATCAAAGCCGCGGCCACCGCAAACGATCCCAGGATGGTGCCTATGACCGAAGCACTGATGCCGCGCTCAAAACCCAGCACCGGCACCACAAAGGTGTGGACGTCCCAGCAGGACGACAAAAACCAGTTCACCAGCATGAGGCGGCGAAAGTTGGCCTGGCGCAGCAAATCCCAGGCCTTGGGCTGCACCCCGCCGCTGGCGGCAATCACCGGCGGGAGCTCGCGCGTCTTGCGTACCAGGAACCAGCAGGCCAGCGGCAGGATCGCCATCAGCAAAAACGCCGCGCGGTAGCCGGAAGTGCTTCCCGGCACGGCACCCACATGGTCGATCAGCAGGCCGGCGGAAAACGGTCCAATGAAATTGGATACCGCCGGACCAATGGCCAGCCAGCTGAACACCTGGCGCAACTCCAGTGCGCCGACCGCCGCGCGGCCCACGTGGCGCTGCAGGGAAATCACTGCTGCGCCGGTGGCGCCGCCCGTGAGCAGCGCCGCCAGACACAGCACCGGGAACACCGGAAAGGCCACCGCAGCCCCAGCTCCCAGCACCGCAGCGAAGACGCTATACCGGATCGGGCGCCTGAGGCCATGCCGGTCGGCGAAACGGCCGGCCGGCAACGCCAGGAAGACTTGCGTCAGGGCAAACAATGCAAGCAGCACTCCCACCGCCGCGGGGCTGTAGCCCTCGCGCAACGCCAGCAGCGGCGCCGCCATGCGCGTGCCGGCCATGCAGGCGTGCAGGCAAATCTGCGCCACGATCAGGCGTGCGAGTTCAGGCGTCATGACGCACAGCTCATGCGGTGCGCATCAGATGTTGTCCAGGTCTTTGTCAAGCGGGTCCAATGGAAGCAGGCGGGCAGAATCGATTTCCGGGAGCGCTTCGACATTGCGCAGGGCCTTGCCCATGACACGGCTGCGCTGCTCGGCACTGCTCAGTGTGTTGAGCACGGTTTCGGTCTGCGACTTGACCTTGGCCAGCACGTCGCCGAACTTGCCGAACTCTGTCTTCACCGCACCCAGCACCTGCCAGACTTCGCTGGAACGCTTTTCCAGCGCCAGCGTGCGAAAGCCCATCTGCAGTGAATTGAGCATGGCCAGCAGCGTTGTCGGGCCGGCCAGCGTGACACGGTGGTCGCGCTGCAGGAATTCCATCAGGCCGGGCCGGCGCAGCACTTCGGCATAGAGGCCCTCAGTCGGCAAAAAAAGAATCGCAAAATCGGTGGTGTAAGGCGGGTCTATGTATTTCTCGGAGATCGACTTGGCCTCCAGGCGTATGCGCGTCTCCAGCGCTTTGCCGGCGATTTCAGCACCCAGCACGTCGGCGCGCTGCTGCGCATCCAGCAGTCGCTCGTAGTCTTCGTTGGGGAATTTCGCGTCGATGGGCAGCCACAGGGGTTCACCCGAATCAGACCGGCCCGGCAGCTTGATGGCGAAGTCGACCGGATTCTTGCCGCCGCGGCGGGTAATGACCTGGGCCGCGTACTGGTCGACGGTGAACACCTGTTCCAGCAAGGCCGACAGTTGCGCTTCGCCGAAGATGCCGCGTGTTTTCACATTGGTGAGCAAATGCTTGAGGTCGCCCACGCCCTGCGCCAGCGTCTGCATTTCACCCAGGCCCTTGTGCACCTGCTCGAGCCGGTCGGCCACCTGCTTGAAACTTTCGCCCAGGCGCGTCTCCAGCGTCGTCTGCAGTTTCTCGTCGACCGTCTTGCGCATCTCATCGAGCTTGGCCGAATTGGTTTGCTGCAGTTGCGCCAGCTGTTTTTCCAGGGTCTCGCGCACTTCACCCATGCGCCTGGCGTTGGACTCGCTGACGGACTGCAGCTGAGTGGTCAGGGTATCCGACAGCGTTTTTTGCAGCAGGGTGAGTTGCTGCGAAAACGCGTCGATCTGCGTGTTCTGCGTGCGGATCGCTTCGGCGCTTTGCTGCACCAGCGTTTGCTGGAAGGTGGCGAAGGTAGTCGCCAATTCCTGCCGGCTGCTGCGCGAGTTGTCACCGATTTCGCGCCGCAATTCGCGCTCGAGCTTGTCGTGGCCTGCCGCGATGTTCGCCAGCAGCTCGATGCGGCCCGTATCCGCTGGTTCGGCGGGCTTGCGCACCAGCAGCCAGACCAGCAACAGCAGGTTGGCCACCAACAAGGCAATCATCAGCCAGGATTCCATCATGTGTTCATTGTCCGCTTGCTGCCTTCTTCTTGCTTATTTGCCGGCAAGTACCGCGGGGTTGAGCGGGGTCAGCGGCTTCTTGCCGCCGAAATATGCGATCAGGTTGTCGGCAGCCAGCCCGGCCATGGCAAGGCGCGTGGGAATGGTGGCGCTGGCGATATGCGGCGTCAACACCACATTGGGCACGGTCAACAAATCAGGATGCACCTTGGGCTCGCCCTCGAACACATCGAGCCCGGCCGCTGCGATGCGCTTGCTCTTCAAGGCCGCAGCGAGTGCGGCATCGTCGACGATACCGCCGCGCGCGATGTTGATCAGGTTGGCAGTGGGTTTCATCAATGCCAGTTCTGCGGCGCCAATGGTGTGGTGGGATGAAGGCGAATACGGCAGTACCAGCACCAGGTGATCTGCGGTCTTGAGCAGTTCTTCCTTGCCGACGTAGCTGGCTTTGCATTCTGCCTCCAGCGTTGCATCCAGGCGCGAGCGGTTGTGGTAAATCACCTTCATGTCAAATCCATGGGCACCGCGTTTGGCAATGCCCTGCCCTATGCGTCCCATGCCCAGGATGCCCAGCGTCGCGCCGTGGATGTCGGAGCCCGCAAACATGTCGTAGCTCCATTTGGTCCATTTGCCGGCGCGCAGGTAATGCTCGCTTTCGGTCACGCGACGGGCCGTGGCCATCAGCAGGGCAAAACCGAAATCAGCGGTGGTTTCGGTCAGGACATCCGGGGCATTGGTGGCCAGCACGCCGGCAGCGGTCATGGCGTCGATGTCGAAGTTGTTGTAGCCCACCGCCATGTTGGCGCAAATTTTGAGCCCCGGGCAGGCGGCCAGCACCTCCGCGTCGATTTTGTCGCCGCCGGTGGTGAAGGCGCCGTCCTTTCCCTTGAGGCGCTCGGTGAGCTGGGCCTTGGACCAGGTCTCGTCGGCCTGGTTGGATTCAACCTCGAAATACTGCTCCAGGCGGGCGATGACTTCGGGGAACACAGCGCGTGCAACGAGGATTTTGGGCTTGCTCATGAAAAATTACTTCCTTACTTGAACCAGATAAAGGTCATGATGACGAAGAGCGGCACCAGGATAGAGCAGGACCAGGCCATGTAACCGAAGAAACCGGGCATCTTGATGCCGCGGTCTTCCGCGATGGCCTTGACCATGAGGTTGGGCGCATTGCCGATATAGGTGTTCGCGCCCATAAAAACCGCGCCTGCCGAGATCGCAGCCAGCGTCGGTGCCAGTGTGGTCATCAGCGTGGCCGGATCACCCCCTGCGGTGTTGAAGAACACCAGGTAGGTGGGCGCGTTGTCCAGGAATGAGCTGAGAAAGCCAGCGGCCCAGAAATACATCGCCGGATCGGGCTGGCCGTCCGGTCGCGTCACAGCCGAAACCACGGAACCAAAAGGACCATTGACGCCTGCTTTGAGCATGGCGATCACCGGGATGATGGTGAGGAAAATGCCGGCAAATAATTTGGCGACTTCCACCATCGGCCCCCAGGAAAACTGGTTGTCCGCATGTACTTTTTCCGCAGTGATCTTGAGCGACAGGAACGTCACCAGCACAAGGCCAACATCGCGCACGAGGCCCGGCAAGCCGACTTCCGTCCCCATGAGATGAAAGGAGGCGGGTGACTTCCAGAAGCCGCTGAGCAGCACCAGGGCCACGATCGCCGCCAGAAGCGCGAAGTTGGCCGCACCGTCAAACCCAAACTGCCGGGTGTCCGGCGTAGGGTCTACTTTCAGCACACCTTCACGGCGAAAGAACCAGCCATCCAGCGCGTAGAAGATGGCCAGCAGGCTGCCCACCAGAAAAAGCGTCTCCGGAAATATCTGTTTGACCGTCCAGAAAAAATCAACGCCCTTCAAGAAGCCAAGGAACAGGGGTGGATCGCCCAATGGCGTGAGTGAACCGCCTGCATTGGACACAATGAAAATAAAAAACACAATCACATGGGCTCTGTGCACGCGATTGTCATTGGCCCGGATAAGGGGCCTCAGCATCAGCATCGATGCACCGGTGGTGCCCATAAAGCTCGCCAGCACGGCGCCAATGGCCAGGATCGCAACGTTCAAGGCCGGACTGCCGTGCAGGTTGCCGCGAATATGGATCCCGCCAGCCACCGTGAACAGCGCAACCAACAGCACAATAAAGGGGATGTATTCGGCCAGCAGCGCGTGCACCAAGCCGGAAAAAGCAGCAGAGCCACCGTACAGCGCGGCAAACGGCACAAAAAAGGCCAGCGTCCACGCTACAGCAACCTTGCCATAGTGGTGGTGCCAGAAAGAAGGCGCCAGCAGCGGCATGACTGCAATCGACAGCAAAATTCCAGCGAACGGCACCGCCCACAAGGCTGACAGCCGGCTACCGTCAAGTTCAGCGGCAAACGAGAGGCTTGGCAATAACAAAAGCAGCGCCAGCGCCACCAGCTGTTGTGGAGGTTTCATGATGTTCCGGTTCTTTTTTATCGTTACGCATCCATGCTAGACATGCCAATCGGACGGATGAAAGTCATGCAATCTCAAACACCTGCCGCAAATACGCCAGGTATTTTTCGTCGTCGCACATGTTCTTGGAAGGTGTGTCAGACAGCTTGGCCACGGGTTGGCCGTTGCAGCGGATCATCTTGATCACGATCTGCAGCGGCTCGTAGCCCAGGTCATTGGTGAGGTTGGTGCCGATGCCGAAGGCCAGCTGGCAGCGGCCCCTGAACTGCTGGTACAGCTCGATGGTGCGCGGCACCGTCAGGCCGTCGCTGAAAATCAGCGTCTTGGTCTGCGGGTCGACCCGGTTCTTGGTGTAGTGCGCAAGCATGCGCTCGCCCCACTGGAACGGGTCGCCGCTGTCGTGGCGGGCGCCGTCAAACAGCTTGCAGAAGTACATGTCGAAATCGCGCAGGAAGGCACTCATGCCGTAAACATCCGACAACGCGATCCCGAGGTCGCCCCGGTATTCCTTGGCCCATGACTCGAAGCCAAAGACCTGGCTGTCACGCAGACGCGGCCCCAGCGCCTGGCAGGCCTGCAGGTATTCATGCGCCATGGTGCCTAGCGGCGTCAGGCCGAGCTTCATGGCAAACAGCACATTGCTGGTGCCGGCGAATTGGCCACCCACCCCCGTGCCCAGCCGCGTCACCAGGGTGCGCAGCACTTCTTCGTGCCAGGCTTTGCCAAACCGGCGGCGTGTACCGTAATCGGCGATCTTGAGCGTTCGCAGGCCTTGCGTCTGCAGCTCGCCAATTTTGGTCTCCAGGCGCTTGCGCCCCTCGGCCAGGTCCGCCTTCTTTTGCGTGTTGCGAAAGTAGACCTCATTGATGATGGCCAGCACCGGAATCTCAAAGAGGATGGTGTGCAGCCAGGGGCCCTTGATGGACACGTCGATCTCGCCCGAAGGCAAGGCCGTGACGCTGACGTATTTTTCATTGAGCCGGAAGATGCCGAGGAAGTCGACAAAATCGCTCTTGATGAAGCGCATGGCCTTGAGGTAAGCCAGCTCAGCGTCCTGGAAACGCAAGCTGCACAGGCCACGGATTTCTTCCCGTATCTCGGTCACATAGGGCGCCAGATCACCAATACCCGGAGCGCCGGCGTTGCGGCACTTGAAGCGGTATTCCACCTCGGCGCCCGGAAACTGGTGCAAGACCACCTGCATCATGGTGAACTTGTACAGATCGGTGTCGAGCAGGCTGGTGATGATCATGGGGATCGCTTGAGGGCCGCGGCGCCAGGGCGCCTTGGCGGTTAATCAGGTGAACAGGCCCGGCGCCAATGCCGCACCGGGGCCTTCTTCAACTCGCGCCAGCTCAGGTACCGAGAAAATCCACTTCAAACAGCAAGGTGGCGTTCGGTGGAATCACACCGCCGGCGCCGCGCGCACCATAGCCCAGCTCCGCCGGAATGACGAGGCGGCGCGTACCACCCACCGACATGCCTTGCACGCCTTCATCCCAGCCGCGGATCACTTGCCCCGCGCCAAGGGAAAATTCGAAAGGCTGGCCGCGGTCCTTGCTGGAGTCGAACTTGGCGCCCTGGACGCCGTTGTTATAGAGCCAGCCGGTGTAGTGAACCTTGACATGTTGCCCCGCCTTGGCGATGGCACCGGTGCCCAGCACGGTGTCTTCGTATTGCAGGCCGGAAGGTGTGGTGGTGAGATTCATGGTGCGGTCCTTCTAAAACAGGTGAAAACAAAAAAATAGAGCCCAAACAGGCAAAAAGAAATCGCGTCTTTTCGCGAATCCCTGACTTTACCCGCAACACCTAAACCAGCCGGCGCGTGCGGGGATGCAGTAGCGCCGCTTCTGGCTTCTAGTCGAGCCAGGTGGTGAATTCCGAAGCCGGGACCCGCGGTGTACGGAAGGTGTTGACGCGCGCCGTTTCATCGGCATAACCCAACGCCATGCCGCACACCAGCATTTCGTCGCTACCCGCGCCGATGTGCGGGAGGATGATCCGGGAAAAACCGTTCCAGGCTGCTTGCGGGCAGGTGTGCAAACCCAGGCCACGCGCGGCCACCATGAGGTTTTGCATGAACATGCCGTAGTCGACCAGCGAGCCCCGACCCATCACGCGGTCCAGCGTGAACATCAGGCCCACGGGTGCATCGAACAGCTGGAAGTTGCGGTGATGCTGTGCATGCATCTTGTCCTTGTCACCCTTGGTGATGCCCAGCAGGCCGTAGAGGCCCCATCCGTTTTCGCGGCGGCGGTCGATGTAGGGCGACACCCATTTCTCGGGGTAGTAGTCGTATTCTTCTTTGTATTCGGTGGCCAGCACGGGGTTGGCGTATATCGCATCATGGGCCTGACAGACTTTTTCCACCAGCATGTCCCGGCTGGCGCCCTGCAGCACATAGACCTTCCAGGGCTGGGTGTTGGTGCCAGAAGGCGCGCGGCTGGCAACTTCCAGCAGATGGGCGATGGTCTCGCGTGGCACCGGCCTGGGCAAAAACTGGCGTATTGACTGGCGGCTGACGATGGCTTCGTCCACCGCATTGCGTGCGTCGCCTGCGCGGCGCGGGGTGATATAGGGAAGCACGGGCGGTGCCTGGGTCATCGGAGGGTCTCCAGTACAGAAAGCAGTTCGGGGGGCAGCGACGCAGGCCTGCGCGTGGCGCGGTCGACATACACATGGATGAAATGGCCCCGGGCAGCGCACAGCGCACCCTCATCGCCGGGGAACAGGGCCACTTCGTAGCGCACGCTGGACGAGCCGACGTGTGCCACACGGATGCCTGCGACCACCGGATCCGGAAAGGCCAGCGGCGCGAAGTAATTGCATTGGGTTTCGATCACCAGGCCGATCACGCTGCCGGCGTGGATGTCGATGGCGCCGCGCTCAATCAGGAGGCCGTTGACGGCGGTATCGAACCAGCTGTAATAGACGACGTTGTTGACGTGACCGTAAACATCGTTGTCGGACCAGCGGGTGCCGATGTCGCGAAAGGCTTTATAGGCGCTGCGGGCTTCAGCCTGCGGGCGTGTCGGGGAGGTCATGAGAACCTATTTTGCCAGCGTGCACCTGGCCAGGCTCAAGGCGGGCTTCTGGATGGACGGCCGGGCTAACGGCGGGTCTGATCGGAAGTGGCTCGCGCCCCAGCAGTTCCGGCAAGCGATTGGGTGAAGGCACATTGTCCCGCTGTAGCAAAATCCAGTGCCCATACGAGAAAGGCGAAAAGTGCAGGACGTCGCACACATGCGCGCCCAGGCGTGCCGCCCAGTTGGGCGTTGGAATCTGCAGCGCAGGGGTGGCCGTATAGTCGGCGCGAAGTTCACGCAGGTACTCCGCGTAACCGTAACGGCGAATTCCGCCGAGTTCAACCTCGCGGTGGCCCGCCAGGGAAGAAAGAGCCGCAAGCGCAGCAAATGCTTTCCCAAGATCGGTGGCAGCCATCGCCGCAATACCGCCGCGCGCACCGCGCGGAATAAATTGCACCGGCGAGCGCGACAAGCCGCGCAGCCAGCGGGCGCCAAAGCCGCCCTCGCCGTCGAGCAAGGAAGGCCGCACGATGGCGTAGTCGCTGCCCGACGCCGCGATGGCGTGCTCACCCAGCAGCTTGCTCGACAAAAACCGGCTTTTGGCGCCTGCGTGCAAGCCCAGGGCCGAGGTATGAATCAGTCGAATGCCGGCGCCGGCGCAAGCGACGGCCAGCGCCGCCGGTGCGCGGTGATGCACATGGTCATACGACTCATTCGGCCGCTGGCGCAGGATGCCCACGCAATTGACGACCACATCCACATCCTTCAGCAGGGTTGTCCACGCATCGGGCTGCAACAGCTGCTCAAAGCGCACAGGGCGCAAGACAGCAAAAGGATAGGCCTCTTCGTGGCGCGAAGGATGGCGGCTGCCGATCGAAACCTGCGCGCCCGACGTGTGCAGCGCCGCGACGGCATGGCGGCCGATAAAGCCGGTGCCGCCCAACACGAGTACGCGGAGGGCGTGGGCAGCATGGGCTGCGCTATCTTTCTGGGAATCCCTCGGGTGTGGCTGCATGTTCTTGTTGCTATTAGCTTGTTTTATTTCGTGGCCACCTGGGATGGCCTTGGCAATGTAGCAGCAATCCCCGTTGGATCAGCCTCGCTACGGATTCCAGCGCTTCCAGTATTCAAGCGCCACCCGGTAGGTGTTCATCTGCACCTGCACGGTTTCGTCGATGTTGATGCCATAGCCACCCGCCATGGAAAACGCGAGCGGGATGCGGCGCTGCCAGGCCCAGTCGAAGACGCGCCGGTCGCGCGCCTCCAGACCGTCAAAACTCAGGGCCAGCCGCCCCAGCCGGTCGCCCACGTACGGATCGGCGCCCGCCAGGAACAGCACCAGCCCCGGCTCAAAGCGCCGCTCCAGTTCGTCAAGCGCGTGCTCCAGCGCCTGCAGATAGGCTGCATCGCCGCAGCCGTCCGGCAAGTCCACATCGAGGTCGCTGGCTTCTTTTCGAAACGGGAAATTCTTTTGCCCATGCAACGACAGCGTGAACACGCTGGTGTCCGCGGCAAAGATGCTGGCAGTGCCGTTACCCTGGTGCACATCCAGATCGACGATGGCGACCTGCAGCGGTTTGCGCTCGTGGCGGTGCAGCCGCGCCCACTCTGCCTGCATGAGCCTGGCGGCCACCGCCGCATCGTTGAAAACGCAGAAGCCGCCGCCTTTGTGCGCATACGAGTGATGCGTGCCTCCGGCCAGGTTGGCTGCAACGCCTTCGCCCTGTTTGCCTCCAGGCCCCATCGCCATGCGGGCCGCTGCAACGGTGGCGCCGGCAGAGCGGCGCGCGCGCTCGGCCATGCCCAGGCTCCAGGGAAAGCCGATCTCGCGCTGGGCAGGCGCCGGCAAGGTTCCGTGGGTGATGGCGTCTATATAAGCGGGCGTGTGAACAAGGGCGAGCTCACCATCGGTGGCGGCCGGTGCCTGTGCCATTCGAACGGCCGACAGTTCGTTGACCAGGCGGTCGCGCAACAGCCGGTACTTGGCCATGGGAAAACGGTGCCCAAGCGGCAGCGGCAATACGAAGTTGTCGGCGTAAAAAGCTTGCAAGATGAGATGCGAGGAAGGGTTTCAACGATTGTGGCCTGAAGGGGCAACAACCGTCATGTAGTACCGAGCGCGGGAAAGCATGGACTTTTGGATACTTTTGCACTCTGTTTTCGGAGTACAAATAGGGCTCGACATCTAAAATGGTGCAGTGCAACAAAAACCGCTTGCAATGCCTCGGCCAATGCCTATACTTGGGGTCATGTTGCAGTGCAGCAATTCAGCGCAAAGCAACTATTGACCCGACGACTCATTAACTTATATCTGGAGATTAATTATGCTGACCGCTGAACAAATCATGGCCTCCCACAAAGCCAACATCGAAACCCTGTTTGGTCTGACCCACAAAGCCTTCGAAGGCGTTGAAAAACTGGTCGAACTGAACGTGCAAGCCACCAAGGCTGCCCTTGCTGAAACCGCCAACCACGCACAAGCCGTGATGGGCGTGAAAGACGCGCAAGAACTGATGGCCCTGCAAGCCGGCCTGGTCCAGCCCCTGGCTGAAAAGACCGCCGCTTACAGCCGTCACCTGTATGACATCGCTTCGGCTGCTGGTGCTGAACTGGGCAAGACCCTGGAAGGCCAAACCGCTGATGCACAGAAGAAGTTTGTCGGCCTGGTCGACAACGCTGCCAAAAACGCGCCAGCCGGTTCCGAAACCGCCGTTGCCGTGATGAAGAGCGCTGTTGCTGCCGCGAACAACGCATTCGAATCCATGCAAAAGGCTGTCAAGCAAGCCAGCGAAATGGCTGAAGCCAACTTCAACACCGTGGCTGCGTCCGCAGTGAGCGCCACGAAAACCGCTTCCAAGAAGCGTTAATTGTTATTCATTGTTCCCGCACCTTCTGCGGGAACGACCGGAGCCTGATCCCGGAACCTTGCGTAACAGCACGATTCCAGACCGCTTGTCTCCTCGGATCCATTCGAAATTCATTTTCACGGATCCAGTTAAGCCCAATCGCAAGATTGGGCTTTTTTTTGCCTGGCGTATCCAGATTTAGGCCATTTAAGCGTTCTACCCAATAGGGACGAGCGCAAGCAGCTATCAAAAGAATAGCAACTACCTGGCCACCGCCACACCCGCCGCGGCCAGTTTGGCCTTCAGCTGGGGCAGCGCGGCCAGCATGGCGGCACGGCCTGAGTCGATGGCGCGCTGCCGTGCAGAGAAGTCGGCGCTTTTCAGGCCCGTAAGCGACGGACGGACCACAATGTCAGCATCCTTGAGCTCGTACTGGTTGATGCTTTTGCCCATGATGGCAAAGGTCTGCAGCAGGATTTGCAACGTGTCGCCGGCAAGGTTGGCTTCGGGCGGGCTGGAGATGTCGACGGCAATCACGACGTCGGCGCCCATCTGCCTGGCAAAGCGCACAGGCACCGGTGAGACCAGGCCGCCGTCGACATACTCGCGGCCGTTGATCTTGACGGGCACGAACACGGCCGGCACTGCACTGGATGCGCGCACTGCTGTGCCGGTATCGCCGCGCTGGAACAACACGGCCTGACCGCTGTTGAGGTCGGTGGCGACGATGCCCAGCGGAATGACCATGTTCTCCATCAGCCGGTTGGCCACCAGGTCGTTGACATAGCGGGCCAACGCGTCACCGCGGAACATGCCGCGGCCGATGATCGGCAGCATCCAGTCGGTGATGGCAACTTCCTCCATGTTCAGCGCGGTCTGCTGCAGCTGCGCGCTGGTCTTGCCGCTGGCATACAGCGCCGCCACCAGGCTGCCGGCCGACGTGCCGACCACCAGCTGCGGCTTGAGCCCGGCCTCCTCCAGCACGGCGATCACGCCCACGTGGGCAAAGCCGCGTGCGGCGCCCCCGCCCAGCGCCAGGCCGATGCGCGGCGGCTTTCTGGCGGCCTCTACCGGCAGTGGTGCCACGGGTGCGCCCGGACCGGGCGGCGCTGTAGTGCAGCCGGCAAACAGCGATAAACCCGCAGCCAGGCAGATGCCCGCCAGCCAGTCTGGCCCTAGCGAAGGCTTGCGCAACGTAGGGGGACTACCAAGAATGATTCTTATTTGCTTTATCATGGCCGGGCTTTAAAAATACCAGTAAGGAAGTGGAAAGTTATGTACAAAAAAGTGGTTCTCTCGTCGCTGATGCTGCTGGCAGGCTTGGCTTCGGCGCAGGAACAGGTGGTCAACTTGTATTCTGCCCGCCATTACCAGACCGACGAAAAGCTCTACAGCGACTTCACTAAAGCCACCGGGATCAAGGTCAACCGCGTGGACGCGGATGACGCCGGCATTTTGGCGCGCCTGAAGGCGGAAGGCACGGCCTCTCCTGCCGACGTGATTTTGCTGGTCGATGCCGCGCGCCTGCACAAGGGCGATATAGACGGTCTCTTCAAGCCCATCAAATCGACCGCCCTCGAAGCTGCCATCCCGGCCAAGCTGCGCGCCAAGGAAACTGCCGAAGGCACGACCTGGTTCGGCTTTTCGACGCGCGCCCGCGTTGTGGTGTTTGACAAGCTCAAGGTCAAAAAAGCCGACGTGGATACCTATGAGGAGCTGGCTGACCCGAAGAACAAGGGCCTGCTGTGCACCCGTTCGGGCGCGCACCCCTACAACCTGTCGCTCTTCGGCGCGGTGACCGAGCATCTGGGCGAAGCCAAGGCCGAGCAATGGCTCAAGGGCCTGGTGGCGAACATGGCGCGTGACCCCAAGGGCGGCGACAGCGACCAGATCAAGGCCGTGGCCAGCGGCGAGTGCGGCATTGCGCTGACCAACACCTACTACCTGGCGCGCATCATGCGTTCCAACGCGCCTGAAGACAAAGTCGTGGCCGACCGCGTGGGCGTGGTCTTCCCCAACCAGGACAGCTGGGGCACGCACGTGAATATCGCCGGCGCGGCGGTTGCCAAAAACGCCAAGAACACGGCCAACGCCGTCAAGTTCATGGAATATCTGGCCAGCCCGAGCGCACAGGAGTACTTTGCCAACGGCAACAACGAGTGGGCCGCCGTACCGGGGCTGGGCGTGAGCAATCCCGCGCTCAAGGCCATGACACCGTCGGGCAATGGCAGCTTCAAGTCTGAAACCATCCCGATCAGCGCTGTGGGCAACAACCAGCTCAAGGTGCAGCAGATGCTGGACCGTGTCGGCTACAAATAAGCCAGCGCCCCACTTTTGCGAAAAGCCCGGCCGCCGAAAGGCGCCGGGCTTTTTTCATGCGCCATAATTGACGTTTACGTTAACGTCACCCAAAACGTTCACGCAAGCTCTTCAAAATCTCTCCATCTTCATCAAGGAACCACCATGGAAATCGCAGGCAAAGTATTTATCGTCACCGGCGGCGCATCGGGCCTGGGTGAAGGCACGGCACGCATGCTGGTGGCCAACGGCGCCAAAGTCGTCATCGCCGACATGCAGGCAGATAAAGGCGAGGCCATCGCCAAAGAGTTGGGCGAAGGCAAAGCCACTTTCGTCAAATGCGACGTGAGCCAGGAAGCCGACGGCCAGGCCGTGGTGGCCAAGGCGGTTGCCATGGGCAAACTGATGGGCCTGGTGAACTGCGCCGGCATTGCGCCCGCCGAAAAAACCGTGGGCAAGAACGGCGCGCACAGCCTGGGCGCCTTCAGCAAAACCATCACCGTCAACCTCGTGGGCAGCTTCAACATGATCCGCCTGGCGGCCGACGCCATGTGCAAGAACGACCCGGAAGCCACCGGCGAACGCGGTGTGCTGATCTCCACCGCCTCTGTGGCAGCCTACGACGGCCAGATCGGCCAGGCGGCCTACAGCGCCTCCAAGGGCGGCATCGTCGGCATGACCCTCCCGATCGCCCGCGACCTGGCCCGCAACGGCATCCGCAACATGACCATCGCGCCCGGCATTTTCGGCACGCCCATGCTTTTTGGCATGCCGCAGGAAGTGCAGGACTCGCTGGCTGCCGGCGTGCCCTTCCCCTCGCGCTTGGGCACACCGCAAGACTATGCGCGCCTGGCCAAACACATCATCGAAAACGACATGCTCAATGGTGAAGTGATTCGCCTGGACGGCGCGATTCGCCTCGCACCACGTTGAGCCTAGGCCGCAGGCGGGTGCAGCGCTGCCAGCCGTTCGGTCAGCAGCGCTGAAAGCCGTTCAATCACCTCGTTGACGCGGGCCGGCACATAGCGCCGGCTGGGCACCACCGCATAAAGCGGCGCCGGCTCACCCAGGTGACCCGCAAAGAGGCGCACCAGCTTGCCGCTGGCCAAAGAGGCCATGAGGTCGATCTCGGACTGGTAGACGATGCCCCGCCCCTCCAGCGCCCACTGCAGCGCAATGGATGCGTCGTTACAGGCCAGCGGCCCAGCCACGCGCACCTGAAAAGGCGCGCTGGCCTCTCCCTGCAATTCGAACTGCCACTGATCCTGCCGGCGCTCGCGCACATGGCAAACCAGGCAGTCGTGCTGCACAAGCTCGCATGGCTCCAGCGGCGTGCCGCGGCGCGCCAGATAGTCCGGGGCCGCACAAGCCACGCGCCGGGCCGGCGCCAGCAGGCGCGCCGAATGGGTCGAATCCATCAGCGGCCCGTTGCGCAGGGCGATGTCGATGCCCTCGCGCACCAGGTCCACACGCGCATCGCTGATCTGCAGGTCGATTTCAATACCCGGGTGAGTGTTGGCAAATTCGGCCAGCCAGTAGGCCAGCATCTCGCGGGCCAGCATGGCTGTGGCGGTGATGCGGATGCTGCCCGTCAAGCCGAAGGTGCCGGCACGGACTTTGGCCTGGCCTTCGGACACCAGCTCGAGCGCGCGGCGGGCATGGTCGACCATGACAGCACCCTCGGCCGTGGGCCGCACGGCGCGTGTGGTTCGCTCAAACAGACGTACACCCAGCGAGGTTTCCAGCCGCTTGATCGCCGCACTGACGGCCGCTGTAGACAGCCGGCAGCGCTTGCCCGCTGCTGTAAGGCTGCCAGTTTCCGCCGTAGCCAGCAGCACGCGCAAGGCATCGAGATTGTCAAATTCCATGGAAGAGTGATTTCTCTGAAACGCCATTGTGAGGCGCGGGGCCGCTCGATATATTCAACAGCGCAGGCACAGGGTCCTGCCACAAGCTACAACTACATTCAAGGATATCGCATGAGACACGCCTTCTCGGCGCTGGCAGCCACCGCGCTGCTTGCCGCCTGCGCCAGCAGCCCCACCGCATTTACCTACCAGGTCCCCGCCGATGAAGTCGCGCGCGGCACCAAATACATGCAGCCCGAAGGCTCTTCGGGCTTCACCCCCAAGCCAGGCTGGGCCACCAAGACCTTCGCCGTGGCCGCCGCCAACCCGCTGGCCACCGATGCGGGTTACCAGGTACTCAAAGCCGGTGGTTCGGCCATCGACGCTGCAATTGCAGTGCAAATGGTGCTCACGCTGGTAGAGCCGCAGTCCAGCGGCATAGGCGGCGGCGCCTTCCTGCTGCACGCCAATGGCGGCAAGGTCGAGGCCTTTGACGGCCGCGAAACCGCGCCCGCTGCGGCGGACGAAAAACTGTTTATCGGCGCCGACGGCAAACCGATGCCGTTTTACGACGGCGTGGTTGGCGGGCGTTCCGTCGGTACGCCCGGCACGGTGCGCATGCTGGAGATGGCCCACAAGCAATACGGCCGCCTGCCCTGGGCCCAGCTCTTCGTGCCCGCCATCCAGCTCGCCGAAGGCGGCTTCAAGGTCAGCCCGCGGCTCAACACCTTGCTCAAGGGTGAAGTGCACCTGAAGAAGGATGTCACCGCCGCAGCCTATTTCTATAAAGCCGACGGTACCCCCGTCGATGTGGGTTCTGTCTTGCGCAACCCGGCGCTGGCCGACGTGCTGCGGCAAATCGCGGCGAGAGGTTCCAACGCGCTGCTCGAAGGCAAGGTCGCGCAAGCCATCGTCACCAAAGTGCAGGGCCACGCCACCAATCCCGGCAAGCTGACCCTGGGCGACCTGGCCGGCTACCAGCCCAAAAAACGCGACCCGATCTGCTCGGACTACAGCGCGGCCGGCAAGGCCTACCGCCTCTGCGGCATGCCGCCGCCCAGCTCGGGCGCGATTGCAGTCGGCCAAATCCTCGGCATCCTGAACAACACGCCGGCCGCCACGCTGGGCCTGGTCGCCGGCACCGGCGGTGTTCCCGGCTCGGTGTCGCCCACGCCTTCGGCCGACTGGCTGCACCTCTACACCGAGGCCTCGCGCCTGGCCTTTGCCGACCGTGCGCAATACCTGGGTGACCCTGACTTTGTGCAGCCGCCGGGCGGCAACTGGATGAGCCTGCTGGCCCCCGCTTATCTCAGTGAGCGCGCCAGGCTGATTCAGTCCACAGGCCCGAGCATGAAAACCGCAAAACCTGGCGTGCCGGGCGCCGTCACAACCGCCTACGCGCCCATGCCCGACCAGCCCGAGTACGGTACCTCGCACATCAGCATCATCGATGGCTACGGCAATGCCATCGCCATGACCACGACGATTGAAGACCAATTCGGCTCGCGCCTGATGACCGACGGCGGCACCGGAAAAGCTGGCGGCTTTTTGCTGAACAACGAACTGACCGACTTCAGCTTCGCCCCGACAGACGCCGAAGGCAAGCCCGTGGCCAACCGCGTGCAAGCCGGCAAACGCCCGCGCTCGTCGATGGCCCCCACGCTGGTGTTTGACAAAACCTCGGGGCAGCTCGTCATGAGCGGCGGCAGCCCCGGCGGCGCACTCATCATCCATTTCACCGCCAAAACCCTCTACGCCACACTGAACTGGGGCCTCAACGCCCAGCAGGCGATTGACCTGCCCAACTTCGCCTCGCTCAACGGCCCGAGCATCCTGGAAGAAAAACGTTTCTCGCCGGCCACCGTCGAGGCGCTGAGAAGCCGCGGCGCCGAGGTACGCGAACAAACCATGACCAGCGGCCTGCAAGCCATTCAGAGAACACCCGACGGATTCTTCGGCGGCGCCGATCCGCGACGGGAAGGCCTGGTGCTGGGCGACTGATCTCGGCACACCCCCGTCCAGGCTCACTGCGTATAGCCCCTTGCAGGGGGCGGCGCCTGCGGCCCGGCAAAGCCGCTTCCGCGGCTGCCCGCTTGTGAAATGCCCCACTGCTTGTGCCACTGACTCTTCAAGCCAGCATGAGCCGCGGGACTGGCTTTGCCAGACCGCAGGCGGGCGGCCCCCTCGGGGGGCAGGGAGCTACACGCAGTGAGCGACCGTGGGGGCGATAATTGCTTTATGGCCATCCCCCAATCGTTCATCCAGGAGCTGCTCGCGCGCGCCGACGTGGTGGACATAGTGGGCCGCTACGTGCAGCTCAAAAAGGGCGGCGCCAACTTCATGGGCCTGTGTCCCTTTCACGGCGAAAAGTCCCCTTCCTTCAGTGTCAGCCCTTCCAAGCAGTTCTATCACTGCTTCGGCTGCGGCAAAAACGGCAACGCCATCAGCTTTCTGATGGACCACGGCGGCATGACCTTTGTCGAAGCCGTCAAGGACCTTGCCCAGCAATACGGCCTGCAGGTGCCTGAAGACGATGTCTCGCCGCAAGACCGGGCCCGGGCCGCCCAGATGCGAGAGCAGCAGGCCACGCTTACCAGCGTGCTGGAAAAGGCCGGCGTCGCCTACATCCAGGCCCTGCGCAACTCCGAGCGCGCCATCGACTACTTCAAGGGCCGCGGTGTCTCGGGCGAAGTCGCCAGGACCTTCGGCTTGGGCTACGCACCTGAAGGCTGGCGCAGCCTGGCCAGTGTCTTTCCCGATTACAACGACCCGCTGCTGGTCGAAAGCGGCTTGGTCATCACAGGCGAGCCCGGCGAGGAAAACCAGGCAGGCGAAGCCAAGCGCTATGACCGCTTTCGCGACCGGGTCATGTTCCCCATCCGCAACGTCAAGGGTGAATGTATAGGCTTCGGCGGCCGCGTGCTCAGCGACGAAAAGCCCAAATACCTCAATTCGCCGGAAACCCCTGTGTTCAGCAAGGGGCGCGAGCTTTATGGCCTGTTCGAGGCCCGCGCTGCCCTGCGCGAACACGGCTATGCCCTCGTCACAGAAGGCTATATGGACGTGGTGGCTCTGGCGCAACTGGGGTTTGCCAATGCGGTGGCCACCCTGGGCACCGCCTGCACGGCTGATCACGTGCAAAAGCTGTTCCGCTTCACCGACTCAGTCGTCTTCAGCTTTGACGGCGACAGCGCCGGCCGCCGCGCCGCCCGCAAAGCGCTGGACGCCGCCCTGCCCTTTGCCACCGACGTGCGCACCGTCAAGTTCCTGTTCCTGCCGGCCGAGCACGACCCCGACAGTTACATCCGCGAGCACGGTCAGGAAGGTTTCGCGGCCTATGTCAGCAAGGCCGTGCCGCTCAGCCGCTTTCTGCTGGAAGCCGCCGCCGAGGGCTGTGACCTTGACACCGCCGAGGGCCGCGCCCATATGGCCAGCAATGCCCGCCCGCTGTGGAACCTGATGCCTGATGGCGCATTGAAACGCCAGCTGTTGGCCGAAATTGCCGACAGGGTACTGATTGACAGCCGCGAACTGACGCAGCTTTGGCAACCTGCGACCTCCAAGGGTAGCTATAAAAATAATAGCAGCTTGCGCACGTCCAATAAGGGTCAGAAGCCGGAATCGTCCTCAACATCAGGCGCTTCCCAGGACATGTCTGGCCCTGCGGACTATCTGCCGGATTTTCGCGAGGAGCCCGATTACACCTCGTCCGAGCCCTCTGGCGGCTACTTCCCGGCATCGTCAACGACGGGACGCAGCTTCGGCGCCCGGGCTCCACGCCGCGTGGCTGGCCGTATCTTGCCGGCCAGCCGTGAAGACCGTGTGCTCAGGTTGCTGCTGACCGAGGCCCAGACCTGGGACCGGCTCACCACTGAAGAGCATCATTTGCTGGTCGAGTTGCCTGAGCCCCACGGCCCGCTTTTCATCTGGCTGGAGAGCCAGTTGCATGAGCATGGGCCCCAGCCGTGGGCCGCCTTGCGTGAAGGGCTGCGCGGCCACCCCCACGAAAGACATGCCACAGCGCAAATCGCACAGATTCCTGAAGGCATCGAAAGTGACTGGGATGAGGTTCGGAGCATCCTGGACCAGCTCCTGCGCCTGCACCGCCAGCGCGAGATGAGCGAGTTGGCCGCCCGGGCCGCCACCGACCCGGCCGCCCGGCAGCGCTATCTGGAGCTGGCCGCCAGCCTCAAAACCGCCGCCACCGACCCGGCCCGCTGAGCGGGCCCGGCCTCCGGGAAAATCCCTGTTTCTGGGTCATATAAATCGCCCAAAAAACAGGCAACAGGGTATAATCCGATTTTCGACGGCAAGCGCGACAGCAGCACCTCCGGCCCGGCCACCCTGAAACTTCGGGGAACTCACAGATGAGACGGCCACTTCCCCCAGGGAATTTCCGCAAGGACTGCACACCAAATGTTCGCCCAAACAGCTTGCCCGGGAAAATAAACCGCCATGTGCCTTTGGCACTGCCCGGCCTGTTTTTCCGCCTTCTCGTTTTGACTCTGAATCTTTGTCACCGTGCCTGTGCTTTGTGCAGGCGCCAAGGCGCATTTTTGTTTACTGGTAGCTGATCGATATTTAAAACAATTCCCGACAACTGGAGGTCCCATGCCTACTGCCAAGCCGAAGAAGCCGAGCACGTCCAAGAAGCCGCAAAGTGCGCAGTCCAAAGCTGCCGCAAAGCCCAAAGCCAAAGCAGCACCCAAAGCTGCGGCCCGGCCCGCAGGCAAGCCTCCAGTCAAAGCAGCAACTAAAGCTGCTGCAAAGCCTGCCGCCAAAAGCGGCAAGGTTGAAAAGCCGGGAAAACACGCCATATCTGTTAAACCCAGCAAACCCAATGCTCTGGTGAGCAAAGCCCCCCTGAAAACCGCGAAATCCGCGATTTCCGATTTGCCCCTGAAGAAAGCCCCCGCCGTGCCGACCAAGTCCAGTCCTGAAGCCAAGCCCCTCGCCGTCTCCGCCGACGTGCCCGTGAAGAAGAAACCCGGCCGCCCGCCCAAGAATCCGGCGGCCGAAGGCAGCGCGCCTGCCACCACCACCGGCGCCAAGCGCGGCCGCAAGCCGAAGAGTGCGGCCGGCCCGGTCAAGACAGGGGAAGACCTCGACATGTCCGACATTGAAGACGATCTCGTCGGGGAACCCATCGCGGAAACGACCGAGAAGGTCAAACCGCTGCGCATGAAAATCAGCAAGGCGAAGGAACGCGCCCTGATGAAGGAATTCGGCCTGGATGAAACCGTCCTCTCCGAAGAAGACATGCTCAAGCGCCGCCTGCGCCTGAAAACCCTGATCAAGCTGGGTAAAACGCGCGGCTACCTCACGCATGGCGAAATCTCCGACCACCTTCCCGACAAGCTGGTCGATGCTGAAACGCTGGAAGTCGTGGTCAACATGCTCAACGACATGGGCGTGGCCGTGTACGAGCAGGCGCCCGACGCCGAGACCCTGCTGCTGAACAACACCGGCCCTACGGTCGCCACTGAAGAAGAAGCCGAAGAAGAAGCCGAAGCCGCGCTGTCCACCGTCGACAGCGAATTCGGCCGCACCACCGACCCCGTGCGCATGTACATGCGTGAAATGGGCACGGTTGAGCTCTTGACGCGCGAAGGCGAAATCGAAATCGCCAAGCGCATCGAGGGCGGCCTCATGAAGATGATGGAAGCCATCTCGGAAAGCCCCGCCACCATCGCAGAAATCATGCGTCTGGGCGAAGAAATCCGCGAAGGCAAGATCGTCATCTCCACCGTGGTCGACGGCTTTTCCAACCCCAACGAGGCCGACGACTATGTGGCCGAAGAAGACTTCGACGAATTCGACGAAGAAGATGATGACGACGGCAAGGGCGGTTCCAAGGCCCTGACCAAAAAGCTCGAAGAGCTCAAGAAGGAAGCGCTCAGCCGCTTCGACAAGATCGCCACCCTGTTCGAGAAGGTTCACAAGACCTACGACAAGGAAGGCTACGGCACGCCTACTTATGTGAAGTCGCAAAAAGCCCTGAGCGACGAGCTGATGACCGTGCGCTTTACCGCCAAGACCATTGAAAAGTTGTGCGACATGCTGCGCGGCCAGGTGCTGGACGTGCGCAAGAAAGAGCGCGAGCTGCGCCGCATCATCGTCGAGAAATGCGGCATGCCGCAGGAAGTCTTCATCAAGGACTTCCCGCCCAACCTGCTCAACCTGAAATGGGTTGAAAAGCAGGTTGCCTCCGGCAAGCCGTGGTCGGTGGTGATGGCGCGTAACGTGCCGCCCATCCAGGAACTGCAAACCAAGCTAGCTGAGTTGCAAGCCCGCGTGGTGGTGCCGCTGGCCCAGCTCAAGGACATCAACAAGCGCATGAACGAAGGCGAGTCCAACTCGCGCGACGCCAAGAAAGAAATGATCGAGGCCAACTTGCGTTTGGTGATTTCGATCGCGAAGAAGTACACCAACCGCGGCCTGCAGTTCCTCGACTTGATCCAGGAAGGCAACATCGGCCTGATGAAAGCCGTCGACAAGTTCGAATACCGCCGCGGCTACAAGTTCTCGACCTACGCCACCTGGTGGATTCGCCAGGCGATCACCCGCTCCATTGCCGACCAGGCCCGCACCATCCGCATCCCGGTGCACATGATCGAAACCATCAACAAGATGAACCGCCTGTCACGCCAGCACTTGCAGGAATTCGGCTTTGAGCCGGACGCCAGCATCCTGGCCGCCAAGATGGAGATTCCTGAAGACAAGATCCGCAAGATCATGAAGATCGCCAAAGAGCCGATCTCGATGGAAACACCGATCGGTGACGATGATGATTCGCACCTGGGCGACTTCATCGAAGACAGCGCCAACACCGCACCGCTGGAAGCCGCGATGCAGGCCGGCCTGCGCGATGTGGTCAAAGACATTCTCGACAGCCTGACACCGCGCGAAGCCAAGGTGCTGCGCATGCGCTTCGGTATCGAAATGTCGACCGACCACACGCTCGAAGAAGTCGGCAAGCAGTTCGACGTGACGCGCGAACGCATCCGCCAGATCGAAGCCAAGGCACTGCGCAAGCTCAAGCACCCTTCGCGTTCGGACAAGCTGCGCAGCTTTATCGATACGCTGTAAGCTGCTTTTTCCTCAAAGCCTCTTGAGAGCCCGGCCCCGGAAGGTGCCGGGCTTTTTTATGCCCGTTTGAAATTCAAGGTGCCGTCAGCCCTACCTTGCGCACGAACGCATCGAGCGGCACCGACCACATATTGCCACCGTAGGTCAGCAGCGAATGCCCATCATGCCCTGGCACCGGGCCCGTCTGGACGAACTGCGTGTCGCTGCCGCCTGCCCTGAAGGCCTCGTGCCATCCGCGGGGCGCCTCGGCTCCCCAGAACTGGTCGTTCTCGGCGTAGAGCCACAGGTTGGGCACCTTGACCAGCTTGCCGAGTTCACCATAGGTTTTACCCATGTTCTCGGGCTTGCAACTCCTGGCCGGGGAGTCTTCCGGATTACCGCCCGAGCCGCCCGCGAAATTGACGGCGCCGACGACGCCCGGCAGATTGAGCGCCGCGACCGACACCGTCGTCATGCCGCCCACCGACTGCCCTTCGAGCAGCACCCTGTCCTTGCGCACCCAGGGCTGCTGCAGCGCCCATTGGTGCAACGCGACTACTGTCTGGCCCGCGTGGCTAGCCACACGCATGAAGTCGGCATCGCCGGTGCAAACCTTGCCGCTCCACCGGATGCCGGAGTCCTCCCTGTCGGAGCCCCCGGTATCCCCGTATCCCGGCCGTACCGGGGCAACCACGGCAACACCCTTGCGAAGCCAGTAGTTGGCGTGCCCGACCAGCACCGGATACTCAAGCTTGGCCCTGTCAACGCGCGACGGCGCTCGCCCGTGGGAAAAGATCACCAGCGGAAACGGACCTTCGCCCGCGGGCTTGTAGAGATGGGTGACAACCTCATACTGTTTACCGTCGATCAGCAGAGGCAGTTTGACGATCTGCGGCGGCACGCGCTCGGGCTGCTGCGCCCATGCGGGCATGCCGGTCGTTTGCGCCGCCCACACCATCCCAAACATCCACGCCAGTTTCCACCATCGCATGCTCAGCTCCTTGCTTGTCGCCGGAGCATTTTGACATGCGGAACGCACTCGCCTAAGAAGTGCTGAAGCGGTAGAGCGTGCGGCCCTGGCGGCGCTGTCCCGGCTCATGTACGGCGGAAGGAAATGCCGGCACATTGGGTGCGTTGGGGTACCCTTGCGGCTCAAAGCACAGGCTTTGCTGCTGCGCGTATTGCCTGCCGCCCTTGCCCGGCCCGCCGGCCAGCGGCTCGCCTGCCACAAGACCGGTGTAGAACTGCATGGTGGGCTCGGTCGACCAGACTTCCATCACCCGCCCGCTAATGGGTGCACTCACGCGCGCGCATAGCGCCAGATCTTCATCACTGGCGGCAGAGCGGTCAATCTCAAAACAGTCGTCATACCCGGCGACGAGGCCAATACCAGCCTCGGCTTGCAAGCCGCGCACCCGCTTGCTCAGCACGACCGGCTTGCGCAAATCAAACGGCGTTCCTTCCACCGGCAGCAACCTGCCTGTCGCGATGAGGTCAGGCGCCATCTCGAAATAGCGGCTGGCGCAAATCGTGACCTCATGCTCCAGCGCGTTACGACTTCCCGCGCCTTCGAGATTGAAAAAAGCATGCGTGGTGAGATTGGCCACCGTGGGTGTATCCAGCGCGAGCGCCTCGTAGTCGAGCACCAGCTCGTTCGCCTCGGTCACGCTGTAGGTCAGGCGCAGTGCCATCGCGCCCGGAAAGCCCTCTTCCCCGTCGGCAAACACATAACGCATTTCAACGCTGGAATCGCTGCACTGCACCGTATCGAATACCCGAAAACGCGAGCCTTTCACGCCGCCGTGCAAGCAGTGCAGGCCGTTGTTGGCGGCCAGCACATGCTCCTTGCCACCCAGCGTGAAGCGCGCATGGCCAATACGGCCTGCATAGCGCCCGATGAAGGCCCCCACCGAGGGCGCTCCGCCGATCACGCCGTCGATGCTGTCGTAGCCCAGCACCACGTCGTCAAAGCGGCCATCCCGGCCCGGCACCAGTACTTGCTCGATCTTTGCGCCGTAGTTTGTCACGCACACAGTCATGCCTTGACCGTTGCGCAACGTGAACAACGCGGTGGGCTTGCCACCGAGCTCTCGTACAAATCGTGTGGGGTCAAGCAGCATGGCAATGCACGGTGTCTGGGACGCTCACTTCGAAATAATCGTCAGCAACTCTTCGCGTGTGGTCGGGTCCGCCATGTATTTTCCATACAAAGGCCCCATGCGCCTGACCATGGGCGATGCATCCCTGACCTTGACGAACTGCGAACCCTGCTTGGTCGTGGTCTCCAGGGCCGCGGCCACCCGTTTGTTCCACAGCTCGCGCATCAGGATGGCGGACTTGACGCCGGCCTCGGTGAACGCGGCTTTGTCTTCTTTGCTGAGTTTTTCCCACAGCTTGGTCGAGACGACCAGGGCCTCGGGCGAGATCACATGGTTGGTGACGTAAACGTTTTTGGCCACCTTGAAGTGTCCGGTGGACTCATACGAAGGCAAGTTGTTCTCGGCGCAATCCACCTTGCCCTGCTCCAGGGCGGCCAATACGTCCTTGAAGGGCAAGGCCACCGGCTTGGCGTCCATCAGCTTCACCATCTCGATGTAAATTTCGGACTGCTGGACACGAATATTCATGCCGGCCAGGTCCCTGATATTGTTGACGGGCTTGACGCAGTAAAAAGAACGGCCACCGCCGTCATACCAGCCCAGCACAACGAAGCCGGCGGCCTTCAGGTTGGCGGCAAAACGCTCACCCAGCTTGCCGTCCAGATGGCGAAACATGTGCGCGGAATCAGTGAACAGGAAGGGCAGGTTCAGCACCTTGATGCCCGGCACGGCGTCCGACAGCGGACCGGAACTGAACTCAGCCACGTCAATCTCGCCGCTCTTGAGCATCTGCACGGCCTTGGGCTGGTCGCCAAGTGTGCCGCTGTTGAAGAGCTCGATGTTATAGCGGCCACTGGTGCTCTTGGCCACCTGCTCCACGAAACTCTTCATGGCCTCCGATACCGGATAGCCATCGGGATGAATGTTCCATGCCCGCAGCTTGGTCTGAGCCACAGTGGCGCTCGCGCATAGGGCAAAAGAGAGGCACAAAAGCCCCTTGAATGAAGTCCGCATGTTTTTGTCTCCTGGCGTGGCTAATAACGGCCAGCCTCTGATGGGCCGACTCGTTTCTTTTCAAAATTGAATCCCTTGCTCGATATTCCCACGGATGCGCGCTCACAACCCAAAGATATCAGGCAATATCACCACTAAGTCACGCAACGATTTTTCAGTCCAGTTTGATGTTTGCTTCTGCAACAACTTTGGCCCATCGGCTGCGCTCCTGGTTGAAAAAAACATCCTGCTGTGCCGGTGTCATGGTCACGACCTCGGCGCCCTGCCCCGCCAGCTTGGCGCGGATGTCCGGGCTGCGGATGATCTTGATGAGCTCGGTGTTGAGGCGATTGATGACGGCTGCCGGCGTACCGTTGGCCACCAGCAAGCCCTGCCAGGTGCCCGACTCGAAGTTGGCAAGACCCTGCTCCGCCAGCGTCGGCACATTGCCAATCAGCGGCATGCGCGTGCTCTTGGAAACACCCAGGATCTTCAGCTTCCCGCTTTGCACATGCGGCAAGGTGGCCAGCATGCCGTTCATCAACACCTGGGTCTGGCCGGCGATCGTATCGCTGACGGCCTGCGAACCGCCCTTGTAGGGGATGTACTGCCACTTCGCCTTGCTCGCCCGCTCGACCGCGACACCAGCCAGGTGCGGCGCGCTGCCCATGGCCGTTACCGCAAAGTTCAGGTCGGTCTTGTGCGAGAGCGCTACGAGCTCCTTGAGATTGCTGGCGGGCACCGAGGGATGAACCACCAGCAGGTGCGGCGAATAGGCCAGCATCGTGACGCCACGCAAGTCCTTGGTCGGGTCGAAACCCAGCTTGGGATAGACCGAAGGGCTGATGGCCAGAGCGCCGGTGTCGCACAGCAGCAGCGTGTAGCCGTCGGGTGCTGACTTGGCCACGATGTCGGCGCCCAGGTTACCGTTGGCGCCGGCCTTGTTGTCCACGATGACCGACTGCTTGAGCGCCTCGGACAGAGGCTGCGCAATGGCGCGCGCGATGATGTCTGAAGAACCGCCGGGTGGGTACGGCACCACCAGGCGTATAGGTTTGGACGGCCATGAAGCCTGCGCGCTCGCAGCGCCAGTCCCCAAAGCCAGTGAAGCAGCCATAAGCTCTCGTCGATTGATCGGCATGTTCGTCTCCGGATGTATGAAAAAGCGGTGTCCTCCACCAGCTGCGCCGTGAGCCTCTGTGGGCTCTTCATGCGGATGAGTTACGCGACTTCGTGGTTGCCCAGAAGTTCAAGCGCACGCACCAGAGCGGAATGGTCCAGGTCCTGCATGCCGTTGGCGGCACAGGCCTGCATCAGCTGGGCGGCGCCCGCCGTTTGCGGTAAAGCCAGACCCAGCGTACGTGCACCGCTGAGCGCGAGGTTCAAATCTTTCTGGTGCAAGCCGATACGGAAGCCCGGCGCAAAGGTGCGCTTGATCATGCGTTCGCCATGAACTTCCAGAATGCGCGACGAGGCAAAACCGCCCATCAGCGCCTGGCGCACTTTGGCTGGATCGGCGCCAGCCTTGCTGGCAAACAGCAGGGCTTCGCCCACGGCCGCAATGTTCAGCGCCACGATGATCTGGTTCGCCACCTTGCAGGTCTGGCCGTCGCCGTTGCCGCCCACCAGGGTGATGTTCTTGCCCATCAGCTCGAACAACGGCTTGACGAGGTCAAACGCGGCCTGCGGACCGCCCACCATGATGGTCAGGCTCGCAGCTTTGGCGCCGACTTCACCGCCCGACACCGGGGCGTCCAGGTAGTCGCAACCCAGGGCATTGATCCTTTTGGCGAACTCTTTGGTGTCCATCGGCGAGACGGAGCTCATGTCGACCACTGTCTTGCCTTTGGTCAGCGCCGAGGCCACTCCGCCCTCGCCAAACAGCACGTTCTCCACGTCGGGGGTGTCGGGCAACATCAGGAAAATGATGTCCGCCTGCTTTACTACGTCGGCGATGGAATCGCAGGCCTTGCCCTTGCCCGTCAAGAGAGCCGCAGGCACTTTGCTCCGCGTGTTCATGAAAACCTCGTGTCCCGCCGCAATCAGGTGCGCAGCCATCGGCGCGCCCATGATGCCCAGGCCGATAAAACCAAGCTTGCTCATAAAAATGTTCCTTGTTCGTAAAAAATAGCGGTAGCCCCGGCCGCGCGGTCCGGGATGACAGAAAAATCAGGCGAGGTATTTGTCGCGCAGGGCCTGCGTGGCGCCACGGAACACGCCGAGATCGCTGCCGACGCCGACAAAAGTTGCGCCCATCTCCATGTAGCGGCGTGCGTCGGCTTCCACCGGCGCCAGGATGCCGACCGGCTTGCCGTGCGCCTTGGCGGCGGCAAAAATTTTCACCATGGCGGCCTGCACCTCCGGGTGCCCGGCATTGCCGAGGTGGCCCAGTCCGGCGGCCAGGTCGGACGGGCCGACAAACATGCAGTCGACACCCGGGGTGGCGGCGATCTCGTCAGCAGCCGCCGTGCCGGCGATGCTTTCGATCTGCACCATCACGCAGATGTGGTCGTTGATGGACTTGAGGTAGTCCGGCACCGTGCCGTACTTGTTGCTGCGCTGGGATACCGAGACACCTCGAATGCCCTGGGGCGGATAACGCGTGGCGGCAACGGCGCTGACAGCCTGCTCGGCGCTTTCGACAAAGGGAATCAGGAAGTTGTAGAAGCCGGCGTCGAGCAGGCGCTTGAGCTCAACCGAGTTATTGCTGGTCGGGCGCACCACGGGTGCGCTGACACTGTCCTTCAGCGCCATCAGCTGCGGGATGTAAGTGGCCATGTCGTTGGGCGAATGTTCACCGTCAAGCAGGATCCAGTCGAAGCCGGCCACGCCCAGCACCTCGGTGGTGATGGCGTTGGACAGCGAGGACCAGCAGCCGATCAGTTTTTTGCCGGCCAGCAGGTCGCGCTTGAAGCTGTTGGGAAAGGATTGGTAAGGCGTGGGTTGTGTCATGGTGGTTTGCTGTTGCTCTCTGAAAGGGGTACGGGCTTATTCGGCCTTGATGTTGGCGGCCTTGATGACCTTGGCCCACTTGTCGACCTCGGTTTTCTGATACTCGAGCAACTGCGCGGGCGTCATGCTGGAGGGCTCCATGCCGAACACCTTGAGCTTGGCCTGAACCTCGGGCTGGGCCAGCACCTTCATCACTTCGGCGTGCAGACGGTCGACCACGGCTTGTGGTGTGTTCGCGGGGACAAACAAGGCCTGCCAGGACACCATGTCGAAGCCCTTCTGGCCGCTCTCGGCGATGGTCGGCACATTCGGGTAGCTGGGCACGCGCTGGCCGCCGGTGACGGCAATCGGGCGCAGCTTGCCGCTCTGGATGTGTGGGCCGACGATCAGGCTGGTGTCGAACATCATGTCGAGCTGGCCCCCTATCAGGTCCTGCACCGCGGGCGCCGAGCCCTTGTACGGCGCATGGGTGAACTTGACGCCCGACTGGCTGGCCAACAGCTCCAGCGCCATGTGCGGCGAGGTGCCGATGCCCGGCGAGCCCGAGCTCAGGCCGCCGTTCTTGGCGCGGGCGGCCTTGAGCACGTCGTCCAGGGTGCGCAGCGGGCTGCTGGCCGGCACCACCAGCAGCAGCGGGCTCACGCCCAGCATGGCGACGGGCGCGAAGGATTTCACCGGGTCGTAGCCGATGGGCGTGCTGTAGAGGCTGACGTTGATCGAGTGCGAGCTGATGGTGCCGCCCAGCAGCGTGTAGCCGTCGGCCGGTGCGCGCGACGCGATGGCCGAACCCACGCTGCCACCGGCGCCGCCCTTGTTGTCGATGACGATGGGCGTGCCGAGCGCGGTGGACAGCGGCTGCGCGATCAGGCGGGCCAGCGTGTCGGTGTTGCCGCCGGGCGGGAACGGCACAACATAGATGATGGTCTTGCCAGTGGGCCAGGCGCCTTGCGCAAATGCAGAGAGGGCCGACAGGCCGCCGGCAGCTGCGGCGATGGCAGTGTGGATCAGGGTACGGCGTTGCATGATGATGTCTCCTTGCGTGTTTTTGAACGAAAAATCAGGTCACGGGTGCGGGGTTGAACAGCACCAGCGCGTTATGCAGCTTCCAGTGTTCAGCCCAGGTCTTCTTGCGGCCGCTGGCCACTTCGAGCATGAGGTGGAACATCTCCCAGCCCACGTCTTCGATGCTGGCGTCGCCGTCGGCAATGCGGCCGGCGTTGATGTCCATCAGGTCGTGCCAGCGGCGCGCCAGATCGCTGCGGGTGGCGACCTTGATCACCGGGCATTCGGCCAGGCCGTAAGGTGTGCCGCGGCCGGTGGTGAACACATGCAAATTCATGCCGGCGGCGAGCTGCAAGGTGCCGCAGATGAAGTCGCTGGCCGGCGTGGCGGTGTAGGTCAGTCCCTTGCGCTTGAGCTTTTCACCGGGCGCCAACACGCCGCTGATGGGCGAGCTGCCGGACTTGACGATGGAGCCCATGGCTTTTTCGACGATGTTGGACAGGCCGCCCTTCTTGTTGCCGGGCGTGGTGTTGGCGCTGCGGTCGACCAGGCCTTTTTGCAGGTAGGCGTCGTACCAGGCCATCTCGCGAATCATGGCCTGTGCCACTTCCGGCGTGGCCGCGCGCGAGGTGAGCTGGTCGATGCCGTCGCGGACCTCGGTGGTCTCGGAAAACATCACGCTGGCACCGGCGCGCACCAGCAGGTCGGTGCAAAAACCGACCGCCGGGTTGGCGGTGACGCCGGAGAAGGCATCGCTGCCGCCGCACTGCACACCAACCACCAGTTCGCTGGCGGGCACGGTTTCACGGCGGCGCGCATCGAGCTTTTCCAGGTGCAGCACGGCCGCCTGCATGATGGAATCGATCATGGACATGAAGCCGACATGGTTCTCGGACTGCAGGCACACCACATCAAGCGGCGCTTCGGCGCTGATGCCGACGTCGGCCACGCTGCGTTCGTCGACGATCTGGATGGTGCCGGGCGGCATCAGGCGCTCGGGCTGGAGCTTTTCGCAGCCCAGGCTGACCACCATCACCTCGCCGCCGAAGTTGGGGTTCAGGCTGATGTTGCGCAGCGTGCGTATCGGGATGATGGCGTCGGGGGCGTCGATGGCTACACCGCAGCCGTAGGTGTGTTCCAGGCCGACCACGTCGTCGACGTTGGGAAACTTCGGCAGCAATTCATCCTTGATGCGTTTGACAGCGAAGTCGACCACGCCGGCCACACACTGCACCGTGGTGGTGATGGCCAGGATGTTGCGGGTGCCGACCGAGCCGTCGGCATTGCGGTAACCCTCGAAGGTGTAGCCCTCCAGCGGGACCTGTGCCGGCGGCTTGACGGTGGCGATCGGCAGGCCGTCCAGGCCGCGCGCGTCGGGCATGGCGAGCAGGCGCTCGTGCACCCAGCTACCGGCGGGAATATCTTTCAGTGCGTAGCCAATCGGCACGTTGTAGCGCAGAACTGCCGTGCCCTTGGGCAAGTCAATCAGCGCCACCTTGTGCCCTTGCGGGACCCGCTCGACCAGCGTCAACCCATCGGCAAACACTGCGCCAGCCGGCAGTCCGCCGTCGTTGGAGACGATGGCGACGTTGTCCGCATCGTGCATGCGGATGTACAGCGGTGGACGGGGGGCGAGTGCGTTCATCAGAAGTCCACGATCTCGACCCAGTTCGGGTTCTTGCCGCCAGGCTGGCTCTTGCCCGCGCCCGGCAGGCCGGTGACGGGATCGATGGCATGCAGCGACACGCCGTGCGAGTCCTGGCCGGTAGCGATCAGGAAGCGGCCGGTCGAGTCCACCGCGAAGCCGCGCGGTGTCTTTTCGGTCGGCGTCTGGCCGACCACTGCGATCCGGCCCGTGACAGGGTCGACCTTGAAGGTGGTCAGCGTGCTGGAGGTGCGCTCGGAGCCGTACAGGAACTTTCCGTCCGGCGAAATCTGCAGATCGGCGGCCCACACCTTGCCGGTGAAGCCGGGCGGCACGACGGTGCTGCGCTGCAAATGGCTCATCGCGCCCCTACCCGCGTCGTAACTGAACACGTCCACGCCGCCGTCCAGCTCGTTGAGAAGGTAGGCGTATTTCTGCGGTTTGTCCCACAGGAAATGGCGCGGGCCGGTCTTGGCCGGGGCAACGTTGATGAGCGCGGGGTCGTTGGCCGAAAGCACACCGGTTGCCGGGTCGAATTTCCAGCTCGAGAGGTTGTCACCGCCCAGGCTGGTGGCGAAAACGTACTTGCCCGAAGCGTCGGCATGGATGGCATGCGCATTGGGCGCGGTCCTGACGATTTGCTGCACCGCACCCACGACGCCGTCGGCGCCCATGCTGTTCACGGTGATCTTGTTGCCACCGTACGAGGCGGCGAACAGCCACTTGCCGGTCGCATCGAGGTCGATGTTGGCCATGCTGTCAGCCAGCGTGGACTCGCCCAGTTTCTTCAAGCCGCCCGTGGCCCCGTCGATGGCGAAAGTCACGACACGAAACGGCTGCGAGCGCAGTGCCACGTAGAGGAATTTTTTGTCGCGGCTCACCACCATCGGCATGGCTGTGCCGCCCACGGGCACGCTGGCCACCGGCTTGAGGGCACCTGCCGCGCGGTCCAGCTGCATCACCGAGATGTCCTGGCTGTCGGCATTGGCAACGTACACCCAGGTGGCCGCGCTGGCGGCACCGGTGGCGGCGATCAGGCCCGCGCCGGCGAGCAGCAGAAACGAAGTGCGCAACGAGGCTGGAATCATGGCAAGTCCTTGTTTCATGGTTGAAGTTGTCCTGCGGATGGGCGCCGTTCAATAGCGGGGTTGCGCGCCGGTGAATGCGGGGTCGTATTTGCGCATTTGCGCCAGGTCGTCGCGGTTGCGGATGCCGCAGTTCAGGTAGTTGTCGTGCAGGCGCGCCAAAGCCGTGCGGTCCAGCGTCACACCCAGGCCGGGGGTGGTCGTCACGCGCAGGCTACCGTCCTCGAAGCGCAGGCGGCCGCCCTCCACCACTTCCTCGTCCTGCCAGGGATAGTGGGTGTCACAGGCGTAAGTCAGCAGCGGCACGCTGGCGCACAGGTGGGTCATCGCCATCAGGCTGATGCCAAGGTGCGAGTTGCTGTGCATCGACAGGCCCAGGCCAAAGGTGCTGCACAGCCGCGACAACTGCTGCGTGACGCGCAGGCCGCCCCAGTAGTGGTGGTCGCTCAGCACGATCTTGACCGGGCAGCCCATCTCGGCGTTGCGGCGGAACTCGGCGAAATCAGTCACCACCATGTTGGTGGCCAGCGGCACCTCGCAGTCGCGCGCCACGGCCGCCATGCCCTCCAGGCCGGGGGCAGGGTCTTCGTAGTACTCGAGCACGCCGCGCAGCTTTTCCACAATCTTCAGGCTGGTCGCCACGCTCCAGTTGGCATTGGGGTCGATGCGCAGGGGCACCCCGGGGAAAGCCTCGGCAAGCGCCAGCAGGCCCGCAGCTTCCTGATCCGGCGCAAGCGCACCGGCCTTGAGCTTGATGCTCTTGAAGCCGTACTCTGCAATCATCCGGCGCGCCTGGGCCACCAGTTGGGGTGGTGTGAGCGCTTCACCCCAAGGGTCGGCCGGATATCCGGAAGAAGCAGGCTTGTCGATGTGCTGCGCATACTTGTAGAACAGGTAGGCCGAAAACGGTACGCGGTCGCGCGCCGCACCGCCCAGCAGGTCCACCACCGGTGCGCCAGCCAGTTGTCCCTGCAGGTCCAGCATGGCGACCTCAAAGGCGCTGACGACCTTAGCCACCGTCTTGGAGACGTGAGTGCCCGGCGCCAGGGACACCTGCTGGCCGAGAAACTCCGATGCGGTCTGCACCGGCGGCGTGACCTGACCGGCAACGCGCGACTCCATCTCGCTGAGAGCCCAGGGCGACAGGCCAACGAGCGTGGGCGCGACCTTGGCCAGCGCCTCGAGCATCGGCAAGTCACCGTAACTTTCGTTAATGCCGACCAGGCCGGAGTCGGTTTCCAGCTCGATGATGGACCGCAACGCCCAGGGCTCGTGAATACCGGCCGCGTTCAGGAGCGGCGGGTCGCGAAAGGCAATGGGCGTGATGCGAACCGCGGTGATCTTCAATACGGACATGAATTACTTGAGCAGCAGGTTGGGCAACCACAGCGACAGCGCCGGCACGTAGGTCACCATGAACAGCACCAGCAACAGCGCGCCAAAGAAGGGGTACAGCGCCCGCACCACTTTTTCGATGGGAAGTTTGGCTACCGCCGCGCCGACAAACAGCACGCCGCCCACGGGTGGCGTGATCAGGCCCATGCCGAGGTTGACCATCATGATCATGCCGAAATGCACCGGGTCCACGCCGAGCTGGGTAACCACGGGCAACAGGATGGGCGTCATGATCAGGATCAGCGGCGCCATGTCCATCAGCGTGCCCAGAATCAGCAGCAGCACGTTGATCATCAGCAGCACCACATACTTGTTGTTCGAGACGCTGGTAAACATGCCGGTGATCTGCTGCGGAATCTGCATCAACGTCATGATGTAGCCGAAGCTCGCGGCAAACGCGATCAGGATCATGACGATGGACAGGGTCTTGACCGTGCGGTGTACCAGCTTGGGCAGGTCGCGCCACTTGTAGTCGCGGTAAATGCACATGGTCACAAAGAAGGCCCAGATCACGGCAATGGCGGCCGATTCGGTGGCCGTGAAAATGCCCGACAGAATGCCGCCCAGGATGATGACCATGGTCATCAGGCCCCAAAGCGCATCGGCGCAAATCTTCAGCGCCTCGCGCATGGGGATGACGCGGCCCTTGGGAAAGTCGCGTTTCTTCGCGATGAACAGACACATGACAGCCAGGGTCAGACCCAGCAGCAAGCCAGGCAGCACACCCGCGAGAAACAGCGCCGCGATCGACACGCCGCCGCCGGCGGCCAGCGAATAAATCACTGCGTTGTGGCTGGGCGGGATCAGGATGGCCTGCACCGAGCCGCTGACGGTGACCGCCGTAGCGAAGTCGCGCGGGTAGCCCTTTTTCTCCATCTCGGGAATCAACACCGAACCGATGGAGGCCGTGTCTGCCATCGACGAGCCGGAAATGGCGCCGAAGAAAGTTGAGGCCAGGATATTGACCAGCGACAGGCCGCCGCGCACAAAACCGACCAGCACACTGGCAAACGCCACCAATCGGCGGGACATGCCGCCCTCGGCCATGATGGCGCCGGCCAGTACGAAAAAGGGAATCGCCAGAAGCGAAAACTTGTTGACGCCGCTGGAGATCGCGATCATCACCGCGTCCAGCGGGATGTCTATCCACCAGGCGCCAATCAGCGCGGACAAGCCCAGCGCATAAGCCACCGGCAGGCCCAGAACCATGAGCAGGAGAAAAGACCCCAGCAGAACAAATGCATCCATCAGAGGGCCTCGCCTTCAATTTTTTCGTGGTCGTAGGTGACAACTTCGCGGTCACCCTGATGGCCCAGCGCCATGCGTTCAAGTACAAAGATAAGCGTAATCAGGCCACCCAGGGGCAGCGGGAGATAGGTCGCACCCACCGGCATCCAGGGGATTTCGCCGATGTACTGGCCCCAGGTCTGCATGCAGAGCTTGGCGCCGTAATAGGCCATGAAGACGGATACCACCGCCATCAAGATGTCCATCAGCCAGGCAACGACGCTGCGCATTTGTTCGGGCATACGGTCTGTAACCATGGCTACAGAAATATGAGCGTTGGCGCGGTAGCCGGCAGCGGCGCCGAAGAAGGTAAAGATCACCATCAACAAAATTGAAATGGGCTCCGGCCACTGCGAACCGGTGCCCAGCACGTAACGTGTGAAGATGCCCCATGGAATGATCAGCGACATGAGAAAGATGGACAGGCCCGAGATCCAGATGCACGCAAGGTACAGCCAGTCGTTGAAGCGAAGGGTATGGTGTTTCATGGTATTTCCGCAATACGGCAAGACGGCCCGGGCGCGCCGCGTCGGCAGCGCACCTGGGCCCGGGAGCAACGCTTATTTGGTTGCGTCGATACGCTTCATCAGGTCAGCAAACTTCACGCCGTACTTGGCGCGCACGGGCGCCGTGGCATCAAAGAACAGCTTCTGGTCCACCGGCACAAACTCGACACCCGCGGCCTTCAGTTTGGCCGAGTATTCCTCGACGCTCTTGTCCCACAGTACGCGCTGTTCCAGCTGTGCCTCACGGCCCAGCTTCTTGACCAAGGCCTGGTCGGCTGGCGTGAGTTTGTCCCATGTCACCTTGGACATCACCAGCAGTTCTGGAATGATCAGGTGATTGGTTTGGGCGTAGTACTTGGCACCGGCGGTGTAATGGTTGGAAGTGAACATGCTGGGCGGGTTGTTTTCCGCACCGTCGATCACGCCGGTCTGCAGTGCGCTGAACACTTCGCCGTAAGCCATGGAAATGCCGTTGCCGCCCATGGCGTTCATGGTGTCGACAAACAGCGGATTGCCCATCATGCGGACCTTCACGCCCTTGAGGTCGGCGGGGGATTTGACCAGCTTCTTGGTGTACAGGCTGCGTGCGCCGCCGTCCATCCAGCCGAGGGCAACCAGGCGCGCCGGGCTGGCAGTGACCTTGGCCAGCAGTTCGTCGCCGATCGGGCCGTCGATCACTTTGCGCATGTGCGGGATGTCGCGGAAAACGAAAGGCATGTTGAACACGTCAACTTCCGGCACGATGGGGCCGATCACGCCCAGCGAGATGCGGTTGATTTGCAAGGCGCCGAGCTGGGTCTGCTCGACGGTTTCCTTTTCCTGACCCAGCACGGCGCCGGGGAACATCTGCATCTTGATGCGGCCATTGGTCTGGGCTTCAAGCTTCTTGCCCATGTTCTCGACGGCGACAACCGTCGGATAACCCGCCGGGTGCGTGTCAGATGCCTTGAGCACGATGTTCTGCGCCGAGGCAGTAAACGATGTGGCCAATGCGACTGCCGCAACGGCTGCGGCGATAAAGTTTCTGCGGAAGGTCATGGTTGTCTCCTTGAAGGACCGGTTTATAAATAACTAGCGGGAAAACTGCGGCTCGGGCAGCCCGCGCACGCCGGGGCGCAACGCGAACACACCGCCGGCCAGCGGCTGGTCAGATAAGTCGACACCTTCAGGGCGTATCGACGTCACGAACAGGGTGTCAAGCCCGGCGCCGCCAAAGGCGCACATGGCAGGTTTTTTCACCGGCACGGCCAGCGAGCGGTCCAGCTTGCCGGCGGGGGTGAAACGATGGATCAGGCCGGCATCGTTGCCGCAAATCCAGTAGCAGCCGTCGGCATCGACAGCCGCGCCATCCGGACGGCCGGGCAGCGGGTTCATGTCGACAAAGACGCGCCGGTTTGATGGCGTGCCAGTGTCGGTGTCGTAGTCAAAGGCCCAGATGGCCTGTACCGACGGATGCGAGTCCGACAGGTACATGGTACGGCCGTCGGGGCTGAAGGCCATACCGTTCGGCGTGATGAAACCGTCCAGGAGTTTTTTCAGTTCGCTATCTTTTTTATAGCTATAGATACAACCCACACGTGCGCCGGCAGCCATATTCATCAACATGGTACCGGCAAGAAAGCGCCCCTGACGGTCACAACGGCCATCGTTGAAGCGCATGCCGGGCATGGCATGCGTAACGGCGGCAAGCTGCTTGAACCCAAGCTGGCCATCCGCCCGTGGACTCAGGCGGAACACGCCGCTTTCAGCGCCTGCAACCCAGTCCTGCGTGCCGCCTATCGAAGCAACGCAGGCCAGCATTTCAGGAGCGGCCCATTCAGTGAGAACGCCTTCGGCCACGCTCCAGCGGCACAGCCTGCGCGCCGGAATATCAACCCAATAGAGCGCTTGTTCGGCGGCCTGCCAGACAGGGCTTTCCCCCGTGCCATTGCGCGCATCCAGAATCAGCTCAACGTGAGATTCACTCGTGTTCATCCTGGCCACTCAGTCGCCGAAAGGGCCGGCCACGACAAAGCCACCACCCTGGTACTGGGCGACCGGGTCTTTCAGGTCAGGTGCAGCGGTTCGGGCGTAGACGGCCTCGCGAAAGATGTCCGAGCTGTCTTTCGGCACATAACCGATGTGGCGTGCGCGGCTGTTGTCCCACCAGGTGACGGCGTTGTCGGACATGCCAAACACAATGCTGTGGCCCAGCACCGGCGTGGTCAGGCAGGCGGTAATCAAGCGGTGCAGGTCGTCAAAGCTCAGCCAGGTCGCCAGCATGCGGCGGTCTTTGGGCTCGGCAAACGAAGAGCCGATGCGCACGCAAGCGGTTTCAATGCCGTAGCGGTCAAAGTACAGGCGCGAGAGATCTTCACCGAAGGCTTTGCTCAGGCCGTACAAACCGTCGGGCCGCGGCGGATGGTCGGCATTGATGGTCTGGTCCTGGCGGTAAAAACCGGTGACGTGATTGGAGCTGGCAAAGACGATGCGTTTGACGCCGTTCTTGCGCGCGGCCTCATACAAGTTATAGGCGCCCAGGATATTGGCCTGCAGGATGGGGCCAAAGGGCCCTTCTACCGAGACACCGCCCAGATGAACAATCGCATCAACACCCTGAACCATGGTGTGGACGGCAGCGGAATCGGCCAGGTCGGCCAGAATCACCTCCTCGTTGACCGCGGCAGCACCGAAAGGCTGCACGTCGGACAGCCGGAGTACCGAGCAATTGGCTTTCAGGCGCTCGCGCAAGGCCTTGCCCAAGCCACCAGCCGCGCCGGTCAACAAGAGCTTTTCGTGAACTTTGATGGTCATTTTTTACATCTGTGCCCGGTGCGATTGCAAACACTGGACTTTTTTATGAAGTTTGTTAAAGTCAACCCAAGAACATCGCAGTCATAGGTTGTCTGATGACTTGGAATTCTCCAGTTCGCCCCCTAGCTTGTCAATGGTTTTTTAATGGACTCAAGGAAAACCCCTAGTCGCTCCGAGGCAGGCCTTACGGTTGGCTTTCACGAAGAGCCGTTACGCATGCGCCGCCCCCGCGGACTGGTGGGTGAGATCGTCGAAAATCTGGCCACCAGCATCCGTTCAGGTCACCTGCAGCCGGGCGAAAAACTGCCCACAGAAGCCGAAATCATGGCTCGTTTTGACGTGAGCCGGACCGTGGTGCGTGAGTCGCTGTCCAAGCTCCAGGCCTCGGGGCTGGTCGAAACCCGGCACGGCATCGGCACCTTTGTCCTGCAACCGCAGGACGCCGGCAACTTCAAGATCACCGCCGAGGACTTTGCCACCGTGGCCGATGTGATCTCGGTGCTGGAGCTGCGTATCAGCCTGGAAACCGAAGCCGCCGGCCTTGCCGCCCAGAGGAGAACGCCAGAAAACCTCAAGGCCCTGGAAAATGCATTGCGCGCCTTTCACGACTCCATCAGCCTGGACTCCGACGCCGTGCCACCGGACTTCCAGTTCCATATGGAAGTAGCCCGCGCCACGGGCAACCGGCACTTCGCCGACCTGATGACCTACCTGGGCACCATGATCATTCCGCGCACTCGCGTCAACACGGCGCACAGTGCACCCGAAGGCCGCTTCAACTACCTGCAGCGGGTCAACAGCGAGCACGAGAGCATCTACAACGCCATCCGCAATCAGGATGCGGAGGCCGCACGCGCCGCCATGCGGACGCACCTGTCCAATAGCCGTGAACGGCTTCGCCGGGGCAATAACGCGCATACCATGCAGCCACCCGAAGAGCCTTCCGAACCTCAGGCACCTCGCACCCTGGGTACAAATCTGGTTGCATAAATAATCGGTGAGTTGTACGATAACTGATAAATTGTTTTATCAACCATCCTACAAGCAAGTCCGGTATGCCCGCTTCAAACGCTCCCGCAACAGCCCCTCACGCCCTTTCCCAAACTCCCCGAATCACTCGCGTGCAGGTGATTCCCGTGGCCGGCCAGGACAGCATGCTGTTAAACCTCAGCGGTGCCCACGGCCCATTTTTTACCCGGAACCTGCTGATCTTGACCGATAGTTCAGGCCGCACCGGCGTAGGTGAAGTACCGGGCGGCGAGAAGATCCGCAACACCCTGGAAGACGCCCGTGAAC
This sequence comes from Polaromonas sp. P5_D5, assembly GCF_054049435.1. NCBI lineage: Bacteria > Pseudomonadati > Pseudomonadota > Betaproteobacteria > Burkholderiales > Comamonadaceae > Polaromonas > Polaromonas sp. P5_D5. Next base: position 378,176 of record NZ_JBFUMJ010000001.1, read on the forward strand.
TGATCGAAGGGCAATCGGTAGGCGCGTGGAACCAGATTCTCAACACCCTGCGCACACGTTTTGCGGACCGCGACAGCGGCGGCCGCGGCAACCAGACCTTTGACCTTCGCGTGGCGATTCATGCCGTCACTGCCGTGGAAAGCGCCCTGCTCGACCTGCTGGGTCAATTCCTGGGTGTACCTGTGGCCGCCCTGTTGGGCGAAGGCCAGCAGCGGGATTCAGTGGCCATGCTGGGCTACCTTTTTTATGTGGCCGATCGCAAGCAGACGGACCTGGCCTATTCCAGTGCGCCGGATGCAGAGGACGACTGGCTGCGCCTGCGCCACGAGGCCGCCATGGATGCCGACGCCATCGTGGCATTGGCCGAAGCGGCCTACAAGCGTTACGGCTTCAAGGATTTCAAGCTCAAAGGCGGCGTGCTGCGGGGCGAGGAAGAGATGGAGGCCATCATTGCCCTGTCAGAGCGGTTTCCCGAGGCACGCATCACGCTGGACCCGAACGGCGGCTGGCTGCTCAAGGATGCCATCCGCATCTGCCAGGGCCGCGGCGATGTGTTGGCCTACGCAGAAGACCCCTGCGGCGCCGAAGGCGTGTTCTCCGGCCGCGAAGTGATGGCGGAGTTTCGCCGGGCCACCGGCCTGCCGACCGCCACCAACATGATCGCCACCGACTGGCGCGAGCTGTCGCACACCATTCACCTGCAGTCGGTTGACATCCCGCTGGCCGACCCGCATTTCTGGACCATGCAAGGCTCCGTTCGCGTCGCGCAGGTCTGCCAGACCTGGGGGCTCACATGGGGCTCGCACTCCAACAACCACTTCGACATTTCCCTGGCCATGTTCACCCATGTGGCTGCGGCCGCGCCGGGCAAGGTCACCGCCATTGACACGCACTGGATATGGCAGGATGGCCAGCGCCTGACCAAGGCCCCCTTGCAAATTGTGGGCGGCCAGGTTGCGGTGCCGCAAACACCGGGCCTCGGCGTGGAACTGGACATGGCCGAAGTGGAAAAAGCGCACCAGCTTTATCTCAAGCACGGCCTCGGTGCGCGCGACGATGCCGTAGCCATGCAGTACCTGATCCCCGACTGGAAATTCAACAACAAGATGCCCTGCATGGTTCGATAAATCCAGCAGGTCGCCGGAATTTAGAGGGTTCCGGAAATCTGTCATGCCCATTGCACGGGACATTTGTTGCCCGCCAGGCGCCGGGGGCGGTATACCGCGGCGCCCTTTCCCCACCAACGATACCCACTGAGCCACAAAAACAATCAGGAGACAAGACATGAAACGCAGAACCCTTTGCAGCATTGCGGGTGCGACACTGCTGGCACTGGCCGGCACGCTGGGCGCAGGCGCCGCCGCAGCCCAGACCAAACTCAAATGGGCTCACGTCTACGAGACCTCGGAGACCTTTCACAAGCAAGCCGTCTGGGCCGCCGACGAAATCAGGAAGAAGACCAACGGCCGCTATGTGGTGGAGGTCTTTCCGGCCTCATCCCTGGGCAAGGAAACCGACATCAACCAGGGCCTGACACTGGGTACCGTCGACATCATCTACACCGGCGCGGCCTTTGCCGGGCGTGCACACCCGCCGTTGTCGATCGCCGCCGCGCCTTTTGTGTTTCGCGATTACGCGCACTTCCAGGCATTCCGTAACGGCCCGATCTTTCAGGAGCTGGCTCAGGGTTATGCCAGCAAAACCGGTGGCCAGCATATTGCAGGCTACACCTACTACGGCCTGCGCCACATGACTTCCAACAAGGTCATCAACAAACCCGACGACATGAAGGGCCTCAAGCTGCGCGTGCCCGACGCACCACTTTTTGTGATGTTCCCAAGGGCCGTGGGCGCGAACCCGACGCCCATCGCCTTTGCCGAGGTCTACCTGGCGCTGCAAAACGGCACGGTCGATGCACAGGAAAACCCGCTTCCCACGATCGAGGCCAAAAGGTTTTACGAAGTCCAGAAATACATCACCCTGACCGGCCACATCACCGAATCGCTGATCACGGCCGTGTCGGGCTCGGTCTGGACCAAACTCAATGAGGCCGACAGGAAAATCTTTGACCAGGTGCTCTGGGAAGCATCAAGCCGCGCCAGCCAGGACATCGTCGATGCCGAAAACCGCCTGGTCGCCGAGTTTGAGAAGAAAGGCAAAACCGTCAACAAGGTAGACCGTGCGCCTTTTGCCGCAGCGGTCTTGCCCTCGCTGACCGCAGCCGATGCCCCCTGGCCCAAGAGCCTGTACGAGCGCATTCAGGCCATCAAGTAAGTTCCAGCCAACACCACCAGACAACACACAGGAGACATCATGAAACGCCGTTCCCTTCTTCACTCTGCCATTGCCGGCGCCATCCTGCCGGCGCTTGCGCTCCCCGTGTGGGCGCAAGACAAGTGGCCCAGCAAGCCCATCACCTTCATCGTGCCTTTTCCTGCGGGCGGGACCACCGACATCCTGGGCCGGCTGATTGGCCAAAAACTCGGGCCGGTACTCGGCACCACCATCGTGATTGACAACAAGGGCGGTGCTGGCGGTAGCGTCGGCTCGGAAGTCGCGTCCCGCGCACCGGCAGATGGCTACACGATGCTGGGCGGCACCGTCAGCTCGCACGCTATCAATGTGAGCCTTTACCCGAAACTGGGCTACGACCCGATCAAGTCTTTCTCTCCGGTGGCGCTCATCGGCACCAACCCGGTTGTGCTGGTGGTGGGAGCCAACAGCCCTTACAAAACGCTGCAGGACGTGCTGGCCGCCGCGAAGGCCAAACCCAAAACCATTTCGTCCGCATCGGCCGGCAGCGGCACGTCGCAGCATCTCTCGCTGGAACTGCTGGGCTTCAAGTCGGGCACCCAGTTCATCCATGTGCCCTACAAAGGCAGCGGCCCCGCCATCCAGGACGTGATCGGCGGACAGGTGGACATGATGTTCGACACCACGGTCGTAGCAGGTCCGCATATCCAGAGCGGCAAGGTGCGTGCGCTGGCGGTCACCTCCGCCAAGCGCCTGGAGTCCATGCCGAATGTGCCAACGGTGGCCGAATCCGTTCCCGGATTTGAGGTTGCCTCGTGGCAAGCCATTTTTGTGCCCACCGGCACCCCCAAGCCCATCATTGACAGGCTGCACGATGAAATCATGAAAATCACCGCGCAGCCCGAGATGCAGGAACGCCTCAAAGGGCTGGGCATGCAACCGTCCAGCATGACGATCGAGCAGGTCTCCGCCTTCCAGAAGGCCGAGGTCGAGAAATGGGCGCAAGTCATCAAGGCGGCCAACGTCAAGCTTGACTGAACATGCCGTTCGTACCCAGCCCTGCGCGGCTGCGCCTCGCCGTCATTGGTGCAGGGCTGGGCTCTGCACCTCACTTCCGAAGTCTTGAAGACCTGGCCAGTGAAGCAGACGTCGCATGGGTTTATGGGCGGAACGCCGAACGGCTGGCCGCTGTAGAAGTGCCTCAAGGGGCGCGCCGAACCACACGCCTGGAAGATATTCTGGAAGATGCCAGCGTGAAAGCCGTGCTGGTTCTTACGCCGCCCAATACCCATCTGGACCTCGTGCAGCAGGCAGCGCGCGCGGGCAAGCATGTGCTGGTCGAAAAGCCGCTCGAAATTGATTTGAACCGGGCCAATGCATTGGTTGAGGCTTGCGAAACTGCGGGGGTCATGCTGGCGGTGATGCTGCAGCACCGCATGCGCGACGCGGCCCTTGCCGTGGCGGCACTGCTGCGTGACGACGTTATGGGCCCGCTGGTCAGCGCCGCCGCGTCGATCCGGTGGTGGCGGCCGCAAAGTTATTACGATGAACCCGGCCGCGGCACCCTGGCGCGGGACGGCGGCGGCGTGTTGATCACGCAGGCCATTCATACGCTCGACCTGCTGCTCAGCTTCACCGGCATGCCGGAGCGCGTCACAGGAGTTGCCAGCACCAGCGCAGTGCATAGCATGGAGGCCGAAGACATGGCTGCCGCATTGCTGCACTACGGCAGTGGTGCGGTCGCTGTGGTTCAGGCCACTACGGCGGCCTACCCCGGTTTTCCCGAGCGCGTTGAACTCAACTTCACCCAGGGCACCGTGACGCTGGAAGGCGGTGAAATGCAGGCGGTTTTTTCCAGCGGAAAGACGCTGACCGCCGGTGCACGCCAGGCCTCCGGCGGTGGCGCCAACCCCATGGCCTTCGACCATGCCGCTCATCGCGCCGTGCTGCAGGATTTCATTCGCTCTGTCCAGAATGGATGCGCACCCGCCGTGACGGGGCGCTCCGCACTTGGGGTGCAACAGGTGATTGAAGCGATCATGGAGTCCTCCAGAACAGGCAGCGCTGTAGCACTTCATCCGGCAACACGGATCCCCGTGATGTAGGTAAAAATAATGTGCTTTGACACCACCCGGTGATCCTGCCAGCGCATTGCGGTGTTCGCCACATCAGGGTTTTCCAAGGCACAAACATGCCCCAGTCCAACTGCAGCGGGCGTGGACAGCTATAAAACTCGTAGCAGTCAGCAATTTGCGTTATATTTGGCCCCAAGCTTTCGAAGCTTTCTGCTTAACAACCCCCTGTGACCAAACTGTGACCCGAGGAGATAACCTGATGAGTGCCAAAGAAAATGCAGCGGTAGGCCAATTGCTTGAACTGCTGGAAGCACGCTACGCACTGCGCGTGCTGTGGGCCCTGAAAGACGGCCATCCCCAGACATTCCGCCTCCTGCAAGACAGCATCGGCAGCATCACACCCAACACCCTCAATACCCGCATCAAGGAATTGCGCGCAGCCGGCCTGCTTGGCCATGGCAGCGATGGCTACACGGTCACCACGCTGGGCGCCGACCTGCTCAAGCGCCTGAACGACCTGCAGGCATTTGCCGGCAAGTGGGCCGTCAGCCAGACCAAGAAAAAGTAAATTACCTGGCCAGCCTGGCCCGAAAAAAAGCGACCTTCAAGGTCGCTTTTTTGTTGCGCTGTTTTACCGATCAACAGGCATTCATCAGGTATTCATCCATGCACTTCCCGGCGCCCTAATCCACTGCAGCGCCGGAACGCTTCACCGCGTCACCCCACAAGGTCATGCTGCCAGCAATATGCCTGGCCAGTTCCTCGGGGGTGCCCGGCGCCACCTCGGCACCACGCGACTGTAGCTGTGCGCGCAACTCCGGATCCGCCAGGGCTTTGTGGATCGCTTCGTTGAGACGATTGATGATGGGCCTGGGCGTTCCGGCCGGAACAAAAATCGCGTCCCACGCGCTCACATCAAATCCGGGCAAGCCCGACTCCGCGATGGTGGGTAGATCCGGCCAGCCCGCCACGCGTGTGGCTGTCGTCACCGCCAATGGTTTGACACGTCCGCTTTTCACCTGGGGTGCGGCATTCGGCATGACCTCGATCATCATGTCGACCTGCCCGCCCATCAGGTCCGTCATGGCCTGTGCGCCGCCGCGGTAAGGTATGTGCACCACCGCCAGGCCCGCGCGCGATTTGTAGATTTCTCCGGCCAGGTGGGACGTGGTGCCATTGCCGGCGGAGCCAAAGGTGTATTTTCCCGGATTGGCCTTGAGCAGCTTGGTGAGTTCCGCCATGGAGTTGACCTGCAGCGTGGGCCGCACCACCACCATGGCGGCGATGCGGGTGAGCTGGGTCACGGGCTCGAAGTCGCGAGACGGGTTGAAGCCGGGTGACCTGTAGATCGCATGGTTGATGGCATGTGTGCCGTTGGTGCCGTATAGCAAGGTGTAGCCATCGGCCGGCGCCTTGGCCGCTGTTGCACTGCCCACGTTTCCGCCGGCGCCGCCCAGGTTTTCGACCACGATGGGCTGACCGAGCTCTTTGGCCGCGCGCAGCATGACCAGTCGGGCCAACGTGTCGCCACCACCGCCTGCCGGAAAAGGAACGATGAGCTTGACGGGCTTGCCGGGATACGCTGCAGCCGGCTGGGCATATGCCACTGTCAAGCCGTTGAAGACAAGTGAGGCCGCACAAGCCGCAGTCAGCTGGACTGCCGTGCGGGCAAACTTACGCAAGCGATTGAAGCGGGGCAGGTTCTTCATGGGTGTCTCCTGAGGCTCGCCGCCGTCACCGGCGCATTGAATGGTTCATGCAGGCGAAAAATACTTAGTACCCTTATTTTATTGCACGCAATAATGGGCGTATCACCCTCATAAACCCTAATAAATCAAGATACTGCATGCAATAATTCAACCACTTTCGTCGTTCGTCCATTTACCCCCAGGGCCTATGTCTTCCCAGATTGAATACACCACGCAGACGTTGAGACAAAGAATCCTCAGCGGCCAGGCGGCCCCGGGCGAACGAATGGTGGAGCTTGAGCTGTCCGCCCAATTGGCGGTTTCGCGCACACCGATCCGTATTGCGCTCGGCGAGCTGGAAAAGGAAGGCCTGCTGGAACGCCTGCCGACACGCGGCTTTCGCGTCAGGCAATTCAGCGTTGACGAAATTGCCAATGCAGTCGACGTGCGGGGCGTACTGGAAGGCATGGCGGCCCGGCAGGCGGCCGAGCGCGGCATTACGCCCGAAACCCGGGAGGCCCTGCAGGCCTGCGTCGAAGAAGGCAGGCTGCTACTGGAGCAAGCACAGGCCGCCTGTCACGTGATTGACGCGGCCCGCTGGGTACCGATGAACGCCCGTTTTCATGGCGCCCTGGCGCACGCCGCAGGCAACAGCACATTGACCTCCGCACTGGCCCATGTCAGCAAAACCCCGATGGCCGGCGCCGGTGCGCTCAGCCTGAACGGCGCCCTGCCTCTGCTCGAATACGGGTTCATCCAGCGCGCACAAACCGACCACGAAGATGTGCTGGCCGCACTGCTGGCCGGTGAAGGGGCGCGCGCCGAAGCCCTGATGCGCGAGCATGCCCACCGCAGCCGTGACAACAAGCGCGAACTCATGACGCGCATGCAGAAACCGGCAGCGCCTTGAGGCCTTTTTTACCGCCTCACCAGAGTTTTCGACGATTTGGCCTCCAGCTCAATGTGGGCGTGCGCAAGCAGCTATCAATAACATAGCATAAGGCCTGCATTCGGGCGCCATTCGATGGACAGCCAGAACCAGCCCCGCTAGCCGGGAACATGGGTGGCCAGCCACTACAATTCAGGCCACGAACCAGTTCCTACGGCTGGGGCACACCGGTCCACATAGGGACGGCAGGGCCCCCAACCGCGCTGGGCCCCAGGCCGCGCACCCGCAGCCAAACTATCTGGACCAAAAACGAAGCCCCTGTCTTGAAAAGGGCTTTGCCATCCCCAGCTGGAAACATTACCAGCTTCAACCCTGTCTTCGAGCATGTCTGACAATACACAACCCGAACAAAATCAACCACTTAGCGGTGAGCCCAGCCCTGAAGAACTGGAAGCGGCACAGGCCGCCAACGAGTTTGACGCGCTGACGGTCGCACAAGCCGAAGTCGCCACGCTGCAGGCCAAAAACACCGAGCTGGCCGACAGCTACCTGCGCGCCAAGGCCGAGACCGAAAACGCCCGCCGCCGCGCGGATGAAGAAGTGGCCAAGGCGCGCAAATACGCCCTGGAAAGCTTCGCCGAAAGCCTGCTGCCGGTAGCAGACAGCCTGGAAGCCGGGCTCGCCATCAAGGACGTCACGCCGGAGCAGATCCGCGAAGGCGCCGAAGCCACACTCAAGCAGCTGAAAAGTGCACTCGAGCGCAACAAGGTGGTCGCCATCGACCCGGCTCCTCGCACCAAATTCGACCCGACCCAGCACCAGGCCATCAGCATGGTCCCGGCGGACCAGGAAGCCAACACCGTGGTCAACGTGCTGCAAAAAGGCTACCTGATCGCCGAGCGCGTGCTGCGCCCCGCTTTGGTCACGGTGGCAGCCCCCAAGTAAAACCCCCTTTAAAAACCTTGAAAACTTTGTTGAAGCCCTTGAAGCCGCACAACTTACCCACAAGTTATCAACATAGTTAATCCACACAGCGGCTGCGGCCTCAAACGCCCCGGCCACCCCACCTTCAATCTTTAACGAATCAAAAAAGCAGGAGTAAATCATCATGGGAAGAATCATCGGCATTGACCTCGGCACCACCAACAGCTGCGTGTCCGTCATGGAGGGCAACACCCCCCGCGTGATCGAGAACTCGGAAGGCGTGCGCACCACCCCTTCCATCGTCGCCTACCAGGAAGACGGCGAAGTGCTGGTTGGCGCATCTGCCAAGCGCCAGGCCGTGACCAACCCCAAGAACACCCTGTACGCCGTCAAGCGTTTGATCGGCCGCAAGTTCAGCGAGAAAGAAGTCCAGAAGGACATCGCGCTGATGCCTTATTCCATCGTGGCCGCCGACAATGGCGACGCCTGGGTGGAAGTGCGCGGCAAGAAGCTGTCGGCCCAGCAAGTCAGCGCCGACATCCTGCGCAAAATGAAGAAAACCGCCGAAGACTACCTCGGCGAGCCGGTCACCGAGGCCGTGATCACGGTGCCTGCGTACTTCAATGACGCACAGCGCCAGGCCACCAAAGACGCTGGCCGCATTGCCGGCCTTGAAGTCAAGCGCATCATCAACGAACCCACCGCAGCGGCTCTCGCCTTTGGCCTGGACAAGCAGGAAAAGGGCGACCGCAAGATCGCCGTGTATGACCTGGGCGGCGGCACCTTCGACATCTCCATCATCGAAATCGCCGACGTCGACGGTGAAAAGCAGTTTGAAGTGCTGTCTACCAACGGCGACACCTTCCTGGGCGGCGAAGACTTCGACCAGCGCGTGATCGACTACATCGTGGCCGAGTTCAAGAAAGACAGCGGCATCGACCTGTCGAAGGACGTCGTGGCCCTGCAGCGCCTGAAAGACTCGGCTGAAAAGGCCAAGATCGAGCTGTCCAACAGCCCAGCCACCGAAGTCAACATTCCCTACATCGCGCACGACCCCGCTACCGGCCCCAAGCACTTGCTGGTCAAGCTGACCCGCGCCAAGCTTGAAAGCCTGGTCGACGAACTGATCGAGCGCACGATTGCGCCTTGCCGCATCGCCATGAAGGATGCCGGCGTCAGCGCGGCCGACATCCATGACGTGATTTTGGTCGGCGGCCAAACCCGCATGCCCAAGGTGCAGGAAAAGGTCAAGGAGCTCTTCGGCAAGGAACCCCGCAAGGACGTGAACCCCGATGAAGCCGTTGCCGTGGGCGCAGCGATTCAAGGCCAGGTCCTCTCCGGCGACCGCACCGACGTGCTGCTGCTGGACGTCACCCCGCTGTCCCTCGGTATCGAAACCATGGGCGGCGTGATGACCAAGATGATCAAGAAGAACACGACCATCCCGACCAAGTTCGCACAGACCTTCTCGACCGCTGAAGACAACCAGCCGGCCGTGACGATCAAGGTGTTCCAGGGCGAGCGCGAAATCGCTTCGGGCAACAAGGGCCTGGGCGAGTTCAATCTCGAGGGGATTCCGCCCGCAGCACGCGGCACGCCGCAGATCGAAGTGTCCTTCGACATCGACGCCAACGGCATCCTGCACGTCGGCGCCAAAGACAAGGGCACCGGCAAGGAAAACAAGATCACCATCAAGGCCAACTCAGGTTTGTCTGAAGCTGAAATCCAGCAGATGGTGAAAGACGCCGAGCTGAACGCCGAAGAAGACAAGAAAAAAGTCGAGTTCGTCACCGCCAAGAACAACGCTGAAGCCATGGTGCACAGCGTGAAGAAATCGCTGGGTGAATACGGCGACAAGCTCGAAGCCGGCGAGAAGGAAAAGATTGAAGCCGCCATCAAGGACATGGAAGAAGCGCTCACTGGCGACGACAAGGCCGCCATCGACGCCAAGAACACGGCCCTGATGGAAGCCAGCCAGAAGCTCGGCGAAAAAATGTACGCCGACATGCAGGCATCGCAGGCGGCAGCCGGTGGTGACGCAGGCGCAGCGGGCGCCGCCCAGGCTGAAGCCAAACCGGTCGACGACAATGTCGTGGACGCTGAAGTCAAGGAAGTCAAAAAGGGCTAAGCGCTTTTTTACAAAGCACCCCTGCATTGGCGCGATAACTGCATGCAAAAGCAGACGGCAAAGGCAGCCAGCAAAGGCGGAAAACCGGGAGCAATCCAGGATTTCCGCTTTTGCGTTTCCCGCTGACCCTCACAACAACGATTCCTGACTGACCTGCCATGGCCACCAAAAAAGACTATTACGACACGCTGGGCGTTGCCAAAAACGCCAGCGATGAAGACATCAAGAAGGCATATCGCAAACTCGCGATGAAGCACCACCCCGACCGCAACCAGGGGGATGCGTCCAAGGTTGCCGAAGAAAAATTCAAGGAGGCCAAAGAAGCCTACGAGATGCTTTCCGACGAGAACAAGCGCGCGGCCTATGACCAGTACGGCCACGCCGGTGTAGACCCCAACATGCGCGGTGGCCCGGGTGCGGAAGGCTTTGGCGGCTTTGCCGAAGCCTTTGGCGATATCTTCGGCGACGTGTTCGGCGGCCAGCGCGGCGGGGCACAACGTGGCGGTGGCCGGCAGGTTTACCGTGGCGGCGACTTGAGCTACGCCATGGAAGTCACGCTCGAAGAAGCCGCTAACGGCAAGGACGCACAGATTCGCATTCCGAGCTGGGACGACTGCAATACCTGCCACGGCAGCGGCGCCAAGCCCGGCACCAAGGTGGTGACCTGCACCACTTGCCATGGCCACGGCGTGGTGCAGATGCGCCAGGGTTTCTTCAGCGTGCAGCAGACCTGTCCGCAGTGCAAAGGCACCGGCAAGCTGATTCCCGAACCTTGCGTGACCTGCCACGGTGTGGGTAAGACCAAGAACAACAAGACACTCGAAGTCAAAATCCCCGCGGGCATCGACGACGGCATGCGCATCCGTTCCACTGGGAATGGCGAGCCGGGTACCAACGGCGGCCCGCCCGGCGACCTCTACATCGAGATCCGCCTGAAGAAGCACGACATCTTCGAGCGCGACGGTGACGACCTGCACTGCGCCGTGCCCATCAGCTTCACCACTGCCGCACTGGGCGGCGAAATTGAAGTGCCGACACTCGCCGGCAAAGCGGCCATCGACATTCCCGAAGGCACCCAGGCGAGCAAACAGTTCCGTCTGCGCGGCAAGGGCATCAAGGGCGTGCGCTCCAGCTACCCGGGTGACCTGTATTGCCACATCACGGTCGAGACACCGGTCAAACTGACCGAGCACCAGCGCAAGCTGCTCAAGGAGCTGGACGAGTCGCTGAAAAAAGGCGGAGCCAAGCATTCACCCAGCGAAGAAGGCTGGGCCGACAAGCTCAAGAGCTTCTTCAGCGCCTGATCCCCGCGCCCCAGAAAATGCCGGACCTGCTCCGGCATTTTTTATGGCCGGGCGCTACACACTGTCACACGCCTGTCGTGATCAGACACATACGATCAGCCCTTTAACTCCGGAAACACCCATGACCGTATCGACCCGCCAGGCCGTGAAGCAAGGTAGCCTGCTCGCCCTTATTTGCAGCAGCGTACTACTCACCGCTTGCTCCTCCTCAGGCACAACATCACAAGCAGGCCTGCCCACCCTTGACGGCAAGGCGCCACTGGTCATCGCCCACCGCGGCGCTTCCGGTTATGTGCCGGAAGAAACGATGGAAGCCTATGTGCGGGCGATCGAACTCGGCGCCGACGTGATCGAGATGGACCTGGTCGTGACCAAGGACGGCGTGCTGATCACCCGCCACGACCCCAACCTGGCCATCAGCACCGACGTGGCCAAACATCCGGAGTTCGCTTCACGCAAGAAGACCATCCAGGTCGACGGCGAAACGCAGACCGGCTGGTTCAGCAACGACTTCACACTGGCCGAGATTCGCACCCTGGGGGCGATCTCGACCGACGCCGAGCGCCCGCAGCAGTTCAATGGCCAGTACAAAATCCCCACCCTCCAGGAAGTGGTGGACATGGCCAAAGCCCAGTCCGCGAAAACCGGCCGCACGATTGCGATCTACCCGGAAACCAAGAACCCGACCTACTTCCGGGAACTCGGCCTGCCGATGGAAGACAAGCTGATTGCCATCATCAACGCCGCCGGATGGAACAGCAAGACCGCGCCCATCTATGTGCAGTCGTTTGAACCCGGCAGCCTGAAGTACATGAAGAGCAAGGGCCTCAATACGAAACTGATCCAGCTCGTCGACGGCGACGGCATTGACCCGAAAACCGGCCGCGTGACCTTTGCCGTGCCGAGCGACCGCCCTTACGACTGGACCAAGGCCGGCGACAAGCGTTTCTTCAGCGCCATGGTCACACCAGCGGGCCTGGCCGAGATCAAGACCTACGCCGATGGCATCGGCCCCTGGAAGCGCTACATCATCAGCACCAAGGGCACCTTCGGCGCCGACGGCAAGCAGGTCGACATCAACCGCGACGGCAAGCTCAACGACGCGGACTCCACCTCGCAGCCAGCCACCAGCTTCGTCGCCGATGCGCACAAAGCAGGCCTGTTCGTTCATCCCTTCACCTTCCGTAACGAGTCGCGCCGCCTGGCCAGCGACTACCAGGGCGATGCCAAGGCCGAGTACCTGGCCTTTTACCGCACAGGCGTTGACGGCGTGTTCACCGACTTCACCGACACTGCCATCGCCGCCCGGACGCAGTATCTGAAAGAAGCCGGCCGCTGAGCAAGCCGTGGCGGGTATCACTCGCCAGACCTCAATGCTATGAAATTAATAGCTGCTTGCGCTCATGTTTAATGGGCCAGGCAGCTTTTTCATTTACAGAGAAGGCCATGAAGGCTCTGCTCCCACGATGCGCGGCATATTCCAGCCTTAGGGTCGGCGACACAGCCCGGGTGCATGGCCCAGCTTTTCTCAAAATGAAACATCGGGCCCATGAAGATACGGCTTCAGGGGAGACTCAGCGACGGTGACTGGCTTATAGTGACCTACGCACGGAACCTCATCCCCACTCACTTCAAGCGCAAGCCAACACACCATGAAAACCAAAGCCGCCGTTGCCTGGAAATCAGGCCAGCCCCTGACCATTGAAACCGTGGACCTGCAAGGCCCGAAGTTCGGAGAGGTGCTCGTCGAGATCAAGGCCACCGGCATCTGCCATACCGATTACTACACGCTCTCGGGCGCCGACCCGGAAGGCATCTTCCCAGCCATCCTCGGCCACGAAGGCGCGGGCATTGTGGTTGACGTCGGCCCCGGCGTGACAACGCTCAAAAAAGGCGACCACGTCATCCCGCTCTACACGCCCGAGTGCCGGCAATGCAAGTTCTGTCTTTCGCGCAAAACCAACCTGTGCCAGCTGATTCGCGGCACGCAGGGCAAGGGCCTGATGCCCGACGCCACAAGCCGCTTCAGCCTGGACGGCAAACCCATCTTTCACTACATGGGCACCAGCACCTTCAGCAACTACACCGTCGCCCCTGAAATTTCGCTGGCCAAAATCCGCGAAGACGCTCCCTTTGACAAGGTCTGCTACATCGGCTGCGGCGTCACCACCGGCATAGGCGCAGTGCTCTTTACTGCCAAGGTGGAAGCCGGCGCCAACGTCGTCGTGTTCGGCCTGGGCGGCATTGGCCTCAATGTGATCCAGGGTGCGAAGATGGTGGGTGCCGACAAGATCATCGGTGTGGACATTAACCCCGCGCGGCAGGAGATGGCGCGCAAGTTCGGCATGACGCATTTCATCAACCCCAAGGACACCGAAAACGTCGTCGACGCCATCGTGCAACTCACCGACGGCGGCGCCGACTACAGCTTTGAATGCATAGGCAACACCAAGGTGATGCGCCAGGCGCTGGAATGCACACACAAGGGCTGGGGCCGCAGCATCATCATCGGCGTGGCCGAAGCCGGCGCCGAGATCAGCACCCGCCCCTTCCAGCTGGTAACCGGCCGCAAATGGGAAGGCTCGGCCTTCGGCGGCGCGCGCGGCCGCACTGATGTACCCAAAATCGTCGACTGGTACATGGAAGGCAAGATCAATATCGACGACCTGATCACGCACACCATGCCGCTGGAGGACATCAACAAAGGTTTTGATTTGATGAAGTCCGGTGAGTCCATCCGCGGTGTGGTCCTGTACTAAGCGACATGACAACACCCCTCGAACTCCTCAGCGAACACGGCTGCTTCGGCGGCGTACAACGCTTCTACCAGCACGACTCGCGCGAGGTCGGCCTGCCGATGAAGTTTTCGGTCTTCCTGCCGCCGCAAGCCATGGCTGGGGAGAAGGTGCCGGCGTTGATCTACCTGGCGGGCCTGACCTGTAACGAAGAAACTTTCATGATCAAAGCCGGTGCGCAGCGCGTAGCCGCCGAGCTGGGCCTGGCGCTGATCGCGCCTGACACCAGCCCGCGCGGCGCAAAGATTCCGGGCGAGACCGACAGCTGGGATTTCGGCCGCGGCGCGGGCTTCTATCTTGATGCGACACAGGCGCCGTGGTCACAGCACTACCGCATGGAAAGCTACATCACGGCAGAGCTGCTGCCACTGCTGACGAGCGCCTTGCCGCTGGACGCCAGTCGCATCGGCATCTTCGGCCACTCGATGGGCGGCCATGGCGCGTTGACGCTGGCACTCCGGCATCCGGATCTCTTTCAATCAGTCTCGGCGTTTGCACCTATCTGCACGCCCAGCCAGTGTCCCTGGGGCCGCAAGGCGTTTACCGGCTACCTCGGTAGCGATGAGTTGCAGTGGGTCGAACATGACGCCACCGCCATCATGAATCTCATGCCCGCAGCGCCCTACCCTGGCGGCATACGCATAGACCAGGGGCTGGACGACAAATTCCTTGCCGAGCAGTTGTACCCCGAGCTGTTTGAAGCCGCCTGCGTCAAAGCGGGCCAGCCACTGGCGCTGCATCGCCATGCGGGCTATGACCACGGCTACTATTTCATCGCGACCTTTATGGCCGAACACCTGCGGCACCATGCGCGGCAGCTGGGTTTGACCACCGCCACTTGAGGCGCGCATAAGTCCGCCCTAAGGTGGGGCAAATACAATGCAGCGCTATGCCGCTGCAACCGCCATCCGGGTCCAGACCCCTTTCCTCTCCTGACCAACACCGTCGAGGCATGCGGCCGCTGTGGCTGGTGGTCATTGCAAGCCTCTGGATCGCGACCGTGTGCAATGTGGCCTTGTGGCGCGAGCTGGCCCGCCTGCCGGGCCTTACCGGGGGCCAGGCGGTGGTAATAAGCATCGCCTTGGCGCTGGTGATTGCGCTGGCGACCATCGCGCTGCTCAGCGTGCTGGCCTGGCGCTGGACACTCAAGCCCGCCATCACTGTCTTTCTGCTGTCGGCCGCTTTCGGTGCCTATTTCATGGTGACTTATGGCGTGGTCATCGACAAGACCATGATGATCAACACGCTGCAGACTGATGTGCGCGAAACACGTGACCTGCTGAACTGGCGACTGCTGGCCACGGTGATGGTGCTGGCGGTCCTGCCGATGATCTTTTTGTGGCGGCAGAAGGTCAGACGTGCAGGCGCAGTGCGACAGATGCTCACCAACGCAGCCACGCTGACCGGAGCGTGCGTGCTGCTGGTGTTAGTGGTGTTCCTGTTTTTCCAGAGCATTGCCTCCGTCATGCGCAACTACACGCATGTGCGTTATCTCATCAACCCACTCAATTCCTATTACGCGCTAGGCGCCATCGCGGCCAAGCCCTTTCAGCGCGACGAATCCACTCTGTTGCCGTTGGGTGAAGACGCAAAACTCGGTGCCAATTACACAGCCCAAACCAAGCCACCGCTGCTGTTGCTGGTGCTGGGTGAAACAGCGCGCAGCGCCAACTTTTCACTCAACGGCTACAGCCGGCCCACCAACCCGCTGCTCGCAAATGAAAACGTCGTGAGCCTGCGCAACGCGTGGTCGTGCGGCACCAGCACAGCCGCATCGGTGCCCTGCATGTTCTCCAACTTCGGGCGTGAAGCCTATGACTCACGCCCGGCCAATTACGAGGGCATGCTGGACGTGCTGCAGCGCGCGGGCCTGGCCGTGCTATGGATAGACAACCAGTCTGGCTGCAAGGGCGTGTGCGACCGTGTGCCCAACGTGAACACCATACAGCTCAAAGTACCGGGCCTGTGCGACAGCGGCGAATGTTTTGACGAAGTGATGCTGCACGGCATTGACGAACGCATTGCCGCGCTGCCGGCCGAGCGCCGCGCCAAGGGCGTGGTGGTCGTGATGCACCAGATGGGTGGCCACGGCCCGGCGTATTACAAGCGCTCGCCCCAAGCCGTCAAAAAATTCCTGCCCGAGTGCACCGACAACGCGCTGCAAAGCTGCAGCCGCGAAGGCCTGCTCAATGCCTATGACAACAGCATCGTCTACACCGACAAATTGCTGGCGTCTTCCATCCAGTGGCTCAAGGCACAAGAGGCGCGCAGCGCGCCTGCCCTGCTCTACCTCGCCGACCACGGAGAGTCGCTGGGTGAGAACAACCTCTACCTGCACGGCATGCCCTACGGCATTGCGCCTGAAGTGCAAAAGCGCGTGCCGTGGATCACCTGGCTCTCACCCGCATTCGAGCAGCGCAACAAGCTGACGACGGCATGCCTGAAGGAGCAACTGGACGCCATGGTGAGCCACGACAATTACTTCCACTCGGTGCTCGGCCTGATGAATGTGCAGACCAGCGTCTACAAGCCTGCGCTCGACATCTACGCCCACTGCGCCAAGCCCTGAGTCCGCGCTCAGCGTCCGCGAAGCATCCGGATGCGCCGTAGGGCCTTTGTCGCCCTGCATGCACCAATGTGACGGCAGATTTAATATTCACTTTTCATCTCAATAACAATTCTCTTATGCAAGGGTTGAATATGAATATTCGCAAGGCTGCCGCCTCCACCATCGCTTCCACACTTCTTTTGACGCTCGCACTCAGCGCCAGCGCAGCCGACCTGCTCGACACCGTCAAACAGCGCGGCACCCTCAAAGTTGCACTTGAAGGCACCTACCCGCCCTTCAACTACAAGGAAGGCGGCCAGCTCGCCGGCTTTGAAGTGGAACTGGCCAATGCCTTGGCGCAGAAGCTGGGCGTCAAAGCCGAGTTCTCCACGAGCGAGTGGAGTGCCATCCTGGCAGGCCTGCAGGCCGGCAAGTACGACGTGGTGATCAACCAGGTCGGCATCACCGACAAGCGTAAGGAGACCTTTGACTTCTCCGAGCCCTACACCATCTCTGCACCGCAACTGATCATCCGCAAGGATGAAAAGCGCGAGTTCAAGACGTTGGCCGACCTCAAGGGCAAAAAGCTCGGCCTGGGCCAGGGCACCAACTACGCCGACATCGCCAAAAAAGTCGGCGGCATTGACGTGAAGACCTATCCCGGCGCGCAAGAGTATTTGCAAGACCTGGCTTTGGGCCGCATTGACGCCGCGCTCAACGACAGCCTGCTGATTCCCTACATCGTCAAACAAACCAAGCTGCCGCTCAAGCCCGGTGCGCCCGTGGGCGACCTTGAAAAATCCGGCATTCCCTTCGTCAAGAACAACCCGAAGTTCAAGGCCGCCATCGACAAGGCGCTGGCCGACCTGCAGGCCGACGGCAGCTTCGCGAAGATATCCACCAAGTGGTTTGACCGCGACGTGAGCAAGCCGCCTGTCGCCGTGAAATAACCGAAGTAACATTCGATCAGCCGCGCGCCGCTTTCCGGCAGGCGCCCTGAAGCAACCCCGGCTCACTGCCGGGGTTTTTATTTGTGGAGACTCCCATGGATTTGTCTGGCTTGACCCAGTTGCTGCGCGATGCCCTGCCACTGATGCTCAAAGGCGCGGCGTGGACGCTGCTGCTGGCGGTGGCATCTGTATTCTTCGGTGCCATCATCGGTACCATCGTGGCCGTGACGCGACTGGCGAAGGTGCCTGGGCTTTCGCAGTTTGCAACGCTGTACGTCAGCTGCATGCGCGGCACGCCGCTGCTGGTGCAGCTCTTCGTCATTTACTTCGGCCTGCCTAGCATCGGCATCCAGTTCGACCCGATCAGCGCGGGCATCCTGGGCCTGAGCCTGAACGTGGGAGCCTACCTGTCGGAAACCATTCGCGGCGCGATCAACGGTGTGGAACACGGGCAGTGGAACGCCGCCCGCAGCCTGGGCCTCACACAAGCGCAAACACTGCGCTATGTGATCGGCCCGCAGGCCCTGCGTCTGGCGGTGCCCAGTCTCTCCAACAGCCTGATCAGCCTGATCAAGGACACCTCGCTGGTGTCGGTGATTGCCGTGGGCGAGCTGATGCTGGCGACCAAGGAAGTGATTGCCACGACCTTCCAGCCCTTTCCGCTGTACCTGGCGGCGGCGGGCATTTACTGGGCCATGAGCGCCTCGTTTGAAACGCTGCAGAAAAAGCTTGAAGTGAGGCTGAACCGCAGTTATCTGCGTTAGGGCCGGCTCTCGGTTGCCCGATCAGTTATCGCTGATCAAACCGCTTTGCAGCGCTTGCTCGGTATTCGCAAAAATCGCCATCGCGGTCAGCATGCGACTAAAGCCAAGCTTGCGGTAAAACGGTTCCTTGCCGGCCACCGCGTAGAGGATGATTTTTTTGTGACCGCCGGAAAGCCGCACCAGCGCCGCGACCATGTCCTTGCCCATGCCGGAGCCCTGCCGGTCCGGCGCTACCGCGATGTCGCAGATATAAGAGCAATCCTTGCCGTCCGCCACCGCACGGCCGGCGGCAATCAGCTTGCCGGCGTCGTACACAAAACACTTGAACATGCTGTTGGTGAATACGACCTGCAGGTCGGCCGGCTTCTTGTCGCCCAGTGGGGCCATCCGGTAAAGGTTCGACAGTTCTTCCCAGTCTGCGGCGACCATGCCTTCCGATGAATATTTCCAGTCAAGCGCCAAGGTGAACTCCTTTTATCTTCAAACAGTATGAGGCGTGATGCACACGCTTTTTTGGACTATAGCCCTCGCGTCGAACTGACGCGTGCCCCCTCAGAACAGCCGGCCCTGCCCTTCGGCACCCGCAGCCGCTGGCGGCCGGAACCGGCTCAAATCCAGCTCAATGCGCTGGCGGTTAAAGCCAATCCGGTTGCAGGCTTTCTCAAAACGCTGCTTGATGAGTTCAGCCCACAGGCCGTGGCCTTTCATGCGCGAGGCAAAGTCGCTGTCGTAATCCTTGCCGCCGCGCATTTCGTGGATGCGCGCCATGATGCGCGCGGCGCGCTGCGGGTAGTGCAGCTCCAGCCACTCCTTGAAGATGGGTGCCACTTCCCAGGGCAGACGGATCACGGTATAGAACGCGCTGCGCGCACCGGCCTCCCAGGCGGCCTCCAGCACATGCTCCATGTCGTCGTTCACAAATGGGATTTGCGGCGCCACACTGACGCCGACGGGAACGCCGTGCTCTGCCAGCGTGCGGATGGTGCGCAGGCGCCGGTGCGGTGCGGCCGCGCGCGGCTCCAGCTTGCGCGCGAGTTCGCCGTCGAGCGTGGTGATGGTCACGTAGGCGGCGGCCAGCTTGTCAGCGGCCAGCGGCGCCAGCAGGTCCAGGTCGCGCTCCACGCCGCTGGATTTGGTGATCAAAGAGAACGGGTGCCGCACTTCCTGCATCACCTCGATGATGCTGCGCGTCAGTCGCAGCTCGCGCTCGGCGGGCTGGTAGCAGTCTGTGGCCGAGCCGATGTTAAGCAGCTTGGGAACATAGCTGCGTTTGCGCAGGTCGGCGCGCAGCACCTCGGCAATGTTGCGCTTGGCGATGATCCTGGTTTCAAAGTCCAGCCCAGGCGAAAGATTGAGGTAGCTGTGTGTGGGCCGCGCATAACAGTACACACAGCCATGCTCACAGCCCCGGTAGGGATTGATGCTGTAGTCAAAAAAGATATCGGGCGAATCGTTGCCGACAATGGCGCTGCGCGCTTCTTCCATCGTGACCGTGGTTTCGATCCGGGGCGCCTCGCCCGCCGCGCCTTCTTCCAGCGTACCCCAGCCGTCGTCCCATGCGTTGCGCACGTCTTTTTCAAACCGGTGCGGCATGCGCGTGGCAGTGCCTCGGCCCTTGATGGCGTGTAGCGGGATGATGGCGTCGGACATGGATTAATAAGATTTGGTGGGGGCAAGCGCAGTGCCCGGCAAGGTCGCAGAAAAATACTGTATATAAATACAGTATATTCAAACAAAAACCCTTTAGCAAATGTCTGCAACAGGGCCCGCAATAATGGGTTTAAAGCAGGAGACGTCCCATGGCACACGTACTGGTAAAACTCACCGGCGCGCCGCTGGCCGCCGTTAAACAGCAGCTGGAAAAGGACGCGGACGAACATGCGAAGCAAGGCA
Organism: Polaromonas sp. P5_D5; assembly: GCF_054049435.1. Lineage (NCBI taxonomy): Bacteria > Pseudomonadati > Pseudomonadota > Betaproteobacteria > Burkholderiales > Comamonadaceae > Polaromonas > Polaromonas sp. P5_D5. The sequence goes on from NZ_JBFUMJ010000001.1 coordinate 398,387, forward strand.
TGTATCTGGAGCACCTCTGGCAAAACGCGGAAGACGCGGCCGAGGTGTTTTTCCTGTTTCAGGTAAAAGACCTGGCGCATTGCCGGCAGCGCATGAAGCAGACGCATGCAAAAGCCCGAGAAGAAAACCCCGATGCACCGCTACCGGCCCTGACGTTTCTGGAGGATGCCTGAGGACTCATCCAATGCAGTCATTGATACGCCCCCTTTTTCATTTTTCCGTCCCTCTTCTCCCTTTCCGTTTCACCATGATCCAGCGTCCCGAAAACCTTTATGCCCGCTACCACGCCCATGTGTACTTCGGGCCCGGCACCGTTGAGCAGGCACGCGCCCTGTGCGAAAAGGCCGGTGCGCTTTTCGGGATTGCCGTGGGGCGGGTGCATGAACGAGAGGTGGGGCCGCACCCGCGCTGGAGTTGCCAGCTGGCATTTGACCGCGCGGCGTTTGACAGCGTCATTCCCTGGCTCGAAGAACACCGCGACGGACTGGATGTGTTTGTGCACGGGCTCACCGGCGACGACCTGGCCGACCACACCACGCATGCCTCATGGCTGGGTGAGCCTGCGGCATTGAAGCTGGAGATGTTCAGGCAGTGAGCCTGGCTCCGGTTGAATGCTATTAATTCAATAGCTAGTTGCGCTTGTCCAGAAAGGCGAAGAGCTGCTTTTTAACGCAAATAAAAGCGACTCAACCAGCGCGGCCGCAAAGGAATCGGCCGCGATTCCACCGACTGATACAGCACCCAGCCCGCCAGCAGCGACAGCAGGAAGGCCAGCAGCAGGCCCAGCACATTTGCCGCAAGCTGCGTGGGCCAGAAATGGCTCACGATGGCATTGACCAGCAGGCACACCGGAAAGTGGATGAGGAACACAGAGTAGGACATCTGGCCCAGCTGCACCAGCCGGCGCTGCTGCAGCCATCGCACCGGCCAGGACTGTGGCTGCAGCACCGCCAGCCCGACCAGGCCGAAGGCGGTGACCAGTGCCACCACCAGGCGCCCCCTGAAATCCAGCGCCAGGGCCAGCCCGCCCATCACCGCCAGGGTCACGAGCCAGAAGCTGCGCCGCGCGCCAAGGCGGTTTGAGGCCCAGAAGGCCAGCATGCCCAGGGCATAGGAGCCGCAAAAATAGAGGGCGGTGATATCAAAGGCCGGCAGGCGGTTGAAAAACAGCAGCGAAGCCAAGGCTACCAACAGGATGAGGCTCACGCCGAGCGGGGCCGAAACCGAAGTGGTATGCGTTGCATCGCCGTCATGCGGCTGAAACTGGAACCGCCGGGCAAAGGCAAAAATGAGAACCGCCATGGCGTAGAGCTGGAAGTCGATGGCCACGTACCAGACTCCAGCAGAAAGCGCATCCTGTCCGAGCAGGTCCTGCAGCAACAGGACATGGGCGAGCAGCTGGTGCACCGTGGGAGCCTCCGGCACCGAATGATGTGCGAACCAGGGCCTGACCAACGCGGCCACGAGCATACTCACGGCCAGCGCCACCCCATAAGGTTTGACGAGCCGCCAGTAGCGGCGAAAAATCAGGGCACCAGATGAGCCGAACACGGCCACACCCTGCGGCGCCAGCGAGGCCGCCGCCAGAAAACCGCTCACGACCAGGAACACCTGCACGGCCATGCGGCCGTAGTCGTAAAGCCAGTCCATCAAGGCCGGTGCAAACGGGTGCACCACATCCGACATCGGGCCGTAAAAAGCCAGGTGATGCAAAACAATGAGGACGCAGGCCAGCCCTTTGAGGGCATCCATGCCGGGAAAGCGTCGGGTCGCGGTGGTCAAGGCGGGTATTTCAGGCGCAGCGCTGCTCAAAGGTAGCGATGGCGCTTAAGCGCAGACCCGTTTGCGTGCCTGCTCGTACTCGCGCCTGAGCTGGTCCACAAAGGCCGCGGCGCTTTGGACCTTGCTGACAGAGCCAATGCCCTGGCCGCAGCCCCAGATGTCTTTCCAGGCCTTGGACTTGCTGCCTTCACCGCCGCCGAAGTTCATGGTCTTGACGTCGCCTTCGGGAAGGTTCTCGGGGTCCATGCCAGCAGCGCGAATCGACGGCGCGAGGTAGTTGCCGTGCACGCCGGTAAAAAGGCTGCTGTAAACGATGTCGTCTGAGTTCCCGTCAACGATGGCCTGCTTGTAGGCGTCGGCCGCGCGCGCTTCGTCCGTCGCGATGAACGCCGAACCGATATAGGCAAAGTCGGCGCCCATGGCCTGCGCAGCCAGAACCGCGCCGCCAGTGGAGATGGCGCCCGACAGCGCCAGAGGGCCGTCAAACCACTGGCGGATTTCCTGGATCAGCGCGAACGGGCTTTTGACGCCCGCATGGCCGCCCGCACCGGCGGCCACGGCGACCAGGCCGTCGGCGCCCTTTTCAATGGCCTTGCGCGCGAACTTGTTGTTGATGATGTCGTGCAGCACCACGCCGCCGTAGCTGTGGGCGGCAGCGTTGATGTCTTCGCGTGCACCCAGGCTGGTGATGTAGATGGGCACCTTGTACTTCACGCACATTTCCATGTCGTGCTCCAGGCGGTCGTTGGACTTGTGCACGATCTGGTTGATGGCAAAAGGCGCCGCCGGCTTGTCAGGGTTGGCCTTGTTGTGGGCTGCCAGTGCCTCGGTGATCTCGGCCAGCCACTCATCAAGCTGCGACGCAGGCCGAGCGTTGAGCGCGGGCATGGCGCCCACCACGCCGGCTTTGCACTGCGCGATGACCAGCTTGGGATTGCTGATGATGAAGAGCGGTGAACCGATGATGGGCAAAGGCAGCTTGTTCAATGCGCCGGGCAGTCTGGACATGGTGGCTCCGTTGTTATTCTGAATTCAAGAAAAAACATCCTGCAACCCTTTACTGACGGGCGCTAACAGCTATCAAATAAATAGCAGTGTGTACGGAGGTCAGAACGCGTCCAGCGCCAGCGCCGTGACGCTGTCTGCACCATCGACAATGCTGTCGCGCACGCCGGGCACCTTGGTCAGCAGGTGGTCAGCATAAAAACGTGCGGTGGTGATCTTGGCCTGCATGAAGGCGACGTCGATGCCTTGGGCGATTTGTTCTTGCGCCACCAGCAGCGAACGCGCCATCTGCCAGCCGGCCACCACATTGCCCGCGAGCATGAGGTAAGGCACGCTGCCGGCAAACACGGCGTTGGGGCTGGCTTTGGTGTTGCCGGCCACGAAATCCACCACATCGATGAATGCCAGGCGCGCGGCCTTCAGGCGCTTGGCCACGGCCAGCGCGTCAGCACTGCCCTGCTTGAGCAGCTCGCCTTCGGTTTTTTCGATCTGCGCGGCAATCGCCTTGGCCGTCTGGCCGCCATCGCGCGAAGTCTTGCGGCCAATCAGGTCGTTGGCCTGGATGGCGGTCGTGCCTTCGTAGATGGTCAGAATCTTGGCGTCGCGGTAGTACTGGGCGGCGCCGGTTTCTTCAATAAAGCCCATGCCGCCATGCACCTGCACACCCAGCGACGTCACTTCCAGGCTCATCTCGGTGCTGTAGCCCTTGACCAGTGGCACCATGAATTCGTAAAACGCCTGGTTCTGCTTGCGCACATCCGCATCGGGGTGGTGATGCGTTGCGTCATACGCCGCAGCAGCGACAGAAGCCATGGCGCGGCAGCCTTCGATGTAGGCTCGCATGGTCATCAGCATGCGCTTCACGTCCGGGTGGTGAATGATGGGCGCGCTGGCCTTGATGGAGCCGTCAACCGGTCGGCTTTGCACGCGGTCTTTGGAAAATTCCACGGCTTTCTGGTAGGCGCGTTCGGCAATCGCGATGCCTTGCATGCCCACGGCGTAGCGCGCCGAGTTCATCATGATGAACATGTACTCGAGGCCGCGGTTTTCTTCACCGACGATGTAGCCTACGGCGCCGCCATGGTCGCCGTACTGCAGCACGGCAGTGGGCGACGCCTTGATGCCCATCTTGTGCTCGATGCTCACGCAGTGCACGTCGTTGCGTGCACCGAGTGCGCCGTCTTTGCCGACCATGAACTTGGGCACGACAAAGAGGCTAATGCCCTTGACGCCTTCGGGCGCGCCGGTCACGCGGGCGAGCACCAGATGCACGATGTTCTCGGCCATGTCGTGCTCACCATAGGTGATGAAGATCTTGGTGCCGAAAACCTTGTACGTGCCGTCGGGCTGCGGCTCGGCACGGCTGCGCACCATGGCGAGGTCCGAACCAGCTTGCGGCTCGGTCAGGTTCATGGTGCCAGTCCACTGGCCGCTCACCAGCTTTTCAAGATAGACCGCCTTGAGGTCGTCGGAGCCGGCCGTGAGCAGGGCTTCAATGGCGCCGTCGCTGAGCAGCGGGCACAGCGCAAAACTCATGTTGGCGGAATTGAGCATTTCACCGCACGCTGCGCCTATGGTTTTGGGCAAACCCTGACCGCCAAAATCAGCCGGGTGCTGCAGCCCTTGCCAGCCGCCTTCGACGTATTGGCGGAAGGCCTCCTTGAAGCCAGGCGTGGTGGTGACTTCGCCGGATTGAAAGCTCGACGGATTGATGTCACCGTCACGGTTGAGCGGAGCCAGCACGCCCTCGTTGAACTTGGCGCATTCTTCGAGCACCRCTTGCGCGGTGTCGAAGCCGGCTTCTTCAAAGCCGGGGATTTGCGCGATCTGTTCGATGTTGGCCAGGTGTTTGATGTCAAACAGCATGTCCTTGAGGGGGGCCTTGTATGTCATGTTTTTGTCTCCGGAAAGTTGTCTTATGCCCGGCGAAGGCAGGGTAAAAATCGGTGCGCCGCCATGGCCTGTCGGCTTGGGATACCCCAGGCGAAATCGGGGTCTCAATTGCCAGGTGAACTCTTGAATCTAGGGCGAAAAATCACGAACTGGAGGTTCCACCAGTTTTTCGGATTTCCGCACGACATAACCGTTGTCCATCAAGGCATTGAGCCAGCCCGCTGCCATCAGGTCCACATGACCCGAATCCGGGGCCGAGGCGTAAAACGCATCCTGAAACTCCAGCATGGGCACGAGCTTCTTGCTGTACAGCGTCACGCGGTAACGGGTAGAACCCCTGCGGGCTTCATGGCCCTGGGAGGTGACGGTAGAGCCCATCGGAACAAACAGCAGCGTGTTGTAACCCTGGCCGGACCATTCGCCCAGCACGCCCCTGATATTGGAACGCTGGCCGAACGTGCCTGCGTACTTTGCGGGAACTCCGTTGAGCTGCATGAAGTCTGCGGCGTGCCCAACACTTTGGTTCATCAGGCGGTTGTCGAGTACACCCGAGAGCCTGTAGCCTTTGACCAGGTCCGGGTTTTGGTTGGCCCACTCGGGGGTCACAAAAACCAGGGCCAAAGACGTCACAGGCTCCTTGATGTCCGACTTGACGCTGACCTGTTCGACTTTGCGGTCAAGCCCCGCGCACGCAGCGAGGAGCAAGCCCGCCAGCATCAAGGCCATGCATGCGCCTCGCCTCATGCCGGATTGGCCGGGTTGCTGCTTGGCTTTCATGTCGCGCTGGCCTGAAACCGTATTACAGGGCTGCGACCAACTCGGGTACGGCAGTGAACAGGTCGGCCTCGAGACCATAGTCAGCGACGCTAAAGATAGGCGCTTCGGGATCCTTGTTGATCGCCACGATGACCTTGCTGTCTTTCATGCCGGCCAGATGCTGGATCGCACCGGAAATACCGGCGGCGATGTAGAGCTGCGGCGCGACAATCTTGCCGGTCTGGCCCACTTGCCAGTCATTGGGGGCGTAGCCTGCATCAACCGCTGCGCGCGATGCGCCGAGAGCTGCGCCCAGCTTGTCTGCCAGCGGCGTCAGCACTTCGTTGAATTTCTCGCTGGAGCCCATCGCGCGGCCACCGGAGACGATGATCTTGGCAGCCGTCAGCTCAGGGCGGTCGCTCTTGGCGATCTCGGAGCCCAGGAAGGTCGACTTGCCGCTGTCGGCAACGCCCGCGGGCGTTTCGATGGTTGCGGAGCCGCCCGTGGCGGCCGCGGCGTCAAAGCCGGTGGTGCGCACAGTGATGACTTTGGTCGCGTCCAGGCTTTGCACGATGGCGATCGCGTTGCCCGCGTAGATGGGGCGCTCGAAGGTGTCGGCGGCATCGACCTTGGTGATGTCGGAGATCTGGCCGACGTCCAGCGTTGCGGCCACGCGGGGGGCGATGTTTTTGCCCGAAGCGGTGGCGGGAAACAGGATGTGCGAATAGGCGGAAGCGATGGCCAGCACCTGGGCGGCCATGTTTTCAGCCAGGCCGTGGGCGAAATGCTCGCCTTCGACGTGGATGACTTTGGCCACGCCGGCAATGGCGGCGGCGGCTTTGGCGGCGGCTTCGGCGCCCTTGCCGGCCACCAGCACGTGCACGTCGCCACCGCACTGGGCGGCAGCCGTCACGGTGTTGAGGGTCGCCGGTTTGATGGAATTGTTGTCGTGTTCTGCGATTACAAGTGCGGTCATTTCAATCAACTCCTTAGATGACTTTGGCTTCGTTCTTGAGCTTGTCCACCAGGGCGGCCACGTCGGCCACCTTGATGCCGGCGCTGCGTTTGGGCGGCTCGCTGACCTTCAGGGTCTTGATACGCGGCTTGACGTCGACACCGAGCTCTTCGGGCTTGAGGTTGTCGAGCTGCTTTTTCTTGGCCTTCATGATGTTGGGCAAGGTGACGTAGCGCGGTTCATTGAGGCGCAAATCGGTCGTGATGATCGCCGGCAGCGTGAGCGAGAGGGTTTCCAGGCCGCCGTCGACTTCGCGCGTGACCTTGGCGGTGCCGCCTTCGACTTCGACCTTGGAAGCAAAAGTGGCTTGTGGCCAGCCCAGCAACGCAGCCAGCATCTGGCCGGTCTGGTTGCAGTCGTCGTCAATGGCCTGCTTGCCGAGGATGACGAGTTGCGGTTGCTCTTTTTCGACCAGCGCCTTGAGCAGCTTGGCGACGGCCAGCGGCTGCAGTTCTTCGGCGGTTTCGACCAGGATGGCGCGGTCGGCACCGATGGCCATGGCGGTGCGCAGGGTTTCCTGGCACTGCAGCACGCCGCAGCTCACGGCGATGACTTCGGTTACGACACCCTTTTCCTTCAGTCGCGTCGCTTCTTCAACGGCGATCTCGTCAAACGGGTTCATGCTCATCTTGACGTTGGCGATGTCGACACCAGTGCCATCGGATTTGACGCGGACTTTGACGTTGTAGTCCACAACGCGTTTGACGGGAACCAAGACCTTCATGAGAGGACTCCAGAGTTGATGGATTGAGTACGAATTGAAATCGAAATGAAATCGGGACTGAATTGACGTTAACGTAAACGTAAGCTTTGCATTCTATGCTGCGGCGCCCCTGATGCGGGCTGCTCAACTGGTCGCCGGAGGGTATCCAGGGGAACCAGGCAGAAAAAGAACGATCGTTCTATTTTTCATTATAGGGCGCCGGATACAGCGAATTAGAGCATCCTGCCCAACCACTGTCCTTCAGGTGTCTTTCAGGCGTCAATTGCCGATGCAGCGAACGGAGGTCGGGCAGGGAAAAAGCGCGCCGCAGGCCGTTTGTGGGCCGCTCAGGAAGGCTTGGCACCGGTAGCGCCCTTCTCGCCCTCCACGTTTTTTGCATTCTCCGAAATGCTCACGCGGGTATGCACCACACGCTGCGGGTACGGAATTTCGATGCCGTGCGAGCGCAGCGACTCCAGGACGGCGAGGTTGACACGCGAGCGCAGGTTCTGCTGGCCGTTTTCGGGATCAACCATCCAGTAGTTGAGCGTGAACTCGAGCCCGTCGACGCCAAAGTGGGTCAGATTGACGCTGGGACCAGGGTCGCGCAGCACACGGTCCTGCTTGAGCGCGGCTTCGCTGAGCAGGCCCATCACCAGCTCGACGTCGCTGTCATAGCCCACCGACACCACGGTGGACTGCAGCACCTGCGTATCGCTGAGCGAGAGGTTTTCAACGCGGCTGCTGATGAACATCTCGTTGGGCACGATGGATTCGCGCCCGGACGGTGCACGCACCACGGTGTAGCGCGCATTGATATCGGTGATGCGCCCTTCAAAGGTGTCCACCCGCACGTTGTCACCGATGCGCACACTGCGCTCGGCCAGCATGACAAAGCCGCTCACGTAGTTGGCCGCCAGCTTCTGCAGGCCAAAGCCCACACCCACGCCTACCGCGCCGCCCAGCACCGACAACGCCCTGAGGTCAATGCCCACCGACGACAGCGCCAGCATCAGGCCGACAAACATCAGCATGGCACGCACCGCATTGCTGACAGCCTTGCGCAGGGAGAGCTCGTTGCCGGTGGCTGAACGCAGCAGGCGCGCCTCAATGGCCGAAGATATCCACAAGGTGATCAGCAGCACCACACCGGCTGTCACCGCACCTTCAAGCATGGTGCGCACCGACAGCGTCGAGTTGCCGACCTTCCACTTGATGTCGTCGAGCTCATCAAGTATCACAGGCAAGAAGCCGCTGACCCACAGCACCATGGCGATCCAGGCCAGCCAGGAAATGGTGCGCTCCAGGGCCCGCACGAGCGGCGCGTCCTTGAAGGCCACCTGCAGCACCTTGACCCCCAGGCGGATCACCGCCAGCGACAGCAGCACAGGAATGGCTACCTTGAATACCGCCAACGGAAAGGTCCTCGCCAAAAGGACCTGCACCGCATTGGCAAAGAAAAGCAGCAGCAGCGGAAACAGCACGCCGTCAATCACGCGCCGCCCGAAAAGGATGGAAGTCCCATCGACCGCCATACGTGCGCGGCCCGCCATGCGCACCACCAGCCAGGCCAGCAACGCGCAGGAAATCAGCGCGGCCAGCTCCGTGAGGGCGGTAGGCTGGGCCAGTGCCGCAAACCAGTCATCCAGCGCATCAATGCGGACGGGAGGAACGGGACGGGTCGTCAGGGCGCCGGCGCTGGCCATTGGGGTTTCCTTTTTTCGATGAAGGCTTGCACGCCTTCCTGTGCCACGGCATGGACCATGTTGCAGGCCATGGACTGGCCCGCCAGCTGGTAGGCGGCCTCGATGCCGGTTTCACGTTGCTGGTAGAACAGCGCCTTGCCCATGGCGAGTGCTTCGCGCGGTTTGGGCAGGAGCGACTGCAAGAGTTTTTCGACTTCGCCCTCGAGGGATTCCGGTGATGCGACACGGTTCACCAGCCCGCGCGCACACGCTTCGTCCGCGGTGATGAATTCACCCGTGAGCAGCATCTCCATGGCTTGCTTGGCCGGAATGTTGCGCACCAGCGGCACGCTGGGCGTGGCGCAAAACAGGCCCACATCGATGCCATTCACGCCAAAAGTCGCATTGCTGGAGGCCACCGCCAGGTCGCATTGCGCCACCAGCTGGCACCCGGCCGCGGTGGCCAGGCCCTGCACCTGCGCGATCACAGGCACCGGCAGCCTCTGGATGCTGAGCATCACGCGCGTGCACTGCGCAAAAAGCTTCTGGTAATAAGCCAGCTCGGGCCGGGCGCGCATGTCTTTCAGGTTGTGGCCGGCACAAAAAGCCTTGCCCTCGGCCGAGATGACCACCGCGCGCGCCGAGCTGTCGGCCGCGATCAAATCCAGTGCAGCCTGCAGTGCAGACAGCACGTCTTCACCGAGCGCGTTAAAAGTAGACGCCCGGTTCAGCACCAGGCGGTGGACACCGCGCGCGTCATGCGTGTGAAGCACGGGAGCCGAAAGCTCAGCAGATACGGCACTCATGAATGCCCTACAAATCGGCCAGGACGCGGATATGCGCTTCCACGCTGCGCGCCAGCGCATTCAGGTTGTAGCCACCCTCCAGCGACGAGACGATACGGCCTTGGGAATGGCGCCTGGCGACGTCCTTCAGGCGCTGGGTGATCCAGGCGTAGTCCTGCTCGACCAGACCCATCTGGCCCAGGTCGTCGTCGCGGTGCGCATCAAAACCCGCGCTGATGAAAATCATCTCGGGCTTGAATTCTTCCAGGCGCGGAATCCATGCCGCTTCGATCAGCTCACGCACGGCCATGCCCTTGGTATAGGCCGGCACGGGCAGGTTGAGCATGTTGCCTGCATGATTTTCGGTGCCGGTATATGGGTAAAACGGGTGCTGGAAAAAGCTGACCATCAGGACACGGTCGTCGCCGCTGAGGATGTCCTCGGTGCCGTTGCCGTGGTGCACGTCGAAGTCGACAATCGCCACGCGCTTGAGGCCGTGGCGCTCCAGCGCATATTTGGCAGCAACGGCGACGCTGTTGAAAACGCAAAATCCCATGGACCGGTTGTGGCAGGCATGGTGGCCCGGCGGGCGCACCGCGCAAAACGCGTTCTCAAGCTCTCCGGACATCACAGCGTCGGTGGCCGCCAGCACGGCGCCGGTCGCGCGCAGGGCGGCGTTCCAGGTGTGCGCATTGAGCGCGGTATCGGGGTCTATCTGGGCATAGGCCGGCCCGCCGGCCCTGATGTCGTCGACCAGACTGTCGCTCAGGCCGCGGATCGCCGCCACCATCATGCGGTCGTGCGCCAGCTCGATGTCGCCCAGCGCTGCCAGGGGGGCCTCGCGCGCGTCCAGGGCGTCCTTGACGCCGGTCGCCAGCAACCAGTCGTCAATGGCGTCGAGCCGCTCGGGACATTCCGGGTGGCCGGGGCCCATCTCATGCTTGCGGCAATCTGCGTGCGTGAAATAACCAGTCGCGTTCATGGGGGAAATAATTTGTAAAAAATTACGGTATGGTTGGCACCATGAAAGTCACAGAAAAACTCCAGGCACTTCTCGATCAGCTTAACACGGTCATCGTCGGAAAACCGGCACAGGTACAGGACTGCGTGGCCTGCCTGCTGGCCGGCGGCCACCTGCTGATTGAAGACGTTCCGGGCGTCGGAAAAACCACCCTGGCCCATGCGCTGTCCCGTTCTTTCGGGCTGCAGTTTTCGCGGGTGCAGTTCACCGCCGACCTGATGCCCAGCGATTTGTCGGGTGTGTCGATTTACGAACGCCAGAAGGAAAGCTTTGTGTTTCACCCGGGGCCGGTTTTTGCGCAGGTGCTGCTGGCCGATGAAATCAACCGGGCCAGCCCGAAAACCCAAAGCGCCCTGCTCGAAGCCATGGAGGAAAAGCAGGTCACGGTCGAGGGCGAAACCCGGCCCCTGCCCCTGCCGTTTTTCGTGATCGCCACACAGAATCCGCACGACCAGCTCGGCACCTACGCCCTGCCCGAGTCCCAGCTGGATCGCTTTCACATGCGGATTTCGCTGGGCTACCCTGACCGCGCCGCCGAACGCGAATTGCTGCGGGGCGCCGACCGCCGCGACATGCTCGAAAAACTGCCGGCCCTGCTGGCGCCGCACGACCTGCTGGAGCTGCAGCAGATGGTGGCGCAGGTTCACGCGTCGGAGCCGCTGCTGAACTACCTGCAGGACCTGGTCACGGCGACCCGTTCAGGCCGCTGGTTTCTGCAAGGCCTCAGCCCGCGCGCGGGCATTGCCATCATGCGGGCCGCCAAAGCACAGGCCTTCCTGAGCAAGCGGGACTACGTGGCGCCGGACGACATTGCTGCCGTGCTGCCGCAAACCGCCGCACACCGGCTCATTCCGGTCAGCGACGCCGGCCGCGGCCCTGTGGAGCAGGTGCGGGCCATGCTCGACGCCGTGCCCCTCCCCTGAAGAAGATGGACGCCCCCCGAAGCGCCTCCGGCGCCTCCCCCCCCGGGGGGCGCCACCAGTGGCCCGGCAAAGCCGGTTCCACGGCGGCCCGCGAATGGAATCCTTTTGCCTTCATTCGCGGGCGCTTCCAGAAGTGGTGGCAAAGCAAGCTGCCGTTCACCGACAGCGTGTCGCTGACCCAGCGCAACGTGTACATCCTGCCCACGCGGCCTGGCCTGATGCTGGGCGTGACGCTGCTGGTGCTGCTGGTGGCTTCCATCAACTACCAGCTCAACCTGGGCTACCTGCTGACGTTCCTGCTGGCCGGCAGTGCTCTGGTCGGCATGCACGTCTGCCACGGCACGTTGCGCGGTCTTGCTATGAATTTAGTAGCGCCTCCCGCTCACTACGCGGGTGCTACCGCCGCATTTGATGTAAAACTCATGAACGCCAGGCGTACCGCGCGCCATGGCATCGGGCTGAGCGTGCTGAACCCACACGATGTGGACACCAAAAAGGACGCCAAAAAGGGCGGGGAGCAGCACTGGGTGTGGACCGACGTGCCCGCGCAGGGCAGCAGCGTGGTGCAGGTGGCCTTCACGCCGCCGCGGCGGGGCTTGTACCGGCTGCCGACGCTGACCGCCGAAACCCGTTACCCGCTCGGCACCTTTCGCGTCTGGACGGTGTGGCGCCCGGCTGCCCAGATCCTGGTCTATCCGCAGCCCGAAGCCCACCCGCCACCGCTGCCGCCCGGCGAGCCCCGCTCCGGTGGCGCGACGGCGGCCTCACGGGCACAAAGCACGGGTGAATTCGATGGCGTACGCGGTTACCGCCGCGGCGACCCCATGAAACTGATCGTCTGGAAAAAAGCAGCCAAGGCCGATGAACAGGGCAACGGCCTGGTCGTGCGTGACACGCAGCAAGCCCAGCGGCATGAGCTCTGGCTGGACTTCATGAATGCGGGCTCTGCCGGTGTTGAACAAAAGCTTTCACGGCTGTGTGCCTGGGTGTTGATGGCCGACAAGCTCGCGCTGGACTATGGCTTGAGGTTGCCTTCGGTGGAGATCAAGCCTGCCAGTGGGGAGGCGCATAAACGGCTTTGCCTGGAGGCGTTGGCGGTATGTTGACGGTTTCTGGGTTTATCCGACCGGGGGGCTTTTTGCTGGGGACGGCTGGCCGGGGGTTGCCCGGCGGCAACTCACTTTCTTTTGCTTCGCCAAAAGAAAGTAAGCAAAGAAAAGGCGACCCTGCTGTTTGCGTCCCTGCGCTGCGCTTCGGGCAGCCTGTGGTGCTCGGTCCAGCCGGGGTCAAAAACAACTCGCCTGCGGCTCAAACAAGTTTTTGCCCTGATCCGTCTGGCCCTGCGCTCCTCGGCGCATACAGAAGGGGTGGGGTAAGGAATACCAACAGCCAACAGCCGAATAGCAGAACCCGAACACTTGAAGAAACAAGGACACGCCATGGCGTGTCCTTGTTGGTATTGGTCCCCGCTCCCGATTTCCCCTTGTGGATGCGCCGAGGAGCGCAGGCTCAGGCGGATCAGGGATCGCGATTGTCTGAGCCGAAGGCGAGTTCGAGCGAGACCCCGCCTGAGCCGAGCACCGCAGGTTGCCCCGTAGCGCAGCGAAGGGGACGCAGGAACCAGGGTCGCCTTTTCTTTGCTTACTTTCTTTTGGCGAAGCAAAAGAAAGTGAGTTGCCGCCGGCAACCCCGGCCCCGGAACTCAATCCACCTCAGCGCCCTTACAACAACGAGGCTTCGACAGGCCCAGCCCGAACGGGGACGGGAAGCCCCATGCTGACCCGCCTCCAAACCCTTCCCCGCGACGCCCGCGACACCCTGTTCCTGTTGCTGGTCATCGCCTGGGTGCTGCTGCCCCAGGTGGGCAACCTGCCGCTGTGGTGCAGCGCGCTGGCCAGTACCGTGCTGGTGTGGCGCGGCTGGCTGGCCGTGCAGGCCCGTCCGCTGCCGGGCAAGTGGTGGCTGCTGGCCCTGCTGGCCCTGACCATTGGCGCCACGCTGACGACGCACCGAACCTTGTTCGGCCGCGATGCAGGCGTGACCTTGCTGGTCGTGCTGCTCACGCTCAAGACCCTGGAGCTGCGGGCCCGGCGCGACGCCTTTGTGGTGTTCTTTCTCAGCTTCTTCTGCATGCTGAGCAACTTCTTTTATTCTCAGTCCCTGCTTACCGCCTTCAGCATGCTGCTAGGGTTGATGGGTCTGCTGACCGTGCTGGTCAATGCCCATTTGCCGGTGGGCAAACCGCCGCTGCTGCAAGCGGCCAAAACAGCAGGCTGGATGGCCCTGCTGGGCGCGCCCATCATGCTGGTGCTGTTTTTGCTGTTTCCGCGCCTGGCGCCTTTGTGGGGGGTGCCGAGCGATGCGATGACCGGCCGCAGCGGCCTGAGCCCCAGCATGCAGGTGGGCAGTATCGCCACTCTGGCACTGGACGACAGCGTAGCCATGCGCATCCGGTTTGAGGGCGGCAAGCCACCACCCCAGCAAGAGCTGTACTTCAGGGGGCCTGTGCTTTCAAACTTCGATGGGCGCAACTGGCAGCCGTTGCGCGCGTTCCTGCCATCGCGTTATGCCCTGCCTGCTAACCTCGAAGTGGCTGGTGCGCCTGTCAACTATGAAGTGACGCTTGCCCCCAATAATCAACCATGGATCTTCGTGATGGAGGCGGCCCCGCAAAGCCCCGACTTGCCCGGATACCGCAATACCATGGAGGCCGATCTCCAGTGGTTCACCAACCGGCCTGTCACCGACCTGGTGCGCTACAAGGCCCAGAGCTATCCGATCTTCAGGCATGGGCCGCGTCAGCAGGTGATCGGCCTGCAGGAATTTGTAGCGCTGCCGGCCGGCTTTAATCCCCGCACGCTGGCGCTCGCAGCCGAGATTCGCCGCGACCCGCGTTATGCGGTGGCAAATACCCGTACGCTGGTGCAAGTTGCGCTGGAACGGCTGCGCACCGGGGGCTACGTTTACACGCTGGAGCCCGGTGTGTACGGGCAACACACCGCCGACGAATTCTGGTTTGACCGCAAGGAAGGTTTTTGCGAACACATCGCCTCGGCCTTTGTCATCCTGATGCGCGCCCTCGACATCCCGGCGCGCATCGTCACCGGCTACCAGGGCGGCGAGCTCAACAGCGTCGACGGCTACTGGGTGGTGCGGCAAAGCGACGCGCATGCCTGGGCCGAAGTCTGGCAGGCCGGTGAAGGCTGGGTGCGCGTAGACCCAACCTCAGCAGTGGCGCCGGGACGCACAGGGGCGTTCCAGCGCCTGGCCGCACCGCAAGGCGTGGTGGCGCAAGCCCTGGGCAACTTCAGCCCGACCTTGACTGCGCAGCTGCGCGCCACCTGGGAGGCCGTGAACAACGGCTGGAACCAGTGGGTGCTGAACTACACCCAAGGCAAACAACTCAATTTGCTGAAAGACATCGGCTTTGAGTCCCCCAGCTGGGAAGACCTGAGCTATGTGCTGATCGGTATCGTGGTGTTGGCCGCCCTGGTCGGCGCGGCCTGGACGCTGTGGGACCGTGCGCAGCACGATCCCTGGCTGCGCCTGCTGGCCCGCACGCGCAAGCGGCTGGAAAAGGCCGGCCTTCACAGCACGCCCGCCACCTCGCCCCGCCAGCTGGCGCAGGAGGTGCTGGGCCGCTACGGCAAGCAAGGCGAGGCCCTGCATGACTGGTTGATGCGCCTGGAGCACCTGCGCTACGCCGCCGTGCCGGCAAGCGGCGGTAAAGCGGCGCTGCAGCTTCATGCGCTCAGGCAGGAGTTCGACCGGCTCGCCTGGCCCGCTTAAAATCGGCTCAGCCCTCCCCGCTCACTCCTCGTCATTCGATCACTCCTTCATGCGCCTCCAACGTTTCGGATTTGCTCTCTTTTTGATAGCTGCTTGCGCAGTATCTGCCTGGTCTGGCGAGGGAAATAACATCAAAAAACGCGTGGCCGCCAAATCGGCCCCGGCGCAAGGGCCGCTGTATTCCACCCGCCCCGAAGCCATGCAGTTTGCCGACGACATGGCCGCACGCCGCGACCTGGACCCCGACTGGGTGCGCGATGCGATCGGCCAGTCGCGTTACAACGCCACCGTGGTGCGGCTGATGCAGCCGCCAGCCAAGACCTTTGTCAAAAACTGGCGCGTCTACCGCAGCCGCTTCATCGACCCGGTGCGCATCGAGGCCGGCAGGCGCTTCTGGCTGGAAAACCAGCAGACACTGGAGCGTGCCGAAAAGGAATACGGCGTACCCGCCGAAATCATCGTCGGCATCATCGGCGTGGAAACCATCTACGGCCGCGACACCGGCAGTTTTCGCGTGATGGATGCCCTGACCACGCTGGCCTTCGATTTCCCTGCCAACCATCCGCGCGCCAAAGAGCGCAGCGAATTCTTCAAGGGAGAAATTGAACAGTTCCTGACGCTGCAACACCGGCTTGAGGCCAGCCCTTTCGACGCACGCGGAAGCTTCGCCGGCGCCATGGGTATGCCGCAGTTCATGCCTTCCAGCCGGGTCAAATACGCGGTGGACTTCGACGGCGACGGCAATATCGATCTGTCGGGCAGCCCGGCCGACGTGATCGGCTCAGTCGCGAGTTATTTCAAGGCCTTCAACTGGCAGCCGGGCATGCCCACGCATTACCCCGTGAGCTTCGACAAAAGCCGGCTCGACATGGACGCCCTGATGGCGCCGGACATCCTGCCTACATTCGGTGTTGAAAGCTTCACGGCCAAGGGTGCTGTCCTGGAAGGCCCTGCGCTGCAGCACACCGGGCCGCTCGCGCTGGTGGAGCTGCTCAACGGCCCGGACGCGCCGCAATACATTGCGGGCACCGAAAACTTCTACGCCATTACCCGCTACAACTGGAGCAGTTATTACGCGATGGCGGTGATTGAGCTGGGGCGGGAAGTGGCGGCGCGGGTCAGGCAGTAGGCACCCACCGGCCGGCCTGTGCCGTCCGTTCGGCCAGACGGTTGGCGCGAGGCCGCGTCAACCCCATTCACCGTCCTCCCGCCACTGAATATCCGTTTTCCTGAGCAGGTGAGAAGTCAGCACAACCCGCCCCTGTTTCAGGGTGTCATTTTCAAGTTTCACCTTCACTAAATATTCATGGACGTTATCGTCTTGCAGGGGACGCATTCCGCTACCGTCGAATTCATGAACATCTCGCACTTCCAGAAGTTCGCCGCCTTGCCCCCTGGCCCAGGCAGCCAGCCCTCTTTTATCTGCGTTTCGGCTCCAGATCCACAAGACCATCATGCAGATGACAACCGCCACCGGAACAACCCATGATTTCATTGGAGCGTCTCCCTTTGAGGTTGTAATTTTGAGGCCCAACGTTGGCGCTCACCATGGGCCGGAGGATCGGATGGAAATCCCGGTGCATGGCAGGATGCCACGAAAGCGCCCAGATAGCCAACAAATTCAGGACAGTGCGGCCCTGCGGCAGTACAACTGACGCCGGTGCCAATGACGCCAAGCGCCAATGATGGCCGCCGGTAAGGATGAAGTAACCTGGTGCGCAGCAGGCGAAGCACGCAGTTGCACGAAGATCAAGGCCCCTTGCCAGAGGGCCAGCGATACCCCAGCACCGTAACCAACGGGTAGGCGTTTTCACACACCTGGTCCAGCTGGTTGCCGCCCAGCAGGTACACATTCGTTTCATCTGCGCGAAGAAAAAAACCCACGTGGCCCTTCCAGCCGCCCGGATCTTCCCGCGACAACACGACAACGCAGCCGGGCACCGGCCCACCGAGCGGCTCACCCCATTCCAGCCAGGAACGCGCCAGCGCAGACCCGGTGCCGGGAATGCCGACCTGTGCCAAAGCCCAATTCACGAATGATGAACACCACGACGCCTTGTCGTCATAGCCGCGAATGTTGGTGTGGGCGTGGTACTCGGTCACTCTGGGGTTGCTTTGGCCGGCAGGGAACGTGCGCACGCCGACTTCGGCAAAGGCGATGGGCATCCAGGGTGCGTGCATAGAAATCAAAACTGGCTCAGACCGTAACCTTGATCTCGCCCGCTAGCTGTGGAGTGACTCTTGGCCCAAAGCTCTGGATGTTTGCCAGGGTCGCCGTATGGTGGGCCGAAATCTGTGCCGCAGTGAGGATTCCGTTGTCCACGGTGGAGTGGCCATCCGAAACCAGCGTGACCGGATAGCCGAGAGCCAGGGCGCGCCGGGTCGTTGTGTCTACGCAAAAGTCGCTTTGCATACCGCAGATGATCAGCTTTTTGATTTCACGCTCCTGCAGCAGCGCGTGCAGCTCCGTATTGTGGAACGAGTCGGTCGCCTTCTTCCGCAGGCGGATATCGGTTGGCTGGGTGTCCAGGCCATCGGCGAGTTTCCACCCTTCAGTGCCATATTCCAGTGGATCATCCGGCGCCTCGTGCTGGATCAGGATGACGGGAGCTCCCGCGGCGCGGGCCATGGCAGACACCTGGTTGATTCTGTCGATGACGCGCCGGCTTTCAAAGGCCCCGCTCTCGCCGGAGCAAAGAGCCTTCTGAACGTCGATGATAAGGAGGGCAGTTGTCGTCATGGATTAAGGTCTGATGTTGATGTGCTGGAGGAAAGGGGAAATTCAGCCCGCCACAATTTGCAGGCTCGACCAGTGTTTAGTTTGCATCGCCGGAGCCACGCTGTTGCATCGCCTCCTGCCACAGCCTGGCGAGCTCCCCCGGGCGATCGGGGTGGGTTTCGTACACGGCAACGCCTGGCGGAATCACCACCCAGGAAAGCGCGCTTTTTGTCCAGAGGTGCGCAACAGGCTCAAACTCCCGCGCGTTGTGCAATGTGCCGGGCAGCAACGCCGCCATGGTCGGCTTGTCGGCCGGTTCCGCCCACAACCGGGTATCGCAATCAACACACACTTTCGCCCTGCGTTGGCGCCCGTTTCCCATGTCAAACGTCAGGAGCTGCGGGCTTCCCTGCGTGACCTCCAGCGCCGAGCGGTCAACCCACATGGCCAGCCGCATGCTACTGCCGGAGCGCCGCTGGCAGTCTGTGCAATGACACGCGTAGAACGTCAGCGGATGCGCAGTCAGCTGGTACTGCACCTTTGCGCAAAGGCAGCTGCCGGTCCATGGCGGTTTTGATTCCGGGTAACGCATTTTTAGCCTGACGTTGAAATCAATCGGCAGCCAACAAGCATGCAAAGCAGGCTGGCCGAACATTCGTGCCTACCAAGCTGGCAAATTGCGTCATGCGCCGCTCCAGCCCCAAGTACCCACCGCAGTCAGCCCTCACGTGAAGCTCGATCTTCGTCGGGTTCACTGCAAACAAACCTGACACCCGTGACGCCGCGAATGCTGGGGACAGCAATCAATGTAATCGGTGTCGCCAGCGTGGTCTCCTGGATTCCTGCCCAGGCACCGTTCTCCCAAATGGAAATTGCTTCCAGTTGATCAAGCTCCGCGTTGTAGCTGGCCGAGCCAATCACATCGCTCCCCTCGATGCGCAGCGTAATGACCGGCTCCGTCATTGCATCCGTGACATCCGCGGTGTTCAAGACCGGGCACTGCCACGTCTCATCTTCCACCTCGCCCTCCAGTCCGGCCTCCCAGGCCCACAACCAAATGGGATGATTCTTGGCGTCCTGCAGCGAGATATCGTCCAGCGCCTTCGGCGTTCCAAATTCGAATTTCATGAATTTTGTTCTTGTGGGCAGGTGTTTGAGATGAGTGGTTGAGCTTCAGACCGGTTGACTCTTGGAGGTGTACTTCAGGCGTGACGGATTCCAGAAGGCAAACTGGCTCCCGTTTCTTGCAATCTCCAGCGCGGAGGCTCCCCCTAAATCTTCCATGACTTCCGACACCTCGCTCTCGTCACCCAGATCGTCGAACTCGACGGCAAACGCTCTCTCGACCACATCTTCGTAGTGCTTCATGGTGTTCTCCATTGCAACTTCTTCAGCGATTGGGCCTGCAATACGATGCGTGTGGATGTCCTGGTCTATTGCAAACGTTTTGATGCGCCAGGTCTCGTTTTCCGAGAACCACCACTGAACCGTGTCGAAGTGATCACCTTCAGCATCATGCTCAACGTTGCCGACATAGGAGCTTTGAACCGTGAGCTGGAAGACAAGCAATTTGTTCATGATGGATTCCAATATTCAATACAAACAGGCCACCGAGGGCGGCTGAAATGATCGACCGTTAAGGGAAGGAGGGTTCGATCATACGGAATGCCCAGGAAGACCAGCAGCAGGCGGACCTTGCCGGCATTGCCAGAAGTTTCGCGATCGTAAAGGTGAAGCATATGCGCGTTGCGGCACTCAACGTTGGCGTTATGCGGCGAATGGCATTCTCAGCTCACATTTCCCAGTTGAACCTGCCGGTGACTGAGCGATTCGGCAGCTTCAAGATGCCCTCACTACCGCGAACTGAAAGCTCAAAGTCTGGCGGCAGCTTGCTGTCCCCGGGATTCCTGTAGCGAACGAGCAGGATTTTTGCCTTCACGTCAAATGCCACGACGACCAGATGCGGCGGCCGAAGCATCGGACTCGAGCCCGCCCCAGGCGCGGCAAACGACACACCAGCCAGAACTGGGCGCTCCTGTTGCCCTACTTCAAAGTCCAGAACGTAGCCAGCACTTTCGAACGACAAGGAGCCGGTGGCGAATGCAACACTGCTTGCGGCGGTGGCGAGGGCGGCGATAGCAAAAGCAGGACGCACCATTAATCTCTGGACGGAATAGCGACCGCGCCCAGGCAAAGCCGTCCACAAGGCGCCCGCCCGGTGGAAGGATCAGGCAACATCTGCAAGCCGTGACGGCGAGAGCTCAAGGGCCAGGTACCTGGTACCGGGGACGGGATTGAAGGTAACGGGCGCCGCAGGTTGAAAACCCAGGGACTCGTAGATGCGCTGTGCGGCAGAAAACTCAGGCAAGACATCGAGGCAGATGCGGGAGTAGCCCGCAGCCCGCGCTTCATCGAGGATACGTTCGATGAGCCGGCGGCCAAGGCTTTCGCCTCTCGCATCCGGCCGCACGTAGACGCGCTTCATTTCGCAGGTGGTTGCGTCAACGCGGCGAAGCGCGGCACAGCCAACGACAGCCGGCCCCTTCCATGCGAGAAGCAGGCGACCATCGGGCGCGGCGTACTTTCCGGGTAACGCAGCGAATTCCGCCTCGTAATTCTGGAAGGCAAGGCTTACGCTTGGACTGGCGACGTACTCCCGAAGGATGGCTACGACATGCTCAAGGTCATCGGGGAAGGTTGCGGGCTTGATATCGGTCATCTGAGAAGCCTAACGTTTGACATGAGGGGCGGCCGCAAGTGGGCGAAGCCTGCTTGTGGACGTCCCCTCGATGGAAGGGTTAGGCCGCATTCGTTGTGGCCGCAGTTGACTCGGACTCTGACGACTCCAGCTCAGGAGGGTAGTGATACCAGGCTTCATGCGGAGACAGTTCGCTGCAGGCAAGACACTGGGTCTTCGTCCACTTGTATGCGCAACCCGGGCAAACGCCTCGAGTCCAAAACGTATTCCAAACGGTCCCACAAGACGGCATGCATTCCCATCTGTCTTCTGAGCGTGGCCTCCACTCGCATACTGGACAGTAGATTTCCGCCTTGTCGTGCATTCGCACTCTCCCTCGAACCAAGTATTTCAACGGACTATGCCACAACCGCCTACGGCTTGCCCCGGAACCGGCGGAGGCGCTCGCGAGCTGCACGTACTTCGTCAGGCGTGCGCTGGCGAAACAGCCATTTTGCGGCTGCCACTACAGCGGCCACGAAGACGATTGTGATGAACAACCACGGTTCCATAATGCGGCCTAACGTTTGACATGAGCGGGGGCGAAGGCGATCCGCTCTTGATGGAATGGTTAGCCCTCATCGCTCACTTTTCGATGAGAACTGAATGCTGAGAGCGATCAGAGCGGCGGGAACCGCGAGAGCGAAATGAGCCGCCGCGACGCCTTTCGGGCCGAAAAGGTCTCCAGCAAAAGAGAAGAGAGAAGCCGCTCGACCTGAAGGAGACAAAGATCCCGGGTGGGCCCATTCGTAAGTACCGCAGCCCAGACAGACGAACGTTATGCCCCAAGCGATTGCGAGCCCCGCCCAGCGAGGCAATCCTTGGGAAGAACCGATGGGCAGGTTCATGAGGGCTAACGTGCGTGTGACCGGCGCCCAAGGTCAGGTGCGACCAAAGGGAGCAGACTCACTTGGGCGTCCGTGTCGACTAGCGGGTTATGTGGCGTCCTATCCACGTGCAACTCCAACCAGGGCCGTGACCAAGAAGGCACCCGCCAGTGACACACAGCCTATGTTGAGGCTCGTGCGCAGGCTCGAATAAGCCACAAGATCGACTAACCCCCGAACAAAGGTGACTAGGGTGATGAAAAATGCAGCAATGCCTGTGATCACAATTGCTCCGAGCAACAACGCTCCGTCGCCGTGAACGTTCCAAAGATGTCCTTGGCCTGAGCCCACCATTCCCACAATCACAAAGGCCAAGGGAACTAGGGCCGGCGCAACCAAGCGTATCCTCGGAAACTCGCTTGGATCTGGTGGGACGCAGCGATACCTCATGTGCTCAAGCCATATAGCGTCGGCGCTGTACGGCACGCAGCACGCGCCGCGAAGCGGCATTCTGACGCTGCTTGTCCGCGACGAGCACCCTGTTAGATTGAATTTCTTTTCCTGAGCTTGTGAAGTGCATAGCCAGTGAATCCTTGATGTATGAAACCGAATAGTGCCATGAGAGGTATCCACGCGGCAAAGTATTGGGGCAAAGCCAGTAGCAGCATCAGGCAAGCCAACAGGCCCGCTCCAAACGTTAAGTCGCGCCAAGCAAACCATCGCGCAAATGCTTCAATGCCTTCAGGCGGGCGCGAAATCCATTGATGTGTAAGTTCAACGCGGCCTTTGACTCCCATCTGATAGGCGCGCCAGAGAAGAAATGACGCCATACCAACAGGCAGGACCAGAAATACTAAAACCGTGAGCGCGTACATCTGAAAATCTAACGTTGGCGCTGCCCGGCACACAACCTGCGCCGCAAAGCGGCAGCCTTGGGTTGCGTGTCCGTGCCGAGCAACGGGTTAAATGGCTCAGTAGGCAGGAAGAAGAATGACTGCACCAACACACACCACCATTTCTGGAAAAAACTGAAATACCGCGCGCCAATGCCGCTTGTATGCAAACCAGAAAAACGATCCGAAGGCAACGACAAAGCCCAAAAACAGGACCTCCGCAGAAAAATGATAGACGATGAAATTGAAGGTTGCAGCGGCGAACCCTTTGTCGTCCAGAAAGTTTGGGCGGTCAAAGAAATACGCCGACCACGGCAAGAAAATCAGACCGAAACACACGAGGGCCGTGCTGACGCGGAACCGAAATCGCGGGAGCGTTTGAACTTGCGAGGTTGCCATTTAACGTTCCGCATCACCCGCGCGCGCCGCTGTTGCGCGCGTCGGCGTGGATGCGGCGGTTAGGCGTGACGTTTCTATCCTCCGCGAACACGAAGAATTCTCACATTCGCCTTCATTTCGGAGGGCCTACGCCGCCGTCACGTGCCTTGAGGTGGCGGGCAAGAAACTCGAAAACCCGTTTGCGCGACTCGTCCGCGACCTTGGCGTCGTAAGCGAAGAGCACCCCCTCGGGGGAACTTCCAATCTGACGGACGCGCCGGGGCGGGCTGGATTTGGGTTGGTCCCAAGCGTGGCCGGTATTAGGGAACACATGCCATTCGACCGGTGCGCCGGATTCCTGGAGCTTTTGAAGTCGGGGCAGGCATTCCCGCGGGTCGCCGTCTTCATCCAGCTCGCCGAGGAGTGACAGGAGCGGCGCATCGCTGTCCGGCAGCACGAACGTCGCGCCGAATTCCCGGCTGAAGCACTGGCCGTAAACCGCGACGGTGGCGGCGAAGCGCTGCACGGAATACCTCGCGGCGGTTCCCTTGCTCGCAAGCAAATGCGCGACCCGTCCGCCCTGCGAAAACCCCATCGCGGCGACACGGGAGGTATCTACGAAATCAAACTTGCCCAGATGCCGTAGCGCTTCATAGGCGTCCCGAACGCGGACTGGTAGAGGAGCGAAACCCGGACGAATGACGAAGCAGGTACCTTCCTGGGGAATCCCTCTTTGTTTCCAGCTATCCACGACGAAGGCGACGTAGCCCTCTTCCAGCGCCCGGCTCACCCAGTAACGCATGTGCTGGGGATCAAAATCGACCGCCGCGCACGTGTGCAATAGAAGCAGCGCGGGGAACGGACCATTGCCTTTCGGCTTGAAGATGGCCATCCGAGAAGCGTTGGTAAAGGAGCCAAATTCCTCCACTGTGTCCGGAAACTTCAACCCCATGACGGAGTACGCTTGGAGGCAGAGTTGCCGGGGTCGCTCGTCTGCCACGGCCTCGCAGCGCGCCTTTTGCTCCGGAGTCGGCTCAACAAACTCGACCGCATCGGCGTTCGGCGAAAATCCAAACGAGGAAACGAATCCGAGTACGAGCAGGAACGAAATGACCGATCTCATGTGACACTAGAACTATTCATACACGCCTAACGTCGGAGATGACCGGCGACCAAGGAACAGGAGCGGCGTAGCCGCGGACGCCCTTGGGCGTCCGTGTCGATCGACCTGTTAGACCGCAGCGCCATGGACATCACTATACGGCTAGGCCACGAAAAGTTGATGCGCTATGCGCCAAGCATTCGCCAAGAACAATGCTCCGAAAAGACCCTGGACTATCACGGCGAGCCAGAAATACACAGGTCGCGCACGACGGCGGATCGCAGCGTTGTGTACGTTAGCCGAGCCAGTTGCCAGCGCTCGCCAAACGTGGCGCGCAAACGAAGCCCCGAAGAGCGCGCTTCCGGCGGCAGCCAATAATGAGAGGGCGGTGTTCATGCGGTCTAACGTAATGTATGCCGCAAAACCTGCGGTATAACCTGGCGCTTGCAATCTAATCTGGACATTAGAACCTCCTGTAAGCCGCTTGCATGCTGGGTCTCAAAGAAATACACTGTAATTTCATACAGGTATAAAAATTCTGTGAAACCCCGCAATCCTCCACTGCAGTCTGCCCGCTTGCTGGATCAGGTCCGGGAGCGGGTTCGGTATTTGCACTATAGCCTTAGCACCGGGAAAACTTACCTGTACTGGGGTACGTTTTTGTTCGATGCCACCGCGGCAACAGCCAGATAACGCATACAACATATCCGTTCGGTATTGGTCGCCGGTGGCGGTTTTTCGATCACGCTGACCAAAGTCCTGCCAGGCCGCCAGCTGTATGGCTCGCCTGGATTGCTATCAATTCAATAGCTTCTGGCGCTTGCTTTGATTGGGCTGGATTCCCTTTTGATGCTTAAAAAAGTCGACTTGAGCCGCTGCAGGCCTCTTTTGCGCCTCCGGGGCGGTCAATTGAGGCGTTAAAACGGGTTTTAGAGCGCTTTTGGGCCTGTTTTCATTCATATTTTAGGTCTGCAGGCCAATAGTAGCGGGCGCGAGCAGCTATGAAAACAATAGCAATCAAATGGACTGATCGGGTATCTACCTCCGCATTGCGCTCAGTGCATCTGCCCATCCAGGCCCGGGCAGGCTCACACCGGCTGAATCGTGATCTCCACCGTCATCGATTCTTCCCCGCCGCCCTGCCGCACGCCCTTGATGGGGGGGCAGGCGTTGTAGTCAGTGCCCATGGCCAGGCGCACGTGGCGCTGGTCGATCAGGCAGCTATGGGTGACGTCGATGCTGACCCAGCGGCGGGTGGCCACATCGAGGCACACGTCACACCAGGCGTGGCTGGCAAGGTCGGGCTCGTTGGCGGCGTAGAAGTAGCCGCTGACATAGCGCGCTGGGTAGCCCAGGCTGCGGCAGATGGCGACCATGACGTGGGCCTGGTCCTGGCAGACGCCTGCCCCGGACTTGAAGGCTTCCAGCGCCGTGGTCGTCACGCTGGTGCTGTTTTTCAGATAGCCCACAGCGTCTGCCACGCCCTGGCTCAATGCCAGCAGGGACGGCAAGCTTGCGGTGCCGTCAAGGCTTTGCGGGATAAAGCGGCGGCCAAATTCGGCGAGCTCCCAATGCGGCTCAGCCAGATGCGTGGCACGCAGAAAAAAATACGGATGCGGCAGGGTTTCCGGGTCGTTGAACTCAGCCACGCCAAAGGTTTCCACATCACCAGCCGCGTTGACCAGGCTCCAGCGCACGTTATCGGCATCCTTGCCCACAAAGGTGTAGGAGCTGATGGTGTTGCCAAAGGCGTCGCGTTG
The DNA here is from genome assembly GCF_054049435.1 of Polaromonas sp. P5_D5. Lineage (NCBI taxonomy): Bacteria > Pseudomonadati > Pseudomonadota > Betaproteobacteria > Burkholderiales > Comamonadaceae > Polaromonas > Polaromonas sp. P5_D5. The sequence continues at coordinate 424,160 of NZ_JBFUMJ010000001.1, forward strand.
GGTAAAGAGTTTTTCGGGCGCGCCCAGGCTCCAGAAATGCACCGTCTGCGCCGGGCTGGACTGCGGCGTGAGCCACAGCGTCTGCAACGCGTAACGCAGCGGCTCCGTGTACCGGTAGTCGGTGATGTGTCTGACGTGCAGTTTCATTAAGCCTCTGCCTTCCAGCGGCGCCGGGCTGGCCTTGGCTGGCCCGGCGCTGCGGCCGGTGGGTTACCGTCTTTCAAGTGGTGGCCGGCACCAAAAACTCTCGGCTGATGTGTGCGCCCAGCTCGTTCACGCGGTCCAGGAACTGCGTGAGGAATGCATGCAGGCCCGTTGCCAGGATTTCGTCGATACGTGCGTACTGCAGGTCGGCGCGCAATTTGCCGGCGCGGCGCTGGGTTTCGCTGCTGGTGTCGCTGGTCACCATGGCAAGGTTGCTCATGACTTCGTTCAGGCAGGCCAGCAGGGAGCGCGGCATGTCGGCGCGCAGGATCAGCAGCTCGGCCACGCGCTCGGGTTTGATGACGTCGCGGTACACCTTGCGGTAGACCTCAAAGCCCGAAACGCTGCGCAGGATGGCGCTCCAGTGGTAGAAGTCGTATTCTTGGTCTTTCTCGCCGGCCATACCGAGAAAGTCGTTCTGCACGGCGTGAAACTTCACGTCCACCAGCCGCGCGGTGTTGTCGGCGCGCTCGAGGAAGGTGCCCAGCCGCAGGAAGTGAAAGGCTTCGTCCTGCAGCATGGTGCCCAGGGTCACGCCGCGCGACAGGTGCGAACGGAACTTGACCCATTCAAAGAACTGGCCCGGGTCGCGCTCGAAGTCGCCGCTGCGCAGCATGCGGATGACTTCGAGGTAAGTCTGGTTCTGCGTTTCCCATACTTCGGTGGTCAGCGTGCCGCGCACAGCCCGGGCGTTTTCACGGGCGTTCTGCAGGCATGAAATGATGCTGGACGAGTTTTTTTCGTCGCGCACCATGAAGTCCATCACGTCGCGCGGGTTGATGGTGTCGCCGTACTTGGCGGCAAACGAAGGCTTGAGCTCACTGATGCTGAGCAGGCCCTGCCAGCCGGCCTGTACCAGCGCATCGGACTGCGGCAGCAACGAGGTCTGGTAGTTCACATCCAGCATACGCGCTGTATTCTCCGCCCGCTCGGTATAGCGCGACATCCAGAAGAGGTGGTCTGCAGTGCGTGACAACATGATTACATTCCTCCCCGGGATTGCGACTGCGATTGGGACTGGTACTGCATGGACGAGCCGTCCTGCAATATCCAGGTGTCTTTGGTGCCGCCGCCCTGCGACGAATTGACCACCAGCGAGCCGTCTTTGAGCGCCACGCGCGTGAGGCCGCCCGGCACCATCTGCACTTCTTTACCGCTCAGCACAAAGGGCCGCAAGTCGATATGGCGCGGTGCAATGCCGCTTTCCACATACGTGGGGCAGGTTGAAAGGCTGAGGGTGGGCTGCGCAATGTAGCCCGACGGATTGGCCAGCAAGGCCGCACGGAACTCTTCGATCTCGGCCTTGGTGGCAGCTGGCCCCACCAGCATGCCGTAGCCGCCGGCGCCGTGCACTTCCTTGACGACCAGGTCTTTCAGGTTGGCCAGGGTGTACTGCAAATCCTCATTGTTGCGGCACATGTAGGTCGGCACGTTTTTCAGAATGGGCTTTTCGCCGAGGTAGAACTCGATCATCTTGGGCACGTAAGGGTAGATCGACTTGTCGTCTGCCACGCCGGTGCCGATGGCGTTGCACAGCGAGACATTGCCGCTGCGGTACACATTGAGCAGGCCCGCGCAGCCCAGGGTGGAATTGGGGCGGAAGGCCAGCGGGTCGAGGAAGTCGTCGTCAACGCGGCGGTAGATCACGTCGACGCGTTTGGGGCCGCGCGTGGTGCGCATGTAGACAAAGTTGTCCTTGACGAAAAGGTCTTGCCCCTCGACCAGCTCGACGCCCATTTGCTGCGCCAGGAAGGCGTGTTCAAAATAGGCCGAGTTGTACATGCCGGGCGTCAGCACCACCACCGTAGGCTCGGCCGTGGCCGGCGGCGCCATGCCGCGCAGGGTTTCGAGCAGCAGGTCGGGGTAATGCGCAACAGGCGCAACGCGGTTTTCGCTGAAAAGCTCGGGAAAGAGCCGCATCATCATCTTGCGGTCTTCCAGCATGTAGCTCACACCGCTGGGCACGCGCAGGTTGTCTTCAAGCACGTAGTACTCACCGTTGCCCTGCGCGTCGGGCGCACGGACGATGTCGATGCCGCTGATGTGCGAATAGATATTGCCGGGTACATCAACGCCCATCATTTCGGGGCGGAACTGCGCATTCTGGAAGATCTGCTCGGACGGCACCACGCCGGCCTTGATGATTTCCTGGCCGTGGTACACGTCGTGGATGAAGCGGTTGAGTGCAGTGACGCGTTGTACCAGGCCTTTTTCCATGCTGGCCCATTCGTGGGCGGGAATGATGCGGGGAATCAGGTCAAAGGGAATCAGGCGTTCGGTGCCGGCGCCGTCTTCGTCCTTGGCACCGTAAACCGCAAAAGTGATGCCGACCCGGCGGAAAATCATTTCAGCTTCGGCGCGGCGGGCCTGCATCACGTCGGCAGGCTGCCGGGCCAGCCAACGCTGGTAACCCTGGTAATGCTCACGGACGCTGGACTCCGTGGCGTTCATTTCGTCGAACATCGGTCGGCTCATTGGCTTGATCTCCAGCAAGTTATGCGCATGGCAATTGTTTTAACGTAGCTTAGCAAGTTATGCGCCAAGGCGGTGCGTCCGCCAATATTTTTAGCGTTCAGGCACATGATGCCAGTAGCGCCTGCCCTGCTCCCGCTGGCACAAAATCTCCCCGGGGCGAAGGCTTTGCCAGGTGGCAGCCCCGCACTGCGGCGACTTCACCAGGCGTACGCCGCGCTCCTCATAACGCGCCACCACGGACTCCACCGGGTGGCCAAAACGGTTTCGGTAACCCGACTGCACCACCGCCCACTGCGGCCTGACGGCATCGAGGAACACCGCGCTGGACGATGTTTTGCTGCCGTGGTGGGGTACCAGCAGAAAGTCAGCCTTGAGGCTGGCCGGCACGCTGGTTGCCAGCCGGAGTTCCTGCGGCGATTCGATGTCGCCGACCAGCAGGGCTGTGCGGCTGCCGCCAGGGACGCTGCTGGAGATGCGCAACACGCAGCTCATGGCGTTTGACTTGCTGGCAGCGTCGTAATCGGCGGCTACGGGGTGCAGCACCTCAAATGCCACGCTGTCCCATTCCCAGCGCTGGCCGGCCACGCAGCGGCCGGCTTTGCGCTGCATTTGCAGCGGATGCGCGTCTTCAATCGAACTCACCAGGCTGGCTTCTGGCTGCATGGCCAGGACGGCTTGGGCGCCCCCGATGTGGTCGATGTCCCGGTGGCTGATCATGAGCATGTCCAGCCGCTCGCCCAGCGCGCGCAGAAGCGGCACCAGCACGCGGTGCCCGGCATCACTTTCGCGCGAAAAGCGCGGGCCGGCGTCATACAGCAGCGTGTGGCTTGCCGTACGCACCAGCACGGAATTGCCTTGCCCGATGTCCGCGGCAAGCAATTCAAACTGCCCCGGCGCCACGCGCACCGGCTGCCACAACAGCACCGGCAGCAACAGGGGAAGGCCCAGCGCTCGAAAATAAAACGGCAGGCGCGTGGCCAACAGGCCGCCGCCCGCAACGCCGGCGACAGCACACCACAGCGGCGCCGCCGCCACGCTGACCGAGGCCAGCGGCCAGCTCGCCAGCCATTGCAAAAATATCGCCAGCCCGCCGACCGACCATGCCGCCAGCGACCACACCGGCGCCCACGCCACGCCCAGCAAAGCCAGCGGCGTGATGACCAGTGTTACCACCGGAATGGCCACGGCATTGGCCAGAAGGCCGACCAGCGAAACCTGGTTGAACAGCAGCAGCGACAGGGGCGTGAGCGCCAGCGTGACGACCCATTGCTCCCGCATCGCACGCCCAACGCTGTCCAGCCATCTGGGCCGGCGCTGCCACCAGTGCCCGTCCTCAGGTTGTTTTTTTGAGTCGAATTGGGCTGCAGCCCTTTCCCCATGAGCGCGAGCAGCTCCTGAATCTGTAGCAAACAAAACACCCACCGCAACGAAAGACAACCAGAACCCGGCTTGCATCAACGCCCATGGGTCCAGCGCCACCACCACGGCCATGGCCAGCAGCCAGGTCTGCAGCCAGGGCCACTGCCTGCCGCCTTGCCGAAGCAGGATCACGGTGGCCAGCATCCAGATGGTTCGCTGCGCGGGCACGCCCCAGCCGGAAAACAATGCATACAGGGTGGCAAGCAGCAAGCCGCCCAAAGCACCTGCAGCGGCTGCCGGCAACACCAGGCACAACCGCGGCGTGAAACGCGCTGATCGCCGCCACAGCGCGCCGATCAGCAGTGAGGCAGCCCAGGCAAACATCGTTATATGAAGGCCTGAAATACTCATCAAGTGAGCTACGCCCGTGGCACGAAACACATCCCAGTCGGCGCGTTCGATGGCGGCCTGGTCGCCGACCACCAGCGCGGCAATGACGCCTGCCAGCTGCCGGTTTTCAATGCGCCCAAAAATCGCTTCGCGCACGGCTTGCCGGGCCTGCTCAATGGGGTGTTGCCAGCTGCTGGAGAGTTTTGCCGGCGGTGCGTCGCGCGGGCCGGCACGCACATAGCCCGTGGCCTGTATGCCCTGCTCCCACAGCCAGAGTTCGTAGTCAAAACCATAAGGGTTGCTGTTTCCGTGCGGCGCCTTGAGCCGCACCGTCATTTGCCAGCGTTCTCCGGCGCGCAGGGCTTGCGGCTGGCGCTGCAAGGCCAGTGCTATCTCGAACGGGTCGGCGTCCTGCGCCGGTACGGCGGGCTCGCGCCCGGCAAAGCCCGAATACCAGCCCAGCATGATTTGCGGCGGCAGGGTGACTGTGCCGCCATTGAGGCGGGCAGATTCCACCGCGAAGCGAAAGCGCAGGCCATCTTCTCCGGGTTGCGGCATCGCCAGCACCTGGCCTGTGACCTCGATATCGCGGCCCTCCAGCGCCGGATTGAGCGCCGCCGTCAGGAAGACGCCGGCACGCCAGCCCGTGAGGCCCACACCGAGCAAGGCAGCAAGGGCAAAGGCCGAAACCACCCTTCCCCACGAAGGAAGACGCAGCCTGCCAAAGCGCAGGTACAGGCCAGCCAGGGTGCAGGCCAGCAGCGCCATGGCGGCATAAATCTGTTGTGGCCACAAGACGGGCTGCTGCAACTGCAGGGCAACACCCGCAATAAAACCGGCAAACACCGGCCCCGGGCTTGCCGCATACAGCCGTGCCCCGGCTGATACAGGTCGATTCAAACCCGCCTCCCCTTTGAACTGTTTTTATGCACTGACCGCTTTGAGCTTAACGGGAAAGCGCGGCAGATAGCCAACAAACAGCGCCAAACAGCCGGTTCACACTCAAGAGACCACGTGGCGCAGCTCTTGCTTTCAGAAATGCCACCAAATCCGGGTAAGCTGTTTACACGGCGTTCCTGAGACCGCAAGATGTGGCGGTCTGTTGAACGTATTTTCCAGAGGGCGTGATTACACGCCCGTTCCTTTAAAAGCGAGGCTGCCTTGTCCATCCACGTCGCCCTGAGCCACATCACGCATTACAAATACGACCGCCTGGTCAAACTCGGCCCCCAGGTCGTGCGCCTGCGGCCTGCGCCGCACAGCCGCACACAGGTACTGTCGTATTCCCTCAGGGTTGAGCCCGCCGGCCACTTCATCAACTGGCAGCAGGACCCGTTTGCCAATTACCAGGCCCGGCTGGTGTTTCCCGAGCCGACACGCGAGTTCAAGGTCACGGTGGACCTGGTGGTGGAAATGGCGGTGTTCAACCCGTTTGACTTCTTCCTGGAACCGGCTGCCGAAGAATTCCCGTTTACCTATAACGCACTGCAGGCCCGCGAACTGGCACCCTACCTGGCCACCCAGCCAGCCACACCGCTGCTCAAGCGTTACCTTGAAAAAATCGACCGCACGCCCAAGCGCACCATCGACTTCCTGGTGGGTCTGAACCAGGGCCTCCAGTCGGACATCAAGTACTCCATTCGCATGGAGCCCGGCGTGCAAACGCCTGAAGAAACGCTGCGCCTGGCCTGCGGCTCCTGCCGCGACACCGGCTGGCTGCTGGTGCAGCTGCTGCGGCACATGGGACTGGCCGCGCGTTTTGTCTCGGGCTATCTGATCCAGCTGAAAGCCGACGTCAAATCCATCGACGGCCCCAGCGGCGCCGAAGCCGACTTCACCGACCTGCACGCCTGGTGCGAGGTGTTTTTGCCCGGTGCCGGCTGGGTCGGCCTGGACCCGACCTCGGGACTGATGGCCGGCGAAGGCCACATTCCGCTGGCGTGCACGCCCGAGCCGTCGAGCGCAGCGCCGGTCGAAGGCGGCGTCGACAAATCCGAAGTCGAGTTCGAACACCACATGGCGGTGCAGCGCATTTACGAATCACCGCGCGTGACCAAGCCCTATACCGAGGAGCAATGGCAGGAGGTGCTGGCGCTCGGCGAAAAGGTCGATAAAGACCTGGCGGCCGGCGACGTGCGCCTGACCATGGGCGGCGAACCTACCTTTGTGGCCACCACCGACCGCGACGCGGCCGAATGGAACATCGACGCACTGGGCCCGACCAAACGCGGCTATGCGACCGAACTCGTGCAAAAGCTGCGCGCCGAATATGGCGAAGGCGGCTTCCTGCATTTCGGCCAGGGCAAGTGGTACCCCGGCGAGCAATTGCCGCGCTGGGCGCTCAGCATTTTCTGGCGCAAGGACGGCCAGCCGATCTGGCAAAACCCGAGCCTCTTCGCCGACGAGCGCCAGCCCTGCAACTACACCAGCGCCGACGCGCAGCGTTTTGTGCAGACACTGGCGGGCAAGCTGGGCCTGGCCACCACCTACATCACGCCAGGCTATGAAGATACCTGGTACTACCTCTGGCGCGAACGCCGGCTGCCAGTCAATGTCGACCCATTTGATTCGAAGCTGGACGACGCCATGGAGCGCGAACGCCTGCGCCGCGTCTTCATGCAGGGCCTGGATTCCGTCGTGGGCTATGTGCTGCCGCTGCAAACCAAGGAGCAACTCAAGCAACGAAACGCAGGCGCCTCGCCCGCGCTGAGTGGGCCCAAATGGACCACCGGCCCCTGGTTCTTCCGCGAAGAGCGCATGTACCTGATGCCGGGCGACTCGCCCATGGGCTACCGCCTGCCGCTGGATTCGGTGCCCTGGGTGTCCAAGACCGACTACCCTTACATGATCGAGTCCGATCCGTTTGCCCCGCGACAGGACCTGCCGGCGGCTTCCGCACTGGCGGCGCGCTACAACGGCAGCTTCAGCGCAGCCCGCGGCGCCACACCGGCGGCCGCATCGGCAGGCGGCAGCGCCAGTTCGCTCGCGCAGTACATGGCGCGCTACATGACGGGCAATACCGCGCTGTCGCAAGCCAGCCGCATCCTTCAGTTCCGCCCGCTGGGAAACACCGGAACGAACGGTACGGACGGGTTGGATGGCAAACCGGCCGCAGAGGCAACGACGCCTGCCGACGATCGCGCGCCCAAGCCCTTTGAATCGGCCGCCTGGCTCACGCGCACCGCGCTCTGCGTGGAAGTACGAGACCCATCCCGCGCCAATGGCCCGAAAGACAAACCCAAGGCCGACCCGGACAGCAAGGCCAACAAGTCGGGCCGTGGCGAAACCGGTGCGATTTACGTCTTCATGCCGCCCATGGAAAGGCTCGAAGACTACCTCGACCTGTTGGCCGCGGTGGAAGCAACGGCGCAATCGCTGGGCGTGAGCATCGTGCTCGAAGGCTACCCGCCACCGCGCGACCCGCGCCTGAAGATGCTGCAGGTCACGCCCGACCCCGGCGTCATTGAAGTCAACATCCACCCGGCTTACAACTGGGGCGAGCTGGTGGAGCACACTGAATTCCTCTACAAGATCGCGCATGAAACGCGCCTGTCGGCCGAGAAATTCATGACCGACGGCCGCCACACCGGCACCGGCGGCGGCAACCACTTCGTGCTGGGCGGCGCGACGCCCGCCGACAGCCCCTTCCTGCGCAAGCCCGAGGTACTGGGCAGCCTGATCGCCTACTGGCACAACCACCCGTCGCTGAGCTATCTTTTCTCGGGCATGTTCATCGGCCCGACCAGCCAGGCACCGCGTGTGGACGAGGCCCGCAACGACCAGCTGTACGAACTGGAAATCGCCCTGCGCGAGATCGAAAACAACCGCAAAAAATACGGTGCCGACATGCCGCCCTGGCTGGTGGACCGTACGCTGCGCAACATCCTGGTCGACGTGACCGGCAACACGCACCGCAGCGAATTCTGCATCGACAAGATGTACTCGCCCGACTCCGCCACCGGGCGCCTGGGCCTGCTGGAGCTGCGCGCGTTTGAAATGCCGCCGCATGCGCGCATGAGCATTGCCCAGCAGCTACTGCTGCGCGCGCTGGTGTCGCGCTTCTGGAACAAGCCCTACCACGGCCGCGTCACGCGCTGGGGAACCGAGCTGCACGACCGCTTCCTGCTGCCGGGCTTTATCCGCATGGATTTTGAAGACGTGCTGACCGAGCTGCGCGAAGCCGGCTACGGCTTCGACATGGCATGGTTCGAACCTCACTTCGAGTTCCGCTTCCCGCTGATCGGGCAGGTCAAGTCCAACAGCATTGAGCTGACGTTGCGCAGTGCGCTGGAGCCCTGGCATGTGATGGGCGAAGAAGGCTCGGCCGGCGGTACCGTGCGTTATGTGGATTCATCGCTGGAGCGCGTCGAAGTGCATGTGACGGGCCTCAATGACAACCGCTATGTCGTCACCGTCAACGGCCGGGCATTGCCGCTGCAAAGCACCGGCCGCGTCGGCGAATATGTAGCCGGTGTGCGCTACAAGGCCTGGAACCCGCCTTCGGCCCTGCACCCTTCCATCGGCGTGCATGCGCCGCTCACGTTTGACATCGTCGACACCTGGATGGAACGCTCGCTGGGCGGTTGTCAATACCATGTGGCGCATCCGGGCGGGCTCAGTTATGACACGCTGCCGGTCAATTCATACGAGGCCGAAAGCCGCCGCCTCACGCGCTTTTTCCGCATGGGCCACACCCCGGGCAAGATGCGCGTGGCGCCGGCGCAGCCCAGCCGGGAGTTCCCGTTCACGCTCGATCTGCGCTGAATCCGCCCCTGCGGCGGCGGCCCGGGGCTTGAAAGCCCCGGGCGAAGCGCCTCCCCGTACCGTTAACGGCTGTCTTATGGCTGCAACATTTGCATGCGCAGGCGGCATAAATAGCCATTTTGGCCGTGCATTCAACCCGCCTTGAGCCTTGCAGGGGATGGGCCGCAGGCATACTTGCACCCACGTGGAAAATAACACTCAGTCACTTTTTGCCGCCCAGTCGCTTGAATCTCCCTGCGCACTGGCTGCGGCGCTGGCGCCTCATGCGGCGGCGGGGCATTTCGATGAGTTGCGGGGCCGTGCGTCCGAGGGCCCCGCACCTGTAGAAACGGCCGCGCCGGCACAGCCCGCGCTGCGGGCCGCAGGCAGTCCCCCTGAAACAGCCCCGGCCCGGCCCGAAGCCCCAGCGGCGGGGACTGATGACGCCTTGTCGCCCGACTGGACACGCTTTTTCAACTTCCTCGGCAGCGACGGCTTTTACGACCTGAACCACCGCACCGCCAACCTGCGCCGCCAGATCCGCGACAACGGCGTGACCTACAACGTCTACGCCGACGCCAATGGCCCGCAGCGGCCCTGGTCGCTGGACCTGTTCCCCATGATGGTCTCGCCCGCCGACTGGGCGCAGATCGAGGCCGGTATCCAGCAGCGCGCCCGCCTGCTGGACCGCGTGATGGCCGACATCTACGGCCCGCAGGAGCTGCTCTCCAAAGGCCTTCTGCCCAGCGCGCTGGTGCATGCCCACCCGGGTTACCTGCGCGGCATGCAGGGCGTGCAGCCGGCCGGCGGCACCTATCTGCACATTGCCGCCTTCGACATCGCGCACGGCCCCGACGGCCGCTGGTCGGTGGTGTCGCAGCGCACGCAGGCGCCTTCGGGCCTGGGCTACCTGCTCGAAAACCGCCTGACGATTTCGCTGCTGTTCCCCGAAGCCTTCCGCGAAATGAAGGTCGAGCGGCTGGCCGCGTCGTACAAGGCGCTGGTGGATGGCCTTAAAGCCATGAGCCCGACGGACAGCAACGAGGAAAGCCGCGTGGTGCTGCTGACGCCGGGGCCTTACAACGAAACCTATTTCGAGCATGCTTACCTGGCGCGCTTCCTGGGCCTGACACTGGTCGAGGGCAGCGACCTGCTGGTGCGCGATGACAAGCTTTACCTGAAAACCCTGCGCGGCCTGGAGCGGGTGCACGGGCTGCTCAAGCGCCTGGACGACCAATTCCTCGATCCGCTGGAACTGCGCTCGGACTCCACACTGGGCGTGCCCGGCCTGCTGCAGGTAATACGCGCGGGCAATGTGCTGGTGGTCAATACGCCGGGCTCGGCCTTCCTCGAATCAAGCGCGCTGCTCGGCTTTCTTCCCGCACTCTCCGAGCACCTGCTCGGTGAAACCCTGGCCCTGCCCTCGCTGGCCACCTGGTGGTGCGGCGAGCAGGCGGTGATGCAGGACGTGCTGAGCCAGCTCAAGACCTGCGTGATCAAGCCGACCTATCCGGGCACCGGCATGGAATCCGTCATCGGCCATACCCTGTCGCGCCGCGCGCTGGACGAATGGGCCGGCCGCATTGTTCGCCGGGGCGAAGACTTCACCGTGCAGGCTTATCTGCCTCTGCCGCAAACGCCGACCTGGCAGGGTGAGCGGATTTCCCCGCGCTCGGCCATGCTGCGCGTGTTTGCGGTGGCCGACGGCAACGGCTCCTGGCAGGTGCTGCCGGGCGGGCTGGCACGGCTGGCGGGCAAGAACGAAAACATGTCGTCGATGCAGCATGGCGGCAGCAGTGCCGACGTGTGGGTGCTGGGCGATCCATCGGCAGCCAGGGCGGCGGCCGAACACACCGCTGCGCCGCGCACCGAGCAGCCGGCGCCTGCCTGGGCCGCAGCGCCGCTGCGCCACCGCCCGCCCGTGACCAGCCGCGCGGCCGAAAACCTTTTCTGGCTGGGCCGCTACACCGAGCGTGCCGAAAACTCCACGCGCCTGGCGCAGATCACGCTGCAATGCCTGGGCGGCGAAGACCAGACGTCGCAACCGCTGCTGGCCTGGCTGACCAGCATGGCCGTCGGCAATGCGCTGGTGCTGGACACCGTGCCGCCGGCCACGCATGCGCGCCGTGTCTTCGAACGCGCGCTGATCGCCAATCTGGCCGACACCGAACAGGCCGCCAGCGTCGGCTTCAACCTGCGGGCGCTCAAAAGCGCGGCATCTGCCGTGCGCGAACGCCTGTCGCAGGAACAGTGGCACATGATCGTGCGCACCGAGACCGACTTCTTCCAGCGCTGCTCATCGTTCAGCGCCGTGGGCCAGACCCAAAGCCAGGGTGGGCAAAGCCAGAGCCAATCCAGCCAATATCTGCTCGAATATTCTTCCGTCGAGGCGCTGCGGGCGCTGGAGTCGGCCAGCGGCTTCCTCTCAGCCATGACGGGCGCGCAAACCGACCGCATGACACGCGACGACGGCTGGCGCCTCTTGAGCGTGGGGCGGCTGATTGAACGGCTCAATACCCTGGCGGGCGCACTGGTGCGCGGTTTCGAAACCGGCTCCGTGTTCGAGGAAGGCGGCTTCAACGCCATGGTGGCGCTGTTCGACAGCACCATCACCTTCCACGCGCAGTACCAGCAGCGCCGCGACATCCCGGCCCTGCTTGATCTGCTGGTGCTGGACCGCGACAACCCGCGCTCCCTCGGCTGGGTGGTGCAGACCCTGCGCGGGCGCCTGGCCAAGCTGGCGGGCAGCGCGCCGGGCGACATGCCCGACCTGGCGATGGAACTGCCCGACCCCGGCAGCTGGGCCCTGGCTGATTTGTGCCAGGAGGCCCCAGCCAGCACCGGTGAAAGCGAAGATGAAAACGGCGGGCAACATGACGGGCGGCTGGTGCAGTTGCTTGAGCAATGCTGCGATGCCGCGCTGGAACTGTCAGACACCTTGAGCCGCCGCTACTTCAGCCACGCGGCTTCCGCCAGCCAGAGCCTGGGCGCCTGAGGCCCCAGGAGTTTTTCCGTGCTGCTTCACGTCGTTCACGAAACCCGTTACCGCTATGCCCCGGTGGTGGAAAACGCGCACCATGTGGTGCACCTCAAGCCCGCCAGCCGAAACGGCCAGACCCTGCTGGACTATGCCCTGCGGGTGAACCCCGAACCGGTCCAGCTGCGCGAAACCGAAGACGTCTACGGCAATACGCGCACCTACTTTTCCCTGCAGGCGGCACATGAGAGCCTGACTGTGGTGGCCGACAGCATTGTCTCCACATCGGTGGCCAACCCGCTGCAATCAGAGGCGTCGCTGTCCGCCGGCAAGCCTGCATCGCCCGCCTGGGAGCAGGTGCGCGAACAGTTTCGTTACCGCGCCGGCGCGGCTTACGACAGTGCCTCCGAATTCCTCTTCGCCTCGCCCTATGTGCCGCGCGACGATGCCTTCATTGAATTTGCCCGCCCCAGCTTCCTGCCGGGCAGGCCGCTGCCCGAGGCAGCGCGTGACCTGATGGAACGCATTCACAGCGCCATGACCTACGAGAGCGAAAGCACCGAAGTCAACACGCCGGCGCTCGAGGCGCTCAAGCTGGGCAAAGGCGTGTGCCAGGATTTCGCGCACATCATGGTGGCCTGCTGCCGCGCCATGGGCCTGCCGGCGCGTTATGTCAGCGGCTACCTTCTCACCACGCCGCCGCCCGGCCAGCCACGGCTGGTGGGCAGCGACGCCTCGCATGCCTGGGCTTCGGTGTACTGCCCCGGCCTGGGCGCCTGGCTCGACTTCGACCCCACCAACAACCGTGCACCGGGTGAAGACTACGTCACCCTGGCCATCGGCCGCGACTTCCTCGACGTATCGCCCATGCGCGGTGTGATCCGCGGCGGTGCGCAGCACGTCCTGGACGTGGCCGTTACGGTGGAGCCGGTGGCAAGCGCCGGGGACTGAGCGGCTTCAGCGGCGCTGTCGGCTCTTCCAGCAGCGAACCCTCCGGCAGGCTGCGTGCCAGGCAGCGCCGGCACAGGCTCACAAATTCCTGCGCGGCGCCCGACTGGGCCTGGCGCGGTTTGAAAGCCAGCAAGGCCCGAAACGACACATCAGCCGCCAGTGGCACGCTGCGCAGGCCCAGCGCCACATATTCACGCGCCACCAGCGGATTGGTAACTGCCAGCCCGGCTCCGGCCAGCACCAGCGAACACTGCGTTGCGCTGTAAGGCGTTTCAATCACAAAGCGCGGCTGCACACCCGCCTGTGCGAACGCGGCTTCCAGCCGCCGCTGGGCGGTATCCGAGGTGGACAGGCCGACCAGCGGCACTTCTGCGAGATCCCTGGGCTGCAGGACCTGCTTGCGAGCCAGTGGGTGGGCTGCGGGCATGATGCACACCGCCGGCACCTGGTAAAAAAGCGAGGACACCAGGCCGCTGGTGTCCGCCTCATCGCCCAGGAAGGCCAGGTCCACAGCGCCCTGGAACAGCGCCTCGCGCAGCACTTTCGAGCTGTCGACCAACAGCAGGCAGCGCGTGCGCGGATAGCTGCGCTGGAACTCCGCCAGCGCCCAGGGCATCACGCTGGCGGCCATGGCGTGCAGCGAACCGATGCGCAGCACCGTGTCCTCATGCGACTGCAGGGCCACAATTTTTCGCTGCACGGCTTCGAGGCCTTCGTAGACCCGCTCAACCTCTTCCATCAGCGCGTGCGCCTCCGGTGTGGGCGTGAGCTTGCCTTTGGGCCGGTCAAACAGCTTGAGCCCGGCGCGCGCTTCGAGCTGCTGCAGCAGTTGCGTGACCGCCGGCTGGCTCACGTGCAGCGCCGCAGCCGCGCGGTTGGCGGTGCCCAGCCGCATGACCATGCGGAACACCTCAATCTGACGTGCACTGGCTTCAGCCATGGCTTCTTCCTATAAGTTTTACTTATTTTAAATCGCAAACAAGCGATGCATGAGAGGCCACGGTCTTCGTACCATCTGCCCATGAATCCTGTTTTCCCCGAATCCCTTCCAAACTCTGCGGTGTGGAACGCCATCAGCCGTAATCCCCGGCTGACCGGGCTGCGCTGCATCCTCTGCGCCCGTGAATACCCGCTGCAGGATTTGCCCACCGGTTGCCCGCACTGCGCGGCGAAAGGCACGCCCGCCAGCCTGGAGGCCGTTTACACCGGGCTACCACAAACGCTGAAAATAGCCAGCACAGGTTATAAGTGGGGAGACTGGCTGCCTTACACCCACGGCGTGTCCCTGGGCGAAGGCGACACGCCTTGCCTGGACCTGCCGCGCCTGGCGCGCGAGCTTGGCCTGCGCCAGCTCAGCGCCAAACACGAGGGCATGAACCCCACTGGCTCGCACAAAGACCGCATGTCGGCACAGGCCGTCAGCCGAGCGCTGGACGCAGGCGCGCAGACCGTGGTGCTGGCTTCCAGCGGCAACGCAGCAGTGTCGGCAGCAGCCTATTGCGCCGCGGCCGGACTGCCCTGCGAAATCGCCACCTACCGCGACATGCCGGCGCCTTTTGCGCGAGCCCTCCATCACCTGGGCGCCCGGCGCGTGGTGTTCGACCACGGCTTTGACCGCTGGAGCCATGTACGCCGGCGGGTCGAGCAGGACGGCGCATTTGCGCTCACCAACTACAGCGTGCCCGCGGTCGGCAGCCCGGCCTTTGGCGTGGAAGGCTACCGCGCGGTGGCGCTCGAATTTGTCGCCGGCGGCTGCGTGCCGGACCACGTGCTGGTGCCCACTGCGCGCGGCGACCTGCTCTGGGGCATTTACAGCGCACTGCGTGATTTGCACCAGGCGAAACTCATCGGGCACATGCCCAGGCTGTGGGCCGTTGAGCCGTTCCCCCGCCTTTCCCGCGTACTCGAGGGTGCGCCACTGCAATCGGAATTTAACGGCCAGACGGCACAATTTTCAACAGGCGGCAGCACCGTCACGCTGCAGCAGCAACTGGCCGTGCAGCAGTCAGGCGGCGGCGCCGTGGCCATTGATGATGCCGGCGCCATTGAGGGCAGCGCCCGACTCGCGGCGCAAGGCCTGTGGGTGGAGCTTTGCGCCGGCGCCTGCCTCAGTGCGCTGGCGCACCTACGCGCACTCGGCCAAGTACAGGCATCAGAACACGCCTTGCTGCTGCTCACGGCCAAAGGCGACCGCGACACCTTTAACCCCATCCCTTGACCACACGACTCCTTTTTCTTCAGCCCGCAAAGGAATTTTTCACCATGAAGACCCGACTGCTCCCCGCCCTGCTTCTGGCCTGCGCCACCCTGGCGGGAACCGCCCATGCCGCCTACCCCGACAAACCCATCCGCCTCATCGTGCCCTGGGCGCCCGGTGGCAGCACCGACGCCATCGCCCGCGCGATTGCCCAGCGCATGGGCGAAACCATGGGGCAAAGCGTGGTGGTCGACAACCGCTCCGGCGCTTCCGGGCGCATCGGCACCGAAGCCGCGGCCAAGGCCGCGCCTGACGGCTACACCTTCGCCATCGTCGAGCTGCCGCATGCGATTGCGCCGGCCGTGTTCAACAAGATGCCCTACGACCTGCTGCGCGACTTCACGCCGGTGTCCATGGTCGGCACCTCGCCGCTGCTGCTGTTTGCCGGCGGCGCGCAGTACAAGAATGGCGACATCAAGGGCTTCCTCAAAAACTACCGGGGCAGCAAGGTGCCGCTGGCGCTGGCCCACAGCGGCAATGGCTCCATCAGCCACCTTTCCAGCGAACTGTTCGCCGGCGCCACGGGGATCAAGGTCAACGCCATTCCCTATCGCGGCTCCGCACCCGCGCTCACCGACGTCGCAGCCGGCCAGGTGGACGCGCATTTCGCCACGATGGCCAGCGGCAGTTCGCTGCTGGGCGCGAACAGGATCTCTGCCTTGATGGTGACCGGCAATGCGCGCCTGGCTACCCTGCCCGGCGTGCCGACCGCGCGCGAAGCCGGCATCGAGGGCATGCAGTTCAACCAGTGGTGGGCGCTGGTGGCGCCGGCCACCACGCCGATCGAGATCGTCGAGCGGCTGCGCAGCGAAGCGGTGGCGGCGCTGGCGCACCCTTCCACGCGCGAGCGCCTCACCACCCTGGGCATTGACCTGAAAGGCTCGACACGCGACGAACTGCGTGCCTTCATGCGCAACGAAGTAGACCGCTGGGGTGCTGTGGTGCGAAAGGCCGGCATCAAGCCCGAGTGACGCCGGCATGTGGAACGGTGAAAGGGGGCGCGGGACAAGCCGCGCAGGCCCTGCGCCGTTCCATCATTTCCTTTCATGACCCCAAAGGCCTCCGGAACCCGGGCACCATCCTACAATTCCCTGCACTACCAGCCGGCCGCGCCGCTTTATTCGCTATCAAAACAATAGCTGCTCGCGCTTATACTCATTGGGCTGGTGCCATTTTTCTTCACCAAAAGGATCACCATGAGCGCCTACGACAAGCTGAAAGCACTGAACATCACCCTGCCAACCGTGGCAACGCCCCTGGCAGCTTACCTGCCCTTCGTGCAGACCGGCAACCTGGTGTTCCTGAGCGGCCACATCGCCAAGAAGGACGGCAAGCCCCTCGTCGGCCAGCTCGGCAAGAACATGACGACAGAAGAAGGCAAGGCCGCCGCGCGCTCGGTCGCCATCGACCTGATGGGCACACTCGAAGCCGCCGTCGGCCTGGGCAAGGTCAAGCGCATCGTCAAGCTCATGAGCCTGGTCAACTCGACCGGCGACTATACCGAGCAGCACCTGGTGACCAACGGCGCCAGCGAGTTGTTTGCAGAAGTCTTCGGCGACGCCGGCAAGCATGCGCGCAGCGCCTTTGGCGTGGCCCAGGTTCCCATGGGCGCTTGCGTCGAGATCGACCTGGTTGCTGAAGTCGAGTGAGACAAGACGTCAGGCCGGAGCTTTGTACCCCCGGCCTGAATTTGACTTCCAGCAGAACCTTCTTCATGGCAAGTGCAACGAAGTTTGCACGGAAGCCGACTTTCTGAAAGTATTCACCATGAACAAGGAAAAGCGGCATTTCGGCAAACTCGCCAAGCTCGGGATGTCTGTCCTGTACCTGGCTTTGGCCTGTCCCCCGCTGGCAGTTGCCCAAGCTCCTGCGGGTGCAGCCAACGACATCAGGTCTGTCTGGAATTTATCGCTCCAGCCCTGCAACGGCGGAGGCGGAAACCTCATGGTGCGCAATGCAGACGAAGCGACCATCAAGTCCACCCGAAAAATCATCCTGAAGGACGCGGGGTTTCAAATTGCCGTGCCGCAGCTTCCCGAACTGGAACGAACGCACGTCAAGCTTTTCCTGAACGACAAATCGCGCGGGGTCACTGATCACTATGTGCTGCTTTCCCCGGGAGATCTGGCTCCCCCGATTGCCGCGATCGTGGTGACAGAGCTTCCTTCCAACATGAGAAGCAACGCAAGCGGTCTGCGTGCTGCGGCCGACTTACAGGTCAAGTCATCCCGCGGCGCGCCGTTTTCCTTCTCCAGGTTGACCGGCCCGTTTGGTGAGTCCATTGAACTCCTGGTGCCCAACAGGATTGGCTCGCATTGCTTCCCGACGGCGGACTTTCAGGTTTCACCGGACGCCTCTGTACTGAACACGCTGGGCATCAGCAGGTTCTCGGTCATTGGAGACAAGCTGGTCGAATTTGCACTGATCATGCGAATCCCCAGCGGAACCAGCAAGGAAAAAGCGATTGCAGACGCAAGAAAGCTGATGGACAGCTACTGGACCTCGCTGAGTACCCTCCTCTGAGCTGGCGCCAGGGCATTCACCCGCCCGGCAAAGGTTTCTCGCAAACCATAAAATTCACTTCGCCCCGGCCATTTTGCCGGGGTAGCGTTCTCAGGGCGGGGTGAAATTCCCCACCGGCGGTGTTTGCAGGCAACTGCATCAGCCCGCGAGCGCCTGGTTGCCGTGCTTCATACGGCAACCAGGGTCAGCAGATTCGGTTCAACTCCGAAGCCGACGGTCACAGTCCGGATGAAAGAGAGCGCGATGCTGGCGGCTGTGCCGTGGGCGACGATGGCTGGTGCGGACTCTCCGCGCGGGCTTTTCGCGTGCCCATGGGCTGGCCGCAGGCTCGTGCGCCCTGATTCTGGTAACACCTGGCAAAGAGGATTCCATGAGTCAGACAGATATTTCCCCACCTTCGGCTTCCCGTTCGGGCGGCACACCCACCAAGGCACGTTTCGCCTTTATCCAGTCGTCCTGGCACGAAGACATCGTGGACCAGGGCCGCGGTGCCTTCCTGGCCGAGATGGCCCGGCAAGGCACAGGCCCCGAATCCATCGACACGTTTGAAGTGCCCGGCGCGTTCGAGATTCCGCTCCACGCGAAAAAGCTCGCACAGTCGGGCCGCTATGCAGGCGTGGTCTGCTGCGGGCTGGTGGTGGACGGTGGCATCTACCGTCACGAGTTTGTGGCCGATGCGGTGATCAGCGCGCTGATGGGTATCCAGCTGGAAACCGGCGTGCCGGTGTTTTCAGCGGTGCTGACGCCGCAGCATTTTCATGAGCATGACGAACACCGAAAATTCTTCACGGAACATTTCCTGACCAAGGGCAAGGAAGTGGCGCAAGCCTGCCTGGAGACGGTGGCGGGCCTGAAAAAGCTTGATCTGCTCTTGGCAGCTTGATTGCTGAATAGCTGCTGACCAGACCGGTGAGCGCAGCATCTTGCTATTAAATCAATAGCTACTTGCGCCCGCCAGTTATGACCTTCAGTCAGTTTTACTCAACGCGGCTGATGCCGGTGGGTTTGAAGCCCAGGTCGGCCGCCTTGCCCTTGCGCGCGCGCGCCGCACGGGCATTGTTCAGGCTGCGGATTTCCAGCGTTTCCTCACGCGCCTTGCCGCCGCGGCCAATGCCTTCAATCTTCACGCTGCGCGTGTAGGCGGCTGCACCAGCCAAAGTGTCTTTGGCTTCGAGGTCGATCAGCATCAGGCCGCGCCCGCCGGCGGCCTGCATCTTGAGTTCCGCGATTTCAAACGTCAGGATGCGGCCGCCCGTCGAGGCGCAAGCCACATGCGTGGCCGGCACCAAGGGCGCCGATGCGCTGGTGAACGCGGCATGCGAAGGCCTGCAAATGATTTCACCTTCAGCGCAGCTGATAAAGGCCTTGCCGGCTTTGAGGCGCGACGTCATGTTCTCGACCGTAGCGAGGAAGCCGTAGCCGCCGCTGGCGCTCAGCAGCAATGCGGCATTGGACGGGCCCGCAAAATAATGCACCAGCTGCGTGCCGGACTCCAGGTCGATCAGGGTGGTGAGCGGCTGGCCGTCGCCGCGCGCACCGGGCAGCAATGACACCGGCACCGAATAAATGCGGCCGCGTGAGCCGAAAGCTAGCAGCGTGTCGATGGTGCGGCATTCGAAGGTGCCGTAAAGCCCGTCGCCCGCCTTGAAGGCGAAGCCTGCCGGGTCATGTCCGTGGCCGTTGCGTGCGCGCACCCAGCCCTTGTCGCTGATGACCACGGTCACCGGCTCGTCGAGCACCTTGACTTCGAGTACGGCTTTTTTCTCGGCCTGGATCAGCGTGCGGCGCGCATCGGCGAATTGCTTGGCGTCAGCCTCGATTTCCTTGACCAGCAGGCGCTTGAGCGCCGCCGGGCTGCCCAGGATTTCCTCGAGCTTGCCCTGCTCTTCGCGCAGGTTTTTCAGGTCCTGCTCGATCTTGATGGCTTCAAGCCGTGCCAGTTGGCGCAGGCGGATTTCAAGAATGTCCTCGGCCTGGATTTCGCTGAGCTTGAAGCGCTCTATCAATGCGGGCTTGGGCTCTTCCGACTGGCGGATGATGGCGATCACCTCGTCGATGTTGAGCAGCACCAGTTGCCGCCCCTCGAGGATGT
Organism: Polaromonas sp. P5_D5; assembly: GCF_054049435.1. Lineage (NCBI taxonomy): Bacteria > Pseudomonadati > Pseudomonadota > Betaproteobacteria > Burkholderiales > Comamonadaceae > Polaromonas > Polaromonas sp. P5_D5. Next base: position 444,131 of record NZ_JBFUMJ010000001.1, read on the forward strand.
GGATGCGGGCCAGCACTTTGTCGAGCCGGTGCTGCGATCGTTTTTGCACCGTGGTCTGGCGGAACTCGATCCACTCCGTCAGCATCTGGCGCAGGTTTTTCTGCGTCGGCTTGCCGTCCAGCCCGACCATGGTCAGGTTGATGGGCGAGGAGCTTTCCAGACTGGTGTTGGCCAGCAGGGTGTTGATGAGCTCGGACTGGCTGATCTTGCTCGTCTTGGGCTCGAACACCAGGCGCACGGCGGCGTCCTTGCTGGATTCGTCGCGCACCACGTCGAGCACGGCCAGGATGGTCTGCTTGAGCTGCACCTGGTCCTGGCTCAGGGCTTTTTTGCCGGCCTTGATTTTCGGATTGGTGAGCTCTTCGATTTCCTCGAGCACTCGCTGGGTGCTGACACCGGGCGGCAGTTCCTGCACCACCAGCTGCCATTGGCCGCGCGCGAGTTCTTCAATCTTCCAGCGGGCACGCACCTTGAGCGAGCCGCGGCCCGTGCTGTAGGCCGCCGCGATTTCCGCACCGCTCGAGATGATCTGCCCACCGCCTGGGTAGTCGGGCCCGGCGATCAGCGCGTACAGCTCTTCGTCCGCAAGCTTGGGCGTCTTGATGAGCGCCACGCAGGCGTCGGCGACTTCGCGCAGGTTGTGACTGGGGATTTCAGTGGCCAGGCCCACGGCAATACCGCTGGCGCCGTTGAGCAGCGTGAAGGGCAAGCGTGCCGGCAACTGGCGCGGCTCTTCAAAGGAGCCGTCGTAGTTGGGCACAAAGTCGACCGTGCCTTCGTCAAGCTCGTCGAGCAGCAGCGTCGTGATGCGCGCCAGCCGAGCCTCGGTGTATCGCATGGCCGCTGCGCCGTCGCCGTCGCGGCTGCCGAAATTACCTTGTCCATCGACCAGCGGATAACGCTGGCTGAAGTCCTGCGCCATGCGCACCATCGCGTCGTACGCCGCCTGGTCGCCGTGCGGGTGGTATTTGCCCAGCACGTCGCCGACAACGCGCGCGCTCTTGACAGGCTTGGCACCGCTCGCGCCATTCGCCCCGCCAAAACCCAGGCCCATGCGCGACATGCTGAAGAGGATGCGGCGCTGCACCGGCTTCTGGCCATCGCAAACGTCGGGCAGGGCGCGGCCCTTGACGACGCTGAGGGCATATTCAAGGTAAGCCCGCTGCGCGTACGCGGCCAGGGAATCCTGGTCTGCGGGTTCGGGGATCGGGGCTACGGCGTCCGGTGTAAAGAGATCCATCTTGAGTTTGGCTTGGCGGGTAAGGTGGCGTGAGGCATGCCGGCACACGCGGGTGCGGCCGCCACAGGGTTACAAAAAGGAAAGCTGTCTATCAGGCTGCCGGGCAGGACACAAGGCGCATTGTGACCTCAGTACGGCTCGGGCAAGGCCTCTGGCGTGGCGGTGGACACCACCGTGGGTGACACCATGTTGCCGCGGCCGGTGGCCCCGCCCATCATTTCCATGCGAACGCGGCCGCCGGACGCCATGCTGGGTGGCTTGAGGTGGTTATAGAGCTGCATCACGGTCTTGACGTAGTTTTTGGTTTCGGGATAGTTCGGAATCTTGTTGCCGGCACGCTGAACGGCGCCCTCGCCGGCGTTGTACGCAGCGATGGCCAGTTCGAGCTGGCCGGGAAACATGGCAATCAGATCACTGAGGTAGCTGGAGCCGGCCCGGATGTTGGTCTTGGGATCGGTGAGCCTTTTGTGGATGGTGGAATCCTTGGTGGCCCGTACGCCATAGCGCTCCGCTGTCGGCGGGATCAGCTGCATCAGCCCGACCGCACCCTTGGGCGAAACGGCCTGGGCGTTGAATCCGGACTCGGTGGCGATCAGTGCCTGCAGCAGCTCGTAGTCGATGCCATGTTTGGCGGAAGCCTCGCGCAGCAGGTGCTTGACGGCCTTGTAGTTGGGGGACACATCAAAGTAAGCAAGCAGCTTGGGCGGCGCATTGGCCACACCGGTGGCCCGGTTGGCGCCGTTGCCGACGGCTTTGCCGCTTTTGGCAACGTTGTCGCCTGCGCTGAAACTTTCAACACCACGAAAGAAAAGCTCATAGCGCTCATCCAGCCGCACAGCCGAAAAATGCGCAATGCCATCTTTGTCCACGTAGCCCCAGATGTCGGCATGGGCAGATTGCTGCGACAGCAGCATTAGCAGGCTCAAAAAGAAACCCGGCCAGAGCCTGGGTTTGCCACTAAAAATTTTCATAAAAGAAATCCATTGTTGATTGCTCAACCATCCAGGCAAACCTGTCGGCCTCAGGCCGTCGGAACCACGAGGTCAGCTTGCAGGAACGGTAAAACATCAAGTTATTCATCGTCACGAGTCAGGACTTCAGTGTGAGCACAATTCTTAAAACGGCCCCACCAATCATGACAATCAGCAAAACCACCATTCCCCTGTAAAACCATTTCAGCGGCTTCAGGCGCTCATCCAGTGCACTCATGTTGTGCTTGAAAGCATTTACTTCTGCATTGGCCGCTGAACTCATCCGTTCGAGTTCAGCCTGCATTTGACGGTCAATTTCCGCCAGTCTTTTTTCATCAACAGGTCCCGACCGGTTCATTCGCTGCAGCTCGGCAAACAGCAGGTCACTCTTGCGGTTTGCCTCCCTGCGGAGTTCAGCAGCTTGCTCTCGCTGCTCCGCCACGTCAATTGCTTCAAGGTAGTTCCAGCCCTTGACCCTTCGCCCACCTGATTTGTCCGCGATGAACTGGACGGCCCGAACGACGAGCTCCGGGTCTCTTCCTAAAAAATCGCAACCAAACTCTACTACCGCAGGCTTCTCCCTTAATTTGGGACCCGTCCAATGAAGCGACCTCGGCACCAAGGCAGATTTCAGCTCGTTGAACGTCGCCGGATCAAGCGCCAACATCAAGATGGCTTTCTTTTGCCCCTTGACTTCAAACTGCTTAAGGTCGATACCGCGAATATGCTTCCAGGCGATAGCGGGCAAGCCGCAGAGCCTCAGGCCCAGCAAATCCGCCTTCAACGCGCTGCCGGATTGCCATGCGGCATAACCTGAAACAAACAAACTGCCAATGTACACAAACAATAGAACAGCAAAACTGCTCAGCAAGGCCACGGGAACCAACTTCCCTTCCTGCCAGGTCGCCCTTGCCAGCAAACCCGTTACCCCAAAAATCAGCAACAGCGCAACGACAAAACAGAGCCAGCGAAACCAGCGAAATGGCACGTCCAGCGCACTGTCGCTAAACAGCAGCGCCTCCAACGTGACCTCCTTCTCCGCCTGCTGCTTCTTTCTGGCGATGGCCTTCTCTGAAAAAATCGACAAACACAAACCACCTGCGGCAAGAGCGAAAGCAAATCCGGAGGCCATGAATTCATGGCGCGCAAGTGCCACCGTCGCCCAGAATGCGGCAAGCACCAGTACCACGATGCCCATCACACGCGCAAACGACAGGAGAAGCCTCAAACGTCCACCTCGACGCTGTCACCGTGCAACTCCATCAGTTCGCGGCGCGCTGCGGCCTCGCCTTTGCCCATCAGCTTGGTGATGAGCGTCTCGGTTTGCAGAAAATCCTGGTTGCCCAATTGCACGGGCAACAGGCGACGGGTGTCAGGATTGAGTGTGGTTTCCCATAATTGTTCCGCGCTCATTTCGCCCAGGCCCTTGAAGCGGCTGATGCTCCAGGCACCTTCTTTTACGCCATCCTTGCGTAACTTGTCCAATATGGCGGTCAGTTCGCCTTCATCAAGGGCGTACACCTTTGAAGCCGGCTTTTTGCCCCGCGCCGGCGCATCCACCCGGTACAGCGGCGGCCGGGCCACATAGACATTACCCGATTCGATCAATTTGGGGAAGTGGCGGAAAAAGAGGGTCAAAAGCAGCACCTGGATGTGCGAGCCGTCCACATCGGCGTCGCTCAGGATGCAGACCTTGCCGTAGCGCAGGCCGCTCAGGTCGGGCGTGTCATTGGGGCCGTGCGGATCGACGCCGATGGCGACCGCGATGTCGTGGATTTCGGTGTTGGCAAACAGGCGGTCGCGCTCGACCTCCCAGGTATTGAGCACCTTGCCGCGCAGCGGCAGGATGGCCTGGCTTTCCTTGTCGCGGCCCATCTTGGCGCTGCCGCCGGCCGAATCGCCTTCGACCAGGAAGACTTCGTTGTGCGCCAGGTCCCGGCTTTCGCAGTCGGTCAGCTTGCCGGGCAGCACGGCCACGCCGGAGCCTTTGCGTTTTTCGACCTTCTGGCCGGCTTTCTGCCGGGTTTGGGCGGCCTTGATGGCCAGTTCGGCCAGTTTGCGGCCGTAGTCGACGTGCTGATTAAGCCAGAGCTCCAGCGTCGGCCGCACAAAGCTCGACACCAGCCGTACCGCGTCGCGTGAATTGAGGCGTTCCTTGATCTGGCCCTGGAACTGCGGATCGAGCACTTTGGCGCTCAGGACATAGCTGGCACGGGCAAAAACGTCTTCGGGCAAGAGCTTGACCCCCTTGGGCAGCAGCGAATGCAGGTCGACAAAGCTCTTGACGGCATTGAAGAGGCCGTCGCGCAGGCCGCTTTCATGCGTGCCGCCGGCGCTGGTGGGAATCAGGTTGACGTAGCTTTCGCGCACCGGCTGGCCCTCTTCGGTGAAGGCCACGCACCACTGCGCGCCCTCGCCTTCGGCAAAACTCTCGTGCGAAGCGTCGGCAAAACCTTCGCCCTCAAACATCGGGATCACCGGGTCGCCGGTCAGGGTCTGCATCAGGTAGTCGCGCAGGCCGCCCTTGTAGAGCCAGGTCTGGACGTCTTTGGTTTTCTCGTTGGTCAGCGTCACCGTGACGCCGGGCATCAGCACCGCCTTGCTGCGCAGCAAGTGCGTGAGTTCAGCCATGGGCAGCGCGGCCGATTCAAAGTATTTGGCATCGGGCCAGGCGCGGACGGTGGTTCCGGTCTTGCGGTCGCCCTCGCCGTTTTTGCGCAGGTGCAGTTTCTCGGTCACGTCCCCGCCGGAGAACACCAGATGGGCGACCATACCTTCACGGTAGGAGGTGACTTCCAGGCGTTTGGACAGTGCATTCGTCACGCTCACGCCGACGCCGTGCAGGCCGCCCGAAAAGCTGTAGGCGCCGCCCTTGCCCTTGTCGAACTTGCCGCCGGCGTGCAGCCGGGTGTAGACGATCTCGATGACCGGCACCTTTTCTTCCGGGTGCAGGCCAAAGGGAACGCCCCGGCCATCGTCATCAACGCTCACCGATCCGTCGGTATGCAGCGTCACCTTGATCTTCTTGCCGTAGCCGGCCAGGGCCTCGTCGGCGGAGTTGTCCAGCACCTCCTGGATGATGTGCAGGGGGTTGTCGGTGCGGGTGTACATGCCCGGGCGCTGCTTGACGGGCTCCAGGCCCTTGAGCACGCGGATCGAGCCTTCGGAATATTCGGTGGGTAGTTTGTCAGCCATGGCAGATGAAAGAATTGCCGCAATTGTAGTCGGGGCCGCAAAAGTCACTGTACAAACATACAGCTCACCTGATTCATGGATGGGAACGAAGGACGGCCCCGGCAGTGTTTCGCCATTTTCGTTACAGTCGGCAAAGAGCCTCCCGGCCGCCTCAGGCCTTTCCTTTTTTCGCCACTCGAGGCGACTCGCCCATGACCACCGACACCAAAAAACTCTCCATGCTGCAGGTGCTGATCTGCGGCGCCACCATCGTCACGCTGTCCATGGGCATTCGCCACGGTTTTGGCCTCTGGCTGCAGCCCATCACGCAGGCGCAGGGCTGGACGCGCGAGACTTTTGCCTTTGCGCTGGCGGTGCAAAACCTGTCCTGGGGCGTGTTCGGCATCTTCGCCGGCATGGCGGCCGACCGCTTTGGCGCCTTCCGCGTGATCGTGGGCGGTGCCCTGCTTTACGGGCTGGGCCTGGTGGGCATGGCGCTGTCGCCCACCGGTTTCCTGTTCACCCTGACAGCCGGCGTGCTGATTGGCGCCGCACAGGCCGGAACCACGTATGCCGTGATTTACGGCGTGATCGGGCGCAATATTTCGGCCGACAAACGCTCGTGGGCCATGGGCGTGGCCGCGGCGGCGGGCTCATTCGGCCAGTTCCTGATGGTGCCGACCGAAGGTTTGCTGATCAGCAGCCTGGGCTGGAAAGAGGCTTTGCTGGTGCTGAGCGGCGCGGTGCTGCTGATTGCGCCGCTGGCATTGGGCCTGCGCGAAGGCGGTTTTACCGGCGGGCAGCCTGCCAAACGCGAGCAGACCATCCTTCAGGCGCTGCGGGAGGCTTTCAAATACCCGAGCTTTCAATTGCTGATGGCGGGTTACTTTGTCTGCGGCTTCCAGGTGGTGTTCATCGGCGTGCACATGCCCAGCTACCTCAAGGACAAGGGCCTGTCTCCCCAGGTGGCCAGCTATGCGCTGGCGCTGATCGGCCTCTTTAATGTGTTTGGCACCTATATTGCAGGCTCCCTGGGCCAGAAAATTGCCAAGCGCAAGATCCTGGCGACGATTTATCTCTCGCGCGCCATCGTGATCGCCGTGTTCCTGGCGGCACCGCTGAGCCCCTTGAGCGTTTACATCTTTGCCAGCCTGATGGGCCTGCTGTGGCTGTCGACCATCCCGCCGACCAACGCCGTCGTGGCGCAGATCTTCGGCATCCAGCACTTGTCGATGCTGGGCGGCTTTATCTTCTTCAGCCATCAGATCGGCTCCTTCCTGGGCGTCTGGCTGGGCGGCTATTTGTATGACCGCACGGGCAGCTACGACATCGTCTGGTACATCGCGATTGCATTGGGCGTGTTTGCCGCGCTGGTGAACCTGCCGGTGCGTGAATCACCGATTGCACGCGCGGCCGTGCCCCAAGGGGCCTGAGATGGCCAAAAGAATCGGCCTGTGGACGCTTGCGATCATCGCGTCGCTGGGGGTGTTTGCCCTCTACACACGGCCGGATTTCCTGTTCACACTCGCCAACCAGGTCTGGGCCTGCTTCTAGCGCAAGGCCCTTCCCAGGGGTTTTATGTGTGTTTTGGGCTGCGGCCCAATCAGGACGGGCGCAAGCAGCTATGAAAACAATAGTAATTACCGGAGCCTCTGACGGCATAGGCGCTGAAATGGCGCGGCAATTGGCCAAAACCCACGGCGCCGGCGTGGCGCTGGTGCTGGCCGCGCGCAATGAAGCACTGCTCAATGAGGTTGCGGGCCAATGCGCTGCCCATGGGGCGCTGACCCTGGCCGTCAAAACCGATGTGTCGCAAGAGGACCAATGCCGCCAGCTGGTGGCCGCCGCCATCGGCCGGTTCGGGCAAATCGATGCCTTGATCAACAACGCAGGCATGTCGGCGCAAGCCCTTTTTGAAGACGTCAAGGCCCAGGACCTGGCCTGGTACGAACAGTTGATGCGCATCAACCTCTGGGGCAGCGTCTGGTGCACCCATGCCGCCTTGCCTTACTTAAAAGTGCGCCACGGCAGCATCGTGGCGGTCTCCAGCCTGGCGGGCCTGATCGGTGTGCCGGGCCGCACAGCCTACAGCGCCACCAAATTCGCCATGACGGGCTTCTTCGAGGCATTGCGCGCCGAGCTTAAAACGGCCGGTGTCAGCGTAACGACGGCCTACCCGGGCGTGGTCGCCACCCGCATCCGCCACCGCGGCTTCAACGCGGCCGGTGAGGCGGCCGGTGCCAGCGGCCTGAAGGAAGACGACGCCATGAGCGTGGAAGAATGCGCACGGCTCATCCTTGAGGGCATGGCGCGCCGGGAACGCGAGGTGGTCATGACGGCCAAGGGCAAGCTGGGCCGCTGGCTCAAGCTGATCGCGCCGGGCCGGGTCGAGGCGATGGCGCTCGCCGCGCTCAAAGATGACGTAAGACCATGAATACAGCCCCCACGCTTGTCACTCCGAGCCTGCGGCGCGCTGCCCCTGATGTCACTTATGGGGCGCATTTTTCCTTGGGGCGGCCCGGCGGAAAAACCCTATGACCGGTACCGCGCAAGGCACGGAACCACCCTCCGCCTGGGTGCAGCGCTGGTCGCACCTGGTGCCTGAGCGCGGCGTAGTGCTGGACGTGGCCTGCGGCCATGGCCGTCATGCCCGCTGGTTTTATGAACGAAATCACCCTCTGGCCCTTGTGGATCTTGCGCAAGCAGCTATCGAATTCATAGCATCAGCTCTTCCCACGCGCCCCGCCCAAACCGTTGAAGCCGTGGTGGCCGACATTGAGGAAGGTCCCTGGCCTTTTGAAGGACGACAGTTTGAAGCCGTCATCGTCACCAATTACCTGTGGCGGCCGCTCCTGCCCACGCTGCTGGCCAGCCTGGCGCCGGGTGGCGTGCTGATTTACGAAACTTTTACGCAGGGCAATGAAACGGTAGGCAAACCCTCGCGCCCCGACTTTTTACTGCGTCCCGGTGAATTGCTGCAGGTCTGCCAGGGCCTGAAAGTGGTGGCCTTCGAGGAGGGTTTTGAGGAGCGTCCGCCACGCTTTGTCCAGCGCATCGCCGCCGTCCGCGACTCAGCCAGCACCGCGGGTTTATCCGCCCCCCTTCATACCGCGGAAGGGGGTCCACCCCGCTATAGACTGACCTAGGCTCTGGGTAGAATGCAGGATTGGCCTTTTCCGGGGCCGGCTTGAAGCTGTTCAGGCCGGAACACCCCAGATACCTGCATGGCCGCGAACGTTTACAAGCAGAGCATGAAACCCATTACTGGCAGCATCGTTGCACTGGCAACGCCCTTGCACGAAGACGGCAGCGTAGATTACCCCACCCTGCGCAAGCTGGTTGACTGGCACATTGCCGAAGGGACCGACTGCATCGGCGTGGTCGGCACCACCGGCGAATCCCCAACCGTCAATGTCGAAGAACATTGCGAAATCATCCGGGTGTCAGTTGAGCAGGCCAAAAAGCGCGTGCCGATCATGGCTGGCTGCGGTGCCAACTCAACGGCCGAAGCCATCGAATTGGCCAAATTTGCCAAAGGCGTTGGCGCGGACTGCCAGCTGCAGGTCGTCCCTTATTACAACAAGCCCACCCAGGAAGGCCAGTACCGGCACTTCAAGGCGATTGCGGAAGCGGTTGGCGACCTCCCCACCGTGCTTTACAACGTGCCCGGCCGCACCGTCGCCGATATGGCGCATGCCACCGTGCTGCGCCTGGCCCAGGTGCCCGGCATTGTCGGCATCAAGGAAGCCACCGGCAATATCGAGCGCGCCCAGTGGCTGATCAAGGAAGTGCCCAAGGGCTTTGCCGTGTATTCAGGCGACGACCCGACCGCGGTGGCGCTGATGCTTTGCGGCGGCCAGGGCAATGTCAGCGTGACGGCCAACGTCGCGCCCCGCCTCATGCACGAGCTGTGCGTGGCCGCCGTGGCCGGCGATGCCCGCCGCGCCATGGAGCTGCAACTTAAATTGCTGCCGCTGCATCGAAACCTGTTTGTCGAAGCCAACCCGATTCCCGTCAAGTGGGCCATGGCCCGGATGGGCCTTTGCGGCGGCACATTGCGCCTGCCCATGACACCGCTGGAAACATCGAACGAAGCCGCTGTGGAAAGCGCCCTGCGCATCTGCGGCCTGGTCTGATTTGCCTGATCTGATTTTTAAGGGAACCCAAGTGAAGATATTGCCAACACATCCTGCATTTTCCAAAGCCCGGAGCGCCGCAACCGTGTCTGCACTGGTTGCCCTCAGCCTGCTCGCCGGCTGCTCTTCCATCAGGGATGTGATGGAAGGCGAACGCGTCGACTACAAAAGCAGCGGCGCCAAAGCCCCTTCCCTGGCGATCCCTCCCGACCTGACACAACTCAGCCGCGAAACCCGTTATGTGGTGCCCGGTACGGCGGTGTCCGCCAGCAGCTACCAGGTTGGCCAGCCGACACAGGCCGTGCAGACAGCCGCAGTGACCGTGGGCGACGTTCGCATCGAACGCGCAGGAAGCCAGCGCTGGCTGGTGGTGAACCGGCCGGCAGACAAGCTCTGGACGCCCGTGCGCGATTTCTGGCTGGAGAGCGGCTTCCTGCTGTCCCAGGACCAGGAAAACCTCGGCATCATGGAAACCGATTACGCTGAAAACCGCGCCAAGCTCCCGCAGGATTTCATCCGCAACACTATCGGCAAAGTATTCGACAGCCTGTACTCCACAGGTGAACGCGACAAGTTCCGCACACGGCTGGAGCGCCGCCCTGATGGCGGCACCGAAATCTATGTCAGCCACCGCGGTATGGTCGAGGTGCTGACCGGCGTCAAGGCCGGCTCCACCGGCGGCGACAGCACCATGTGGCAACCCCGCCCTGCCGACCCGGAGCTGGAAGCCGAATTCCTGCGCCGCCTGATGGTCAAGCTGGGTGTCACGCAAGAGCAATCGAAGGCCCTGGTGGCCGCCGGTGCAGACAAACAAACCTCGCGGATCGCCACTGTCAACAGCCAGCCCGTCGTGCAGATCGACGAAGGCTTTGAACGTGCATGGCGCCGCGTCGGACTGGCACTGGACCGCACCGGGTTCACGGTTGAAGACCGCGACCGCAGCCAGGGAACCTACTTCGTGCGCTACGTCGAGCCCATCGTGAACAAAACCGAGCCCGGTTTCTTCAGCAAGCTGTTCAGCGGCTCGCCAGCCGCCGTGCCGCCGTTGAAGTACCGTATCGCCGTCAAGAGCCAGGGTGAAAGCACCACGGTATCGGTCCTCAATGCCCAGGGTGCCCCTGAAGCATCGGCCAATGCCCAGCGCATCATCCAGGTGATTGCCGACGATCTGCGGTAAATCCCGGTTCGTGATCCTGTTCATCCCGACTGAAGATTCCATACCGGTGTGCTGAGGTTCAAAAGCCTGGGCAGTGGCAGTTCAGGCAATGCCACACTGGTTGAAGCGTCGGGGATCACGCCGCTTCGCATTCTTGTCGACTGCGGGTTGGGGCTCAAGCACCTGCTCTACAGGCTCGGTGAGGCGGGCCTGCAACCCGAAGACATCCACGCCGTGTTCATCACCCATGAGCACGGTGACCACATCGGCTGCGCGCGGTCACTGTCGCTTCGCTACCGGATCCCGGTCTGGATGAGCCATGGCACCCACGCAGGCATAGGGGCACCAGATTTTGACGGGTTGCTGCACAAGGCGCGCGACGGGAAAGCCATTGACCTCGGCGGCATGCAGCTGACGCCTTTTACGGTGCCCCACGATGCCCGGGAACCCTTGCAGCTCAGCTGCACCGATGGCTCGGCAAAGCTGGGAATCCTCACTGATCTCGGTCATGCCACTTCGCATGTACTGGAACACCTTGGGGGCTGCGACGCCCTGATGCTGGAGTGCAACCACGATTCCGACATGCTGGCCCAATCGTCCTATCCCGCATTCCTGAAGCGGCGGGTGGGCGGCCAATTTGGGCATCTTTCCAATACGGCCGCTGCGGATGTCGCCCGCGGCGTCATGCATCAGGGGCTACGCCACCTGGTGGCAGCCCATCTCAGCGCGCAAAACAACCGGCCGGAGCTGGTGCAAGCCCTGATGGCCGAGGCCCTGGGCTGTGGCGCAGAAGACATTATTGTGGCCAGGCCCGACGTCGGCACACGCTGGATCCATATCTGAGGAAGGGTCGTGGGCCCTGCAATGCGGGTGCATACCGGCCATCGCGGCAAACAAGCGCCCATAAAAAAAGCCGCCTCGCGGCGGCTTTTTTCGACTCGCTGAAGAATTACTTCGCAGCGCTGGCTGGAGCGGCGGTAGCAGCGGCAGCAGCGGCAGCAGCGTCAGCAGCAGGTGCCGATGCAGGTGCAGATGCGGCAGCGGCAGGAGCCGATGCGTCAGCAGCAGGGGCTGGAGCTGGTGCAGCAACTGGAGCTGGTGCTGGAGCTTCTTCTTTCTTGCCGCAAGCAGCCAGAGCAACAGCGGCAACGATAGCTGCCAAAACGAGTGACTTGTTCATTTTTACGATCCTTGATGATATTTAAGAAAACAATTTCCGGAAATTGCCAAAAGAAAACCCAAACCGGAATTCAAGTTATTTTTGACCGGGGAAAGGACTCGAGCTCTTTCTACCCAGCTTTAAATTATATGCCGGATATTACAAATGGGAACGCAAGCCGGAAAACCCTAAGCCAGCCTTTACAGGCCTGTAGCGCCCTCAGACGCACAAATGCCCGCCTTAAAGCCCCAGCGTGGTGGCGGGGAACGACGGCGAACTTTTCAGCAAACGCTCATTGATGCGCTCCCTCAACGCCACCCGCCTCGCAACCTCAGAGCCGGCAATGCCAGTGCAGCGCTGCACATCCAGCCGCTCAAAGACCCAGCCGGGGCCGAGCAAGGCGCTGGGCATATCGTCCGCCGCACCCGACGTATTGGCACGGCATTCCACAATGTGCGCCCAGGTACGCCGCCAGGTGACGAACCGGGCGTGCCGTCTGACCACTTCATCGTAGTTTTTGGCCAGCATCGTGAATTTCCGGCCCGTCATGGACCAATCATTCAGCGCCTGAACGACTGCACGTTCTCCCAGGGGCCAGTCTTCGAAATCGGGATCGCACACAATGATTTCACGCCACCCCTGTGCGGCTGCCGCTGAAAGCGACTTCCTGATCAACTCCGTGAAATCGCTGCGGCCGGTAAACCGGCCTTCCAGCAAGGCGGGCGGCAGGGCAGAACTGGTTTTTTCCGTATCCATAAAACGTCTCCAGGCTGTTTGGCAATCAGGTCAGTCGTCTTCCGCAGGCAGCGTCTGCCGCAACCAGCCCGCGTCGTGCCAGTCGCCCAGCAGCGCGATGGCAGATGCGCCAGCCTTGCGCAGCTCCCGGGGGGCCAGGCTGCGCTGGTCGGCCAGGCGGTGCATCAGGGCAGCATCGGCACCTTTGGCGCGATAGCTTTCGCCATTGATAAACACATGGTCGCTGTCATACATCATCCGCGTGCGTGTGTCGAGATGCACGCCGGCACTCCCCTGCCGCGCCGCATCGGCATCCCACTCGCACTCCACCTCATCAAACCATACCGAAGGCTTGGGTTCGGTCATGTATTCGCCCAGGGCGCAAGCCACGGCCAGGGGATCTTTCAACGCGTCCAGAACCGCCTGGCCGGCGAAGGCCGTGAGCTCTGACGGCATGGCGGCCGGTGTTGGGGTTGCGGCCTGCCCCGCATCGCGGTACAGGCGGGGCCGTGCCTTGCGGCCGAGTTCTTCCGCGGCAGATTCATCACCCTCATGGCGATCGTCCTCAGTGAACTCGGCCAGGCGATGCAGCAGTTCCGCGGCAAGTTCCCCCTGTGCAGGCGACCTGAATCCGATGGAATATGTCATGCAATCTGCAGGTTTTCCGTCGGCCTGCAGCGACGCCTCGGCAATGCCGTCGTGGGCATAGCGCGGAGGCAGGTAGAGCATGTCGCCCGCTTCCAGTACAAACTCTTCCTCAGGAACAAAATTCTGGAGGATTTTCAGCGGCACGCCTTCCTGCAGCGTCAGGTCTTTCTGCCGCCCGATCTTCCATCGCCGCCGGCCGCTGGCCTGCAGCAGGAACACGTCATAGCTGTCAAAGTGCGGCCCAACGCCGCCGCCGGGCGTGGCAAACGAAATCATCAGGTCGTCGAGCCGGGCATCAGGCACAAAACGGAACTTCTGCAAAAGCGCATGCGCGCCGGCGTCATGCAGGTCCACCCCCTGCACCAGCAAGGTCCAGGCTTTCTGGCTCAGCGGCGGGAGGCTTCGCGCGGCAAAAGGCCCCTGTTTCATCCGCCATCCCTTGGGCTGCTGGACGATCAGCCGGGACTCGACTTGCTCACGCGACGCGAGCCTGAACAGTGCTGCGCGGCTGAGCACAGGTTGCAGCCCCGGCAGCGCCTGGCGGATGAGAAGCGGCTTTTTTTGCCAGTGCCGGCGCATGAATTGCGCCGGGCTCAGGCCGGCGAGGAGCTCTAGAGATTGATTTACATCCATGGGACAATTGTCGGATGAAAATCACCCCGCAATGCGTCGTAGCCCTGACATGGACGCTGAAAGACACTCTGGGCGATGTGCTGGACGAGCTGGACGAACCCATCGAGTTTTTACTCGGCGGCGATGATCTCCTCGCGAAGATCGAGGAGGCACTGCAAGGCCATGAAGCCGGAGAGAAGCTTGAGCTGCACCTTGAGCCCGAAAACGCCTTCGGTGACTACGACGAGAATCTGGTTTTCCTCGAACCCCGCAAGATTTTTCCAGCCGAACTGGAAGAAGGCATGACCTTCGACGGCATGGCCCTTCCGCCAGGAAGCAGCGGGCAAGCGCCTCATGATCATATTTACACCGTGACCGAGATCTACCCCGATCACGTCGTGCTCGATGGCAACCATCCCCTTGCGGGCATTGCCATCCGGTTGAACCTCAAGGTTGAAGCCGTGCGCGAAGCCAGCGAAGAGGAAATCGGCCAGGGCTCACTTGGTACCGGTTTTTTCAAACTTGAGCCGATCACACCGGGAAGTGGCACGCTGCACTGAGACGCGTGCAATTCCCAGGCGTAAAAAAGCCGGCCCTTCCCTGCGGGAGTAGCCGGCTCTTCATATGCGGAGGAACCGCAGCTTTACATGACCCGGTTGATCTGGCCGTTTTCGATCTTTACGCGGTCTCCCACGCGAAGGTTGCCGTAGCTGGGCACGTCGTAGGCGCGTGAGCTGCCATTGTCCAGTTGCACGGAGACGCGATAGCTTTCACGAATGGTCGCATTGCGGTTCTTTTCAATGGCGTTGCCGGCCACTGCGCCGCCCACCGCACCCACCACGGTTGCAGCATCCTTGCCGCTGCCGCCACCGATCTGGTGACCCACCACAGCACCCGCCACACCGCCCAGGACAGCACCCACGCCAGAGCCGCGGCCCTTTTCCGTAGTCTGGATGGCTTCCACATTGATGACCCGTCCGTACTCAACATAAGCATTCTGCTGATTGGCGGGATAGGACGAAGAAGCGGGATAGGTTGAGGTGGTGGCCGGGTAGGACGAATCGCCGCTGGGGCTCATGGGCGCGCAAGCAGCCAAGCCCACCAGTGCCAGCACAGCGGAAGCCGAGGAAATAAAGCGGAATGTGTTTTGCATGAGTCTCTCCTGTTAATAAGTTCATGAGCTTCCCGGCCCCTGCCATCGGCTTCACGCTAGCGAGAAGCCGATACCAGGAGCGCGGAGACTCCCATGACCCATTAAGGGCACGCCGCAGCAAATACAAGGTGGGGATTAGAGCTGTCGCGGCGTGGGAGCCGTGTCGCAGGGGTTGTAGGAAAACACCCTCCCCTGACGCCTTTTGCCCGCCAGCGCCAGCCGTTCAGGCGGTCAGGCTTTGCCCGTGGAGCCGTACCCGCCTTCGCCACGCTCACTGGCGGGAAATTCCGCCACCACATTGAACTGCGCCTGCACCACCGGCACGATCATCAGCTGGGCGATCCGCTCCATCGGCTCAATGGTGAATGGCACATCGCTGCGGTTCCAGGCGCTGACCATCAGCTGCCCTTGGTAATCACTGTCGATCAGGCCGACCAGGTTGCCCAGCACGATGCCGTGCTTGTGGCCCAGCCCCGAGCGCGGCAGGATGAGCGCGGCATAGCCGGGGTTGTGCAGGTAGATCGCAATGCCGGTCGGTACCAGTTGCCACGCGTTGGCGGCCAGCGTCAGGGGCGCCTCCAGGCAGGCGCGCAGGTCCAGGCCGGCGCTGCCGGGCGTGGCGTAAGCAGGAAGGTTGTCCTGAAGGCGGGGGTCGAGAATCTTGACGTCGATGAGCATGAATTATTTTTTCTTCGGTTGTTGATTTTTTTGCGCCTCTTCGGCGGCCTGCCGGGCGAGCTCGCGCAGCCGCTGGACCAGCGCACCCGAGGAGTTGCGGTTGGCCTTGAAGACCACCCAGGCCCCATAGACCAGCAGCGCGGGCAAAAACAAAAAGCCCGCGCCGGGCAGCACTTCGGAGAGCGCCTGGGTAGCGATCCACAACACTACTACCCATCTAACGTGGCTGAGGAAGGACATGCCAGCCAAAGGCGCCAGCGCAGCCTTCACCGAAGGCGTGCCTGAACTCGCTGAAAACCGGGGGTTGGCGGAAACACCCGCCTGGGGTTTGAGCAAATCCTCACGCACTCCCGCAGCGGCATTGGCCCCCGTCAGGCGCTCCACGTAGCTGGCGAAATCACCGTCAGGCGGTGTGTCCGAGGGGTGATTCATGGTGCAGCCGCCTTTCCGTGCGATGGCCCGGCCGCCATCCGGGCGGCGATCTCCTGCACCAGACGGCGCGCCAGCGAGAGCTTGGAAGCCCTGGGCAGCGCGGTGCTACCCTCCGCATCTACCAGCAGCAACGCGTTGTGGTCCTGACCGAAAGTGTCGGGGCCGATGTTTCCGACCAGCAGCGGCACTTTTTTGCGCAGGCGCTTGGCCCCGGCGTTGTCGGCCAGGTCATGGCTTTCAGCGGCAAAACCCACGCAGAATAACCGGCCGGCCTGGGCGGCGGGTGACTGGGCGACAGTGGCCAGGATGTCCGTGTTTTCGGTAAACACCAGCTGCGGCGTCTGGCCGGAGCCGTCTTTCTTGATCTTCTGCGTTGAAGGCGCGGCCGGCCGCCAGTCAGCGACAGCCGCAGTTGCTATAAAAATAGTAGCTGCTTGCGCACGCCCTGTAACGGCTTCAAGCATATTTTGTGCAGATTTGACGTCAATGCGATTGACCCCGCGTGGCGTTGACAGCCCGACCGGGCCCGCAACAAGAGTGACCTCTGCTCCTGCTTCGTGCGCCGCCCGCGCAATGGCGAAACCCATTTTCCCGCTCGACAGGTTGGTGATGCCGCGCACGGGATCTATGGCCTCATAGGTCGGGCCGGCCGTGACCAGCACACGCTGTCCAGCCAGCACCTGGGGCGCAAAGAAGGCAATAAGGTCTTCGAGGATCTGCTCAGGCTCCAGCATGCGTCCGTCGCCGGTCTCACCGCAGGCCTGAAAACCACTACCCACGCCCAGCACCGTGGCACCATCACCGGCCAGCTGCACAAAATTGCGCTGGGTCGCCGGGTGCGCATACATCTCACGGTTCATGGCCGGCGCCACCAGCAGCGGCACGTTGTCGATGGGCCGGGCCAGGCACATCAGGCTGAGCAGGTCGTCGGCACGCCCATGAAGCAGCTTGGCCATGAAATCGGCGCTCATGGGCGCAACCAGGATCGCATCGGATTCGCGCGACAGGTTGATGTGCGCCATGTTGTTCGCTTCACGGCTGTCCCACTGGCTGGTGTAGACCGGCCGTCCGCTCAGGGCCTGCATGGTGACGGGCGTGATGAACTGCTCGGCAGCTTCGGTCATGACTACCTGCACCGTGGCACCCGCCTTGATCAGCGCCCGGCACAGTTCAGCGGCCTTGTAGCATGCAATGCCACCCGACAGGCCCAGCACGATGTGTCTGCCGGCCAAGTCCAGGGCTTCATTGCCGTCCGGGCCGCTTCCCATGGGATTCACTTGATTCGTCATGTTCCGCAATGTATCTCAGTTGGAGGAAAGGCCCCCACGCTTTTCGCTTCGCGTAATGCGCTGCCCCCCGAGGGGGCGCTGCGCCTGCGGCCCGGCTAAGCCGGTTCCGCGGCCCCGGCTTGCTTGGTCAACACCGGCCAGCCTTACGTGGGCTGCGAGCCACCGTGCAAGCCCGAACAGCTGTGGGCTGAAATTCAGTATCCCCTGCAAGAAGTAACCCGGCGGGCAACCCGTATAATCTCCGTTTACCACCTCTACGAACTTGCGGTTCGTACCTGACATGACCAAATTTGTCTTCGTCACCGGCGGTGTGGTGTCTTCCCTGGGCAAGGGAATCGCCTCAGCCTCCTTAGCTGCGATCCTCGAATCGCGAGGCCTCAAAGTCACTTTAATCAAGCTCGATCCCTACCTGAATGTGGATCCGGGCACCATGTCGCCCTTCCAGCATGGCGAAGTTTTTGTGACCGACGACGGCGCCGAGACCGACCTGGATCTCGGCCACTATGAGCGTTTCATCGAAACGCGCATGCGCAAGGCCAACAACTTCACCACCGGCCAGATCTACAAAAGCGTGCTTGAGAAAGAACGCCGTGGCGACTACCTGGGCAAGACCGTGCAGGTCATCCCGCACGTCACCAACGAAATCCAGGAATTCGTCAAGCGCGGCGCCGGCTACGAGACGGCTGATGCGGTCGACGTGGCCATCGTCGAAATCGGCGGCACCGTCGGCGACATCGAGTCCCTGCCCTTTCTTGAAGCCGTGCGCCAGATGAGCCTGCGCCTGGGCGCCAACAACACCGCCTTCGTTCACCTGAGCTACGTGCCCTGGATCGCCGCCGCCGGCGAGCTCAAGACCAAGCCGACCCAGCACACCGCCAAGCAACTGCGTGAAATCGGCATCCAGGCCGACGTGCTGCTGTGCCGTGCCGACCGCCGCATTCCCAACGAAGAGCGCGAAAAAATCTCGCTGTTCTCCAACGTTCCCGAGTGGGGCGTGATCTCGATGTGGGACGTCGACACCATTTACAAAGTGCCCCGCATGCTGCACGAACAGGGCCTGGACGGCCTGATCTGCGACAAGCTACGCCTGAACACGCCACCGGCCAACCTCAAGCGCTGGGACGACCTGGTCTACGAGACCGAGCATCCGCAGACCGAAGTGCACATCGCCATGGTCGGCAAGTACGTAGACCTTTCAGACAGCTACAAGTCGCTTAACGAAGCCCTGCGCCACGCCGGCATGAAGAACCACGCCAAGGTGGTCATCGAGTATGTCGACTCCGAAACCATCACGCAGGACAATGTCTCGCGCCTGGCGCGCTTTGACGGCATCCTGGTGCCCGGCGGCTTCGGCATACGCGGCGTCGAAGGCAAGATCTGCGCGGCCCGCTTCGCCCGCGAGCAAAAGATGCCTTACCTTGGCATCTGCCTGGGCATGCAGGTAGCGACCATCGAATTCGCGCGCCATGTGGCTGGCCTGAAGGACGCCAACAGCACCGAGTTCGACCCCGCCACACCGCACCCCGTGATCGCGCTGATCACCGAGTGGAAAGACGCCGACGGCACGATCAAGACACGCAATGCCAAATCCGACCTGGGCGGCACCATGCGCCTGGGCGCGCAAAGCTCGGACGTCGCAGCCGGCACGCTGGCCCACAAAATTTATGGTGACGTGGTGACAGAACGCCACCGCCACCGCTATGAAGCCAACGTCAACTACCTCGATGCCCTGCGTGCGTCGGGCCTGGTCATCTCCGCGCTAACGCAGCGCGAGCAACTCACCGAAATCGTCGAGCTGCCGCAAGACGTCCACCCCTGGTTTGTCGGCGTGCAGTTCCACCCCGAGTTCAAGTCCACGCCTTGGGATGGCCACCCGCTGTTCAATGCCTATATTGCGGCCGTACTCCAACAGCGCGCCACGGCAGGCCAGGACCCGAAAGCTGCCGCCAAGCCCCTCAAGGCGGTAGCCTGACCATGAAACTCTGCGGATTCGACATTGGCCTGAACCAACCCTTCTTCCTCATCGCCGGCCCCTGCGTGGTGGAGTCCGAGCAATTGCAGATGGACACCGCCGGTACGCTCAAGGAAATCACTTCCTCGCTGGGTATTCCCTTCATCTTCAAGAGCAGTTTCGACAAGGCCAATCGCACCAGCGAGACGGCCTTTCGTGGACTGGGCACGGAAAAAGGACTGGAGATCCTGGCCAAGGTCAAAAAGGAAATTGGCGTGCCGGTGCTGACCGACATCCATTCCGAAGACCAGATCGCCCAGGTCGCCAAGGTCGTCGATGTGCTGCAAACGCCGGCCCTGCTGTGCCGCCAGACCGACTTCATCCACGCCGTCGCGCTGTCCGGCCTGCCGGTCAATATCAAGAAGGGCCAATTCATGGCCCCGGGCGACATGAAGAACGTCATCACCAAGGCGCGCGCGGCCGTCAAGGCGGCCGGTCTGCCGGAAGACAACTTCATGGCCTGCGAACGCGGCGCCAGCTTTGGCTACAACAATCTGGTCAGCGACATGCGCAGCCTGGCCATCATGCGGGAGACCAACGCGCCGGTCGTGTTTGACGCGACCCACTCGGTGCAGCTGCCCGGCGGCCAAGGCACCAGCAGCGGTGGTGTACGCGAGATGGTGCCGGTGCTGGCGCGTGCCGCAGTGGCCGTCGGCGTCTCTGGCCTGTTCATGGAAACCCACCCGGACCCGGCCAAAGCCCTGTGCGACGGTCCCAACGCTGTGCCACTCAAGCACATGAAGGCGCTGCTGGAAACACTGTTCGAGCTGGATCGTGTCACCAAGAAAAACGGCTTCCTCGAAAACAACTTCAGCGCCTGAGCCAGCGATCCATCCCGGAAACCTACACAAGCCATGACATTCGCCTACATCATTGTCGACATGAAGATCACCGACCCCGAGCAGTACAAGCAGTACATGGCGGCCGCGCCTGCCGCGGTTGCGGCCGCTGGGGGCGAATACCTGGTGCGCGGTGGCAAGTTTGAGGCGCTGGAAGGCACCTGGCAACCTGCACGCGTCGCCATGCTGCGCTTTCCCAGCTACGAAAAGGCCAAGGCCTTTTATGACGACGAAATGTACCGCGCCGCGCGTGCCAAGCGTGCTGGCGCCACCGAGTTTTTCAATATGGTCCTGGTCGAAGGCGTTGCCGCCCCGGTCTGATCCCCTCTCTACAAAAAAAGGAACCTAATGAGCGCAATTGTTGATATCGTCGGCCGCGAAATTCTCGACAGCCGTGGCAACCCTACCGTTGAGTGCGACGTGCTGCTGGAGTCCGGCGTCATGGGCCGTGCTGCAGTGCCTTCGGGCGCGTCCACCGGTTCGCGTGAAGCCATTGAGTTGCGCGACGGCGACAAGTCGCGCTACCTCGGCAAAGGCGTGCTCAAGGCCGTCGAACACATCAACACCGAAATCTCCGAAGCCGTGCTGGGCCTGGACGCCAGCGAACAGGCCTTCCTGGACCGCACGCTGATTGACCTGGACGGTACCGACAACAAATCGCGCCTGGGCGCCAACGCCACGCTGGCCGTCAGCATGGCCGTGGCACGCGCAGCAGCTGAAGAAGCCGGCCTGCCCCTGTACCGCTACTTCGGCGGCAGCGGTGCCATGCAGATGCCCGTGCCCATGATGAACGTCGTCAACGGCGGCGCGCATGCCAACAACAACCTGGACCTGCAGGAACTGATGATCATTCCCGTGGGCGCACCAAGCTTTCGCGAGGCCGTGCGCTACGGTGCTGAAGTGTTTCATGCGCTCAAGAAAATCCTGCACGACAAGGGCATGAGTGTGGCCGTCGGCGACGAAGGCGGCTTTGCACCCAATGTGGCCAACCATGAATCGGCCATCCAGATGATCCTGGAGGCCATCGACGCCGCTGGTTATGTGGCCGGCGAACAAATTGCCCTGGGCCTCGATTGCGCAGCGTCGGAGTTCTACAAGGACGGCAAATACGTCCTGGGCGCAGAAGGCCTGAGCCTGGACGCCACCGAATGGACCAACATCCTGGCAACCTGGGTCGACAAATACCCCATCATCAGCATCGAAGACGGTATGGCCGAAGGCGACTGGGACGGCTGGAAGACCCTGACCGAACGCCTGGGCAAAAAGGTGCAGCTGGTCGGCGACGACCTGTTCGTCACCAACACCAAGATCCTCAAGGAAGGCATCGACAAGCAGATTGCCAACTCCATCCTGATCAAGATCAACCAGATCGGCACGCTGACCGAGACCTTTGCCGCCATCGAGATGGCCAAGCGCGCCGGCTACACCGCCGTCATCAGCCATCGTTCGGGCGAAACCGAAGACTCCACGATTGCCGACATCGCCGTGGGCACCAATGCGGGCCAGATCAAGACCGGTTCACTCTCGCGCTCGGACCGCATGGCCAAGTACAACCAGCTGCTGCGCATCGAAGAAGACCTGGGTGACATCGCCACCTATCCGGGCCGCGCGGCCTTTTATAACCTCCGGTAAATGGCCCCCACGCTCGTCGCTTCGCGTACTTCGCTGCCCCCCGGGGGGGCGCGTTTTTTCTTGGGGCGGCCCGGCGAAAAGTCAGCCCCCACGCTCGTCGCTTCGCGTACTTCGCTGCCCCCCGAGGGGGCGCGTTTTTTCTTGGGGCGGCCCGGCGAAAAAACCTTGTCCTTTAATCATCACCCTCAAGCATAGGCATGGGAAACCGACTCGTCCCCGCCATCCTGATTGCGCTGCTAGCCATATTCCACGCGCAACTCTGGATCGGCCGGGGCAGCATTCCCAGCGTGCGCGACATGCAGCACCGGCTGACCGAGCAGCTCGCCAAAAACGTTCAGGCGCAGGCTGCCAATGACCAGCTCGCTGCAGAAGTCCGAGACCTGAAGGAGGGGCTCGAAATGGTCGAAGAAAAAGCCCGGATCGAACTCGGAATGGTCAAGCCGAATGAAATCTTCGTGCAGGTGACCAAGTAAGCCCTGGGTATCCAGCCTGCGAAAGTACCCGTGCTGAAAATTGCCGTTACCGGCGCTCCACTTACCGGAAAGAGACAGCTTGCCGCTGCGCTGGACTGCGCCCTGAAAATCTCGGGGCACGAAGCCACCGTAGCCGTGACCGATGCCGCGTCCCTTCCTGCCGACCTCCCCAGCTTTGGGCTGACGCTGCTCATGGGACTGGAAGAAGTGCAGGCGGCAACAACGGCCGATGAACGCCGGCAACTTCAACACAGCGCCGACCAGTCGATTCGTGCAACCCTGTCGCACGCGGGCATTCCCTATCGCGTGATGTACGGGACCGCAGAGCAGCGCCTTGCCCGGGCGCTGGAGGCCGCGCAAAGTCTGCGGCCCCGTGCCCCGACTTTCACCCGAAGCACGCCCGGCGCGACAGCAAGCCCCCAAAAAAGCAGGAAGGCCTGGGTGTGGGTCTGCGAAAAGTGCAGCGATCCTGCTTGTGAGCACCGCCTGCTCAGCGACCTGCTGGCGGAGCGCGCTGCAGCAACCGCTTGAAGCATTGCCCTGCCGCAGCGCGGCCGACGAAACTATTGCACGGTGGACGTGGGTGGCTGCTGGTTGGTCTGGCTGGTGAAAAGCTGCGCCGCATCCACCGGGTCAAATTCATACTGTGCGCCGCAAAATTCGCACCCAACCGCGACCTTGCCACGTTCGGAAATGATGCTTTCGATTTCGTCTGTACCCAGGCTGCGCAGCATGTTGCCCACACGGTCGCGCGAACAGCTGCAGGCAAAACTGGGGGTGGCGGGTTCAAACCGGGTGACCTGCTCTTCCCAGAAAAGGCGGCGCAGGATCGTGTCGGCATCGAGAGTTAAAAGCTCTTCGCGCTTGAGCGTGCCGGCCAGCATGGCAATACGTTTGTAGTCTTCATTGACGCCGATCTGGTCTTCGTTGGCGTCCCGGTCGATCTGGCCTTCAAGGTTCCCCTGGCCTTTGACCGGCAGCCGCTGGATCAGCAGGCCGGTAGCCACCTTGCCGTCGGCTGCCAGAATCAGTTTGGTGTCGAGCTGCTCACTTTGCAGCATGTAATGCTCAAGCACTTCCGCCAGGTTCTCAATCTTCTCGCGCTGATCGCCAAAAAGCGGCACCACACCCTGGTAGGCCTGGTGCCCCGGCAACTTGTCCTTGGGGTCCAGCGTGATCGCGCAGCGCCCCTGATTGCTCACGTTGACCAGCTGGCTCAGCGAACTGCCCGCATCGACCGTACCCGTCACCGTGGCGGTGGCGCGCAAGCTCAGGTCGGGCTGAACCTCGGCCACGGCCAGCTTGACCGGGCCGTCGCCGAAGATCTGAAGAATGAGCGCACCATTGAACTTGATGTTGCTCTGCATCAGCGCGCCGGCGGCCGTCATTTCGCCCAACAGCTGCATGACCTCGGCCGGGTAGCCGCCGGCCGCCTGTCTGCGCTTGAGGATTTCCTGCCAGGAATCGGTCAGGCGAACCAGCATGCCGCGAACCGGCAGGCCTTCAAAGATGAATTTATGCAACTCAGACATTGGGCCCCCACGGTCGCTCACTTCGTGTAGCTCCCTGCCCCCCGAGGGGGCCGCTGCGCCTGCGGCCCGGCGAAGCCGGTTCCGCGGCCCCTGCTGGAATGGGAACTCCGACGCTAGCGCTCTGTGTGTATTTATTGGGTTTGATCATGCTTAAGTGCCGTTCAGGCGATTTTCTTGAGCCCGGCCTTGTAGCGCTGGGCATTTTCTATATAGTGCTTCGCGATCATTTTTAAACCCTCGATCTGCTCGGGGGAAAGCTGCCTTACCGCTTTGGCGGGGCTGCCGATGATCAGGGAGCCGTCCGGGAATTCCTTGCCTTCGGTGACCACGGAGCCCGCCCCGACCAGGCAGTTCTTGCCGATCTTTGCGTGATTGAGCACAACCGCCTGGATGCCGATCAGCGAACCATCGCCGATGGTACAGCCGTGCAGCATGACCTGGTGGCCGACCGTGACGTCTTCCCCGAGGGTAAGGGGCACGCCCATGTCGGCATGCAGCACGCTGTTGTCCTGGACATTGGTGCCCCGGCCCACCGTGATGGTTTCGGTGTCGCCCCGGATCACCACGCCAAACCAGACGCTGCAGTCTTCGCCAAGCCGCACATCGCCGATCACCTGGGCGTTGTCGGCCACCCAGGCAGACGCAGGAACGGTGGGGGTCAGCTTGTCCAATTGATAAATAGCCATGCGTTCTCACTCAAAATTAAAGCCAAAGGCCACAAACGGGAAAGAGCGTGGCGGCTATGCACCGATTGTAAGGAGGCAGCTTCCCCTGTCATTCAGCGTACACCGCCGGCAACCAATCCCGGCATCCCGAGGTATCAACGACAATGGATTCATGACGGATCTACTGGCCCCTGCAGAACTGCGCCAGCAAGCGCTGCAGGCCCTTCTCACCAAAAATCCAGAGCAAAAAGTGCGCCTGGCCCAACAGGCGCAAGCGCAAGCAGCTACTGTTTTGATAGCAACGGAGCTGGCGATTCCTGCGCCGCCGGGTCTGCCCGGATGCCCGGAACGGCCGGAACTGCGCTCTCACCTGGATGTACCCAAGCGCTCGCCTTTCACACACGAGGGGTTGGCGGCCCTGCTTCATGCCGTCACGCACATCGAGTTCAATGCCATCAACCTCGCCCTGGACGCCATCTGGCGTTTTGCCGGCATGCCGCGGGCCTACTACCTGGACTGGCTGCAGGTAGCCGCCGAAGAAGCCCACCATTTCAGCCTGCTGCGCGCCCATCTCCAGGCCATGGGTTACGACTACGGCGATTTCCCATCGCACACAGGGCTATGGGACATGACCGCCAAAACCGAAGGCGACGTGCTGGCGCGCATGGCGCTGGTGCCGCGCACCCTGGAGGCCCGCGGCCTGGACGCCACCCCACCCATGCAGGCCAAGCTGCGCAAGGTCGGCACGCCGGACGCGCTGCGAGCCGTGGACATCCTGGACATCATCCTGCGCGACGAAATCGGCCACGTCGCCATCGGCAACCGCTGGTACCGCTACCTGTGCGCCCAGCGGGGCCTGGATCCGGTGGCGACCTACCCGGTGCTGGCCAGGCAGTATGGGGCGCCTCGCCTGAAGGGCCCGCTGAACCTGGACGCCCGCCGGCGGGCTGGTTTTGACGAGGCGGAACTGGCGCTTCTGGTCTAGCAACAGGTTCCAGGACGCGGCGAATTCCTACACATACAGTCACGGCAGGGATTTTCGAACAGCGCTAGACTGCAAAACTCTTGAAAAGGAGTTTGCGCATGATCCGGCATCTCGTTCCAGACATCCCTTCGCAAATGCCGGGCTTGCCCGCGGACATCGCCTTGCAGCTGCCGCAGGGCCAGCGTCTCGGAGAGCCTAACGCCCCCGTCAAGCTCGCGTTTTCGCACTGGTCTTCCATCGCCCGCCTCAAGGCCGGCCAGATCGGCGCCCTGGCAGAGGACTACGTCGAAGGCAAACTCCAGCTCGAGGGCGCCATGCGCGACGTGATGCGCGCCGTCACCAAACTGCTGCCCGGCAACCCGGTGCAAAGCGACACCGGCTGGTGGTCCGGCCTGCTGCACCGCGCCAAGTCCCTGGCCGCCCACACCCAAAGCCGGGATGCAGCGCAAATCCAGTTCCACTATGACGTGTCCGACGCCTTCTATGCGCTCTGGCTCGACCCTCGGCGGGTGTATTCATGCGCCTACTACAGCGACAACGCCATGACATTGGCCCAGGCCCAGGAAGCCAAGCTCGACCACATCTGCCGCAAGCTCATGCTCAAGCCCGGCGAACGTTTCCTGGACATTGGCGCCGGCTGGGGTGCGTTGCTGATGTGGGCGGCCGAACATTACGGCGTCGATGCCACCGGCATCACCCTGTCGAAAAACCAGCACGCGCACGTGCAGCGGCTGATTCAGGAAAAAGGCCTGGAGGGGCGCGTGCGCATGGAGCTGCGCGACTACCGCGACATGCCGGAAGACCAGCCCTTCGACAAGATCTCGTCCGTGGGCATGTTTGAGCACGTGGGCCATGCCAACATGACGGCCTACTTCCAGAAGATCATGCACCTGCTGGCCCCGGGCGGGCTGGTCATGAACCACGGCATCACGGCCGGCGGCCTGGAAAACCGCCAGCTCGGCGCCGGCATGGGCGAATTCATCGAAAAGTACATCTTCCCCGGCGGTGAGCTGATGCACGTCAGCGCCGTGCTGGAGCACATGTCACGCGCAGGCCTGGAGATGGTGGACACCGAAAACCTGCGCCCCCACTATGCACGCACGCTGTGGAACTGGTCGGACGCCCTGGAGGCCAGGCTGGACGACGCGCGTCAGGTACTGGCCGCAGACGGCGGCGCCGAACGCGCGGAAAAGACTTTGCGCGCCTACCGCCTCTACCTGGCAGGCAGCGCAATGAGCTTTGAGCAAGGCTGGATCTCGCTGCACCAGATGCTGGCAGCGCGGCCCTCAGGTGATGTGCACAACACACCGGTCACCGGCGCCCAGTCTAGCTACCCGTTCAACCGGGACTACATGTACACCCCCGTCCAGGCTCACTCCGTGTAGCCTGTTCCCCCCTTGCAGGGGGCGGCGCCTGGGGCCGGCAAAGCCGAAAAATCGGCACACCCCTATCGGGCTCACTTCGTGTAGCCCTTTTCCCCTTGCAGGGGACGGTGCCTGCGGCCCGGCAAAGCCGGTTCCGCGGCACCTGCTGGTGAAATACCTCTCTACTCGATTACGCCCGCGGAACTATTCATGCCAGCATGAGCGCCGGAACCGGCTTTGCCGGGCCGTAGGGTGGGCGGCCCCTCGGGGGCAGCGAGTTACGCAGCGAACGACCGTGGGGCTCTACTACCCCCTGGGGTGGTGCTGCGCATGCAGCGCTTTGAGCCGTTCACGCGCCACATGGGTGTAAATCGTCGTGGTGGAAATATCGGCATGGCCCAAAAGCATCTGCACCGCGCGCAGGTCGGCGCCGTGGTTCAGCAAATGCGTGGCAAATGCATGGCGCAAGGTGTGCGGAGACAGCGGCGAGTTGATGCCGGCAAGCCGCGCATATTTTTTCACCAGCATCCAGAACATCACGCGGCTCATGCCCTTGCCGTGGCCGGTGACAAACAGGTCGTCGGTCTGCTGCCCGCCCAGGATGGCCGGCCGCGCGTCTGCCAGGTATTTCACAATCCATTCCCGTGCCACCTGGCCGAAGGGCACCAGCCGTTCCTTGCTGCCTTTGCCCATGACGCGAAGCACCCCTTCGTTCAGTCCCACATGAAATGTCTTGAGGCCCACCAGCTCGCTTACGCGCAGGCCGCTGGCGTACAACAGTTCCAGCATGGCGCGGTCGCGCTGGCCCAGCGGCGTGCCGTCGTCGGGTGCGGCCAGCAGGGCTTCAACCTGGGCTTCGCTCATGACTTTGGGCACCCGAAGCGCCTGCTTTGCCGACTGGAGTTTGAGCGTCGGGTCTGCAGCAATCAGGTGCTCGCGTAATGCCCAGCGAAAATAGCGCTTGAACACCGTCAGGCGCCGGTTGGCGGATGTTGCCTTGGTCGCAGCGTGCCGGGCCGAAAAGTAGCGGTTGAGATCGGCCTCCGCCGTCTCGTCAAGTTTTCGCCCTCCCTGCTCCCTGGCAGCCAACCATCCGGCGTAGAGCGACAAGTCGCGGCGGTAAGCCGCCAGGGTGTTTTTGGACAGCCCGTCTTCCAGCCACAAGGCGTCAATAAACCCATCAATACTGGACTGGCTTTCTGGCTGCATGGGGTGACCATAACAAAAAAGCCGCCGCACATTTGAATGCGCGGCGGCTTACGGGTAGCTTTGCTTCCGGTCAGCCCGGCTTCAAAGTTCTATTCGAGCTTGAGCTTGGCCGAGTCGACCACTTTTCTATAGACATCAAATTCGGCCTTGATCTGCGCCGTGAACTGCTCGGGCGTATTCGCAATGATCAGGGAGCCGGTGTCTTCGATCCGTTTGCGTATCGCCGGATCTTCCAGCGATTTCTTCACCCCGGCGCTGACCTTGTCGACCACGTCCTTTGGCAAGCCTTTCGGGCCGATGATGCCGTAATAGGCCATGCGGTTCACAGGCTCCAGGCCGACTTCCTTGAAAGTGGGTACATCCGGCAGCACAGCCAGGCGCTGGGGCGCGGCCACCACAATGGGGATCAGGCGCTTTTGCTGGATGAACGGCAGGGCCGATGGAAGGTTGTCAAAAATCATGGGCACCTGCCCGGCCACGGTGTCGTTCAGGGCCGGACCCGCGCCGCGGTAGGGAATGTGCGTCACGAAGGTACCCGACATGCTCTTGAAGAGCTCCATCTGCAGGTGACCGATGCCACCGGTGCCCGAGGATGAATAGGAATACTTGCCGGGGTTCTTTTTGAGCTCAGCCACAAACTCCTTGTAGTTGCGCGCCGGAAAGCTCGGGTGTACCGCAATGATGTTGGGCGTTGCGGCGATGTTGATGATGGGCGTGAAGTCCGTCAGCGTGTTGTACGGGATCTTGGGGTTGATGGCCGGATTGGCCGCGGTGGTGGACACCGTGGCCACGCCCAACGCATAACCATCGGGAACGGCGCGCGATGTCTCAAGTGCGCCCACCACGCCGCCGCCGCCGGCCCGATTTTCGACGATCACGCTCTGGCCCAAGGCCTTGCCCAGTGGCTCGGAGATGACGCGGGCGACGATATCAGTGGTGCCACCCGGTGCAAACGGCACCACGAGCTTGACCACCTTGTTGGGATAACCCTGTGCCAATGCGGGGCCTGCGGCGGCGCCCAGCGCAAGCGCGGACACCACGGAATAGGCAAACAGATAACGACGTTGCATGTTCAGTCCTTCAATAAAAACAGCAGAAATGGTAATCGCAACATTCATGCCCCGCAGTTGTGGATTACGCATAAGGGCAAACCCGGGGGGATTGCGGTTATTCTCGGCGAGTGAACTACGCGCAGCTTCTTTTTCCCGACTTTTCCCTGATTGTTTGCGGCTACCTCGTCTGCCGCTACACCGCCCTCAACCGCACCGTATGGGAACAGGTGGAGAGCCTGGTTTATTACTTTTTGTTTCCGGTCCTGCTTTTTCATTCGATCGTCAAAAGCCCGCTGGACCTGGGCGCCGCCTCCAGCCTCATCAGCGCCGGCATCCTGCTGGGAATAGCCGGTATTGCGATGGCCTACAGCCTGCCGCACCTGCCTTGGCTGGGCAGGCACATCGACTCGCGTGAGCACGCCGCCAGCGCGCAGGTGGCGTTTCGCTTCAACTCCTTCATTGCGCTGGCCCTGGCCGACCGGCTGGCGGGCAGCCAGGGCCTGCAGCTGATCGCCGTGCTGATTGGTGTATGCGTGCCGCTTTTCAACGTGGCGGCGGTGTGGCCCATGGCGCGGCATGCCAAGCGCGGCTTCATGGGCGAGCTGGTGCGCAATCCGCTGATCCTTGCCACGGCCACAGGCCTGGTGGCCAACCTGCTCGGCTTTACCCTGCCTGTCTGGCTCGAACCCACGGTGACCCGCATCGGAGCCGCCTCGCTGGCCCTGGGCCTGATGGCAGCAGGCGCCGGCATGCAGTTCGGTCACCTGTCGCAAGCCAAAACGCTGGCAGTGGCCGTGCTGTCGATACGGCATCTGTTGATGCCGGTCGTGGCCCTGGGCCTGTGCAAAGCCTTCGGGCTGTCGTCCGTACAAAGCACCATCCTGCTGGCGTTTTCCGCCTTGCCGACGGCCTCCAGCGCGTACGTGCTGGCGGCGCGCATGGGCTACAACGGGGGTTACGTGGCGGGCCTGGTGACACTTTCAACAATGCTGGGCATTCTTAGCCTGCCTTTCGCTCTCGGTATACTGATGTAAAAATTTGTGACATCAGACGCCGGCAGGGAGGAAATACGTGGGAATTTACAGGCCAATGATGGTCGCCGTATTTGCGGCGATCGCGTGTTCTGCAGCAAGCAGTCAGCAATTGTTCAAATGTGGAGCCACATTCCAGGACAAACCCTGCGACACCGAGATCCAGAAAAAGTATTCCTCCTTAACTGGCTCCTTTAGCAAGGAACAGGTCAATGCCGCTGCCGACACGCAGTGCGCAGATTTGGGAGCCCGTGCCATGCCCATTATTCAGGCCAGAGCCCACAAGGAAACCCTTGAGGGCTTGCATGCCCAAATTGATGCCAAAACTATTGGTCGGTTGGAAAAAATTCAGCAAAAAGAACTGGTTTCTTCCGTGTTTGCCAAGAAAGGCAATCCTGCAGAGATTAGGGGAGCCATTGAGGCCGAGTGCATGGACAGCAAACGGACAAGCAAAGCTCGTCTTGCTATATCGACACCGAGCGTCTATCCAGAAAATTCCCGACTTACAGGTGTCGATGCCGGAGCTGAAGCACATACAGCAAGAAGAATCACAGTAACTGTAAGTACGTCAAGCCGGCGCTAGGCTCCGTCGCGGATAACCACTAACAATATCTACCTCACAGGGATTTCATGAAGTCAGCCTATCTGGTTCTGGGAGTACCCGGAAACGCCAACAAAGAAGACATTGAAGTGGCCTTTAACAAGGCAAATATCCATTACTCCCCGGCCAGGCTGGCGGCTGACCCACAAGCCGTTGACAGATTCCTGGAAGTCAAAACCGCCTACCAGGTACTGCGAGACGACGAGTCCAGGGCTGCGCATGATCGCAAGCTCAGCAGTACGCTAACGAGGCCCGCGGCCGCACGTCTGGACAGAACAATCAAAGTCGAGCAGGAATCGTCGGGACTCACACGTGTTGTGGTCATTCTGGCTGTGGGAGTTGCAATGCTGTTCGCAGGGAGTTTTTACATCAGCTCCAAGCGTGAAGCTGCGCGCAAGGAACAGGCCGCACAAGAACTTCGGCTGAAGGTACAAGCGGAAGAGGATGCCAGGAAGGAAGAACTCCGTCTGGCTGCGGAAGAAGCGAACAGACAGCAGATTGCCAAGCAGGCAGCACAGCAAGAGCGGCAATTCCGCCAGGAAAGCGAGCGCGCAATCAACAATGTCCGTTCAGCGGAAGCGCAGCGCAGCTATCTGGAATCACAAAGAGCCAGTGCTGAACAGCGTGAAGCGCAGCGCAAGGAGTACGAAGCCCAATCACGTGAACAAAACAAGGTAAGGGAAGCGCAAAACCAGCTGGCCAGAGACAAAGCCCGTATTCGCGAGTTGTGCTACCAGAACTACCGGCGCTGGGACTGCTAAAAGACCGCGCTGCCTTTTGTGGCTGCCCGGTCAGGCACTTCGTGTCGGATGCCTGATGGCCGGCGCGAAGCCAGCACCTCGGTTCGAGCCTTAAGTCTAATATGCGCTTATCGCTCAAGCGCATGACATGCCAAATGCTTTGCTATTGATTTAGGAGCTGCTTGCGCTTGTCTCCAAAGGGCTGCAGGCCATTTTCGTTCAAATTTACTGATCAAGGGCCCAGGCCACATGTTCCCGCACCAGCTCGCTGGGAGAAGCGGCATGCATTTGCAGGGCCTCGCGCAGGGGCTGTCCCGCCTCAGGATCGAGCACCCGCAGGGCATTGCCCATGGCCACCGCAAGGTTGCGCAGCCAGCGCTCATGGCCAATACGGCGTATCGGGCTGCCTTCAGTGAATCGCAAAAACGCCGCTTCCGTCCAGCCAAGCAGGGTGACGAGCTGCTGCCCCGTCAAGCCGCTGCGCTCGTCAAAATCGGGCAAGGCACTGCGCTGGGCGAATTTATTCCACGGGCAGACCAGCTGGCAGTCGTCGCAACCATAAATCCGGTTACCCATCAGCGGGCGAAGCTCCAGGGGAATCGGGCCCGCGTGTTCGATGGTGAGGTAAGAGATGCAACGCCGTGCATCGAGCTTGTGGGGTGCGATGATCGCCCGCGTCGGGCACACGTCAATGCAGGCCTGGCAGGTGCCGCAGTGCGGCGTCACCGGCTCGCTGGGTGGCAGGGCAATGTCAACGTAGATTTCCCCCAGGAAGAACATGGAGCCCGCTTCCCGGTTGAGCAGCAAGGTGTGCTTGCCGCGCCAGCCCTGGCCGCTGCGGGCTGCCAGTTCGGCCTCCAGCACAGGCGCGGAGTCGGTGAAAGCTCGGTGACCGAGCTGGCCGACGTGGCCGGAGATGCGTTCGCTGAGCTTTTGCAGGCGGGTGCGCATGATCTTGTGATAGTCGCGGCCACGTGCATACACCGACACGATCCCTTCCGCAGGCCGCTCGAGCCGGCTGAACTCCAGGGCCTGCCATTCGCCTGGGACGGCAGCCGTCGATGCGGGCAGATAGTCCATGCGTGCCGTGATGACGCTGACGGTGCCCGGAATCAGTTCGGCCGGCCGGGCCCGTTTGAGCCCGTGCGCTGCCATGTAATGCATGTCACCATGGAAGCCTGCGGCCAGCCAGGCTGATAATCCAGGCTCGGCCGAGGATAAATCCACACCGGCCACGCCAATTTGCGAAAATCCAAGCTCGCGCGCCCAAGTTTGAATTTGAGAAACGAATTGATGACTGTTCAAAGAATTGCTGGCGGGCACCCGCTGATTGTAAAAAACATTCCCTGGCCCGACGAAGCGGCCACGGCGGCATTCGCGCAAACACTGGCGGGTCATCCCGCGATTGGCCGCGCGCTCATTGAGCTTCAGGGCGACCTTGGCGCCGGCAAGACCACCTTTGTGCGCCACCTGCTCAAGAGTTTGGGCGTCGAAGGCCGCATCAAAAGTCCCACGTATGCAGTGGTCGAGCCCTACACTTTGCCGAAGATGAATATCTGGCATTTTGACTTCTACCGCTTTAACGATCCGCGCGAGTGGGAAGAGGCGGGGTTACGCGACATCTTTGCCAGCACCGGGCTCAAGCTGGTCGAATGGCCGGAAAAAGCAGGCCCGCATCTGCCGCAACCTGATCTGCGGCTCCACCTGGAAGTCCTGCCGGACGATACCCGCGCAGTTACCCTGACGGCTCACACGCCCACAGGCGCGGAATTGCTGGCATGAAGCGGCAGCCCGTCACCCGCCGCAGCGCCCTGCAACTGGGCAGCGTGGTGCTTCTGCTGGGCGTGCAGCACATCGCGCGCGGCGCGACCATCGTGGCCGTGCGTGTCTGGCCGTCCAAAGACTACACGCGGCTCACCATCGAATCCGACGGCGAGATCAAGGCAAAACAATTTTTCATCGCCGACCCGCCGCGCCTTGCCGTCGATATCGAAGGCATAGACCTGATTCCCGCGCTGCGCGAACTGGTCGCCAAGGTGAAATCCGACGACCCGAATATCTCGGGCATACGCGTGGGGCAAAACGCCCCTGGCGTGGTGCGGCTCGTAATAGACCTCAAGCAGCCCATCCAGCCGCAGGTATTCACCCTGCCGCCTGTAGCGGCTTACCAGTACCGGCTGGTGTTCGACTTGTACCCGACGCAGGTCGCCGACCCGCTCGAAGCCCTGATTGCCGAGAAGCTCGCCGACAGGCAACCGGGCACCACACCCGCCCCCGCCAACGACCCTATCGCCGACCTGATCGCGCGGCAGTCGGGCAAGCAGGCCGACGGCAAGCCACCGCCGGCAGTCGTCGCGGAAAAAGACAAGGACAAGGCCCACGGGCCAACGACCGGCCCTGCCACCCCCGGCGGCGCCAAGACCTCGCCCGAAGCGGCCGTCATTGCGAAGAACAAGACCGACCGTCTCGTCATCGTCGCGCTGGACCCGGGCCATGGAGGGGAAGATCCCGGCGCCGTCGGCCCCGGCGGCACGCGCGAGAAAGACGTGGTGCTGCAGATCGCGCACCGCCTGCGCGACCGTATCAACCAGCAGCCCAATATGCGCGCCTACCTCACGCGCGATGCCGACTTCTTTGTGCCGCTGCATGTGCGCGTGCAAAAAGCGCGGCGCGTGCAGGCCGACCTTTTCATCAGCATCCATGCCGACGCATTTTTTACGGCACGACCGCAAGGCGCCAGCGTCTTCGCGCTCAGCGAAAAAGGGGCCTCCAGCAGCGCCGCGCGCTGGATCGCCGATAAAGAAAACTCCGCCGACCTGGTGGGCGGCATCAACGTCAAGGCCAAGGACGCCCAGGTACAGAAAGCCCTGCTCGACATGAGCACCACGGCGCAGATCAACGACAGCCTCAAGCTCGGCAGTGCCATGCTGGGCGAGATCGGCAATGTCGGCAAGCTGCACAAACCGAAGGTCGAGCAAGCCGGCTTCGCTGTCCTCAAAGCGCCCGACATCCCCAGCGTGCTGGTGGAGACCGCCTTCATCAGCAACCCCGACGAAGAAGCCAAACTGCGCAGCGACGAATACCAGGTACAGCTGGCCGACGCCTTGATGCGCGGCATCACGCGCTACTTCGCGCGCAACCCGCCGCTGGCGCGCAACCGCGCTGTTTAAGTACCGCATCGGCGCGCATTTATGCGCCGAAAATTACCACCAAAGACCGCGGCAAGCCGACACGCCGCGGCAACCTTCTCCTACAACCTCCACATACCCGTCCCCCTACAGTGAAATCACAGGCAAGGTCAGGACTTCACGATGTGAATACCCCAGCAAGAGCCTGAAACTCTGAGCAAAGGTGGACAAGATGAATACGAAATTGATGATGTCAGCGGTAGCAGCGGCGGCACTGATCGGCCTGGGTGGTTGCAGCACCAGCCCGACCAATGCACAGATAGGCACCGGTGTTGGTGCCGTGGCCGGTGGCCTGGTCGGTAATGCCGTATTCGGCAGCACCCTGGGCACCGTGGGCGGCGCGGCGGCCGGAGCGGTGATCGGTAACGAGGTCGGTAAGAGGCGCTAAAAGAAACGCCAGGCAACGCGGCCCCGGCACCTGCCGGGTTGGTGCTGCCTGCACCAGTATCCCTGCTACACCGGATAGATCAGCGAGTTGAGGATCATCTCGCTGTCATACACACAAAGACGGCTCCTGAATTTCAGGACGCCGTCTTTTTTGATGAGCTCGTCGATATAACGCCCGACGTTGTAGACCTCGCTCACGCCGCCCGGCTTGGTGCGGAACACCGCGTAGTTGGCCTCGGCCTTGACGACATCGCCTTCCTCCGAGAGGATGCGCGCCGGGCTGACGATGTGGCGCATGTAATAAGGCCCGTGATAGATCGTCTGCGTGACGCCATACACCCGATCCTTCATCATGCCCCGGCTTTCCAGCGCCATCAGGGCCAGCGGCAGGCCGCGGTCAAAATTCTCGCGGGCCTGCACCTTGTAGTTGCCCTCTTCCACAAAGAATTCCGGCCACGCATCAAACCGCTTTTCGTCCAGCGCCGCCGCGTAGGCTGCGTTGAGCTGGTCCACCTCCAGTTGCAGCATCAGGCGCTGCAGTCCCTGTTCAGTCGCCGTCATAGACCCATGACTTTCTTCCAGTAGGCATACATGCTGCGGATCAGGGTTTCGGTGACCATGTGCTCCGTCATCTCGGTGCCGGTGCCGCCCAGCTCGCACAGTGTTGAGCCGGTGTCGCCAGCCTGTGCAAAGCCGGCCTGGCTGAACTCGATCACTTCACCGTCATCCGCACTGACAAAACCGGCCGGGCCGAACAGGTTGGCCTGGCGCAGGCGACGCTGCGTCATGTCGGGGGTGTCGTCGGCAAAGCCGAAGTGCGTCCAGATGAAATCAAACTCACCCTGCCCACGCGGCACGATATGGCGTGTGCTCAGCGAATTGACCTGCTGCTGGATGATCAGGCTGGGAAACAGCGTGATCATGGTCACGGTGGGCGTGATGTCGCTGCCCGGGCTGGATGGGTCGGGCATCTTCCACCAGGGCTCGGGCACCACGTCCAGCAGGCGGTCGTCATGCAGGGCCATGTTGGCCTTGAACGAGGTCACGCCTTCGGTCACAGCGTCGTTCTGCCCACCCTCGTTGCGGCGGGAAATCATCACGGCATGGCGGCCCTCGCCGTCCATCACCATGCGGCTTTTCTGGTCGGCACGCCAAAGGCCGAAGGTCACAAACCACGTGTGCAGCAAGCCGGGATGGTAAGGGTCCTTGATGTTTTCCATCATCAGCTTCCAGTTGCCCGGAATGCGCTGGCGGTTGTAGCCCAGCAGCGTCAGCTTGCGCGCTCCGTCAGGGCCTTTGAAGATGCGGTCCAGCCACGGCATGATCTGCGGGCCGAGGTAGTCTTCCAGCGGTTCGGTGTCGTCGCTGAAAGTGGCAAACACCAGGCCGTGCAGCACTGCAACACGCAACTTGGTCAGCCCATGATCCTTGAGATCGAACCCTTCGGGCATGCCGCCGTTGACGCAATCACCCTCTTTCACGCCGTCCTTGAAGGGCAACCCCGCCAGGTCGCCGTTGAGTTTGTAGGTCCACTGGTGATACGGGCAGACAAAGCTGCGCGCATTGCCCTGCGGGTTCTGGCAAAAGCGCACACCACGGTGGGCGCAACGGTTTTCAACAACGCGTATGCCGTGGTCGGTGGCACGGTCTTTGGGCGCGATACGGTCCCGCACCATCAGCACCTGGCGTTCGCCGACATGGCTGAGTTTGTAGTCGCCCACATTGGGAATCTCGGCTTCCAGGCCCACATAGCACCAGTGCGCGCCGTAAAAGATTTTCTCCAGCTCGCGCTGGTATAGCTGCGCATCGGTGTAGGCCCAGAAGGGCACGCGACTGGAGCCGGGGTCGCTCCAGCGTGACAGGGTATGGGGTGCGTTCATCTGAGTGTCTCCGGGTCCTGCAGCGTACCTGCGCACAGGATTTCGGACAGATAATACGCTTACTTACGATCTCTGACTTCTTTCCCTGATCTTTTCAGTAAGGCATCGGTAGCGGCCGTCAGTCAAATACGCAGGTTGCCTGTTCAATCCTGGCCTGCACTTGCGCCCCGGTCGGAGGCACACAGCCACGCTGCATGACACACAAGCTGGCGCTGGCCACAGCATGGGCCAGCAAACTGCGCCCCGCGTCATCGCCGACCAACGCCACCAAAGCGCCAGTACCGCTCGCAGCGGTTTTCCGCGCGAGCAAGGCAACCATGAAGCCGGCGAGGAAACAGTCACCCGCCCCCACGGTATCCACCACCGCCAACGGCCGGGATTCGCGGGCGCGCCACTGCCGGCCATCGCGTGTCAACAGACAGGCTCCGTGCGGCCCCAGGGTCAGAACCAGCAAGCCGGCACCGCTCGTGCCGAGCAGATGCTGCGCCCGCGCAAATACATCGGTGCCAGGTATCTCCAGGCTTTCCAGGTCTTCATCGCTGACCTTGACGACGTCGGCGTGTTGCAGCGCAGCGTGCACATTGCGCCTGTAGGCCTGCAGGTCCGGCATGACCGACGGCCGCAGGTTGGCATCCACCACCACCACGCTGCCCGCCTGATGCTGGGCTCGCAGCCATGGCAGGTAGCGGCCCGCATCCTCGGGCGCGAGCGCCAGGGCGCCGGTGTACACCATCTCGAGCCCGGGGACGCGCTGACACGACTGGATCAGGCTGTCCGCCGTGACTGCACGGTCCGCCACTTCCTGCCGGTAAAAAACATAGTCAGGATGGCCTGCGTCATCCAGCCCCACCACGGCCAGTGAGGTGCTTTGTGCCACGGGCTGTGGACAGGCCAGCCGCACACCATCTCCGGTCAGCGCTGCGGCCAGCTGGCGGCCAAAGCGATCGCGCGACAGAGGGTTGAGGTACAGGGTGTTGACGCCCTGCCGGGCCAGCGCGCGCGTCAGGTTGAAAACAGCGCCACCCGGGCAGGGTTCATAACGTCCGTCCGATTGAACGATCAGGTCAATCAACGCTTCACCAGCGGTTGCAACTTGCAGCACTTTTTCAGGGTTTTTCTCAGGGTAATCCATAACTAAAACAACTTGATTTAATAACTCAAGCGCCACTATAGTTCACCAACGCCCAGCACTCATGGGTATTTTCCCGCGAACTCCAGTGCCTGGCGGCCTGGAATGTCGATTCAACAAGGAGACAATTTGATGAAAAAGACCACCACTCTCTTGACACTGTCCAGCCTCGCGCTGGCCGCCACATCGGCCTTTGCAGCGGGCGAACCTGTGATCGGCCTGATTACCAAAACCGAAACCAACCCCTTCTTCGTCAAGATGAAGGAAGGCGCTGAAGCCGAGGCCAAAAAACTCGGCGCCAAGCTGCTGACCGCCGCCGGCAAATCGGACGGCGACACCGCTGGACAGATCACGGCCCTCGAAAACATGGCTGCCGCCGGCGCCAAGACCATTTTGATCACCGCCAGCGGAGATGCCATCGCACCCACCGTCAAAAAACTGCAGGCCAAGGGCGTGCAGGTCATTGCACTGGACAGCCCTTTTGCGGGAGCTGACGCGCTGTTTGCCACCGACAACTACAAGGCCGGTGTGCTGATTGGCCAGTACGCCAAAGCGGCCATGGCCGGCAAGCCAGCCAAAATCGCCACGCTCGATTTGTTCCCCGGTCACCCCGTGGGCGCACAGCGTCACAACGGTTTCATGAAGGGTTTCGGCCTGGCAGCGGCAGACGCGAAATCCAACGAGCTGTCCAAAGACCCAGCCGTGGTCTGCATGGCTGACAGTTTTGGTGACCAGGCCAAAGGCCAGACCGCCATGGAAAACTGCCTGCAAAAAAATCCCGATATCAACGTGGTCTACACCATCAACGAACCGGCCGCCGCCGGCGCATTCAATGCACTGAAAAAGGCCGGCAAGGAAAAAGGCGTGACCATCCTCTCGGTCGACGGCGGCTGCCAGGGCATCAAGGACACGGGAGCCGGCGTCATCACCGCGACTTCACAGCAATACCCCCTGACCATGGCGGCACTGGGCGTGGCAGCAGGCGTCAGTTACGCCAAGGGCGGCAAAAAAGCGTCGGGTTACACCGACACCGGCGTGACCCTGATCTCGGCCAAAGCTCTCCCGGGCATAGACAGCAAAGACGTCAAAACCGGCATGGACCTTTGCTGGGGCACCAAGTAATCGACCTGCTGCTTGCCAGCTGTCATCCCGGACCGAACCCGGTGCGGGATGACAAAATCATTTTCCTCATCCTGGGCCCTTACCGATGAACCTGTCTTCGCGCCACATCCCGTGGGGGGCCCTCGGCCCCTGGCTGGCCCTGCTGGCCACTTGCATCTTTTTTACCACCCAGTCAGACCGCTTCCTGACGGGCGCAAACCTGTCCCTGGTGCTGCAGCAGGTGATGGTCGTCGGCGTGCTGGCCATTGGGCAGACCCTGATCATCCTGACGGCCGGCATCGACCTGTCCTGCGGCATGGTGATGGCATTGGGCGGCATGGTGATGACCAAGTTCGCCGTGAATTACGGCATCGACCCCTACCTGGCCATTGCTTGCGGCCTGGCGGTCACGACCGGCTTCGGCCTCCTCAATGGCCTGCTGGTCACCCGCATCAAATTGCCCCCTTTCATCGTGACGCTGGGCACACTGAACATCGCATTTGCGATCACCCAGATTTACTCCAACGCGCAAATCGTTCCCAACCTCCCGACGGAATTGACGGCGCTGGGCAACACCTTCGATCTGGGCAGTACGGAGGTCAGCCTGGGCACCGTCGCCATGATCGGCCTCTACCTGCTGGCGTGGTTTGTCTTGCGTGACACCGCACCGGGCCGGCACCTGTATGCAGTGGGCAATAACGCCGAAGCCGCACGGCTGACCGGCATCCGGGTCGACCGCGTGCTGGTGGCCGTCTATGCACTGGCCGGCCTCTTTTACGGCATCGCCGCGCTCCTGTCGGTGGCGCGCACCGGCGTCGGCGATCCGAATGCCGGGCAAACCGAAAACCTGGATGCCATCACCGCCGTGGTGCTGGGTGGCACCAGCCTGTTTGGCGGACGCGGCATCATTCTGGGCACACTCGTCGGCGCGGTGATTGTGGGCGTGTTTCGCAACGGTCTCACCCTGATGGGCGTTGCCTCCGTCTACCAGACACTGATTACCGGCATTCTGGTGATCCTGGCGGTCGCGGCCGACCAGATGTCGCGCAAAGGGCCTCGCTGATGAACACCCCAACGCCCCTCCAAACTCCTGCGCCTTTGATCATGCAGGCCAAAGGGCTGGTCAAACGCTACGGTCAGGTCACCGCACTGGACGGTACCGACTTCGAACTACGCGCCGGCGAAATCCTGGCCGTGATCGGTGACAACGGCGCCGGCAAATCCTCGCTGATCAAGGCACTGTCGGGCGCCACTGTGCCCGACGAAGGTGAATTGCTGCTCGACGGCAAGCCGATGCGTTTCAAGTCCCCCATCGATGCGCGCCGTGCCGGGATCGAAACCGTCTACCAGGACCTGGCTGTGGCCCCTGCCATGAGCATTGCGGAGAATCTGTTCCTGGGCCGCGAACTCCTCAGGCCCGGTCCCCTGGGCCGCTGGCTGCGTGTGCTCGACAAGAAGAAGATGCTGGAGCAGGCCATTGCCCGCATGCAGGAACTCAAGGTCGGGATCCGTTCGATGACGCAGGCCGTGGAAACACTTTCCGGCGGCCAGCGCCAGTGTGTGGCCGTGGCGCGCGCCGCTGCCTTTGCGCAGCATGTGGTCATCATGGACGAACCCACGGCTGCCCTGGGCGTGAAAGAGGGCAACATGGTGCTGGAGCTGATTCGCCGGGTGCGCGACAAAGGCCTGCCCGTCATCTTGATCAGCCACAACATGCCGCATGTGTTTGAAATCGCCGACCGCATCCACATCCAGCGCCTGGGCCGCCGTGCGGCAGTCGTGAATCCCAAGATCATCAGCATGAGCGACACCGTGGCCGTGATGACGGGCGCCAAGACGGCCGAAGAATTGCCGGAGTCCGCGCTTGCCTGAAACAGCCCCCACGCTCGGCACTGACGTGTCCTCGCTGCCCCCCGAGGGGGCGCTGCGCCTGCGGCCCGGCGAAGCCGGTTCCGCGGCCCCGGCTGGTGAAGAAGAAGCTTCCACGCTTGTCACACCGCAACGCATGAGGCCCGCTCATGCTTAAAGGCATTGACCCCCTGCTCACGCCCGAGTTGCTCAAGGTATTGGCCGAGATGGGTCATGACGACGCGCTGCTGCTGGCCGATGCCAATTTCACGGCCATGAGTGTGGGCGCGGGCAAACCCGTGCTGCGCCTGCCTGGCCACGGCATGGCGCGAACAGCACGGGCCGTGGCTTCGCTGCTGCCTCTGGCTGAAGATGTGGATCACCCGGTGGCTTACATGCAGGTCAGCGGTACCGAGGCACCCTACCGTTCGGAGCTACAGCGCGAGGTACTGGCGCTGCTGGCCCCGGGGTGGCTGCCGCATCAGCAGGCCGAGGCCGTTGAGCGCTACGCGTTTTATGAGCGGGTACGCCAGGCCTATGCGATTGTGGTGACGGGTGAATTGCAGCCTTTTGGCAACTTCATCCTGCGCAAAGGGGTCATCGGCGAAAATCTGCGTCCATGACCGAATCTCCTGTCACTGCGGCCACTCCCGCTACCCCCGCGGAATCCGAAGCAGCCACGCCTGTGTGGCTGCGCCAGCGCGGCTCCAACCACGTGGGCATGCGCCAGTTCAATGAACGCGTGGTGCTGCAGGCCATCCGCCTGCACGGTAGCGTACCCAAAGCCGAACTGGCCCGCCTGACCAACCTGACCGCACAGACCATCGGGCTGATCACTGCCCGGCTGGAAGAAGACGACCTGCTGATCCGGCACGACCGCGTGCGCGGGCGCATTGGCCAACCCTCGGTGCCGCTGGCGCTGAACCCCGACGGCGCCTTCTCAGTGGGCATCAAGATTGGCCGGCGCAGCACCGACTGGTTGCTGGTCGACTTCACCGGGCAGGTCCGCCAACGCCTGTCGCTGGCCTATGCCTTCCCCGATGCCGACACCCTGCTCCCCGTGATCGGCCAGAACCTGCGCACCCTGCGTGAGCAACTCGGTGCACTGGCTCCGCGGCTGGTCGGTGTGGGGGTGGCCGCGCCCTTCCAGCTCGGTGGCTGGCACCGGATGCTGGGGCTGTCGGCGCAGCAGTCGGACCGTTGGAACCACATCGACCTCAGCGCCGAAGTGCAAGCCATGACCGACCTGCCCGTGAGTTTTGCCAAAGACACCTCGGCGGCCTGCGTGGCCGAACTGGTGTCGGGCCGCGGACGCGACCTCAAGAGCTTTCTCTA
The DNA here is from genome assembly GCF_054049435.1 of Polaromonas sp. P5_D5. Lineage (NCBI taxonomy): Bacteria > Pseudomonadati > Pseudomonadota > Betaproteobacteria > Burkholderiales > Comamonadaceae > Polaromonas > Polaromonas sp. P5_D5. Next base: position 486,516 of record NZ_JBFUMJ010000001.1, read on the forward strand.
CTTGTTTGTCGACACCTTTGTGGGCGGCGGCCTGGTCATCAATTCACAACTTCACGCAGGCATCCACAACAACGCCGGCGCCGTGGCGTCGCTGCCATTGCAGGCGGCCCAGCCACCCGGCGCGCCGCCACAGCTGGTCAGCCAGGCTTCGCTGTGGGAACTGGAGCAGTGTTTCAAGGCGCGCGGGCTTGACCCGGCTGCAGCCTACGACGAACGCGCCCTGCAGCCGCCGTTCGAGTCCGACACCCAGGCCTGGGTGGCCAGCGCCGCCAATGCACTGGCCCACAGCGTGGTCAGCGCAACGGCCCTGCTGGATATCGATGCCGTGGTGATGGATGGCTCCTTTTGCCGCCCGCTGCTGCAGCGCCTGATTGAAGCCACGGGCGCAGCACTCGGCCGCTACAACTGGGAAGGTCTCTGGCCCGCCCAGGTGATGGCCGGCAGCATTGGCTCCGACGCTCGCGCACTGGGCGGTGCCATGCTGCCTCTGCATGCCAACTTCGCACCCGACCGCGACCTGTTTCTCAAGGGTGGCCGCTGATCCGCGCTTCGGGACGGTACATCGCCTCGATTTCGCGCGCATAACGAGCCATCAGGTTGTTGCGCTTGAGCTTGAGCGTCGGCGTCATCAGGGTGTTTTCGGGCGTCCACGGCTCCCGCGTGAGGTACACGGCACGCGGCGTCGCGTAGCGTGCGAAGTCCTTCGCCTGGGCGGCCATGCGCTCCAGCGCGAGCTTGTGCACAGCCGGCAGGTGCAGGCTGGCCGGGTCCTCGGGGTCCACCGCCAGCGCCGCAGCCACACGCCGCCATTCCGCCGGGTTGACCACTGCCACACAGGCGATGAAGGGGCGGTTTTCACCGACCACAAAGACCTGGTCGAACAGGGAGTCGGCGGCAATCGCCACCTCGAGGTCGCCCGGCGGTACTTTTTCGCCGGTCGACGTCACGATGATTTCCTTCAGGCGTCCCATGATGCGGATACGCCCGCCATCGATCACGGCCTGGTCTCCGGTACACAGCCAGCCGTCGTCCGTCAGCACGCGGGCCGTGTCTTCGGGGCGTTTCCAGTAGCCCTTCATTACCAGCGGGCCGCGCACCTGCAGTTCCTGGTTGGCGCTGATGCGCACCTCGACACCCGGCAAGGCCCTGCCCACTGTGGCCGGGTCGTTGTCGTCCACACCATTGCCCGACACCACGGGCGATGTCTCCGTCATGCCGTAGCCCTGCAGCAGCGGCAGGCCTAGCCCGAGGAAACAGCGTGCCACCGCATGCGACAAGGGCGCACCACCGCTCACCGCCACCCGCACGCGTCCACCAAACTGCGCCCGCAAGGTTCCGGCCACCAGCCGCTCCAGCAGGGGCCAGACCAGGGGATCCAGCCATGCCCACGGACTTTTTTCGCTTTCCGCCAAAAGCAATCCCTGTGCGCGGCAAAACCGCCGCCAGCCGACAGACTGCGCCGTCAGAAACAGGCGTGTTTTAAGCGGCGACTGCGTCAGTGTCTCCTGCAGTTTGGCAAATACGCGCTCGTAAATACGCGGCACCGAAATCAGCACGGTGGGACGCACGGTTTTCAGGTCCTCGGCCAGCAAGGGCACGGAACGCGCATAAGCCACGCAGCTTCCGGCGGCAATGGGCAGGTAATAACCGGCGGTCCGTTCAAACGTGTGCGACAGCGGCAGGAACGACAGGAACACATCGTCCACCATCGGTACCACCAGCGACAGGATCGCCCGTACATTGGACACGATGTTTCGGTGCGTCAGCATCACGCCCTTGGGTTTGCCCGTGGTGCCTGAGGTATAGACGATGGCCGCAAGGTCGTCCTCCTGCGGTGCGGGCAGCAAGCCGGCGTACCCTTCCCCCGCAGCCAGCCAGTCGGCCAGGGGCACAACTGCCACCGCCCCACCCACCCCGCTCAACGGCGCTTCAGGCACGGCGACCACCACGCAGCGCAGCGCCGGCAAGGGCGTTCCGACAGCCTCAATGGCCTGCCACTGTGAAAGCGACGACACCATCAGCAGGGAAGCTTCGCAGTCCGCCAGGATGTAGGCAATGCTGCCGGCATTGTCAATGGCATGCAACGGTACAGGCACCAGCGCCAACGACAGGGCCGCCTGGTCGATGCTCACGGCATGGAGGCCATTGGGCAGCAGGATCGCAACACTTGCATGGGCCGGCAGCTGCGTGGCCGCCAGCGCGCGCCGCCACTGCGCGACCCGCTCGCTGGCCTCAGCCCAGCAGGTGCTGTGCCATTGCCCGGTGACGGCATCAAATTCACGGTAAGCCTCAGCCTCGGGACTGTGTGCCACGCGAAAGGCCAGTAATTCCGGCAGCGTGTGCACTGCGGCAATATCCAGGGGAGTGATGTTCATTCAGGTTTTCCTGCCAGCCAGAAAGGCGGCACTGTCATTTTTTATCACGTGCGCAGTTGCGCGTGACTGCGTTGCATCAAGCCCGTTCAACAACAGGCCTCTTGGGCGGATGCGTATCAGCGCACCTTCAGGCGCCGGCGTTGCCTGCTTTGCGCCTGGCCTTCCAGGCGCCGAAAATGACGATCAGGCCGGGAATCAGGATCATGGCCCAGATGATCTTGTCGAGATGGATTTTGACGAACGGGATGTTGCCGAAAAAATAACCAGCCGTCACGATGCCGCCGACCCACAGTGCACCGCCCACAAGGTTGTACAGCGTGAACTTGCTGCGCGTCATGTCCGACACGCCCGCCACAAAGGGGGCAAAAGTACGAAGAAACGGCATGAAACGCGCCGCGATGATGGTGATACCGCCGTACCGCTCGTAAAACGCATGGGCCTGGTCAAAAGCCTTTTTGTTGAACCAACGCGAGTTTTCCCACTGAAACACCTTGGGACCCAACGCTCGCCCTATGCCGTAGTTGCACTGGTCGCCCAGCACAGCCGCCACAAACAGCAACGCCACCGCCACCGGAAAACTCATGAGGCCGACGCCGCACATCGCGCCCACCACAAACAGCAGTGAATCACCCGGCAAAAATGGCATGACGACCACGCCGGTTTCCACAAAAATGATCAGGAATAACAGGGCATACACCCACGCGCCGTAGCTGGTGACAAAGGCTTCCAGGTGCTTGTCGACATGAAGAATGAAATCAATGAGAAAGGTGGCAAATTCCATACCGGTGATTTTGACAGGTATGAAACCCGCGCCCGCCGCGTACCGGCCTCACCGGCCTCAGCGGCCACTGTTGCCGCTGACCCGCGTCATGACATGTACCAGACCCTTGCCAGGCGCATAGATATAGCCGTAGCTCGTCCCCGAACCGGTTTTCCAGCCATACTGCACGGCACCGGGTGTGCCGTCATACACGCATGAAAGCTTTTCAATCTCGACGGACGTCACTTCGTTGCGCGTGCCTCTCGGTGAAAAATAAGTGGTGTTGTAGCGGCGTACCTGGCCCTGCGACCACATGCCCACCGGAAACTTCCCCTCGTTGGTCGCATTGCCAAAACGCTGGTCATACACCCGGCCAATGGCTGTACGGTCGGGCGTCAGCGCAAAACGCTCGTGCGCACGCGGGACCTTGCGTTCGTAGATTTCGTAGACAGTACCGCCCTGGCCTTCCCACTGCATGGGTCCTTTGAGTGTCACGTCTGCCTTGCCCACAGAACCATCGGGTAACTCGTCGACAAACGGATACACCCGATCAACCGCTGCAAATACCAGTTCCCGGCTATCTGTCATGGGGTTGCCGGTGAGAAGTTCGACTGGCAAAAACCGCTCCTTGATGCTTTCATCCTGTATGCACACGGGCACCTTGGGTGTTTGCACCTGCGCTTGCGCCATACCGGCAAGAAAAAGGGCGAAGATCAAGGAAGAAGCTTGGGCTTTCAATCGCATGGGATTCCCTTACATCAATAAAATAAATCGGAACCATGATGGTTGTCGCAACAAAATCTTACAAGATCCGGGAAAGGGGCAGTTGCCGGACTTGTTGCTTCCTCACTCCAAAAAGCCCAACCCGTAAAATCAGTAGCAATGACCCCTCTTCCTGCCCGCCGCCCGATCCGCGAACTTCCCGATGAATTGATCAGCCAGATCGCGGCCGGCGAAGTGGTGGAGCGCCCAGCGTCCGTCGTGCGCGAGCTGGTGGACAACGCGCTGGACGCCGGCGCCACGCAAGTGACTGTGCGGCTGCTGGCCGGCGGCGTACGGCTCATCGTGGTCGAAGACGACGGCTTCGGCATCCCGCGCGAAGAACTTCCCGTCGCCCTGAGGCGCCATGCCACCAGCAAGATTGCCTCATTGCAAGACCTGGAAGCCGTCGGCACCATGGGTTTTCGGGGCGAGGCGCTGGCGGCGATCAATTCGATCGCCGACATGAGCCTGCTGTCCAGAACCGCCGCGGATGAACACGCATGGCAGCTTGACGGCCGCACCGGCGAACTGAAGCCCGCCGCGCGCAACCGCGGCACCAGCGTGGAAGTGCGGGAGCTGTTTTACGCCACGCCCGCGCGCCGCAAATTCCTGAAGACCGATGCCACCGAACTGGCCCACTGCATCGAAGCCGTACGCCGCCATGCACTGGTGCGGCCCGATGTGGGTTTTGCGATCTGGCACGAAGGCAAGCTGGTCGAACAATGGCGCGCGGCGACAGGCGACAACGCCCACCAGCAGCGCCTGGCCGATGTGCTGGGCAGCGAATTTGTCGAGCAGTCCGTGACCGTCAGCTATGAGAGTTCAGCGCGCCGCGCCGACGGCCTGCCCGCCGTGCGCGTCTGGGGCGTCGCCGGCATTCCGGATGCCGCCCGCTCGCGCGCCGACCAGCAGTTCGCGTATGTCAACGGCCGTTACGTACGCGACAAGGTGCTGACCCACGCCGCGCGCAGCGCCTATGAAGACGTGCTGCATGGCCACCGCCAGCCGGTCTATGCGCTGTATGTCGAGATCGATCCGTCCCGCGTGGACGTGAACGTGCACCCGACCAAGATCGAAGTGCGGTTTCGCGACAGCCGTGAGGTGCACCAGGCGGTGCGCCACGCCACCGAAAACGCGCTGGCCATCCCGCGCTCCACGGCAGCTGTCCAGGCAGGCGCGGAAGACGCTGCTGTCACGCCCACCGGATTTCTTGAGCAAAACAAGGCTTTTGCGCAACAGGGATGGGCGCAACCAGCTATCAATTTTGTAGCAAACGGCGGTCACAGGGCCTCCGACTTTGACGCCATGTGGCCGTCATCGCAAGCCGTCGCGCCCAGCCAGCGGGAAGCTGGCGAGGATGCCCTGTACGTCACCATTCCCCCGGTCGGAAATGGCATGGCGGGCGTGCCTGAAGGCGCAAGCGCCCTGCCCTCCGGCGACTGGCCGCTGGGCCGCGCCATCGCCCAGCTGCAGGGCATCTACGTGCTGGCCGAAAACACCCAGGGCCTTGTCATTGTGGACATGCACGCTGCCCACGAGCGCATCGTCTATGAACGCCTGAAAACCCAGATGGACGGTGCCGATGGCGCCAGCATCATCAGCCAGCCGCTGCTGATTCCGGCCACCTTTGCCGCCAGCCCCCAGGAAGTGGCCACGGCCGAGGCCAACGCCCAGGCATTGGCAACGCTGGGCCTGGAAATCACGCCTTTTTCGCCCAAAACCCTGGCGGTGCGCGCCGTGCCCACCAGCCTGGCGCAGGGCGATGCGGTGGAACTGGCCCGCAGCGTGCTGGCCGAACTGGCCCAGCACGACGCCAGCACCGTCATACAGCGGGCCCGGAACGAGTTGCTGTCCACCATGGCCTGCCACGGCGCCGTGCGCGCCAACCGCAAGCTCACGCTCGACGAAATGAACGCCCTGCTGCGCCAGATGGAAGCCACTGAGCGCTCCGACCAGTGCAACCACGGGCGGCCCACCTGGCGGCAGGTCAGCATCCGGGAGCTTGACACGCTCTTCATGCGCGGACGCTGAACTTTCCGGCGCCCGGCGAATCATTCACTTGCATGAAACGCTGGCACCTCTTTACTTCCTTCCTGATGACGCTGGCGTTGCTGGCGGGCTGTGCCACCCTTGACGAAAAGCAGCGAGCCTGGATCTTTCAGCCCAGCGACCGCACCTGGGGCGGGGCTGCAGCCGCCGCGGTGGGAATGGAAGACGTCTGGATTGACTTCAACGCCGCCAGCGGCAGTGGCGGCGACCACCCCGTCCGCCTGCACGGCCTGTGGCTGCCGGCAGACGAGTCGGATGCCGCAAGCAAAACCCCCGTGCTGCTGTACCTCCATGGCGCGCGTTACAACGTCACCGGCTCCGCGCCGCGCATGCGCCGCATGCAGGAGCTCGGCTTCTCGGTCCTGGGGATCGACTACCGCGGTTTTGGTAAAAGCACCTACGAACTGCCGTCGGAAACATCGGCCTACGAAGACGCCCGCGCCGCCTGGGACTGGCTGGCCAAAAAGTACCCCGACCGTCCCCGTTACATCTTCGGACACTCGCTGGGCGGGCCGATTGCCATCAACCTGGCCACGGAGGTGGCCGATGAAAGCGGCACGATTGTCGAAAGCACATTCACTTCCATCGCCGATGTGGTGAGTACGTCCCAGTGGGGCTGGATGCCGGTGTCGCTGCTCATCACCCAGCGCTTCGAGGCCGTCCGCAAGGTCGGCAAGATCGGCTCCCCCCTGCTGGTGGTGCATGGCGGCGAAGACCGCCTGATCCTGCCGGACCTGGGGCGCAAGCTTTATGACGCTGCAGCGCAGCCCAAGCTCTTCTTGCTGGTGCCGGGTGGCTCGCACCACGACACCAACCTGGTCGGCCAGCCCCAGTACCGACAAGCGCTGGCACAGCTGTTTCGGATGGACAGGAGCCTTGCTGACGGTGCGCACAATGAGGCATTGCAGGTGGCTGGCGGCAAACGCGCCCCAAAACAAGCCGAAATGCTACAGAACAAGGAATAATGCCCAAAAACGGGTATTTTTTACTTACCCAATACATGTAGCCGGATGTAACATTCCCCGTACCACATAGCAGCTGATAACAGCTGAAACAACGAGAGGGGAATGTATGAGCCAAGTCCTGGTTACCCGCAGGTCGTCTGCCTTCACTTTGCTGGCCCCTGCGCTGGCGCTGCTGGCATCTACCCCTCTCCACGCCCAGACCGCCGCCGCTGCCGCGGCGCCTGCCGTTGCGAAATTCAATGGCGCGGACACCGCCTGGATGCTCATCTCGACCGTGCTGGTGCTTTTGATGACCATTCCCGGCATCATGCTGTTCTACAGCGGCATGATGCGGGCCAAAAATGCGCTCTCCATCGTGGCGCACACTTTTGCGGCCACCACGGTTGTCACGCTGGTTTGGGCGGGCATTGCCTATTCACTGGCCTTCACGCCCGGCAACCCCTGGATCGGCGACATGAGCCGCGCGCTAAGCGAAGGGCTATTGGGCGCAAAAGTCGGCGCGCACGTTTCAGCGCCTTCCGTGCCGGAATCCGCATTCTTCCTGTTCCAGCTGGCATTCGCCATCATCACCTTCGCACTGATCATCGGCGCGACCGTGGAGCGCATGCGCCTGAGCGCCACCATTTTCTTTGCGGCCTTCTGGACCATCCTGGTATACGCCCCTGTGGCGCACTGGATCTGGCAACCCACCGGCTGGCTCGCCAGCATGGGGCACATGGACTTTGCGGGCGGCACGGTGGTGCACATCGCAGCCGGCTTCAGCGGCCTGGTGGCGGCCAAGGTCGTGGGTCCGCGCAAAGGCTTCGGAACCGAACCCATGGTGCCGCACAACCTCTTGATATCCATCATCGGCGCCGGGCTCTTGTGGGCGGGCTGGTTCGGCTTCAATGCCGGTTCGGCCTTTGAAGCCAGTTCACGCGCCGTGGGCGCCCTCCTCGCCACCCAGGTGGCAGCTTGCGTCGGCGCGTTCATGTGGGGCATTTGCGAATATGTCCAGCGCGGCAAGTTCAGCGTGCTGGGCATGGCAACAGGCGCCATTGCCGGCCTCGTCGCCATCACGCCGGCGTCCGGTTTTGTCGGCGTCATGGGCGCATCGGTCTTGGGCTTTGCGGGCGGCGTCGGCTGCTTCCTGGCCGTGACCCGCTTCAAGCGTGCCACAGGAATTGACGACTCGCTTGACGTATTTGCCCTGCATGGCGTGGGCGGCATCATCGGCACGGTCCTGACCCCGGTCTTTGCGCTCAAGGAAATTGCACCCGTGACCGCCACCGTGTTTACCAACCTCGTGGGAGCCTGCGCTGTTGCAGCTTACGCAGGCGTCGCGACCTGGCTGATTTTGCTGGTGGTCAAACCCCTGGCAGGCCTTCGCGTCACCGCGGCAGAGGAAGAACTGGGCCTTGACCTTGCCCAGCACGGCGAGATGATTTCAGGTGCTTGAGTTCCCACCCATCAAGACACGTAAACCATGCTGTTAACCATGACACCGCCTGACGACTCCGATCTCATGGCCTACGCGGTGCGGATGGTCATTCCCATGAAGCGGGAGTTCGGCCGTTCGTTGAACGTCCATCAATTCCTGCACGACCTGCCGTACGCCACTGAGGTAATTCAGGAAGCGCTCAACAGCAAGGACGAGCGCCTGCGCAGCTACGCGGCCTATGCGCAGACCAAGATTTTCGGACCCCGCAGCGGCAGCGAACCGTTGCTGTCAGCGTCCGCAGCATCGCCCGCCGTAGTGGCTGCCGCTCCCGCCGCAAGCGAAACAGAAATCAGCGAAGACCTGCGGGCCAAGGCCATCGCCCGGTACAAGTCGGGCCTGCGCTGAACAGCCTGGCCGCCCCGACAGCGCCCTGATACCCCAGGCTTGATCAGCCGGCCCTCACCACGCGCACGCCGGCACGTCTGGCGCTGCTGATCCACGCTGCTTGCGTGCCCCTGTGAACCACCACCGCCGACACATCGGCCAACGCCATGATGCGGCAGGCCGAGGCCGCGCCAAGTTTTTCGCCCGATGCCAGCAGCACTGTCTCCGAGGCACAGCGGTGCAGCGCCCGCTTGACGGCGGCTTCTTCGGAATCTCCCGTGGTCACGCCCGCCGACGCATGCACGCCGGTCGCCCCCATGAAAAACACATCTGCCCGCAGGCGCGAGAGCTGCTCCATCAACTCGGCCCCCATGGTCACCATGGAGTGCCGGAAAAGCCGCCCGCCAAGCAGCTGAATCACGATGTGGGGACAGCGCGCCAGTTCCATGGCGACGGCCGGGCTGTGGGTAAACACCGTCGCATGAAGGTCTTCGCTCAGGTGCCGCGCCATCTGCAACGCTGTGGTGCCGCCGTCAATGATCACCACCTGCCCGGGCAGGACCATGGCCGCCGCCACCTGGCCGATGGCCTGCTTGTCCAGCGGCGCAATCTGCTCACGCACAGCCACATTACCGACGGCCGGCGAAGCAGGCAAGGCCCCGCCATGGACACGCTGGAGCTTGCCTGCCTGGGCCAGCTCGCGAAGGTCGCGCCGGATGGTGTCTTCCGAAATACCCAATTCCTGGCTGACGGCTTTGGCAACCAGTTGCCCGTCACGGTCAAGGCGCGTCAGCAGCAGGTGTTTGCGTTGGCTGGTCAGCATCGGGTTTCGGCTCCGGTTTCTTGTGCGGTCTGGAACTGGACATTGCACGAAATTTCATGATAATGCACGATACTACACGAAATCAACCAACCCGAATGCGCCCTTCCTTCCTGACTCCACCGCCCGCACAACACGTGCGCGTGCTCGGCGATGAACGCCTGTCCGACAACTGGTATGTGTTGCGCAAACTCACCATCGAGTTGCGCCGCCGCGGCGGCACGTGGCAGCAGCAGACACGCGAGGTCTACGACCGCGGCAACGGCGCAGCGATCCTTCTTGTCAACGTCCGGCGGCAAACCGTGGTGCTGACAAGGCAGTTCCGGCTGCCGGCCTGGGTCAATGGTTGCGCCGACGGCATGCTCATTGAGGCCTGCGCCGGACTGCTCGACGGCGACGACCCCGAGACCTGCATCCGCCGCGAAGCAGCCGAAGAAACGGGGTTCCGCATCCAGGCGCCGCACAAGGTGTTCGAGGCCTACATGAGCCCGGGCTCGGTCACTGAAAAGTTGCACTTCTTCGTGGCATCCTACGAAAACTCAGACCGGGCCGGAGAAGGCGGCGGCATCGCCAATGAAGGCGAAGACATCGAGGTGATCGAGCTGCCGCTGGAAGACGCGCTGGCCATGGTACGCAGCGGCGCCATTGAAGACGCCAAGACCATCATGCTGCTGCAGCACGCAAAAATCACCGGCCTGGACCGCCTGCTCCCTCTGCGCCCTCCGTTCTCTTCCTCCGGGTCCTGAGCCATTCTGGAGACGGCCGCTCCGGGGGGCCGCGCCAGCGTTTGTCTGATACGCTCAGCTCAATGGATGTTTCTGTTTCGAAGACCGTGGTGCCCGCCATGTCGCCCGGCATGGTGGTGCTGGTCCTGTCGATGCTGCTGGGCATCCAGCCGGTCACGACCGACCTCTACCTGCCCGCCCTGCCCGCATTGACCGAAGGCTTTGGCGCGCCGATGTCGCAGGCGCAGCTCACGCTCAGTGCCCTGCTGCTGGCCTTCGGCACCTCCCAGCTGATCTGGGGCCCGCTGTCGGACCGCTTCGGCCGCCGCCCCATCCTGCTGTGGGGCCTCTCGGCCTATACCCTCGCTTCTATCGGCAGCACGCTCGCCCCGTCGATGGCGATGCTGATCACCTGGCGCATCGTGCAGGGCGCCGCCATGGGCGCAGCAGTGATGTGCGCGCGCGCCATTGTGCGCGACCTGTACCAGCCGCTTGAAGGCGCCCGCGCCATGTCCAAGGGCTTGAGCGGCCTGGGCGTGCTGGCCTGCATCAGTGCACCGCTGGGTGGCTTGCTGTCGGAGCTTTTCGGCTGGCGCATGGCCCTGATGGCACTGGCCGTGTTCGGCGCGGCCACGCTGGCCCTCATCTCACTGCGGTTTGAAGAAACCCTGGCACAGAAAAACCCGCGTGCGCTGCAGCCGGCCACACTGCTGCGCACCTGGGTCCATATTCTTCGCAACCCCACGTTTCTGGCGTTTTCGGTGTTGACCGCGGCGTCCTACGGCGGCCTGTTTACCTTTCTGGCCACCTCGTCATTCGTGTTTATCAAGGTGCTGGGCCTGACCAAAACACATTACGGCCTCATCATGTTTTCGATGTGTTTTTGCTACCTCACCGGCACTTTCATCTGCCGTCGGCTGCTGCCACGCTTTGGCGTGCGGCGCTCGGTGGCTGTGGCCGCGTGCCTCACGCTGGCCGGCGGAACCTTGATGGGCGTGCTGGCCTGGGCCGGCATCCAGAACGTCTGGGCCATCATGCTGCCCTACTACCTGTTCATGCTGGGGCATGGCGTGCACCAGCCCTGCGGGCAGAGCGGCGCGGTAGGCCCCTTCCCCCAGGCGGCGGGCGCTGCCTCGGCCCTCAACGGTTTTCTGATGATGGTCGTAGCCTTCGGCATGGGCGGCTGGCTGGGAACCCACATGGACGGCACGGTGCGGCCGCTGACCAACGGCGTCTGGTTCTGGAGCGTACTGATCGCCGCCACGGCCTGGACCGTGATCCAGAAATACGGAGAGCCTGCCCATGAGGCCGCAGCCAGGGCCTGACATGCGCGGCATCGCGCTGGCCGGGCCGACGGCCTCCGGCAAAACCGCCGCCGCCATGGCCATCGCGCAGCGCCACGCAGTGGAAATCATCAGCGTCGATTCCGCCCTGGTCTATCGCGGCATGGACATCGGCACCGCCAAGCCCACACCGGCCGAGCTGGCCGCTGTGCCGCATCACCTGATCGACATCCGTGACCCGCTGCACGCCTACAGCGCGGCCGAGTTTGTGGCCGACGCCAACCGGCTGATGGAAGACATTCGCGGGCGCGGCAAACTGCCGCTGCTGGTGGGCGGCACCATGCTGTACTTCAAGGCGTTGTTCGACGGGCTGGACGACATGCCGAGGGCCGACCCCGCCACGCGCGCCCTGATTGCCGAAGAAGCAGCCGCCAAGGGCTGGCCGGCGCTGCATGCCGAACTTGCCCGCGTGGACCCGGTCACGGCCGCCCGGCTCGCACCGAACGATTCGCAGCGCATCTCGCGTGCGCTGGAGGTTTTCCGCGTGTCAGGCCAGCCGCTGTCATTCTTTCATCAGCAAACCGCTACAAAAAACATAGCTGCTGGCGCAAAGCCATCAACGGCTACAGCCCTTATTTCCCTTGAACCGCAAGACCGAAGCTGGCTGCACGAGCGCATTGCCCAACGCTTCGACGCCATGCTGGCCGGCGGGTTGATGGACGAAGTGAAAGCCCTGCGCGCACGCGGCGACCTCAACCCAGACTTGCCTTCGATGCGCTGCGTCGGCTACCGCCAGGCGTGGGAAGCAATGGATGGCAACTACCCGCTGGCCGAGCTGCGCGATAAAGGCATTTTCGCCACGCGCCAGCTGGCCAAGCGCCAGATCACCTGGCTGCGCTCCATGCCGCAGCGCCAGGTCGTGGCCTGCGATGCGGCCGATGCGTTGCAGCAGGTGCTTGCGCTGGTTGACGCTTCCGTGGGACAGATAACGTGAGCCTTCAACTCAGGGACCTCGCCAAACGCTACGGCGCAACCGCCGTGTTCGGCCATGTCTCGCTGGATGTTGAGCCCGGCGAGTTCGTCGCCATCATCGGCGAGTCGGGTGTCGGTAAATCAACGCTGCTCAACTGCATGGCCGGGCTTGATACCTGGGACGAAGGCACGGTACTGCTGAACGGCCAGGACCTCGGTGCCATGACCGATGACCAGCGAGCACTGCTGCGGCGCCGCCATGTCGGTTTTGTGTTTCAGGCCTTTCATGTGTTGCCGCACCTGGATGTCGCGCAGAACGTGGCCCTGCCATTACTGCTGCTCGACGAGCCGGACGATGCGCGCGTGCAGTCACTGCTGGATGCGGTCGGCCTGTCGGGCATGGGCGGGCGGCTGCCCCAGCAGCTCAGCGGCGGCCAGCTGCAGCGCGTGGCGATTGCCCGCGCCCTGGTGCACCGGCCCAGCCTGCTGCTGGCCGATGAACCCACCGGCAACCTGGACCCAACGACGGCGGCCAAAGTAATGGATGCGCTGATTGCCCAGACCCGCGAACACGGCGCCTCGCTGGTGCTGGTTACCCATTCGGAAGCCGCCGCTGCGCGCGCCGACCGCCGGCTGCACCTGAGCGCTGACGGAATTCTTCCGTAAGCTGCGCCTCCTCGCAGGGGACGTAGGCTTCAGGCCTGGCCGAGCAACTCCGCGTAGCGCTTCAAATCAACATTTCCGCCGCTGATGATCACGCCCACCTTTTCACCAGGTGCGGCAGGGTTGGCCTGCAGCGCGGCGCAGGCGCCGGCAAATGCCAGGCAGCCTGTCGGCTCCACCACCATCTTCATGCGCTCGGCAAAAAAGCGCATGGACTCGACCAGCTGCGCATCGCTGACGGTGAGGATGTCGTCCACATCGCGCCGGATGATGCCGAAGGTGTAATCGCCCAGGTACTGGGTTTGTGCGCCGTCCGCAATGGTTTTTGGCGTTTCAATATGCACGATGCGGCCTGCGCGCAGCGACTGCTGGCCGTCGTTACCCGCTTCAGGCTCGACACCATAGACCTTGCACTGCGGCGACAGCGCGCGGGCTGCAAGCGCCGAGCCACTGGTAAGCCCGCCGCCGCCCAGACATATGTAGAGACGGTCCAGCGGGCCGGTTTCTTCGATCAGCTCTTTCGCGGCCGTACCCTGGCCGGCGATCACGTCGGGGTGGTCATAAGGCGGGATCAACGTCATGCCGCGTTCGGTGGCGAGCCGTTTCGTCAGCGCCTCGCGGTCTTCGGTGAAGCGGTCGTACAGCACCACTTCGGCGCCATAGCCCTGCGTGGCGGCCAGCTTGGCAGCGGGTGCATCTTTGGGCATCACGATGACCACGGGCATACCGAGCAGCCTCGCCGAAAGCGCCATCGCCTGCGCATGGTTGCCTGACGAAAACGCGATAGCACCGGCCCGGCGCTGCGCCGCGTCGAACTTCGACAGCGCATTGAAGGCGCCGCGAAACTTGAAAGCGCCCATGCGCTGGAAGTTTTCACATTTGAAAAAGAAATTCGCGCCCCAGCGGGCATCGGCCGTACTGGACCGCAACACGGGCGTGCGGTGCGCATGGCCTTCAAGCCGCGCGGCAGCGGCGGTGACGTCGTCGTAAGTAGGAAGTTGCATGGTGAATACGCTTTCATTCCGGGTGAGAAATCAGAAAGATCCGGGTCCAGGGCATCCGGAAGACCGCAAGCTTAAATGACCAGGCGTTTTCCCGACAGAGCCAGAAAGCCTGATTCTGTACCGATACAGATGGCGGGTTCGTTCATCTGCCCAGGGCCTGATTTCGCTGCGGCGCTGAAAGGCACAATGAGCGCATGCGCGCCCTGCTCTCAAGCTTCTCCTGGCGGGAATTGCAACACCACCCCTGGCGCAACGCCGCCGCCGTAGTGGCCGTGATGCTGGGCGTGGCCCTGGCGTTTTCAGTACAGCTCATCAATGCGTCGGCACTCAGTGAGTTCTCACAGGCGGTGCGCGCGGTAAACGGCCAACCCGACCTGGAGCTGCGTGCCGTGCAGGGCAGCTTTGACGAGGCGGTGTACGCGCGCGTGGCCAACCATCCGCAAGTCGCGCTGGCCAGCCCGGTGCTTGAAATCAGCACGTATGCGCTGGACGGCACCTCCCCCACCGGCCGCCTGCCGCTGCGCATCATCGGCGTCGACGCGCTGGCGGTAGCCGCCATCGCGCCGTCGCTGATGCCGGTGCCGTCTTCCGACGCGGGACGCTTCGCCCTGTTTGCGCCTGGCAAGGTGTTCTTGAACCCCGCCGCGCAGCAAGCATTGCACTCGCCGGAGTTGCGCCTGCAAAGCGGCCTTGAACTGCGCAGGGTTTCTGTGGCCGGCAGCGTCGGCGCCGGTGGCGGGCCCCTGGCCGTGATGGACATTGCCGCCGCGCAGGAGCTCTTCGGCAAGGCCGGACAACTCTCGCGCATCGACCTCAGGCTCAGCGCCGGCGCCGATGCGCGCCGTGTGATCGAGTCGCTGCAGCTGCCGTCCAACATCACCGCCACGGCGCCGGGCGATGCGGCCGAACGCGTCAGCAACCTGTCGCGCGCCTACCGCGTCAACCTGACGGTGCTGGCATTGGTGGCCTTGTTCACGGGCGCCTTCCTGGTGTTTTCGGTGCTCTCGCTGAGCGTGGCCAAACGCGCGCAGCAATTCGCGCTGCTGGGCGTGCTGGGCCTGACCGGCCGTGAACGCCTGCAGCTGGTGCTGGCCGAGTCGCTGCTGCTGGGCGTGGCCGGCAGCGTGCTGGGCATCGCGCTGGGCTCCGGCCTGGCTGCGCTGGCGCTGCGGCTGCTGGGCGGGGACCTGGGGGGCGGCTACTTTTCCGGCGTCGCACCTACCCTGCAATGGAACGGCTGGGCCGCACTCACTTACGGTGTGCTGGGAATTGCTGCCGCCGGGGTGGGAGGATGGTGGCCGGCTCGTGCGGCGCAAAAACTGCCGCCCGCGCAAACCCTCAAGGGCCTCGGCGCTGCGGCAGGCACCGGCGGCGGCCACTGGTTCAGTATCATTTTGATAGCTGCTGGCGCTCTACTGGCGCTGGTTCCACCGCTATTTGGCATTCCATTGGCGGCTTACGTGTCGGTAGGCCTGCTGCTGGTCGGCGGCATCACCGCCTTGCCCTGGCTGATTTCGCTGATCTACAACCGGCTCAGCCCCCGGGTGGCTCACCGGCTGCTACCGCTGCTGGCTGTGGAGCGTGCGCGCCGCGTGCGCGAAAGCGCCGCGGTGGCCGTGAGCGGCGTGGTGGCATCGCTCAGCCTGGCCGTGGCGCTCACGGTGATGGTGACCAGCTTTCGCGAGTCGGTCACGCACTGGCTGGACGTGGTGCTGCCGGCAGACCTGTATGTGCGCACGGCGCTGGGAACCTCCGCCAGCGACACGGCGTACTTCTCGCCGGAGTTTGTGGACGCGCTGGGCCGCCTGCCCGGCGTGGCGCGGGTGGGCAGCCTGCGCACCACGCAGCTGTTGCTGGATACCGCCAGGCCCAGTGTCACCCTGATCGCCCGCCCGCTGGACAACCCGGCCACCGCGCTGCCGCTGGTGGGCCAGGCATTGCCGGTGCCGCCCGGGCACATTGGCATCTATGTGAGCGAGCCGATGGTGGACCTGTACGGGGCACGCCCAGGCACCGTTTTTCGCCCACTTTCACAAGCTTTTATGGCTCTGGCCCAATCAAAATCTGCGCGAGCAGCTCCTGATTTGATAGCAAGCAAGGTGAGCTCCGACATACCCGTTTTCTACGTGGCGGGCGTCTGGCGCGACTACGCACGCCAGTTCGGCGCCATCGCCATCGCCCATGCGGACTTCGAACGCCTGACCGGCGACCGGCGCACCAACGACCTCGCGTTGTGGCTGAAGGAAGGCGCCAGCGATAGCCAGGTGCAGCAGGCCGTGCGCGGCCTGGCCGAGCAGCAGTCCGGCGCCGGCGCGCTGCTGGAGCTGGCCTCCGTCAGCCAGCTGCGCGCCACGTCGCTCCGGATTTTTGACCGCAGTTTTGCCGTCACCTACTGGCTGCAGGGCGTAGCGATCGCCATCGGCCTCTTCGGCGTGGCCGCCAGCTTCAGCGCCCAGGTGCTGGCGCGCCGCAAGGAGTTTGGCCTGCTGGCGCACCTCGGGCTGACACGCCGGCAAATCCTGGCCGTGGTGGCCGGCGAAGGCGCGGCCTGGACGGTGATCGGCGCACTGGCCGGGCTGGCCCTGGGACTCGCGGTGTCGACCGTGCTGGTGTACGTGGTGAACCCGCAAAGCTTTCACTGGACCATGGACCTGATGGTGCCCTGGTTGCGCCTGGCCCTGCTGTGCGCCGCGGTGGTGGTGGCCGGCACCGTGACGGCCTGGCTGGCGGGCCGCGCGGCCGCAGGCCGGGACGCCGTGCTGGCGGTGAAAGAAGACTGGTAAGCCTTGCCCCTTTGCGGCATTGCCGCGAAAGCATGCGCCGCGGGCAAGGGGCAGCCCCCGTGCACCGTCCTACAGGCGTGGAGGCCGGTTTCCGACGCCATCCGGCCGCTCCCGGCATCACACTGTGACTCATGCGGTGGCGGTCAAGTGCGCAGGTGTTTTGCCAGCCCTTGTCACCCACGCCCTTTTTTCTCTTTCAAATGCCTGCGGAGAACGCGATGACCACCAACACCAGCCCCCAGACCGGCACCAACGCGAACCCGACGGGCAAGTTCGCACGGCATGCTTCCTCCCGGCCGTCCCACGGCTTGCAGCTCACCCGCAATGACGACGGCAGCGTAACCCTGGCACTCAACCAGCCCCTGAGGCTACAGGCCGAAGAACTCGAAGAACTCGTCGCCAGCCTTGCTGGCTTGCGCGCCGACATGGACCCGCCCTATCCGCTGGACTGCCCGCCATTGAGTGCGCTGGAGCCCAGCTACAGCCCGCGGCACTGGGTTGCCTGCGACCCGTTGACCGGAAAAATTCTGCTGTTCCTGCGGCACCATCTTTTTGGATGGCTGGGCATTGTGCAAACGCCTGAAACCGCGCTCGACATGCTGAAGTCCATAGCGGTCGAGATGAAAAACCTGGAGCTCTCCGACCACGATCCCCGGCGCGAGCTGCACTGAGCATTGCTGCCCACCACGCAATGGCCGCTTCGCCGCACGAGCCTCATCTCATCGTGTTTATCGTGCTGTACATCTTGATACGAGGCGCTCCGCGGGTTGGCCAATGAATGCGGGGCTTCCACGCTGACTGTTGCAGCTGCTGCTGCCTTCTCATCTTTAGCTTTCTCCAATGCACGCGGCCACGCCGAAAGGCGTTTTCGTTTGCTTACTCATGGTCACGTTTTTGACGCGCGATTGTCATCACAGCGCCGGGATGAACTCCTACCATGGAGGCATTCACCAGAGAGGGCTTGCATCATGAGACCTGCTAAAGCACCGCCGCACGACTACCGCATTGAAAACATCGATCCGGCCGAAGGCAGCCTGCTGCCGTCGAGCTCGAATCACCTTTTCGCAGACTACTCGCTGGCTGTGGCGGTGGCCGTGAAAAGTGTCGCCGACCCCACGCGACAGGAAGTGCGCGTCGTGCACGTTCCCAGCGGGGAAGTCGTCTTCCGGACTTCAGCATTTTGAAGTCGAAGTCCATCGCATCAGTCCAGCCTGATGCTGTTTGCAAAGTGGTCATACACCACGGAAATTCTCCGCAGGTGGCGCGACTCCGCGTGCGCCAGCAGCCACAGGTCTGACTCGCAGTCGGCCAGGGTGTCCGCCAGCGGCACCAGAGCGGGCTCTCCCGCCAGCATGAAGCGCGGCACAATGCCCACCCCCAATCCCGCCTTGATCGCATCCATCACCGCCACAATGCCGTCCGCATAATGCCGCGGCGTGACCTTGGGCAACTGCTTGCGCCGCCACAGCACCGAGGGGTGCTCCGGAAGCGATTCGTCAGGCGCTATCCAGTCCAGCTTCGCCAGCGCATCAAGCAAGGGGATTTTTTTGGACGATACCGCCTTCGCTTGCGCTTTGGATCCGCACAGCACAAAGCGCACGGTGCCCAGCCTGCGGCCCACCAGGTGGTCGGGCGGCTTGCGTGTCGCACGCAGCGCCAGGTCCGCATCGCGCCGGCTCAGGCTCACGAGTTCATTGCCGGTGCGCATGTCGAGCTGCAGCAGCGGATGCTGCACCAGCAGCGGCTTGAGGGAAGGCAGCACCAGCCCGCGCAATACCGCGTCAGTCGTAGTCAGCCGCACCAGGCCTGAAACGCCTTCATGCGGCCGCTGCATGCTGGCGCGCACGGCTTCAAGCTCGGCCTCCACGCGCTCCGCATGCGGCACCAGGCCCAGCATGGGCTCTGTGGGCAAGTAGCCCAGGCGCGACCTTTCGAAGAGACGCTGGCCCAGGTTTTTCTCGATGCGCTGCACCGAGCGGAACACGGTGGACGCATCCGCGCCCAGCCGCCGCGCGGCCTCGGCCAGCGTCATGCCGCGCACCACGGCCAGCAAAATTTCCAGGTCAGAGGCCGTCAGTGCGTATTGCATTTTTGCAATAGAAGTTTTCATGAGTGCCAATTTACATTGTATTTTTGCAACCGTAAAGTGGCGGCTCCTTCAACGCTACGCCCTTCGCCGGGCTTTACACCATGACCACCGACACTTCTGAAAACTTCAGCGCCAGCCACGGCGCCACCCTGCTGCGCCTGGCCCTTGGCACCATGTGGGTCACCCACGCGCTGCTCAAAATCTTCGTCTTCACCCTGCCAGGTACGGCGCAGTTTTTTGAATCGGTCGGCCTGCCCGGCTTCATGGCCTACGTTGTCGTAGCGGTCGAGCTGGCCGGCGGCGCGGCGCTGCTGCTGGGCTTTTATGGCCGCCAGGCATCGCTGCTGCTCGCGCCGGTGCTGCTGGTCGTCGTCTGGGTGCACTGGCCCAACGGCTGGGTGTTTACCAGCCCCAAGGGCGGCTGGGAATACCCGCTGTTCCTGTTGGTAGCCTCGCTCGCCCAATGGCTGCTGGGCGACGGCGCCTGGGCCGCACGCCGCAGCCGCCTGCTGGTGCCGCGCTGACCTGTGCTGAAAGACATCACCATGAAGCTCACCCTTATCAGCCACACACTGTGCCCCTACGTCCAGCGCGCAGCCATCGTGCTGACCGAAAAAGGCGTCGCCTTCGAGCGCATCAACGTCGATCTCGCCAACAAGCCCGACTGGTTCAAGGCCATCTCGCCGCTGGGCAAGACGCCGGTGCTGCAGGTAGATAACGAAGCTAACGACACGATTTTTGAATCCGCCGTGATCTGCGAATACCTGGACGACACCCTGTTGCCACGCCTGCATCCCGCGGATGCCCTCAAGCGCGCACAGCACCGCGCCTGGATGGAGTTTGGCTCTGCCCTGCTCAATGCCATTGGCGCGTTCTACAACGCCGCTGACGCGGCGGCTCTCGAGCGGCACCGCGAAGACATTGGGCGCCGGTTTGCGCAGCTCGAGGCCGTGTTGCCGGATCAGGGGCCTTATTTCGCCGGTGCCTCTTTCTGCATGGTCGATGCCGTGTTCGGGCCCGTGTTCCGTTATTTCGATGTGTTGGACGATGTAGGTGAAACAGGGTTCTTTGAACAGTTGCCAAAAGTGCATGCCTGGCGCGCCGCTCTCGCTGTTCGCCCGTCCGTCCAGCAGGCGGTGGGCAATGGCTATGCCGCAGAGTTGCATCGCTTCTTCGTTGCTCGTGGCTCCGAACTCTCGCGCCGCATCGCGGAGCGTGAAAGTAGCCTGATGCTATAAAGCGAACGGCTGCTTTTGGCCAGAAGCGGACATTCATGAAAACCAGACTCTTTCAGCAGGGCGACACCGCTGGCGTGTATCGGCTTTTAACCGCCAATGGTTGGCAGCATCGAATTCCTTCAATGGACTATTTACAGACACTGGTCGCTGCATCCCAGCGGGTCATAGTCGCCGTGGACGAGAGCCAAATCGTCGGATTCGCCCGGGCTATCACGGACGGCTTATCCAATGGGTATCTTTCAATGGTCGTGGTGGAAGAGTCTTGCCGGGGTCAAGGCATCGGGACCCAGTTGGTTGAGCGAATCATCGGTGACGAACCGCATGTAACGTGGGTGCTTCGTGCAGGGCGTGAAGGAGCGCCCGAGTTTTTTTCCAAGATGGGCTTCACAGCATCTGCGGAAGCGATGGAGCGCGTGCGTCAGGCAGCGGCAAGATGACCGCTTGGAGCCCGAAGCGGTCTTTGCTCATTCTTCTACGCAGACCTTTTTTCAGGTGATGAATCCGCCTTAGACAATCGAAGTCCGCGGCGTTACCACCAGCCGGTGGATGTGAGCATTTCCGGTATGTCATCTGGCCACACGATGTCACTGGTCAATCTGAGTTCGAGAGCATTCCACCATTTGTGCTCCTTTATCACCTCTACCTCCTCAGCGGTCCAGTGGTCCCGCAGGACTGTCTGATGGTCTTCCACGGTGACAACAAAGAACCGTTCATCGGCAATGACCTCTTCGCCGTCCGCCAGCCGCAAGATGAACTCTCGTTGAGAAATTGAGTCACCTACATCAGCGACAAAGATGCCCGTCTCTTCTTTCAGCTCGCGCACTGCTGCCTCGGCAAAGGTTTCACCGGGCTCCAGGCCGCCACCAGGCGTCGCCCAGTAGTCTTTTCCCTTCAACGCTCCGGTTTTATGGGCAAAACGAAAGAGGAGAAGGCTTTTCGCACGGTTGAGAACGAGCAATCGAGATGAGAGGCGCCGTCGCAAGATATGTTCCGTTGAAAGTAGTGAAATGTCTGTTGATTGACCGGTGGTGGCCGAATGTCATCATCCTAGCTCAGGCCTCAATGTGCCCAGAGCGCACCCTCTTCAACGGGTCGATGGCTTGCCAGTGAAAACTGCCAATTGCGCATCAAAAGCACGCTGGTAGGCAGGCCGCGCTTCACCACGGGCCACATAAGCCGAAAGATTCGGGTATTTCTCCAGCAGCCCCGATACGCCCGCCCTGCGCAGCACCGTCACCATCAGCAGGTCACCGGCGCTGAAGGCACCGTCAAGCCAGTCGGCATTGCCCAGCCGGCTGGAAAGGTCGCCCAGCCGCGCATGGACGCTGTCCTCGAGCGCGGGCAGGCGATCCGCATACCAGGGCTTGTCCCGCTCGAAGAGCACGGCCATTGAGCGGTCAATGATGGGCGGCTCTACCGTGTTGAGCGCGGCAAACATCCAGGTGACGGCGCGCGCACGGGCATTCACATCGGCTGGCAGCAGGCCTTTATGGCGCTCTGCAATATGGAACACGATGGCCCCTGACTCGAACAGCGCAAGATCACCCTCTTCATAGGTTGGAATCTGCCCGAAAGGATGAAGCGCACGGTGGGCGGGTTCCTTCATCGCCGCGAACGAAACAAGGCGAACCTCGTAAGGCTGGCCCACTTCTTCAAGCGCCCAGCGAACGCGCATGTCACGCGCCAGCCCCCGGCCGCGGTCGGGCGAGCGTTCAAAGGCCGTCATGGTGGGAGTCGTCGGAAGGGTCATGGTGGTTTCTCCTTTTGCTGAGATGCCTGGTTGAGTGTTTTGTTGATGCCGGACATGCGATTGACCGGTCACCTACCTCACGACGTTCGGGATAGAGCCCAATCGACATCCCGGCGCCACTTTTTTTGCAAATTCTGAGAAAAAAAGGAAATTGGGTGCCGTCAGCAGCGTACCCGTCGTCGCAGATCACGCCCCTGCTCAGGTCTGCCGA
This sequence comes from Polaromonas sp. P5_D5, assembly GCF_054049435.1. Taxonomy (NCBI): domain Bacteria; kingdom Pseudomonadati; phylum Pseudomonadota; class Betaproteobacteria; order Burkholderiales; family Comamonadaceae; genus Polaromonas; species Polaromonas sp. P5_D5. Next base: position 508,769 of record NZ_JBFUMJ010000001.1, read on the forward strand.
AAACTCGCCAGCGTCTTGAGCAGGTTACGGGTGGCGCCGTCGAGCACATCCAGCGGCCTGTGGACCATGGCCGTGTGGCGCGTCAGCGCGGGCTTGAGCGGCACCAGCTGCACGTCATGCCGCACGTTGGACTCCTCCAGCGACTGCTCCCTCGGCAGCACCGCAGCGCCGTACCCAGCGGCCACCAGGCTCTTGATGGCCTCGGAATAGTTGAGCTCGATGCGCGCGCGCGGCGTGAAACCCGCATCGGCAAACCAGGCCATGGTCATGCGGTACATATGGGTCGGGGTTTCGTTGAAGATCAGCGGGCGGGTGGCCAGCCATGCGGGCGTGGCATGTTTGGGCGCCTTCCAGCGCTTGGGTACAAACGCCATCATCGGGTCGCTACGCCAGTGGGTGATCACCATGCCGCGCTGCGCAGGCGGCGGTGTGGCGACCAGGCCGACATCGAGCGTGCCGTCCAGCAAGCGCTGCAGCGTGTCGGCGGAACCAAGAATACTGACCTCGACATCGATGTCGGGGTGGGCTTGTTCCATGGCCTTGAGCACCTTCGGCAAAAAGTACACCAGCACGCCGGTAGTGGTGCCCAGGCGCACGCGGCCGGTGCGGCCCTCGACGTGGCGCTTCACCGCATCGACCGCATCGTCGGCGTCGCGCAGCAGGCGGCGGGCCCGCTCGACCAGCACGGCGCCCGCCGGTGTGGGCTCAACGCGCCGACCGCCGCGCACCACCAGCGGCGTGCCCAGCCGGCTTTCAAGCTCGCTCACATGCAGGCTCACGGTGGGCTGCGCCAGATGCAGGCCCTGCGCCGCGGCAGAGAAGGTGCCCAGGTCAGTGATGGCCACCAATGTTCTCAGTTGGTCCAGGTTCAGTTCGCGCATGGCAGGTGGCTTGTTAGTTGATATCAGTAATTCTGATAGTTTCGATCAGAAAATTCAACTTCCACAATATCATGATTTTCAGCACCATAGGGCACTTCCTACCAGGAGCGCGCGAAATGCTGACGAAGACGATGAGAATTTTTCCGGGAGCCCTGCCCGGCTTTCCAGCCAGAGAGCTAAGCCAAAGGCTTCTGGCCGCCCTGCGCAAAAACGCGCAGAGGCGACGGAACCTGAATGAGCTGCGGCTGATGAGCGACCACCAGCTCAATGACCTCGGCATAGGCCGCGGTGAAATCCCCGGCCTGATGGATGACCTCGGGCCCCGCCGCTGGGAATGGCGCTGAAACCCCTGCGCCGGACCGGCAAGCCGGCAGAAGACGTTTTACGCCAACAGGTCTTGCTGCGAGAATCGGGCAATGACTTCCCTCCAGACCTCCAGCAGTTCCTGGCTCAGCGCCGCCATCGCCCGCATTGAAGCCGACTACCTGCGCAGTGCCGACACCCACCTGATCCCGCTGCCGCTGCCGGCATTCGCCGCGCGCGGCATTGATTTTTACCTTAAAGACGAATCCACCCATCCCACCGGCAGCCTCAAGCACCGGCTGGCACGCTCATTGTTCTTGTACGCGTTGTGCAACGGGTTGATCCACGAGAACTCCACCGTCGTTGAAGCGTCCAGCGGCTCCACCGCAGTCAGCGAAGCCTACTTCGCGCGGCTGCTGGGCCTGCCCTTTGTCGCGGTCATGCCGCGCAGCACCTCGCCCGAGAAGGTGGCGCAGATTGAGTTCTATGGCGGGCGCTGCCACTGGGTGGAAAGCGCGGTGCAGGTGTACGACGAAGCGCGCAAAGTGGCGCTTGAAACCGGCGGCCACTACATGGACCAGTTCACCTATGCCGAGCGCGCCACCGACTGGCGCGGCAACAACAACATCGCCGAAAGCATGTTCAGCCAGATGGCCCGCGAGCGGCACCCAGTGCCGCGCTGGATTGTAGTGGGTGCCGGCACGGGCGGCACCAGCGCCACCATCGGGCGTTATGTGCGCTACCAGCGCCACGGCAGCCAGCTGTGCGTGGCTGACCCGATGGGGTCTGTTTTCAGCGCCTATCACCGCACCGGCGATGCCGGCCTCACCGGCGCAGGCTCGCGCATTGAAGGCATTGGCCGCCCGCGCGTGGAAGCCAGCTTTATCCGCACGGTGATAGACCGCATGGTGGAAGTGGCCGACGTGGACTCGCTGGCCGCCATGCAGGCCTTGTCGCAACTGCTGGGCCGCAGGGTCGGGCCTTCGACCGGCACCAACCTGGTGGGCATGCTTACGCTGGCGCATGAGATGCTGGCGCGCGGCGAACAGGGCTCTATCCTGTCGCTGCTGTGCGACTCCGGCGAGCGCTACCTGCCCACGTACTACAACGCCAACTGGGTCGCTGAAAAAATGGGCGACTGCACGGCAGCGAACGAGCAGATCAACCGCTTGATGCGGCCGGTGCGGGCCTGAAACCCGGAACCCGCATGCGCCAGCCACTTTTGCCCGCCGGTTTGCCAAGGCGCCAGCTGTTGCTGGGCGGCGCGGCGGGCCTGGCGAGCCTGGCTGGCCTGGAAGCCCACGCCCTGCCCGCCAAAACACTGGCGTTCCCGCGCGACCGCGGCGCCCACCCCGGCTTTCGCACCGAGTGGTGGTACATCACCGGCCAGGCCACGGCCGCGGATAGTCGCCTCTTCGGCTTTCAGCTGACCTTTTTCCGTTCACGCGTGGACGATACGCAGGGCATGTCGTCAAAATTCGCCGCAAGGCAGCTGGTTTTTGCGCATGCCGCCATCACCGATGTGCAGGGCAACAAACTCTGGCACGACCAGCGCATCGCACGGGAAGGTTTTGGCGTTGCAATGGCCAGCGAACAGGACATGGCCGTCAAACTGCGCGACTGGTCCCTGAAAGCCGAGGGCGCAAGGTACACCGCAGAGCTGCCGGCCAGCGACTTTGCGCTCAAGCTGCAGTTTGAAGAAACACAAGGCGTGCTGCTGCAAGGCAACAAGGGCCTGTCGCGCAAAGGGCCTGACGAAAAACAGGCTAGTTACTACTACAGCCAGCCGCAGCTTGCTGCGCGCGGCAGCCTGCAAGTCAAAGGAAAAAACTTTGCCGTTACCGGAACAGCCTGGCTGGACCACGAGTGGAGCGAAGAGATCCTGCATTCAGACGCCACGGGCTGGGACTGGATAGGCATGAACCTGCTGGACGGCAGCGCCCTCACCGCTTTCAGGCTGCGGGGCAAAGACGGCAACACGCTGTGGGATGGCGGCTCGTTCCGCTCAACCAAAGGAGGGCTGTACACCTTCAGCCGCGGCGAGGTGATTTTTAAACCCGTACGCCACTGGAAAAGCCCGCTGACGCAAGCGACTTATCCGGTCGAGTGGATCGTCCGCACGCCCGCCGACTTTTATACGGTCAGGGCCGTCATCGACAACCAGGAGCTGGACAGCCGCCAGTCGACAGGTGCGATTTATTGGGAAGGCTTGAGCGAGCTGATCGACAGCAACGGCAAGCGCGTGGGGATGGGGTACCTGGAGATGACGGGGTATGCGCAGCGCCTGAAGATGTAGCGCCCCAAGCCGCCGCCGGCCGCAGTTGCGACGCAGCGCCCAGAGGGATCAATAGTCGGCGCGGATCAGGCGCTGGGCACGAGGGCTCATGTTGCGGCGGATATTTGCCGTCAGCCATGGGTAGGGCTGGCCAGGCGCAGCGGCGACAGACGGTGCACCGGGCAGCAGAAATTGCGCAGCATCCATCACCTTGCGCAGCAAGGAAGACAACGAGGAAGAAGCCTGCAACGAACGACCACCGACAGAGGCGTTGGCGGAAGCGGGCTCAGTGAAAAATGCGGTGCGTGTCATGGAAGGTCCTTTCGAAGTGACGTGAGCGGCAACGATTGCCAAAACAGAGGTCATGACCAGAATATAGGGTTTACGAGTATAAAAGTAAAACGACTTATATTGCGTTTGAATGCAGAAAAATTGCATTTAGAGCACGGCCTCTAAGGCCGGACAAATGGGAGACACGCCATGGATATCAACCTCGCCCGCACCTTTCTCGAAATCGTGTCCTGCCACAGCTTTGTCCAGGCCGCAGAACGGCTGCATGTCACCCAGACCGCGGTCAGCGCTCGTGTGAAAACGCTGGAAGAACTGCTGGGACGCACGCTCTTCGTCAGGAACAAGGCCGGCGCATCGCTCACGCCCGCAGGCGAGCAGTTTGTACGGCACGCCATGACGCTGGTGCAAGTCTGGGAGCGCGCCCGCCATCAGATGGCCGTGCCACCCGGTCGCCGCGCGCTGGTGACCGTTGGCTGTGAAATCAGCCTCTGGCAACCGCTGATGCTCGACTGGCTGTTCTGGATGCGAAAAAACGCACCCGATCTGGCGCTTCGCACTGAGGTGGGCGTTGCAGAAGACCTGCTGGAACGCGTGGCCCACGGAACACTGGACATCGTCATTGCCTATGCACCGCGGCAGCGCCCCGGCCTCAGGATCGAACTGCTGATCGAAGAAAAACTGGTGCTGGTCACCACCTCGCCCAGGCTCGAGATGCCGCAGCCCGCCGACTACGTCTACGTGGACTGGGGGCGCGAATTCTCCGCACAGCACAGCTTGGCGTTCCCGGAGCTTTCCAGTGTCGGGGTCTCCTCCAGCTTGGGGCCGTTGGGACTGGAGTACCTGCTTGCGGTGGGCGGTGCCGGTTATTTCCGGCAAAACGTGGTGCGCAACCACATCAAGGAAGGCCGCCTGTTTCGCGTGCCAGGCAAGCCGGAGTTTTTGTACCCCGCTTATGCCGTCTACGCAGCCAACGCAGACATGAAAGTACTGGAACCCGCCCTGGCAGGCTTAAGGCAAGCCGCGGCGGGAAGCCAGGGCGGCAAGGTGCGCACTGCCAAGCCGGCAAAGGCTCCCGGCAAGGGCAAACAACCCTCATCGTGATACATCACAGCCCCAAGTCCCTCATCTTCATCACTTCATTCATCACTTCAATCAGGATGGCCCAATGCGCTGGATAGCCCTATTTGACGACACACCTGCCATGCTGGCGATCCGGCAGGAGCGTGAACCCCTTCATCTTGCCTACCTTCGGCAACACCAGGACGAAATCCTCATCGCAGGCGGTTTGCGTGCAACGCCCGGCGAAAGCTTTGTAGGAGGCCTCTGGGTCATGGAGGTTGCGTCCAGGGCGCGTGCCGCGGAGCTGGTCGAGAACGACCCCTACTACGTGCCGGCTCATCGCAGCTACCGGCTGCTGGCCTGGGGCAAGGCATTGGCTGACAGGCAGGTGATTTTGTAAGCAAACCCCAACATCGTCGCACCCATGTCACCGTTCAGCGATAGAAAGGGACCAAGAGCAAGGGGTGTTCCGTGACGCAAGCGCGGGAAAAGGCTGCGTGACTACACTCGACCCGTGCTGGTAAGCCTCTTGCCAGCCTTTTCCTCATGCAACCGGAACTGAAATGGACTTTTTTCTCCTGGTGACCTTTGTCGCCATCGGCACCTACCTCCTGAAAGCCAGGGAAGAACGCCAACGCATAGCGCTGCTGGGCAGCCATCTGGGCAATTACCAGATTGAAAAACTCATGGAAACGCTGGCTGACGGTTACCTGCGGGCACTCGGCGAAAAAGAGCCCGAGCGGCGCGAACAGGTCTGGCAACAATTGGCCAACTCTGAAGCGCAGCTGGCCGTGCAGTTCAGCAAATTTGCGACAGAGTTTGCCAGGGTGCCTGAACCCGAGGCCCGCGTCAGCCGGCTGCCCATCAGTTTTCCCTTTGCGACGCTGATCCTGCCGGCCATGAGCTTCGACATGCGCATTGCCCTGGCGATCCACGCCGCCGGTATTGCGCGCGTGGCCCAAAATACCGCCGGGCTCAGCCCCAAGGCCAAGGCCTTCACGATGTCGGCCGAACTCTTCCTGATGCAGCACACCTGCCACTGGTTTTGCAAATCAAAGGCCATCGCCTCGGCCCGCGTGCTGGTGCGGCACAAGACACCCCATGCGCAGCTGGTGGATTCGGTGTCGCCGGAGACGCGTGAGGCTTATAGCGTGCTGATCGGCGGCGGCAGATAAATAAGCGTGTGAGGTACTTTCACGCGCGACGCCTCACGGCCTTGCAACCATTGCTTTCACTTCCTCGCTGAGGCGAAGAACTTCCGGGCTTGTTGTCACCCCGACTGATATCGCGTCCAGGCCATCGACCATCGTGCATTTGAAAGTCGCATCCGCCTGTTTGTTGCATTCCATGACACCACGAGACTTGCCATCCACCTTGAAACGCGCAGGATGAAAGATGTAGGTGAGATCCGAGGGATCTTTTGAATAGACAGTGCGATCCAAAAGATCGTCCGGAAACTTCTTCTCGGTCATTTCCCTGATGAGATAGGCCATCCGGGCCCCAAGTTGCGGCATCGCCTGTTTGGTTTCCCTGTTGTGCGCGCCGTGCAGGCCAATCATGGTTTTCGCCAGAGGAGCGCCGTCGCTGTAGTAGCGGTGGACCCCTCCGAGAAAAACAAGGCCGCATGCGGACTCGCATTTTCCTGAGACTGCAGTGTCGAGGCCTGCATCCCGAATACGCCTTGCAAGTTCTTGCCCGTTCCAGAGATCGCCCCCGGGGCTGTTGTGCAGCAAAACGAGCTTCACTTGATTCGTGGCAAGCTGGTCCTTGAGCTGGGCAACGTCACCGCCAACAACCGGTCCGGACATGATCAGCGTTTCCCCAATGAGATTGAATTCCATGGCCAGGGCCGGCGTGACGGCGAGCTGGAACGCGACCAGGACGAGCCATCTTCTATGGTGAAACGGCATTTGTGGCGCCTTAAAGGTTTGCCAAGCCACTCAGCGACAGGCAAACACTATTCATCAAGGAAATCACCTCGGTAAAAGCTCCAGGCAGTTCCGTCGTGAAGATAGAAGTACCCATCAGCGCAGAAATCTTTACCGGGGAAAAATTCGCGATACGCCTTGGGGACGATCCGTGACAGCTGCGCGTCCGTGAGGTCGTCGAATTGCTCGGGCGTAATCGGTTGGCCGACTCTGAGTTTGGGAGATTCCATGGGTGAACGGGGTAGTTGGAGGCGTATGGATGATGAGCGTCATTGTGCGGTGAAATCCTGCCCTTGGCTCTGGCGCAGAAGGTGCGGAAACCTCGGAAGCAGAAAATCAACCCAAAGATCAAGGTCAGCCACCGCGTAATACGGCAGCCAGACATCGACATCCGGCTTCCAGGCGTCAGGATTCACTGTCTGAAGATCAGCGATTCTCTTGCGCCACATCTCGCCCTGATAGCCCGGAAGTTTTGCCCATTCGTGTACTGGATCCGATGCCGCGGGCTCTGGAATGCGTTTGGCCAGTTCCGCTGCGATGGAAAAGCCGAGCTCTATATCGGCTGCACTCTGAGTACGCAGCACGCGCGCATTTGGCCCACCGCAGAGTGACGATTCCGCAGACTCCTGATGAACCAGATTCAGTGTGAACGAACTTCCCGAGAGTTGGCCTCCCCAGGAATTGACCTGAAACCACAGGCACCAATAACCCGGCCCGGCAGGTCGAATAAATGCACAGGAGTAACCGGGCCGCCGCTTCCAGCCGTTCGCCGTAAACCATGGACTGAGCGCGCGCCTCAGCGCAGCGTGTACGACCTTGCTGGTTGCATAAATGGTCATCATGACGCCTGACGTTTGAGATAAGAAGGCCAGGCGGCTTCAGGAGAGCCATTGAATGGCCAGCATCACAAAGAGCAATAACCAGACCGTTGAGCTCAATACAGCTGTAAGCCAGTTTGTCCATTTAATGCTCCCTGGGTACATGCGGCCCAGAACGACAGGGCTTGACGCTGCATCGTAGAGCGACCAGCCACCTATGGCGGTAAAAACGGCCAGGGCCCACAGGCTTCCCTTTGATGCCGAACTGAAAGAAACCGCCGCAATGGTTGTGGCCAGGACGAACCAGACAACGCTGATCCAGAGGAATCCTCTGGCCATGTCACCTTTTTCCGCCGGTGCCATCGAAGGCTCGACTTTCTCTACAGCTGCGAGCAATTCCGGCAAGGGTTGCCTGGAACGCAGCGACGCAAGAAGCAATACGGCCTGGACACCAGACCACGCGAGAAAAATGAACAGGGCTTGAGTTGTTGATGGCATATGCGAAGAACTTAAGGTTTGTGTGCCCACCCGAAGCAAGGCTCAGGCCTGTGATGCGAGAAGACCGAGGTCACTAGAGAAAAAATTTCTAGCGCGTTAAAGCTCATCGTCTTCCCATACCGCTGGGTCATCGGCCCATTCCAGCAGTAACCCGGCCCTCGATGCGAGCATGGGGGCGAGTTCTTCCATGTTCTCTCCCGTACCAATGACAAACGTTGGATGCCGCTCCCCACGCGCCATGCATCGAGCCGCGTCCTGCCAGAGAGAAGCGATGGCATGTACCGCCTCCCGTGGAGTTCCAGCCTTGCTTGAGGAAACATAGTCGTTCGGCATATCGCCAGAGATAGCCCACCAGCCCACCGAACCAGGGCTCTCAAGGCTTTCGACGGTCCAAACTGAGACATAGGGGGCAAGGTGCCACGCAGGCTCAACGCCGATCCGGCCATGCACCAAGCCTTCTCGCTGCAAGTATTCGGATACTTCAGCACGGCGCTCTGCACACCACTGGGCTTCAACTTCGGGGTTGTCGTAATCGGGCATTGTTAAGGCCTAACATTTGGGCTGAGTGGACTGTAGCAGCAGGCCGCGCGGAACCGGAACTAACAGCACGGTGTCACGTGGCCTGCTGTTGCGGTCCGCTCAGATGATGGGTTACTCCCGGCGAGATACCCTAAGGTTGCAGGAACGCTTGCTCCCAGCTGGAACCAATGCGGGAATAGGTCGTGCGCGCATGCAGGCGGCTCTCTTTGAACTCCAGAAATTCAATGTGCTCGGCCCGGAGCCTGAATCCACCCCAGTTCGCGGGGCGAGGGATTGGCTTGCCATCGTACGCAGCTACGGCGCGTCCGTATTGATCCGAAAGCGACTCGAGGCTTGCGAGCGGGCGGCTCTGCTGAAATGTCGCTGTGGCAATTTGGGCATCCCGCAGACGGCCAGCCCAATGTACTTCGGCCTCCTGTTCCGGTATTACCGTACAAACGCCTTTGATGCGTACTTGCGTGGCGATATGCTCCCACCACAGCGTAATGCCGGTCTTGGGGTTGCGAACGATGTCCAGGGCCTTGCCTGAGTCAAGGTGCGTGCAGAAGACGAAACCCGTCTCTTCCGCTTCCTTCAGATCGACGAACCGCGAACTGGGGTATCCATCCGCATCGATGGTGGAGACACACACTGCGTTCCTGTGTTTGGACGACCCGCGATTCCTGGCGTCGAGCCATATGGTTTTGAAGAGCTCAATGGGACGGTGCATATTTCTCCCGAAACCTAAAGTTTGACCTAAGCGACCGTCGTACGGTGGCCCGCTTGAAGGGAGGGCTGAGCCCGGCGGTAACTACTTGACCACTTCCCAGCCGATTTTGGTCCATTGCAGCATCAACGGTGATAAGGGTCGACTTGATTTTCGGGCAATATCTGCCGCAAATGTACGCAATGCCTCAACGCCGACGGAAGTAGATCCATCGCCATATAGCAGGATATCGGGTGCAGGCACCATGACCACCAGCTTGCCGTTGAGCTTAGTGCTGAGGTCTTGCCAGTCATCATGAAAGAGAATCCGACTTGAGGCGTAGTCTTCGCCAGCTATATGACCGAACGAGTTCGCGGTGGGCATTGGAGTAACTTCGGTGAATGGCTTGGAATTCGACCGAAGATTTTGTTCGCCGAGCTTGAACAGCTCATCCTCGGTAAGGGATAGCTTTGATATGTCCTTGTCGTTCACAAAACGTACGGATCGCGTGAAGTCAAGCACCGGGATCGCTACCAGGCCTGGCGCAACTGGCCTGGAATAGACGGATCCTGAACTTCCAGCTATCTGCTTACGAATCTGCTCGACGTATGCCGCAGGACGAACGGCGAGCCGGACCATGCTCCGTGCAATGGGGCGATTGCGCTCCTTGACCGACTCGGCCATTCCCTTTGCGTATTGATCGAGGGCAACACTGCAGTCCTGCAAGTTGCGAGCGCAAAAAGAATACACCCGATCCAAGTTCAATTGGCCAGTCGATTCGCCATCCGAGCGCTTGCCCTCCAGCGTCAATTTACCGGCGGGCTTAACGTCGTATCCGGGCAGTTCCTTGTTGACGCGTTCTGCCGCCACTTTTGTGAAGGAGTCTTCGTCAGCGGGAATGCCCTGTGCAAAACTGACCTGGCAAGCCAAGGTGATCACAAGAAGTAACCAACGCATGAATTTCTCCCTTGATATGTATTGAAGTCTAACGTCGGCATTGCCCGGCGGGCAGTCCATGTCGTGCAGCAGCCTTCTGCTGCTTGTCCGAAACGGACAACATGTTAAGGCACATCACCTGCACACAACACACACAGCGCAGCTCTGTGCTGTGATCCGAATGGGCCGACCTGTTAGTCCTCGATTTGAGAGCGAGTGAAATGTCCGTGTAGTTCACCTGAACTCTGAAATATGTTCTCGAAGCCAACCAGACGGCGCGTAAATACTCCACCTAAAGCCGGTCTGTTCACAGCGATGCCTAAGCTCCGCCTCTTCTTCCTCTGTCATCCATGAGGGCCGCTCCGGAAAAACGCGAAGCTTCGGGAACTTGGATAAGACCTCTTCAGATGACGGTGCATCCAAGATGAGCCATACGCCGCCTTGACCGTAGTCATAGCATGCGAGATAAGAATTGTCAGGCTGTTGCGGCATCGAGTGCTAACGTTTGGCTTAACCGGAGCGCCGTAGGCGGGTCCGCTTGAAGGAAGGGTTAGGCCTCCATGGGCTGAAGTGCTTAGCCCCCAATTCTTGCCTCCAGTTCCGCGATGTGCGATTCCCAGCGATTGCTCTTGCCTTCCGACCACAGCTGCTTCAACTCTGAAACTTTCGGATCGCGTACTTTATTGAGCACTTGCCTTGCCAAAGACGATAACGCGACCAACTCGGTCTTCGGCTGACGTTCAAGCCAGGCACGAAGCTCATGTGGAAGACCTGGGTTTGATTTCCCTTTTGCCGCGGCGACAACTTCTGCCGCAGCGACTGCCATTGCGCCCTCTGGCGCCTCAAGATATCGCGCCTTGAGCGCCGCAGTGAGGGTTGTTGAAACCAACTTGGTTCCGATACCTTGAGTACATTGGCCAATCCAGTCGAGAGCATCGTCGTTCTCGAAACTCCCCTCTCCCCACGCGCCGGCCAATGCTGACAACGGAAGGATCAGGGCGACGAGCAGTGTGGTGATTCGATGCATTTGAAGATGCCTAACATTAGAGGTAATCGGCGCACAGTAGGCGGGCGACGTCCGCCGATAGAACGTCCGCATCAATCGACATGATAGATCTCGACACCCGCGTGTGCCCACAGCATCTCAACAACGTAGGATGTGGCAACCACCTGTTTCTGGAGGATTGCCATCGCTCCAACCGGCTTCCCTCGCACATCGAGATTGTCGGAAATTTCTACGGAAATGCAGAAACGGGCTGCATCGCCCATCAACAACTTCTGCAAAGGTACGACGGCAGACCAGGGGAAGTCTCCTGCACGAAAGGCAAGTGAGCGAATACCGTTGCCGTAGTAGTCTTGATTGTGGAACCAGACATCAGAGCGCTCCCACGGGCCAACAAGGGGCACCAGGACGCCTTCGATTGCATCCTGCAAGTCGCCGTCGACGTGTCCGTGGTCATCGCCCTGCCCGTCGAAGAACTCGGAGGAGCCCTTCAGCCGTTGAACTTCGGCCCAGTACTCGCCCTCAGACGACACCATTCGAATATTTATAGCCATATTATCGACAACCAAGGTTTGACTGAGTGGTAGCTCCAGGCAGGCAAAGCCTACTTGCCGATGCCGGTCCGATGGAAGGGTCAGGCGCCTGGCTCATGGTAGGAACCACCAGTTGACTGGCCCGTTCTAATGTTTACCGAGAACTTGTGCCAGGTGTCATCGAAGCACCACGCCTCACCTTGAACGTCTTCTCCGGCCATCTGCAGGTTTCGAAACCCGTCCCACGATACGCGACGCGTGCGCCAGAGCACTGCGTTGTTCCGGTAGGCGGTGAAGTCCGTGCCGCTTCCAACAATCAGGGCGCCTGACTCATGCGTTTCCACGAACTCAATATCGCTGTCGTACTCGGCGAGCAGTTGACCCGAGCGTTCGTTGACAACGTAGCCTTGCCCTCCAGCGATGACTAAAACGGCTTCGTCGTCAAGGTCCTCAACGGCACAATAGAACCGTGTTCCTCCGGGCTGGAAGTTACCGACCCAAACGCTCGCATTGGGTGGATTGAACTCCACGACATAACCTTCCCGGAACATTCCTTGGCCTGTCGCGCTGAACTGTTTGGGCAGTGGGCCTTCACCAGGAAGGCCCGGAAGAATTCGTGATCGCATAGGTGATTTCTCCGAGCGCCTAACGCCTATTACTGCGAAAGCGCACACGAAGACTCACTGCCGGCCCTTAGTGAGCCCTTCGAATCGCAATAGCCCCTCAATCAGCGCGTCATCTTCCAGGTAAAACAACTCCGGACAGGGTTGCTCCGGACGCGCTGCGTTCACGAAGAGCTGGCCGAGGCGCAAGTCCGGATGCTCCTTCCAGATGCGACGAAGCGTTGAAAGGACGGTCTCAATGCGCGCGGGATCTCTCATGTACTTCCTAACTTAAAGATGAGCGGGCAATCAACACTTGCAGCGAAGCCGCCTCCTGCTGTTGTGGGTCCGTGCCGAACAAGCTGTTAACTGTTGTGCTGCGCATCTACCTCTTTTTCAGCCTCTCGAGGAGCTCCGCAGCCGCCTGCTGAGATTCTATTTTGATCGCCCTACGCTTCTTGAAGTCAAAACCGCGACGAAACCTGCGCATCGCCCCTTTTGTACGGGACAAAAAAACGTTCCATGCAAGTGGCAATGCGCGCCACGCCTTGTGGCCATCCAGCGGTGCAACGGGAATCAGGTTGATGGCCCCTATGACGATGTTGGCGTCTATGAAGACGAACAGGATCGGTGCGAGAAATTGCTCCAAAGCGGGGGATAGAAACCTCAGTGAGTACTTCGCAATGACCGCAATTGCAAGTATGCAAAGTTGCGCAAGAACACCGCCCCAAGCGATAAAGAGGTCGTTGCGCTCGTAGTATGGCTCTTCGTGCTCACATTGGCCGTGTAGTGCGTACAGCCGTATCGCATACACCTTCACTCGCTGCGAGCGGGCCACTATGGCGTGACCAAGCTCGTGAGCGAGGAGAAGCACCAGATAAGCCACGAGTGTGACGACGGCCCAAACGAGACTCCCGTGTGCCCACCAGTACCAAGGCACCCAAAGTAGAACGGTCCAGTGGAAGTAGAACTGAATTCGTCTCCACTTGCCGAACTTCCAGAATACTGATTGCATGGGTTGTAACGCTTAACGTTTGACTTAAGCAGACCGCCGTAGGCGGGTCGGCTTGAAGGAAGGCTCAGGCGTCAGTTCGCACGCCCCGGAAAGAAGAAGCGGATGACCAGCATTGCCAGTCCCGCAAGCAGCATATAGCGACCAACTCCCTTTTGAGCATCAGAGGAGTCGTCCTGGTTGATGTCTTGAAGCGTGCTGGGCGCTTCAGGTAGATAACGGACCGTCATGGCGGATGGGACAGAGTTGTTGCGCAAGGCACGGCCAAGCTCCGCAGCAACGCCTACTTCAGTCCGAATTTCGCGACCGTCTTCCGTCGTGAAGCGAACATGGGCTGTGTACAGGCTGTCAGCATGAGTATTCTTCTTCTCCTTCCACTCCAGCTTGGTTACCTCGGCTTTGGTCGTCTTGCCGTGGTCGCGCAATGCCGCAAACTTGGTGGCGTTCTTGTGGCCGGCATACATGAGAAAGACGCCAAAAACAACAACACAGACAGCGACAGTTCGGCTAAAAAGGATTCGAAACATAGGTGGTTCCCTGGGGCTAACGTTTGACATCACCGGCGTCCAACCGACGCAGTCTGTTGGACATCCGGTTGACGGGAGGGTTAGGCGTCACTTTTGAAAATACTCAAGGCACATCATGCGGATTGTATTTGCCGGCGACAAGAAAATAGAGAGCTACGGGCAAGCAGGCAATCCCGATCACCACTCCGGTTACGCCGAACAAAGAGGTAACCAGGCTCATGGCGATCAGGCCAAGGCCTACGGCGAAGATTGCGACGGCCAGGACAACCCTGATCAACAGCGGCATAGGCCGCCAGTGGGATTCTTCGGCTTCATCCTGAGCTTCGGTTGACGGGCGCAGAAGGACTGAGCTGACGTATCCGGCAACAACGGCACCGACTGCCATCTTGACGAATGGCCACAAGGAGATGCCGGCTCTCAGATCGGTCTTGACGGTGGCGACGACATAGATCAACCAGAAGGCCCAGCACGCACCGACGAGTAGAAGTTTTTGCATGGCCGGTGACGCCTAACGTTTGAGATGACCGGCACTTCCCAGCTTGCCGGAGCAACTTCGGTTTATGAAAGAGTCAGGACGTGACAAAGCCACAGCACTTCTGGTCAACTCGCTGCCACCTTACGGCCAAACCAGAAACCAAGAACGCCCAACGCCACCGCGATCCAGCCGATGGTGTAGCCGCCGCTGTTGCCCTCGACAAGCCTGGCCTTGAACGCGGCTGTATCGCGGTACGCGATCACCTGGCGGCTTGGGGTGCTCAGGCTGAACACCGACTTTTCGTCCTTCGGATCGAACCTGACTGTCACGGTTTCACCACCCAGCCCGTCCAGCGAACGCTCAGAGTTCGGCTCGCCCACGCGCACAGTCTCGATGCCTGCGGAGGTTTGTATGTCCAGCTCCGCGTAACGGCTCGCAAGTACACCTTTTTTTGTCTTGCGCTCAACAACGCGGGCGCTCAGGGCTTTGCCGGTGGCAGTGCTCAATTCAGCCTCAGAAGGGACCTTGTGGCGCGACGGGCGCTTGCGGTCCTCCGCATACTCGGCACCGAGCCATACCAGGCCCCCAATGAACAGCACAAGTGAAATCTTTGTCAGGCTCAAAACCAATTCCCCCCAATATTTGAAGTACATCAGTGACGAACGCACGGGGTCCTTATCCAGTGCTCGCCGCTTGTCTCGCATGAATGCGAGGATCCCCATCCCAGGCGGGCCTCCGGTCGTGAGACCTGCGGCTTCATCAGTTCACCTGGGGAGGCAAATCACGGCGATTATCACCATGAGAATCGACCTCGCCAAGAACGCTTTGGAACCTATGGCGTGGATGCGACAGACAAGCACAGGCGTGCGCACGAGTCCGGTCGTCAGATAGGCCCCCTTCCCGCTCGAAATGCTATTGATTTAATAGCTGTTTGCGCCCGTCCACATTGGTCTGCAGCCAGTTTTCATGCATAAAAAGAGGTCAAAACCGCTCTTTGGAGGCCACTACAGGGTCTTTTGCGAGGTATGGCAGCGCCAGAATCAACTGTTTTTGGGTATTTTCATATACGAAACAGGCCCCAAGACCAATGCGGATGAGCGCAAGCAGCTACTGATTTGATAGCAAAACAAGGGGCGCGCAAAAAAGCGCCGTCTTCGTTTCAGCCCTATGCAGAGGCAGGCCTCAGTGCGCGCATGCCGCAGCGTCGGCGCTGCCCCCTGCCCCACCTGCGGCAAAGAGAACTCCAGGAAGCAACGAAAGGTCAGGGACCACGCTCACCGTTCACTTGCGGCCGTACTCTTGCGACAGCGCCAGGGCAACCCGGCCAATAAGCTCGATAGGAAGCTCCTCCTTCAGCGGGAAGGACAAATTGCCCTTTTCGCCACGGTATGGCGCAAGTTCCTGCATGAGGCGTGCGTCTTGCGTGACAGGTGGATAGACGCCAATGTGCTTCTTGAATGCAGCGAAGTAGAAGAACACCCGCCCGCGCTTGAACGCGGGCATGTTGTAGCTTATGCAGCGCGAGGCACCAGGCACCAACGCCTCAACTTTTTCCTGAATGGATTGGAGCTGAAGGCGCGACTCGGCGGGCACGCTCGCGAAGTACTCTTCATGTGAAGCGAAAGCCATGGCGTAATTCGTGCTGTCTAACGTTTGAGATGTGAGGCGTGACCCGGCTTGCCGGGACGCGTCCTCTCAATTAAAAGGCTGGGCACCACTGCAAGTCAAGTGCGTTAGCTACCAGCGCGCTCAGGCCTTGCGTCAGTGACAAGTCGCAAGATTGACATGAGGGCTTCTTCCGCCAGTGTTCCGTGTTGCTTTCCGTTGTACTCAACATCCAGCAGGCTCGCAGGCCGATACTTGCCAGAGAGGTAGGCGTGAATACGTTGAACGCGTTGGGTGTTTTCGGGCGTCCCAGGCTTCAGGTTATCGGGGGCTATGTGCATTGCGACGAGCGACAGGAACTCCTCGTCAGTGAGTTCCGCAAAGCTCTTGCCGAAATATGCCTGTGCGGCGGCCGCATAGCCATGAACAGGCTGGCCATTCTTGCTGCCCAGATAGCAGATATTCAGGAACAATTGCATTTGATCGTTCTTGGAAACCAGCGAATCCAGGGCGTACTGCGCAATCAGCGTCTGGCGAACTTTAGCGATACCTTGCTTGAACCCGTCCGGGAAGTAAATGAGCTTGACCAGACCTTGCGTGATGGTCGTCATTCCTGCGCCGGGAGTTTGAAGATCGACGCCGTGATGCCGGGTGAACGCCGGGTCTTCGACTGCCAACAACATGGCTTGCCTGTCCTTCGACAAGTCTGTGGGTTTCAGCCGGGCTCCAAAGCGCTTCCAGGTTTCGGAAATCAGAGACGGTGTTGCAACTCTGGCAGCCCTCACTTCGTTGGCGTAATAGCCGGCTGCGAGAACCAGGGCAAGTGCACTTGCACCTGAGAGCCCCAGGATCGTGCGAATGACTGCTTGACCGATCTTCATGTTGTGGCTGATCTCGGAAAGTGATGTGCGAGGGAATTCGTGACGCCTAACGCGACGTTGACTGGCGACCCGGCAAAGTTGGGAACGAAGGGGGCGAACGCCGCTGGACGTCCGTTTCGAACGACAGGTTATGTCGCAACAGCCTCAAAGAATGCTCTCCGGCCGATCCGCGTATCGGCTCATGAATAGACGGAATGTCGGAGCCATCTGTTCCCCACCCTCGTCCGAGGCTGTGACGCGGTACACCGGGGCGAGTTGATTCCGGTCGCTCGTCAGTCGGACTGCGTAAAGCCAACTGTTCATAAGATGATCAGCGAACACGAAGCAGTCGGGATACGCGAAGCGATCCGGATAGATGACACCGCCTGAATCATCCAGTTCGTCTTTCACGGGCCTGATCTCCGCCAACGGCCAAAAGCGGAAGTACACATCATCCATCTCATGGCCAGTTCCGTTTTCAGCAACGAAATAGGCTCGGACATCCTCAGGCAAAGCTACTTCGTACCGGCGCTCAAATTCCGCAATCGCTTCCTCAGTTGCGCCAGCGCTTACGCCCACTCCAGCGTCGCGCCATTGCTTGTGCACGCGCTGCCAGAGATTGCCGACGTCAGGAGGCGGTGGCGTTCGCGACATAACGTAAAGATGACCGGACCATCAACAATTGCGGCGAAGCCGCATCCTGTCGTTGTGGGTGCGCGTCGATGGATATGTTAGACGGCATCTCCCGTGTCCTTGCCGTCTTCAGACGGCGCGCTCCGCGATTCGGTTGAGCCTCGGCCACTTCGGCCAATATCGAACGGCAACAATGTCGCTGGCGCGAAAGCCATAGCGCGTCGTCTGCTTCCCCGCTTGAATCTGAGGCGCACCGGAGGTCGAAGTAGCTGTGAACTCATAAAACACGACGTACACCACGCTTCCATCGTCATTCTTCTCTACTGAACTTACCACTGCACCTTTCGTTCTGCGGCCCCAGCGCTCGAGCACATACGACGCGGCAGCGCGAAGGCACAACGACCCGATCACCGCTAGCCCAATTGCGATGCCTCCGAGGAACTGCCATGTGCTATCGAAGCCCATGCTGATGCCTTCTAGCGTTTGACATGAGAGGCGGGGTGCGAAGCGGACTCTGAAGTGTCCGCCTGACGGAAGAGTCAGGCCTCATTTCGGCTGCCCTTCCTCTTTAGCAATGACCTTGGCGACGAGAGGAAGAACCAGCATTCGCGCCCTGTGATCGAGGATTCGGGGAAGGCGGGAGAGGTCCACCCCGTCACTCTCCAGCCAGCGGGCCAAGGTTAGAAGATACAGGTCTGACACAGAAAACTCTTCTCCCAGAACCCACGGTCCACGCAGATACTCATCTTCAATAAGCGAGAAGGCGTCACCCACAGATTGAGGAACCTTCCTTCGCATCGCGTCCCACGCTTCAGGTTCGTCTGCCCATCTGTGGCCGCGCATTCGGTGGGCGTGGGCGACATGAACCGTGGAGCACAAATAGCTGTTGAAAGCGTTCATCTCCGCAAGTCGAAACGTGTCACCAAGCGGAGCCAGATGCGCGTCCGGGTACGTCTGGGCGATGAACATGAGCATGGCCGGTGTTTCCGTCAGGACCCCGCGCCCCGTCACAAGCGCTGGAACCCGGCCCTTCGGATTGACCTTCAGGTAGTCTGCCGCCCGTTGTTCATTCTTCGAGAAGTCGATCCGGACCAGTTCGTACTCTGCATTTGCATGGGCCAGCGCCAGATGCGTTGCCAGCGCACAAGTATTGGGGGTGTAGTAAAGCGTGAGCATGTGACCTCAATTCTGAACTGACGATGCAAGGAAGTGCTTCAAGTGACGCCTAACGTTGAAGTTGACCGGTTTCAGCCAACAACTCGATTGCCCCCGTGTGCCCTTGGCTTGCCGCCGCCGTCAACCACCGGAGAGCCTCGGTTGTGTTCTCCGGGAACTGCAGAAGATGCTGGCCGAGTTTCCACTGGGATGAATCCAGCCCCGCCTCTGCACATTCACGGAGAAGGCGGACGGCAGCCAAGACGTCCTGACTTGTGCCCATGCCGTGATAGGTGAAGCTCGCAACCCAGTGCTTTGCCTCCAGCAGGCCGCCGGCGGCAGCTTTCTTGTACCAGACCAGCGCTTCGACCGGGTTCCTGGGCGAGCTCTCGTCCGCCAAGTGACCAAGATAGAACTCGGCCTCGTGGTCCCCATCTCCGGCGAGTTCGTGCAGCCGTTCCCGCGCCTCTTCGGGCGCCAGATCGTAATAAATGTCCTCGGCGGCCGTCACGTGATGCCTAACGTAGAGGGTGACCGGACCGCAACATTTGCGGCGGAGCCACCTTGCAGTTGTGGATCCGCGTTGACCGACCAGTTAGACCGCATTGGGATCTCCCAGCGTTTGATACATGACATGAGTTAGCTCAAACTGGTTGCAGCCACGCGACGCAATGCCGCCCTCGTCATCTGGGCGTTCGAGCTCCCACCCCTCTTCTACGTCGGACCAGTACAGCAGCTTATCGCCAAAGGCAGCGACGGCAACGACATACTCACCCGGTGAATCCGCGACCGACAGCTCACGCGGAGCTATGCATGCCTTCTCTAAAGCTGCCCGATGCTCCGGATGCAACCCGCGAAGGCCGTCTTCCAAAAGGTCGGCGACTTCAGCGATGGTGGCAGAGCGAAACATTGAGGTGCGGTCTAACGGTTGACTTAACCGGACCGCCGCAGGCGGGTCCGCTTGAAGGAAGGGCTTGGCATCATTTCGCACGGCCTGAAAAGAAGAAGCGGATGACCAACATGGCCAGTCCCCCAAGCAACATATAGCGACCAACGCCCTTCTGGGCATCAGAGGAGTCGTCCTGGTTGATGTCTTGAAGCGTGCTGGGTGCTTCAGGTAGATAGCGAACCGTCATGGTGGATGGGACAGAGTTGCTGCGCAAGGCACGGCCAAGCTCCGCAGCAACGCCGACTTCAGTCCGAATTTCGCGACCATCCTCCGTAGTGAAGCGAACATGCGCTGTGTAAAGGCTGTCAGCATGGGTATTCTTCTTCTCCTTCCACTCCAGCCTGGTTACCTCGGCCTTGGTCGTCTTGCCGTGATCGCGCAATGCCGAAAACTTGGTGGCGTTCTTGTGACCGGCATACATAAAAAAGATGCCAAACACAACAAGACAGATCGCGACGACTCGGCTACCTAAGATTCGAAACATCGGTGGCTCCTTAGGCCTAACGTAAAAATGATCGGACCACCAACAAATGCGGCGGAACCACATCCTGCTGTTGTGGCTCCGCGCCGGTTGATATGTTATGTGGCGTAGCGTATCGCGACTTCAT
Source organism: Polaromonas sp. P5_D5 (assembly GCF_054049435.1). Classification (NCBI taxonomy): domain Bacteria; kingdom Pseudomonadati; phylum Pseudomonadota; class Betaproteobacteria; order Burkholderiales; family Comamonadaceae; genus Polaromonas; species Polaromonas sp. P5_D5. Next base: position 528,945 of record NZ_JBFUMJ010000001.1, read on the forward strand.
ATGCGATTCAAACAAGAATGTAGCCACGACGACGCCGAAAGACAAGATGCCGGCTTGCCGGGGTACGTCTGGTTGATTGAGGGGTTAGACGCCATTGCTAAACGACTCGACTGCTGTCCGGTACGCTGCCAGTGGCTCCGAAGCACCTGCTATGGCGCGGCCGATGACGATGTGAGTGGCGCCTGCCCTGGCCGCCGCAGCAGGAGTGGAGATGCGCACCTGGTCTGTGGCTGCCGGCTGGGAAAGCTGAATGCCGGGGCAGACGATGAGTACCCCGGCAGGCAAGGAATCACACAAGTAGGCGGCCTCCTGGGCGGAGGCCACGATACCGTGGCAGCCTGACTTGCAAGCCAGCGAAGCGAGGCGGAAAACCTGGTCTTTGACTGATGATGCAAGACCGATCTCTGGGAGCTCGGCGTCAGAAAGGCTTGTGATGACCGTAAGGCCAAGAACTTTTAGATTGGAGTATGGCTCGGCAGCACTGGCAGCCGCTCGCAGAACGGCCGAACCCGCCGACGCATGGACCGTGACCATTGAAACCCCAAGCTTGCCAGCGGCTTTGACGGCACTGGCTACGGAGTTGGGTATCTCGTGAAGCTTGAGATCGAGGAAGACCTGTTTGCCTGCCGACACCAGCTCTCGAACTACCTGCGGTCCAGCCTCTGTGAGCAGCTGAAGGCCGACCTTGTAGTGATCGGCTTCGGGACCGAGCCGATTGACCAATGCCAACGCCTCAGCCGAGGATTCGAAGTCGAGCGCGACGATGACTGGTGATGGCATATGTGAAATGGAGTCTAACGGTGGAGGCCAGACGCGGCCGCAGATCGTCGCCACTGGGTCGATTTGTTAGCTGTCTTGCTCTTCATCGGGATCGCACCTTGAAGTTTTCGTCAATGTGGACGACCGAATCAGACGAGCCACGGTTCGAACAGTCAAAGCCTTGCAATCTGAGTATCGGAAAGCTGTTGAGGCGAACGTTGACGTCCTTGTGCCTCTTGCCCGCGTGGCGTGAATGAATGGCAGTTTTCGTCAAGTAATTATTGCTGACCCTGTAGTAAGACCCATCGTTATAGTTCTCGTCAAGAGTCTCTTCGCCGACGAATTCAAGGTCTTTGAGACTCGCGTTGTATCGAAACTGCATGGTGTAACTCGACGCGCGAGCGGCGTCCGCATACTCAACTGCCTGGACAAACACAGAATTCTTTTTTATATCGATGTTATAGAACTTGCTCACGCGACAAAACTCGTCAGACGCGGAAAGGACTCCGTAGCTACCATCCGGATTTCCCTTGAGAATGAAAAGGCGCTCCTCGCGCTGCGGATTTCCACCTCTCTGCCCAGTGGCCACCAAAGCCAGATCAGCGATTCCGTCACCGTCCAGATCGCCTTCGGCGCTTGTCCAAATGAAATCCAGATGCGGAAAAGCGGCCGAGATTACGGAAATGGCCTTCCGTCCCGTTGGCGTGTATTCAGCAGATACAGGCAGGGCTGAAGTGCAGAGAAGCGCAAAGATCAGCAGGAGCCTGGTGGCGACCATGAGTGGTACCTAACGTTTGTCTTGATGGAAGGGTTAGGCCGCATTCTCAGCGAAGCTCCTTGCGAACCACCAACTTGAGTCCCGACCAGACTTCCGTGACGGCGCAGACCTTGATATCTACGAAGCCAAGTGGCAGCGCCAACTCGCGGATAGTGTCTTCTGTGATGGTGGTCGGTACCTTGGCTGATTTTTTCGGCCAGGAGACCCACAGGGCTGCGTCGGGTTTCAGCTTCTTGCGCAAGACACTCAGAGTCTTTGCCAGTTCTTCTCGCTGCGTGACAAAGGCGTGAGCGATATCTACCTTTGAATCGGGCTGGCTCACAAACTGCACGGCTGGTGGAAGTGGGGCCAACAGACTTTCGTACTCCTCAGGTGCTGCGATGAGCAGCACTCGATGCGCCTCTTTGATGCCAAGCTTCCTGGAAAGCGGCGTTCCAGAGTATCCAGCGGTGTTTGAGGTTGCCATGCGTCTTAACGTGGGACATGAGAGGCGGCACAAGGGTGAAGCCCCTGTGCCGCTCTCTCGATGGAAGGGTTAGTCGCCTGTTTCATCTGCGAGGCTTGGTTTTTTTCCCTTGCGGCGTGGTGGCTCTCGGCCCACAAAGTGGGCAAGTACGATGAGCCCCAGACCGAGCAAGATGAAGAATGGAGGTCCAAGGAACAATAACAACACGGCGCCAACCAGGACAAGAAGGGAGAAGCCTGGCGCGTTTTCGGCGCGTGTGGCCTGAACGGCACCCTGCGTGCCGCCTAAAACCGCAACCCACATTGCCCAGGCCGCCACAAACGAGAGCAGCCCTGCCAGGAGCAGAACCCTACGCCATGCTTTGGATGTACTCGGCGCGCCAAACGCTACGGCGGCACCGAGCATCCAGGCGCCAACAGGCGCCGCAGCACCTGGCAGGAGTGATCCGAAGGACACCCAACCGAGCAAAGCAACGAGGGCTCCGCCTAAGAGTGCAGGGCCCAGGCGACCGGCAATGGTAAAACTAGGCATGCTTTTTTTGGGATGTCATCTGTGCTGAGGGGCCAGGGAGTTTGCTGCGGCCTAACGTAGAAGTGATCGGCAGACCATATGCGCGCGACAGCGTGCCTCGAGGACGTCCGTGTCGACTGCCATGTTATGCATTGCCCGTCCCTTTGGTTAGCTGCTTGCTCCGAATATGAAAGGCCCCGCCAAGTGCCATGAGCAGAAGACTTCCTTCCGCAAACACGGGGCCGATCGCCACGAGGATTCCGAGCCACCGGGCCGCCCCGATCACCAAAAGCGTGATCCCCAGAATCCGTAGCCTCTCGCCACGTTCGATGCCTCGGTCAGCCAACGCGAGCCAAAGGGATACAAGGGCAAATGGCACGGACAGCATCACCCCCGCGACTATAAATGCTGCGGCGTACTGAGCCGGGTGTCCAGCGGACGGGGAACCTGCCAACACCGTAATCGCCGTGGCAGCTAACACCGCCATGAAGCCGAACGCAACACTCAAGATTGTTTGCATTTGCCTACCCTTTGACGTAAGGAGCGGCCCGCTTGCGGGACGTCCCCTTGACGGAGAGGTTAGGCAGCGCCGCGCCGCTCACGGAGTTGCCCTGGTCCGTTTGGGATTCGACGGGGGCGAAGGCCAGGAGTTTGTTTCCGTCATATGGAGGTTGTCCTCGACAGTCTGGAGCATGGAGTCGGCTTGTTCTTCGACGGTTGTGTGCTCAAGATACTGCCAGGGAGTCAGACTGTGCCACGTACGCCTGTACTGCTCTGCCCGATAGCACACCGCAGCCACCTTGGCGTTCAGGTTTGATGCAATGCCTTCGACGGTGCCCGTGGCGAGAATGTCGCGAACGGCCTGTGGCTTCGATTCGGCTTTGCGCTTGGCAAATTCCAGCGCCTCAGAGAGCAACGCCTCGTACTTGGCTGCCATTTCAGACAACTTCGCCTTGTTGTCTCGCTTGGTGATGCGCCGAAACTCAGCCATTGCACTGCCTAACGTAATGTATTTCGTAAAACCTGCGACATAACCTGACGCTTGCAATCTAATCTGGACATCAGAACCTTTGGTAAGCTGCTTGCACGCTGGATTTCAAGGCAATGCTCTGAAATTCATACTGTTATAAAAATTCCGCGAAACCCCGCAATCCCCCACTGCAGTCTGCCCACTTGCTGGATCAGGTCCGGGAGCGGGTTCGGTATTTGCACTATAGCCTTGGCACCGAGAAAACTTACCTGTATTGGGTCCGATTTTTGTCCGCTGGCATGGCCAGAACGGCCACATGACGCATCCGCGCGACATGAAGGCATACGCATCCTTACCGCTCCTCCGCCTAGCGCCGACGAGCAGGCATCAAGACCTCAAGGTCTTGAATTGCGGCGGTGGCTTTCGACCTGGCCCAAACTACTGGAATGAGGCTGAACAGCGGAAGCAGAAAGACGAGATAGAAGAAGAGTTGGATGCCCGCAGCAATTTTCATGGTTCCAAGTAGCCGGGTTCGCTGTACGAATTCGGTGTTTTCCAGATCGCCTTCCCATAGCGATAGCTGGCGACAAACGATTATGAACCCGACGATCGCCAGGGCGGACGCCGTGAGGCTCAAAAACCAAAACGTCTTTTCCGGCATTTGCCTGTTGCCCAGGATGTTCAGGTGAAGCAGTAAATCGGCTTGTCTGAGCGCGATCTCGATCAGAAACGGGAGCTGAAGCACTATTGCCGCAGTGAGGAGTTTGCGTGCCAACTGCAAGGTACTTTTGTGCCTGTGAATTTCGCGAAGTGCTGTCATGCTTGTTTGATGATGAGAGATGCGCCGCTGATGAGGCTTACCGTTCGGGCTTCCCGGCGCACAGCAAGCGCCGCGTAGCAGCATCCTGCTGCTGCGTGTCCGAGCCAGGCGAAATGTCAGACATGTCTGGTTACCTGGTTTGCTTTAGATGAATACACTCCGGCTGGCCTCGGACTTTGGCCCAGTACTCAAGCCTGGCATCGTCATCAATGTCGATAATGCCGCCGTACATCGTGTCGCCACCTTTCCTCTTGGGGCCAGAGATCCAGTAACGCGCTCCCGTCTCTTCCTCGATGCAGTTGTATTTGTAGCCGGACTTCGTTTTCAGAAAACGCTTGCCGGCGTACGTGTACGAGCGCGTCGAGCGCGACATCTCCACCCAGCCAATGCGGCCGGAACCGCTCAAACCACCCGATTTGTTCTCGATATACATGATGCGCTTCATGCTCCGGCTCTCTACTCTTAATGTCTAACGTTTGACTTAAGCGGACCGCCGCAGGCACGTTCGCTTGAAGGAAGGATTAGGCGCCACTCAGGTCGGCCAGGCCAAGTTGAATTGGAACTTGGTAGTCCGCGGCAATGAGGCTGGCTCGAAAGGACTTTCGAGGATGGATCGTGAGCTTGTGATCAACGATGGCAATGCGATCGACCAAGCTTGGAGCATCATCGTAGAACTTCACCTCTGCAACTCTAACCATCTTCGAGCGCTGCGTTCTCAGATTTGTGACTTCAACGAATACCTCGGTGGGTTGTGGATGCACGGGGACCGTTTGCTCAACGCGTACACGGTATTGCTTTGTCGCTTTGACCTTAAGGCACACTCTGAGCGCCTCGCCTTCTGACTCGACTGAGTGTCGAAGCACTTCAAGCGCTGGCGTCTCGGTTGGCGCAAGCATGCGCAGCGCTGAAAACGTTGCCTCGGTAACTACAGCCAGTTTTCTCTCGTCCGGCAGGGAATTGAACGCTGGATCCATTCCGCAGAGCACGAAGCGGTGCCAATGCTCCGTGGCGTATTCAGTCATACTGACTGCCCCATCGGGCAGAGATGGTGTAAAGCACAGGTAGAGATGATCAGCGTGACCGATAGACATTCCAAGTTCTTCGCACTTCATCCCGACGCGCTGGCCAAGAGCTACACATGCGCGTGGGAAACCATAGAGCTTCGATGCGTAGTTCGGCATGGGATGCTCGAACTGAGGGGGATCGATGCTCTCGAAGTACCGAATGTCGCGCAGAGGCTTGGGTGTTTTGAGTGGTGAGCGCATATTGACGCCTAACGTAGGAGATGACCGGCGACCAAGGGACAGGAGAGTCGTAAGCGCGGACGCCCTTGGGCGTCCGTGTGGACCAGCATGTTAGAGCATGCACCTAGAAGCACGTGCCCGCCCATGAACATCCGATGAAGATGGCTGTGAGTAGCACCGGCATGGCCATGGCCAATACGTAAGCCACGGCGATTGCAATTCGAACCCTGAGTGAGCACGGCATGTATTTGATCAGGCCGAACGCGCCGACGAACGGAAGCAGTAGCAGTACGGCCAAGAGTATCCATTCGGCAACTGTGCCATGCAACGAGCGAAACCGGGGAAGGAGCAGCACGCATACGCCGAGCGCCATGGGGCCGAATGAGACGGCTAGCGTCAGAAATTTCCAGGATGCAGCTATCGTCGGCCTCATGGACACACTAACGTGAACGTAATCGGCGACCAATGCCAGGTGCGACCGTAGGGAGCGGACACCATTGGGCGTCTGTGTTGACGGGCAAGTTAAGTCTCAACACCCGGGCGCCTCCGCAGCATTTCAGAAATATAGGTCGTTGCAACGATATCCTCTTTCAAGATGGCGATCGATCCTACCCACTTCCCCTGTGCCTCCAATGAATCACAGATGTGCACAGAAATGCAAAAACGGGCTGCATCGCCAACCAAAAGGTTCTGCAAACGTATCACGGCGGCCCAAGGGAATTCCCCGGCGCGAAAGATAAGCGAGCGAACTCCATCGCCGTAAAAGTCCTGATTGTGGAACCAGACATCAGAACTCTCCCAAGGACCAACAAGTGGGACTAATACCGCTTCGACTGATACTTGAAGATCACCGTCGATGTGGCCATGAGAGTCTCCCTGCTCGTCGAAGAAATCAGAAGATCCCTTCAGCTGTTGAACCACAGCCCAATACTCGTCCTCTGAGATTACGCTTCGAATGTTCAAGGGCATACGCTTTGAGACCTGACGTTTGACTTAAGCTGCCCGCGGAAGGCAGGTCCGCATTAAAAGAGGGTTAGGTCTCACAGCCACCTTCGCACCCTCTGTGTGTACGACGTGTAATCGTTACCAAACATGCGCCGCAGTACCCTCTCTTCGGGTTGAATCTGGAAGCGAGTGACATAGAGAACGAAGAGTGCAGAGCCGGCCAGAAGCGCAGGCGCTGACAAGTAGAAACTCCATGCCACCAGAAGCAAGGCGAGTGCGACGTACATTGGATTGCGAGTGATCCGATAGACACCGGACGTGACGAGTGACGATGCGTTCTCCGGCTTCAAAGGATTGACCGTGGTCCTGGCTCGCCGAAACGCAATGGTGCCAGCGATGCTGAAGTAGCCACCAATGACCGCGACGACGCCGGCTGCGACGATGCGAGTAGCGGGCGACAGTTCAAGCGTCGGCGCAACATTTCTAGCAATCCACATGGCGACCGCAATGATTAGCGCCACGAGCGGCGGTGGGATCTTGAGTTCGAGGGCGCGCATAGCTTGGACTCTGAGGTCTAACGTTTGACATGAGAGGGGGCGCCCGGCTTGCCGGGCCACATCCTCTCGATGGAAGGGCTAGGCGTCACTGTCGTCAGTGTCTGATGACTCACCTTGATGAGAAAGCTTCAGCCCACCTTTCCCGTCCGGTAGCCACACGGCCCCGGTTTCTGAGCTTGCATCAAAAAACCCAAGTTGATGCTTGGCTGCAAGGCTAAAGACCTGCTCATATGCGGCTTCTGCCTTGGACCAGGCGAACGCGGCGTAGATTGCTTCCTTCCCGACGCTATAGTCGGTGACAGCCGAATCATCCTCTGGAAACTCTTCCGAAGAGAAGGGGCCGTTCATTGCCGGGTACAACTTGATCATCTCAAGGAACCAAGCCTGAAGTTCTGGTGTGGAGACCTTTGGATCGTCGTAGCTGTGATCCTCGGACCATTCGGATGTCTCTTCCCACCAGGAAAGAAATGCCTCGCGTTCATTCGGCGCCTTAGCGGGTGCAAAGACAAGCAAGTCATAGCTCATTCAGGGTCTCCAGGTGTAAGCAGTTCGGCTATGCGCCTTGTGACGCCTAACGTTAGATAACCGGCGCACAACACTTCGCGGCGACGCCGCCTCCTGCTGTTGTGGGTCCGTGTCGATTGATAGGTCAGGCTTCACCTGGTACTCTTCCAAGAAGATCGACGATTGAGTTCCAATAGCTTGAGTTGGGCACTGAGTCCATCATCTGAAAGCCAAGATTAATGGGGCGCCAAACTGCTCCGCCTATCAGGCGAACAGCCAGGAACGGATAGTCGAAGAAGTCCTCTTCATTTGGGGGTTGATCTGGCTTAAACCACTCGCCTTGCCTGGCCTTAAGCAAAACCTCACCGGCAAACGAACCGAAGGCATAGATGGACTTTGCTACCTGTTCCATCTTGGCACCGCCGGTTTTCCATTCTTCCAGAACGGAGTCGACTCGGCGCAGTGTGGATGGGGCAAAGGAGGAAATGTCGACGGCGTAGATCTTTTGCGTCATCCGAATGGCATCGTTGGCATATCCATCTACTGTTTCGATGGATGGCTGAAAGTGCAATGGAATCAATGTTGTCCCCTGAGGATTGTGTGAAATCTAACGTGTATGTGAGCGGTCGCCACAGGCGATCCACTCGGCAGGCGTGTCAGGAATCATCCTTTTCGAATGCTTCATTTGTGAGTTCCTCGTCAAGTAGCTCGTGCATCCAGGAGCCACCACCAGAGTAGACCAACTCCGCGTAGTCTGGCTTCTTACCTGTGCCTTTTGTAAAAGCCAGTACGGGATGCACATATTCCGCGCCAGTATTCATCACCCTCGACCCATCGACGATGCATGCCAAATGGAACGCCAGGTTCTCAGTCAACTCCTGCAGCTTCTTCTCCTTCTTCACTCCAGCTTCGACGAAGCCATCGCGGACCGTTATCAGGATCTCCAGCAGCATGCGTCGTTGGTGCGCCTCGAAGGCTGAAGAATCATTCACAAGGGTGCTCATTGATGACTCCTAACGTGAAGATAATCGGCGCCCACCCAAGGTGGCCGCGAAGCAGCAGGACGCCTTTGGGCGTCCGCGTTGACTGACCTGTCAGGTTTCAATGCCACGATTTCACCGACTCCATACGAATAGTGCGATCCCCATCAGAGATACCAACAGGACGAACAAGAGCACAAGATATGAAGGGTAGCCTAGCCAGCCGAAGTAGCGCAATTCCCGGCTTTGAAAGATCGTGTTGCATCCAGGGCAGCGAACTCCGAATAGGACTACCCCAGGTACCTCGTCCGCTCTCGTTGGAAGCAACATTCCGAAAAGGCGAGCCACGGTAATCCTCAATCGATGAGCGCGCCCTACGAAGGACTTCCCGCACTCTGGACACACATCATGCTTCTCCATGAAACCCTAACGTAAAAATGAACGGACCACCAACACTTGCGGCGCCGCCGCCTCCTGCTGTTGTGGCTCCGTGTCGATTGACCAGTTAGATGTGCACGCAGGAGCCAGCTTGCTCATTGAGTACCTCCTGGCATTGGATCAGAACCGTCAACCGGCGGAGGCGCTTTGCGTCTGCGAGGCTCCGCGTCGGCCAAGTGCACAAGCAAAACGCAGACTACTCCAAGGACAGGCAGTAGCCACACGATCAGGCATTGAAAGGTCTTCTGAGTCGTAGTCAGTGCCGGCGAAAGCACAACCCATGCAGCGAGGGCAAGGTTCGCCACGACCAGAACGACGACGCATATGGCGAGTGTGTTCATCATCTAAGGTCGGAAATGACCGGCGGCGCATAGGCGGGGGAGCCCGCCGCGACGACGTCCGTGTCGATTGACTTGTTAGGACTCAACGCCCCCTCCCCAAATGAGGCTCACGGGGGATTGCGACAGAGCGCCTGCGCAGTGCTCGCATGACTGTCACGAACCGAAAACCAGAATACACACCAATGATCCCCAGAGCGCTGAGGAAGAACTTTCCCATTTGGACATTCTCACGTTCAGCCTCCAAGCGTGTACTTGGTGAAACCAGTTCCTTTCCATTTATCCACAGGCCGTAGGTCTTTCGCGAGCCGTCCGCTTGCGGCGAAAACGAATGACGTTCTGGAATCCACACTCGTATCACAGGTCGCTGTCCCCACTCAACCGGCACGGAGGAGACTGCATCAGTCCAGAATCGGCCGGGGTAGCCGTCAACCTCAAAGGAAACCACTGAGTTGCCTCGACGTGGAGGCGGCAGTTGGACGATTGCATGCGCGGCTCCGCGAACCTCGACCAACGACGTTCCCGACATGCTCGGATAAGTCGCATACGTGCTGAAGCCGAACAACACGGAAGTGACCAAGAAGCAAGTCATCAGACCGAAGCCAACAAGTTGCATCACGCGCATGTTGAGTCCTCACGTTGGCGCCGTCCAGCACGCAGCAAGCGCCACGAAGCGGCAACCTGCTGCTGCGTGTCCGCGACGAGCAACCAGTTAGCCGTCTGTAGGCCGCCGGGCGTATGTGATACGAATGCCATCTACTACAACCTTAGATTTTGGTGTTGCGAAGGGCGGAGCATTGCCAGAAATATCCTCACTGTCAGGGTGAAACGCAACGGACAGATGAGAATTCGACTTCCACGCCACCGAGTAATGATGTACATCATCTGGTTCATTGGCCCATATCTTCTTTGGTCCAGTGGCCGTAATTCGCCAGACCTGCAACTCGTTATGCGAATGCGCGTAGTTGTCCCCGAACACAGCGAAATGCTTGCCATCTGGTGATACAACAGGTAGCGACGTGTCCGGCAGGATGGTGACACGCCCAACCTCTTCGTCGATGAGGAAGATCTTGTGGTTCTCCCAGCTATGACTGCTTACGATGAACCAGCCGAGCGCTGCCACGTAACCTTCAAAGAGAGGCTGATCTTCCCCATCACACGGGATTCCGCGAAACGCCTTGATCCTTCCGCCCTTCAGCTTGATCGCAAGTGTCATCTCTGTACGTGATACCGCGAGCGTCACTCTTTCACTGAAGGGTTCAATCTTCTTTCTTTGATCCGCGAAAGCTTTCGAATGGTATTCACCAAGGTAGCCATCGCCGATGTCATACCCGCAGAGGTTGTTGTCGAAGGCCATGGCTCCCATTGACCAAACGAGCAAAGCAATGGACAAAACGCTGCGCATAGGGTGGCTAACGTTTGACATGAGTGGCGGGCGACAGCTGGCGAACCCAGATGGTGCACCTCCCCTCGATGGAAGGGTTAGGCCGCACGACGTGCGCTCGCCTTTCGACGTTGGTAGATCCAGGCGCCATGCTTATTGAGAGCGATTTGTACGGAAGCCGCAATGCCTGCAGGACGAGGCAAACACGCTTGCAGAACCTCCCTCACTATTCTCAAAATGTCCGGAGAAGAGCTTGCTGCACTGAGGGCAACGGCTAGCCGCACGCCCCAAGCTTCCAATGGCCATGACACCGAAACCGGTGCAAGCAGCAGCGGTGAGAACACTGATGTGTTCGTCCAGGGGCCTAAGAGTGAATATGCCAATGAAGGCCGCACCGAGCACAAGCGAGCCTAGCCAGAAAAGACCTAGGAAGATCCGCATCCTTATTGCGAACCGCATCTGTTGTTCAGTGTTCATCGTGAGGCCTAACGTTTGACTTAAGCCGACCGCCGTAGGCCGGTCCGCTTGAAGGAAGGGTTAGAGGGCGCTGGCTGATTAGCCCACGAATACCAAGTACGCAATTGGCAAGATCACGACACTGCCAACGCCCCCCATGAATAACAGAGCGAAAACATCGAACCAAAGCTCTGTGATGGTTCCGATTCTCGCCTTCAATTTGCCATTTCCTTCGTGAATTAGCACGGTTACCGTCTCACCAATCTTTGGATGTCGCGAGGAACTGGTAACGCTACTTCTAAGGTTAGTTGACTGTCCATTATTCAGGCAAAATTCTACTCTGTAGTACCGCATCTGAATGCCGTTCATTCGGTAGCTCCATTCGCTCGCAACTTTGCCGAGTACACGATACGACTTGGCAATGAATAGAAACTGATGCGCTGCCAGTGCAAGGGCACTGAATAGCGCCGTCATTGCTACGAAAGTAAGGATCGCGACCGCGACGGATGCCACCATTTGCGCCCTCTATCGTTTGAGGTAAGCGGCAGAATCCGGTACCACGGGGGGCTGTCCGCTTGACCGAATGGTTAGACCGCACTCTGGCCGAGTATGCGTCGGACTTCTGCGAGAACAAGGCCGCGCCAGCCAGGAAATGGCGCGAGTGCAAGTCCCGGACCGGGAATCAGCGTTTGCCAAATGGCCACAGCTGGTGAATGGCATCCCATGGTCCTTGAGCGAAGCGCAAATGCGGCGCCTCCCCCTTTTTTAGTATGTCCTCCGCTGTAATCAAGTGATTGACCCGATCGATGACCTCCTGCGCTTCGATCGACACACTGTGCAAATTGATTTTCTCGGTACGCAGGTGGGCGCGCAGGCGCTCCAGCGCCTTGCGGAACGCTGGAAGCTGATGCAATTGATCGCGAGTCACGATGGTGCTGGTTATGACCAACAGCTGAAGCACACCTCTCTTGTTCATCAACGGACGCACCCGCGTCTCGCTATCAACAGAAGCCGCCACCTTTGTCACAGCAGCATCTATGAGCTTCATCACGGACTCGAACGGATCGGCCGGAGGCGCCGGAGGAACTACTGGTCCATCGTCATATAGACGGACCGGGCGAGCTGCAGTCGAGGATTTGATAAAGACATCAATGTCGCCCGGCAGGATCATGAAGCGAAACTCCACCGCTGCCTTGCCGAACTCGTCCTCAAGCTGTTGCCATCCGGCGGGGGGCAATGCGAGGAAGGCTAAGGTCAGCCCGATGGAGTCGACGCAACAACGAAGCTCCCCAACATGCGGTTGCCTCGACTGGGTGTGCCAGATCAGGTCGTCTTCATGATTGAGCATGTCATCCCAGCTACAGCTTGCGGGGGGCCTAGCCAGCATGCGTCGGGCCAGTTTCAATTGATTGTCTGGTGTCATGTCGAACCGGATGCTGAGTTTGTATTTTTTTGGTTTGAAGCAGTGCTACGGAATTCCAAACAACGGTCATTGAAACAGCACTACTTCACGCTCTAACGTAATGTATGCCGCAAAACCTGCGGTATAACCTGGCGCTTGCAATCTAATCTGGACATTAAAACCTCCCGTAATGCGCTTGCATGCTGGATTTCAAGGAAATATTCTCTAAATCCAAAGAGTCATAAAAATTCCGTGAACCCCGCAATCCTCCCTTGCAGTCTGCCCGCTTGCCGGACCAGGTCCGGGACCGGGTTCGGTATTTGCACTATAGCCTCGGCGCCGGGAAAACTTACCTGTACTGGGTTCGTTTTTTTCCCGCTAGGCATGGCCGCAACAGCCACATGACGCATCCGCGCGACATGGGGGCACAGAGGTGGAAGCCGTATCCGTTTGCGCCTTGCACCTCGATGAATTACACCCATGTGCTAAAGGTTGCCTCTGGGCGGCACAGCCAGCCCGCTGGACGCCCTGCTCGCCTGATACGCTATTGATTTGATAGCTGCTCGCGCACATTCCGATTGGGCTTCAGCCCGTTCTAATACCTAAAAAGAGGCAAAAACCGCTTTGGAGGTCGCGCCAGAGCCTTTGCAAAGTGTGGCAGCGCCAAAATCCCTTGTTTTTGAATATTTTTTGGCCGTTTTTAGATATGAAACAAGCCTACAGACCAATGCAAGCCTGCGCAAGCAGCTACTGATTTGATAGCGCCAACAAAAACGGCGCACAAGGCGCCGTCTTCGTTCCAGCCCCATGCAAGAGCCTCAGTGCGCGCCAGCCGCAGCATCGGCACTCCCCGCCCCCGCCTTGGTGTGCTGCGCCCAGAGAAGCAAACCAGTCAAGCGGTGTGCCGAAGGCGTGTCCGTTTGAGCGATGGGTTAAAACTGGCAGCCACGATGGGGGAAAGGGCCAGAGTTCGAGCACAAAGGTTCAGGATCCGAAGAAGTAGCGGCCGTTTCGCAGACCGAAAATCATGATGTCCGACTCTTTTACTGTGGCGCCACTGGGCAATTTGGTGCCGGAGAACTCGACCACCAACCAACCTTTCGGCTCTATGGTCGGGGTGAGTCCACGACTAACAGCCTGTTTGTATTGGGCCTCGTAGGTTGAAAATGGAACTATCTTTGCCGAGATGACACCTCCGCCACTCACCCGCCCGCCAAACTGAGCTTCCACAGGGCCGCGGTCTTGCTCGCGCGACAACGACACCAACGCCATGTACGACCGGACGTCTTTCTTTGCGAGAGCCGTCTTGTACGACTCGACAAGCTGCTCTGGCGACTGTGCACCTTGCGCGAGAGCCTGTGTCGCACTGAAGAACAGGAACAGGGAAAAGGCGATTCTCAACATATCGATCCTCAAAGTTAAAGTTCAACGGGGTCCGGAACGCCTTAGGCAACGATGCCACTGATCCGCTATGGAACGGCGTTGTGTCACGGCTTCTGGCGATTGCAAATTTGAGTGCCATGTCAGCCCTCGCCATTTGCGCGGAAACCGCAATGCCTGCACGATGAAGCAAGCACGCTGCCAGAATCGCCTCCATTGTCTTCAAATTTTCCACAGAAAAGCCCGTTGCACCTGGGACAGCGGCTTGCAACGCGTCCCAAGCCCGCGACGACCATCGCACCGAAACCCGTGCAAACAACAGCGGTAATGATATTGATATGTTCACCAAGTGGCCTAAGCGTGAACATGGCGATGAGACCCACACCGATCACGAGCAAGCCCGACCAGAAAAGCCCCAGGAAAATACGCATTTTTCTAATAAACCGCGCGTCTTGTTCAGTGATCATTGCGAAGCCCAACGTAGATGAGAGCGAGCGCCGAAGGTGGCCCGCTCGAATGTCATGTCCAGTGGCGACTGGCGCTTCATGACGGGAAACCTGTTACCAGTGCTCTCCGCCTCTTCAACAGTGGCAACACCACATGGAAATTTCTTATGAGATCGTCCTCGGACATGACGACGACAGGGAACCTCACCTGGAACACCCCCAAAACGCCCTTCCGATGCACCACTGATATCCAGAATCTCCGGCCCCGAACTCTCCCAGGAAATGCCCACCTGCCAGCCATTTGGATCGGTCACAAACAAGTCTCCATTCTTCTTTGGCCAAGGACCAGGCCAAGGTATTCCGATGTAGCCAAGTGTCCAACCATCGCGCTCCGAACGGGCAATGGTGTTTTCTTCGTTGTACGTATTGATACGATGCATCTAGAGCTATTTAACGTTTGGCACGAGAGGCCGGGCTCGACTTGCCGGGGGCGAGTCCTCTCGATGGAAGGGGCAGCCGTCACTTGGCACATTGCTCTGCCCGGTCGAGAAATTTTAGCCATACGATGGATGCGGTATGTGGAATTAATGTGCCAGGCAACCTCAGGGCTTCTGGGCTAGTCGAATTCAACGTTGAGGCGAGCCTCATACGCAGTGCATTGCCGACAAACATAAATGTGGCCAGAGTGCATGCCGTCTACCCGTTCCTCGGAACACCAGTACACATCAAGCTTCATCCCGCAGCCAGCGCAATAGGAACGCGAATGAACCGAAAAGACAAACGCAACGAGACCAATGAGAACGCAAAGGCACATGGCAACAAATGCAGTTGTCATTTGTCCGGTGGCAATGCCCCAAATCATGCAAGCAAGGCCACCACAAGTTGTGACAATGAAACCACCGATCCGCAGTGCGTAGAAGGCCTTTGAGCGCCTGAGAATTGCCCGCATGCTGAAACTCTTGAAGTCTATGAGCTGTGCTTGTTGCATGATGCCTAACGTTGAACTTGACCGGCGCACGAGCCAGTTGCGACCGGAGTGAATGGACGTATCTGTGCGTCCGCGTCGAAGGACCTGCTAGAGCTCATTTTCGTGGCCCTTGCGATTTGTTCCTGTGGCTTCCTTCAAAGCACTCAAAGTGGCTGATGCAAGCTCCTCTTGCACGTTGAAGGCCTGCTTTGCTAGCGCCGCCTTAAGTTCGTTGATTGGATTCTTTTCAATCCCCTTCTTCAGGAGGAAAGCCGGGCCGGGAAAGAAAACATCCAGGCTATTTGGAGCATTTTCAATTGAAAACTTCTCTACCGGCTGAACGGAGGCCACGGCGATAGCTCTTTCACAGGGAGTCAAGCTTGCTTCTGCTGCACACAATTGCCATGGAAGAATCGAGATAAAGAATAGTGCGATAGTTTTTCGACCGGCGCGCAGCGGCGTCCTGACCGACGCGAAGTGACGGGCAAGACGTCCGCTCGACAGAAGGGTTAGGCGTCGTTCTCACAGCGACGCCGACTTCTCAAGTTCCAGGTTGCCCTCGATGAACTTGAGCTTGAAAACAAGCCGGGAGATACGCCATCTGTCCGGGAACGGCAGCAACTGCAGTTCGTACGTGCCCACGAAGATGCGGCTCTTCAGGCCGATCGCTTTGCCCCGGTGGTGGAAGGCCACGCCGTGGCATCTGACAAGCGCTTGATTACCACTGACCTCGGTTCGAAGGTTGCCAATCTGATGGTGAACGTGGTCGAGCGGCTTGAATCCGGCAGCCCATGCCTGAGCCACCTGATTTGGCGTCATTTCGGTCGGCGTTCCACCGACCATGGAGGTCATGTCGAGCGTAAAGGGGCTGGTAAAGCAACTCTCCAGCGCTGGCCAGTCTCGTTCGTCGGTGGCAACGAACATCTGAACGACGGTGTCCTCGACTGCCAGGCGCATGGCCAAGTCAGATGCAGACAAAGTGAGAGACATTTAGAACCTCCGAGTGAACGCGCCGCATCTTGCGGCGCCTAACGTTTGAATTAAGCGGCGTGCCAGAGGCACGTCCGCATGAAGGAAGGGTTAGGCAACATTGCGCACTGAATGAATGATCTTGTACCCGAGGGTGCGAGCGGCAGGCGTATCAAAGTAAGCAGAGATCTGAACATGCCCCATGGGTGCGATGACATAACCGGAAATTGATTTATAGGAAGACTTTTCTCGGGAGTAATCTTCTTCCGGCAATTCGTATGTCAGCCGGATAAGCTTCCCGGTGCGTTCGATCTGTTGCTCGCCTCGAAGATCGCTGGCTGTTTCCAGAATTGAAGCTAGCCGCTCCTCTTCGGATGTGCCTTTGTCGTTCCCCCAAATGGTGACCCAGAAGGGGAGTGTTGCCCTCCAGAGAACAAGGCTTCCATCTTCTATTCGTCGATTAAACGTTTCAGGAAGAGCGACCGCCCATTCATCGGTCATTTGATAGGTTCCCGTGACGACTGGATAGTCTGGATGCAGGCTCATGGCGGCTTCTGATGTTGTCTAACGTCTGAAATGACCGGACCACGACGTTTGCGGCGAGACCGCCCTCTGCGGTTGTGGGTCCATGTCGATTAACCAGTTAAGTGGCATGGCCTCAAGTGTCGACAGAGACATGTGTCAATTTACCTTCTTCGAAGTAGCAGGTGTATAGAAATTTCGAGTTGTTAGTAAGACACTCAAGGGCAATGTCCCACTCAGCGTTTGGATCCCCGTCCAATGGCACGCCTACGCCGGCAAGAGTGAATGCCAGGCGCCAATCGGACGGAAGGTTTTCGCCGTAGATTTCCTTGTGGCGTTCCCCGAGCTCTGACAATACAGGCCCAACGACGCTATCAAGATCGGTTGTGACGCGCTGAAAGAAATCGATCTGTAATTGGGTGGGTTCCGCTGCGTCGCGCGTATCGATCGAAATCGAAATGCCATCCTCACCCTCATACACCTCATGCACCCAGTAAGGACCTTTGGCCCCACTTTCCAATGTGAGAGTGCCAAACACTGGGTGCCCGAGCGTCACAGTGGGCGACCGGCGAAAGAGGTTAGACAGGAAACCCATTGTTCGTGCCATTTAACGTTTGACTTAAGGGGCCTGCCGAAGGCAGGTCCGCTTGAAGGAAGGGTTAGCCCGCACCCTCACGATAGCCATTGCAGTGCCCCGTCGCCTCGGGACGCCGCGTCTCGGTAGAAGACGACAAGCTGTTGGTAGCCTTCCATTAAATAGTCGAAGGCGTCTTCTCCGTCTCGCACCCAGATCACGTCCGGGTATATGTCCTTGGCTTTCATGTCTTGTGGATCGAAGCGCTCGCGCAATGCTTCCAAGGTCAGTCTCGAGAGCGCGTCCGAGACGGCAGAGACCTGAGCCGGCGTGAGAAATCGAGCGGGCCCATATCCGACCTCTGGGCCGAATTCTTCACCACCGACGACAGCAAGACTTAGCGGCAGCGTTCCACCTTCGGCCTGCCCGGTAAGCAGGTAGTGGATTCCATGCCAGGCTTTGTCGACATCGATGTAGCACGGTGGCTCATCTTCCCCGTCGTTGGGGTAGAGGTATTCCTCGATCGCCTCGGGATCGCTGCGCAGCTGATTGAGGGTCTCCGGCGATACGGCAGCAAAGCAACCAATCATTCCCATGGTAATGAACTCCTATTGATGATGAGTGCGGGCTAACGCCGCCGCTAAGATGCGCACGCATTTTTGCGCGCGTCGCTCTTGAGCGGCTTGTTATGTTTCTTCGATGCGAGAAAGAAATGCATGCGGGTCCTTTACGAAGCGTGTTGCTTCCGATTGCTTTGCGTATGCCAATAGCGATTCCGTGTCACAAGGGATAACGTGTTGAATCCCTGGGACCAAAATTGCTAATTCGAAGTCCTGCGCCAATTGCGAGATGGCAACGAAGAGTGCGTCATTCGGAGCTCGAAGGTCAAATCGAACGGCGAGTGATGAGACGGCGGTGCCCTCACGCCAAAGCTGGATGTCTTCTGTCTTGTCTGAACCCCAGCATAAGCATTCATTGTGCCAAGACTTACTGCCCGGCAAGAGCAAGCCGAGATGCTCGATGAGTTTTGGATCGGAGTAACCCAACCAAGCTATGGAGGCGTCACAACCTTCCTCAGTGAAGAGTGACGCAACATCGCCGCCAGCGTCAAGCCACTGCCTTGGAATGAGTTCAACCTTAAACTGCCAGAGCGCCATTAGTTGTTCTTAAGAAACATAACGTTTGGCATGAGCGACGTGTGGGAGCGGGCGGAGCCCGCTGGAACACGTCCGCTCGATGGAAGGGTTAGGCGTCAACATTCTCACGCTTGGCATAGATAATCGCGAGTAGCGAACCGAACGGAGGGTTTCGAATGAAGCGCAAGTTCGGCGCGGATATCAGCGCATACCCCGTGGAGCTCTTGACTGGGGTCTTCGATGCGATGAGCGTGTGTAGTGCATTGCGACGAAGCCCGAGATTTCGCTTGGCATTTGCAAGAAGTTCGCGGGTCGTTCGCCTCGGGCTCGCACCGGTCGCGGTGAGGTAAAACCCCTTCCAGTTTCCCATTCGCGCGAAGCTCCGGCCGTAGACGCCAGGTGCGTGCAGGCGAACACCGAGCGCGCGCTGTTGCAGGCTAAGCGGCCAGTCTCCGCGCTTGTCTTCATAGAATACGCGCGGGTCCTGCGCTCCCCGCGGTGTGTGGAGGAGCCAAAGGCCGTAGCGAAGAACAGTGCGTGGCATTGTTGACGTCTAACGTTGGACATGAGCGGCGCCGGGAAGCGTGGGTAGCACGCTGGAAGATGTCCGATCGATCGAAGGGTTAGGTGGCTTTGTGCGCCGCGTTGGCGGCAGGCCGCGATCGCTAACTTCGTCAGCCAGCAAGCCAAACAGCGCCATGCATACCAAGAGCGCCAAAGCCCACGGCAGATTGCTACGTATCCCTCCCGCAGTTTCTCCAAAGAAATGAAACCAATAGTTCCTTTGCTTTGAGGGAAGAAGCACCAAACAAATCGGAAGAGCAACACCCGCGAGAACGATGAGCCCGGTGCCCCAGAACCAATCGCGAAAGTAACGGAAGAAGGCTTCTGAATTCTCCCCGTGCGCATATGCCATGTACGGATTACTGTTCTTTCTTTTAATGAGCACCTCACCATCAATGAACGTTTCCCAGCCGAGGTAAAAAAAGTAGCTGCCAAAAGCGACCAATAGGGCAGACGCAATGAAGAGCCGTACGATCCCGCCCCTTCGGCTTGAAATGACTGATCGTGCCATAGCCGCCACCTAACGTTGGAGCTGACCGGAACGCAACACATGCCGCACAGCGACCTCCCGCAGGTGCGTTTCCGTGTCGAGCGACCAGTTAGAGCTTCTTGCCGTCGGCTTCATCGGTCACCATCTTTCCGTCCACTACGAACTCCTTCAGCGATGCGGCTTTTTTTCCCACCAAGAGGTAGTAGGCTCCAACACCGATGAATGCAAGCCCACCCAATAGAGGTTTAACCGGTACAGGTCCGTCACCGAGCAGGACGACAAGTACGATAGCAATTCCAATTAAGACTGCGCCTCCACCGGCGATCTGATTTCTCATAATTCCTCCTACAGAAAAAGTTGTGAGCTGGCGGTATCACACAAGAAGCCGAGAGTGTCTCCCAAAGGCTCTAACGTTTGAGCTGCCGGGCGTGCCACACGAGCCGCGAAGCGGCTTTCTGCTGTGGCGCGTCCCAGCCGAGCGACTTGTTAAGGCGCATTCTTCACCTCCGTCACCATAACCACAAGCTTCCGCATGTGCCACGCAGTGTGCTCATGAAACACAGTACCGCGAGCAACGATGGATTTTCCCCTAGCAGCATACAATTTTTTTCGAAGTGCGGGATCCTGTGCGATGAGTTGAAGTTCGCTAACGCAAGCTTCGTCGGAGTTGATGGGGTTCAAACCATCTGCGGTAACAGATACGGGCGTTGCGAGCTTCATGATAGGGTACTTCATCGTCGTCCCATTGGGGTGTCGGGCACGCGCGACATGCACTTTCCCCGATACCTCTACGACGCTGGGCTCATATTGAATCGGTCGGGCGTTGTCGCAGGTCTCTGCAACGGCCGGAACCATGGTTGCAACTAGAACGAGTGGTAGGTAGCGCATGCGCCCTTAACGTAGCGATGACCGGACCACCAACATGAGCGGTGGAGCCGCCTCCTGCTGTTGTGGGTCCGCGTCGATTGACAAGTTAATTGGCGTTCTCGTGAACAACAAGCTTTCCTCCTTCGACATCAAGCACGCAGCCCTCCATGTCTCGGCGCTCGGGCCTTCCGCGAAGCGAGAAGTGGAGCCCATGCAACTGGACCGGGCTACCAGGCCAAACGCCGACTTCCGCTAAGTCAAGGACTGTAGCGAGCCACTCAGGCTCCTCGCGAGTCCATGCCACCTCGCCCCCCGGAGTGCGAACCACGTCTGCACTTCCCTCGCTCCATCGCACGCCCACAAGAGGCGACTCGATCTCGTCTTCCTCAATCAATTGCCTAATGTGCCCAAGCGCCTGGGGCGTAACGCGGAATGCAGCCATTTAACGTTGGARGCCACCGGCACGCAGCAAGCGCCGCGCAGCGGCAACCTGCTGTTGTGGGTCCGTGTGGGCCGAAATGTTATGCCACATTGCTTCGCACTGCCTGGCGCGTTGAAAATAGGACCCGGACGGTAGCGATAAGCACGAACGCGACAATGAAGAACTCGTACTCGACCATGTTCCATGAGCCCTCACCATCACTCCCGGTCACATCAGGCAACCAAGCGAGCCAGGTGTATCCAAACCAACCTTCCATCATCCATTGCCTCCAAGCAAGCGCCGCAATGATGCGCGACACAATTGTGATGAGCGCGATATCAATAGCGTAGGAGCGCAACTGCTCACGAAAGTACAAAACAGTAAGAAGAGAAAAAACCCCGAACTGGACAATCCAATTTGTGCGAGGCCACCAAACGGCGCTCCATGGAAACGACCAACCCTCTGCCGCAACCCAAAATGCAATGAACGCGAGCAGGGCATGACGGAACTTCATGTGGGATAACGTAGAAGTAACCGGCGCCCACTCAAGGTGGGTCGCACAGCGGCCTGGACGCGTTGGGCGTCCGTGTTGACTGACAAGTTAGACCGCATCACTCAACGATCTCCCAGCGTTGAAATGCGGCGATGATGTGCGCTTGCACCTCGAGTGTGAGCGCGGCATCACCGCCGGCGACGAGGCCTTCTTCAGAAAAGAGATCCTCGGTGAACTGCGACGGCCCCACCTTGACCAGTTCAAGGAACTTCCCTTCGTTTCGCGAAGCCATGCAGAGACCGAACTTCTTGCACACTTCATCCAGAAGGTATCGGACAGCTTTGGGAGGGGGACGGTACATGTGCGGTCTAACGTGCGTGCGACCGGCGACCACGGAAAGGTGCGCAGGGAGCGCAGCGACCGAGCGGAAGCCCTTGGGCGTCCGTGTCGACTAGCTGGTTAGATGGCATTCTTGCGCTCACCGAATTCCTTAAGAAGCTCAAAGAAGAAGTACACGGAGCTTCGATGCCTCTCGACTGAAACGTTTGTCGGCAGTTTGTCCCACTCAACTTCATCGCCGGGAATTTCCAAGCTGATTGCCAGTACGGTCTTCTCCCACCCGGCAATTTCGGCTGAGCCAGGATAGTTGTATTTTCTTCGCACCCAACTGGTGAACTCGTACGGGTCAAATATGGGCGACTCAGGAACACCGAGATCATGCATGGCCTTTTTGTAGCCCCATATGTAGCAGCCAAGCTTATCGATAGTTTCTTGGCCAAGATACATCCCTGGGCGCACCGAGACCTCTCTGACAAGGTCGTAGATGCTGTAGGTTCTCGCCATGCCGATCTGTGCCATCTAACGTTGGTGGTAACCGGCGCACAAGCGCGTCGGCGGAGCCGGCCTTCCGGCTTGGGCGTCCGTGTTGACTGACCGGTTAACTGTCGTGCGAGGCAGCATTGCGCAATTCTGGCTCACTAGTAGCTCACCTTTCTCAGATAGAGAGGCCGGGCACGCGTTCGCGAACTGAGCAGATTAAAGAAGTCGAGAATGGTCCATCCCTCCACTCCGCATTCGAGATCCAGTGATCCTCGAAGCTTTCTCACAACGAAGGGCTTGCTTTCAATAGTCCCCATCTTCACCGCCAAGGTCGCAGGGGTGTCCGCTTCAGCCAGTCTGAATAAAACTTCCTCTTCTTCGCGTAGCAAGGCCAACCTCTGCCCATTGCATAGCACCTCGATCGCCTCCGATCTTGCATGCCGACTTTCGGATCGAGCTACAACGACGTCCATGACAGTTAACGTTTGACTTAAGCGGCGCCGTCAGGCGTCCGCTTGAAGGAAAGGTTAGACCGCACACTGTCCGCTCGTTCGACTACCTCGATAGCAGCGTTAAGAGCCTTGACAAGTGCTTTGGCCCTCTCAAGATCAACCTCGATTTCGACGTTTGCGACGATAGCCTCGTCCGGGATTGACTGAAATTCCAATGAACTTTGGCTGATGTCTAGATCGGGATGCACGTTCCAGACTTCGAGATTGACGTGATGTGGATGAATGCCGGGCACGACTTCAATGAATCCTTGCCTGTAGCGCACACCGTTGCACTTGATTCTCTGTTTCATGTGCGGTCTAACGTCGGCGTTGACCGGCGTACATGATGGGAATGCGCGAAGCGCACGGAAGCAAGCGTGCGTCCGTGTCGAATAACCAGTTAGACAGCTCGTTCATTTGCATCCGCATACTAAGTTGTGACTCGTCGGTCGCCATGGTGGGCCAGCGCTGAAGCCTTGCCGCTCGATGACGCCTTGCCGCGGTGCGCATCGTTTGACGCAATCCCCTGCGAACACGGCATCGCTCCTCTCACTGTACGAGTAGGCAACGGCACAAGCAACGGCGAGAGCAGTCAGGAGTACTCCAAAAGCGATTGCTGCAGGTCTGTCCATGTGGTCTAACGTAATGTATGCCGCAAAACCTGCGGTATAACCTGGCGCTTGCAATCTAATCTGGACATTAAAACCTCCCGTAATGCGCTTGCATGCTGGATTTCAAGGAAATATTCTCTAAATCCAAAGAGTCATAAAAATTCCGTAAACCCCGCAATCCTCCCTTGCAGTCTGCCCGCTTGCTGGACCAGGTCCGGGACCGGGTTCGGTATTTGCACTATAGCCTCGGCGCCGGGAAAACTTACCTGTACTGGGTTCGTTTTTTTCCCGCTGGCATGGCCGCAACAGCCACATGACACATCCGCGCGACATGGGAGCACGCGAGGTAGAAGACGTATCCGTTTGCGCCTTGCACCTCGATGATTTACACCCATGTGTGGAACGTTGCCTCTGGCGGTACAGCCAGCCCGCTGGATGCCCTGCTCGCCTGAAACGCTATTGATTTGATAGCGACTCGCGCACATTCAGATTGGGCTGCAGCCCATTTTTATACCTAAAAAGAGGTCAAAAACCGCTTTGGAGGCGGTTGCAGCGCCTTGGCGAGGTGTGGCAGCGCCAAAACCCCTTGTTTTTGAGCATTTGGGGGCGGCCTTTAGATACGAAACAGGCCTGCAGACCAATGCAGACAGGCGCAAGAAGCTACTGATTTAATAGCAAAAAAAAGCGGCGCACAAAGCGCCGCCCTCGTTCCCCCCCTACGCAAGGGCCTCAGTGCGCGCCCGCAGCGGCATCCGCACTCCCCGCCCCCGCCTTGGTGTGCCGCGTCAAAAACACGAGCGGAATCAGCAGCAGGAAGATCAGCGCGGACACATAGAACACGTCGTTGGCGGCCAGCATGTAGGCCTGCTGGTCGACCAGGCGGTTGATGGTGCCCAGCGCTTGGTCGGGCGTGAGGCCGGCGCCGGCCAGGCCAGTGAGGGCGCTGTTGGTGGCGGTGCTGCCCTGGTTCACGTATTCGCTGATCTGCGCGTGGTGCATGGCGGCGCGGTCTTGCCAGATGGTGGTGGCAATCGAGGTGCCGAAGGAGCCGGCGGTGATGCGCACGAAGTTCGACAGGCCGGATGCCGCGGGGATCTTGTCGGGCGAGATGCCCGACAGCGTGATGGTGACCAGCGGGATGAAAAAGAAGGCCATGGCCACGCCCTGGATGATGGTCGGGATCATGATGGTGCGGAAATCGGCCTGGGTGTTGAAATTGGACCGCATCCACAGCACCAGCGCAAACACCATGAAAGCAAACGCGGCGAAGCGGCGCGGGTCTACCTTGGCGATGTTCTTGCCGACCACGGGCGACAACAGCAGGGCAAACGCGCCGACAGGCGCCAGCACCATGCCGGCCTGCGTGGCGGTGTAGCCCATGTACTGCTGCAGCCACAGCGGCAGCAGCACAACGTTGCCGAAGAAGAGGCCGTAGCCCACCGACAGCGCCAGCGCGCCGGCCCAGAAGTTGCGCTTCTTGAACAGCGTGAGGTCGACCACCGGGTGCTCTTCCGTCAGCTCCCAGATCACGAAGGCGATCAGGCCAACCAGCGCGATGATGCCCAGCGCGATGACTTCACCAGAGTGGAACCAGTCGAGCTCCTGGCCCTTGTCGAGCATGATCTGCAGCGCGCCGACCCAGATGACCAGCAGCGCCAGCCCCACCGAGTCGATGGGAAGCTTTCGGGTGACGCTTTCACGCTTTCGGAAGATGCTCCAGGTGATGAAGGCGGCACCGAAGCCGACGGGGATGTTGATATAAAAAATCCAGGGCCAGGAGATGTTGTCGGTAATCCAGCCGCCCAGGAGCGGCCCCATGACGGGCGCGATCAGCGTGGTCATGGACCACAGCGCCATGGCCAGCCCCGCCAGCGCTTTCGGGTAGCTCGACAGCAGCAGCGCCTGCGACAGCGGGATCATGGGCCCGGCCACCAGGCCCTGCAGCACGCGCAGAAAAATCAGCGTGGTCATGTTCGGCGCCAGGCCGCACAGCCACGAGGTGATGACAAACAGGATGACGCTGGTGGTGAACAGCCGCACCTGGCCGAAGCGCTGCGACAGCCAGCCGGTGAGCGGCACGGCAATCGCATTGGCCACGCCAAAGCTGGTGATGACCCAGGTGCCCTGGTTGGGGCTGACGCCCAGGTCGCCGGCAATCGCGGGCAGCGACACGTTGGCGATGGACGTGTCGAGCACATTCATGAAAGTCGCGGCCGACAGGGCCAGCGTGCCCCACAGGCGGGCAGAGCCTGTCAGCGGTGGCGGCTGGACATAGGCGGAGGCGGGAGCAGGTGCGGAAGCCATGAAAGCCTTGCGAATAAGGGGCTGGTGGAAACCGCTACGGAAAATCGCTGCGGTTGCGCGGTCTGGAAGTGCGGGTTGTCTGTGAGGCTGTGGCTTACGGCGCCACGCGGTTGCCAGCCAGCGACAGCGTGTGGCTGAACGCGAGGCGCTGCGCATCGGCGCCGGCCTGGGCGGGCGAAACAGCGCCGCCCTGCGGCAAGGCCGGCCTGGCTGCGAGGGCGGGCTTGGCCAGCTTCACGGATTTGCCGGTGTTGGCGGCAATGACGCGCTGCACATCCTTGTCGGCGGCATCGTCTGGCGTGCCGTAAGTCTGGCTGTGTGCCAGGGCGGCGTCGCGCGGGGCATCGGCCAGGGTCTTGCCGTCCTTGCTGCTCACGTCCACTTCGGCGTCCATCGACAAACCCACGCGCAGCGGGTTGTCGGCGAGCTGTTTGGCGTCCAGCGCAATGCGCACCGGCACGCGCTGCACCACCTTGATCCAGTTGCCGGTGGCGTTTTGCGCGGGCAGCAGCGAGAAAGCCGCACCGGTGCCGACGCCCAGGCCGGCCACCTTGCCTTTGTATTCCACCTTCTTGCCGTACAAGTCGGCCACCAGTGTCACGGGCTGGCCGATGCGGATGTTGCGCAGCTGGACTTCCTTGAAGTTGGCGTCGACCCAGACCTGGTTGAGCGGGATGATGGACATCATCGGCGCGCCGGCGGCCACACGCTGACCGAGTTGCACCGTGCGCTTGGCCACATAGCCATCCACGGGTGCCAGCAGCGCGGCACGCTGTGTGGCCAGGTAGGCCTCACGCACCCGGGCGGCGGCCACCTGCACGCTGGGGTGCTGTTCGACGCTGGTGCCTTCGGTCAGGGCCTGGTTGCTGGTGAGCTGCTCACGTGCGGCGACCACACCGGCCTGCGCCGCGACCAGCGCACTCTTGGCGGTGGCCAGCTGCGTCTGCGCGTGGTTGAGTTCTTCCTTGGACACCGCGCCGTTGCCGGTGAGCGATTGGCGGCGGTTCAGGTCGTCGCTGGCGCGGGCGATGTCGCTTTGCGCCTTGACCACATCGGCGTCGCGCAGGGCAATCTGCGCGGCCAAGGTGCCGTTGTTGGCATACAGCGTGCGCACCTGGCGCACGGCCTGGGCCAGCGCGGCCTCGGCCTGCTCCAGCGCGACCTTGGCGTCGGCCGGGTCAAGCTGCACCAGTGTCTGGCCGGCTTTCACGAAGTCGGTATCGTCGGCCATGATGGCCATGACGGTGCCGCCAATTTGCGGGGTGATCTGGATCACGTTGCCCTGCACATAGGCGTTGTCGGTGGACTCGTAATGGCTGGCCACCAGGTATTCATAGGCAGACCAGCCCAGACCAGCAACGACCACCACGGCTGCAAGCGCGGTCAGCGCCTTTTTGCGTTTGGGGTTTCCTGCGGGCGGCTGTGCTGGTGCATCGGAAGCTGGGGAGTTGGTAGATGTTGTGTCGCTCATGATGGTGTCAGGTGTTGGTTGATTCGGGAACGATGCGTTACTTGCGTTTGGGCCGGCGCCTAATGCGCTGCAGGCAATTTTTCAGAGTTAAAACCGGCTGTAGCCCAATCAGTACTTGCGCCAGCAGCTATTGTTTTTGTAGCACCTTGCGCCTGCTTCGCCTGCGCCGGGGCATTGCCGTAGCCGCCGCCCAGGGCGCGTATCAACGCGACCTGTGTGTCAAGCGCGCGGGCCGAGAGGTCTACCGCCAGGCGACGCTGGGCCAGCACGCTGGTTTCGGCCGTCAGCACATTGAGGTAGGTACCCAGTCCGGCCTTGTAGCGCTGCACGGCGATGTCGTACGCGCCTTCCGCAGCTTCCTGTGCTGCGCGCTGTTCGGTTTGCTGGCGCGTGATGGCTTGCGATGACGCCACCTGGTCGGCCACATCGCGCACCGCGTCTATCACGGCGGCGTTGTAGCTTTCGACAGCGGCGTCCAGGTCGGCAGTCTTGCCGCGCAGGTTGGCGCGCAGGCGGCCGGCGTCAAAAATCGGCAGGCGCAGGGCCGGCCCGACACCCCACTGCTGGCTGCCCGAGTCAAGCAGGCGGCCCAGGCCGATGCTGGAAAAACCGGCGAAGGCGACCAGGTTGACGTTGGGGTAGAACTGGGTTTTGGCGTTGACCACGTCTTTGGACGAAGCCTCTACGCGCCACCGCGCGGCGGCAATGTCGGCGCGCCGGCCCAGCAGGTCGGCCGGAATGGCCGTGGCGGTTGCTACATTTTTGATAGCTGCTTGCGCAGGAAGGGAAAGGGCTGCAGTGCCATTTGGCTTGCCAATGAGGGCGTCGAGCGCATTGCGGGTGAGCGCCATCTGCTCTTGCAGGGTTTCGAGCTGCAGGCGCGCTTCGGGCAGGCCGCCTTCGCTCTGGCGCAGCTCCAGGCGGGTGTCCAGGCCGGCGTCAACGCGGTCACGCACCAGCTTGAGGGTTTCTTCACGCTGGGCGAGTGTTCGGCGGGCCACCGTCACCTGCTCGTTCAGGCGAACCAGCTGAAAGTAAGTGCGGGTCACATTGCTGGCCAGCAGCAAGCGTGCGGCCTGCGCGTCTGCTTCAGCGGCACTGGCGGTGCCCAGCGCAGCATCCAGCGCGGCGCGGTTCTTGCCAAAAAAATCAAGCTCCCAGCTCACCGCGAGCTGCGCGGTACCGCTGTTGCGGATGGAGCCTGCCAGTGGTGCGGGCACCGCGCCATTGGCGGTGTACTGCTGGCGTGTCAGGTCCAGTTGCCCGGTGACCTGCGGCAATGTGGCGGCATCGGCAACCTCGGTGACTGCCAGTGCGCGCGCCAGGCGGGCCTGCGCGAGCTTCAAGGTCGGGCTGGTTTGCAGGGCCTGGTCAACCAGGCCGTTGAGCTGCACATCGCCAAACTCGCGCCACCATTCGGCGGCCATGGGCGCCTGCGCCGGCGTTTGGCCGGCGGTGTCGGCAGCCAGGCCCAGCGAAGGCGC
This sequence comes from Polaromonas sp. P5_D5, assembly GCF_054049435.1. Lineage (NCBI taxonomy): Bacteria > Pseudomonadati > Pseudomonadota > Betaproteobacteria > Burkholderiales > Comamonadaceae > Polaromonas > Polaromonas sp. P5_D5. Next base: position 557,505 of record NZ_JBFUMJ010000001.1, read on the forward strand.
GTCACGCAGGCTGGAATGCGGTGCGATGCCCGACATGTCGGCACAGCCGGTGAGGCCGGTTGCCATCAGGCCCACGGCCACCACGCTGGCGGCGGCCACCAGGGCCATGCGGAAAGAGGCGCGCCAGAGCGGCAGGCGCGGCTCGGCGTGTTCGGACTGGTTCACCGAAACGCAAGCCGAGACAGAAGCGGACGCGCTGCAAAGGGTGTTGCTGTTATTTGTCATCTTTTTCATTCGCTGCTTGAAGGGCTTGAAGGGTCTGCGCTGTTTCAAGGATGCGGCGCAGGTAGCCTTTGAGGTTTTGCCACTCATCGACCGTGAAGCCGGCCAGGTGGGCGTTTTGCACACGGCTGAGCACCGCGGGGATTTCTTTTGCGGCTTCGCGGCCTTCGGGTGTCAGTTCGATGTTGACCACGCGCCTGTCTTCGCTGGAGCGGATGCGGCGGCAAAAGCCCTTGGCTTCGAGCCGGTCGAGCAGGCGGGTCATGGAACCGGCGTCGAGCTGGCACACACGGGCGAGTTCTGCCACCGTGGAGGCCTTGCCGAGGTAGATCTTGAGCATGGGCACCCACTGAGCGTTGGTGAGGCCCTGGGGCTCCAGTTCACGCGTGACCTGCTGGGAGACGCTGTTGAGAATCTGGCGCATCAGCGCACCGGTGCTTTGTCCGGCGTCGTAATCGGTCGCGCAATAAAACTCGGCCGGCAACCCGCACAAGGGAGTTGAAGGAATTGAGGTCGCTGGCGGACGGGTGGATTCGGATTTCATGGACACGAATAATACATGCCTAGACAAACATTGTCAAGGCTGTGTTTGTACAGACATCTTTTATGGCTAAACTCCCCGCATGGCTACTTCCTCCCTTTCCAACGCGCCCAAAGGCGCGCCCCGCTCCCTTTCCGGCCTCGTTCCCTTCCTGCGTCCCTACCGGGGGCGGATTGTTCTGGCGATGTTTTTCCTGGTGATGGCGGCCGTTGCCACGCTGGTGTTTCCGCTGGCCCTGCGCAGCCTGATCGACGGCGGGCTCAGCGCGGCGGACAAGGGCCAGCAGCTGATGGCGCTGCGCACCCATTTCTTTGAACTGTTTGGCGTGGCGGCGGCGCTGGGCCTTTTTTCGGCAGGCCGCTTTTACATGGTGAGCTGGCTGGGCGAGCGTGTGACGGCGGACCTGCGCAACGCGGTCTACGCGCATGTGGTGCGGCAAAGCCCCGAGTTTTTTGAAACCACGCAAACCGGCGAAGTGCTCTCGCGCCTGACAGGGGACACGACACTGGTGCAGACGGTGGTGGGCTCCTCGCTCAGCATGGGCCTGCGCAATGCAGTCATGGGCGTGGGCGCGCTGGGCATGCTGGTCTATACCAACCCTTACCTCATGGTGCAGGTACTGGTGGTGCTGGTGTTGATCGTCGCGCCCTCGGTCTGGTTTGGCCGGCGTGTGCGCAAGCTGTCGCGCGCCAGCCAGGACCGCGTGGCAGACTCCAGCGCGATCGCGGCCGAAGTGCTTAACGCCATTCCGGTGGTGCAAAGCTACACCGCTGAAGGCCGCGAAGCCGCGCGCTTTGATGCGTCAACGACCAATGCCTTCAACACCGCGATTCGCCGCACCAGGGCGCGCTCGGTGCTGGTGGCCTTCATCATCATCGCTACGTCGGCGGCGCTGCTGTGGGGCCTGTACCAGGGCACGCAGGCGGTAATGCGCGGCGATATTACGGCAGGGCACCTGGGTCAGACCGTGGTGTACGTGATCATCCTGGCCAGCGCGGCGGCCGTGCTGGGCGAGGTCTATGGCGACCTGCTGCGGGCTGCGGGCGCCACCGAACGGCTGATGGAGTTGCTGACGTCGCGTTCACCCGTGGCATCACCGGCCAACCCGGTTCCCGCACAAGTCACGCGGGCCGGCAGCGCGGTCAAATTTGATGCCGTGACATTTCACTACCCGTCGCGGCCTGCGCAGGCCGCGCTGACAAACTTTTCCCTGAGCGTGGCGCCCGGCGAAACGGTGGCCATCGTGGGGCCCAGCGGCGCGGGCAAGAGTACGGTGTTCCAGCTGCTGCTGCGGTTTTACGACCCGGCTTCAGGCCGCATCGAACTGGATGGCGTGCGCACTGCCGACATGGCGCTRCATGATTTGCGGCAGCGCATCGGCATCGTGCCGCAGGACGCTGTCATCTTCTCGACCAGCGCGCTGGAGAACATCCGCTACGGCAAACCTGAAGCCACTGATGAAGAGACCCGTGCAGCGGCCAGGGCGGCCTTCGCACATGAGTTCATCACAGCCCTTCCCGAAGGCTACGACACCTTCCTGGGGGAGCGCGGCGTGCGGCTTTCCGGCGGCCAGCGCCAGCGCATTGCGATTGCCCGGGCGATGCTGAAAAACGCCCCGCTGCTGCTGCTGGATGAAGCGACCAGCGCGCTCGATGCCGAAAGCGAACGCATGGTGCAGGCGGCCCTGGAGTCGGCCATGAAGGACCGCACGACGCTGGTGATTGCGCACCGGCTGGCCACTGTGCAGCAGGCTGACCGCATCCTGGTGCTGGACCATGGACAGCTGGTGGAGCAAGGCACACATGCCGAGCTGGTGAACCGCGGGGGCGTTTATGCGCGGCTGGCGGCATTGCAATTCACGGTGTGACGGCCTTGGCATGTGCGGGCTTCCCGGCTTTCGCCGCAGCTCTGGCGGCCATCAAAATCAGTGATATGCATTATTTGCATAGATTTTGCTCAACAATGCCTTGGACTATTTAGACCGGGGCTCTTAAGCTCCGTGCATTGATTCTTCCCGCAGACTTTCCCGCAAGAAATCCCACAAGGAGCTTTTTCAATGTCACACGCAGCCGCCTCTTCCGTTTCCACCCCTGCCGGGTCTCACCCGCTTCCCTCTTACCTGCAGGCGGACAACCTGGGCCCTTGGGGCAACTACCTGCAGCAGGTAGACCGCGTCATTCCCCACCTGGGCAGCCTGGCGCGCTGGGCTGAAACCCTGAAGCGGCCCAAGCGTGTGCTGATCGTGGACGTGCCGATTCACATGGACGACGGCACCGTGGCGCACTTTGAAGGCTACCGTGTGCAGCACAACGTTTCGCGCGGCCCAGGCAAGGGCGGCGTGCGTTTCCACCAGGACGTCACACTGTCTGAAGTGATGGCACTGTCGGCCTGGATGTCGGTCAAGAACGCGGCGGTGAACGTGCCTTACGGCGGTGCCAAAGGCGGCATCCGCGTCGACCCGAAGAAGCTTTCGCGTGGCGAGCTGGAGCGTATGACGCGCCGCTACACCAGCGAGATCGGCATCATCATCGGCCCCAACAAGGACATCCCGGCGCCGGACGTCAACACCAACGACCAGATCATGGCGTGGATGATGGACACCTACTCGATGAACACCGGCTCTACCTCAACCGGCGTTGTCACGGGCAAGCCGGTCGACCTGGGCGGCTCGCTGGGCCGGCGTGAAGCCACGGGGCGCGGCGTGTTCACCGTGGGCACCGAAGCGGCCAAGCACATCGGCCTCGATATCAGTACGGCGCGAGTCGCCGTGCAGGGCTTTGGCAATGTGGGCGGCGTGGCGGGCAAACTGTTTGCCGAAACCGGTGCACGCGTGGTCGCGGTGCAAGACCACGGTGGCACGATTTACCGTGAAGCCGGCCTCGATGTGCCGGCGCTGCTGCGTCATGTGGAAGCCAACGGCAGCGTGGCCGGATTCACCGAAGCCGAAGTCATTGCCAATGACGCGTTCTGGGACGTGGAGTGCGACATCCTGATCCCGGCCGCACTTGAGCAGCAGATCACGGCGGCCAATGCCGGCCGCATCAAGGCGCGCATGATCATTGAAGGCGCGAACGGCCCGACCACGCCCGCCGCCGACGACATCCTGCATGACCGCAACGTGCTGGTGCTGCCGGACGTGATCGCCAATGCCGGCGGCGTGACCGTCAGCTACTTTGAATGGGTGCAGGATTTTTCCAGCTTCTTCTGGGACGAAGAAGAAATCAACAAGCGCCTGGTGAAAATCATGAAAGACGCCTTTGCCGGTGTTTGGGCCGTGGCGCAAGACCAGAAGGTCAGCCTGCGTACCGCCACCTTCATCGTGGCCTGCAAGCGAATCCTGCACACGCGCGAGTTGCGCGGCCTGTATCCTTGATCCGGTACTGCCCTGAGAGTCGGCAGAAGCAACGATAGCCATGAAGCGGCGGTACTCTCGGGTGCCGCCGCTTTTTTAAGCGGCCACGCGTTATGGGTGACCTCAATTACCATGGCCCGCACACCATGACCTCCAGTGCCTGGCCGGCGCCAGGAAGTTCGGCTCACCCGCTCACTCAGGATCAGGCAATCCATGCAAAGCACCGAATTCTCCATCGAGTACGTTTCACCAGCCATGATACGAAACGACTCGAATGACTTCTGCCTCATTTACAAAGAAGCTGGAGCCGATGTGTATTTCAAGAGAGAAGCGTACTTCTACGTTAAGGAGCAAACTGGTGAAAATGGCCGCCTCACTTATAAGGCTCTGCTACCCAATGAATTTAAAGGCGTGACAACCATCCCGTGGTTTTCGGAGTGGAAAAGCCTGGTCGTACGGCGTATGCGTGACTACATTCTGGGCGACCAGCGACTTCTGAGCCTGTATGGAGAAATCTCTGTTGAAGAGTTGAATCCCTGACAGGCTGCGGGAAATCGCTTTACTGAAGTGTTTCCTTGACCGCCGCCGGCAAGGGCAAAGGCATAACGTCTATGCCTTCCTCGATCAGCTCCACAGCTTCGCGCACACTGGCCTGGCCGCGAATGCTGCGCGCCTCAAGTTCGCCATAGTGCATGCGGCGGGCCTGATCCGCAAACTGGCTTCCGACATCTTCGGTATGCGCCATCACATGACGCAAGGCCTTCAGGAACGCGGCCTGCTCTGCGTGACTCTTTGCGGCCGGTATACCCGCCATGGCGGTGGCCTCGCCTTCGGCGCCCCGCGCCGGGTTCGGAATGGCAACTTGTGAAGACGCAGCAGCCCGGCTGCCTGCGCTTACGATGTCATGGCCGCCCAGGTTGAGGCGTGGTGCACTGGGAAGTTTCTGGATGCTTTTGTCGGCGCACATCGGGCATTCGATCAGGCCGCGCGACAGCTGGGCCTGGAAGTCGTCCTCGGACGCAAACCAGCCTTCAAATGAATGCTGGTGCGCACACTGGAGATTCAGGACTTTCATGGCCGGATTATCGCCGGGGGATCAGGGTGTTGCAGTTTGCCAGTCCAAAGCCCACGCCCCGGACAGCACGTTTTGCAGCCACAGGGCGCCTGTCAATGTTTTTGCATCCGTGACCTCGCCGCTGGCACACCAGGCAAGAAGCTCAGCGGGTGTTGCCGTAAAGACGTCCAGAAACTCCCCGGCATCCAGCTTGCGCTGGCCGGGGGTCAACCCGCGCGCAAACCAGATGTCAATAAATTCGGTGGAATAGGAGATCACCGGATGCAGCACGCCTGCCCTCGCCCACTCACGCGCGGTGTAACCGGTTTCCTCCAGCAGTTCACGCTGGGCGCAGGCCAGCGAGCCTTCGCCCGGATCGAGCTTGCCCGCGGGAAACTCCACCATCACGGAACGCATGGGGTAGCGGTACTGGCGCTCCAGCACCAGACGCCCGTCGTCCAGTTGCGCCACGACCATCACGGCACCGGAGTGAATGACGTATTCGCGCGTTGCCTGCTTGCCGTCGGGCAGCCTGACGGTATCACGCAAGGCATGCAGGAAATTCCCTCTCAGGATCTCGACCGAGTCGATGCAGGTCTCGACGAGGTGCGCGTCGGCAATTGCACCGGCTTGATCAGGACCGGAAGATGCGCTCATGGGCGGTGCTTGAACAGGTAGCGCCAGGTGAATCCGGGAAACGCAAAGGTGATGAAGAGCGTGCCGGTGATGGCATAAAACTCCCAGCCTTGCGGTGCAATCTGGCCGCTCCGCTGCTCAAGGTATAAACCCAGACCGCCGACAACCAGGTACCAGACCACCAGCTCTGCGGCCCTGATCGCCAGGTTTTTCGGCAACTTGAGCGCGTAGACCGCGAACAGGCGATTGCTGATGAAAGGCAGGTTGGCTGCCAGCAAGGCCAGCAGCACGACCAGCCAGACTGAAGCAGTTTGGGTCATGGCAGGGGTCAGCTACCCAGTGATTTGACGATGCTGCTGATGGACTGCGCGCACAGGGTCATCAAACCGCCAGGCATGATGCCCAGGATCAGGATGAGCGCACCATTGATGGCCAGCACTGCCTTGGCATCTGCCGGCGCAGAAACCGGCTGGGCGTTATGGGCCAAGGGTGCATCAAAGTACATAACCTTGACCACACGCAAGTAATAGAAGGAGCCCACCAGCGACATGATCACCGCAAAAACGGCCAGCACAATGTAGCTGGTTTGTTGCGAGGAAATCAGCGCCTGCAGGACGGACAACTTGGCATAAAACCCCACCAGCGGCGGCAGGCCGGCCAGCGAGAACATGCTGATGGCCATCACGCCGGCGTACAACGGGCTGCGCTGGTTCAGGCCGGCCAGATCGACGATCTCTTCGGACTCGTGCCCGGCGCGTGCCAGCAGCATGATGATGCCGAAAGCACCCAGGGTGGTGAGCACATAAGTCAGGGCATAGAACATCGCTGCGCTGTAGGCCGATTCGGTGTTGAGCTGGTTGCCGTTGACCACGCCGGCCAGCAGGCCGAGCAACAGGAAACCCATTTGCGAGATGGTGGAGAACGCCAGCATGCGTTTGAGGTTGGACTGCGCAATTGCGGCCAGATTGCCCACCAGCAGCGAGCCGATCGCCATCAATCCCAGCATCTGCTGCCAGTCAATTGCCAGCGGCAACAGGCCTTCGACCAGCAGGCGGATACAGATAGCGAAGGCCGCGAGCTGCGGCGCTCCACCGATCAGGAGGGTCACGGCTGTAGGCGCACCCTGGTAGACGTCAGGCAGCCACATATGGAAAGGCACAGCGCCCAGTTTGAAGGCCAGGCCAGCCACGATGAAGACCAAGCCGAAAATCAGTACCTGATGCTTGACCTGGCGGCTGGCAATCGCGTTGAACACCTCGTTGAGGTCCAGGGAGCCGGTCGCGCCGTACAGCATCGAAAGACCATACAGCAGGAAACCCGAAGCCAGCGCGCCCAGCACGAAGTACTTCATGGCGGCTTCGGTGGCAGTGGCGTTGTCGCGACGCAGGGCCACCAGCGCATAGCTGGACAGGGTCAGCAATTCCAGGCCCATGTAGATCACCAGGAAGTTGTGGCCCGAGATCATGACGAACATGCCCAGCAGCGCGAACAGGCTCAGCGTGAAGAATTCACCGCCGCGCAACATGTCGCGATCTGCCGCGTAAGGGCGGCCATAGACCAGCGTAATCATCACGGTGATACAGGCAAAGCACTTGAGCCAGCCGCCCATGGGGTCGCTGACAACCATGTTGCCGAAACCATAGAAGGTCTGGCCTCCAGAGGCGTAGGCAGCCTCCATGGCCGCCACGACGGCCAGGGTCAACAGCGTGAGCACGTAGGTCAGCGTACGCTGTGGCGTCTTGACGCCCAGATCCACCAGCGCAATCACGCAGGCCATGGTCAGGAGGACGATTTCCGGATAAACCGTGATCCAGGAGAGTTTGTCAATCATCTGAATTCTTTGTAGTTGCTTCAGTTCATCTTCAGTTCAGTTTGGAGGCTGCGACATGCTTGAGCAGGTCCGCCACTGAAGTATTCATCACATCGGTAAACGGCTTGGGATAGATGCCCATGTACAGCACAGCGATAGCCAACAACGCCAGCATCAGGAATTCGCGGCTGTTGATGTCGACGAGTGCCTTGACGTCGTCATTGGCCACGGGGCCCAGGTAAACGCGCTTGTACATCCACAGGGTGTAGGCTGCGCCAAATATGAGCGCCGTCGCTGCCGCGCCGCCTATCCAGAAGTTGTATTTGACCGCACCCAGAATCACCATCCACTCGCCGACGAAACCGGCTGTGGCCGGCAGGCCGCAGTTGGCCATGGCAAAAAGCAGGGCAAAGGCCGCAAACTTGGGCATGGTGTTCACCACGCCGCCGTAGCTGGCAATTTCGCGCGAATGGACGCGGTCGTACAGTACACCAATGCACAGGAACATCGCGCCCGACACAAAGCCGTGGGCGATCATCTGCACGATGCCGCCGGAAACGCCCAGGTCGTTGAAGATGAAAAAGCCCAGGGTGACAAAGCCCATGTGGGCCACAGACGAATAAGCCACCAGCTTTTTCATGTCCTGCTGCACCAGTGCAACCAAACCAACATAGATGACAGCAATCAAGGACAGGGCAATCATCAGCCAGGACCATTCATGCGCAGCATCCGGAGCGATAGGCATCGAGAAGCGCAGGAAACCGTAAGCGCCCAGCTTCAGCATGATGGCGGCCAGCACGGCCGAACCACCTGTGGGGGCCTCAACGTGCACATCGGGCAGCCAGGTGTGGACTGGCCACATCGGCACTTTGACGGCAAAGGCTGCGAAGAAGGCGAAGAACAGCAATGTCTGCACCGTGCTGCCCAGAGGCAGCTTGTGCCAGGTCAGGATGTCGAAGCTGCCGCCCGACTTGTTGTACAGGAAGATCAGTGCCACCAGCATCAGCAGGGAGCCGAGCAAGGTGTACAGGAAAAACTTGAAGGCCGCATAGATCTTGTTGGGACCGCCCCAGATGCCGATGATCAGGTACATCGGGATCAGCGTGGCTTCAAAGAACACGTAAAACAGAATGCCGTCCAGTGCCGCAAACACGCCAATCATGAGTCCGCTGAGGATCAGGAAAGAAGCCATGTACTGGTTCACGCGCGTGGTGATGGCTTCCCAGCTGGCGATGATGACGACCACATTGATGAAAGCCGTCAGCAGCACAAACCACAGCGAAATGCCGTCAACACCCACGTGGTAGTTGACATTAAACCGCTGGATCCAGCTGCCCTTTTCGACAAACTGCATGGCCGACGTATCCAGCTGAAAACCGCTGTACAAAGGCAACGTCACCAGGAAGCTGACGACCGCGCCTATCAGCGCGACCCAGCGAACGCTGCGCGCCTGCTCGTCACGGCCCAGTGCCAGCAGAACCACACCGAAAACAATCGGCGTCCAGATCGCAAGACTCAACAAACCCATTCTTGTTCTTCCTTGATTTTGTTGAACTGATCAGCGATTGAGCCAGACGAAATACGTCATCAACACAAACACGCCAATGATCATGCCGAAGGCATAGTGGTAGATGTAGCCGGACTGCAGCCGGCGCACCATGCCGGAAACCCAGCCAACCAGCTTCCATGAACCGTTGACCAGCGCGCCATCGATCAGCTTCTGGTCGCCGCCCTTCCAGAGTGCGGTACCAAGTGCGCGCGTGCCCCGGGCCAATACGTTCTCATTGAACCAGTCAAGGTAGTACTTGTTCTCGAGCAACGTGAAGACTGGCATGCACATGCGCTTGATCGCGGCCGGCAGGGCCGGGTTGATCATGTACATGTACCAGGCCAGCACCGAGCCCGACAAGGCCAGCCAGAACGGCGCAGCCGTCAGCCCGTGCAAGGCCATCTGGGCCGGACCGTGGAACAGCCGCTTCAGCTCTTCCATGGCGGGATGTTTTTCGAGATTCACCAGGATGGCATCCTTGAAGAAGTCACCGTACAGCATGGGCTCAATCGTCATAAAGCCGATGACCACGGACGGGATCGCCAGCAGGATCAACGGCACTGTCACGACCCAGGGGGACTCGTGCGGCTCATGATGCTCGTCATGGTGGCCGTGATCGTCGTGGCCATGGTGGTGCGCATCGGGGTTCTGGTCAAAACGTTCCTTGCCGTGGAACACCAGAAAATACAGGCGGAATGAATAGAAGGCCGTCACAAAAACGCCCGCCAGCACCGCGAAGTAGGCAAAGCCGGCGCCTGCCAGATGGCTTTCATGCACGGCTTCAATGATGCTGTCCTTGGAGTAGAACCCCGCGAACAAAGGCGTGCCTATAAGGGCCAGTGTACCCAGCAGTGAGGTGATCCAGGTGATAGGCATGTACTTGCGCACGCCGCCCATCCAGCGGATGTCCTGGTTGTGGTGCATGCCGATGATGACCGAGCCGGCGGCCAGGAACAGCAGCGCCTTGAAGAAAGCGTGCGTCATCAGATGGAACACCGCGACAGAATAGGCCGAGGCGCCCAGCGCCACCGTCATGTAACCCAGCTGCGAGAGTGTGGAATACGCAACCACGCGCTTGATGTCGTTCTGGATGATGCCGAGGAAACCCATGAACAAGGCCGTGATGGCGCCAATCACCATGATGAAACTGAGCGCGGTATCGCTGAGCTCAAACAGCGGTGACATGCGCGCCACCATGAAGATGCCGGCCGTCACCATGGTTGCCGCGTGAATCAGCGCGGAGATCGGGGTTGGGCCTTCCATGGAATCCGGCAACCAGACGTGCAAAGGGAATTGCGCCGACTTGCCCATGGCGCCAATGAAGAGGCAGATGCAGATCACGGTTACCAGCATCCAGCCGGTGCCCGGGAAGCTCAGCTTGGAAAGCTCGCCGGCCTTGGCAAAGGCCTCACCGTAGTTCAGTGTGCCGGCATAGGCAGCGATCAGGCCAATGCCGAGGATGAAACCGAAGTCGCCCACGCGGTTGACGAGGAAGGCCTTCATGTTCGCGAAGATGGCGGTCGGCTTGTTGAACCAGAAGCCGATCAGCAGGTAAGACACCAGGCCCACGGCTTCCCAGCCGAAAAACAGCTGCAGCATGTTGTTGCTCATCACCAGCATCAGCATGGAGAAGGTGAACAGCGAGATGTAGGCAAAGAAGCGGTTGTAGCCCTCGTCTTCTTCCATGTAGCCTATGGTGTAGATGTGCACCATGAGCGACACAAAGGTCACCACGCACATCATCATGGCCGTGAGGCCGTCAACCAGGAAGCCGATTTCCATCTTCAGGCCGCCGACGTTCATCCAGGTGTAGAGCGTCTCGTTGAAGCGCGCGCCATCGATGGCCACGCTCTTGAGCGTCATTGCCGAAATGATGAAGGCCACCAGCACGCCGAGGATGGTGAGGGTGTGCGACAGGCGACGGCCTATCCAGTTGCCGCCAAAAGAGGTGCCGAGGATACCGGCCGCCAGGGCGCCGGCCAGGGGTGCCAACGGAACGGCCAGCAGAGTTGAAGCGTTGAGGGTGGATGCCATATTAGTTTTTTTCCGCCAAGCAAGTTACGCAGGCAAACAAGGAAGCCATGCCAAGGCCGCCACGGAACCGGCTTTGCCGGACCGTCAGCGGCGCCCCCTTGAGGGGGAGGCGGCCGAAGGCCGCTTCGGGGGGGAGCGTCATCATTAGCCCTGGAGCGTATTGAGTTCGTCTACGTTAATGCTGGACTTGTTGCGGAACAGCAGCACCAGGATGGCCAGGCCGATGGCCGATTCAGCCGCCGCGACGGTCAGGATAAAGAACACAAAAACCTGACCAGCCATGTCATTCAGGTAGTACGAGAAGGCCACGAAGTTCATGTTGACCGCCAGCAGCATGAGTTCGATGGCCATCAGCAGCACGATCAGGTTTTTGCGGTTCAGGAAGATGCCGATGACCGACAGCGCGAACAGCATCGCGCCCAGCGAAAGAAAATGTCCCAGGGTGAGAGTCATGCTTTCTTCTCCTCGGCGGGAACGGCGGTTGTAGCGGTCGCGGCAACCGGTGCGGCCACGACGGATTTCATCTTGACCAAGCTGACGCGGTCCGCGCGCTTAACCCGGATCTGCTCTGAAGGATTTTGGTATTTGGAGTCCTTGCGCGCACGCAAGGTCAACGCGATGGCGGCAATGATGGCCACCAGCAGGATCACCGCGGCAACTTCCAGTGGATAGAGGTATTCCGAGTACAGCAGCTTGCCGAGTTCCTTGGTATTGGAGACCTKCGCGCCGATCTGACCCGCCGCAGTTGCAGCTTTCGGGGGTTCACGGAAGCCACCCATCAGCACATAGGACATTTCCAGCGCGATGATGGCCCCCACGGAGCCGGCCAGCGGGAAGTGCTTCCAGAAACCTTTTCGCACACTGTCGATGTTGATGTCCAGCATCATCACGACGAACAGGAACAGCACCATCACGGCGCCCACATAAACCAGCACCAGCGTGATGGCCAGGAACTCGGCCTTGAGCAGAATCCAGACGGCGGATGCCTGGAAAAATGCCAGCACGAGGTACAGCGCCGCATGCACGGGGTTGCGCGCGGTAATCACCTTGAATGCTGCAAACAGCAGCACCGCGGCAAAAACATAAAAAAGACCTGTTTTAGCGTCCATGTTGTTGTGGATTCTTTCTTGAGCCAGCGGCTTGGGATTCAGCGGTACTTGGCGTCAGCCGCGCGACTGGCGGCGATTTCGGATTCATACCGGTCACCCACGGCCAGCAGCATCTCTTTGGTGAAATACAGGTCACCGCGTTTTTCGCCGTGGTATTCAAAGATGTGAGTCTCGACGATGGAGTCGACCGGGCAGCTTTCTTCGCAGAAACCGCAGAAGATGCATTTGGTCAGGTCGATGTCGTAGCGCGAGGTGCGGCGGCTGCCGTCTTCGCGCACGTCAGATTCGATGGTGATGGCCATGGCCGGGCACACCGCTTCGCAGAGCTTGCAGGCGATGCAGCGCTCTTCGCCGTTTTCATAACGGCGCAGCGCGTGCAGGCCGCGAAAACGCGGGCTCAGCGGGGTTTTTTCCTCAGGGAACTGGACCGTGATCTTGCGGCTGAACATGTACTTGCCAGTCAGGGCCATGCCCTTGAACAGCTCGGTGAGCATGAAGCTCGACGCAAAGTCTTTGATGGAAGCTACGGTGGACATATCAATTTCCTGCGGAAGTGGAGCTTGCCGGCGATGCGTTGATGCAAGCAGGGGCCGCGGGACTGGCTTTGCCAGACCGCAGGCGCAGCGGCCCCCTCGGGGGGCAGAGAGCTACACGAAGTGAGCGAACGTGGGGGCTCATAGTCACTTCCAGATGTTGTACGGCGTCTGCATCCAGGCCCCGACGACCACCAGCCAGACCAGGGTCACGGGGATAAAAATCTTCCAACCCAAACGCATGATCTGGTCATAACGAAAGCGCGGGAAGGTGGCGCGCACCCACAGGAACATGGTGACGACCACAAAGGTCTTGGCGCCTAGCCAGATCCAGCCGGGGATGAAGCTCAGGGCTTCAACAGGCGGCAGCCATCCGCCCAGGAACAGCAGCACGGCCAGGATGGCGACCAGCCACATGTTCGCGTATTCAGCGAGAAAGAACATCGCGAAAGCCATGCCCGAGTACTCGACCATATGGCCAGCCACGATTTCGGACTCGCCTTCGACGACGTCGAAGGGGTGGCGGTTGGTCTCAGCCAGGCCGGAGATGAAGTACACGACAAAGATCGGCAGCAGTGGCAGCCAGTTCCAGGACAGGAAAGTCCAGCCATGGCTGGCCAGCGTGCCCTTGCCCTGGCTCATCACGATGTCTGTCATGTTGAGACTGCCCGACACCATGAGCACCACCACCAGGCAGAAGCCCATCGCGATTTCATAGCTGACCATTTGCGCCGAAGCGCGCATGGCGCCCAGAAAGGCGTATTTGGAGTTCGAAGCCCATCCCGCGATGATCACGCCATAGACCTCGAGTGAGGTAATAGCCATCAGGAATAGCAAGCCTGCATTGATGTTGGCCAGCGCGATCTCGGGCCCGAAGGGAATCACGGCCCAGGCGGCCAGGGCCGGCATGATGGTCATGATGGGGCCGAGCACAAACAGGCCCTTGCTGGCTGCCGTGGGGATGATGATTTCCTTGGTCAGCAGCTTGAGCGCATCGGCAATCGGCTGCAGCAGGCCGAAAGGCCCGACCCGGTTGGGGCCCAGGCGAATCTGGGTGAAGCCGATGGCCTTGCGTTCCCACAAGGTGAGGTAGGCCACCAGACCCATCAGCGGCAACAGCACGCAGACGATTTTGATGAGCGTCCACAACACTGGCCACACCGTGGCTGGCCAGATGCCGCCCATCAAACCCTGGCCGAAGGCGAAGATTCCATCAATCATGCCGTCACTCCTTCGAGCCTGGCTTCGAGGCCGGCGGCCTGGCGGGCATCCGCCGTCAGCTGCAGCGATGTCGCGCGCCTGACCAGCCCGTCGAGCTGGTAAATGCTGGCCACCGCAGGCACCTGGACGATAACGGCCGACAGGTCGATAGCGGCCTGGGTGCTGTTGCCGAGCTTGTCCGCGGGAAGCTGCGCCGCATCGGCACCCGCGACCTGCTTGAGTACGTCCTGCGAGGATTCGAAATCAAAGCCGGGCAAGCCCAGCACGTTGGCGAGCACGCGCAGCACCTTCCAGGCCGGACGGGTATCGCCCAGCGGCTTGACGACGGCGTGAAAGCTTTGCACGCGGCCCTCGGCGTTCACAAAGGTGCCGGGCGTTTCGGTGAAAGGCGCAATCGGCAGCAGCACATCGCTGAAGCCCATGTTGGCCTTGAAAGGGCTCAGCGTCACGACCATCTGTGCGGCGTTGAGCGAAGACTTGGCACTGGCGCCGGCAGCCGAGTCAAACTCGGGTTCGTTGTTGAGCAGAATCACGGCCTTGAGCTGGCCGCCCAGCATCTGACCGGCATTCAGGCCCTTGCCGGCAGGCAAGGCGCCGGCCAGTTGGGCACCCACGGTATTGGCGGCTTCTGTCAGGTAACCCACGGTGGCGCCGGTCTGCGCGCCTATCCAGTTGGCAAGCGCCAGCAGGCTGGAAGCGTTGGCATGGTGCGCTGCGGCGTTGCCCAGCAGGATGGCTTTGCGCTCGCCGCCCTGCAGGGACTTGGCGATGGCCTTGGCGGCATCGGTGGCCTGGCCGACGGCCGGCGCCGTGACGCCTTTGTCGGCGGCAATCGCTGCCGCCACATCGGCCAGGGACTGGGTCCAGGCTTCGGGCGCTGCCAGCAGCCTATTGGCGACAGGCATGGCCCACGCGTCGGCGTTTGCCAGTTCGGCGGCGGAGTTAATGGCGCTCAACGCCCCGCCCTTGCGGACAGCCTGACGTATGCGCTGCGCGAACAGCGGATGGTCCTTGCGCAGGTTAGACCCGACCACCAGCACGCGCTGCAGCTGCGACAGCGAGGCGATGGAGGTGCCCAGCCAGCGGATGGCCGAGGGCGGGGCGAACTCGGCGTTGCGCAGGCGGTAATCGATGTTCTCGCTGCCCAGGCCGCGCATCAGGGAGGCGGCCAGGTACAGCTCTTCGAGCGTGCTGTGCGGGCTAGCCAGAGTACCGATGCTGCCGGCGCCGTGATCGGCCTTGATCTGCTTGAGGCCGTTGGCCACGTATTCAAGGGCGGTCTGCCAGTCGACGGTTTTCCATTCGCCGCCTTGCTTGAGCATGGGGCTGGTCAGGCGCTCATCGCCGTTGAGGGCTTCATACGAAAAGCGGTCGCGATCGGCGATCCAGCATTCGTTGACGTCTTCGTTCTCCAGGGGCACGACACGCATGACCTTGTTGCTCTTGACCTGGACGATCAGGTTGGCACCGGTCGAATCGTGCGGGCTGACCGACTTGCGGCGCGACAGCTCCCAGGTACGGGCGCTGTAGCGGAAAGGCTTGCTGGTCAGCGCGCCAACCGGGCAGATGTCGATCATGTTGCCGGACAGCTCGGAATCCACCGACATGCCGACGAAGGTTTCGATCTCGGCGTGTTCGCCGCGATGCGACATGCCGAGTTCCATCACGCCGGCCACTTCCTGGCCGAAGCGCACGCAGCGCGTGCAATGGATGCAGCGGCTCATTTCCTGCATGGAAATCAGCGGGCCGACGTCCTTGTGGAAGACCACGCGCTTTTCTTCTTCGTAGCGCGATTCGCTGCCGCCGTAACCTACGGCAAGATCCTGCAACTGACACTCGCCGCCCTGATCGCAGATCGGGCAGTCCAGCGGGTGATTGATCAGCAGGAACTCCATCACGCCCTTCTGGGCCTTGATGGCTTTGTCGTTCTTGGTGCGCACGATCATGCCTTGCGTGACGGGCGTAGCGCAGGCCGGCATGGGCTTGGGCGCCTTCTCCACGTCGACCAGGCACATGCGGCAGTTGGCGGCAATGCTGAGTTTCTTGTGATAGCAGAAGTGCGGAATGTAGGTGCCGGCTTTTTCGGCCGCATGCATCACCGTGCTGCCTTCCAGCACTTCCACCTTCTGGCCGTCGAGTTCTATTTCAACCATATTTTTTTCTTTCCGCTACTCAGGCTTGCGCAGCAGCCGAAGCCTGGGATGTGGGAGCCTGAGGGGCTGGCGTCTTGATCATGGCTTCAAACTCATGGCGGAAATGCTTGATCATGGCGCGCACCGGCATGGCCGCAGCGTCGCCCAGCGCGCAGATGGTGCGGCCCTGGATGTTGTCAGCCACCGAGTTGAGCAGGTCCATGTCGGTTTGTTTGCCGTGGCCGTTGTGGATGCGGTCCACGACGCGCCAGAGCCAGCCCGTGCCTTCGCGGCAGGGGGTACATTGGCCGCAGGATTCGTGCATGTAGAAGTAGGACAGGCGCTTAAGCGACTCGACCATACAGCGGCTGTCGTCCATCACGATCACCGCACCCGAGCCCAGCATGGAGCCGGCCTTGGCGATGGAGTCGTAGTCCATGGTGCATTCCATCATGATGGAAGCCGGCAACACGGGCGCCGACGACCCACCGGGAATCACGGCCTTGAGTGTGCGACCCTTGCGCACGCCGCCGGCGAGTTCGAGCAGCCTGGAGAACGGCGTGCCCATGGGTACTTCGTAGTTGCCGGGCAGCTCGACGTCGCCCGAAACCGAATAGATCTTGGTGCCGCCGTTGTTGGGCTTGCCGCATTCAAGGTAGGCCTGGCCGCCGTTGCGGATGATCCAGGGCACGGCCGCAAAGGTCTCGGTGTTGTTGATGGTGGTGGGCTTGCCATAGAGACCGAAGCTGGCCGGGAACGGCGGCTTGAAGCGCGGCTGGCCTTTTTTGCCTTCGAGCGATTCGAGCAGCGCGGTTTCTTCGCCGCAGATGTAGGCGCCGAAACCGTGCGAGGCGTGGAGCTGAAAGCTGTAACCGCTGCCGAAAATGTTGTCGCCCAGCAGGCCGGCAGCGCGTGCTTCTTCCAGGGCTTCTTCAAAGCGCTGGTAGGTCGCGAAGATTTCGCCGTGAATGTAGTTGTAACCCACGCTGATGCCCATGGCGTAGGCGGCGATCGCCATGCCCTCGATCACGCTGTGCGGGTTGTACTGCATGATGTCGCGATCTTTGCAGGTGCCCGGCTCACCCTCATCCGAGTTGCAGACCAGGTATTTCTGGCCCGGGAACTGGCGCGGCATGAAGCTCCACTTGAGCCCGGTCGGGAAACCCGCGCCGCCGCGGCCGCGCAAGCTGCCGGCCTTGACTTCAGCGATGACCTGGTCGGGCGTCATGCCCTCGCCGCCATCCTGTTTCAGGATCTTGCGCAGGGCCTGGTAGCCGCCACGGGCTTCGTAATCCTTGAGGCGCCAGTTGCTGCCGTCGAGGTCAGCCAGAATTTGCGGGTTGATGTGCCGGCCGTGAAAGCAGGTCTGCACGCCGGTGGCCGAGAACTGGGACAGCACGCTTTGCGCGGCTGCGCTGTGGGGATTCAGGGGTGCGAGCGTCATGGTTGCTTTGCCTCGGCGGATTGAAGGCCTTCGATGAGCTGGTCCAGCTTCTCGTTGCTCATGAAGCTGCACATGGTGAGGTCATTGACGAGCATCACCGGGGAATCCGCGCAGGCGCCCAGGCATTCGGATTGCTGCAGCGTGAAGAGGCCGTCGGCACTGGTCTCGCCCATGGCGATGCCCAGTTTGTGCTCCAGGTGCTTCAGCGCCTTGGCGCCGTCGCGCAGCTGGCAAGGCAGGTTGGTGCAGACGTTGAGCTTGTACTTGCCAACGGGGCGCTGGTTGTACATGTTGTAGAAGGTGGTGACTTCATGCACGGCGATGGGCGCCATGCCGAGGTATTCGGCCACGACTTTTTCGCTCTCGGCGCTCACGTAGCCGTGCTCTTCCTGCAGGACGGTCAGGCAGGCCATGACGGCCGACTGTTTCTGGTCCGCGGGGTATTTGGCGACTTCGCGGTCGAAGCGCGCTCTGGTTTGTTCAGAAATCATGGGGGAAACCATCCGGTTTAGCGATCAATCTCACCGAACACAATGTCCATGGTGCCGATCACGGCGACGGCATCGGCGATCATGTGGCCGCGCGACATTTCGTCCATGGCCGCAAGGTGCGGGAAACCCGGCGGACGAATCTTCAGGCGATACGGCTTGTTGGCGCCGTCGCTGACGATGTAGATACCAAACTCGCCCTTGGGGTGCTCGACCGCCGCATAGGCTTCGCCTTCGGGCACATGGAAGCCTTCGGTGAAGAGCTTGAAGTGGTGGATCAGCTCTTCCATGTTGGTCTTCATGGATTCGCGGTCGGGTGCGGCCACCTTGTGGTTGCTGGTGATCACAGGTCCGGGGTTGACACGCAACCAGTCAATGCACTGCTTGATGATGCGGTTGGACTGGCGCATCTCTTCGATACGGACGAGGTAACGGTCGTAGCAGTCGCCGGTCTTGCCGACCGGGATGTCGAAGTCCATCTTGTCGTAGACATCATAGGGCTGCTGCTTGCGCAAGTCCCAGGCGAAACCCGAGCCGCGGAGCATGGGGCCGGTGAAGCCGAGGTTGAGGGCACGCTCAGGCGACACAACGCCGACACCGACGGTGCGCTGCTTCCAGATGCGGTTGTCCGTCAGCAGGGTTTCGTACTCATCGACATAACCGGGGAATTTGTTGCTGAAGTCCTCGATGAAGTCGAGCAAAGAACCCTGGCGGTTCTCGTTGAGCGCCGCGATGGCCTTGGCGTTCTTGACCTTGCTGACGCGGTATTGCGGCATGCTGTCGGGCAGGTCGCGGTAGACGCCGCCCGGGCGGAAGTAGGCCGCATGCATGCGCGCGCCGGACACGGCCTCGTACATGTCGAAGAGCGCCTCTCGTTCGCGGAAACAATAAATCAGGATGTTCATCGCGCCGCAGTCGAAACCGTGCGCGCCCAGCCACAGCAGGTGGTTGAGCAGGCGCGTGATTTCGGCGTACATCACGCGGATGTACTGCGCGCGAACCGGCACGTCGACGCCGAGCAGTTTTTCGATGGCCAGACAGTAGGCATGCTCGTTGGACATCATCGAGACATAGTCCAGCCTGTCCATGTAGGGCAGCGACTGGATGTAGGTCTTGCTTTCGGCGAGTTTTTCGGTCGCGCGGTGCAGCAGGCCGATATGCGGGTCGGCGCGCTGAATCACTTCGCCGTCGAGCTCGAGCACCAGGCGCAGCACACCGTGTGCCGCGGGATGCTGTGGCCCAAAGTTGAGCGTGTAGTTTTTGATTTCTGCCATGTGGGGTATCTCTTGCAAGCGCCGCTTACTGCAGCCCGCCATAGTTGTCTTCGCGGATCACACGGGGAGTGATCTCACGCGGCTCGATGGTGACCGGCTGGTAAATCACGCGCTTTTGCTCGGGGTCGTAGCGCATTTCCACGTGGCCCGAAGTCGGGAAGTCCTTGCGGAAAGGATGGCCGATGAAGCCGTAGTCGGTCAGGATGCGGCGCAGGTCGTTGTGGCCCTCGAAGATGATCCCGTAGAGGTCGAAGGCCTCGCGCTCGAACCAGTTGGCCGAGTTCCAGATGCCATTGAGCGAATCCACCACGGGGAAATCATCGTCGGGGCAGAACACCTTGAGGCGAACACGCTGGTTGAGGCTGACCGACAACAGATGCGACGCCACGCAATAGCGCAAACCGTCGTATTGGCCGTCCTTGTATTCGGAGTAATCGACGCCGCACAGGTCGATCAGTTGCTCGAAGCGGCAACCGGGCGCATCACGTAACTGGGTTGCGGCAGCCAGGTAGTCGGCAGCAGAAACCGTAAGAGTGATCTCACCGAGCGCGATGTTCAGATTCTTGACTTTGTCGCCGAGCACTGCACGAATCGTTTCGGCGAGTTGCTCCATGGAAACAGGAGAAGAGGACATGTCTTATGCCCTCGCAATCGTGTTGGTGCGACGAATTTTCTGCTGCAGCTGGATGATGCCGTACATCAGCGCTTCCGCTGTGGGTGGGCAGCCGGGCACATACACGTCAACCGGCACGATACGGTCGCAGCCGCGAACCACGGAGTAACTGTAGTGATAATAGCCGCCGCCATTGGCGCAAGAGCCCATGGACAACACCCAGCGCGGCTCGGACATCTGGTCATACACCTTGCGCAGTGCCGGTCCCATCTTGTTGCACAGCGTGCCAGCCACGATCATCAGGTCGGACTGACGTGGGCTGGGACGAAACAACATGCCGAAGCGATCCAGGTCGTAACGCGCCGCGCCCGCATGCATCATTTCGACGGCGCAGCAGGCCAGGCCGAACGTCATGGGCCAAAGCGAACCCGTCTTGGCCCAGTTCACCACCGAGTCGTAACTCGTGGTCATGAAGCCTTCGTTGAAAACACCTTCAAGTGACATACCCGTACCTTTGTGGCGTGACCCGCCTAGAGAACCCTCGGGATCTTCTTATTTCATTTCCAAATCAAACTTGCACTTTGTCGGCCCGCCTTGCCGTGCCTTAGCACTGTCTACGGCGGACCTTCGCGTTCACGCTCGATTTGGAAATGAAATCACTCCCAGTCCAGCGCACCCTTTTTCCACTCGTAGACAAAGCCCACGACCAGAATGCCCAGGAAAATCATGACGGACCAGAAACCGACGGGGCCGATTTCCTTGAGCGCCACGGCCCAAGGAAAAAGAAACGCGATTTCGAGGTCAAAAAGAATGAAGAGGATGGCGACCAGGTAGTAGCGCACATCGAATTTCATGCGGGCATCTTCGAAAGCCTCGAAGCCGCATTCGTAAGGGGAATTTTTTTCGCTGTCGGGACGCACAGGGCCCAACAAACGCCCCAGGACCTGAGGCACCACACCGACACCCACACCCACCAGAATAAACAAAAGAACAGGAAGGTATTGATCGAGGTTCATCGTGGATTCAACTTCTGAAAAGCCACTTGCGCGGTTGCTTCAGCTTGCCGTTTGAGCCGACAGCACTGCCGGAGCGTTGCTGCCGATGCATGTCAATCTGGTGCGGACGGCGAGACTCGAACTCGCACACCTTTCGGCACTACCCCCTCAAGATAGCGTGTCTACCAATTTCACCACGTCCGCGGTATTTAACTGCCTGGATGGCATGAGGAACCTTGCGGTTTTGGCTTTCCAGACAGTCTTAGAGTTTACCCCGAAATATTGCTGCTCCCGACTGCGGGCAACAGCAAAATCTCGTTATTTCGTCGGGATTTGCGCAGCACCGGAGGCGGCAGGTGCAGGCGGGACAGGAACAGCAGTGCCGGTGCCCGCAGGTGCAGAGGTTCCCGGAATCTGGGCCGCGCCGGAAGCTGCAGCAGCCGGCGCCGGAGCGGTCACGGCGGCCCCCTCCAGGACGCTGGAGCTTGTGCGTGCAGGAGCATTGCCAAAGTAAGCAAGCAGCAAGGTGCAGGCAAAAAACAACGCGGCGAGAACACCGGTAGTGCGTGACAGGAAATTGGCACTGCCGCTGGCGCCAAAAAGACTGCCCGAACCGCCGCTGCCAAATGCCGCGCCCATGTCTGCGCCCTTGCCGTGTTGCACCAGGATCAGGCCAATCATGCCGAGTGCCGAGAGCATTTGCACGGCGAGGACAATGGTTAATACAACGTTCATATCTACTCCTAAATTAATAGCGTTCTGCGCTCGTCAGTTGCGGGCTGCAGCAATAATTGTCAAAAAATCGGGGGCTTTGAGCGAGGCACCGCCAATCAGGCCGCCATCGATATCGGACTGGGCCAGCAGCGTTGCCGCGTTGGCCGCATTCATGCTGCCGCCATACAGGATTTTCACGCGGGCAAACTGGTCGGTTGCCGCTTTCAGCTGGGTCCGCAGCACTGCATGCACCGCCTGCGCCTCGTCCGGTGACGCCGTCTTGCCGGTACCGATAGCCCATACGGGTTCGTAGGCCACCACGATTTCGCTGATGCAATGACCGTTGGTATGTATGACTGCGGCCAGCTGACGCTTGACGACCTCTTCAGTGTGGCCGGCTTCACGCTCTGCCAGGGTTTCACCCACGCAGACAATGGGCGTGATGCCGGCGGCGAGTGCCGCCTTGGCTTTGTCTGCCACCAGCTGATCCGTTTCACCGTGGTACTGGCGGCGTTCCGAATGGCCGACGATGACATAACGCACCGTCAACTCTTTGAGCATGGACGCTGCGACTTCTCCGGTATACGCACCTGCTTCGTGAGCAGACACGTCCTGCGCACCGAGAGAAAGCATCGGGTTGCCTGATTCGTCACGGCTTCGATCTTGGTAATCCTGTACCTGCACAAAGTACGGAAACGGCACACAAACAGCAACGCCGCAAGCCGGGGGCTTCGCCTTCAATCCGGCAAGCACAGCGTCAAGCAAGGCCTTGTTCTGGCCAAACTTGCCGTTCATCTTCCAGTTTCCCGCAATGAGTTTTTTCATTCTTGGCTCACCAGGTCAAAACGATCTTGCCGACATGCTGGTTGGACTCCATCAGCGCGTGCGCCTTGGCTGCATCCGCAGCGGCAAACGTGCTGTGAATCACCGGCTTGACAGCGCCGCTGGCAATCAGCGGCCAGACTTTTTCTTTCAAGGCCTTCGCAATCGCGGTCTTGAATTCAACAGATCGCGCACGCAGGGTTGAACCGGTGACGGTCAAGCGCTTGCGCAACACCAATCCTGCATTGATCTCGGACTTGACCCCGCCCTGTATCGCAATGATGACCAGACGGCCGTCTTCGGCCATGCAGTCAACTTCTCGCGCAACATAACCACCGGCAACCATATCAAGAATGACGTCGACGCCCTTCCCGTTGGTCAGCTTTTTTGCCTCTTCTGCAAAGTCGCTGGTCTTGTAGTTGATGGCATGGTCCGCGCCCAGGGCCACACAGGCAGCGCATTTTTCGTCGCTGCCGGCCGTTACCAGCACCGTGGCCCCCAAGGCCTTGGCAATCTGGATGGCCGTAACGCCGATACCGCTGGAACCGCCCTGGATCAGCAAGGTTTCACCCGGCTGCAGGTAAGCGCGCTCAAACACATTGCTCCAGACGGTGAAAAAAGTCTCGGGCAAAGATGCCGCCTCGATGTCGCTCAGCCCTGAAGGCACCGGCAGGCACTGCCCAATCGGAGCAACGCACAACTCGGCATAGCCACCACCGGCGACCAACGCGCAGACACGGTCACCGATTTTGAGACCGGCTGCAGTCATGGCCCCGGCATCGCCGGACACGATCACACCCGCGACCTCAAGCCCGGGAATGTCGGACGCCCCTGGCGGTACCGGGTAGTGACCCATGCGCTGAAGAACATCAGGGCGGTTGACGCCACTGGCGCTCACGCGGATCACTACCTCGCCAGAACCTTCGATGGGCGCCGGGCGATCAGCCAGGCACAACACCTCAGGCTTGCCGTAGGAGGTAATTTCAACAACTTTCATGGCGTATCAAGGTCATTTGAGCCGCCAGCCCTCTGTACAAGAGCGCAAGCAGCTACAAAATCAATAGCGGATATTGATCAGCCCCGGTCCTGGTCCTGGGCCGGACGATCCAGCAGGGCCTTCATCGACAGCTTGACACGGCCTTTTTCGTCGGTCTCAAGAACCTTGACCTTGACGATCTGGCCTTCGCTCAGGTAGTCGGTGACCTTCTCGACGCGCTCGTGGGCGATCTGGCTGATGTGCAGCAGGCCGTCCTTGCCGGGCAGCAGGTTGATCAGTGCACCGAAGTCCAGGATCTTGGTGACCGGGCCTTCGTAGACCTTGCCGATTTCGACTTCTGCGGTGATCTCGGCGATGCGGCGCTTGGCTTCATCGGCCTTGGCGCTGTCGTTCGACGCGATGGTGATGGTGCCGTCTTCTTCGATGTTGATCTGCGTGCCGGTTTCTTCGGTCAGCGCGCGGATGACGGCGCCGCCCTTGCCGATCACGTCGCGGATCTTCTCGGGATTGATCTTCATCACATAGAGGCGCGGCGCGAAGTCGGAGACTTCGGCCTTGGCTTCACCCATGGCTTCCTGCATCTTGCCCAGGATGTGCATGCGGGCTTCCTTGGCCTGGGCCAGTGCGACCTGCATGATTTCCTTGGTGATGCCCTGGATCTTGATGTCCATCTGCAGCGCGGTGATACCGAAGGTGGTACCCGCAACCTTGAAGTCCATGTCGCCCAGGTGATCTTCATCACCCAGGATGTCGGTCAGCACGGCAAAGCGGTTGTCTTCCTTGATCAGGCCCATGGCGATACCGGCCACGTGGGCTTTCATCGGCACGCCGGCGTCCATCAGCGACAGGCAGCCGCCGCAAACCGAAGCCATCGACGAGGAGCCATTGGACTCGGTGATCTCAGACACCACACGCATGGTGTACGGGAATTCTTCCTTTGTGGGCAGCACGGCGATCAGCGCGCGCTTCGCAAGCCGCCCATGACCAATCTCGCGGCGTTTTGGCGAACCAACACGGCCGGTTTCGCCGGTGGCGAACGGGGGCATGTTGTAGTGCAGCATGAAGCGGTCTTCGTAGTCGCCCGACAGTGCGTCGATGCGCTGCGCGTCGCGCTCGGTACCCAGTGTGGTCACGACCAACGCCTGGGTTTCGCCACGCGTGAAGAGGGCCGAACCGTGGGTGCGTGGCAGCACGCTGTTGCGGATTTCAATCGCGCGCACGGTGCGTGTGTCGCGGCCGT
Organism: Polaromonas sp. P5_D5; assembly: GCF_054049435.1. NCBI lineage: Bacteria > Pseudomonadati > Pseudomonadota > Betaproteobacteria > Burkholderiales > Comamonadaceae > Polaromonas > Polaromonas sp. P5_D5. The sequence goes on from NZ_JBFUMJ010000001.1 coordinate 582,285, forward strand.
CGATACGGGGCTCGCCGGCCAGGATCTGGCTGCGAACGATCTTGGCTTCGATGTCGAACAGCATGCCTTCAACGGCCACGCCGTCGAATTCAACGCCGTCAGCCTTCAGTGCGGCCATCACCTCGGAAGTCACCACGCGGCAGGCTTGCGTACGGGCTTGCTTGGCGCGGATCTGGTACGCGGCTTGCAGCTTGGCGCCGGCCAGTTCGTTGACCCTGGCGATCAGCGGTTCGTTCTTGGCGGGAGCTTTCCAGTCCCAGACCGGCTTGCCGGCGTCGCGCACGAGTTCGTGGATCGCGTTGATGGCGATGTTGCCCTGCTCATGGCCGAACACCACGGCGCCGAGCATGATTTCTTCGGACAGTTGCTGGGCTTCGGACTCGACCATCAGCACGGCGGCTTCAGTGCCGGCCACGACGAGGTCCATCTTCGAATCCTTGAGCTGGGTCTTGCCGGGGTTCAGAACGTATTGGCCGTCGATGTAAGCAACGCGGGCGGCGCCGATGGGGCCGTTGAACGGGATGCCGGAGATCGACAAGGCGGCGCTCGAAGCGATCAGCGCGGGGATGTCGCCTTCCACTTCAGGGTTCAACGACAGCACGTGGATCACGACCTGCACTTCGTTGAAGAAGCCTTCGGGGAACAGCGGGCGAATCGGGCGGTCGATCAGGCGGGAGGTCAGCGTTTCGAATTCGCTGGGGCGGCCTTCGCGCTTGAAGAAGCTGCCGGGAATGCGGCCGGCGGCGTAGGTTTTCTCAAGGTAGTCAACCGTCAGGGGGAAGAAATCCTGGCCGGGCTTGGCATCGGTCTTGGCAACCACGGTGGCCAGCACCACGGTGCCGTCCATATCAACGATGACGGCGCCGCTGGACTGGCGTGCGATTTCGCCGGTTTCCATCGTGACTTTGTGCTGGCCCCATTGGAAAGACTTGGTGACTTTGTTGAAAATGCTCATGTTCTTATCTCCACTAAATTCACGCACTTGAGGCAGTGCGGGAGGCCCGGAGCGGCGGCTGGCTGAACACGATGCCATTCCACAAAATGCCTGGGATCAGAGGCCTGACCAGGGCTTTTCTTGTGGAATGACACAGCGCGTGCTCGTTTTGCCTTGCTCCGAAGTAAAAAGCGCCTGAGCTAGTGAACTAACTCAGGCGCTTTCAAATCGTTGTTACCGATTACTTGCGCAGGCCAAGCTTGGCGATCAGCGCGGTGTAACGTTCGGCATCTTTGGACTTCAGGTAGTCCAGCAGCTTGCGGCGGCGGCTCACCATGCGCAGCAGACCGCGGCGGCCATGGTGATCCTTGGCGTTGGCCTTGAAATGGGGGGTCAGTTCGTTGATGCGGCCGGTCAGCAGCGCCACTTGAACTTCAGGGCTGCCGGTGTCGCCGGCGGCACGTGCGTTGGCCTGAACGATTTCGGCCTTGATTGATTTTGCAATCATGTTTTCTCTTTCTTGCACCGAGGTGCGCTTGCGAGCGAAGCAGCGTTCCCGACATGGGAGTTGAATAAACCGCTTTCGTCGTGTTCCGGCATGAAAAGGCCCCTAAAACTTCTATCTGGGGCCTCAATTTGCGCAGAGCCTTGGATTATAGCCCAAGCCAGCGCCTCAGGCGCCCCACCCCCTGCCCAAGCCTGTCCACGTCCTGGCTGGCGAAACACCAGCGCAGCCAGCCCTGGGCCTCCGGGCCTGGGTTGACCATGAAGGCATTGCCGGGCGCCAGACCCAGCCCGGCCTCCACGACCAGGCGTTTGGCCGTCTCCAGCGAGTCCCCAAAGCGCGCCTGGTCTTCCAGCCTGAAAAAGGCGTACATGCCGCCTTTGGCCGGCGCCAACTGCACGCCCGGCACGGCCTGCAGCAGCGGCACCAAAGTGTCGCGGCAGGTTTTCAGATGGGCAACCACCCGGGGCGTGATATCGGCCGTGCGTTCGATAGCCACCAGCCCGGCCCGCTGCACGAACACCGGCGCGCAGGAGGTGTTGAACTCCACCAGCTTGCCCATGTGTGGCGTCATGGCAGCCGGCATCACCAGCCAGCCCAGGCGCCACCCGGTCATCAAAAAGCTCTTGGAAAAGCTGTGAACGACCACCAGTCGATCCTCGGGCGCGGCGATATCCAGAAAACTGGGGGCGCAACCGTTAGGGGTGGCCTCGTAATAAAGCCGTTCATAGACCTCGTCCGCCAGGATCCAGGTCCCGGTCTTGCGGCAATGCGCCAGGATGGCCTCCTGCTCGGCGCGCGACAGCGTCCAGCCAGTGGGATTGTTGGGCGCGTTGACGATGAGTAGTTTGGTTTTCGGCGTGATGGCGGCCAGTAGCTCGGCCACATCAAGCCGCCACTCGCCTGCCACCGGCTTGAGGCTGACGCATTTGACCTGCGCGCCCATGATGGCCGGCTGGGCCGTCAGGTTGGGCCAGACAGGCGTCACGGCCACAACTTCGTCGCCGGCATCCACCAGCGCCTGCACCGCCAGCATTAGCGCATTGACGCCGCCGGAAGTCACAGCGATGCGCTCGGCCGTGATCGGCGCGGCCCCCGCACAGCGCAGGCCCGTCGCGTAATTGGCAATAGCCTCCCGCAGCTCTGGCAAGCCCAGGTTTTGCGCATAAAAAGTCTCGCCCTGCTGCAACGATGCAGCCGCCGCATCGCGGATAAACGCGGGCGTGACCTCATCGCTCTCGCCAAACCAGAACTTGAGGACGTCATCGCGCCCCATGCCCGCGTTGGCCACCTGGCGGATCATCGATTCTTCAAGATCTAAAACAGTTTTTCTCATGGATAGTCCGTCCGCCTGCCGGCTTCAATCAATTATTCAATCAGCCAATTTGAACTCAAGGCCGGACCATCTTGCAGCTGTTGGGCTGCTCGGCCTTTTCGGGCGAAATAGTCTTGATGACGCGAAAACCGTAGCCGGAACCCTCCACGTCAAATTTCACACCCGGCGAACCCTGCTTGCCCATCAACGCCACCAGCAGCGGCTGCTGGAACTGGTGGTCGGCCGAGCGCATCGCGCCTTTGTGGCCCGCAAAAGTGACCGTACTGCGCTCAAGCTGCGCCGCCACCGCGCCGGCGTCAGCACTGCCCGCTTTGTCAAGGCTTTGGGCCAGGGCCTCAATCATCAGCTGCATGCGCATATGCACATAGTCGTCCTGAGGCTTGGGAAAGCGCTGGCGGAAGGACTGGTAGAAGGCTTCGGACTGCACGCCCGCCTCATTCGGGAACCAGTCGGCCACCGCGATCACCTTGCCTACGCCGGCATCGCCCAGCGCGCCCGGCACGCCCAGCGCGTTGCCGTAGAAGGTATAGAACTTGCCCTCGTAACCGACTTCCCTTGCCGCCTTGATCAACAGCGTCAGGTCGTTACCCCAGTTGCCCGTAAGCACTGCCTGCGCTCCGCTGGCCTTGATCTTCGCGGCATAGGGAATGAAGTCCTTGACACGGCCCAGCGCGTGCAACTCGTCGCCCACGATCTGCACGTCGGGTCGCTGCGCACCCAGTTGCTTGCGCGCCTCGCGCAGCACGGCCTGGCCGAAACTGTAGTCCTGGCCGATCAGGTAAATGCTTTTGAGCGCCTTGTCGTCCCGGAGCACATCCATGAGCGCGGCCATGCGCATGTCTGCATGCGCATCAAAGCGGAAATGCCAGTAGCTGCACTTTTCATTCGTCAGGATCGGGTCGACCGCCGAGTAGTTGAGAAACAGCACGCGCTTGTTCGGCTCACGTTCGTTGTGCTTGTTGATGGCGTCGATCAGCACAGCCGCAATCGCGGAGGAATTGCCCTGTGCAACGATGGTCACGCCGTCGTCGATCGCCGAGCGCAATGCCGCCAGCGCCTCTTCGTTCTGGCCCTTGCTGTCGTAGCGCTCAACGACCAGGTTGCGCGGGCCGCCTGCCAGCTTCACACCGCCGCGGGCATTGACGCGCTCAGTGGCCCAGACGAGGTTTCGGAACACCGCTTCGCCGGTATTGGCGAATGCGCCTGACAGGCTTTCGATCAGCGCAATACGAACAGGTGCCGGCACAGGCGGCTGGCTTGCGGTCTGCGCGAACGCCGCCGCCGAGGCGCAAAGACATAGGGCCATGAGGAAGCGTTTCAAGTGTTTCTGCATAAAAAAATAGACCCTGGTCTTTTGCCTGATTTGGCTTGAATAAACCGCTTGCACACCTAACTGGGGTGCAAGCGGCAATCACGGTGAGCGCCGCGCAGTGTAAGGGGAAAACACCCCTTGTTCATCCATCAAGGAATAGCCATGTTTTACTCTCTCGCCCATCGCCCTGCCCGTGCCTTTCAACGCCACTACGCACCCGTCGTGAGCAACGGCGCCCTGGAAAAATTCCTCAACGATACCTTCTCGTCGCTGTCTGACACCGGCGCCGCCAAGGCTGCCAACGTGGAAGACCTCGAGAAGGCCTATACCCTGCAATTCGACGTTCCCGGCCTGGCCCGCGAACAACTGGATATCGGCATTGAAGGCGACGTGGTTCGTGTCTCCAGCAAGGAAGACGCACCCCGCAAGATCAAGGCCGCATGGCGCTTCCCGCTGGAAATCGATACCGCCAACAGCAGCGCCAAACTGGAAAACGGCGTGTTGACCCTGACACTGGGCAAAAAAGTCCCTGTCAGCAACGTCACCCACCTCGACATCCAGTAGCCACCGACCAAAGCCGGGTAGCCGTCCCTGCCAGCCAGGGCCGCAGAACCGGCTTTGCCGGGCCGCAGGCGCAGCGGCCCCCTCGGGGGGCAGGAAGCTACGCGGCGCGAGCGACCGTGGGGGTCAAACTCCAGCGCGGCTTCACATCAAACGTGTAGTCGCGCTGAAGCGTTTCAAGCCCGGCTTGCAGGCGCATGCCAGCCGCCAGGGCAATCATGGCGCCGTTGTCGGTGCATAAATGCAGCTCGGGGTAATGCACGCGGATGCCGCGCTGTTTGCATACGGTATTGAGTTGGCTGCGCAGCAACGCATTGGCGCCCACGCCGCCAGCCACCACCAGGCGCTTCAACCCGGTTTGCGTCATGGCTGTGAGTGATTTTTTCACCAGCACTTCAACGATGGCCGCCTGCGTAGACGCGGCCAGATCGGCTTTGCGGCTTTCCAGATCCGGCCCCAGTTTTTTGGCCTGCGTCAGCACCGCGGTTTTGAGCCCGGCAAAGGAAAAATCAAGATCGCCGCTGTGCAGCAAGGGTCGCGGCAACTTAAAGGCCGCGCCGTCACCGCCCTCAGCCAGCTTCGACAGATGTGGCCCTCCTGGATAAGGCAGGCCCATCAGCTTGGCCGACTTGTCAAAGGCCTCACCCGCCGCATCGTCAATGGTTTCACCCAGCAATTCATAACTTCCCACACGGTCCACGCGCATCAATTGGGTATGCCCGCCGGATACCAGTAGCGCCACAAAAGGAAATTCAGGCGGGTCGGCACTCAAAAAAGGCGACAGCAAATGCCCTTCCAGGTGATGCACACCCATGGCCGGCTTGCCCAGCGCCGCCGCCAGCGAGCAGGCCACACCCGCCCCCACGAGCAACGCACCTGCAAGCCCAGGGCCGCGCGTATAAGCCACCACATCTACCTGTGCAAGGCTGCTTCCCGCCTCTGCCATGACCTGATGTGTCAAGGGCAAGACGCGCCGGATATGGTCCCGGCTGGCCAGCTCGGGCACCACACCGCCATACGCCTGGTGCATGTCTATCTGGCTAAACAAGGCGTGCGACAGCAGGCGCGGCACTCCGCCGCCGCTGGCATCCACCAGCGCCACACCGGTTTCATCGCAACTCGATTCGATTCCTAGAACTAGCATCGTCCAAGTGTAGACCCACCCCCGTCCAGGCTCACTGCGTGTAGCCTGTTCCCCCCTCCAGGGGGCGGCGCCTGCGGTCTGGCAAAGCCAGTCCCGCGGCTGCCCGCTGGTACTCTTTAACCCAGCATGAGCCGTGGAACCGGCTTTGCCGGGCCGCAGGCGGGCGGCACCCCTCGTGGGGCAAGGAGTTACACGCAGTGAACGACTGTGGGGGCACGTTTCTTGCACGACTACGCACATGACACCGTCCCAATCCCTGCGCCTTGTCATCATCGCCCCGGATCTGCTGGAGTCCGTGTCCGATGACGCCCATGCGCGGGAGCTGGCCGAGCGCTCGCGCCAGCTGCGTATCGGCCTGCTGGAAAACGGTTACAACATCGTCGCAGTGCTCCCGGCCGATACCTTCCTGGACGAGCGCCTGGCGCAACTGCAACCCGACATGATCATCGTGGACGCCGAAAGTGAGGCCCGCGATTCGCTGGAGCATGTGGTCATGGCAACGCGGGACGCCCGCCGGCCCATCGTGCTGTTCACCAACGACAACGACACCAGCCACGTGAAGGATGCCGTCGCCGCCGGCGTGTCGGCCTATGTGGTGGCCGGCCTCTCCCCGGATCGAATCCGCCCCATCCTGGATGTGGCCATGGCGCGCTTTGAACACGAACAGGGCCTGCGCAAAGAACTGGCCCATGCCAAAACAGAGCTGCATGACCGAAAAGTCATAGACCGGGCCAAAGGCATGCTGATGCAGCGCCAGGGATTGTCTGAGCAGGCCGCTTACGAAAAGCTGCGCAAGGCCGCCATGGACAAGGGCCTTCGACTGGGTGAAGTTGCCCAGCGCATGCTGGACGCCCTGGACCTGCTGGGCTGAATCGCCGGCCAGGCCTCAATAAACCCTCAATTGGTGCGGCGCACAAATACGGTGCAAGCATCAACCTGCAACCCTGCGTCATCCCGCCCCGCAACTGCCCACAGCGCACTTCACATGGCTCGCGCAACTGGGCGCACCCACTCTCAAAACCACCGCGTCCTAACGACACCCGCCAACCCTGGCACAGCTTTTGCAATGCCCTAGGCACTGGTCAAAGATGGCCAACCGGCACAGCACTTCAATGGCGAAGTGTGTGGTGCCCCCAAGGAACAAAGGCGTTCGCACCCTGCATCACGTTCAACGTGTTGCCCGGGTCGAGCGCCTTTTTTGTTTTTGTCTTTCGTTTTTAACTATCAGGAGCCGCCAACATGACTGAACTGCTGAAATCTTCGCTGACACGCCGCACCGTGCTGCAGGCCGCGGCCGTAGGCGCCGTGGGCATCAACCCCGCCCTGCGCGCTGCCGTGTACGCCCAGGGCTCCGACGCGCCGGAGAAAAAGGAAGTGAAGATCGGCTTCATACCGCTGACCGACTGCGCCTCCGTGGTCATGGCCTCGGTGCTGGGCATTGACCAGAAATATGGCGTCAAGATCATCCCGACCAAAGAAGCCAGCTGGGCCGGTGTGCGCGACAAGCTCGTCAACGGCGAGCTGGACTTCGCCCACGTGCTCTACGGCCTGGTCTACGGCGTGCACATGGGCACGGCAGGCCCCAAGAAAGACATGGCTGTGCTGATGACGCTCAACAACAACGGCCAGGCCATCACGCTGTCCAAAAAACTCGCCGACAAAGGCGCGGTTGACGGCGCGGGCCTGGCCAAGCTCATGGCGACCGACAAGCGCGAATACACCTTCGCCCAGACCTTCCCCACCGGCACCCACGCCATGTGGCTCTACTACTGGCTGGCTGCCAATGGCATCAATCCGATGAAGGATGCCAAAGTCATCACCGTGCCGCCGCCGCAGATGGTGGCCAACATGCGCGTGGGCAACATGGACGGCTTCTGCGTGGGCGAGCCTTGGGGCCACCGCGCCATCATCGACGGCATCGGCGTGACCGCCGTGACCACCCAGGACGTCTGGAAGGACCACCCAGAAAAAGTACTAGGCACCACCGCCGACTTCGTCAAGAAATACCCCAACACCGCGCGTGCCGTGACCGCCGCCATCATCGAAGCCGGCAAGTGGATTGACGCCAGCCTCTCCAACAAAAACAAGATGGCCGAGACCGTGGCCGACAAGAGCTACGTCAACACCAGCGTGGACGCCATCAACCAGCGCATCCTGGGCCGCTACCAGAACGGCATGGGCAAGACCTGGGACGACCCGAACTACATGAAGTTCTACAACGACGGTGCGGTGAGCTTCCCTTACCTGTCCGACGGCATGTGGTTCCTCACACAGCACAAGCGCTGGGGCCTGATCAAGGACCATCCAGACTACCTGGGCATTGCCAAGCAAATCAACCACATCGACGTCTACAAGCAGGCAGCCACGGCGGCCAAGGCCAGCGTTCCCAAAGACATCATGCGCAGCAGCAAGCTGATGGACGGCACCGTGTGGGACGGCAAGGACCCGAAAAAATACGCCGACAGTTTCAAGGTTCACGCCTGAACACCCACGCGATATCCACGCTACACCCCACCCAACCTTCCTACGTAAAGAGGTGACGCCATGGTCAGTGCCGTATTTCACAACCCGCTGGAGGCGGCAACCCCGGCAAGCCGCAGCAACGAAAGGCCCAGAGATGCTGCCGCTATCAATTCGATAGCTGGTGGCGCTCATCCAACGGGCGCTACAGCCCAAAACAGCATGAACGCTCCAACAAAACCCACCCCCATCACCAAGCCATCCGGCGATGCCTCCTGGCTCTGGCTCAGCGTCCTGCCCCCCCTCCTGGGCCTGGGTTTGCTGGTGCTGATCTGGGAGCTTGTTTTCATGGGCACGGCCGGCAGCATTCCCTCGCCCAAAGACACCTTTGTGCAGGCGGTGCAGATCTTCAGTGATCCGTTCTACAGCAAGGGGCCGAATGACCAGGGTGTGGGCTGGAACGTGCTGTCGTCACTCAAGCGCGTGGCCATGGGCTTCGGCATGGCGGCTGTCGTCGGCATACCGGTCGGCTTCATGATCGGCCGTTTCAATTTTTTGAGCCGCATGTTCAACCCGCTGATCAGCCTCTTGCGCCCGGTGTCGCCGCTGGCCTGGTTGCCGATTGGTCTGCTGGTCTTCAAGGGCGCCAACCCGGCCGCCATCTGGACCATCTTCATCTGCTCCATCTGGCCCATGATCATCAACACGGCTGTAGGTGTGCAACGCGTGCCCCAGGACTACATGAACGTGGCTCGCGTGCTCAACCTCAGCGAGTGGAAGATAGTGACCAAGATTCTCTTTCCTGCCGTGCTGCCCTACATGCTGACCGGCGTTCGTCTGGCTGTCGGCACCGCCTGGCTGGTGATCGTGGCGGCAGAGATGCTGACCGGCGGCGTCGGCATCGGCTTCTGGGTCTGGGACGAGTGGAACAACCTCAACGTCAAGAACATCATCATCGCGATCTTCGTGATCGGCATCGTCGGCCTGGTGCTGGAGTTCGCCTTGATCAAGCTCGCCACAGCCTTCACGTTTGAAGAAGTCAAGAACTGAACCGCTCGAACAAAAGGAGAACCAAGCCATGACATCCTTCACCACCAAATACATCGAAATCCAGGGCGTCGAGCAAACCTTCAAGACCAAAAAGGGGCCGTTCTGCGCACTGCAGCACATCAACCTCACGGTCGCCAAAGGCGAGTTCGTCACACTGATCGGCCATTCAGGCTGCGGCAAATCCACGCTGCTCAACCTGATTGCCGGCCTGACCACGCCGACAGAGGGCAGCCTGCTGTGCGCCAACCGCGAGATTGCCGGACCCGGCCCCGAGCGCGCTGTCGTATTCCAGAACCATTCGCTGCTGCCCTGGCTCACCTGCTTTGAAAATGTCTACCTCGCTGTCGAGCGCGTGTTCTCAGCCACCGAAAGCAAGGCGCAACTCAAGGCCCGCACCGACGCCGCACTGGCCATGGTCGGACTGACGCCGGCTGCGCAAAAACGTCCCGGCGAGATTTCGGGCGGCATGAAGCAACGCGTCGGCATTGCACGCGCGCTGTCGATGGAACCCAAGGTGTTGCTGCTGGACGAGCCTTTCGGCGCCCTTGACGCCCTGACCCGCGCCAAGCTGCAGGACGAACTGCTGCAAATCGTCGCCACCACGCAAAGCACGGTGGTCATGGTGACCCATGACGTCGACGAAGCCGTGCTGCTGAGCGACCGCATTGTGATGATGACCAACGGTCCCGCCGCCACGATCGGCGAAGTGCTGCCGGTGGAACTGCCCCGCCCGCGTTCCCGCGTGGCGCTGGCCGAAGACATCCGCTACCTGGGTTACCGCAAAGCCGTGATCGATTTCCTTTACACCCGCCAGGGTCACGTCGAAAAAGCAGCCTGAGTAAAGACTCGCCCCCGAAGCGCCTTTGGCGCCTCCCCCTCGAGGGGGCGCCACCAGCAGCCCGGCAAAGCCGGTTCTGCGGTGGCCCGCGACTAAACAACCAAGCAGGAGGTTTCCAATGTCTGCAGTTTTGCCAATCCCCGGCGCCGGCAGAATCGCCCATGGCGCACCGGCCAGCACACGGCCTGCGCGCTCGAGCGGCCTCGCCTCGCTCGGGAAGTACCGTGAAATCATCATCGCGGTCGCGCTTTTCCTGCTGTTTGACCTGGGGGTGCTGGTCCTGAACTTCTACACCTCGTTCAAGATCGACCAGGACACCGTGGCCATCAACCTTTCCGGCCGCCAGCGCTATGTTTCTCAGCGTGTCGCACGCACCCTGCTCGAACTCGACGCCATGCGGGTGGCGGGCACGCCTTACAAGCCCGAGACACTGGCCGAGCTGCGTTCAGGCGCAAAGATCTTCCAGGCCTCCCATGTCGCATTCCGCGAAGGCGGCACCATTCCCGGCGGCGACGGCAAACCGGTGTACCTGGAGCCCGTGGTGTCCAGCCGGGGCCGCGAGCTGGAGGACAAGGTGGATGCGCTGTGGAAGCCCTACTTCGAGCTGCTCCAGCCCCTGCTTGCCGGCGACGGCTTCACGCAGACGGAACTGGCTGCCGCGCTGGCCTATAGCCAGGCCAACAACATCAAACTGCTGGGCGTTGCCAACGACTTCGTCACGGAAACGCAGCAGATCGGCGCCTCGCGCGCCAGCGTACTGCGCATGGTGCAAACCGTCGGCATCGTGCTGGCACTGCTGAATTTCGCCTTCATTCTGTTCAAGTTCCTGCGCCGCCTGAAAACTTCAGACGCCGCGATTGAAGCTGCCACCGAAGAAAACCGGGAAATTCTCGCCAGCGTGCGCGAAGGCCTGTTCCTGCTGACACCCCAGCACCAGCTCGGCTCCCAGTTGTCCCGCTCGACCCATGCACTGTTCGGCAAAACACTGGCACCGGGGCAAAACTTTTTCTACCAGCTGTCCACCCTGGTTTCCGACAAGGCATTGACCGATGCGCGGGACTATGTCGAGTTGCTGTTCTCTCCACACGTCAAGGAGCAGCTGATCCAGGGCATCAACCCGCTGTCGGAAGTGGAACTCACCGTCAGGAACCGGCTGGGCCAGGACACCAAGCGCTATCTTTCTTTCCATTTCAACCGGGTGCAGGACGGCGCCACGGTGCGGCACCTGCTGGTCACCGTACAGGACATCACGCAAAAGGTCGAGTTGCAGGCCCGGTTGACCGGCGAACGCCAGCGCTCGCAAAAAGAGCTGTCCATGATGCTCAAGGCTTTCGAGACGGAGCCGGCCATGATGCGCGCCTTTGTCGAGCGGGCTGAAGCGTCCCTGCTGGAAGTCAACGACCTGCTGCGAAGCACTTCATCGGCCGCCTCGGAAGTCCAGGTGCTCAAAGCTGTGGACGGCGCCTACCGCCGCATCCACGCCTTCAAGGGCGACGCAGCATCGCTCGGACTGGAAATCCTGGCCACACTGGCCCATCAGTTCGAAAGCGAGTTGCAAAAGCTCAAGGACAACGGCGCCGCCACCGGCGACGCTCTGCTGGCCCTGCCTTTGCCGCTCGAGGACCTGCTGGCCAAGGTCGGCGCCTTCAAGGCGCTGGGCCAGAAGCGCTCAGGCGGTGACACGGCGCCCGCCCCGGACGGTTCCGCATCGCAAGGACTGAACGCCGTGCTAACCCAGCTGGCGAACGAGGTCGGCACCGACTGCGGCAAACGCGTGGATGCCGAGGTGCGTATGGGCAGTGCCCAGGACATGCCGGCCGACAAGATGAACCTGCTGCGCGAAATCGCCATCCAGTTGCTGCGTAACGCCGTGGTGCACGGCGTGGAGGCGCCCTCCGTGCGGCGCGCTGCGGGCAAGGCGGAGGCCGGGCGGATTGCCGTCAACCTCACCCGGAACGAAGACGGCCAGTGGCAGCTCAGCGTGCGCGACGACGGCGCGGGCCTGAATGCGGCCGACGTTCGCCGCCGTCTGCTTGAACTGGGCTGGTATACGCCTGAGCAGCTGCAAAGCTTCAGTGAGCAGCAGATCGTTGCGCATATTTTCAAGCCGGGCTTTTCCACGGCCGGGGCCACCTCCCGCCACGCAGGCCGCGGCGTGGGCCTGGACCTGGTGCAGACCAACGTGCAGCAGCTGGGGGCGCGCCTGCTGTTGTCCAGCACGCCCGGCCAGCACACCGAATTCAAGGTTTCTTTTTCCTGAATTTTCCTGAAGCAATCCAGCAATGGCCATCACAAACCCCACACAGGAGCTTCTCCATGCGACTGCTGATTGTTGACGACTCCAACATGATCCGGACCCGGATTTCGAGAGTGGTGCAAAACGGCGGCATCAAGGGCGTGGTGCTCGCAGGCCTGGCCAAGAACGGCCTCGAAGCCGTGCGGCTGGCCCGGGCAACCCGCCCCGAGGTCGTCACCATGGACCTGACCATGCCCGAGATGGACGGCATTGAATGCATCACCGCATTGCTGAAGTTCGACCCGTCCATCAAGATACTGGTGGTCAGCGCGCTCAGCGACAAATCGACAGCCATCCAGGCACTCAAGCTGGGCGCCCGCGGATTCGTTGCCAAACCCTTTACCGACGAAGAGCTGCAGATTGCACTGCTCGACGTTGCAGACGTGCGCTAAGGACACTGCGATGGCCACACTGAACGAAAACGACCTCAAGCTCTTTGTCGATTCCATCCGGCATTACCTCAAGATCACGACCCGGCAGGAACCGCAGATCACCTCGGCCTATCTCGGCACGGGAGATATCGAAGCCTTTGAATTCAACGGCATCGTCACCTTCTCGGGAAGCCACAACGGACATGTGGTGGTGTCCATGCCGGGGAAACTGGTGCGGGAAATTTTGCTGCTCCAGCATGAGACTGACCTCAGCGATGGCAACCTGCTTGACGCGGTGGGTGAAATCGCCAACACCCTGGCAGGCAATGCACGCAAGGCTTTGGGGTCCGAGCTGCAGATTTCAGTGCCGATCAAGCTGCAGGGCGCGCAGGGCATGAAGGCCCGGGTACGCAAGCGCCCCTACGTGATCACCTTGCGCTGGAACCACTACGCGGCGATGGTCTGCGTCGACATGGACCGCAAAAACTGAACCGCACACCCAGCGCTACACGCAACCTCTCTTGAGGCCGCGCGCACGCTATTTGTGCGGCGCACCAAAAAAATCAGGCCAACGCCCCTAAATTGCGCTGCAAGGGTGCGTTTTGCATGCCCCAAGTTGGCATGCTTTTCGCACTGTTTCTGTGAATCAACCATCTTCACAGAAAGAGCTTGCACCATGGCGGGGTTTCGTAATTTTCTCAAGGCTGGCCACGCGCCCACACTGGGTGCAGCGTTTTTCTACTTCGCGTTTTCGTGCTGCATCTGGGTCATGAACGGCGCCATGGCGCCTTTCATTTCGGAAACCTACAAGCTCTCGCCCACAGAAAAAGGCGTGATGCTGTCGGTTCCCATCTTCGCCGGCGCGCTGATGCGCTTTCCGCTGGGCGTGCTGGCGCAATACATTGGCCGCAAAAATGCCACGCTGGTCGAAATGGGCCTGATCATGGTGGCGCTGCTGTTCGGCTACTTCGTGGTTGACTCCTACAGCAGCCTGCTGGCCATGGGCGTGCTGCTGGGCATTGCCGGCGCCAGTTTCGGCGTAGCGCTCAGCCTGGGTTCGGGCTCCTTCCCTCCCCGCTACAAGGGCCTGGCCATGGGTCTGGTCGGTGCGGGCAACGTGGGCACCGCTGTCTCCGTGCTTGTCGCGCCGGCGCTGGCGCAGCGCTTCGGCTGGCAGTCGGTCTACGGCATTGCCGCCGTAGCCATGCTGCTGCCGATGATCGCGATGATTCTTTTTGCCAAAGAACCCGACGATGTGGACAGCCACGCCACCCTGCGCGAACACGTGGCCTGCCTGTTCGAAAAAGACGGCTGGGCTTTCAGCCTGATCTACGCCGTGAGTTTTGGCGGCTTCATCGGGCTGGCGACGTTTTTGCCTTCCTACTACTACGACCAGTTCGGTGTCAGCAAGGTGCAGGCGGGCCAGTTGTCCATGCTGGCAGCTTTCATGGGCGCGGCGCTGCGCATCTTCGGCGGCTGGATCTCGGACCGCTGGGGCGGCGTGAACACCTTGAGCGTCGTGCTGCTGACGATTGCCGTCACGCTCGTGGCATGCGGCCTGGCCAGCAAATCCCTGGTCGCCACCACCTTGCTGGTGATGCTGTGCTTTGCCGCATTGGGTGCAGGCAATGGCGCCCTTTTCCAGCTGGTACCGCTGCGCTGGCCCCTGGCCACCGCGGTGGCCGGCTCCATGATCGGGGAAATCGGCGCACTGGGCGGCGGCCTGGTGCCCAATGCCATGGGTATTTCCAAGCAGTATGCGGGCACTTACATGTGGGGGTTCTTCTTCTTTGCAGCCTTGTCGCTGGGCATGCTGGTGATGCTGCGGGTGATGCAGATCCGGTGGACACGGACCTGGGCGGAGAAAGGTGGACGGGCGAGGACTGCTTGAGGATGGGCGTTTAGCTGAGGCCGCTGGCCGGGGTTGCCCGGCGGCAAGTAACTTTCTTTTGCGTCGCCAAAAGAAAGTCACCAAAGAAAAGGCGACCCTGCTGTCTGCGTCCCTCCGCTTCGCTGCGGGCAACCTGCGGTGCTCGGTTCAGGCGGGGTCTCGCTCGAACTCGCTACGTTGCACTTCGCTCAGACAATCGCGATCCCTGATCCGCCTGAACCTGCGCTCCTCGGCGCAGACAGAAGGGGTAATCGGGAGCGGGGACTGAAGACAAATACCAACTCCAATACCAACTCCAATACCAACAAGGACACGCCATGGCGTGTCCTTGTTTCTTCAGGCGTTCGGGTTCTGGTATTCGGTTGTTGGCTGTTCGGTATTCCTTCCCCCACCCCTTGTGTATGCGCCGAGGAGCGCAGGGCCAGACGGATCAGGGCAAAAACTTGTTTGAGCGAAGCGAGTTGTTTTTGACCCCGGCTGGACCGAGCACCGCAGGTTGCCCGTAGCGAAAGCGCAGGGACGCAGGAACCAGGGTCGCCTTTCTTTTGCTTACTTTTCTTTGGCGAAGCAAAGAAAAGTGAGTTGCATGCCGGGCAACCCCCGGCCAGCAACCCTCAGACGAGAGCGCCTCCATCAAACCAACAACAACCCCAAAAAAAGGCCGCTATCAATTCAATAGCTGCTGGCGCCCGTCCCCATTGCCCCAGAAGTCAATTCAATACTCAACCACCCTACCGAGGCAAAAACAGCAGCCAGTAAATCAGCAACACATTGACCAGCACACTCACACCCAGCAGCAATTTCCACAACACCACAGGATCCCGATGGATCAGCGGCGTCGCCTGCGGTGCCGTCAGCGGCCGCGAGGCTCCGCGCTCCAACGCCAGCAGCAGCTCTTCGGCGGTTTCGAAGCGCCGGCGCTTGTCGCGCGCCACGGCCTTGAGCACGATGTGGTCCAGCCAGATCGGCACTTCGGGGTTGATGCGGCTGGGTGCCACCGGGTCGCGGTAATACCGGCCGGCCTGGTAGGGCAGCACCTCGCCATACGGCAGGCGCGCGGTCAGCAACTGGTACAGCGTCACACCCAGAGCGAACAAATCGCTTTGCACATCGGGCAGCTCCTCCGGCCCATCTGTGCTGCTTGCGCTGAAGCCCCATTGCTCGGGATTGATAAAACTGGGCGTGCCGGCGTGCAGCTTTCGCATCGCTTCGGGCTCGCGCCCGCTCAATGCCACGCCGAGGTCCAGCAGCCGCAGCACGCCATCTTCGCCCTGATGGAGGTTGGCCGGCTTGATGTCGCGATGAATGACGCACTGCCGGTGCAGCCGGCCCAAGGCCCGCGCGGCCTGGGTGGCCACGCCCAGCAGCTGCTCCACGCTGAACTTGTGGCGGCGGTCAAGCTGCTGCTGAAGTGTCTCGCCGCTGTGCCAGTCATACAGCAGGTAAAACGCACTGCGCTCTTGCCCGCCCGGCAGGCGCTCATGAAGGTTGACCAGATGCTCCGCCGCCCGGCCCGACTGCATGCGCATGGCCAGCCAGGCCTCGTGAGCCAGCATGGCACGCTCTTCTTCGTCATGCGACCTCGACGGGTGCAGCGTCTTGAGGGCATACAGCACCCGTGTAGCGGGATCGCGCACCTGATACAGCACATTGATGCCGTTGTCGGCCACCGGCGCCGTCACGCTCAGGCCGTCCATCACATCGCCCACCTTCAGGCGGGTCGGGATGGGCAGGGTCTGCGCAATGCGGTTGACGTCCTGCAGTGTTGCGTCGAGCAAACCGCGCACCCGCACCACCACGGCCGTCACGTTGTCGTTGCTGCCGGCCGCCAGGGCCGCCTCGACGAGGTTCTGGCTTGCAAGCTGGGCACCTCCAGGCTCCTCAAGATCGGCAAAGCCCTGCAGCCGCGCGTCACGCACCACGCCGTGCACGCCGTCCGTCAGCAACACAAAAACGTCGCCGACCTGCAGGTCACCCTGCATGTAGTCCACCACCACATGGTCCTCGGCCCCCACCGAACGCAGCAACTGGTGCCGAAAGTCCGGGTGATTGACTGCATGGTCGTGCGTGAGCTGCTGGGTTTTGCCGCCGCGCAGCAAATAGGCCCGCGAATCGCCGACATGCGCAAGCGTGTACGACTGCCCGCGCAGTACCAGCGCCGTGAGGGTGGTCAGGCCCATGGCCGGACTGCGGCGCTGGTTGATACCCGCCAGCCAGGCGTTTTGCGCCCCGATGATGCGGTCCAGGGCCACGGTGGTGTCCCACGTTTCGGGCGTGCCGTAGTAGTCACGGACCAGGCTGGTCACGGTGGTCTGCGCCGCCTCCCGGCCCATGCCGCCTGTGCTCACGCCATCAGCAATCGCCACGATGGAACCCATACCCTCCTGCCCCGCCTCGGGCAGCATCGCAGCGCAAAAGTCTTCGTTGGTGTTCTTGCGGCCCGCCAATGAAGCGAAGCCAATGTCCAGATCAAATGCCATGCACCAAGATAAGCAAGTTTAATGCCCGAATTTGGTGCATCGCAACAATGCACGACTGGCGTGCAGGCCCTAGCCCACCAGCATTTGCATGCTGTGTTCGTACTGGGCCGACAGCTGCTCAAAGACGTCGAGGAGGTCTTCGCTGGCCGTCGCCAGACCCTCCAGGCGCCGGGGATCTTTGTCCATGGCAAGCGCGCCCTCGCGCATGTGCTGCCAGCTGATGGCCGCCCGGTCCAGCGACAGGCGGATGTCCTTGCTGGTCAGCGGAATGTCGTTCAGGTATTGCAAGGCCTGCTCGAATGCCGCCTGGGACTCGGCCATGCCGGCCTCGCTGCGGGCCAGCGTTGCCTTGCCACCCGTGGCCCTGAGCAGGGCATATTTGGCAAAACGCTGGCTCAGCATGCGCTGCCGGCCAGCCAGGTTCAGCATCTGCAAGGGAGGCATTGCGCCGGCGCTCTCCAGGCTGCTGGTCATGCGCTCGGCATCCTGCAAAAGCAGGTCTGCCAGTTCATCCAGGTGAGCCATGCTGCCAGCGGTGGGCGTGTCCTGCAAGGCAATCTTGAGCCGCCCCCAGGTAATGGACACCTGCCCGAGCAGGTCTCCAAATGTGGGCTGCGAAAGGCTTTTCCCCAGCGAAACCAGGTTGGCGTCGATGCGCAGCACCGACTCTTTCAGCAGCTCTTTGGCCCGGGCGGCCTGCACCCCCGCAAGCTGTAGCAGGGCAAGCTTGACCAGCCGCTGCGACAACATGCGCAACTGGCCGGAACGGTTGACATCCTCGGCGAAGCGCGCCGAATGGATGATGTGCTCCGACACCTGCCCCAGCCGCTGGTTGGTATGCATGGAGGCGGTCCGCAAAATGTGGAAAGCGTCGTCGTCCGACATCTGCCGGGCCCGCATCAAAATACCTTTGGCCCGGTCCACCGCCTTGCGCTCTTCAAGCCGGCTGGCGGCCTCCTGCACCTGGGCGCGCAGGGCCTGCTCGCGGGTAAAACGCGCCTTGGCGAGGTGAATGAGGGGCCGCAGGCGCTGCGCACCATAACCGTTGACCACATAGGCATGAACCCCCACCTCGGTGGCCCGTGTGATCTTTCCCGCGTCTGTGTCGCTGGTGAAAACAATGACGGGACACGGCGCCGTGTCAGCCACCAGCTGCAGCACCTTGAAAAGCTCATCACCCGGAAGCGGGTCATGGCAAATCACCACATCGGGTGCTTGCCGAAGCACTTCCTGCACCAGTTTGCTGCGCTCATCCACAGGCCCCAGTACCTGGATACCAGCTGCCTCCAGGTCTGAAACCAGGGGATGTGCGCCACCAGGGCCGTTCAGGTTTACCAATGCGGAGGTCATACAAATCAAGAGGTTAAGCGGGGAACAGCGACACAGTTCGCAAGTCGCAGGCCATGCCACCGCCACGCCGGTGCCGGGAAAGCTGCGAATCCCAATGATATGGCACAAGTCTTGCGTCATTTGCAGCGGGCGTAACGACGCGCCCAACCTTAGCGAATGCACTGCGGGTTCTGCGCACAACGACGTGCGTAATGGTGTGCCTCATACCGGGTTGACAGCCCGGATCCCTGTTTCCGGGAGAGAGCATCATGATTTCCACTCAATTTTTGACAAATCAGACAGATCCGCTGGTGTTGGCGAACTACCGCTGCGTTGCTGCGCCTCATCCTGGCGCCGAGGCCATTCACCGCGCCCAGCCCGCCCGTTGCCCATCTGCTGCCGCGTTCGCCGTGGCATGACGCTTGCACATTGGACCTTGAACATGACATCGAATCAATCTGGAGTAGCCCCATGAAAAAATCAAAACTGGTGATGGTCGGCAATGGCATGGCCGGCGTTCGCACCCTTGAGGAGCTGCTCAAGGTCGCCCCCGACCTCTACGACATTACAGTCTTCGGCGCCGAGCCCCATCCCAACTACAACCGCATCCTGCTCAGCCCCGTGCTGGCCGGTGAGCAGACGCTCGACGAAATCGTGCTGAACAGCTGGGACTGGTACAAGGACAACCACATTACGCTGCATGCCGGCAAAAAAGTGGTTGAAGTGGACCGCATCAAGCGCGTGGTCCGCGCCGAAGACGGCACCGAAGAGGAATACGACCGCCTGCTGATGTGCACCGGCTCCAACCCCTTCATCCTGCCCGTGCCCGGCAAAGACCTCAAGGGCGTGATTGCCTACCGCGACATCGCCGACACCAACGAGATGATCGCCACAGCCCAGAAGTACAAAAAAGCGGTGGTCATCGGCGGCGGCCTGCTGGGCCTGGAAGCGGCCAACGGCCTGATGCTGCGCGGCATGGAAGTCACCGTGGTGCACGTCATGCCCTGGCTGATGGAGCGCCAGCTTGACGACGTGGCGGGCAAGCTGCTGCAAAAATCCCTGGAAGACCGCGGCCTCAAGTTCATGATCGGCGCGCAGACGCAGGAACTGGTGGGTGGTGAAGACGGCCGCGTGACCTCGATCAAATTCAAGGATGGCACGGAAGTGGCCACTGACCTCGTGGTCATGGCGGTCGGCATCCGGCCGAACACACAGCTCGCGGAATCCATGCGCCTGCACTGCAACAAGGGCATCGTGGTCAACGACACCATGCAGACCGTCACCGATGCGCGCATCTACTCGGTCGGCGAATGCGCAGCCCACCGCGGCATTGCCTACGGCCTCGTGGCCCCGCTGTTCGAACAGGCCAAGGTTGCAGCCAACCACCTGGCGCAGTTCGGCATAGGCCGCTATTCCGGTTCGCTCACGTCAACCAAACTGAAAGTCACCGGCATCGACCTTTTCAGCGCCGGCGAATTCATGGGCGGCAACGGCGCTGAAGAAATCGTGATGAGCGACCCCTTCGGCGGCGTCTACAAAAAACTCGTCATCAAGGACGACAAACTCATCGGCGCCTGCCTTTACGGCGACACCGTGGACGGCAGCTATTACTTCAAGCTGCTGCGTGACGGCCGCAATGTCAGCGACATCCGCGACAAGCTGATTTTCGGAGAGTCCAACCTCGGCGACGCCGGCCACGAAGGCCAAAACAAGGCGGCGCTGATGGCCGACGATGCGGAAGTCTGCGGCTGCAATGGTGTCAACAAGGGCACCATCTGCAAGGCCATCAAGGAAAAAGGCCTTTTCACGCTTGACGAAGTGCGCAAGCACACCAAGGCCAGCGCCTCCTGCGGCTCCTGCACCGGGCTGGTCGAGCAGATCCTCATGTTCACCGCCGGCGGCGACTACTCGGCCACGCCCAAGCTCAAGGCCATGTGCGCCTGCACCGACCACGGTCACCAGGCGGTGCGCGACGCCATACGCGCCAACAAGCTGCTCAGCATCTCCGACACCTTCAAGTTCCTGGACTGGAAGACACCCAACGGCTGCGCCACCTGCCGCCCGGCCGTCAACTACTACCTGATCAGCACCTGGCCCAAACAGGCCAAGGACGACCCGCAAAGCCGCTTCATCAACGAACGCAGCCACGCCAACATCCAGAAAGACGGCACCTACAGCGTCATCCCGCGCATGTGGGGCGGCGAAACCACGGCCAGCGAGTTGCGCCGCATTGCCGACGCGGTCGACAAATACAAGATCCCGACCGTCAAGGTGACAGGCGGTCAGCGAATCGACTTGCTGGGCGTGAAAAAGGAAGACCTGCAAAACGTCTGGAAAGACATCGGCATGCCTTCGGGCCACGCCTACGCCAAGGCCCTGCGCACGGTGAAAACCTGCGTGGGCAGCGAATGGTGCCGCATGGGCACGCAGGACAGCACGCAAATGGGCAAGGACCTGGAGCGCGCCATGTGGCGCATGTATGCACCACACAAGGTCAAGTTTGCGGTGAGCGGCTGCCCGCGCAACTGCGCGGAGTCCGGCATCAAGGACGTCGGCATCATCGGCGTCGACTCGGGCTGGGAGATGTACATCGCCGGCAACGGCGGCATCAAGACGGAAGTGGCCCATTTCTTCACCAAGCTCAAGACCGCGGCCGAGGTGCTCGAATACACCGGTGCCTTCTGCGAGCTCTATCGCCAGGAAGGCTGGTACCTGGAGCGCACGGTGCACTACGTCAACCGCGTCGGCCTGGACTATGTGAAGAAAAAAATCCTGGAAGACCACGAAGGCCGCAAAGCCCTGTGGGAGCAGCTGCAGTTTGCGCTGGACGGTGAACCGGACCCCTGGTTCGACCTGAAAGAAGCGTCTGTGGATGCCCGCCAGTTTGAAAAACTCACACCCGCCTGACCGGCCGAATTTTGAGAGATCACTATGTCTGAATGGAAAAAAATCTGCCTGGTCACCGACATCCCGGTGCTCGGCTCGCGACGTGTGTCACGCGCCAAGGGTATTGATGTGGCTGTGTTCCGCAACGACCAGGACCAGGTGTTTGCGCTGCTGGACCGCTGCCCGCACAAGGGCGGCCCGCTGTCGCAGGGCATCGTGTTCGGCACCAGCGTGGCCTGTCCCCTGCACAACTGGACCATAGGCCTGGCGGACGGCTGCGCCAAGCAGCCCGACGAAGGCTGCACGCCCAAATTCACCTGCAAGGTAGAAACAGGCCAGGTCTTCCTGGACGCTGTCGAGCTGGACACGCTGGCGCTGGATTTGCAGCCCCCTCGCGCCGGCCCGGGTGCAACCAGTGGCGCATTGGGCGACGAAAGCTTCAGCGTGCAGGCGCCTCACACGGCATAAGCCGCATCACCGGAATAAACGCGAAGGCTCCCTGAACATTCATGACTGATACCCGATCAACTTGCCCGTATTGCGGTGTCGGCTGCGATCTAACAGCTCATGCTGTTGATCGCTTTGCGATGCACGACAAAGGCCGCAGCCTTGGCTTCGTCCATCATGGCTGAGACCCGGTCAACTTGCCCCTATTGCGGTGTCGGCTGCGGCGTCATCATTGAATCGCAAGGCGACGAAATCACCGGGGTACGCGGTGACCCGGATCACCCGGCCAATTTCGGGCGGCTGTGCACCAAGGGCTCAACGCTGGCGCTGACCGCGACGGCGGCCGTTACGCGACAGACGCGCTTGCTGCAGCCGATGCGGCGCGAACATCGGCATGAAGCGCCCAAGCCGGTGTCCTGGGACAACGCGCTCGGCTTTGCGAGCGAAAGCTTTGCGCAGATCATCCGCGAGCATGGGCCCGATGCGGTCGGTTTTTACATTTCAGGCCAATTGCTAACGGAAGACTATTACGTCTTCAACAAGCTGGCCAAGGGCTTGATCGGCACCAACAACGTCGACACCAACTCGCGCCTGTGCATGAGCAGCGCGGTGGCGGGTTACAAACAAACGCTGGGCGCAGACGCACCGCCTGCCTGCTACGACGACGTGAATCATGCGCAGTGCATTTTTATCGTCGGCAGCAACACCGCCTACGCGCACCCCATCCTGTTTCGCCGCATTGAAGACGCCAAGGCCGCGAACCCCGCGCTCAAGATCATTTTTTGCGACCCGCGCCGCACCGACACGGCCGAGATCGCCGACCTCTACCTGGGCATACAGCCGGGCACCGATGTGTCGCTCTTCAACGGCATGCTGCACATCATGCTGTGGGAAGGCTGGACGGACGCCGCTTACATTGCGGCGCACACCACGGGCTTTGACGCGCTCAAGGCCACGGTGCGCGACTACACGCCCGACCTGGTGGCCGAAACCTGCGGCATCAAAAAAGAAGACCTGCTGGCCGCGGCCAAACTCTTCGCCACCTCGGCCACCACGCTGAGCCTGTACTGCCAGGGCCTGAACCAGTCCAGCAGCGGCACCGCCAAGAATGCCGCACTCATCAACCTCCACCTGGCCACAGGCCAGATCGGCAAACCGGGCGCCGGCCCCTTTTCATTGACGGGGCAGCCCAATGCCATGGGCGGACGCGAAGTGGGCGGCCTGGCCAACCTGCTGAGCGCGCACCGCGACCTGGCCAACCCGGATCACCGCGCCGAAGTCGCCGCGCTGTGGGGCATCCCATCCGTGCCCGAAGCACCAGGCAAGACTGCCGTCGAAATGTTCCAGGCCGCGGCCGATGGCGAAATCAAGGCGCTATGGATTGCCTGCACCAACCCGGCCCAGTCCATGCCCGACCAGGCCACCGTGCGCCGCGCCATGGAGCGCGCCGAGCTGGTGATCGTGCAGGAGGCTTTTTCCACCACGTCTAGCTGCGACTACGCCGACCTGCTGCTGCCGGCCACCACCTGGGGCGAGAAGATCGGCACGGTGACCAACAGCGAGCGCCGCATCAGCCGAGTGCGGCCGGCCGTGGCTGCGCCAGGCCAGACACGCCATGACTGGTCCATCGCGGTGGACTTTGCACTGCGGCTTGAAAAGCTGCTGCCCAGCCGCGCGGCAGCCGGCGCCACCCTCTTCCCCTATTCGCTGGCCGAGGAAGCATCAGGCGCGGAAACCATCTGGAACGAGCACCGCGAATCCACCCGCGGCCGCGACCTCGACATCACCGGCTTGAGTTACGCACTGCTCGACGACGCACCGCAACAGTGGCCCTTCAAGACGGGCGACACGGCGGGCAAAGTGCGGCTGTATGAAGACGGCGTGTTCCCCACCGCCGACGGCAAGGCCCGCTTTGTCAACACGGTCTACAAGCCGGTAGCCGAGCCGCGCGAATCGCGCTACCCGTTTTCGCTTACCACCGGCCGGCTGCGCGACCAGTGGCACGGCATGAGCCGCACCGGCACGCTGGGGCGCTTGTTCGGCCACGTGGCCGAACCCTCGATTCAAATGAACGTGCAGGACATGGCGCGGCGCCTGCTGAAAGACGGCGATCTGGTGCATGTCACGTCCAAGCGTGGCTCCATCGTGGTGCCGCTGCAGTCTTCACCTGAAGTGGCAGTAAGCCAGGCTTTCATGGCCATGCACTGGGGCGAAGAGTATTTAAGCGGTCAGTCGACCGGCGGCACGCCGCTGGCAGGCGTCAATGCGCTGACCACGTCGGCTTATTGCCCGAGCTCCAAACAGCCCGAGCTCAAGCACGCTGCGGTGAAGATCCTGAAAGCCGAAATGCCGTGGACGCTGCTGGCGATGGCCTGGCTGCCCGAGGGCGATGCGCTGGCGGCGCGTGAGCAGCTCAAGCCGCTGATGGCGCAATTTCCCTTCACCAGCTGCGTGCCGTTTTCCAACAACACCCCGCTGGCCGACCGCAGCCGCGAACGCACCGGCGTGCTGTTTCGCGCGGCCAGCCATGAGGCGCCGCCTGACGAAACACTGGCCGCGCTGGAACGCATCCTCGGGTTGGATGCGGCCGATGTGCTGCGCTACGCCGACCGCAAAAAAGGCCAGCGCCGCACCATGCGACTGATGCGCAGCGAAGGCGACGTCCACCTCGCCGGCTTTGTACTGGCGGGCGACACCAGCGCCCAGGCCTGGATCAAAACCTTGCTGCAGGACGAGCTGGCCGCGCAATCGTATGGACGCCTGTTGCTGCTGCCCGGCGCCAAGCCACCGGTGGCGGTGCAGTCGCGCGGCAAGCCGGTGTGCACCTGCTTTAACGTCAGCGACATGGCCATCGACGAGCACTTGTCGCTGTTAGTGGCCGGTGGTGGCGGCGCCGGCCATCTGGGCACTGATGAAGAGCGCCTGGCCTCGCTGCAATCCACGCTGAAGTGCGGCACCAATTGCGGCTCCTGTGTGCCCGAACTCAAACGCCGGGTGCGGTCATCGCGCAACGACGCACCGCCTTCAGCACCCCGTACCGTGATCCCTATCCGGCAAGTGGCTTAAGCTCATAACAAGAAGTTATCTGCATTGGCGGACAATCACGCTTATGGGCATTAGCCAATACATCAAGGAAATCGGTCGCGGCAAGGATGGCGCCCGCGCTTTGTCACGCGAGCAGGCTACGGACCTGATGGGTCAGGTGCTCGACGGCACCGTGACTGATCTGGAAATCGGCGGCTTTTGCCTGGCCATGCGCATCAAGGGTGAAACGCCCGAAGAGATGGCGGGTTTCCTCGATGCGCTGCACCAGCGCCTCAATCATCTGCCCGCCGGCGACAGCCCCACGGTGGTGCTGCCCAGCTACAACGGCGCGCGCAAGCTGCCGGTGCTCACGCCGCTGCTGGCGCTGCTGCTGGCGCGTGAAGGCGTTCCGGTACTGATCCACGGAACACCCACCGAATCGAGCCGGATTTTTGCATCAGAAGTGCTTCTAGCCCTTGATATACCTGCGCAGACAGCTATTAAAAAGATAGCAAACGGCAAAGTGGTATTTGCCCCCACCGAGCTGCTGCTGCCTGCGTTAAAGCGCCTCCTGGACGTGCGCCGTGCCGTGGGCCTGCGCAACCCGGCGCACAGCCTGGTCAAGATCATGACACCCTGCCTGGGCAAGAGCCTGGTCGTGAGCAGCTACACGCACCCGGAATACGCTGTGTCGATGGCGCAGACCTTTGAGCTGACGGGCGCCAATGCACTGCTGTTGCGCGGCACCGAAGGCGAAGTGGTGGCCGACGCGCGCCGCATGCCGCAGATGGACGCTTTTATCGGCGGGCAGCGCTCACTTCTGCAGGAAACCCAGGCCGGCACGCTCGCCTCCATCCCCGACTTTCCCAAAACAGTGGACGCCGCCACCACAGCGGACTACATTCGCGCCGTGCTGGCAGGCGGCGTGCCTGTGCCGCCTTCGATTGCACGGCAAGTGGAACATATCTTGCAGTTGCTCCCTCAAATCAAGCTGCCTCACATCACGACATCATGAACAACGGAAAAGTCACTTTGGTAGGCGCCGGCCCCGGCGACCCGGAACTGTTGACCCTCAAGGCCCTGAAAGCCATCCAGCGCGCCACCGTGCTGCTGGTGGACGACCTCGTCAGCGACGAAATCGTGGCGTTTGCGCGGCCCGAAGCCCGCGTCGTGTATGTGGGCAAGCGCGGCGGCTGCAAGTCCACACCCCAGGCCTTTATTGAAAAGCTCATGCTGATGGCCGCGCGCGAAGGCGAAGACGTGGTGCGGCTCAAGGGCGGCGACCCATTCATCTTCGGTCGTGGCGGCGAAGAAGTTGAACACCTGCGCGCCGCGGGCATTACGGTGGACGTCATCAACGGCATTACTTCAGGCCTGGCCGCCGTCACTTCGCTGGGCGTGCCGCTCACGCACCGCGAACATGCACACGGCGTGGTGTTTGTCACCGGGCATGCCAAGCCCGGCGACACCGGCACCGACTGGAAGGCCCTGGCCGCCACCGCGCACAGCGCACGCCTCACACTGGTGATTTACATGGGTGTCAGTAGTGCATGTCGCATCCAGGACGAGCTTTTGAGTGGCCTGCCTGCCACCACCCCCGTGGCCATCGTTCAAGGGGTGAGCCTGGCTTCGCAGCGTCATGCTGTCACCACGCTCGGTGAACTGCATCTGACCATTGAGCGTGAACAGTTGGCCAGTCCCTCGGTGATCGTTGTCGGGGACGTGGTTCGTGGTGTGGCTGCTGCTGTTTCGCATGACCGCGCATTGGTGGGTGGGCGCGCTGCCTAATTACCGTCTCCTGCCGCGCGGTAAAACGGCGTACGGGCCACAATTGTTGGCACCTTCTTTATCTGCCCTGTCGCATTACCACGGGCCGAAAATAATCATGTCGATGATGAAGTGGCCCAGAACGATTGGCCACAGGATTCGCAGCTTCGTGTAGAGCCCTGCGGCCAGAACACCAAACCAGAAAGCGGCGATGACGCCGCCGATGCCCTGCTCCGAATGGGCAAGTGCAAAGGCCGCCGACGTGATCAGCACATACCAAAGGTGCAGCCTCTTGGGCGGAAGAACCGCCGACAGGTAGAGCCAACCCAGGCCGCGCCATACGGCCTCTTCCACCATTGCCGCACTTGCCGACATGTAGACGGCTAACGCCAGCTTTGCGGAGAAGCCGACGGGCATGGCTTGAACGGGCTGAAAATGGTCCGCATACGCCCAGTAAAGGCGTTGAGTCAACAGGATCACTGGCCAGTCGGCCGCCACCAGCAAAAACGCAACGAACAGCATGACAGCGGCGCCGTCGCGTCGTTCGTGCGGTCTCTTGTGCCCTGGCATTCCCCAATCACGGGGCGTGATGCCAGCGGGTCGCAGGAAAAAATACCAGCCCGCAGCAGGTGCGACGATGAATTGCACAACATCGACCAACCAGTACAGGCCCGGGTTAAACGAGAACAGCCAGCCGTGGTAAAAGTCATTCAGCAAGCTGAGCGCAACAAACGGGAATGCAGCGGCCAGAACGGCCTCCCGCTTCGTCAAGCCCCTCCCCCTGACAGCAAATCGAATCACTCCATTCATGCGCGCCAGTGTGCCCCGGCTCAAGACGGCGCCATTCCGTCAATCTGCAAGGAGTGCCAAAAACTACCGAATACAGCAGCAGTTGCGCACTCTTGCCCACGCTCGATCACTTTTGGCTCGCAGTCGCCGCCAGCTAAACTCCTTGCAAACACATCACCCGCTGGAGAGGCGAAAAATGCTTGAAAAACTCAATGAACTGACGGAAAGCCACGGCGAGCTGCGCCGCGGCAAGGGCCTCATGAGCGGAGTGATCGCCCTCAGCCTGGGTGTGCTGTGCTTCCTGGGCGTGTTGGCCTTTCACTTCCCCGAATACCTCACCACACCGGAATTGCGCAAAAGCTACAACGTCGACGTGATCCGCATCGTGATGTTTACGTCGCTGGTGATCGCGGGTGGCATCTCGCTGGTCAACATCATCTTCAACCGCTCGCGCTGGCTGGCCGGCGCCGCCTTTTTGCTGGTGGTGGCCACCGCGCTGCTGGGCGGGCACAAGGTGCCGGTGAACGACTTCGCCGACAACACGCCTTACATCGGCCTGGACTGGTTCATCCTCGACCTGCTGGGCTCCTCGCTGATCTTCATCTTCATTGAAAAGCTGTTTGCGCTGCGCAAGGAGCAGCCGGTGTTTCGCGCCGAATGGCAAACCGACTTTCATCACTTCATCGTCAACCACATGATCGTGGGCTTTGTGCTGCTGGCAACCAACCTGCTGGTACACAAGTTCTTCGGCTGGGCCGCCAACGACGGCATACGCGGCTGGGTGCAGGGCCTGCCCTTCTGGGGTGGCGTGTTGCTGATCGTTCTTGTGGCCGACCTGGTGCAGTACTGGACCCACCGCGCCTACCACGAGGTGCCGGTGCTGTGGCGCCTGCACGCAGTGCATCACAGCGCCAAAAGCATGGACTGGCTCGCCGGCTCGCGCCAGCACATCCTGGAGCTCTTGATCACCCGCACGCTCATCCTGGCACCCATCTACGTGCTGGGTTTTTCCAAGGAAGTGATCGACGCCTACATCGTCATCGTCGGCTTCCAGGCGGTCTTCAACCATGCCAACGTGAGCGTGCGCCTCGGCCCGCTGCGCTACGTCATCGTCACGCCCAACTTCCACCACTGGCACCATAGCCAGGACCAGGAAGCACTGGACCGCAATTACTCGGCCCACTATGCCTTCATCGACTACCTCTTCGGCACAGCCGTGAAAAGCACCCGGCTCTGGCCGGAGCGCTACGGCGTGCTGGGCGACTACGTGCCGAATGGCTTTTTGAAGCAGCTGAAGTTTCCTTTCACCTGGAAAGGTTGAAGTACTTGGCCCCCACGCTTTTCGCTTCGCGTAATGCGCTGCCCCCCGAGGGGGCCGCTGCGCCTGCGGCCCGGCAAAGCCGGTTCCGCGGCCCCTGCTGGCTGAAACTCGCAGAACGGCGAGCGGCGGTCTGAGCGTGCCCGTCCAATCATTCGATGTGGTCGTGATCGGCGCGGGAGCCGCCGGCCTGTTCTGCGCTGCCCAGGCCGGCCAGCGCGGCCTGAAAGTGCTGCTGGTCGATCACAGCGAAAAGGTCGCCGAGAAGATCCGGATCTCGGGCGGTGGCCGCTGCAACTTCACCAACCGCGACGCCACGCCCGCCAACTTCCTGAGCGAGAACCCGCACTTCTGCCGTTCGGCCCTGTCGCGCTACACCCCGCAGGATTTCATCGAACTGCTGCAGCGCCATGGCATCCCGTTTCATGAGAAGCACAAGGGCCAGCTGTTTTGCGATCGCTCGGCCGAAGACATCATCAATATGCTGCTGGTCGAATGCGATGCCGGGCACGTGACGCGCTGGCAACCCTGCGCCATAAAAAGCATCAAATACGGCTCCAGCCCAGACGGAACAGGCGCCAGCAGCTATCAAATTGAGAGCGATCGCGGGCCGGTCGAAGCGCCGCAAGTGGTCATCGCCACCGGCGGCCTGTCGATCCCGAAGATTGGCGCCACCGATTTCGGCTACCGCATCGCCAAGCAGTTCGGGCTGCGCCTGGTCGAGCCCCGCGCGGCACTGGTACCCCTCACCTTTGACGGCGAAGCCTGGGCGCCCTATGCCCAGCTGGCAGGCCTGGCGCTGCCGGTGCTCATCGAGACCAGCCCCGCCGACGCGACGCCCAAGCAACGCAAAAAGGCCGTGGTTTTTTCGGAAGACCTGCTCTTCACCCACCGCGGCCTGAGCGGCCCGGCAGTCCTGCAAATCTCCAGCTTCTGGCGCGAAGGCCAGCCCATCCGCATCAACCTGGCACCCGGCGTGGACCTTCCGGCCCTGCTGCTGCGCGCCAAGGCCACCTCCAAAAAACTGATCGCCAACGAACTCGCCACCCTGGTGCCCAGCCGCCTGGCCGACGCGTGGGTCAGCCAGGACCCTGCCCTGCAGCGCCCCATCAGCGAAGCCACCGACAAGGCCTTGCTGGCCCTTGCGCAACGCCTGGCCGACTGGGAACTCACCCCCGACGGCTCCGAAGGCTACAAAAAGGCCGAAGTCACCGTTGGCGGCGTAGACACCCGCGATTTATCCTCCCAGACCCTGGAATCGAAGCAGCCAGGCCTCTATTTCATCGGCGAAGTCGTCGACGTCACCGGCTGGCTCGGCGGTTACAACTTCCAGTGGGCGTGGGCCAGCGCCCACGCCTGCGCGGAGGCGCTGGCCGCCCGCGCGGTAGCCGAATAGGGCCAAAAAGGCCACAAAACACAGCCCGGCCCCGGGGTTTTCAGGCAAGCCGGGGCCGCGGAACCGGCTTCGCCGGGCCGCAGGCGCAGCGCCCCCTCGGGGGGCAGCGCAGTACACAAAGTGACAAGCGTGGGGGTGGTATATAATCCAAGGCTTTGCTAGCAAACCCGCGCCTGGCCTGATCCTGATCAGATCAATTAAGGCGCACCTTTTGGATCAACTGAACAATGACCACCATCCGTGTAAAAGACAATGAGCCCTTCGACGTGGCTCTGCGCCGTTTCAAGCGCACCATTGAAAAACTCGGCCTGCTGACCGACCTGCGCGCCCGCGAGTTTTACGAAAAGCCAACGGCAGAGCGCAAGCGCAAGAAGGCAGCCGCCGTCAAGCGCAACTACAAGCGTATCCGCTCGATGCAATTGCCGAAAAAGCTGTACTAATCTTTAGTACCGCCTCACGGCAACAAAAAGCCCGCACGAGGACGCTCTGCGGGCTTTTGTGTTTTTGGCGCAATGCGCCACCCCACCCTATTCGCTTCAGGAGCATCACCAATGTCAGCACTCAAAGATCAGATCACCGAAGACATGAAAACCGCCATGCGCGCCAAGGACAGCGAGCGCCTGGGCACCATCCGCCTGCTGCTGGCGGCCCTCAAGCAAAAAGAGGTGGATGAGCGTGTGGTGCTGGACGACGCAGCCGTGGTCGCCATCGTCGACAAGCTGATCAAGCAGCGCAAGGACTCACTGGAAGCATTCCAGAAGGCCGAACGCAAGGATCTGGCCGACAAGGAAGCGGCCGAGCTGGTCGTGCTGCAGGCCTACCTGCCAGCGCGCCTGAGCGCCGACGAAGTCGCCGCCGCCGTGAAAGCCATCGTCGCCGAACTGGGCGCCACCGGTCCCGGCGACATGGGCAAAGTGATGGGCGCGGTGAAAGCCAAGCTCGCCAGCAAGGCCGACATGGGCCAGGTGTCTGCCGCAGTGAAGGCAGCGCTAGCCGGCTGAATACAGAGGTGGGCGGCTACATGTACCCGCCTTAAGCCAGTTCAAGCCGCGGAACCGGCTTTGCCGGGCCGCAGGCGGGCGGCCCCCGAGGGGCTGGAGCCTGCGGCTCCAAAGCTGCTTGAGCAGCTTTGGACAGGCGACAGAGGCGAAGCGTCTCGCGAGCCGCGGCCTGCAAGGCCTCGGGAGCTACACGAAGTGAGCGACCGTGGGGGCTCTAACTACCGGCGACCTTCATCCGGTTGACGAGAATCGAGCCCACGGTTTTGGCGCCGTAGTTGTAGGCGTCCGCACCCACCGCCTCAATGCCCATCAGCATGTCCTTGAGGTTGCCCGCAATCGTGATTTCCTCGACCGGAAAGGCGATGCGGCCATTCTCGACCCAGAAACCCGAAGCGCCGCGTGAGTAGTCGCCCGTCACATAGTTCACGCCCTGCCCCATCAGCTCGGTCACAAAAAGGCCGCGGCCCAGCTTGCGCAGCATGGCGTCCAGGTCGTCGCCCTTGCGGGTATGGCGGCTGGTCATGATGAGGTTGTGTGAGCCGCCGGCGTTGCCGGTGGTGCGCATGCCCAGCTTGCGGGCTGAGTAAGTGCTCAGGAAATAGCCCTCAACGCGGCCGGCTTCCACCACCTGTCGTGCCTTGGTCTTGACGCCCTCTTCGTCAAAGGGTGCGCTGCCTTTGCCTTTGCGCAGGTGCGGGTCTTCGGCGATGTCGATGTGTTTGGGGAAAGCCGGCTTGCCCAGGCTGTCGGCCAGGAAGGTGCTTTTGCGGTACAGCGCGCCGCCGCTCACGGCCTGCACAAAGCCGCCCAGCAGGCCCGCTGCCAGCGGCGACTCGAACAGCACCGGGCATTGCGTGGTCGGGATTTTGCGGCTCTTGAGCCGTGCCAGTGCACGCTCGGCGGCATAGCGGCCTACCGCTTCGGGGGCCGCCAATTCACCTGCATCACGCATGGAGCTGTACCAGGCATCGCGCTGCATCTGGTCGCCCTTGCCCGCAATCGGCGCCACCGAGATGCTGTGTCGCGAACTGGCGTAACCGCCGCGAAAGCCCTTGGTATGCGCACTGAAAAAATGGCTTTGCTGCGCCGACACACCGGCGCCTTCGCTGTTGGTGATCAGGCGGCTGGTACTCAGGGCGGCGGCTTCGCACTGCAGGGCGAGCTGGGCGGCTTCTTCCGAATTGATGGACCAGGGATGAAAGAGGTCGAGCGCCGGATGCACGCGCGCGATGTCGCGGTCATCGGGCAGGCCGGAGGTTTCGTCTTCCGCCGTGAAACGCGCGATGTCGTATGCCGCTTTCACGGTCTGTTCAATCGCCGCCTTGGAAAAGTCGCTGGTGGCGGCATTGCCGCGCTTTTTGCCGATGTAGACGGTGATGCCCAGCGACTTGTCACGGTTGCGCTCGACGTTTTCAAGCTCGCCCTTGCGCACGCTGACTGAGAGCCCGCAGCCTTCGGAGGCTTCCGCGGCGGCATCGGTGGCCCCCAGTTTTTTGGCATGGCCAAGGGCACTGTCGACGAGTTCCTCGAAAAAATCGCGGTGGTAGCTGAAACCGGATTCGGGCTGGGCTGACTGGCTCTTGGGGCCCGGGACGGGGCGGGAAGCACTGCGTGTTGCGCCGCTGGCGCGAGAAGAAGCTTTTTGGGTCATATGGGTAGCTATGATACTGACTGCTATGAACAACAAGACTCCCAAGGCCATCAAGGGCTACTGGTCCAACGGCCGCTTCGTCAAACCCGAGGAAATCGCGCTTGAAGAAGTCGGCCCGCCCAGCAAAACCCAGCTCAAGGCCGAGGCCGACGAAAAACAGGCGCTCGGTGAAGCGCTGCTGACCCTGCGCGCCGATTTGATGGCGCGCCTGGACCTGCCCGACAAGCTGCGCGACGCGATCGCCGATGCCAAAAAAATTACCAACTTCGAGGGCAGACGCCGCCAGATGCAGTTCATCGGCAAGCTGATGCGCCCGCTGGACCCTGACCCCATCCGCGAAGCCATCAATGAGCAGCTCAACGGATCGGCCGACCTGACGCTGGCCCTGCACCTGGCCGAGCAGTGGCGCGACAGGCTGATCGCCGACGACGCCGCGCTGGGCGCCTGGCTCGAAGAACACCCCGGCACCGACTCCCAGCAACTGCGCGCGCTGATCCGCCAGGCCCGCAAGGACGCCAAGCCCGAAAAACCCGGCGAAGCGCCGCGGCACGGCAAGTCCTACCGCGAGATTTTTCAGCTGGTCAGGCAAGGCATGGCACGAGGTCCTGAAGATGGCGAGGAGCCAGAAGCGTGAGCAGCGCCTTTGACGCGGTGAAGATCGGTATTGTCTCGGTCAGCGACCGCGCATCCGCCGGCGTCTATGTCGACAAAGGCCTGCCGGCACTCAAGGACTGGCTCACCCGCGCCCTGCGCAACCCCATCACCTTTGAAGAGCGCCTGATCCCCGACGAGCAGGCGGGTATCAGCGCCGCATTGATTGAGTTGGTCGACACCGGCTGCTCGCTCGTGCTGACGACCGGCGGCACTGGCCCCGCGCTGCGCGACGTGACGCCTGAAGCCACGCTGGCTGTTGCCCACAAGGAAATGCCGGGTTTTGGCGAGCAGATGCGGCAGATCAGCCTGAAGTTTGTCCCGACGGCCATCCTGTCGCGGCAGTGCGCCGTCATACGCGACAAATGCCTGATCATGAACCTGCCGGGCCAGCCCAAATCGATTGCCGAAACCCTAGAAGGGCTCAAAAACGCCGACGGCTCCCAGGCTGTGGCGGGCATCTTCGCCGCCGTGCCTTATTGCATCGACCTGATCGGCGGCCCTTACCTGGAAACCGATGAAGCGGTGTGCCGGGCCTTCAGGCCCAAAAGCGCCATACGCCCGCCGCGCTGAACCTTGCCGCTCGCCAGTTTGGGCCTGGCCTCTTTCTCACGTAGTATTCGGGCTTTACAACACGAGGAGCTGAGATGGACGACCTGATTGAAACACCGAGCAAGGAATCGAAAAACACCGCCGTGCTGATCTGGATCGGAACCCTGTTTCTGGGTTTCATTCCGGGGCTGATTGTCTACCTGGTGAAAAAGGACGACGCCTATATCCTGGACCAGTCCAAGGAAGCGCTCAACTGGTCAATCACCGCGACCATCGGCTATGTGGCGGCATTGATCCTGACTTTTGTGCTGATCGGCTTTCTGGTGTTCGCGGCGCTGGGCATCTGCCACCTGGTGTTCTGCGTCATGGGCGCGCTGGGCGCCTCCAATGGCAAGGCCTTCCGCGTGCCGTTCGCGCTTCGCCTGATCAACTGAAGCCCACCGGCGAAAACAAAAAAGGAAGGGCTCGCCCTTCCTTTTTTTTGCCCGTCTTATTCGCCTGCCTGTCTCACTGCCTTATTTACCGACCAGCTGATTGAGCTTGTCGGCCTCAAAGGTTTCTGTAAGCGCGGCGTCCTGCGGCACGCAATCCTTGCTCATGGCCGTCTGCGGTCCGGAGAGTTTCTCAATCGCTTGCCACAGCAGGGCGATCTGGTGCTCCTGGCCGGCGGCGCTGTCGATCAGCCCGCGCATGGCTTGCGACAGCGGGTCATCCTCTTGCGTGATGCCATAAGCCGAAAACTGGGTAATGGTGACGTCGGCGCTTTCCCCGGTCTTGGAAGGAATGATGCGCGCCGGGATGCCCACCGCCGTGGCGCCTGCCGGAACGGGCTTGATCACCACTGCGTTGCTGCCAATCTTGGCACCGTCACCCACCAGGAAACCGCCAAGCACCTTGGCCCCCGCACTCACCACCACATCGCGGCCCAGGGTCGGGTGGCGTTTGGTGCCTTTGTACAGCGAGGTGCCGCCCAAAGTCACGCCCTGGTAGATCGTGCAGCCGTCGCCGATTTCAGCGGTTTCGCCGATGACAACCCCCATGGCATGGTCGAAAAACACGCGTTCACCAATTTTGGCGCCAGGGTGGATTTCAATGCCAGTCACCCAGCGTGAAAAATGTGAAATGAAACGGCCCAGCCACTTGAAACCGTGGTTCCAGCACCAGTGCGCCCGGCGGTGCAGCACCTGCGCATGCACGCCGGGGTAGCAGGTCAGTGCTTCCCAGGCCGTACGGGCGGCAGGATCGCGGTCGAGAATGCACTGAATGTCTGAGCGAAGTCGGGAAAACATAGGCGAAGTCTACTGAGGCTGTGAGCTGCTTGCTGGGACCACGCTTTTGCCCCTGGCTTCGGAGGCCTTCTGCAGCATGGCTTTGGCCACGCCGCGCAGAATGTGGATCTCTTCGGGGCTGAGCTGCGCACGGTTGAACAACTGATTAAGCCGCGGCATCAGTTTTTTGGGCGAGGCCGGATCCAGGAAGCCGATGCCGGTCAAGGCCTCTTCCCAGTGCCTGAGCATGCCCGCCACTGCGGCCGCGTCGGCCAGCGTCGGCTCCGCCGTGGCGGGCTGCACGCTGAAACCGCCCAGCGCCTGGCGCCAGTCATAGGCAATCAGCTGCACCGCCGCGCCCAGGTTGAGCGAGCCGAACTTCGGGTCGGTCGGAATGCTCAGCGCCACATGGCAGCGGTAAACGTCCTCGTTCTGCATGCCAAAACGCTCGGAACCAAACAAAAAAGCAACGGAATCGGGCTTCTGCCCAATAGGGGAAAGCGCAAGCAGCTCCTCTTTTGATAGCAGACCTGCCAGGCCCAGCAGCTGCGCAAAGTGCTGGCGCGGCGCCCGCGTGGGCGGGCCAAAGTCGCGTGGCGTCATGGCGGTGGCGCACAGGTGCGCCATGCCGTCCACGGCTTCGTCCAGGGTGGCCACAATGCGGGCGTTTTTGAGAACGTCGAGCGCCCCGCTGGCCCGCTGGATGGTTTCTTCGCGGTTGAGCACATTGGCCCAGCGCGGCGCCACCAGCACCAGGTCGTCAAAGCCCATGGTTTTCATGGCACGGGCCGTGGCCCCCACATTGCCGGCATGGCTGGTATTGATCAGGATGAATCGCGTGTGCATGGAGCTGGATTGTCCTATGCCGGCGGCTTCAGGACGCGGAGCAATGCCTCCACCTTCGGCGACTTCGCCCCTTTGCGCCAGATCAGGTCAGTCTGGGCGCAGTCGCTGCCCGGCGGCAATGCGTGGATGCTGAGCCGGCCCCGCTCCGGAAAGGTTGCCAGCACGCTGCGCGGCACCAGCGAAATGCCCATGCCCACCACCACGCAGCCCAGCATGGCATGGTAGGACGTGATTTCAATCGTCTGCACCGGCATGCTGTTTTTCAGCAAGTACCAGGCTTCCAGCCGCGCGCGATGCGGGCAGCCCTTTTCGAAAGCCACCATGGCACGCGGAGGCTCACTGTGGATTGCCGTAATGGGCGGGTGCCCGGCACTCGCAACAATGACCAGTTCCTCGGTGTAAATCGCCTCTCGTTCAAAGGGACCCTCCGCAATAGCCCCAGTGACCAGCGCCGCGTCCATCTCTCCCGCCAGCACAGCTGCGGCCAGTTGCTGCGGGTTGCCGGTTTTAAGCGCAAGCCTGACCTCCGGATAGAGACGCACAAAATCGCTCAGAGGGGCCGGCAACCGCACAGCCGAAGTGCTTTCCATGGCGCCAAGCACAAATGCGCCGCGCGGCTGCCCGCCCTGCACCGCATCGCGTGCTTCGTCAGCCAGGCTGATCAGGCGCCCGGCATAGTCCAGCAACACCTGCCCGGCTGGCGACAGGTGCAGCCGCTTGCCCTCACGGATAAAAAGCGGCACGCCGAGCTTTTCCTCCAGCTGACGGATACGCGTCGTGATGTTGGATTGCACGCGGTGCAGGCGCTCGGCGGCACGTGTCACACCGCCCGCCTCCACCACGGCGCGAAAAATAACCAAGTCGCTCAGCTCCATGATCTCTTGAAAAGATATTAATTATCTTTATTATTCATTTTTCAGAATGAATTGTCACGCGTATCGTCCAGCCTTCATCACTTCACACCACCCAAGGAACAAGAATGGCAAAGGCTTACTGGATCGTGCGCGTCTCGGTGCGCAATATCGAGGAATATCCTCGTTACCTCACGGCGGCGCGGCCGGCCTTCGAGAAGTTCGGGGCGCGCTTTCTGGTGCGCGGCGGCGCGTACGAATGCATGGAGGGCAGCTCGCGCGAGCGCAACGTCGTCGTGGAGTTTGCCGACATGGTGACCGCAAGGGCCTGTTATGCCAGCCCTGAATACCAGGCGGCCCGGGCGATACGCCAGCAACATGCAGACGCAGATTTCCTGATCGCGGAAGGCGCCTAGAACAGGTTTCTGGACGATTGGGACGCGATATCGCCCTTGAGGAGGGGTTGAAAGGGGACTGGAAAGGGTCGTATCGCGTTTATGGGAAAATACCGGCATTGCCCGCCGCCCGCATCGCCGGCGCCGGTTCGTTCCGCTCTTCCCTACAAGTTATGTCCAGCAATCTCCACCCCATGCTCAACGTGGCCATCAAGGCCGCGCGCGCTGCAGGCGCCATCATCAACCGTGCGGCGCTTGACGTCGAATCGGTTCGCATTTCGGTCAAGCAGACCAACGACTTTGTCACCGAAATCGACCAGGCCGCTGAAGCGGCGATCATCGAAACCCTGCTGACCGCCTACCCCGGCCACGGCATCCTGGCCGAAGAATCCGGCAGCGAGCATGGCGCCAAAGACTCCGACTTCGTGTGGATCATCGACCCGCTGGACGGCACCACCAACTTCATCCACGGCTTTCCCGTCTATTGCGTCAGCATCGCGCTGGCCGTCAAGGGCAAGGTCGAGCAAGCCGTGGTGTACGACCCCACCCGCAACGACATTTTTTGCGCCACCAAAGGCCGCGGCGCCTACATGAACGACCGCCGCATCCGTGTGGCCAAGCGCACCCGCCTGCAGGAATGTCTGATCTCCACCGGTTTCCCCTACCGCCCCGGCGACAAGCTCAAAAGCTATCTCAACATGCTCGGTGAAGTCATGAGCCAGTGCGCCGGCGTGCGCCGCCCGGGCGCTGCGGCGCTGGACCTGGCCTACGTGGCAGCGGGCTTCAGCGACGGCTTTTTTGAAACCGGCCTCAAGCCCTGGGACGTGGCGGCCGGCTCACTGCTGGTCACCGAGGCCGGCGGCCTGATCGGTAACTTCACCGGCGAGGCCGACTTCATCGACCACGGCGAATGCGTGGCCGGCAATCCGCGCATTTACGGGCAGATGGTGGCCACTTTGGGTAAATACAGCAAATTTGCCGGCGCCGGCGACAAAGCCACGGTACGTCAGACCCTGCAGGAAGACACTGTGAGCACCGAGACCGCCGACACCACCGCCCAGCCCGCAGACAAACCAAAGCTGACCGCCAAAAAGATCAAGGCCCCCGCGGCACGCCCCGATACCACACCGGACGCACCCTTCTAGCACCAGCCGTTGTAGGCAAAGGCCGCGATGAAGGCTTGAGCCGTATAGCCTCAGCTAAAATTTCCGCACTGCGCAGGGA
Source organism: Polaromonas sp. P5_D5 (assembly GCF_054049435.1). Lineage (NCBI taxonomy): Bacteria > Pseudomonadati > Pseudomonadota > Betaproteobacteria > Burkholderiales > Comamonadaceae > Polaromonas > Polaromonas sp. P5_D5. The sequence goes on from NZ_JBFUMJ010000001.1 coordinate 620,858, forward strand.
GTCGCATGCATGCAGCGGCCCCGACCGAACTGTTTTCGCACCTGGTAATAACTAGTAATAAAACTATGCCTGAATCCACCGTAAAAACCTCTTCCACATCGGCTGATGCAGCCTTGCTGCGCGAGGTCGCGGAACTGGTGGTGAGCGCCCTCAACCTTGAGGTGAGCGCCGACGATGTACAACCCGACGAACCGCTCTACGGCGACGGCTTGGGGCTGGATTCCATCGACATCCTGGAAATTGCGCTGGTTGTCTCCAAGCACTATGGCCTGCAGCTCAGGGCGGACCACGAAGACAACCACGCCATCTTTCATTCGCTGCGAAGCCTGGGCGACCATATTGCCGCCTGGCGAACCCAGTGACAGCTGTGCTGGCGACACGGTTTACCCAAGCCTGTCGCTGGGGCGGCATCGCGGCTCTGGGAATCGGCTACGCCGTGCTTTCCCATCTGGCCGCGGCATCGACGGCGCCGGGCTTGCTTGAGGCGCTGGTCGCCGTGCTTCCGCTGCTGGTGCTGGCCGTTGTCCTGGCCTGGCGTTCACCGCAGCGCCCTGTCATGCTGGCCCTTTGTGGTGTAGCCTGCCTCGGGTTTTATCTGTTCAGGGAATGGCTGATCACCCATTACAACTGGGTTTTCCTGCTTCAGCATGCGGGCACATATGCCCTGCTATGCGGAACTTTCGGCCGCACACTCGTGCAAGGACGCACACCGATGATTGCGCAGTTTGCCCGCATCGTGCATGGCGAGCTTTCGCCTGCGCTTGTTTCGTACACGCGGTCGGCCACCTTGGCGTGGGCCTTGTATTTCGGAATCATTGCGGGCTTTTCATTACTGCTGTTCTGGCTGGCGCCCATTGCTGTGTGGTCCACTTTTGCCAATCTTCTGGGCATTCCCCTGCTCGCACTGATGTTTGCAGCGGAATATGCCGTTCGCTGCTACGCATTGCCGGCAGCAGATCGTGCCGGTCCGCTGGAGGCCATTCGCGCCTACCGGCAGGCTTCCGCAGAAAGCCGCGCGCGCCGGCCATGACGACGTTTCCGCTGATCTCGCACACCCGGGCTGAAGACGTTGTGGCTTGCAGCCATGGCCAGGCCGTTACCGTTGAACATTTTCTGGCCGATGTCAGGCAGCTTGCGGCGGCCCTGCCCTCAGGCAAGCATGTTCTCAATGTCTGCGCAGACCGCTACCGATTTGCCGTGGGTATGGCGGCCGCCCTGCTGGCAGACAAGGTCAGCCTGCTGCCACCCACGCTGACGCCGGAAATGGTGAAACAGGTCCGCAGCTTTGCACCCGACGTGTTTTGCCTCGCGGACCAACCACAGTCTCTGGCCCTGCCGTTACTGAGCTGGACGGATGCGATGACGCCACGTCCGCCAGGAACCGCAACTGGCACGCAGTGCGATATTCCGCAAATTCCCGCATCGCGCATTGCCACCATCATGTTCACCTCCGGCTCGACCGGCACCCCGGTGGCGCACCGTAAAAGCTGGGGCGGGCTGGTTCGCAGCACGCGGGCTGAAGCCGGCCGGCTCGGCTTGCTGGATGGCCGCAAGCACAGCATCGTGGCGACGGTGCCGCCGCAGCACATGTTCGGCTTCGAATCCACCGTGTTGCAGCCTTTGCAAAGTGGCGCCATTCTGGTCGCGGCCCATCCGTTTTATCCGGCCGATATCTGCGCCGCACTGGCGCAAGCGGAGCGCCCCCGCATGCTGGTGACCACGCCCGTGCATTTGAAAGCGCTGCTGGCTTCAGGCCTGGACATTCCGCAGGTTGACCTCGTGCTGTCCGCCACGGCACCCCTGCCACCCCAGCTGGCATTGGCCACCGAAGCCCGGCTGCAGGTTCCTCTGCTGGAAATCTACGGCTCCACCGAAACGGGACAAATCGCCACGCGACGCATGACCGAGGCCCTGGCGTGGACACTCTTTCCGGACGTCACGCTGAGCATCAGGCAAGGCCAGACCTGGGCCTCAGGCGGCCATGTCGACCAACCCACCCCGCTGGCCGATGAACTGGAGTCGGTGTCGGACACACAATTTCTTTTGCACGGCCGGACTGCCGACCTGATCAATATCGCGGGCAAGCGAAGCTCGCTGGGCTACCTGAACCATCAGCTCCACGCCATACCGGGCGTGATGGACGGCGCCTTCTTCATGCCGGACGAGGGTTCCGGCGACACCGTGGTCCGGTTGATGGCTTTCGTTGTGGCACCGGGCCTGACGGCGCCGGCCCTTTTGGCGGCACTGAGGGAGCGGATTGACGCCATCTTCATCCCGCGGCCCCTCGTGCTGCTGGGCAGCCTGCCACGCAACAGCACCGGGAAATTGCCGCGCGATACGCTGGTTACCCTGGCGCGCGACCATCTTCAAAAGAAATCTCCCGTTCCGGGCGAAACCCGGTTTTCCATCGCCCCTGACCATCCGGCGCTTGCCGGGCATTTCCCCGGTACACCCATTGTTCCCGGTGTGGTGTTGCTCGACGCCGCCATACACGCGGTACAACACGCACGTACCGGCCATGCCCCGGAGGTCTGCCAGATCAGCTCGGCGAAATTCCTCAGCACGGTGGGGCCCGGTGAGACGCTGACCATCTCCTGCAGCACCACCGCCTCCGGCAGCACGCGCTTTGACATTTCCAGCGGCGACCGAAAAGTTGCCACCGGAACCTTGCTGCTATCGCCGCAGCCATGAACACGCCACGCGGAGCCAATGCGACATCCGGCGCCGAATGGCAGCAGCTCCCGGAACGCAGCAACGGCTTCATGCTGCGTGTCATGACCGGGATCTCGCTGAACCTGGGCCGTAGCGCCAGCCGCATCGTCCTTTACGGGATTGCAGCCTATTTCCTTATTTTCGCGCCGGCGGCGCGCCGGACGTCGCGAAACTACTTGCGGCGCGTGTTCGACCTGCCGTCGCCCGCTGCGGTCGGCTGGCGTCATCTGTTCCGGCATTTCCTGAGTTTTGCTTCTGCCATTCACGACCGTGTTTACCTGCTGAATGACCGCTTCGAGCTGTTTGATATCCGGGTGCACAACCAGCAACTGATCGACAAGGTGGTGGCTGACGGAAGAGGCGTGTTCCTCATCGGCGCCCATCTGGGCAGTTTTGAAGTTCTGCGGGCCATCGGGCGCCAGCAACCGGGCCTGCGCATTGCCATGGTGATGTACGAGGAAAACGCGCGGAAAATCAACGCGGCGATGGGCGCCATCAATCCCAAAGCGCAGCTGGACGTCGTGGCATTGGGACATATCGATTCCATGATCAGGGTGCACGAACTGCTGGATGAGGGTGCCGTCGTCGGCATGCTGGGTGATCGGTCACTGGGTAAGGACGACACCTATTCCATCGAGTTCCTCGGAGACGCCGCCGAGCTGCCGCTGGGTCCTTTTCGCATGGCCGCCATACTGAAACGCCCCGTGTTGTTCATGACGGGGCTGTACCGCGGCGGCAATCGTTATGACATTCATTTCGAACCTCTGGCGGATTTCTCGACGCTACCTTCGCGCGGCCGCACAGCGGCGGTGCAATCCGCCATGACGCGCTATGCTGCACTGATGGCGCAATACTGCCGCAGCGCGCCTTACAACTGGTTCAATTTTTTTGATTTCTGGCGACCTGCGCCGCGGCAGTCCGGCCAGCCCGAACAAAACACCTGAGCATATGACACACCTTATTCAGCAAACATCCACCCCCGCCTCATCGCACATCACGCAACAGCCGTCACGGCCCGTCTTCGCGGTGGCCGCAGTTGTGGTGGGTCTGGTGTTGGCCGCATTGAGCCCGGCAGCGCTGGCCGCCTGGGACCTTCAGCAACTGATGGATTCGCTGGCGCAAACCAAGTCGGGCCGCGCCACCTTCGTCGAAAAAAAGAGCATTGCGTTGCTCGACAAACCGGTGGAATCGTCCGGGGAACTGCTCTATACCGCGCCAGACCGGCTGGAAAAGCGGACGCTCAAACCGAAGCCTGAATCCATGGTGGTGAACGGCGGAGAACTGGTGATTGAACGCGGGAAGCAAAAATACCAGTTGCGGCTCCAGGCGTACCCCGAGCTGGCCGCATTCATTGACAGCATTCGCGGCACCCTGGCGGGCGACCGCAGCGCCCTGGAGCGCAACTACCGGCTCAGCCTCGAAGGCACGGCCGAACGCTGGACCCTGCAATTGCAGCCCGTCGATCCCAAAATGCAGGCGGTGATCCAACGCATCCGCATTACGGGTGTGCGTGACCAGTTGCGCAACATCGACATCGCCCAGGCCGATGGCGACAGCTCCACCATGACCATCGAGCAAGTGGCCGCCCCGTGATGAACGGCGCACGCGGCCGCATGGCAGCCATTGCGGTATGGCTGGCATTCCTGATCGGTTGCGGCATTGTCATCAGCCGCACACAGTTCACGACCGACCTGTCGGCGTTTTTGCCGCGTACTCCCACACCCGAGCAACAACTGCTGATGGACCAGCTGACCGAGGGCCTGGCCTCGCGCCTTGTCCTGGTAGGCATAGAAGACTCCGACGCCCCTCAACGTGCAGCGCTTTCCAAAAAAATGGCGCAGCAGCTGCGCACCGATTCCGCTTTTGCCAGCGTGGCGAATGGCGAACCCGTCAATAGCGAGCGGGACCGCAATTTCCTGCTCAACCATCGCTATCTGCTGAGCCCTTCAGTGACGCCGGAACGATTCAGCGCGGATGGGTTGCACACGGCCCTCACTGACAGCATCGAATTGCTCGCATCGCCCGCAGGCCTGATGGTCAAGGCCCTGCTGCCCCGCGACCCCACCGGCGAAATGGTGCAGTTGCTGGGCCAGCTCAACGGCGGAAGCCAGCCGCAACAGGCCCATGGCGCCTGGACTTCCCGTGACGGCAAGCGGGCACTGATGCTGCTGCAGACCCACGCAGCAGGCTCTGACACCGATGCCCAGCAACGTGCCATGGCCGCGATTCGCCAGGCCTTCGATGCGGCGGGCGGTTCCTCAGCTGGTGCCAGCTTCGTCATGACAGGCCCTGGCGTATTTTCGGTCACGTCCCGCGAAACCATTCAAAGCCAGGTGAGCCACCTCTCGCTGATCAGCGTGATGCTGATCGCGACGCTGTTACTGCTGGTTTACCGTTCTGTCAGCGCCCTTTTGCTCGGATTTTTGCCCGTGCTGAGCGGCGCGCTGGCGGGGATTGCCGCAGTCAGCCTGGGTTTTGGGTCGGTGCACGGCATCACACTGGGCTTCGGCACAGCGCTGATCGGCGAAGCTGTGGACTACTCCATCTATCTTTTTGTGCAGTCCGAAGATGCAGGCGCCGACCAGGCGCATTGGGTCAAGCGCTTCTGGCCGACCGTCCGGCTCGGCGTTCTGACCTCCATAGCCGGTTTTGCCTCTCTCTTGTTCTCGGGCTTTCCGGGCCTGGCGCAACTCGGCCTGTATTCGATTGCCGGCCTGGTCGTGGCCGCCGCCGTGACCCGCTATGTACTGCCGCATCTGCTACCGCGCCATTTCCGCATCCATGATGTGTCGGCCATCGGGCGGGCGCTGGAGGGGCTGGTGCAACATGCGGCCTTGTTGCGATGGCCTGCCGCGGCCCTGCTGATAGCCGCCTGTGCCGTCCTTGCGGGAAATCACGCCAGCCTGTTCAACGACAAGATTTCCTCGCTCAGCCCGGTCTCGCAAGCCGATGTGGCGCTGGATGAAAGCCTGCGTGCCGATATGGGAGCGCCTGACGTGCGCTATGTGGTGGTGGTTTCCGGCACCAGCCAGGAGTCGGTACTCCAGACCGCCGAACAGGTTTCAACCCTGCTCCAGGCACAGGTCGAGCGCGGTGAAATTGCCGGGTTTGAGAGCCCCAGCCGCTACCTCCCCAGCGTGGCCACACAACGCGCCCGCCAGGCCAGCCTGCCCGCTGCTGAGGTGTTGCAGGCCCGCATGACCCAGGCCACGCAAGGGCTGCCAGTGCGCCCGGGGGTGTTTTCACCTTTCCTGGCAGAGGTCGCTGCCGCCCGCAGCCAGCCCTTGCTGCAGCCAGCCGACCTTGAAAAAACCTCGATGGCCATGGCCCTGGCTGCACTGCTCATTGGTAAGGACGGCCGCTGGAGCGCCCTGCTACCTTTGACTGCGTCCCAGGGACGAAACATCGACGCCGACAACATTCGTGCCGCGCTGGCCACCAAGCCCTTGCCTGGCGTACTTTTTGTCGACATGAAAACCGAGTCTGACCGTTTGTATTCCAGCTACCTGCACGAAGCCATCGTGCTGTCACTGGGCGGGCTGGCAGTCCTCGTGGCCCTGTTGCTGGTGGTTTTCCGCTCCCCTTCCCGGGTGCTGCGGATCATTGCGCCGCTGGCGGCCGCGGTCGTCACAGTCACGGCCGGGCTGGCCCTGCTGGGCCAGCAACTGATCATCCTGCACCTGGTGGGCCTGTTGCTGGTCGTGGCCGTGGGCTCCAACTACGCGCTGTTTTTTGACCGGCCTGATCCCCATGCCCCGATAGCGCCCCGAACCCTGGCGTCCATGTTGCTGGCCAATCTGACTACCGTCGCAGGGTTTGGCCTGCTCGCATTTTCCAAAGTATCCATCCTGCAGGCCATGGGTGTCACCGTTGCACCGGGCGTCATCCTGGCGCTGGTCTATGCCGCAATTTTTGCCAGGAAGCCCCATGCCTGACCTCCGGTGGAAGCCCAGCATCCTGGTACGTGCGAGCATCGCGCTACACGCGGCGGCACTTGCGGCCGTTCTTGTTGATTCCGGCTGGTGGCGCTGGGCGCTTGCCGCCGTGGTCCTCAACCATCTGTTGCTTACCGTCGTGGGTATGTGGCCCCGCAGCCAGTGGCTGGGCCCCAACTGGACCCGCCTGCCCCAGGCCTCCGTCGCCAGGCGGGAAATCGCCCTGACCATCGATGACGGCCCCGACCCCGCCGTGACACCCAAAGTCCTGGACCTGCTCGACCGGTATGCGGCCCGCGCGACCTTTTTTTGCGTCGGTGACAAAGCCGCCCGCCATCCCGAGTTGTGCCGCGAGCTGGTGCGGCGCGGACATGCCGTTGAAAACCACAGCCAGCACCACCGCCACTACTTTGCCCTGACGGGCCCGCGCAGCATGTTTCGCGAGTTGCAGGCAGCGCAAAACACACTGAGCGGCCTGACAGGCCAGCGGCCTCTCTTCTTTCGCGCTCCCGCCGGCCTGCGCAACCCCTTTCTTGATCCGGTACTGGCCCGGCTCGGCCTGAAGCTCGCCAGCTGGTCCGTGCGCGGCTTCGACACCCGCGTCGCCAATGCCGAGCGTGTAAAACGCAAACTCACGGCCGGGCTGCAAGCCGGCGCCATCCTGCTGTTGCATGACGGCAATGCGGCACGCACACCGCAAGGTGTTCCGGTCATCCTGGATGTCCTGCCCGCCTTGCTGGAGTCCATTGCAGCGGCCGACCTGCGCACCGTGACCCTGCAGCAGGCCCTCGCATGAATCCCGTGCAAACCCGGCAAGGCCCGTGGTCACACATGGGACGGGTCGTCTTTCAGCACATCTATCTGAAAGCCATCGGGACGATGCTTTTCATCGGCGTATTTTTTGGCGCCTACTTTTACCTGCTCAAGCACCCGGCCTTTCCGATCGCGGTGATGCCTCTCACCTGGCCCGACCACCTCATCGGTTTTGAACCACTGGCCTTGCCGGTTTACCTCTCGCTGTGGGTTTATGTCTCGCTGCCACCCCTCTTCTTTGGTGACCGGCGTGAACTCTTGCGCTATGGCGGCGCCATTGCGCTGACCTGCCTGGCGGGCCTGCTGGTGTTTTATTTCTGGCCCACGGCCGCACCCGCTCCAGACATTGACTGGCCGAAATACCCTCAGATGCTTTTCCTGAAAAACATGGATGCGTCGGGCAACGCCTGCCCTTCGCTTCATGTGGCAACAGCCTTTTTTTCGGGCATCTGGCTGCACCATCTGCTGCGCCGATTCTCCGTACCCGCGTGGTTGCTGGCGGTAAACGCGCTCTGGTGTTTCGGCATTGCCTATTCCACACTGGCCACAAGGCAGCACGTCGCGGTGGACGTAGCCGGGGGCCTGCTCCTCGGGGGGGTGGCAGCCTGGTTGTCCCTGTATCTTCACAAACAGCACACCGCAGGCAAGTAACAGCTGGTGTCCGGCATCGCAACGGCGCCGGATTTTCCACCTGATTTGCTAAAGTGTCTTTTTCTTCAGATTGGTTTTTTCTCTGTATCCACTTTGGCTCTCCCACTTCACCGCAACCAGCAGCATGGGTCGCGGTCTTGCACAAACTCTCGACGCGTTGCGTACGCGGCGGGGCGGGCTCGCCCCATGCACGTTCGACACAGTCGACCTGCCGACCTTTGCAGGCGAGGTCACGGGCACGGACAGCGTGCAGCTTCCTGCGCAATGGGCCCGCTTCGACTGCCGCAACAACCGGCTCGCCCTGCTGGGGCTTCAACAGGACGGCTTTACTGAAGCGGCGGCAGCCGCCAGCAAAAAATACGGCGCGCACCGCGTGGGGGTCTTCATCGGCACCAGTACATCGGGCATTTTGCAAACCGAACTGGCCTATCGCCGGCGCGACCCGGGAACCGGCGCCCTGCCCCCCGATTTCATTTACGGCACAACACACAATACATTTTCTGTCGCTGATTTCACGCGCCAGTACCTTGGGCTGACCGGCCCGGCCGCCGTCGTCTCGTCAGCCTGCTCATCCAGTGCCAAGGTGTTCGCTTCAGCGCGAAGAATGATGCGGGCGGGTCTGATCGATGCTGCCGTGGTCGGTGGGGTAGATTCGCTGTGTCTCACAACCTTGTATGGCTTTAACTCGCTGGGTCTGATTTCCCCCCAGGCTTGCAGGCCATTCGACGCCGCGCGCAACGGCATCACCATTGGCGAAGCTGCCGCTTTCGCCCTGCTGGAGCCCACGCCGGCACAACCCGCCCCAGGTGACGTGCTGCTGCTGGGCGTCGGCGAATCCAGCGACGCCCACCACATGTCCTCCCCCCATCCCGACGGCCTGGGTGCACGGCTGGCCATGCAGCAGGCCCTGGATATGGCCGGCCTCACCACGGCCGGGATCGACTACATCAACCTGCACGGCACAGCCACACAAAGCAACGATGCCGCGGAAGCCAAGGCAGTGTCCGGGCTGTTCGGCCCTGGCACCCCCTGCAGTTCCACCAAGGGCGCCACCGGCCACACGCTGGGCGCCGCAGGCGGGCTTGAAGCCGTGATCTGCGCGCTCGCATTGCAGCACGGCCTGCTGCCCGGCGGCATCAACACCCACGAGCGCGACCCGGCCCTGGCCGTCAACTACCTCATGGACAACCAGGAGGCCGCCCCCCGGCATGTGCTCAGCAATTCCTTCGGCTTCGGCGGAACCAATTGCAGCCTGATTTTTGGCCGTGCCGGTTAAGGTTCCGACATGACACAAGCACAATCCCCATCCGCAACAGCGCTGACGGTTTTTGTCGAAGGTATCGGGCTGCTGGGCCCCGGACTGGCGGGGTGGGCGCAAGGGCGCGAATATCTCAAAGGCAGCACCGCTTATCAAGCCACGCGCTGCGTTCTTCCGCCACCCATGGCTTTGCCGCAGGCCGAACGCCGCCGGGCCGGCGCGGTGGTCAAGGTGTCGCTGGCAGTGAGCGAGGAAGCGGTTGCAGCTTCGGGCCTGCAAGCTGCCATGCTGGCATCCGTGTTTTCATCTTCCAGCGGCGACGCCGTCAATTGCCACGAAATCTGCAATGCGCTGGCCTCCAGCGACAGGCTGATCTCCCCGACGCGCTTTCACAATTCAGTGCACAACGCCGCCTCCGGCTACTGGAGCATTTCAAGCGGCTCGATGGTTTCGTCCTCGGTGCTTTGCGCGCGCGATGCAAGTTTTTCGGCAGGCCTGCTGGAGGCCATGACCCAGGTAGCGGTGGACCAGATACCCGTGCTGCTGGTCGCTTATGACACCGATTACCCGGAGCCGCTGTACAGCACACGCCCCATTCCCGACACCTTCGGCCTGGGACTGGTGCTGACACCCCACCGCAGTGAACGCAGCCAGGCGCAGTGGACGCTGGAACCAGACAACTGCCTGACGGCCTTGCCTGCCGACCGGCTCGATGACGCCGCGCTCGAACAGCTGCGCACAGACATTCCTGCGGCACGCTGCCTGCCTCTACTGCGCAGCATCGCGCGGCAGCAAAGCGGCCGGATCGTGCTGGACTACCTTGACGGCCGGCAGCTGGCCCTGCAGGTGGCACCGTGATACTTGCAGGCCTGATGCCCACCAAGGCCTGCAGCGCGCCTTTGAGCCTTGGGCACGACGAGATCGCGCGCCGTATTCCCCATCAAGGCAGCATGTGCCTGCTTGAACGCGTCACGGCGTGGGACAACAGTCAAATTTCTTGCGAAGCCACGAGCCACCGCGCTGCCGGCAATCCCCTGCGTGCCTACGGAAGGCTGGGCGCCGCATGCGGGATTGAATATGCGGCGCAAGCCATGGCCGTGCATGGCGCACTGATCTCGGAAGCCGTGGCCGGTACCCAGGAAAATCACCCGCAGGCCGGCGATGCCGCCCCCTTCGGCTACCTGGTCAGCGTTCGCGGCGTCACCCTGCATGTCGAAAGACTCGACGACATCAACCTCGCGCTCACCATCCATGCCGAGCGCACGAGCGGCGACGCCGGCAGTATTCTTTATGGGTTCACGGTCCACGCGGGCCCTGCATTGCTTCTGTCAGGCCGCGCCGTGGTGATGCTCGGCGCACCATCCAAGGGGACTGCATGAACGCCTCCGTACTCAAACGCGCGCTGGTCACCGGTGGCAGTGGCGCCATTGGCTCGGCCATTTGCCGGCAACTGGCTGCCGATGGATTTCACGTCATCGTGCATGCCAACCGCGGCCTTGATGCCGCCTTAGCGCTGGTGGCCTCCATCCAGGCGGCAGGCGGTCATGCGGAGGCTGTGGCGTTTGATGTCACTGATGCCGCCGCAACCGCCATTGCCCTGGAAACCCTGCTGCTGCAGGGGCCGGTCCAGGTGATCGTGAACAACGCCGGCATCCATGACGACGCGGTCTTTCCGGGCATGCAGCTGCGGCAATGGCAACAGGTCATTGACGTCTCGCTGAATGGTTTTTTTCATGTCACCCAGCCCTTGATGATGCCGATGATCCGTACGCGCTGGGGGCGTATCATCAACATCACGTCGGTCGCCGCAGTGGCAGGCAACCGCGGACAGGTGAATTATTCGGCTGCCAAAGGCGCATTGCATTCGGCCACAAAATCCCTTGCACTGGAGGTGGCCAGCCGCGGCATCACGGTCAATGCGGTCGCGCCCGGCATCATCGCAACGCCGATGAGCCAGGACAGTTTTGATGCCACTGCCATCGCGCAGCTGGTACCCATGAAACGAGCCGGCCGACCCGAAGAAGTCGCCGACCTCGTGAGTTTTCTGACTTCAGAGCGCGCAGCTTACATCAGCGGCCAGGTTATTTCCATCAACGGCGGCATGATTTAAAAAGGCACTCCATGACCATTCCTGAAAACACTCCCACGGTGCATGCACCTCATGTCCCGCTGACCGAGTATTACCAGACAGAGCAGGACCGGCAAACCTATCTGCGCAGGATTTTTGACAGCACGGCGCCGGACTACGACCGCATCGAGGCGATCCTGGCCTGGGGCAGCGGTTCACGCTATCGACGCGACGCACTGATTCGCGGCGGCCTGAAAACCGGCATGAAAGTGCTCGACGTGGGCGTGGGAACCGGCCTGGTTGCCGCCCAGGCGTGTCTCTTGACCGGAGACCCCACGCTGGTGACCGGCCTTGATCCCAGCCCCGGCATGATGGCCGCCAGCAAGCTGCCAAAAACCATGGTGCTGGTGGAAGGCCGGGCCGAGTCCCTGCCGTTTCCAGACAACCATTTCGATTTTTTAAGCATGGGCTATGCCCTGCGCCACATCAGCGACCTGGGGGTGGCATTTGCAGAATTTGAACGCGTGTTGAAGCCCGGTGGACGGCTCTGCGTGCTCGAAATCACCCAGGCAAAAAGCCCTTGGGGCCGCTGGTTGCTCAAAACCTACATGCGCGGCGTCATACCGCTGCTGACGCGCTTCGTTTCGCGGCAAAAAGAAACCGCGTCCATCTGGCGCTACTACTGGGACAGCATAGAAGCCTGCGTGCCGCCCGAACAGGTGCTGGCCACGCTGCGCGCGGCGGGCCTGGCGGATGTCCGGCAACACCTGGAAGCCGGCGTATTTTCAGAATACCAGGCAGTCAAGTCGCTGCCCGGCTCCGCGGCCCTGGCCTCAACTCATCACGATCGCTGAAACAGGCGCCGGGCCAGCAACACCGGCAAGCGCAGCACAAACCCGATGAAAAGCCGGGAATGCATCCAGGTGAGCAAAAGGTTGTCGCGCAAGTAGTTGAAGTGCGACACCCCCCCTTCGTCGGGCCGAAAATACTTCACGGTGGCCGGCAGGTTGACTGGTTTCACGCCGCGCCAGCACATGCGCACCACCGCTTCCGGGTCAAAATCAAACCGGCGCATCCAGCGCTGCCCGGCCATCACATCACGCAGCGGCGCGATCGGGTACACACGAAAGCCGAACAGGGAGTCCCCGATGCCGGCCCACAGGGTTTCCAGGTCGGCCCATCCATTGGACACCTTGCGTCCATTGACACGCAGGCGCGGTGCATCTGCGGCGAACACCGGCACGCCGAGCACCATGACAGCGGGTTGGGCCAGCGACGCGACCATGAACTCCGGAATCAGGTGGGCGGGGTGCTGCCCATCGGAGTCCATGGTCAGCACATGCGTGAACCCCTGGGCCGCAGCCAGCTCAATGCCGTGCAGCACCGCGGCACCCTTGCCCACATTGCGCGGCAACACCACGACACGCAAGCGCGCATCGTCTGCGGCCATTGCCAGCAGACGGTCGGTGCTACCGTCCGTGCTGCCGTCAACGACCACCCAGACCGGCGCCCACTGCGCAAGCGCACTGCGAACTGTTTCGTCAACTTTGACACCGGGGTTGTAACTGGGAATCAGGACGAGGTGCGTCCTGGACATGTCGCGAAGGGAGTCATTCATCGAGGGATATAGCTTGAACGGAAAACTGCGTGCAGCTTCACGCCGGCGGCGCAGAAGCAGTCAGGGAGGACGCCCGGGTACGCCCCAGCTCGGTCTGGAAGTATTGCTCCAGCTCTGCGGTGAAGTGCGCCGTGTCGCTGACCGGCTCAAAGCATTTGCCGAGGCGAACACGGTAAGTGACCGGCATTTTCGGCGTCCATAGCAGGGACCAGCCCTTGCCCAGAAACCTCGAATCGGTTTCGATAAAAACGGTTTGTACCGGCACACCCGCGTATTTGGAAATCAGGCTGGTCGTTCCCTGCATACGCCCTACAGGAAACCGCCGCGTGCGGGTGCCTTCCGGGAAAAGCAACAAGCTGCTGCCCTGGCGCAAGTCGGCGACAGCCAGCTGCACCATGGTGCGCAGCGGCGTATTGCGGATATAACCTACCAGCCGCGCACCGGCCCCAAAAAAAACGCTGTTGACGATGTCCGCCTTCATGATGCAGGTGGCGTCCGGCAAACGCGACAGGATCATGATGGCGTCCAGCAGGGAAGGATGATTGGGCGCGATGATCACTGGAGGGCCTGCCTGAAGCGCATCCAGCGCCGTCAGGTCGAACCGGCAGGCCCCCATCAACACCAGCAGGCGCAGGTAAGACCGGAAAGTGGCTGCGACAAGCCTGCGCCCCCAGCGTTTGCTTAATACCCTCGGCAACAATGGCCGCATGACCACCGCCAGCAACGAGACCGCCAGGCTGACGCCGACAAGCACCAGGTAACCCACGCAAAGACGGGCAGTTTCATGCACCGCCCTGCGGCCCTTATTGGCCAGGGACGGCTCGGCAAGCAGCACAGTGTCAGTCGGCTCCGCCCCGCTTACGCTGTTGAAAGGCGGGATACTCGGCTCGGTCATTGCTTGCCTTTCGGTTGAGGTCGTGGGCCCTGGCGCAGACCGTATCCGGTTTGCTTTTTGAATAGATGAATGCAAGCGAGTCTACCTCCCCAAAAATGCCTCTCTTTGGCGGATTTCCGGATTCCAGCGTAAGGTTTTATGCCGACTGACGGGTCCAGCGCAATCTTTCCCGGCAAAAGCCGGTGGTGGCAGTAAGTGCCTGATAGTAAAGGACAATCAGGGTCCGGAAACATCGAAGAACGGCCCCTAAGATAGGCGCCAGGTGAGACGAAAATGCGAAAAGAAGGAAGCGCGCATGCGCCAGGTCATTGATGCAAAAAGAAACAATTCGGGGCAAAAACCCAACAGGCAGCGCGCCGGAAGACACGCCCATGATGACGCAATACAAGCGCATCAAGGCGGAGTACCCCGACACCCTGGTTTTTTACCGCATGGGGGATTTCTATGAAGTCTTCTTTGCCGATGCCGAAAAGGCCTCCCGCCTGCTGGACATCACGCTGACACGGCGCGGCCAGTCCGCGGGCGAGCCGGTCGTCATGGCGGGTGTGCCCTTTCATTCGCTGGAAGGCTACCTGGCCAAACTCATCAAACTCGGCGAGTCGGTGGCCATCTGCGAGCAGGTCGGCGACGTCGCCACCAGCAAAGGCCCCGTGGAGCGCAAAGTGGTGCGCGTGGTCACGCCCGGCACACTCACAGACACTGAACTGCTGAGCGACAAAACCGAATCCATCCTGCTGGCCGTGCACCAGGGCGCGCGCAACACCTGCGGCCTGGCCTGGCTCAGCGTGACGCAGGGCGAAATCCATCTGGCGCACTGCGCCAATGACGAACTCGAAGCCTGGCTGGCGCGCGTGGCGCCCAGCGAACTGCTTTACAACGTCGATGTGACGCCGGCCTTTGAGCAGCGCCTCAAAGCCCAGCGCTGCGCCGTCAGCGCCCGCCCGGCATGGCAGTTTGATTCCGCCCTGGGCGCGCGCCGCTTGCTGGACCAGCTCAAGGTCGCCTCGCTCGCATCCTGGAATGCCGAAGCACTGAATGAGGCGCACGCCGCCGCCTCGGCGCTGCTGGGCTACGCCGAACACACGCAAGGCAGGGCACTGTCGCACGTGCAAGGCCTGCAGGTGGTGCGTTCGGGCGAGCTGATCGAGCTGCCGCAAACCACGCGCCGCAACCTGGAACTCACGCAGACCCTGCGCGGCGAAGATTCGCCCACGTTGTTTTCGCTGCTGGACACCTGCACCACCGGCATGGGCAGCCGTGCACTGAAAAGCTGGCTGCTCACCCCGCGCCGTGACCGGGCACAGGCCGCCGACAGGCTGGATGCCATTACCCACCTGCGCAGCGGCTCCCAGCAAACCCTGCGCGCCAGGCTCAAGGGCTGCAGCGATGTGGAACGCATCACCGCCCGCATCGCGCTGCGCCAGGTGCGACCGCGCGAGCTCGTGGCCCTGAAAGACACGCTACAAAAAACAGAGCTGGTTGCGCCCGCCAGTATTGGACTGCCGGCACTTTTAACCAAAATTTTTGAAGACCTGAAGCCGCCGGAAGGCTGCCGTGAACTGCTCGGCCGCTATGTGCTGGACGAGCCTGCCGCGCTGATACGCGACGGCGGCGTCATCAACCACGGCTGCGATGCCGACCTGGATGAGCTGCGCGCCATCCAGACCAATTGCGACGACTTTCTGCTGGACCTGGAAGGCCGCGAGAAAGCCCGCACCGGCATCGCCAACCTGCGCGTGCAGTTCAACAAGGTGCACGGCTTTTATATTGAAGTCACGCAGGGCCAACTCGACAAGGTGCCCGACGACTACCGACGCCGCCAGACACTGAAAAATGCCGAGCGCTACATCACGCCCGAGCTCAAAGCCTTTGAAGACAAGGCCCTGTCGGCACAGGAGCGCGCACTGGCGCGCGAGAAGTGGCTGTATGAACAGCTGCTCGACCAGTTGCAGGACTTCATTCCCGCGCTGAGCCGCCTGGCGCGCGCTCTCGCCTCACTCGACGCGCTGTGCGCGTTGGCCGAACGCTCGCTCACCCTCAACTGGGCCGCGCCGGTGTTTGTGCGCGAGCCCTGCATCGACATCGTCCAGGGCCGCCACCCGGTGGTGGAGGCACGCCTGGCCGAGACGGGCGGCGGCGCCTTCATCGCCAACGATTCCGTCATGAGCGGCAAACACCGCATGCAGGTCATCACCGGCCCCAACATGGGCGGTAAATCGACCTATATGCGCCAGGTGGCGTTGATCGTGCTGCTGGCCAGCGTGGGCTCTTACGTGCCGGCGGCCAGCTGCCGGCTCGGGCCCATAGATGCTATCCACACCCGCATAGGTGCGGCCGACGACGTGGCCAACGCGCAATCGACCTTCATGCTGGAGATGACCGAGGCCGCGCAGATCCTGCACGCCGCCACACCGCATTCGCTGGTGCTGATGGACGAAATCGGCCGCGGCACCTCGACATTCGACGGCCTGGCGCTGGCCGGCGGCATCGCGGCCTACCTGCACAACAAGACGCAGGCTTTCACGCTGTTTGCCACGCATTACTTCGAGCTCACCGAATTCCCGGCGCAGCACCACGGTGCGATCAACGTGCACGTGAGCGCGGTCGAGTCCGGCGCCGACATCGTGTTTTTGCACCACATCGAGCCCGGCCCCGCCAGCAAAAGCTACGGGATTGCCGTGGCCAAGCTGGCCGGCGTGCCCGCCGCCGTCGTCAACCACGCCCGTCATGCGCTCACCGCGCTGGAAGCCCACCAGACCGAAGCCCGCGCCCAGGTCGACCTGTTTGCCGCCCCTCCCGAAGCGGCGGCGCCCGAGCAAAGTGCCGTGGACAAGGCATTGGGTACCATAGACCCTGACGCACTGAGTCCGCGCGAAGCGCTGGACGCCCTGTACCGCCTGAAAAAGATCTCCGCCTCACCGTGACCCAGCGCAACCCGACCGCCCCCACACTTCCAAGCCACCAAAGCCACCTCATGACTTACTGCGTCGCCGCCAAACTCAACGCCGGGCTGGTGTTCCTGTCAGACTCCCGCACGAACGCGGGCCTGGACCACATCAGCACCTTCCGCAAAATGATCGTCTATGAAAAGCCGGGCGACCGTTTCATGGTGCTGCTGTCGGCCGGCAATCTGTCGATTTCCCAGTCGATCCGCGAAATCCTGCAGGTCGAGCAGCTCAAGGACCCCGACGGCGGCGAAGCCATCACGATCTGGAACGCCAAAAGCATGTTCGACGCAGCCCGCGTGCTGGGCTCGGCGATACGCCGCGTCTACGACCGCGACGCCGAAGCATTGAAAAACGCCGATGTCGACTTCAACGTCTCGCTGGTCTTCGGCGGACAAATCCGCGGCGAGAACATGCGCCTCTTCCAGATGTATTCGGCCGGCAACTTCATCGAAGCCACCGACGAGACGCCTTATTTCCAGGTCGGCGAATCCAAATACGGCAAACCCGTGCTGGACCGCGTGCTCACCCCGGCCACGCCGCTGGCCGAAGCCGCCAAGTGCGTGCTGGTGTCCATGGACTCGACCATGAAGTCGAATCTCTCGGTTGGCCTGCCGCTGGACCTGGTGGTCTATGAGGCCGACACCTACCGGAGCGACAAGATCGTCTGCATCGACAACGACAACCCCTACTACCGCATGATGCACAGCAGCTGGGGCCAGAAGCTGCGCGAGGTGTTCGACAGCATCGAAGACCCGGTGTGGGACGACGCGCACACCGACATCCCGTTGAAGATGCCGGCCACGCGCCATGAGCCGTTGAAGAAGATCAGCACGCCTGACGAAAAACTGATTTAAGCCGTGCCCGCCAACGCAAAGCCGCTGGTCATTTTTTCCCACGGCAACAGCTTCCCGGCCAGCACCTACAGCGCGGTGTTCCAGAGCCTGAAAGCACGCGGCTTTCAGGTCAAGGCGATTGAAAAATTCGGCCACGACCCGCGCTACCCGGTCACCAGCAACTGGCCGCACCTGGTGCAGCAGTTGGCCGACTTCACGGCCCGCGAGGTTGAAAAATCCGGCCAGCCGGCTTTCCTGGTGGGCCATTCGCTGGGCGGCTTTTTAAGCCTGATGTGCGCCGCACGTAATCCTGTGCTGGGCGGCCAGCCCGTCAAGGGCGTGGTGCTGGTCGACTCCCCCATCCTCGGCGGCTGGCGCGCCGCAGCGCTGAGCGTGGCCAAGCGCGCACAACTGGTGGGCTCCATCTCCCCCGGCGCCATCAGCCGCAAACGCAAGAACCAGTGGCTGGGCAAGGAGGAAGTGTTTGAACACTTTCGCAGCAAGAAGGCGTTTGCCGCCTGGGACGAACAAGTGCTGCGTGACTACATCGAGCATGGCACCTACGAAGGCACCGGCGACGACGATGGAAAGCAGTTGCTGAGCTTCGACCGCGACGTCGAAACCGCGATCTACAACACGCTTCCGCACAATCTGGAAGGTTTGCTCAAACGCCATCCGCTGAAATGCCCCGTTGCCTTTATCGGCGGGCGGCAATCGGTGGAGATGAAGCAGGTTGGGATGGCGATGACCGAAAAAGTGACGAAGGGGCGGATCATGATGCTGGATGGGAGTCATCTGTTTCCGATGGAGAAGCCGTTGGCAACGGCGGCTGCGATTGAGGCGGCTTTGAGGAATTTCCTCGAGTAGGCTGCTGTTGTTTCCGGCGGTGCACTCTTTGCCGAGGGCGGCTGGCCGGGGGTTGCCCGGCATGCAACTCACTTTTCTTTGCTTCGCCAAAGAAAAGTAAGCAAAAGAAAGGCGACCCTGGTTCCTGCGTCCCTCCGCTGCGCTGCGGGCAGCCTGCGGTGCTCGGTCCAGCCGGGGTCAAAAACAACTCGCTTCGCTCAAACAAGTTTTTGCCCTGATCCGTCTGAACCTCCGCTCCTCGGCGCATCCACAAGGGGGTGGGAGGGAGCCAACACCCAATACCCAACAGCCGAAGACAAACCCCAAATTCCGGAAGAAACAAGGACTCGCCGTGGCGAGTCCTTGTTGGTATTTGTCTTGGGTATTGGTATTCGGTCCCCGCTCCCGCTAGCCCCTTCTGTCTGCGCCGAGGAGCGGAGGTTCAGGCGGATCAGGGATCGCGATTGTCTGAGCGAAGCGAGTTCGAGCGAGACCCCGCCTGAACGGAGCACCGCAGGTTGCCCGTAGCGAAGCGAAGGGTCGCAGACAGCAGGGTCGCCTTTTCTTTGGTGACTTTCTTTTGGCGAAGCAAAAGAAAGTTACTTGCATGCCGGGCAACCCCCGGCCAGCAGCTCCTAGACGAAAGCGCCCAGTCGGAACACAAACCGGCCTCAAGGAACCGCTATCAATTCAATAGCTGCCAGCGCCCGTTCCTATTTCCCCAAAGGCCAAAAATCACCTAAAAGTGTAGATCTCAGCGATGTTGACGCCGCGGGGGACTTACCCTTAAGACCGCGGTTCTACATTTGCAACAGACTGGATAAACTAGCCCACATCATCCGGTAGCCCCTGCGCCGCGCATCAGAACGACTCTCAGAGGAGGTTTCTCATGGCCCTGTCCTTTATCGTCACCCTTGCCGTGACCTTTCTAGCCTGGGCCGTTGCAGCGGTGCTGTCCCAAAGCATGGGCGACGCGATGACGCTGAGCGCATCCGTCTGGCTGGCCACGGGTGTCACCTTTGGCGCGCTGCTGGCCGTGAAACCGCCCAAGCGCCCTGCCGTGCTGGCGGGCGCCGCGCTGGCGGCCATCGCGCTGGCCTTGCTGGACGGCCTGGCCGTGCTGCCGGCCATCGCCTTTGGCCTGAACGAAGCCCTCTGCGCAAGCCTGGGCGCCTGGGTGGCGCGCCTGCTGCGCAGCACCGGGCCTGACGGCGGCATGGAGCCGGGCAAGGCTTACGCCGGCGTGCTGCTGGGTGCACTGCTGACCTCCGCGCTGGGTGCCAGCATCGGCGTGATGCTCTGGAGCTGGGCCCTGCCCGAGCCCGTTGTCCTGCTGACAGAATGGCGCGTGTGGACCTGCACCACCTTTGTCGGCATCTTGCTGATTGCGCCGCTCATCACTGCGTTTTCCAGCTTCAAGGTCAAGCGATCGGGCGGCATGGCCACCAGCCAGTTCCTGGCGGGCGCCGGCACCTTTCTGCTTTTCTTTGTGGTGGCGGGGCTGATCTTTTCGAGCGATGTGTCCGACCGGTTCAGCGCATCACTGGGCCCCACCCTCACCTACCTGCCGCTGCCCTTCATGGTGGTAACCGCCATCCTCTGGAAAGAACGCGGCGCCACGGTGGCCACGCTCATCGGCGCGCTGGCCCTGGTCGCATGGACCAACGCCGGCGGCGGCCCCTTCGCCGAGGTGGAAGGCTTTCCCGGTGAGGCCGTGATCGAGATCCAGGGTTATGTCGCCGTGATGGCGCTGCTGGTCGGCGTGGTCAATGCCCTGGGCGCCACCGCCGCACAGGCCCTGGCGCAGGCGCAAGACTGGCGCACCCGCTACCGCCAGGTGCTGGACTCCAACCGCACGGTGGTCGCCAATTTTGACGCCAGGACGGGCGCTGCCGAATGGGGCGAAGGCGCCAGCGAGTTGCTGCGCACCAACGCCAACGCGCTGCTGACCGTGCAGGACTTCATCTCCCACGCCGACCCGCAAGAGCAGCCCGGACTGCAAGCCGACTGGCGCGACCTGACGCAGGGCCAGCGCGACCACGTGCTGTGGAAGAACACCCTGCGCTGGAGCGACGGCCGCGTGGCCAGCGTGAACGCGCGCCTGTCGGGTGTGCGCGGCGCCGACGGCAATGTCGAACAGGTTGCAGCGCTGCTGGAAGTCGAGGCCTGACGTGGCTCTGGACACTTCCAGCACCGCGTCCGCCGAGTCGCCAGCGCCGGCCGCGGGCACGAAAACGCCGGCCGTTTTCCTTATCCACGGGCTGGGCGGCACGCAATACGATTTGGGCTCCATGCACAAGCGGCTGAAAAACGCGGGCTTCGTCACGCATTCGCTGACGCTGCCCGGCCACGGCACCACGCCCGAGGATTTGGTGAACGTGACCGCCGAACAGTGGATGGATGCCGTTACGGCCAAGTACCACGAGGTAGCCGCGCTGCACGACAACTTCCACATCATGGGCATGTGCATGGGCGCGCTGCTGGCCACCGAGCTGGCCAAGCGGCAAAAGCACACGCGCGGCAAGCTGATCGCGCTGGCGCCGCCTATCTACATCGACGGCTGGGCCACCGCCTGGTACACCCCGCTGCGCCACCTGATGTACCACGTGCCCGGCGTTGCGGCACGCATGAAGGTCGAGGAAGAAGACCCTTTCGGCATCAAGAACGAACAGCTGCGCGCCATCGTTAAAGCCAAATTTGCGCGCGGTGAAGCCTTTCATTACCGCTGGGTACCGCTGGCCTGCGTGCGGCAGGTAGACCGGCTTCGCGGCTGGGTCATGACCGGCCTGAAAGACATGGCCAGCGAAACCCTGGTGATCCATGCACGCGAGGATGAACTCACCAGCCTGAGCTCGGCCAACTACCTGGTCGAGCAGATCGGCGGCGCCAAAGCCCGCATGGTGGTGCTGGAAAACAGCTATCACATGATCTGCGTCGACAACGACCGCGAACAGGTTGCCCGCAACGTGCTGGAGTTTTTCGGCGCCAGCAGCGCGGCCTCACTGGGCATGGCGGTAGACGATCCGAAGATGAGCCCCGAAGCACTGGCCGCCTTTGCGCAAACGCTGCGCACGGCGCTCGAAGCCGGCGACTTCACCGGCATCTTTGCCAGGGGCGCTTCGGACATGGCATGGTTCCAGCCCGGCGCCAACCGCGCCAGCGGCGTCTACCGCGGCAACAAGGGTCTGCAAGCCATGCTGCCGTGGGCCGCTGCAGTGCGGTTCACCGCATTCGGGCAGCCGGTGTTCAATGCCGGTGTGGCCGTGGTGCCCGCCACGCTCACGGCCGGTGGCCTGATGTCGCAGGGTGTGCTGGCCTTTGCGGTGCGCTCGGGCCGGCTGCTCGATGCGCGCTGGTTTCCCGACGACGTGGCGCTGGAAGACGCGCACTTCGGTGAACCGGTGGCCCCTGCCGGCCCCAGCGAAGCCGAACGCGCTTTTGAAGCCGCCGGCATCGCGGTGAAGACGCTGGCCCAACCACCTGACAACGAAGCCCTGCTGGGCCTCTATGCCCTGTACAAACAGGCGACGCTGGGCGACGCGACCGGCGAACGCCCCGGCATGATGGACGTGACCGGCCGCGCCAAATACGATGCATGGGCCCAGCGCAAGGGCATGACCCGCGAAGACGCGATGGCCGGCTACACAGCCCTGGTCGAAAAGCTCAGGTCCGCCTGAGCGTTACCCCTCGCAAGCCTAGTCCATCAGGTCGGCGGGTACCTTGCCGCCGTTGGCTGCCAGCTTGTTCATGACCTGCTTGTGCAGCCAGATGTTCATGGTCGCGCTGTCATTCATGTCGCCCGTGTAACCCAGCTCCTTCGCCAGCTCCTTGCGCTCACCCAGGCTGCTGTCCAGGTGCAGGAGCTTCATCAGGTCGACGATGGAGGTCTTCCAGTTGAGTTTTTCCGGGTTCTTGCTGGCCATGCCGTTGAGCAGGGCTTCGACATCGACCTGCTGCATGGGTGGCGCTGCAGGCGCCGGGGCAGGTGCTATGTCAGCGGGGGCGGCAGCCACCGGCGGCGCTGCATCGGGCGTTTGCAGCGAGGGAAATATCTTGCCGAAAATTTTGCCGAGAATACTCATGGTGCGCCCCTGGGTGAAGTTTAAAAATCCAGCGTAACACCGGGATGTGACAGCTTTTGTCAGACGTCACGCCAATCGCAGCTTGGGCAACGCATCGCTCAACGGGCTGGCGCACTCACGCGTTTCAGGCCCGCTTCACCCGCTCGCGCCGCCGCATCGGGCTGCCACACCACCTGATCGTCTACCGCATACAGCCAGCACCTTGATTTCGCCCTCGCACACTGCTGGAAGGTCGTCGCGATCGCTTCGGGCTCGCCAGCGTTGAAGTACCAGCCGCCCTTTTCCGTCACGGCAAAGGCTTTGGGGGACGGCAAGGTACGGAAGTGGGCATAACGCGCCTTGCCGGCGTCGCTGAGCGGCACGGCCGCCGTGTCATCGGCCGCCGCAAAGCCGGAGGCAGGCGGCACCACGTAGTGATGCCCTTTGAAGCGCTGGGCGTGCGACAACAGCAAAGGCTGGCCCAATTGCGCCGAGAGAAACTCGAACATGCGCGCATGCGATGCTTCCCGCGCTGCGGGGTTGCCGCCCACCGTGGCCTTGCCGGTTTTGGTGTTGCCCAGGCCTTCCATTTGCTTGACAGGCCCGGGGCCGTCAAAGCCGTGGTAGCTGCCGGGGTAAACCGTCAGTTCCACCGGCGCATTGGCTTTGTTCTTTTGCAGGCGCCCATGCAGGGTGACGCATTCCGGGGCCAGTGTCCAGTCGTCAAGCTCGCCGATCATGATCAAAAGCGGCACATGGACTTCATAGTTCCACATCCTGTTGTTCAGCAGGCAGCCAGGGTAAAAAGCCACGGCGGCGCGCGGCTGCACCTTCTGTGCCTGCACGAATTTGTCTGTGGCGTCGATGGTGCTGAGCACTGTCTGCGCGCCATGCGACCAGCCCAGGACCACAATGCGCGAAGCATCCACGGACGGCTGCTTCACCAGCCAGTCGATGGCGGCGAACACGTCCTCGCGGCGGTCGCTTTCGTGAATGGTGCGAAGCTTGTTGGGCGTCTCGCAAATCGATTTCTGGCCACGCGGGGTGAAGCTGTCCAGCGCGAGGAAATGCATGCGCTCCGCGTTGAAGTACCCGCCATAGCGGAAGAGCCGCTCGGCAAAATTGCCTTTGCTGTCGAGCCCGCCGCCACAGCCATGCAGGCCGATGATGACGGGCCGCGGATCCTTGTCGCCGGTGTCGAACCAGTAGCCGGGAATCTGCAGCTTGCCGTCCTGCGACGGGATAAATACCGGGCCACTCGCATGCGACAGCTGTGCCAGCAGAAAGCCAAAAAGAAGAACAGAAAAATAACGAAGCCAGGTCATGGCAGTCCCCTCCTCTGCGTCTCTTTTACCGGACGCTCAGTTGTTTACGCCGCCCAAACCACCAGCCCGCTCCATGCCGTGGCCAGCACCACAATGCCGAACGCGATGCGGTACCAGGCAAACGGCACAAAGCTGTTGGTCGAGATGTAGCGCAGCAGCCAGCGCACGCAAAGCCAGGCGCTGAAAAACGAAAACACCAGGCCTACCGCGAACATGGGCATGTCGGCAGCAGACAGCAGCGCCCGTTCCTTGTACAGGCTGTAGGCGCCGGCGCCAATCAGCGTCGGCATGGCCAGGAAAAACGAGAAGTCGGTCGCGGCCTTGCGCGACAGCCCCAGCAGCATGCCGCCGATGATGGTCGCACCGCTTCGGCTGGTGCCGGGAATCATCGCCAGGCATTGCACCAGGCCGACCTTCACCGCGTCCATCACGGTCATGTCCTCCACCTCCTGGATGCGCGCAGCCGCGGTGTTCTTTTGCTGGCGCTTTTCGGCCCAGAGGATGATGAAGCCGCCGATGATGAAGGTGCTGGCCACCACCACCGGCGTGAAAAGATGGGCCTTGATGGCCTTGCCGAACAGCAGGCCCAGCACCACGGCGGGCACAAAGGCCACCAGCACATTCAGCACAAACTGTTGCGCCTGTTTCTCGGTCGGCAGGGCTACGGCTGTGGCGCGGATCTTCTGCCAGTACACGAGGATCACCGCAAAAATGGCGCCGGTCTGGATCGCGATGTCAAACACCTTGGCTTTTTCATCGTCAAATCCCAGCAGAGCGCCGGCCAATATCAGGTGCCCTGTCGAAGAGATCGGCAGGAATTCAGTCAGGCCCTCGACGATGCCCATGACGGCGGCTTTGATCAACAGTGCTATATCCACGCGGTCTCCAGAAAATGAAGTCAAGATTATGGCTGTAGCTGTTGGCCTGCCCCTTGCCCAGAAAGACAGAGAGAGGCCGTGGCGCCCAGGTTCCATGCCAGCAGGGGCCGCGGGACTGGCTTTGCCAGACCGCAGGTGCCGCCCCCGGAGGGGGGAACGGGCTACACGCAGTGAGCCTGGACGGGGGTGGATCTGGTTCACCGTCCCCTGCAAGGGGAGAACAGGCTACACACAGTGAGTCTGGACAGGGGTGAATGTTTATTCATACAATTCGTTACCTGCATCGTTCGCCACCGCCGCCATGCAACTGACCCCGCTGATCGCCATTCACCTGTTTGCTGCCAGCACCGCCATCGTCATTGGGCCCGTCGCGCTGTGGGCGCGCAAAGGACGCGTGCAGCGGCCCAAGCTGCACCGGGCTTTTGGTTATGCTTTTGTGACGATGATGCTGGTCACCGCCGCGACGGCCGTTTTCATCCGCGACTATGACTATCCCAATATCGCCGGCTACACACCTATCCATTTGCTGGTGCCATTCGCGCTGCTCAGCCTGAGCGGCGCGTTCTGGCATTTGAGCCGCGGCAACATTGCGGGCCACCGCCGCGCCATGCAGTCCCTCTACATTGGCGCATGCCTTGTGGCAGGCGTGTTCACGCTGATGCCCGACCGCTACCTGGGCAAGATGCTGTGGATGCAGCTCGGCCTGCTGTGACTTTCCACATCGCCCGAAAAAGCCGCAGCATTTTTTGACGAGCCCGTGGCAGGATGGTCCGTGCACGGAGTCCGGTGAAAATCCCTCAGACGCACACAATGCCCCACCTGGGCGCCCAGAAAAAGAAGGAACACCCATGCACCGTTATGTCCTGAGTGGCCTGTTGCTGCTCGCCGCCACCTGCGTGCAGGCCGGCATGGGATTCACCGAACTGCCCGGCCTGCAGGACGATGGCCCCATCAGCGTTTTTTACCCTTCCGCCGGTGAAGACCGGCAGGCCCAGTTCGGCTCCTATTCCCTCAAACTTGATCGCGGTGGCCAGCCGGTGCGCGGCAATACGCGCCTGGTGGTGATCTCGCACGGCTCGGGCGGCTCGCCCTGGACCTACACCGACCTGGCACGCCGCCTGGTCGAAGACGGCTTCGTGGTCGCGTTTCCCCGGCACCGCGGCGACAACGCCATGGACCCATCCACCCCCGGACCCGACAGCTGGAAGCTGCGGCCCGCCGAAGTGTCCCGCGCCATTGACGCGGTAGCGCATGACCAGCGCCTGGCACCGCTGCTGTCGCTGGACAAGGTCGGCATGTACGGCATGTCGGCCGGCGGACACACCGCCCTGACGCTCGCCGGCGGCCGCTGGTCCCCGGCGCTGCTGGCCCGGCATTGCGAGGCCAACATTGCCGAGGACTTTCACACCTGCGTCGGGCTGACCACGCGGCTCTCGGGCGGCGTGCTGGACGGCCTGAAAAAAACGGTGGCGCTGGCAGTGATTCGCCAAAGATTCAGCGACGCAGGCTGGCAAACCCACACCGATCCGCGCATTCGCGCAGTGGTTGCCGGCGTTCCGCTGGCCGCCGATTTCGACATGGCCTCGCTGGCCTCACCGCCCGTGCCGCTCGGGCTGGTCACCGCCCGGCAAGACCGCTGGCTGGTGCCCCGTTTTCACAGCGACGTGGTGCTTGCGGCCTGCAAGCGCTGCGAACACGTGGCCGACCTGCCCACCGGCGGCCACGGTGCGCTGCTGTCGCCGCCGCCACCGGCCGATGCCATGTCGGCCCTGGCCAAAGACCTGCTGCTGGACCCGCCCGGCTTTGACCGCAGCGAGCTTCCCGCGGTGGACCAGAAGATCAGCAGCTTCCTGCGCAGGCACCTGCTCCCTTAAATTCCCGGCAACGGGTTTGTGAGGCTGGCCACAGGCACGCCAGGCAGTCACGCATCGAAGTGAACCAAAAATGAGCCTTTCAGGTGCATTTTTGAATCAAAAACGAACCAATAAGAACCATTAGTAAAACTTATCTACTCGTACATTCATTCGCTGATGGGTGAACCCTACTACCGCTTCATGAAGGTGAAATATACATTCAGTTACACCAACATTACCACCAAGGTTCTCACGATGAACAGCTTCACCTCCCGCCGCAATACCCTGGTCGGCCTGACCGCCATTGCCGTAGCCGGCGCCCTGCTCTCGGGCTGTGACAACCCGCCAGACACCATCAAGATCGGCGTTGCCCAACCGCTGTCGGGAAACCTCGCCGCGCTCGGCCAAGACTTGCACAACGGCGTGAAGATGGCCGTGGACGAGATCAACAAGGAGGGCTTCCAGATCAAGGGCAAGACGGTCAAGATTGAAATCGTGGCCATGGACGACCGGTCTGATCCAAAAACCGGTGTGGAAGTCGCGCAGCAGCTCGTCGATGCTGGCGTGGTCGCCGTGATCGGCAACCTCAATTCGGGCGTCAGCATCCCGGCCGCACCGGTCTATGCCGCCAAAAACATTCCCCAGCTGGCCATCTCGACCAACCCCAAGTTCACCGAGTTGGGCCTGGCCACCACCTTCCGCCTGGTGGCCAACGACAACCTGCAGGCCCGCGCGATCGGCTCCTTCGCCGCCAACCAGCTCAGTGCCAGCAAGTTCGCCATCGTCGATGACGGCACCACCTACGGCAAGGGCCTGGCCGCCGGTGCGGCCGTCGAGCTGAAGAAAGCCGGCAAGGCAGTAGTGGTCACCTATTCATCCGACGACAAGACCACCAAGTTTGACGAGCTGGCCGGCAAGATCAAGGACGGCAATGTCGAAGTGGTCGTGTCCACGCAAGGCGACTTCCAGATCCTCGCGCTGATTGATGCCCTCAAGAAGATCGACTACAACCAGCAGGTCAGCATCCTGGGCGGTGACACCATCAAGACGACCGACATGCTCAAGGGCAGCGACACAGTCAAGGGCATCTACGCCACTTCGCCCATCCTGGACGCCAAAGAGTTTGTCAACGGCAAGGCCTTCCTGAGCAAGTACCAGGACACCTTCAAAAGAGAGCCGGCTTACGGCGGCCACTACACCTACGACGCGATGTACATCCTGGCCGGCGCCATGCGGCGCGCCAACTCGGTCAAGCCCGAAAAGATCACCGAAACCCTGCGCACCTTTGACGGCTACGCGCCGATTACCGGCTCCATGAAGTGGGACTCGGTGGGTGAGCAGCGTTACGGCGTGGTCGGCGTTTACTCGATCCGCAAGGGTGTTTGGGACCTGCAGCTGCGCTCCGACCGCTGGTAGGCTAAGCTTTCGGTCGTCATGACCGAACCCACCTCATTGCCTGCCGCACTCCCTGGCGCATCTTCCGGCGCGGCGCCCGCCCGCCACCACGCCACGCCCGCCGAAGTCCTGGACTTCTGGCTCGGCGACGGCGTCGAAAAAGACTGGCCCACGCAAGACCTTGGCAAACGCTGGTTTGGCGGCGGCGCCGAACTCGACGAAGACATCCGCACGCGCTTCGGCCATGCGGTCGAGGCAGCCGTGGACGGCGGCCTGCAAGGCTGGGCGCAACCGCCCCTTCACCGCCTGGCGCTGGTCATCCTTTTGGACCAGTTCACACGCAATGTCTTTCGCGGCTCCGGCAAGGCCTTTGCCGGCGACGCGCGGGCCCAGCAACTGGTGCTGGAGGCGCTGACCGCCCAAACCGACCTGCAGCTGCCCTGGGCCGGGCGCGTCTTTTTGTACATGCCGCTGATGCATGCCGAAAGCCTGGCGCTGCAAGATGAATGCGTGGCGCGCTTCACCCGGCTGGTGGACGACGCGCCCGATTCACTCAAGCAGCGCCTGCGCGGCAATCTTGACTTCGCCCACCAGCATCGGGACATCATCGCCCGCTTCGGACGCTTCCCCTACCGCAACGCGGCACTGGGGCGTACCGATACGCCCGAGGAAGCCGACTTTCTCCTCAAGGGTCCGCGCTTCGGGCAGTAAGGTTCCCCCCTGTCCAGGCTCACTTCGTGTAGCCCGTTCCCCCCTCAGGGGGCGGCGCCTGCGGCCCGGCAAAGCCGGTTCCGCGGCCCCCGCTGGTGAATACGCCGAAGAACCGGCTCTGCGGAAGTTATGCATCAAATCGGCCTCCAGCCCAAGTGGAACTTGCGAAAGCAGCTACTAATTTGATAGCAAGCAACAGTAGGCCTCATCTTTCCTGCTTTTGAATCCATAGCCTCGGCTACGCCGTACTAGCAACGGGACGTCCCGCGCCACATCGCCAACAACAAGGGCGGACGTCCGGTACATGCCGGCCAGCCTGGCCGGTTCACAAAAACCCAGGAGTTCAAAAATGACTTTACGCACAGCCACCGCCTCAGCTTCAGTTCTGCTCGTGTCCCTGCTCGCCGCCTGCGGCAGCATGTCGCCCATGATGCCCACGTACTCGCAAGCCAGCCTGCCTGCCGCCGTGCAGGTACCGGCCGGCAACAAGGTCGCGATGGAGACCGTCGGCGTGGGCGACATCACCTACCAGTGCAACGCAAAAAAAGACATGGCCGGCCAGTTTGAATGGGTCTTTGTCGGCCCCGACGCGAAGCTCAATGACCGCAGCGGCAAGCAGGTCGGCAAATACTACGGCCCGCCGGCCACCTGGGAAAGCATGGACGGCTCCAAACTGACGGCAACGCAAATCGCGGTCGCCCCCGGCGGCATGGGCAACATCCCTTTGCAGCTCGTCAAGGGCAACCCGGCCATGGGCAGCGGCACCATGAGCGGCGTGACCTACATCCAGCGCGTGGACACCCAGGGCGGCATTGCGCCCGCCATGCCCTGCGCCGCCGGCAACATGGGCGCCAAACAGGTCGTGAAGTACCAGGCCGGCTACATCTTCTACAAGGCGATGTAAACGCCGGAAAGTGCAGGGAGGTTCGCACAGGCACTTCCCGGCGCCCGACACCCTTCACCCGCATCTCCTCAGGGTGAGCCGCCAGCTCTGAAGTCAGGCGGGGCTGGTCTTACGCCCGCAGGCTTGCCGCAAGGCCGGCGCTGCGGGCTTTTTTATGGGCAGTTGGCCTCCTCTTTGGCTGGTTGCGTGACCTGTCTTTTGACGTGTCGCCTGAGCTGTCGCGTTTGCCCGCAAACGGTCCGGCCAGGCGCTGGCAACGAGGCTGCGCGGCGTCCTACAGATGTTTACATTTCAGCGGGCTTTACTGGTTAGCGGGCAAAACAACAACCCGAGGAGCCTTCATGAAAAGCACACACAACACCTTTTGGGCCTATAGCAAGAGCGTTGCCGTCACGCTGGCCATGGTCACCGGCACTGCCGCGCTGATCACCGCCTGCTCCGGCGTCGCGCCGCTTCCCAAGGAATACACGCAGGACCCGCTGGACGCATCGGTCAAGGTGCCGCCCGGGCATGTTGTGGCGCTTGAAACCACCGCCAGCGGCCTGCTTCATTACGAGTGCAAGGCCAACGCCGACACGGCCGGCACCATCGGCTGGGTTCTCGTGAGGCCCGAGGCCGACCTGCTGGACCGCACCGGCAAAACCGTCGCGAAATATTCCGGCCCGCCTGCCACCTGGACGCACATCGACGGCTCCAGCGTCGTCGGCACGCAGGTGGCGCTGGCACCCCGCATAGGCGCCACCAACCTGCCGAACCAGCTTTCCACCGGTGCATCCGGCGCCACGCCCGGCGTCCTGCAAAACATCACCTACATCCAGCGCATCAAGACCAAGGGCGGCCAGGAGCTGGGCAAGGCCTGCACGCAAGCCGACCTCGGCGACAAGCTGACAACGTCTTACCAGGCCGACTATATTTTCTGGAAAGCCTCTTGAAGCAGAGCGGCAATGGAACCCAAAAGCCCGCAGGCCCCTGGTCTGCGGGCTTTTTTTCTGGCGTTGGCAGAATCAACCTGCTACTGAATTTATAGCTGCTCGCGCTTATTCTTATTGGGCTACAGCCATATTTGGCACTGGGATGGAGCTGCATCACGACATCGGCATTGGCACCGGCATGGAATACCGGCTGGACGCTTCCAATGCGCCATCACCCTACCCGGTGAAACCTGCCGACCTTTGCCCGCACCCATTCTCTTCGGCGTCCTACAGCGGGCCTGGCTTATTGTGTTTTACTGGTGCCTGAGACCATCGCCCCTCACCTGGAACCTGCCGTGAACACCAAAGCCTCTCGCGCTCCCTTCTTCGCCCTGCTGCGAAGCGTGCTCATGGTCACCGGCGCAGTGGGGGTGCTTGGCGCCTGCAGCGTACGCCTGCCCAACCCCTACAACGCCCAGCAGGCCCTGCCTGAAGCCATACGCGTGCCGGCGGGCCACCAGGCCGTGCTGGAAGCGCAGGGCAAGGGCGACCTCCTGTACGAATGCCAGGCCATCAAACGTGCGCCCTATGAATACGCCTGGCTGCTCCAGACGCCCGGGCTGCGGCTGCAAGACAGTTATGGCCAGACCGTCATGTACTACCCGGGTTTGCGCTCACGCTGGGTGCACAGCGACGGCTCCAAAGTCGCCGCGCGGGAACTGGTCGAAGTGTTCACCGACCGCAGCAGCCTTCCGCTGCAGCGGGCCATGGTGAGCCCTTCAGACACCCCGGGTGCCCTCGCCAGCGTCAGCTACATCCAGAGCCGCAGAACCGCGGGCGGGGTTGTGTCGGCCACCCCATGCACCTCCGCCAGCCTGGGCATGCGGGTGTCGGTGCCTTACGAGGCCGACTATGTCTTTTGGCGCCCGGCCGCCTAGTACTGCAACCCACCAACCTTTCAGCGCCCAACAAAAAGCCCGCACGAAGCGGGCTTTTTGTTTGAGGGTTTTGGGGCGTGATTGACCGGCAGGATGCCTTTCAAAACCCCTTAACGATTCTTAGCGATATCCGTGGCCGTGACCATGTCCGCGGCCGTGGCCATGCCCCTGGTAATACACCGGGCGCGGACCATAGTAGCCGCCGTGCCTGGGGCCGTAGTACACCGGCTGCGGTGCGTAATACACAGGCGCAGGCCTGACGTACACAGGGCGCGGCTGGTAGTACACCGGCGCAGGCTGGTAATACACAGGTGCCGGCTGCACATAAACAGGCTGCTGGTACACCGGGTAGGCGTTTGTCACGCCGACCTGCACACCTGGGGCGGCAACCCCTACAGAAAAGGTCACGTTGTCGCGGGCCTGGGCTGCACCGGCAAAGCCGAAGGCGGCCAGGGCCAATGCGGCTGCGGCACCAGCCATGGCGACGGAGCGGTTTGCCTTGAATGCTGTCTTCATATGATCTCCTTAACAGGGCAGGAAATGCCCATGTGTTTATTAAACGCGCCACCCCCGTAACGGCGTACCGCATGCACAGTGAAGAGCGTAGCCAAACGTAACCCCCTAAAATCAGCCAATGACCACCCCCGCCCCTGCCTCCGCCCCCGCCGACAAAGAAACCCACAAGCCCAGCAACTTCCTGCGCCAGATCATCGAAAAAGACCTGGCCGAAGGCACTTATGCCAGCCGCCGCTGGGGCGGCAGCCCCGGGGACGCCGCCCACCACGCCGGGGGCCAGCCCGACCCGGCCAAGGTGCGCCTGCGCTTTCCGCCCGAACCCAATGGTTACTTACATGTGGGCCATGCCAAGAGCATTTGCCTGAACTTCGGCCTGGCACGCGACTACGGCGGCGTATGCCACCTGCGCTTTGACGACACCAACCCCGAAAAAGAAGACACCGAATACGTCGACAGCATCATTGAAGCCGTCAGGTGGCTGGGCTATGACTGGGCGCAGATCGGCAACGGCAAAGGGGGCGACAAGCCCTACCAGGCCAGCGACTACTTCGACTTCATGTACCGCGCGGCCGAATACCTGATTGAAAGCGGCAACGCCTACGTTGACGAACAAACCGCCGAAGAAATGCGCCACAACCGCGGCGACTTCGGCCACCCCGGCACCAACAGCCCCTTCCGCGGCCGCACACCCGCTGAAAACCTGGCCCGTTTTCGCGAGATGCGAGACGGCAAGCTGCCCGACGGCGCCGCCGTGCTGCGCGCCAAGATTGACATGGCCTCGCCCAACATCAACATGCGTGACCCGGCCATCTACCGCATACGCCGCGCCCACCACCACAACACGGGCGACAAATGGTGCATTTACCCCATGTACACCTTCGCCCACCCGGTCGAAGACGCACTCGAGCAAATCACCCACAGCATCTGCACGCTCGAGTTTGAAGACCAGCGCCCGTTTTACGACTGGCTGCTCGACCGCCTGGCCGAAGGCAAACTCATTGCCACACCGCACCCACGCCAGTACGAATTTGCGCGCCTGAACCTCACCTACGTGCTCACCAGCAAACGCAAGCTCGCCCAGCTGGTCACTGAAAAGCGCGTGAGCGGCTGGGACGACCCCCGTATGCCCACCATCGTCGGCCTGCGCCGCCGCGGCTACACGCCCGAGTCACTGCAACTGTTTGCCGAACGCATCGGCGTCACCAAGAGCGACAGCTGGATCGACTACAGCACGCTCGAAGGCTCGCTGCGCGATACGCTCGACCCGATTGCCCCACGCGCCATGGCCGTGCTCGACCCCGTCAAACTGGTACTGACCAACTGGGACGAAGTCATGGGCGCAGGAAAGCTCGACGATTGCAGCGCCCCGGTTCATCCGCACCACGAAGAGATGGGCAAGCGCCAGTTCAAGATCGGCAAGGAAGTCTGGATTGAGCGCACCGACTACGAAGAAACTCCCCCCAAAGGTTTCTTCCGCCTGTTCCCGCCCCACATCAACGCCAGCAAGCAGGCCATTGCGGGAAGCAAGGTGCGCCTGAAGTACGGCCACGTCATTGAATGCACGGGCGCGGTGAAAGACGCAAACGACAAGGTGACAGAAGTGCACGCCACCTTGATCCCCGACACCAAGAGCGGCACGCCCGGCTCAGACGCCATCAAGGTCAAGGGCGTGATCACCTGGGTGGGCGTGAACGATGCGGTGCAGGCCGAGGTGCGCCTTTATGACCGCCTGTTCACCACCGAACACCCCGGCACGGGCGACAAGGATTTCCACGATGAGTTGAATCCCGACAGCCTCAAGGCCGTGACGGCCTACGTTGAGCCATCACTGACGAATGTGCCCGCCGGTACGCGCTTTCAGTTTGAGCGGCATGGGTACTTTGTCACAGACATTGTTGACCACAAGATTGGCAAAGTCGTATTCAATCGGGTGACAGGAATGAAGGATTCGTTTAGCAAATAAGTTAGTCGAATCTTGTAGTTGTGTGGATATAAACGGTGAACATAAGGGGGGATATATGGCTTCCAGGGTAAAAAAAGAAAGCGCAATCACCGATCAACAGAAGACTAAATCAGAAGAGCAGATAAGACTCTTGCAACGAGAAGTCGACTATCAAACTAAAGAATTCACTGTTGAGCTGCTTGTGCAAAAGTATCAATCAGGGCTCGAAGACGATGAGAATGAGATTTTTATTCCAGCATATCAACGGCAATTTGTATGGAATGCTCCTCGCCAGAGTAAGTTTGTAGAGTCAGTGATGTTAGGGCTGCCAATCCCGTACATATTCATCTCGAATCTTCCGAAAGAAATCTCCGAAGACGAAGGCAGAGCAGAGATTGTGGATGGGTCTCAGCGTATTCGCACCTTGGCTGCTTTCGTGAACGACGAATTGAAACTCGTTGAACTGGAAAAGCTGGATCAACTAAATGGTTTCCGCTTTAGCGATCTTGACCTGTCTAGACAACGCAAATTCAACCGCCAACCTGTACGGGTGATTGAGCTCTCTGACAAAGCAGACGAGCAAAGCCGCCGAGATATTTTTGAACGTATAAACACCGGAAGCGATGAGCTGCGCGATATGGAAAAGCGCAAAGGAATTTACACCGGTCCTTTTTACGATTTCATTAAAGATTGCGCGTCGAGAGAAGACTTCAAGGCGGTCTGCCCCGTTTCATACTCGAAGCAGCGTCGAGAAGAGTCCGAAGAACTAGTTCTTCGATACTTCGCATATTCCGACACCTATTTAGACTTCAGACACGACGTCAGCAAATTTCTGAACGACTATTTAAAGAAGAACCAAACTAGTTTCGGCAAAGCAAAACTGCTAAAGCAGTTTAATCAAATGGTTAAGTTTTCCACTGACCATCTACCGTATGGCTTTAAGAAAAACCCCACTTCCAAATCTGTACCGCGTGTGAGATTTGAGGCACTGGCTTGTGGAATTACTTTAGCGTTAAGAGAAAACCCAAAGTTAAAACCGAATCCACTAAATACTGAGATTTGGATAAATTCTCAGAAGTTCAATGATCTAGTTTCTTCTGATGCTAGTAATTCACTCCCTCGACTTAAGGGTCGCATCGAATACGTACGCGATCGGTTGCTGGAGATCTAACGTGATCACAACAAAGGCTGAGTTTCAACGCCGTTATCAAGAGATTGAAGAGTACCTCACTTACGTTGAAGGTCTCGAAAAGGTAACCGGACTCTCCGTGACACTTATGGCGACCATGAAGGCCTCTGCCCTGCTGATGCTTTACAACCTCGTTGAGTCGACAATGACAAATTTGGTCCAAGCTGTTTTTGACCATCTACGACAAAAAAGCATTGGCCTTAGCAGCATGAGTGATGTGATGAAAATTATGGTTTTAGGAAATATTCGAAAAAGGAATCCGGCAAACCTTGTAGAAAAAATGCGCAAGGAAACACTTGACATAGCAATAGCAAGTTTTGACAAGGCCTCCGCATTTAGTGGCAACGTAGATACTCAGAAAATCCGGGAAACGTTTAAGGAATTCGGAGTGACATCCTCGGCCGCATTCAAGGAGCCAGTATTGTTGGAAATCAAAACCGCACGCAATGACCTTGCGCACGGATCAAAGTCTTTTGCAGATGCCGGAAAAACCTACTCTGCAAAAGACTTACGTGAAAAGCAAATAAAAGTGGGCAAGATTCTTGAGAAAACAATTGCTGCTTTTGAAAAATATATAAATTCCAAAGCCTATGCTTAGAACCCATGAAGTCTCCTCGATTTCAGAAGAAAAAAAAACATCATTAAGCATTCAAAGCCAAGTCAAAGAGCTGCGTAGAAAAACTTGGCCAGAAATGCCAAGCACCTCAAGAAAGCTTCGGATAGTCGATCTTTTTTGTGGCTGTGGCGGCTTAACCCTTGGAGCGGTGCAAGCAGCTCTTAGCCTATCCAGGAAGCCAGAGGTGGCTTTAGCTCTGGATACATCCCGACCAGCTCTTGATGTTTATCAATCAAACTTTTCTTCTATATCTCGCAACGTCGTACTAAAGGACGTCGCGGAATATGTAGCGGGCAGTGCATTTTCCAAACTCAATACCACTGGTGATGCGCTGGTCTCGAGCATTGGAAAAATCGATGTGCTTCTAGCCGGCCCCCCTTGCCAAGGAAACTCCGATTTAAATAACAGTAGCCGCCGAATGGATCCGCGAAATGATTTGTACTTGGTACCAACTCTTTTTGCGAAGAATTTGACTCCGAGCTTGATCATTGTTGAAAACGTTCCTGCGGTAGTGCATGGGCATTCAAACGTAGTGTCACGATCCATCGCCAAACTAAATAAATTCGGATATGCGTGTAGTGAATTTCACGCCGACCTCACAGCACTTGGTTTGCCTCAAACACGTAGAAGACACCTGCTAGTCGCTTCTCTAAAGCACTCTCAAGAGGAATTAGATGCGTTGCTTTCCACTATCCCAATAGCTAGAAAGAACGTTCCCTTGGGCTATTTCATATCCGACCTGGCAGATAGTCCAAGCATCGGAGAATCACTGTTCTCGTCTCCTGGTCGCCCCTCTCTTACGAATAGAAACCGAATCGATTACATGTTTGACAATGATCTCTTCGATCTTCCAAACACTCTACGCCCGCCTTGCCATAGGGACAAAAAGCACTCGTACATATCAATGTACGGTCGACTAAAGAACGATGAGCCCGCTCAAACCATCACCAGCGGATTTGGCTCTATGGGTCAGGGCCGGTTTGTTCATCCAAATCGGAGACGCACGATTACGCCGCACGAGGCAGCGCGTATTCAAGGCTTTCCGGATTATTTTTCGTTTGATTCGGCAACTTCGGCTACCGAACTTCGTCAAATGATTGGGAATGCAGTTGCGCCTGCACTTTCGTTCGCACTCATCACAAAGCTTCTTGGCTAAAGAGGTCTGGCTCAACAAATACTTCTCCTAAGACAAACTCATTGAACTTAAGGAGCTAAGTTCACAGTCTCGCGAATCAATGCCAACACTCAACTTCAGCCCCGCCGCAGACCGCAACAAGCAACCCATCCTCGATGTGCTGCGCGAAGTCTTGCCTGAGCGCGGCAATGCGCTAGAGATCGCCTCAGGCACAGGCCAACACGTCACCTGGTTCGCCGCAGCCCTTCCGCAATGGACATGGCAACCCACCGACGCGATGCCTGCCTCCATGGACTCCATCGCTGCACGAATCACGGAACAGGGCTTGCGCAATGTGCGCCCTCCCCTTGTGCTCGATGTGATGGCGCCTGAATGGCTGCCAGGCGATTCAAAGTTCGACCTGATCTACTGCGCCAACATGCTGCACATCTCGCCCTGGGCGACTTGCGCCGCTTTGATGCAGAGTGCTGCACGCCATCTGGCGCCGGGCGGTGTACTGGTGACTTATGGGCCTTATCTGGAAGACGGTGTGCCCACATCGGAAGGCAACCTCAGCTTTGACCATAGCCTGCGCGCGCAAGACCCCACCTGGGGCATCAGGCGCAGGGAAGACGTAGAGCAGGAAGCCGCGCGCGCCAGCCTGCAGTTGCAAGTCCGGCATGCCATGCCGGCCAACAACCTGCTGCTGGTCTGGGGCAAATCACAGCAGTCAGCAAAACATTAGCTGCACACTCGTCGGCGGCAAGCTGAATTCGCTATTGTTTCTATAGCTGCTCGCGCTTTCCCATCACGGGCTGCAGCATCATTTCCAATAAATTCTCGTTCTAACCCGGTTAGCGTAGCGATCAGCGGCTTTTCTCAACCGGGTTGGCGGTCAACCAATTGGCCGGATAGGCCCGCATGAACTCCCTGGCTTTTTCCGTGCGGGCACTGAGCCAGGCGTCATAGGCGCCCTCGTTCAGAATCGCCAGCATGCGTTTTTCGTTGCCGGGCTGCTGATACCGGCTCATCAGGGCGTGGCTGTTGGCATTCACGGTGAGCAGTGCGTAGCTGACGATGACTTCGCCATCCGCGCCTGTCCAGCTCTCCCACAGGCCCGCCACACCCATGGGTTGGCCATCTACCCGGGCAATGCGGGTGGGCACGGCCTTGCCGCTGCGCCAATCGTCTTCCATGAAGGCCATCATGGGCACGATGCAACGCTGCCCGGCCAGCCAGGCATCGCGGAAGTTGCTGGACGTGGTGACGGTTTCCGAGCGGGCATTGACCAGCTTGGTCGAACGCAGCTTGGCGTCTGACGCCGACTTGACCCAGCGCGGCACCAAGCCAAACTGCCCGGCCACCAGCTCGTGCGAGGGCAGCGCACGCGCGGGCTTTTCAGCGCCTGTGACCTCGTGAACCTCTTCGGCTTCATCGACTTTTATCGCGCGGATAAAAACACCCGGCTTGCGCGGCCATACATTGCGTTCCACGGGCGAAGCCGGGGCGGCCACCCCGAAGGCATCGGTATAAAGCGTGGCGATTTTGATGCTCTCGTATTGGGTACTCATGCGGCGATGCTATCGCAGTGCCGCTACCAGGGCATGGTCCAATGACACCCATGCCCAGCCCCAGCCTCCCCCCGCCCACCGCAACCGGCATGCCGCCGCGCCTGATCTGCTTTAACAAGCCCTACGGCGTGCTGAGCCAGTTCACGCCCGAAGGCCGCTGGCGCGGGTTGAAAGATTTCATTGCAGTGCCCGAGGTGTATGTGGCCGGCCGGCTGGATGCGGACAGCGAGGGCCTGCTGCTGCTGACGAGCGACGGCGCGCTGCAGGCGCGCATCAGTGACCCACGCTTCAAGATGGAAAAAATCTACTGGGTGCAGGTTGAAGGTCTGCCCGACGAAGCTGCGGTGGATGCATTGCGCCAGGGCGTGCAACTCAACGACGGCATGACGCGCCCCGCCAACGCGCGGCTGATCGATACGCCGCCGGGCCTGTGGGAGCGCGAGCCGCCGGTGCGTGTGCGCAAGGCCATACCCACGACGTGGCTGGAACTGGGCATTCGCGAGGGGCGCAACCGGCAGGTGCGTCGCATGACGGCGGCCGTGGGCTACCCGACCTTGCGGCTGATCCGCTCGTCCATTGGCCCTTATGCGCTGGACGGCATGGCGCAGGGCATATGGCGTGAAATGGAAGAGCGGGCGGACGCCGGCTAGCGCTTTCAGCGCTTTTCAGTTCTTTTCAACTCCCTGGCCTTGTTCGCCATGAGCAAGGCCACAGCATCCACATCCGCCGCCGTCACCGGCGTGAACACAATCATGCTGAGCCCCATCGCACTGTCGACCGGGAAGGACTGGTACTCGAGCGTGATGACGCCGGCCAGCGGGCGCTCTATGCGCTTGACACCCTCATAGTGACTGCTGGTTTCGTTATCGGCCCAAAGTCGGCGAAAGTCTTTGCTGCCGGCCTGCAATTCCTCAGCCAGCGCTGCCGCTTCCGGGCAGTCACCGGCGCGCGCCGCATCGACGCGAAAAGCGGCAACGGCAAAGCGCGCATTGGCCTCCCAGTCGGGCAAGTCGCGCATGACCGGGTCGGTAAACAGGCGCCTGAGCAGGTTGCGCCCGCCGGGCGGCTGCGCGGCGTAGTCGCTCAGTACCGCGGCCGCTGCGGCATTCCACGCCACGATGTCCCAGCACTGGGTCTTGATGATGGCAGGGGTGGCCGTCAGGCCGTCGAGCACACGCTGCAGGGCGGGCGTGACAGCGGCCGATGGTGGGGTGACCCTGATCGGTGGCGGCCTCTGCCGGGCCAGCAAAAACATGAACTCGCGGTCGGCCCGGTCCAGCGTCAGCGCGCCGGCCAGCCGCTCGAGCACCTCGTCGGACGGCGGGCCGCCGCGGCCCTGCTCCAGCCAGGTGTACCAGGTGACGCTCACATGGGCGCGCGTGGCGACTTCTTCACGCCGCAGGCCGGGTGTGCGGCGGCGGCTGTCCGCACCCGCTGCGGGCGGCAGGCGCGCACGGCGGTCACGCAGAAAGCCGCCCAGCGTGAGGGGTGACGCCGTTACCGCTTGTACGGTCGGTGTGGCGGGGGTCGTCAGGGTGTTAGTACTCATACCTGTATACGCTCACGGCTTTTGCAAATCGGGGTGGCGACGCAAGATGCGAGCTCATTGATTTTCAGGAGTTCAGTATGCGTGTTTTCTTGACCGGAGCCACAGGCTTCATCGGCTCAGCTATTGTGCAAGAGCTGCTTTCCGCGGGCCACGAGGTGCTGGGCCTGGCGCGCACCGATGCGGCGGCCGATGCACTGGCGCGGCTTGGTGTGCGTGCCCATCGCGGTGAACTGGCTGATACCGCCAGCCTGGCCGCTGCGGCCAAGGCCTGCGACGGCGTGATTCACACCGCTTTCATTCATGACTTTGCAGCACACGCCGCTGCCGCCGAAACAGACCGCCAGGCCGTCACCGCCATGCTGGACGCGCTTGAAGGCTCGGGTAAATCGTTGGTGGCCACATCTGTCACCGTGCTGCTGGCGCAGGACCACGCGGCGACGGAAGACACGCCCGTGCCTGAAAGCTCGCTCAACCCGCGTGCAAAAGCAGAGGCCATGGTGCTGGCTGCGGCCAGCCGCGGTGTGCGTGCCAGCGTGGTGCGGCTGCCACCCTCGGTGCACGGCGCAGGCGACTACGGTTTTGTGCCGATGCTAGTGCGCATCGCGCGCAGCAAGGGCGTGTCTGCCTTCATCGGTGAAGGCGCGAACCGCTGGCCGGCGGTGCACAGGCTGGACGCAGCGCGCCTCTTCAGGCTGGCGCTGGAAAGCGCCCTGCCCGGCGCGCGCCTGCATGCCGTGGCCGAGCAGGGCCTGACGCTGCGCGCAATTGCCGAAGCCATAGGCGCGGGGCTGGACCTGCCTGTGCGCGGCATCGCGGCCAGCGAAGCGCCCGACCACTTCGGGTGGCTGGCCCGGTTTGTTGCGATCGACAACCCGACCTCAAGCGCGCTGACGCGCAATGTATTGGAGTGGCAGCCGCGGGAGGCGGACTTGCTGGCGGACATGCGGGATAGCGGCTACTTTGCGTGAATTAAGAGCGCAAAATTTTCTCCATCGCCTTTCCTTTGGCCAGCTCATCAATCAGCTTGTCCAGCCAGCGGATTTTTTGCATCAGCGGGTCTTCGACCTCTTCTACGCGAACACCGCAGACCACACCTTTGATCAGCGACGCATTCGGATGCATGGCTGGGGCCTGGGCGAAGAAAGTTTCGAAATCGTTTTGCTGTTTGATTTGCTTGTCCAGCCCCTTTTGGTCATAACCGGTCAGCCAGCAAATGATCTGGTCGACTTCTTCTTTGGTGCGGCCTTTGCGTTCGGCTTTTTGAACCAGCATCGGGT
Organism: Polaromonas sp. P5_D5; assembly: GCF_054049435.1. Lineage (NCBI taxonomy): Bacteria > Pseudomonadati > Pseudomonadota > Betaproteobacteria > Burkholderiales > Comamonadaceae > Polaromonas > Polaromonas sp. P5_D5. The sequence goes on from NZ_JBFUMJ010000001.1 coordinate 662,185, forward strand.
AGACCTTGGCAAAAGCCATCTTGAATATCTTGTGCTGGAGCATCGTCATTCCTTCTGCAAAGCGGCTATGCCTCTGCCTCGAGCGAGGCCTTCAACCGGCCCAGTGCCTGGTCCCACTGCTGGGCAATCAGGTCGAGTGAGCGGCGGGCTTCGTCGAGCTGCTGCGGGTCAAACTGCCACAGGCGCTCTCGCCCCACTTTGACGTGATGCACCAGCCCCGCGTCGGCCAGCACATGCAGGTGCTTGGTCACGGCCTGGCGGGTGATGTCGGTTGTGGAGGTGAGTTGGGCGATGGAAACGGCGCCGCCCACGCAGAGCACGGCCACCAGCCGCAGGCGGGTTTCGTCGCCCAGGGCGGCGAAAACGCCTGCGGGGCCGGGCTGGGGGGTCAAGACTTCAGAGGTTTTAGTGCGAGGTGACATATTTCTGGATATTGTCCAACTGGCCTTCCCAGCCGCCGGTGTTCATGCGAATGGCTTCTGCCCGGCGGGCCACGGGAATCTTGTCAAAGCCTGATTCGGCCACGCTGAGCAGGGTGCCCTTGCCGGTGTCTTTGAGGGTGAACTCGACCAGCGTGGTGGGCTCTTTCGAATAGTCGATGGCCGGGTCTACCGCGTAGGGGTGCCAGCGGTAAGAGAACAGCTTTTCGGGCTCTATGCGTTCTATGAGCACGTCAAACAGCACATGCTCATAGCCCGGAATGGTGATGTTGCCTTGCACCTGCTGGCCGGCGACAAAGTTTTTGCCCTTGAGCGCCACGCCGAACCAGCCGCCAAATTCTTCGGCGTTCACCAGCGCGCGCCAGACCCGTGACACGGGGGCGTTGATCAAGGTGCTGCGTTCAATGCGGTCTGTGGATGATGAAGACGATGTCGTTGATGAAGTCATATGCAATCTCCTGGTTGCATTAATTATGCGCAGGTCAATCCAAAACCGCAACAAAATGGTTGCATTAATTTGAAACCATTTTTATCGCCTGCGATAAATTGCAACCAGATGGTGAAACTGCACGCTAAATGCTTCACCAGCGCGTGAGAGCGCTACAGGCCTCAAAGTGGTTCGCCGATCGAGATTCCCCAGGGACGCGTGAAAGTGGCGCCGGAGCCCGCTATTTGGCCGCTGGCTTGTTCAGCGCCGCGGCTTCGCGTATCAATGCCTTCAGCGCTTTCTCATCGACCTTGTCGCCCTCATGAAAATCAATGGCGCGGCGGGTGTTGCCTTCGAGGCTGGAGTTAAAGAGGCCTGAAGGGTCTTCCATCTTTGCGCCCTTGGGGAAGGTCAGCTTCACGGCCTTCTTGTAAGTCTCGCCGGTGCAGAGGATTCCATCTTTAGACCAGACGGGAACGCTCCACTTCCATTCCTCGACCACATTGGGAACTGCCTGCGTGACGATGGCCCGGACGCGGGCGAGCGTCTCGGCGCGCCAGTCATCGAGGCCTTTGATCTTTGCGTCTATCAACTCGGAAGCTGAGCCTGATTCTTTTGCTTCAGCCGGCGCGCTTTTGGTTTTGTTCATGTTGTTGCTCCATTCATCATGTCTGGTGTTCGCTCACATCTTTTCGCCGGGCAACTGGCTGGCTTGCTTCACCCAGTCGGTTAGCAGCGCTTCGTCGAAGGAATCGTCTTCATGGATGTCGAGGTAGCGCGTGTCTTGGCTCTTGGACTCACCAGGAGGAACGGGTCGCAGTGACGTGCCGCGAAAGAATGCCACCTTGACGTACTTCGTGAAGCAATGGATGCTGAGGAACCAGCCTTGGCCTTCGCCCTTCGCGCCGCCTTCCATACCATACAGGGGCGAGTTCCATTTGACGGCCTTGTGCACACCGGGAATGGTGCGCACGATGAGCGCGTCAAGGCGTTGGCCGATGTCGCGCTTCCACCCCGGCATGGCCGCGATGTAGGCCTGCACAGGCGCATCGCCCTCACCCTTGGGAATCTGCGGGTTGCCGCCGGCGAGCAGGGCCGGCTTGCCTGCCTTTGCCGGCACCTTGGTCGCATCGGGCTTCTTTTTGGCTATTGCGTTCATCTCAATGCCTTGTGTCGAAGATCCGGGCGGTCAACCTGCCCGCGCCAAAACCTGTTCGAGCTTGGCAAAGAACTGTGGCCAGCCGTGCTTGGCGCCCTGGTAGGCCTGTTCCTGGTCCATCCGGAAGCCTGACTGCTCCATGCGCAGGTGTGTACCCGTGCTTGTGGGGTTAAGCGTCCAGGTGACGACGCTCTCAAGGCCATAGGCGGCCCAGGTGTAAGACAGCGTTTTGTCGGGCTCAATGGCCAGCACCTGGCATTCAACAGCACCCCAGTCTGCGCGCAGGCTGAAACGCTGGTCCATGACGGGCTTGAAGTCGTTCTTCATGAGCCACTCTTCGATCAGGTGCGGCTGCGTGAGGGCGCGCCAGATTTTTTCGGGCGGGTAAGGGATCTCGCGTTCGACGACGACGGCGCGCGTTTCAGTGGAAGCAGTGGTGGTGTTAAGGGTTGCGGTGTTGCTCATTGGTCCATCCTTTTTAAAAGTGATTCGAGATGATCGATGCGGTCGTTCCAGAAGGCGCCATAAAAACTCACCCAGTCGCGCAGGACGGAGAGCGCCAGCGGCTGGGCGCTGTAATGCGTTTCGCGTCCCTCACGCCTGTCGTCAACCAGCCGTGCCTGCTTCAGGATGCGCAGGTGCTTGGACACCGCCGGCTGCGACACGCCCGCGCGGTCCGTCAGCGCACGCACGGTTTGCGCCCCGTCCTGGGCCAGGCGCTCAAAAATCGCCCGGCGTGTCGGGTCGGCCAGGGCTTTGAAAACTTCGTTGGCTACCTCGTTGGAAACTGTTTGCATGCCGAAATCATAACCATATGGTTATCTGTTTGTCAACCTGCCCTGCATCCAGAAAAGTGAAGGCCCGGGGGATTCAACCCTTTCAAGAGCGTGACCTGAGCGTGACAGCCCGTTGCCATCATGGAAGGCAGTTCATGAACGCCGCCATTCAACAATGCCGCCTTTCTCTGACAGACAAACGCTTGCGATGCGTGCCAAATGGGTTTCAAGCGCCGCCGTTGGAGGCGCATAACGACCCCTTCCAGGAGATAGCCATGCCCCAGTTCGCCATGATTACCGGTGACGTGACTTACACACCGGGTGACGGTACGCCCATCGAGATCCCGCGCGTGCGCGTGGAAGTTGCGCTGGAGCCGGACAGCGCCACGCTCAGCTGGGACGCCGGCGACGGTGTTGCCGCCGTCACGGCGATTCCGCGCATCCAGTTTGACGACTACGTGAGCAAAGGAAAAATTACGCTCACGCAGTAAGCGCCGCGGCGCCGCAATAATCGACTCCATGCCTGTCAGCTCCTCACGCTCCACTTTCCTGCCTTTCTTGCCGTCCCTGCAGCCCTCCCCGCCTACCCGCCGCTCAGTGCTGCTGGCGGGCGCGGGTTTGCTGGCCTTGCCCGCCTCATGCCTTGCCGCGGCGCCGGCGCCCTCGGGCGTCTGGCCCAACGCGTCGCAGGTTCCCGGCGGCATTGCCCGGCTGCCACTGGGCCCGGCGGCAGTGCGGCCGGTGGCGCAGGCAGGCGGGGTGCCCCTGCTGGTACTCGGTGACCCTGCGGGGTGGACGGCGCTGGTGGGCATTGCGCTGTCTGCAGAGCCCGGCGAGGCAAGCATCTCGGTGCTGGCTCCTGACGGCAGCCAGCAGCAGCTTGCCTACACCGTGGCGCCCAAGCATTACCTTGAGCAGCGTCTCAAAGTAGCGCCCGGCACGGTGGATTTGTCGCCCGAAGACCAGGCGCGCTACGAGCGCGAGCGCGCGCACCAGGAAGTGGTGATGTCCACCTTCAGCGAGCCCTTGCCGCAAGCGCCGCTGCGCATGCAGGTGCCGGTGCCGGGGCGCCGCTCCAGCTCGTTCGGGCTGCGGCGCGTCTTTAACGGGCAGTCGCGCAACCCGCACAGCGGCATGGACATCGCCGCAGCCACAGGCACGCCGGTGGTGGCGCCGCTGCCCGCCCGCGTCATTGACACGGGCGACTATTTCTTCAACGGCAACACGGTGTGGCTGGACCACGGCGGCGGCCTGCTGAGCATGATGTGCCACCTGAGTGCGATTGGCGTGGCCGTTGGCGACACACTGAAGACGGGCGAGCGCCTGGGCGCCGTGGGTGCCACAGGCCGCGTCACCGGGCCGCACCTGCACTGGGGCGTGATGCTGAACCGCGCCATGGTGGACCCGGCGCTGTTTCTGGGGGCCCGGGCAGGCAGCGAGTAACTGTGAGCAGTGGCGAGTAGCGGCAGGCTAATTAATGGAAAAAGTGGCCGGAACCCAATAGGGTCTTGCGCAAGCAGCTATTAAAAACGTAGCACCTCCACACCAAAACCGGCTGTAACCGAATCTGGACCGGCCCCTCTAGCCCGGTAGGTCGCACTCACTAGGGAAAACATTGATGATGAATCATTGTTCAACCCCTTTGAAGGAAACACCATGACCGCCAAAAACCTGTCTACCGTTGCAACCGACCTCATCGAGTCTTCCGGCAACACCGCCCGCCACGTGATCAACGCCTACCGCGCCGGCGGCGAGCGCGCAGTCATCCTGCTGGAGCAGCGCTGGAACCGCGCCCTGAAACAGTCGCGCACCGAGCTGACGGCCGAAACGGCCAAAAATGCCACGGCAGCACAACTGGCCTTCAGCGTGTATTACACCAAGGGCCTGATGCTGACGACCAACGGCGCGCAGCAAGTGGTGAGCCAGCTGGTCAAGGTTCTGGAGAGCGGCGTGGAACGCGCTGCCGCCAATGCCAGCCTGTTTGAAGAAAAAACCGGCGTGACCACCCTGAACACGCTGGCCCAGGCCACCGCGCCGGGCGCCCTGGCACTGAGCAAACTCGCCGCGCAGATCGAGCAGAAGACCGCCCAGCTCGCCAGCAAAATTGCCGGCGACCAGGCCAGCACCGCCAAGCGCAAGACCGCTTTCAGCCAGCGCCGCACCGCCAAGGCTGCCTGAACATTTCTGAATAAAAGGGGGCTTTAGCCCTTTACAGACGGGCGCAAGCAGCTATCAAATCAGTAGCATACCGAAGTAGCGCATGGGCCCCAAAGAAAAAGCCGCCTTTTCAGGCGGCTTTTTCACGAGCGGAATCCGACGGCTTGCTGACCCGGCAACTGCAGACCCGCGCTTGAAATGCCGGCCACGGCCCCCAGCTGCGCCTGATGACCGACCCTCTCCACATCGTCTGCCCGCACTGCCACACCACCAACCGCGTGCGCGCCGACCAGCTGGGCAGCGAGCCAACTTGCGGCAGCTGCAAGAAGGCGCTGTTTACCGCGCATTCCACCGCGCTGGACGAAGCCGCGTTTGACAAACACATCACCCGCAACCAGATCCCGGTGCTGGTGGACTTCTGGGCGCCGTGGTGCGGGCCGTGCCGGCAAATGGCGCCAGCCTATGAGCAGGCGGCAGCACAGCTGGAGCCGCAGGTGCGCGTAGCCAAGGTCGACACCGAAGCGGTGCCCAACCTGGGCGCACGCTTCAATATCCGCAGCATTCCCACGCTGGCATTGTTCAAGGGCGGCCGTGAAGTGGCGCGCCAGGCCGGCGCCATGGGCGCGGCCGACATCGTGCGCTGGGTGCAGGGTAATTTACGCTGAGACTATCAGTCGGCGCTATGCTTTTCATAGCTGCTTGCGCCCGACTGTATTAGCCTGCTGGCACTTTTTTCAATCATTTTTGTGCGCCCGCGCCGGGGCGCGTTCACTGCGCTCAATCAGTCGAGCGCGGCGTCCGCCACCAGGTAGCGCCTCACCAGGTCAAAAAAGCGGTCGTAAAAGTCATCGGCGGTGATGGTTTCACTGCCCACCTTGACCATGGACTCATTGCTCGACGTGAAGGGCAACGAGACGGAACCGATGGCGCCCACACCCAGGCTGGCGGAGTTGTTGGTCTTTTTCATGGCGTAGCTGTCCTGCAGGGCCGTGACAAAACCCAGGCTCACTTTTCCATCGGGCGTGTCGGGGGCGCACACCACGCGAACCACCATTTGCAGGTGCGCCTCGGGCTCGGGCTGGAAGGCTTTTTGCCCTTCCACCAGTTCGGCGCTGGCCATGTTGATGATGTAGCCCTGGCTCAGCAACGCACGCCGCGAGGCCTCGCAGGTCCGTGCCGGGGTGGCGTCAAAGAGGCGCGAATAGGTCTGGGTGGAGGCAAACTTTTCCTGCAGCGGAAATGCTTTGGCGCCGGTGACGCAGCCTGTCAGCAGGGGCGACAGGCCGCATGCTGCCAGCAGCACGGCGGGGAGTCGGCAGGATTTCCAGAGTTGCATCAAAAGGGAAGTTTCCACAAGGATAAGAGGTGTCTCATGCACAAGGTGTCACCATACCTCCAATACCTCCGTTAGAGGCGCCAGCTCACGCATCGGGTGCGTCGCAGTTGTAGCAAATCGTTCGCGAGGCCAGCTGGCCGGCCGAAAAACCGGCTCGCTAGTTCGGTTCGCTACGTCGGCCCGCTATTTCTGGTCCGCGCCTGCGGACCAGAAGACGGCGCTCCATTCCAGCGGGTTAAAGCTCCGGTCGCGGTTGTATTCGAGCGTGCCGTTGGGCAAGGTCCAGCGCAGAACCGGACCGCCCATCCGCGAAACAATGCCTGCGCGTTCCGCTTTTCCGTACTGCCCTACCAGGCGATCAAGCCACCTGCCGTGCACCCACCAGGGAACATGCACCACCGTGGAAGTCAGGCGGCCCTTGCTGAAAAAAGCCACGAGCATCATTGCGGGTTCCCCATCGGCTTTGTCCACAGCCGCATGGCAAAGCCGGTCGGTCCCGGCAGGCCCGCCCTGCTGGTTGGAGCAGCTCAGGAACACTTCTCCAAAATGCTTGCGCACAGCGGCTTCGTCCATCTGGCCGGAGAGCTGGGCGTAGCGCATCGTCACCGCGGGTGATTCGACGCGCAGGTAGCCGTAATAGACCTCCAGGCGGTCACGGTTCAAAACCCCTACGACGGCGACCAGACACACCAACACCGCCAATACCGCCAGCACGCCCCACTTGATCCACTTTCCGGTCACCGCATTCATGATTTAACCCTTGTTGCACCTCTGCTCCAGCCCCGAAGCATATCCGGCATCGCGGCCGGCGCCCGTGGCACAAACGACACGGCAACCGGGCTCACAGGCTCATAATTGGCCCGCCGCTCTGAAGCAGAATCCGATTTGAAGACACCCGCATCACATCCATGACCCAAAGCCCGCACCGCCGCCCGAATTCCGGCTTTGTCAGCCTGCGCTTTGTACTGGTGGCCTGTGCGCTGCTGGCGGGGTTGCACTGGTGGTTTTCACCCAACACCTTCCGCGCGGCCGGTGTGGGCAACGACCTTGCCTGTCCGCTGCCGCCGCAGGTCAGCACCGGCGACGAGCCGCTGCAAACCGGTGTGCCGGGCGACATGGCGCCTTTCGTGCTGAAAGCCGCGACCCTGACGCCGCTGGCGGGCTTTAGCGTGGACGCGCGGGTGCTGTCGCGCGAAGACTACCGGATGGGCAACGAGGCCACGCTGTCGCCCACCGACCTGGCTTTAGGCTGGCAGCGCATGGCCGACGACAAGGTGTTGTCGCAGCTGATGATCAGCCAGTCGTCACGCTGGTACTACTACCGGTGGGACAACGAACCACCACTGCCGCCGCCGGAAATTGCACGTAGCAGCGCCAACATGCACCTGATCCCGGCCACGGACGCGGTTGCCAAAGCACTGACCCGCGTGAAGCGCAACGACCGCGTGCGCATCGACGGCTGGCTGGTGGAAGCGCAGAAACCCGACGGCTGGCGCTGGCGAAGCTCCACCGTGCGGGAAGACACCGGAGCCAGCTCGTGCGAGGTGGTCTACGTGTGTTCCATCAGCCGGCTGTAGCAAACGCCTGCCTTGTCCCGGCGGCTCAAGCCACCGCCCGGCCATTGATCTGCCCGGTGGGTACCTGGTAGTTGCGTTCGTCAAACAAGTCGATGCCGCATTTCAGCGATTCCGCCCAGTCAAAAAACTGGCCGATGGCCGGGCCTTTTAGCGGCGCGCCGTGCTGGGGCACCAGCATGGAAATATCCAGCCGGCGCGCCATGGCCACCCACAGGCGCAGGACCTTGTTCGACACCATGTAGCGTTTGTGAAAACCCTCCATCAACGGCAGATGGGGCTTCAGGTCGGTGACAGGCACCTGCGCCGTTCGGCCGGACATCATCGACACACCCAAGTCACCGGTGAACAGGATGCGGCTGATGGGATCGTAAAAATGGAAGTTGCCTTCCGAGTGCAGGAAGTGCGCGGGCAGCAGCCACAGCTCGCTCTGCCCCAGCGGCAACCGCCCGCCGCTGTCGGGCACGCCGACCAGGCGCTGCTCGGTCTTTCCGACCTTGGTGAAGTGCGGCACAAAACGCTCCCACACACGCGAGATCACCAGTTGCGCCGGAGTGGACGTGAGCCAGCGGTCCAGCGAGGCAATGATGTCGGGGTCGGCGTGGGAGGCGATGATGTAAGACAGTTTTTGCGGGCTGAAGTGGCGCGACATGCCCAGGAACAGTTCGTTGAACGCCAGGTTGCCGCCCGGGTCGATCACGGCGCCGGTGCCGTTGTCGACAATCAGGAACTGGTTGGACTGGACGGCTTGCCCGTCTTCTTCGATCAGGTCGGTGAACATCAGGCAGGCATGCCTGTCGTCACGGTAAAGCTCTATGGGCATGGCTGAATGCGTGCGGCGACGCAGAAAAAAAAGCAACTTTATAAGCGGCCTGCTGCTCGCGTATTGATGCAGATCAATGACACGCCTGAAGCGCGCGCCGCCACCCACACCGGCGCAACACGAGCAATGCCGCAGGCAAAAAAAAGCGCGCCGGCGCTTCAATGAGCACCGGCGCGCCTTGCTTGCGCATGGCAGCTGTCCAGGCACCGCGTGGCGGCGCCCGGAACAGCGCTCTACTTAACCGCTTAACCGCGGCGGCGGTTGTTCATCATGCGTTCCACGTCGTCGCGCAGCGATGTCAGCTCATTGCGCAGCTGACGGCGCTCCTGCGCGGTCACCACGCCGTCGGACTTGAATTGGGTCTCATGGCGCTCAATGCGGCGTTCACGCTGGTGCAGCTTGGCGGCTTCGCGCTGCGTGATGCGGCCCGTGCGGACGCCTTCGTCAATACGCTGGCTGATCTGGAATTCACGGTTGTCGATGCCGGGGGTGTTGCCGGCATTGCCAGGCCTGCCCGCCACATCGCGGTTGTTCATCATGCGTTCCACTTCGGCGTTGAGGCCGTCCAGGTCGGCGCGCAGCTGCTGGCGCTCTTGCGGCGTGGCAACGCCGTTGGATTTAAAGCGCGCCTCGCGGGCCGCGATCTCCTGGTCGCGGCGGTACAGCACCTGCGCTTCAGACGGCGTGATGTGGCCGGAGGCCAGACCCTGCTGAATGCGCGCGCTGATGGCTTGCTGCGCCTGGTCAATGCCGGGTGTATTAACACCCTGCGCCATGGCGGGTGCAAACCCCAGGCCGGCGAACAGGGCTGAGGCCAGCAACGAGACAGTGAGGAATTTCGATTTCATGAGGTTCTCCTTGGAATGCTTATGCGTTTGATTGCCAGCAACCCGGTGGGCAACTTGCGGTGGCGGCGATAAATCTCCGGTTCGGCAAGCGGCTGTCGGGGCTGCTCCTGAATCGCTGCTTTCAAAGGCCTTTGCGCTTCAGTGAAACCATTGTTGGCCCGCTCTTGTGAATGCCGTGTAAGGCAAACGGAGCTTTACCCCGTCATTACGCAGTGATTACCCTCGCATTACCTCGCGCTTGCAGTGGTGTCCAGATGCGCTTTAGCATGGTTAGACTGTGCGCATGCTGATCATCCCTTCGCTGAGCCGCAAGCAGCTGCATCCGGAAGACAAGACGCCGGCCGCACACCCGGCTCCACCCGATAACCTGAAATAGACCCGCACGACGCATGGACTCGCATCACCACCCCCTTCGCCGCCAACTCCTGCTGGGTGCTGCCGGCTCTGCGCTGCTGCTGGCTACGGCTTGCTCCAGAAAGGCCGGCCCCAAAGGCAAGACCCTGCCCAAGGAGGCCACCCTGCTGTGCCTGGGCGATTCGCTGACCTTTGGCTATGGCGCCCCTGCGGGCGCCAGCTACCCGCAGCAGCTGGAACTGTTGACCGGCTACGTCACGCAGAACGCGGGCATCAACGGCGACACAGCGGCCGGTGCACTGGCACGGTTGCCGGCGCTGCTGCAGGAAAACAAGCCGGGCCTGGTGCTCGTGTGCATTGGCGGCAACGACTTTTTACGCAACATGCCGCTGGACAGCACCCGCGCCGCCATCAGGTCGATTGTAAAAACCGCCGCTGCCAGCACGCAGGTGGTGCTGATCGCACAGCCCAGGCCCGTGCTGCTTTCTGCCGCCATGGGTTCACTGAAAGACCATGAGGTGTATGCCGAGGTGGCCGCGAACACCGCCACCCCGCTTTTTTCAGATGCCTGGTCTTATGTGCTGTCACGCAGCGAATTGCGTTCTGACCAGATCCACGCGAATGCGGAAGGCTACAAAGTGTTTGCCGAGCGCCTGGCCAGCTGGCTGCGCGACATGAAGTTTGTGACCTAGAACCCCAGGCCAACGTCAGGCGTCACCCAGCCCGATGGGCGCCGGCGCCTCCATCACGATGCGTGTGAAGAGGCGGTCATACACCGGGTCGGCCGCGTGCTTGCCGGCAAGCGGGTCACGGTTTTGCTGGAAGGCGGTGTCCAGCTCTTTCCAGTCGGCCTCGGTGAGCACTTTTTCAGCCTGCGGCAGGATGACTGTTTCTTCGAGCCGCATGTGCTCGAGGTAAAACTCGACGTAGCGTTTGCACTGCGCCTCGAACTCGGGCTTTCGTTGCTCGCCCAGCAGTTCCCAGGCAAGCAGCAGGTGCTGCAGTTCACGCACGGCCTTCTCGCCGCTCATGTGGTCGCGCTCCAGCTGCTGCACCGTGGCCATAACCGATGGCGCGGAGCGCACCACGCGGGGAAACAGCAGGTCCGACTCTTTCGGGTGATGCAGGCGCTCGGGGAACTCGTCGATATAAAACAGCATGGCCCGAAAGACGTCGAAGAACTGCTGCGCACGGTCGCCCGGGCCGCGCGCCACCATGAGCAGCATGGAACGCAGCATGGCGGAAAGGGAGGCGTGCTCATCGAGGATGATCTGCACGCTGGCATGTTTGTGAATGGCGGTCTCCGGCGGGTAAGTGCCACCAAGAATGCCACCAGGTTCTCCCCCGGACTTGATGAAGATCAAACCACGCGGATTTTTCCAGCCGGTATCGCCCCGGGAACGAATATCGCCCCACCCCCTTCCCATTGAGGCGATGGCTTGACCTGCATCAAAGCCGTTTGGCGGCAGCAACCTAAAGTGGAACCGCCTCCTGCTCAAGGTTTGCCGCGCCGGCGATGAGCCGCCCAGGATGACAAGGAGATTTGCCATGTTCAAACATATCCTTCTACCCACCGACGGATCACCCGCTTCGGAACGGGCGATTGCACGGGCCGTAACCTTCGCCAGGGAAGCCCGGGCCAGGATCACGGGCTTGCATGTGATGCAGGAGTTCCACCTGCTGACCTACCGGGTCCAGATGCTGGAAGACACGCGGGACCAATTCATGAGGGAATGCCAGGCGCAGGCAGAGGCATTCCTGTCTGCGCTGAAAGACGCCGCCGACAAGGCGGGCGTGCCTTGCGAAACCGTTTGTGTCGCAGGCGACCACCCCTACGAAACCATCGTCCGGATGGCGGACGGCAAAGCTTGCGACCTCATCGTGATGGCTTCGCACGGCCGCAAGGGCATCACCGGGTTCCTACTGGGCAGTGAAACCCAGAAGGTGCTGTCTCACAGCAAAAAACCGGTGCTGGTACTGCACTAGAAACCACTATGCCAAAGGAGCTCATCATGAAAAAAAACGCCGGCACTGCCGACCGCGCGGCACGCATCGTGGCGGGACTCGTCATCCTCAGCCTGTATTTTGTGGTGGAGCCCGCCTGGCGCTGGTGGGCGCTGCTGGGAGTCGTGCCCCTGCTGACAGGGTTGCTGGGCTGGTGCCCGGCTTACACGCTGTTTGGCATACGGACCTGCAAAACAGGCCCCACGTGACCCCGTGCGCGGTGGCTGGCCTCAGGGTTCGTCGGACCCGGACCTGCCGGATTTATCCGGCCGGGGAATCTTCTTGAACTTGATCAACCGGTTGGTTTCGATCTTGTCTTTTTTCACCTGGCGCTCGGCGTCGAGTAGCCGGCCGGCGGTCGCCCATTCGGCAAATTCGTCAGGCGTTTCCAGGGTCACACGGCCCAGCGTTCCCGCCCGGAATTCGTAGATCACGATCTCGGCGGCCTTTTGCAGGTTGACCCGGCCCTTGGAGAGCACCGCGCCGCGCTTTCGGCCGATTTCTTCGAGCAGTTGCTCGTCGGTGATGCCGGGCGTGACTTCGACCTTGTAGCGCGCCTCCAGCAAGGCCGGGTAGTGCTTGATCAGGTAATCCAGCAGCTCGAGCGCCACCTCTTCCTCATTAAAGGCGTTGCGGCCAATGGCACCGCTGGCGGCCAGGTTGTAGCCGCTTTTGGCCACGATGATGCGCGGCCACAGCATGCCGGGCGTGTCCCATAAATAAAACCCATCGGCCAGCACCAGGCGCTGCTCGACCTTGGTGATGCCGGCTTCGTCGCCGGTTTTGGTGGCGCGCTTGCCGGTGAGGGTGTTAATCAGGGTGGACTTGCCGACGTTGGGAATGCCGCAGATCAGCACCCGCATAGGCTTGACCATGGTGCCGCGTGTTGGTGCCAGCGCGTGGCAGGCGTCGATGAGGCGGCGGGCGGGCGTGGTTTCGCTGGCGTCGAGTTCGATGGCGCGGGTGGCAGGCAGGCTGTTGTAGTGATCCAGCCAGAGCGGCGTGCGGGTGGCGTCGGCCAGGTCGCGCTTGTTGAGCACCTTGAGCGCGGGCTTGGCGCTGGTGAGCTCGGCCAGCATGGGGTTGGCGCTGGAGCCGGGCAGGCGCGCATCAAGCAACTCAATGACGACATCAATTTCCTTGATGCGCTCACTGATGGCTTTTTTGGTCAGGTGCATGTGACCGGGAAACCACTGGATGGCCATCGGGATCTTTTCTTTCTGGGGTTCGGGTTTGGGGGCATGGGGCGAAGACCCCTGCGATACCCCAATTGTCGCCGCATACCGCAAAATACCCTCCTGGCGAAGAAGGCACCACCAGCAGGGGCCGCGGAACCGGCTCTGCCGGGCCGCAGGCGCCGCCCCCTGCAAGGGGGGAACAGGCTACACGCAGTGAGCCTGGACGGGGGTGTACTTGTTAATAAGTGGTTAATCGGCCATCGGCACGATCAATGCATGGCGTGCACTGCGCCTGGCAGCCCCATCCTGTCACCCCACACAGCGACCCGAAAGAGACAAATCCGTGCACCTGCTCCTGGTAGAAGACGACACCATGCTGGCCGAAGCGGTGTGCGATGCGGCGCGCCAGATTGCCTGGACGGTCGACCACGTCGGCGATGCGCTGGCCGCCAAGCTGGCGCTGGTAGACCATGTCTACGAAGCCGTGCTGCTGGACCTCGGCCTGCCCGGCGATTCAGGCCTGGCCGTGCTGCGCGCCCTGCGCGGGCGCTACGACGTCACGCCGGTGCTGATTCTCACGGCGCGCGGGCAGTTGAGCGAGCGCATCACAGGGCTGGACGCCGGCGCGGACGACTACCTTGTCAAACCCTTCCAGCTCGATGAACTGTGGGCCCGCGTGCGTGCCGTGATACGCCGCAGCCAGGGCAAGGTGGTGCCGGTGCACACCTATGGCGACGTCAGCCTGGACCGCAGCAAACGCGCTGTGACGCGCAGCGGCGTGCGGGTTGCGCTGAGCGCACACGAATACCGCACGTTGCTGGCCCTGCTGGAGCGGCCCGGCCACGTGGTCACGCGTGACCACCTGGAAGACGTGGTCTACGGCAACACCTCGGCGATTGAGAGCAACACGATTGCGGTGTTCATCCACCAGCTGCGCCGAAAGCTTGGCGAGCACCTGATCACCACCGTGCACGGCCAGGGTTACATGATCGGCGAGGCCCAGCCTTGAAGTGCGTGTTCGTCAGGTCACTCAAGGGCCGTGTGCTGGCGGTTCTGGGCGCGACCATTACCTTGTGCTGGGCCTGCGCGCTCACCGTGCTGCTGGTGTACACCCTGCGCGGCCAGAGCGACCGCTGGGACAGCAAGCTGCAGGCCATAGGCACCAAGATCCTGACGGCCATCCCCAGCGGCGCGAAGCTCAAACCCTCCTTCAGCCACGGCCTGCAATTGCGTAACGAGAACATGCCGCGCGACGTCAACCTGACCTTCCAGGTCTGGACGAACCGCAAGGAGCTGATCGTTCGGGCACCGGATTCTCCGCGCGTCCCGTTGCTGCCGTCCTTCAACGATGGCTTTACCAGTTCCACCGTCAACGGCGAGCGCTGGCGCATCTTCTCGGTGTCCGACAGCACCGGTGAGGTCAGCGTGCAGGTGGCCGTGCGGCACAGCGTGATCGACGAAGAAATACGCAACAAGATCTTTGCGTTGCTGGGCCTGACGACGATGCTGCTGACCGTGGCCGGCCTGCTCATGTGGTTTGCGGTGAACAAGTCGCTGCGCCCCCTGACGGCGCTGGAAACCGCCGTGCGCAGCCGCCGCAAGTTTGACCTCACGCCGCTGCCGGTAGCGCAACTGCCCAACGAGATCCGGCCGCTGGTTGAGTCCTTTAATCACCTGCTGGACCAGCTGGACCAGGCGATGCAGGGCGAGCGGCGTTTTATCGGCGATGCGGCCCATGAGCTGCGTACGCCTTTATCTGCGCTCCAGGCGCAGGCCCAGGTCGCCTTGCGCGCGGCCACGGTGGCCGACAAGGACGCCGCCCTCGTCAAGCTGCTGGCGGTTGCCGAACGCAGCACGCGCCTTTCTGACCAGCTGCTGGATCTGGCGCGCATGGACGCGGGCGTTCATGCGCCGCAAAAAAGCCTGGCCGATTTGAGCGAGCTCATCATGCATGTGAGCCAGGAGTTCGACATGCAGGCACAGCAGCAGCGCCGCAGCATCATCCTCGCGCTCACGCCCTGCCCCATCGAATGCGACGTCGACGAGATCGGCATCCTGCTGCGCAACCTGCTGGACAACGCGCTGCGCTACACCACCGAGGGCGGCCGCGTGAAGCTTAGCTGCGGTTACCGCGGCGAAGCCGGCCGGGAACGGATCTGCCTGGAAGTGGCCGATGACGGCCCGGGCGTGCCCGAGGCTGAGCACGAAGCGATCTTTCGCCGCTTTCACCGCGTAGCGGGCAACGGCGGGCGCGGCAGCGGCATAGGCCTGTCGCTGGTGGCCGGCATCGCGCAGCTGCACGAGGCCGCCATCGAAACCGGGACCGGGCTGGACGGCAAGGGCTTTTGCGTGCGCGTGCTGTTTCCGCTGCCGGCCGAGGGAGCCGGCTCAGCCGGGGTAGGCGCGGTGCCTGCGCAACCAGCTTAAGGAATGTATCCACCCGCGCCAGGCTGCTTTCTTCACGAGATAGATTGTGTCGGTTCGCATGTTTGGTAACTCCTTCGTGTAAGGACCGCCGGAACTTGAAGTGCAGGGCCGCGGCCCGGCAGGCCCTGCAACGGGGTAGTCGAAGGACTCAGAAACGGTAGAGGTAACCCACACGCACACTGCTCTGGCTGGAGCGGTCGACCAGTGGGCTGTCCTTGATGCTGGAGCCCAGGTTGGTGGTGCTCAGGTCCAGGAAGATGCTTTGCCGCGGCGCGAGCGCATAACCCACGCGCAGCCCGGCTTCCAGGTTGACGGCCGAACCGCCCTGGTAGAAAGCCCGGCCGGCGCGCACCTCGGCGGCGTTCACGCCGTAGTAGTAGGACACGTATTTGTCGTCGAGCCGGGTCGCTGCCAGACGCGGCGTGATGTCGAAGCTGCCCGCCTGGAAGCGGCGGTCCAGGGTCAGCCTGAACTTCGTGCCCTTGCTGTTGCCAGAGGCGTCGCTCAGCAGCTCGGCCGAGAGGTTGGCGATGTCGTTGCGCCAGATGGCCGCGCCACCCAGCCAGATGCCGTCCTTGCGTTCGTCCATGCCGGCCAGGAAAGGGGAATCGGAAGCCTCGTAGCCTTCCATCGAATAGCGCGCACGCAAGCGGAAGGACACCGGGCCCGCCGAAGGCAGCTTGAAGTCTATGCCCGGGCCGAAGACGCTGACCCATTTGTTTTCATAGGTGAGCAACGGCAAGAGCCTTGTCTTGTTGTCAAAGTCGCGGTAGGGCTTGCGCTCCACGCCGACACCCACACCGAGGCCCCACGAGGATGCCACCTCACCTTGGCTCTGGCCCTGCGCAGGCTGCGGCTGGGCGGCGGCTGGCTGGGCGAAAGCCGCCAGCAGGAACAGCGAGAACAGCGGAAGCAAAGCTTTTTCCGCTGTTCCGGCGGGGCGGTTTGCCGTTTGCCCGGCGGTGGATGGGGCGCTGGACGGCACAGGTTTGGCAGGACGGCGCGATTGGCGAGAGGTCATCTTCAGGTTCTCCAGTGGTTAAGCTGGAGCGGATCATGCCGACGCGAATTTAAGGAGTTCTTAGCGGTATTAAGAAATCGTTAAGGCTGGCCATTTGTGCCAGGCAAGCCCGCGGGCCTGTTACATCCACGCAAGCGCGATGAAGGACAATAGGTACCACGGCGCCGGACCGTCACTACAGCTACCAGGGCCACCCCGAGCGCCTTGCAACCCCATCTATCAAACCCCCCATGCCCCTGCCCGCAGCCCCCGACCAAAAACCCGTGATCCCGGCCCGCCGCCTGGCCGCTTCCACCCTCAAGGCCAACAACGAGCTGATGATCAAAGGCATCCTGTGTGTGCTGATCGGCCTCGGTGTGGTGGTGTCGCCCTACTTCATCACCTCACCGGGCATGCAGGGCATCGTCGCCAAATCAGCCCTGGTGGGCTGGTTTGCACTGGTGCTGGGCTGTGCATTCATCGGCCTGTACCTTCGCCGGCGCATGGCAGCCTCCGCCAAACCCTGACAGGCGCCCACACCAGGCCCATGCCCGAAAGCCTCACTGACCACAACGCCGCCCTGGCGATCTTCAGCGCCCTGCAGGAGCGCGCCGCTGCTGCGGACATCCGCTTGCGGCCACCTCCCCCCGAGCCCACCACCTGCTGCGGTCGCGGCTGCAACGGCTGCGTATGGGAAGGCTGGTACGCAGCCGTGGCGCACTGGCGTGAAGACGCCGAAGAAGCGATTTTCAAATGCCAAATCGGTCTCTAGCCCAATAAGATCCTGCGCCGGCAGCTACTGAATTGATAGCAACCGCTACAACCTCGACACCGGATCAGCGACGCCAGCAGGGGTGAGCAATACTGCCAGTGGGGGCCGGGGTCCGGCTTCGCCGGCCCCAAGGCGCCCGTCCCCTGCAAGGGGAAAAGGCATTACACGAAGTGAATGCCGATAGGGGTGTGCCTATCAGTGAGCCCCAACAGGGGTGTGCTCAACTTCGCGGCCTGGCATGCCCAGGCGCTCAGCCGACACGTATTGCTGCCGGTACACCTCAAACGGCATGGTGTCCGCGGCTTCAATCTTCTTTTGTTCCTGAACGGAAGCATCGGTCAATGCGGCGAAGTGTGCCAGCTGGCCGGCCGACAACGGCTGCACCTGCAGGATGCCTTGCGTCTTTTCAGACTGCGCCCGGCTGAACCGGATGAAGGAGTTGTCGTGGCTGTCGGCCATGGCGGCCAGCACACGGGCCGAAGGCAAGGTGGACGGGTCCAGCAAAGCGGCGCTGGCCAACGTCAGGGCGTCGCTGTATTGCGTGCCGCCATGCGCGGCGTCAAGCGCCGCCGCGATGGGCGCGCATTGGCCCACCACCTCCGCACCCCAGGCCGTCAGCGTGATCTCATGGCCACCGCGCTTGAGTTTCAGGCCGGGCTCGCGCCCGCGCGCCGCCGTCTGGTGCTGGTTGTGCTTGAGCTCGGCGATTTCCTGGGGCGTGTCGTTCGGGCTGTCGCTGAGCAGGCAGTGCAGCAGGAACACATCGAGGAAACGCATGGTCTGCGCATTGATGCCGACGGGCTCGAAAGGATCCAGGTCCATCAGCCGCACTTCGATGTATTCGACGCCGCGCTCGCGCAGCGCATGCAGCGGCCGTTCGCCGGGGAAGATCACGCGCTTGGGGCGAATGGTGCCGTAGAACTCGTTTTCAATTTGCAGCAGCGTGGTGGCCAGCTGGTTGTAGTCGCCGCCGGGGTTGCGGATGCCCACTGCCTCATAGGCCGGGTAGGGCCGGGTCAGCGCGTCCTGCAGCGAAGCGCCGTAGCCGTCCAGGCTGTTGTAGCTCACGGCAAGCGATGCCTGCGCGTCGCTCTGGTAGCCCAGGCGGCCCATGCGCAGCGAAGTGCCGTAAGGCATGTACATGGTGCTGTCGCTCAGGGTTTGCAGCTCGTGCTGGCGCCCTTCCACAAACGTGGAACACACCGCGGGCGAGGCGCCAAACAGGTACAGCAGCAAAAACGCCTGGCGGCGGAAGTTGCGGATCAGCGCGAAATATTCCTTGCTGCTCACCCCGGGCAGGGACCAGTTGTAGTGAATGCCCGAAATGGTTTGCATGCGCCGGCCGTAACGGTGCGACAGGCCCATGCGGTAAACGCTCTTGGCGCGCCCGACATTGGACGAACCGAAACGGGCGATGGGAATGGTTTCGTCGGTCGGCAGGCCGCAGGGCATGCTGGACACCCAGAGCATTTCGTCGCCCAGCTCTTTCATGGTGCGGTAGGTGAACTGGTGCAGCTCCGTCAGTTCCTGCAGCGTGGCTTCAGGGCTGGAGTGGGCGCCGGTGACCAGCTCAACCTGCGATTCGCTGAAGTCCGTGGTGATGCCCGGATGCGTGAGGGCCGAGCCCAGGGCCGCGGGATGCGGTGTGAGGGCCAGGCCGCCGCCGGGTTTGGCGCGCAGGCTTTCCTTCTCGATACCGCGGCGCATGCCCTTGAGCCGGGCCGGGGTGAGCGCTTTCAGGCGGTCCTGTAGCGCGCCCGCAGGCGCCTGCAACTTGGTCATATCGTCATTCCCCCAGAATCTTGAATTGGCGTGGAAGTTATCACAGCACGGCGCTTTGCGCTGGCGCATCCGGGCTTGCCAGCACAGCCCGGGTGGGGTCTGGCGCGGGGTCTGTGCAGGCCGGCAGGATTTGGGCCATACACCGCACTTTCCGGGCAGAAATCCGCAGTTTGGTGGCCGGGATGTGGAAAGTGAGCGACGCCGGTGCTCCAAGGTGCAGAACTCCCTTGACTTGTCAGACAAGCTGGACGACGATAAAAAACATTCCGTAACACGGCTGTTTTACCCTTCAATTTCCGCCAAACTCATGGTTTTGCGGTCTTTTAGCCTGAGGCAGCGTAGAGCTTGATCAAAAAATGAAAAAACTGCTAGCCAGCCTTTTCGGCGGTTCAACCCCCGCAGCGTCGCCCAAACGCACAGGCGCGTCCAGCCGGGACAACCCGCTCACCATTGAAGACGGCTCGGACAACGCCACGCGCCGCCACCTGGTGCAGGTGCTGCTGCGCGATGCCATGCGCAAATACGGTATTCCCTTGCCCTGGATCGATTGCCAGATGCTGCTCGTGTCCAGCCGCAGCCGCGGCCCTGGCATGTATGTACGCCTCGTTGTGCGGCATTGGGACGACCGCCTGCTGAAGTACGCCTTCGCCTTCCAGAACGCCCTGATGGAAGAAATCACGCGCTTTGAACCCGGGGCGGCCCAATGGCTGCACGGCATTTCCTGGCAACTGGAAGTGGCTGAGACCTGCCCCAACCCGACCATGCCCGACAAGTCGTATTGGGCCGATCCCGTCCGGCCACCTGCTGGCGCATCGGTTCGCCCGCCACGCAGCGCGCCGCTGGCCTCCCTGGCCCCTCTTCCCGCGGCGGCAACAGCCTCTGCGGCGCCCGTGCCAGCCGCCCCCGTTGTGGCCGCCAGCCTGCCGGCCCAGCCCGCAGCACCGGTGGCACGGCCGGCCCCGGTCTCTGCAGCTGACGCAGACGCCATGAAAGACCTGGAGCGGCTCTTTCGCATCCGCGACCAGGAACTGGGCCAGCCAAGCGACAGCAACTCCGCCGTCGGTTACGAAGCCACACGCCCTTCGCCGCTGTAACGCACCAGGTCCGGCCGGGCCATCAACAGCGCAGCGGGGCAGCTGCTGGTGTACGCTTGCCTGATGAGCCCTCCCGTCACGCCCCCAGGCCCCGCAACCGCCACGCAAGATTCCTCCTTCCTCATCGACTCGCGTTACGCGGTGATGCGGCTCATGGTCACGCTGGCCCTGATGACCGTCGGCGCCTGCGGCATGTATGTGGTGGCCGTGGTGCTGCCCGCAGTGCAGGCTGAATTCAGTGTGACGCGGGCCGATGCCTCCCTGCCCTACACCGCGCTCATGATCGGCTTCGGCGTTGGCGGCGTGCTGATGGGGCGGCTGGCCGACCGCTTCGGCGTCATGGTTCCGTTGCTGATTGGCGCGGTGGGCCTGGGTCTGGGTTTTTCCCTGGCCGCCATGGCCGGCAACATCTGGATGTTCTCGCTGGCCCACGGCCTGCTGATCGGCTTTCTCGGCTCTGCCGCCACCTTTGCGCCGCTGCTGGCCGACACCTCGCTCTGGTTTGTACGGCGCCGCGGTTTTGCCGTGGCGGTGTGCGCCAGCGGCAACTACCTGGGCGGCGCGATCTGGCCGCCCATCGTGCAGCATTTTGTCGAGGCCGTGGGCTGGCGCCAGACCTATCTGTGGCTCGGCCTCTTCAGCTTCGTCACCATGACAGCGCTGGCCCTTTTGATGCGCAAGCGCCCGCCGGTGGCCGTGGCGTCGGCGGTGGGCAACAGCGGCATCGCCGCCACCACCAGCAGCATGCCTTTCGGCCTGACGCCGGGCTCGGCGCAAATGCTGCTGTGCGTGGCCAGCGTGGCCTGCTGCGTGGCCATGGCCATGCCGCAGGTGCACATCGTGTCGTACTGCACCGACCTGGGCTACGGCGCGGCGCGCGGCGCTGAAATGCTGTCGCTGATGCTGGCCTGCGGTGTGGTCAGCCGGCTGGTGTCGGGCGCGATCTGCGACCGCATCGGCGGGCTGCGCACACTGATGCTGGGCTCGGTGCTGCAAGGCATCGCGCTGCTGCTGTTTTTGCCCTTTGACGGGCTGGTATCGCTTTACGTCATCGCCGCGCTGTTCGGCCTGTTCCAGGGCGGCCTCGTACCGGCTTACGCCATCATCGTGCGCGAATACTTCGAGCCAGCCGAGGCCGGCGCGCGCGTGGGCACGGTGATCATGGCATCCTTGCTGGGCATGGCGCTCGGCGGCTGGATGTCAGGCAAGGTGTTTGACCTCACCGGTTCCTACCATGCCGCCTTCCTCAACGGCATTGCGTGGAACCTGCTGAACTTCAGCATCGCGTTTTTCCTGCTGTGGCGCGTGTGGCGGATGGCGCGGGCGGCCACGACGAAAACCGCGGCGGCCTGAACAACGTCCTGGCCTTGTCCGGATCGCTATGCTTTTAATAGCTGCTTGCGCCCGTTTTGTAAGGGCCACAGCCGTTTTTCCTTAAAATCTCGTCAGGCCAGAACCCGACACAACCATTGTTCCAGGTCGGTGATTTCCTGTGGGCACACCGAGTGCTCCATCATGTACTCGTGCCACTCGACCGTGTAGCCCATGGCGTTGAGTGCATCGCGCGTGGCGGTGGCGCGCGGCAGCACCACCACGCCGTCGCGCGTGCCATGCGCCAGAAAAATGGGTACGTCCTGGTTGGCGGCGCTGCGCTCGGCGGCCGTCTTGTCGGCCAGCGGCAGGTAACCCGACAGGCCCGCAATACCGGCCAGCCGTTCGCCGTGGCGCAGGCCCGTCATGAGCGCCATGGCGCAGCCCTGCGAAAAGCCCGCCACCACAATGCGGCTGGCGGGAATGCCGCGGGACTTTTCCCGGGCGATCAAGGCCTCGATGTCGCCTTGCGACTTGCGCAGCCCGGCCTCGTCCTGCCGGCTGACCAGGTCGGCGCCCAGCAGGTCGTACCAGGCCGGCATGACGTAGCCGCCGTTGATGGTGACCGGAATGCTGGGTGCACTCGGAAACAGGAAACGCACATCGCCCACGCTGGACAAATCCATCTGCTCTGCAATTGGCAGGAAGTCCCGGCCGTCGGCCCCGAGGCCGTGCATGATGAGGACAGTGGCGACGGGCTTGTCGCCGGTCTGGGCTTCAATGACTTCGAGGGGCATGGGGTGACGGGTCCAGGTGGTTGAAGGAACAGATGACGATTGAATGCTGCGGGCTTGAAGCTGCAAAGCATGCCAGCGGGGATTTTAAGACCGGCCTAAGCTGACCCGCGAACAATGGTTTCCGGCAGCGCTGAACACCTGGCGCACAAAGCCTGCTACGGTGTGATGACAAGGTAGCTGGCCAGGCCTTCGCACCTATCGACAGGCCGCATGAACACAGTGCCAGGCAGCACACTGCGCCGACTTGCTGCCCATCGTTGCAGAAGGAGCACGCTGAAATGAAAACCCTGACCCACAAGGCCGCCTCGGCCGTCCTCGGTGCGCTTATGGCGGGCGGCGCACTGGCCCAGGCAAGCGCCCCCTTGCCGCCGGTGCGCACCGGCGGCCCGGTTGAATACCTGAGCGGCGGCATCGGCGCCGACGAATCCGCAGCGATCCGCAATGCCAGCGGGCAATGGCCGCTGACACTCGAATTTGCCATCAAGGACAAGCAGCGTGCCGACTTCGCGGCCGACGTGAAGGTGCGGGTGCTCGATGCCCGGGGAAATGAAGTGCTTCAGGCCACGTCGGAAGGCCCCTTCCTGCTGGCCCGGCTGGCACCGGGCAGTTATGCCGTGGAGGCGACGCTGGCCGGCCAGACCCAGCGCAGGAAGGTGGACGTGAGGGCAGGCAAACCCTCCAGAGAGGTCTTCCTCTGGGGAGCGGGCGCCGATAAAACCGCGCCGTAAGCACACCGGGCCTGCCTCAATTTAACGTTTCAAGTCAGATCATGCGCAGCGTCACCGAACTGATCCGGGCGATAGACGACGGCACCCTGCCGGACGCCGAGCGGCGACGCCTGCTGGCGGCCGCAACCGGCATCGCCGCCGGCGCCGGGGTGCTGGCCGCGGCCTACCCCTTCGCCGCCAGCCTTGCGCCCTCTGAAGTGGCACGCGCCCAGGGCGGTCCGGTGCTTGTCGATATTTCCACATTGGCGACAGGCGAGCTGCGCACCGTCGCCTGGCGCGGAAAACCGGTCTGGTTGATGCGCCGCAGCGAGGAGATGGTGCGCGCGCTGCAGCAGCCCAATCCGGTATTGGCAGACCCGCAGTCCAGGCGATCCGAGCAACCGAAATCGTGCGCCAACGCGACCCGCTCCGAGCGCCCCGAAATCCTGGTGGCGGTGGGGGTGTGCACGCACCTGGGCTGCTCACCGACCCTGCGCCTGGACGACAGCGCGCTGAATGCCGAGCTTCACGCGCCCGGCGGATTTTTTTGCCCCTGCCACGGCTCCCGGTTTGATCTTGCCGGCCGCGTAGTGAAGAACGTACCGGCGCCGACCAACCTGGACATCCCGGAATACCAGTTCATCGACGCCACCAAGCTGCAAATCGGCCAGACAAGCTAGTGTCACTGCGGCTTGTGCCACAGCAGAGGCTTTGCTAGCATCTGGCGTCAGCATTTTCTGACGCAGGTTGGAGATTCACATGAAGCTCATCATTGCCGCCGTCGCCCTGGCCACTTCGTCCCTGGCGTTTGCCCATAACTGCCCCAACGAGATGAAGGCGATTGACGCCAAGCTCTCCACCAACCCCAAGCTCTCGCCCGCCGACATGACCAAAGTGAAAGAGCTTCGCGCCGATGGCGAAAAGTTTCACAAGGAAGGCAAGCACGACGACTCCATGAAAGCGCTGGGCGGCGCGAAGAAGCTGCTCGGGATTTAAACCGCACAGGCGATCCCGCGGTGCAAGCCGCTGGATCCCAAACAGAAACGGCAGCCCGCAAGCCGGGATGCCGCCGCAATGACCTGCACCGCGATAATTCCCCGCAGGAGAATTGCCACATGACAGTGATGACAACCATGCCGCCCTTGTCGGGGCTGCAGTACTACCAGGTGGACGTGTTTACCCACGAGGCGCTGGCCGGCAACGGCCTGTCGGTGTTTCTGCCCGAAAGCCCCTTGCCGGCGCGCCAGATGCAACGCCTGACCATCGAAATGCGGCAGTTCGAGAGCATTTTCCTCACGCCTGACGGCCCCGGGAACCGCTTCGAGGCGCGAATATTCACGATGGAGGAAGAGCTCGACTTCGCCGGCCACCCCCTGCTGGGCGCAGCAGGTTTGTTGCATCACCTGCATGCGGGGCATCAGCCTTCTGCTGCCTGGACGCTGATGCTGGGCACACGGGCAGTTGCCATCAGCACCACACGCAAAGAAGGCACACCGGGCACTTACGACGCCAGCATGAACCAGGGCGTGGCCCGCTTCGAGGCAGCCCTCGGCCACGCGGACAGCCTGCCGTTTCTCGCGGCATTCGGGCTGGGCCCGGCGCAGCTGGATGTGCGTTTTCCGCTGCAGGTGGTGTCTACCGGCCTGCCCTATCTGCTGGTGCCCGTGGTCGGCGGCCTGGAGCGCGCAAAAATTGTGCACCCTGACTTTGAGGCGCTGCTGGCCACCGTGGGCGCCAAATTTGCCTATGTGCTGGACGTGTCGGCGCGCGAAGGCCGCACCTGGGACAACGCCGGGCAGGTTGAAGACATTGCCACCGGAAGCGCCGCCGGGCCGGCGGGCGCCTACCTGCTGCGCCACGGCGCGGCGAAGGTGAACGAAGTCATCACGCTCAAGCAGGGGCGTTTTGCCGGGCGCCCCAGCCGCATCACGGTGGAGGCCAACGCTGCCGGTGAGATGCTGGTCAGCGGCGGCGTCGTGGTGCTGGCGCACGGCCGGCTGATTTGAGGGATGGCATCCGTTGGCGCGCCACTTGCGTACCTTCAGCACCTTCAACACCTTTAGCCACTGCGGCCATCGAATCCAGGAAAGATTAGCCCTATGACTGCTCGCCTGATCCATTTGAACTGTGTGCTGAACCGCATGGCCCGGCTGCTCGCTGCCGGCAGCGCGGCGCTGTTGCTGGTATGCACGGCAGTGCCGGCAAGTGCAGCGCCCTTTACCGCGGCTGACGAGAAGACGGTGCGCACCGTGGTGCAGGCCCAGCTGGCGGCCTTCGCAAAGGATGACGCAGCCAGGGCGTTTTCTTTTGCGGCCCCCAATGTGCAGAAGGCCGTCGGAACGCCCCAGGGGTTCATGGCGATGGTGCGCCGCGATTACCCGGTGGTATACCGCCCGGCATCGGTCGCCTTTCTGAAACCCGACGGCAAGAACGACCAGGTGATCCAGCGGGTGCAAATGGCCGATGCCAACGGTGTTTCGTGGCTGGCGGTTTACAGCCTCGAACGGCAAAGCAACAAAGCGTGGCGCATCACCGGGTGCGTGGTGGTCGAAAACAAGGGCCGTATGGCGTAGTACGCCAGTCCGCGGCGCCTGCTGATAACGGTTTTCCCAGAGGCGGGAGCCGTCCCGGGGACAGGCACCATTGCCGTGGCCCGCATTGAAACGCCACGCCAACCGGACGCGTCTGCGGCAGAGAGCACCGATACGTGGTTTACAGAGGGTTACCCGCTCCTGCCTACTGGAGGCTAAGGTGTTTGGTGCTGCTGCGTTTGCGGCATTCCGGACTCAACCCATGAACATGCCCGCCACCTCACTTGAATTCCCGCGTCTGCCGGGGGATCCGGCTTCGCCGTCGCTCAGGGAAAACCTGCAGGCACCACGCCATGCACAACAGCGTCAGCGTGCCACGCAGCCGCGTGAATCGGCCCTCAAAATCAGGACGCGGTGTCCCGGTTGCCTGTCGGCTTCCCTCTCGATGGTTTACGAGGAACCGTACGCCGGCGCGGGCGTTCAGGCCTATCTTGCAAGGCACTATGAAGGCCATGCGTCAAGGACTGCCGACGCAGGCGTCTATGCGCTGGCGCGCTGCAACAGCTGCAGCCTGGTCTTTCAGCAACAGGTGCCCGACGACCCCTTGCTCGGCGAGATCTACAACGACTGGGTTCCCGGCACCGAGCTGGACCGCGAGCACCGCAATTACAGCCTGGACGAATACCGCTACCTGGCCGAGCAGGTCCAGTTCATCATTCAATACTTCGGGCTTCCGCCGGGTGAGCTGGATGCGCTTGACTTCGGCTTCGGCTGGGCGCACTGGTCAAAAATGGCCATGGGATTTGGCTGCAATGTGTGGGGTGTGGAGCTTTCCGAGGAACGCGCCCGCCACGGCAAATCCGTGGGGCTGCGGGTCGTCGGCCTGGCCGACCTGCCGGCCAGGAGGTTCCGGTTCATCAATACGGAGCAGGTCTTTGAACACCTGACGGAGCCCAGGCTGGTGCTCGAAAAACTGCGCGATGCCCTGTCAGGAGACGGCGTCATCAAGATCAGCGTTCCCAACGCGGCTGCCGCGCTGAAAAAGATCAGCCAGGGGAAAGATTTCGGCGCGCTGTCGCCCGACGACCAGATGCCCATCGCCCCGCTCGAACACATCAACGCTTTCAGCCATGAATCGCTCGTCGCCTTCGGAAAAGAGTTTGGCCTGAAACCGCTGCGCCCCAAACTCTATCGGCTGTACAACAGCGCCTCGGGCCTGCTTCAGCCCAAAAACCTGGCGCGGGTCATTGCCCGGCCTGTCTACCGGCATATTTTTCCGGGCACTACCTTCATCTATTTTGTGCGCGCCTAGCGCCGCGGCTTCATTTTTGGCGGGCTTGGCCGTAGGACGGCGCCGGAAGACGGTCGAGCGGTGCCACACGGCCTTTAAGATAAAAAAAGGTCGCACCGTATGTCGCGGTCCGGCCTGCTTCAGGGTTGATTCAGAAAGCGAGGCACCCCATGCTGATCAAAAAAACCATCACCATCGCCGCAACGGCCACTGCCATGTTTCTGGCCGGCGGTGTTGTCATCGCTGCACAAACAACAGACGCCGGTGTGAGCACCACGGCCGGGAATCCGGAAGGCGCAAGGCTGGCGAGCCGCTACAGCGCGTTTGCCGGCTCACCCCAAAACGCCGAGTCGCTGGTAGAGGGGCTGCGCACGGGCACACCGATCTCGCTGAGCCCCAGCCCGACCGGACCCAACGCCACCGCGCCGGCCGCAAGCCTTTCGCCGGCCACCGGGAAAATGGGCTACGGCAACATCAACATCGCGCTTGCGCTGGCCAAGACTTCACTGGCCAAACAAGGCATCACCAACCCTACGCCTTCACAACTCTCAGCCACACTGGGCGGGGTGCTGTCCCAGAAGGCCGACGGCATTGGCTGGGGCCAGATTGCCAACAGCATGGGCGTGAAACTGGGCGCCGTCGTGAGCGCTTCGCATACCTCCAAAAGTGGCAAGAAAGCCAACGACAACATCCATGCCGTTCATGCCAGCAATGTCGCCACGGCCCATGCCTCCAGCAAAGGCCTGGGCGCCGGAAAAGAGTCCGGTAAAAGCGGCAACAACGGCAATGGCGGCCAGGGTGGCGGCAATGGAGGCGGCCATGGTGGTGGTAATGGCGGAGGCAACGGTGGCGGAAATGGTGGGAAGTAACACGCGCATCTGTTCAACCGCGCGCCGCTAAACCACAAGCACCTGCGCAAGGCTGCCGTATCGCTATCGATTTAATAGCTGCTTGCGCTCGTCCTGTCTGGCCTGCAGGTTCTTTTCCCGTAAGAACAGCAGCCGCCCCCTCAACGCTTGCTCAAATGTTCGCGCAGGCCGGGACACATGCCCAGATGGGCCCGATGCAGGCCCGCTTTCGTGTCACTGAAGTCCAGTTGCGCGGGCATCGCGCCAGGCTGGATTCGCGTCATGCCAACACCCTTCTTCGCCGGCAAAAATCATCAATTCGTTACACAAAGAAACATTTAATGAAAATTGACGTTTGCCAAGTGCAAATCCAGCGCAGGCTTCCCGGCGCTGCCAGCGTCTTCGATTGAAAATCCCAACCGCGGCCAGTTCTCACCTGTAGCGTCCAGGTTGAATACTCACGAAGCACATCATTTTGGCCGCGTTTTCATGAAAAAATTCCGCTTTTAAAGAGCCCTCGGCTTGACTTGCGGACGCCAGTCGTCGACATTGTTAACACTTTGTAACACGCGGTGTTAGCCAAAGACAGAGCGAAAAATACCTCTTGTCAGACAGCTGGCGCCGCAACGCGATGCGGGCACCTCATGAAACTTCAACAGCTCTTTGGACTGAAAAGCCAGCCAAAAACGGCCTCAAGCGCCACCCACCCTGAATCGGAAGTCTCTGTCCCCGGCGACGAACACTCCACCATCGGCGTGCGGCAGCAGCTCATTCAGGTGCTGTTGCGGGACACCGCCCGGCGGGCGGGCATTCCGTCGAACTGGCTGGACTGCCAGATGTTGCTGACCGCCAACCCCACACGCGGCGAAGGCATGTACCTGCGCATCATCATGAAGCAGTGGGACCTGCGCCTGCTGACCTACGCGGCAGCTTTCCAGAAAGTGTTGATGGCGGACATCATGCGTTTTGAGCCGCGCGCCAGTGACTGGCTCCACGGCATTTCATGGCAGCTGGACGGCGGCGACAGCTGCCCCCATCAGGAAATGCCCGACCCGACCATCTGGATGCAAAGCCCCACCCGGCCGCGCAGCGGCTACGCGCCACGTGCGCCCGTGGAACCGGCTGCGCCCGGAGCGCCCGCGCTGGCACAAAGCCCGGCGCACTAGGCGCACCACCGGGCGCCACCGGGGCCCGGCAGCAGGCACCCATCCCGGGTGCGGGCGATGGGCTCAATACGAGCCGATGTAATCTTTTTTGCCGACTTCCACGCCGTTGTGGCGCAGGATGGCGTATGCCGTGGTGGTGTGAAAAAAGAAATGCGGCAGGCCGTAATTCAGCAAATAGGACTGGCCGGTAAAGCGCTTTTCCTTGGGCGTGCCGGCTTGCGTGACGATCTCCCGCGTGGCGGCCCCATCAAATTTCGCCACGTCCAGGCCTTCGACGAAGGCGAGGATGGTGTCAATACGCGCCTGCAGTTCGGCAAACGTCGTTTCCTTGTCTTCGATCTTCGGCACTTCCACACCGGCCAGCCGGGCCGACACGCTCTTGGCGAAATCGCTGGCCACTTGCACCTGGCGCAGCAAGGGGAACATGTCGGGGAAGAGGCGGGCCTGCAGCAGCGCATTCGGGTCGATGTTTTTGGCGGAAACGTGGGCTTCGGCCTTGGCCAGGACGCCCTTGAGGCCACCCAGCATCTGCTTGAAAACGGGGATGGACGTGGTGTAGATGCTGCTGGTCATGAAAAGCTTTCGGTAAAGGAATGGAGATAGCCTGCCGCGCCCTGCGCGCGGCGCCCTGCATTCTCGCCGGATTGCGGCGGGAACGCTTTGCAGCCCGGCAATGGCCTGCGGGGACGGCGAAGCCCTTCGCAAAATAGTATGCTGTCATACCAATTTCCGCCCTCCCCAAAAGGCCCCACCATGAACGCCCCTCTCCCCGCCGCCGCCCGCCAGGCCGTGCAGGCCACCGACCTCGCCGCCCTGCCAATCATTGAAAAATGGGTGTCCTTCGCGTCCGTCTCGCGCGACAGCAACCTGCCCCTTCTTGACTGGACGCAGGCACGGCTTGAGGCACTGGGCATTGAATGCCGGCGCACTTATGACGACAGCGGCAAGAAGGCCAACCTGTGGGCCACCCTGCCCGCCGAAAACGGCGAAACCAAAGTGGGCGGTATCGTGCTGTCGGGCCATACCGACGTGGTGCCGGTGGACGGCCAGCCCTGGGACACCGACCCGTTCGCAGCGCAAATTATTGGCGGCAAGCTCTACGGCCGCGGCGTGACCGACATGAAAAGCTATGGCGCCACCGCGCTCATGATGGTGCCCGAACTGCTCAAGCGCAAACTCAAGCGCCCGGTTCACCTGGCCTTCAGCTATGACGAGGAAGTCGGCTGCATCGGCGTGCGCCGCCTGATTGCAGACATGGTGGAGCAGGGTTACAAGCCTGCGGGCTGCATCGTGGGCGAACCCACCGGCATGCAGGTGGTGATTGCGCACAAGGGCAAGCATGCCTACAAAACCTCGGTGCGCGGCTTTGAGGCGCATTCATCGCTCACACCGCTAGGCGTGAACGCGGTAGAGATCGCCTGCGAATTTGTGGCCCACCTCAAGACCATGCACAGGCGACTGGTCAAGGAAGGCCCCTTCGATCCGGTTTACGACGTGCCCCACACCACCATCCACACCGGGGTGATTGCCGGCGGCACCGCGCTCAACATCATCCCGCGCGACTGCGATGTGACCTGGGAGATCCGCCACCATCACATGAATTCGCCCGATGCACTGTTCAACGAAGCCAGAGCTTTTGCCGACAGCCTGGTGCCGGCCATGCAGGCGGTGGCGGCTGACACCGGCATCACCCACAAACTCAATTCGGTGCTGCCCGGTTTTGCGACGGAAGCCGACAGCGAAATCGCCCAGTTGTGCTTCAGGTGCGCGGATGTGGATGCCAACTCGGGCGCCGGCAAGGTTTCCTTTGGCACGGAAGCTGCGTTGTTCCACCAGGCCGGTGTGCCGACCATCGTGTGCGGCCCCGGCCATATCGCGCAGGCACACCAGCCGAACGAATGGGTCACGCTGGAGCAACTGGCCTGGTGCGAGCGCTTCATGCGCCGCCTGGCCGACGAGCTCTGCATAAATCCGTCGTGAGCCCGTCCTGAACTGACCACTGCACCCCCTACCTCACCCGAAAGAACACATGATGCAACGCAGAGATTTCCTGGGCACCAGCCTGGCACTGACCGCAGGCAGCGCACTGGCGCAGGCCAACCCCAAAATCGCGCGCATCGTGGTGCCTTTTGCACCGGGCGGCGTGCAGGACATCCTGGCCCGGTCCATCTCCACCGAGCTCGGCCTTGCACTGGGCCAAACCGTGATTGTGGAAAACCGTCCAGGCGCGGGCGGCACCGTGGGCACAGGTTATGTCGCCAAGTCCCCGCCCGACAGCGGTGCGATGGTGCTGGCGGCCGCCAGCCACAACATCGCCGGTACGCTCTACACCAAACTCGCCTACGACCCGCAAAAAGACTTTACGCCCATGGCGCATATCGGCACGGCCGACTACGTGCTGATGATCCACCCCGAGGTGCCCGCCAAAACCGCGGCCGAATACAT
Organism: Polaromonas sp. P5_D5; assembly: GCF_054049435.1. Lineage (NCBI taxonomy): Bacteria > Pseudomonadati > Pseudomonadota > Betaproteobacteria > Burkholderiales > Comamonadaceae > Polaromonas > Polaromonas sp. P5_D5. The sequence continues at coordinate 693,432 of NZ_JBFUMJ010000001.1, forward strand.
CCGCTACGCCAAGGCCAACCCGGGCAAGATGAACTACGCGACGGCAGGCGTTGGCAGCGCCACGCATCTTTCCATGGCGTATTTCAACGGCCTGGCTGGCATCGACGTGGTGCATGTGCCGCTCAAAGCCACGGGCGAAGCCATCAATGAAGTGATCTCGGGCCGCGCACAGGCCGTGATTGCCGCCAGCATAGGCGCGCTGGCTTTCGCCAAAGACAGCCGCATCCGGCTGATCGGTGTGACATCACCCAAGCGTTCCAGATACCTGCCTGAAGTCCCTACCATTGCCGAAAGCGGCTTGCCGGGCTACCAGTTTGACTCGTGGTTTGGCCTGCTGGGCCCTGCCGGTACACCTGCAGCCGACGTCAACCGTGTCAACGCGGCCATCGCCAAACTGCTCAAGGACCCCGTCATCCTTGAGCGCCTGGACAAGCAGGGCATCGAACCCCTGGCGTTGAGCAACGCCGACTTTGCCAAACTGCTGGCAGTGGACTACAAGCGCATGGCCGAGGTCGTGAAGGCATCGGGCGCCAAGGTCGAATAGCGCCGGCAATACTTCACCGCTGGCCTATGCCAGCGTGACGCCGGCCACGGAGGCCAGGTATTTTTCCAGCACGGCCAGCTCGGCCACGGTGGGGGCGCCCTTGCCCGCGATGACGGCGTAAATGTGTCCCCTGAAACTGCCGCGCGGGTAGTAGCTGAGATAACCCCAGCCGATCAGCATCTGGCTGCACACACCCGGCGCCAGCGTGGCACTGGCGGTGCCCGCCTGCACCGAATTGATACGCAGCCTCTGCGCACCGGGTGCAGAGGTGAGCGCCATCACGGCAGGCACACCCGCAGTGAGTTTCGTGGCGCTGGTCAGCTGCACGGTCTGCCCCGCTGAGTCCACCCATTTGGCATACGGCTGGCTGTTGGTAAAACCCAGGTCCGAGGTGTAAAGCGTCTCGGTCTTTGAGGCCTGGAAAACAACGCCGGTATTGGTGGGCCCCGGAACACTTACCGCGGCAATGGCGAAATGGGGATCTTCAATGTTGTAGGGCACGCGGTTTTTCGGATTGGGCTGGATGCCGGCCATCGGCACTGATTTTTTGCACCAGAAGCCCGCCGTGTCGTAAACACTGTGGTCCGAATACTTTTTTCCGCCGGCGTTGACGCGCATCACCGGCGGCGCCATCGTGCCCATGTTGGGGCCGTCCCTGTTGATCCAGTTGATCATCTCCATGGCATTGCCGGGGCTGGAGCCGTAACCCGAATCCGACACCGCGCGCACCGCCTGCCCGGCCGCGGCGGGCGCACCCAGCAGGTAGTCGGTGTAGCCGTGGGTCATGTCCCATTTGCAGGCGTTGTATTTCGCGATGATGGCCAGCGCGGCATCGGCCAGGCTGGTGGCAGCGTAGGCCACCGGATCGGTCAGCGAGAACACCTTGCGCGGCGGCGGCACCTGGCCCGACAGCTGGCCGCCGCTGGTATAGGTCAGCGTAGCCACCCGATTGGCTGCCGGCGTGAAGGTAAAGGTGTCCTGGCCGTTGGCGCCCGCAGGAATGACAAGGCTGGACTTGCTCAACGTGCCTCCGTTGTTGGAGGCCACCATCAGCGTCACGGGTTGCGCCAGATTGCCGCGGGCATACACCGTAAACGTCAGCGGTGCACCGGCAGGTGAATAGCCAGGACCGTCGTCGTACACGGTGGCCTGCACAATACCCACCGCAGCCTTCATCGGCCCCGAGACCAGCGGCTCGAGCGTGCGGTTCTGGTGCCAGCCCGGCACATGATTGATGGCGTAGTTGTGGATGGGCCAGTGGTTGCCCCCCATCCAGCTATAGACCTCGCAGTTGACCTGGCGCGCATAGTTGACGGCCTGGGCAAACATGGTTTGCCACCGCGTGTCGTCAATCGGCATGCCGATCTCGGTGAGCGCCAGCTTCGCGCCCCGGGCCTGTACCCAGTCGGCCGCAATCTTCAAGCGGTCCATGCCCGTGGAAGCCTTGATAGGGCCGACACCAAAACCCGCGCTGTAGTTCTTGGCGACTTCCGTGTCGTAATCGAAAGAGGCACCGTTGCCGAAGGCATCAAGGTAGACGTGGACTTCATACACGAGGTTGGCGCCTGTGACCGGGAAGCCCGGGTTCTTGGTGCCCAGCGATATGGCCGCGCTGTACTGGTTGCCGCCCACATAAATGGGGTTGACGGGATCTATGGCCCGGATCGCATTGATGGCGGCTTGTGAATACGCCGCCATGATCGCCAGGTCTTCACCGCCCTTCACGGTTTCTTCATCCGAGGCGATAAGGCCACCCGGCTTGGGCAAATCGTGCGGTTCGTTCATGAGGCCATAGCCGCCGAAGCCCGGGTGGTTCTTCCACTTCGTGGCGGCACGCGCCCAGAAATCCGCAAACTGGGACTGCTTGAGTGTGGCGCCTGCGGTCAACGAAAAAATCCTTACCTGCACCTGGCTTGCATCGGTGGTGTAGGGCCGCAGCAGCGGGTCGGACGGCACCGTCAGGCCAAGTACGGATCCGTCGGCCTGAAATTTGAAATCCTGGTAGCGCCCGTAGTTATGGTTGTCGATGATGCACTTCATACCCGCCGCCGCATGGGCATCCAGCACACCGGTGATATAGGCTTCATACGCAGCGTGGAAAACACCCGGATTGCCGATCGCCGCTTTGGCCGCAGCGTTGGCCACTGTGTCATGCAGCATGGGCTGCAGCAGCTCCCATTGAATGGGCAGCCTGTTTTTGGTGAAGCCGCAGGCGGCGAGATAATCCACGTCGGCCTTGCGCGGCACGGTGAAATGGATGTTGGTTGCAGAACTCGTGTTGCGCCGCAAGCCGGTTTTTGCCCATTCCATGCCGGAGAGATTGGTCCCCATCGCTGGCGAGCCGGCCGCAGCAAGAGGCGCTGCGGCCTGGGCAAGCCGGGCCATCATGAAAGGCCCAAAGGCGGCCACCGCGCCAGCCGCCACGGCGGCCTGCGAAAATTCACGTCTATGCATCGGGGTGCGCTCCTGTTCGTCCAAAGACCTCAGGTTAAACCCCGTATTGCGGCTTCATTACAGTTTGAATCAACACAGCGTCCCGCTTACATTTGGGCCCCTGTCAGGCCTGACAGGTTACCGGCGCAGTGCAAGCAAGAGACAGCGAGGTCAGCGACAATAGCCGCAGATAAATTCTTGACCGTCATTGCGCCCCGCCCTGGTGCGTTTCCAATGGCGGTTTTAACAGTGCCGTTTGGGTGCAAGGCCTTCCACCTTGTTACTGATACACAAAGCGGCTTGACTTCATTTCATTCATGACAAAAAGTTTCTTCCGGGCAGCCCTGGTGCTGGGTTTGCTGTCCGCCATCGGCCCTTTCGCCATCGACATGTACCTTCCCGCGCTGCCCTCCATCGGGCACAGCCTGGGCGCCTCCATGGGCGCGGTGCAAGCCAGCCTGATGGCGTTTTTCATCTCCCTCGGCATTGGGCAAATCATCTACGGCCCGGTCTCCGACATGGTGGGCCGCAAGCCGCCGCTGTACTTCGGCCTGCTGCTGTTTGCCGCCGGCAGCATCGGCTGCGCGCTGGCGCCTGACATCCAGACGCTGGTGGTGCTGCGCTTCATCCAGGGCCTGGGCGCCTGCGCCGGCATGGTGGTGCCGCGCGCGGTGGTGCGGGACCTGCATACCGGCCACGACGCCGCGCGCCTCATGTCCCTGCTGATGTTGGTCTTCAGCGTCTCGCCCATCCTGGCGCCGCTGGCCGGCAGCTTCCTCATTGAGGCCTTCGGCTGGCGCAGCGTGTTCTGGGCCGTCACCGTGGCCGCCGCTGCAGGGTTGGTGCTGGTGGCCTTCACTCTGCCGGAAACGCGACCGCCCGAACAACGCGTGCACAGCAGCTTTGGCAGCGCATTGACCGCCTACGGCGTGCTGCTGCGCGACCGCCATTTCATGGGCCTGGTGTTCATCGGCGCTTTCGGCATCTCGAGCTTTTTTGCCTACCTTGCCAACTCGTCCTTTGTGCTGATCAACCACTACGGCCTGACACCGCGCCAGTACAGCATCGCCTTTGCAGTCAACGCAGCCTCCTTCATCGGGGTTTCGCAGTTCACCGGCAAGCTGGCTGCGCGTTTCGGGCTTGTGCCCATCGTGAAAGTGGCCGTGACGGGTTATGCCGCCGTGATGGCCCTGCTGCTGGTGCTGAACCTGGTGGGCATCGAAAGGCTGGACGTGATGATCGCGCTGATGCTGGTGGGCTATGGATTTCTGGGCTTGGTGGTTCCAACCACCGCCGTACTGGCACTGGAAGAACACGGCGCCATAGCCGGCACGGCCTCGGCCCTCATGGGCACCTTGCAGTTTGTCACCGGCGCGGTGGTGATGGCGGTGGTGGGCGTGTTTGTAGACGGCAGCGCCCGCCCCATGGTGGCCGGCATCGCCGGATGCGCCTTGCTGGCGTATGTCACGGCACGCGTGACGCTGGGCGGCAAGCGCGCTGCCACTGCGCCGGCGCACTAGCGCCTCGCGAAAAGACGCACCTAACGGGCTTGTTGCATGCGCAGCCGCCGCGCTGACTCTTCAGCACGCGCATCGTCGATCTCACCCATCACGGCGCCGAGGTTGACCGGCCCGGTCTTGTGGGCAAAGCGGCCCGTCAGCACCGTCTCGGGCTGCAGCACGCCGCGCTGGTACAGGTCCCAGATCTCGCTGCCGTAGTCGGTTTGCAGCAGCTCCGGCGCAAAGCGGCCGAAGAAGCCGCGCAGGTTGGCCACGTCGCGCAGCAGCATGCGGCCCGCGTGGTTGTTGCCGGCAGCGTCCACCGCCTGCGGCAGGTCGATGATGACCGGGCCGGGCTGGCCGTCCGTCACACCGAGCAAGATGTTGAATTCCGACAAATCGCCGTGCACAACACCGGCGCACAGCATGCGCACCACTTCCGTGAGCAGCGTGGCGTGGTGCTGGCGGGCATCTTCGGGCGTGAACTCCACGTCGTTCAGGCGCGGTGCGGCATCACCGTGCTCGTCGGTCACCAGCTCCATCAGCAGCACGCCATCGCAAAAGTTGTGCGGCTTGGGTACACGCACACCGGCAGCAGCCAGCCGGTACAACGCATCGACCTCGGCGCTTTGCCAGGCCGCCTCGGTGGCCTGCCGGCCGAAACGCGTGCCCTTGGCCATGGCGCGCGCCTGCCGGGTGTTCTTGACCTTGCGGTTTTCGGTGTAGTCCACCGCCTGGCGAAAGCTGCGCTCGGTGGCGTCCTTGTAGACCTTGGCGCAGCGTGTTTCGTCGCCGCAGCGCACCACGTACACCATGGCCTCCTTGCCGCTCATCAGTTGCCGTACCACGGTATCGATCAGGCCTTCTTCGAGCAGCGACTGCAGCCTCTTGGGTGTTTTCATGGTGCCATTGTGCGCCGGGCTCATCCTCCTGCCGCCAGCACCAGCTGCGACAGGCGTTTGACGAGAGGGTCCAGCAGCTCCGTCGCGGTGTTCCCGTAGCCCAGCACAAGGCCGTTGTCTTCAGGCGCCGGCGCCATGGCAAACGAGGAAAGCGGCATGGGCGCCATCCCGTACCGCCGGGCAGCTTCCGCAATGCGAGCGTCCGCAAAATCCCGCGGCAGGCGGACAGCCAGGTGCAGGCCGCCCTGCCCGCCTTCAATGACGTGCGGAACGCGCAGGTGCCGTGTCAGTGCTTCCCGCAGGGCATGCTGGCGCTCACGGTACAGCCTTCGCATCCGGCCCAGGTGCCGCACAAACTGCCCGGATTCGATGAAGCCGGCCATGGCAAGCTGCTCATGGCTGTGGCCGCCGCGAAGCATCTCGCGCAAGGCGTCCTGCGCTGAAGCCAGCAGTGGCTTTGGCATGACCACGAAACCCAGGCGCAACGAGGGGAACATGGTTTTGGAAAACGTGCCGACGTAGAGCACAGGCGCATCGGCCACCAGGCCCTGCATGGCGCCTATGGGTTCGCCGGTATGCCGGAATTCGCTGTCGTAGTCGTCTTCAATGATCCAGGCGCCGTGCGTGCGCGCGGCAGACATCAAGGCCAGGCGGCGTGCCACCGACATCACCACGCCAATCGGGTACTGGTGCGAAGGCGTCGTGTAAATCAGCCGTGGCGTGCGTGAGCGCCAATCCGCCGCGCCGATGTGCAGGCCTTCGCCATCCATGCGCTTGGGCACGATGCGCAGGTCACCCGCATGCATCGCTGCCTTGGCGCCGCGGTAGCCCGGGTCTTCCACCCAGGCCGTGTCGCCCGGGTTGGTCAGCAGGCGCACGCACAGCATAAGCGCCTCCTGCGCGCCTTCCGTCACGATGACCTGCGCCGGCTCGCAATGCACGCCGCGCGTGATTGCCAGGTGGCGCGCAATGGCGGTGCGCAGTTCAGCCTGACCGAAAGGGTCGCCGTAATGCAGCGCCGCCGGCAAGGCCTCACGCACCGCGCGGTCCAGCGTGCTGCGCCAGACGGCCAGCGGAAAGTGGGAAAGGGCCGGCACGCCGGGTCGCAGGGCGGTGCTGGTGTCGAGCCGTGCGGGGCCCGAGCGAATGCGGGACAGGCGCAGTGCCACACGGGATGGCGCGGTGGCCTCGGGCTGCGCCTGCTGCGTGGCCGGGCGCAACACAGCCGCCACGGTGCTTCCCTGCCGGTCGGCGCGGACATAGCCTTCGGAAACCAGGTGTTCGTAGGCAATCGCCACGGTATTGCGCGAGACCGACAGGGTTTGCGCCAATGCGCGCGAACCGGGCAGGCGGCTGCCCGCAGCCAGCTGGCCCTTGAGGATGGCCTCCTTGAGCCTGCGGTAAAGCTGGCGCTGCAAAGGCTCGGCGTCGGACCTGTCCAGCGGGGCTTCCAGGAAACCCTGCGGGGCGGAGTGCTTTGGAGCGGACTTGTTAGCGGACTGGGTGGAGGGCATCGCGCAAGGGTTGTTGAACGGCAAAGAATTTGGTCGCAGATCGTGGCACCACGAAATAACCACTTTATGGCACTTTATGAAGAGCCACAAAGATCTTAACCTAGGCGATCAAACTCACAGGAGCATCGATGACCACACGCACAAACGCCTACGGGCAACCCATTGGCGAAGCCATGCAGGGCTGGACAGCAAGGCAAAGGCCGCCACGCATCACACTCGAAGGCCGGTATTGCCGCCTCGAGCCGCTGGACGCCAGGCGCCATGGCGACGACCTGTTCACCGCCTACGCCGCCGCACCCGACGGCCGGGCCTGGACCTACTTGGCCCCCGAGCCATTTACCGCGCGCAGCGATTTCGATGCCTACCTCGAACGCAACGCAGCCAGCGCCGACCCTTTGCATTACACGGTCGTGGACGCCGGCACCCAGCGCGCGGTCGGGACGCTGTCGCTGATGCGCATGGACACCGCCAACGGCGTCATTGAGGTCGGGCACGTGATCTTCTCGCCGCTGCTGCAGCGCAGCCGCGCCTCCACCGAAGCCCAGTACCTGCTGATGAAGCTGGTCTTCGAAACGCTCGGTTACCGCCGCTACGAGTGGAAATGCGACAGCCTCAACGCGCCGTCGCGCAGCGCGGCCGCCAGGCTCGGTTTCAGCTTCGAAGGCGTTTTCCGGCAGCTCCTCGTCTACAAGAACAGGACGCGCGACACCGCCTGGTTTTCCATCATTGACGGTGAATGGCCGCTCTTGAAGAAAGCCTTCGACAGCTGGCTTTCGCCGGGTAATTTTGATGCGCAGGGTGCGCAGGTTCTGGCGCTCACTGACATTCGCAGCCGCCTGATGCACAAAGCCCCCGCTGCGATGGCAGCCTGACGGCAGCACCACACAAGGGGGTTTCTTTTCGCCGCGAACTCCAGGACGGCGCCGGGTATGTATTTCCCGGCGCCGTACCGAAAGTTCAGTTCAGCACCAGTTGCGCGATGACACCGGTGGCGATGGCGATGAGTGCATAGTCCGCACCCACCTGCACCCACTGCTGGCCACGCGGCGGCGCATGGAGGCGATGCCCGCGCCAGTCATTCACCACATACTGACGGCCGCGGTACTCATTCGGGATGCGGCCACCACGGTAGAACTGCGGGCTGTGACCATCGAAGTGGCGGTCATTGCGGGCGTAACGGCGATCGTCACGATGGTCAAAACCGCGCCCGCCACGATCGTCTGCACGGGCGTCTGCACGACCATGACCGGGACCATAGCCGGGACCATCGTCGCGACTGTAACCGGGACCGACAGACCCGCGCTGCTCAACACGAGGCGACTCACCGCGCTGGCCGCGCCCTTCGTAGCCTTGCGCAAACGAGAGCGAGGCAAAGCCCAGCGACGCTGCGGCGATGGCACACACAATGGCTTTTGATTTCATGATCGACTCCTTTGGATGGAAGAGCCCTCATGGTGTTCCGGCGAAGTGTCGGCGCAGCAAAGCCGCGGGAGTGTTTGTGTAAAGCCCGGTTGCAATCTGTGCCGAACTCAGGTCTTGGCCTTTCAAGCCAGTACGGGCAAAGGCAAGCGCGCGGAAGGCTTGTCACTCTCGCCAAGTTGCAGCAGCTGAGCCAGCCATTCATCAACCAGCATCGGATCATTCACCGTCTTGATCGCCTGGTAAGCCACTTCCGCTTCAGGAAAACGCCGCCGCAAAAAATTCAGCCACTGCTTGAGGCGCCCTGCCCTCGCGCGTGTCTCAAGCCGTGAGCAGACGATGTGCCAGAACTCGGCGATCAGCGGCAGCAGCGTGGGCCAGCTCACGGCGGCATGGTGCTCACCGGCCATGTCGGCCTTGATCGCCAGCCCCAGACCCGGGTCGCGCACCGCGCCGCGGCCGATCATCAGCACATCGCAACCCGAAGCTTCACGGCAGCGCCGCGCATCTTCCACTGTCCATATCTCGCCGTTGGCCACCACCGGAATCCTGACTGCTGCGCGGATGTCGGCGATGCGCTCCCAGTAGGCGGGCGGCTTGTAGGCCTGGGCTTTGGTGCGGGCGTGCACCACCAGTTCGCCGGCGCCACCGGCTTCGATGGCGAGCGCGCATTCCACGGCACGCGCATCGTCTTCGTAGCCCAGCCGCATCTTGGCCGAGACGGGCATGCCGGCCGGCACCGCCCGGCGAACCGCGCCGACAACGGCCGTCAGGGTTTCGGGCTCACGCAGCAGCGATGCACCTCCGCCGTGGCGATTGACCACCGCGGCCGGGCAGCCAAAGTTCAGGTCAATGCCTGCCGGACCAAGGCTTGCGAGCCGCGCGGCATTCTCGGCCATGCAGCCCGGGTCGGAGCCCAGCAGCTGCGCACGCACCGGCACACCGGCCAGCGTGCGGCCGCCGTGGTGCAGCTCGGGCACGATGCGATAGAACACACGCTCGGGCAACAGCTGGTCGGTGATGCGGATGAATTCAGAGACGCAGCGGTCGATGCCGCCGACCCGCGTGAGGATGTCGCGCAGTACAAAATCCAGCAGCCCTTCCATCGGGGCCAGCAGGACGGTAGCGCGTGGTTCAGTACTCATCCCAGCCAGCTTCTGGTTTCTATTTGGCGGCCAATCGCCACAAGGACGTGACTTCTGCCGCGCGCGCTGCATGCAGCGCATCGCTGGCGTCGGAGGCCTTGGGGTGATGCGGCTGCGCGTCCAGGCGGTCCACCACCTTGAGGCCCGCTGCATCGATCGCCGCCAGCAGCCAGGCGCGCGTGCGCAGGCCCAGGTGCTCGGCAATATCCGACAGGATCAGCCAGCCCTCGCCTTTGGGCTCCAGGTGCGCCGCCAGGCCGTTGAGGAAACCCAGCAGCATGCGGCTGTCTTCGTCATACACCGCATGCTCCAGCGGCGAGCCGGGGCGCGCCGGCAACCACGGCGGGTTGCAGACGATGATGTGCGCCTTGCCTTCGGGGAACAGGTTGGCCTCGCGTACCTCGACTTGCGGAAAGCCCAGGCGCTTGAGGTTGTCGCGCGCACAAGCCAGCGCACGCGGGTCCTGGTCGGTGGCCACCACGCGCTGGATGCCGCTGCGCAGCGCCAGCACGGCGGCCAGCACGCCGGTGCCGGTGCCGATGTCAAAACCGGTCAGGTCATCGGTACCTTCAGGCACGGGTGCCTGGGCCACCAGGTCGATGTATTCACCGCGCACCGGCGAGAAAACGCCGTAGTGCGGATGGATGCGGTTGTGCGGCCCGTCTTCACCCAGCGCGGGAATGGGCACGCCCTTGCGGCGCCATTCGTGCGAGCTGATGAAACCCATCAGCTCGCGCAGCGATGCGACGGAGGGCACTGCGCCATCCCTGGATGGTCCCCAGGCTTCGGCGCAGGCTTTTTTTGCATCCGGTGCGCGGCGCAAGGGGATGCTGTAGTCCGCGTCAAACGGAATCAGCACCATGCCCAGCACACGGGCGCGCTGCGCCTGGGACTGACGGTGCAGGTGAAAGGCTTCCGGAAAAACCGGTGCGGCTGCTGAAGCCTGGGTGCTGGCTTCCCCGGCCTTCTGGTCTTTCACGCGTTTCTCTCGCTTGGGTTTGGCCGGTTTGTCGACGCGGCGCGCCAGCGCCTGCAACAGCAGCCGGGCATTCTGGAAGTCGCCGCGCCAGAGCAGGCCCGTGCCTTCACACGCCAGGCGGTAAGCCGCGTCAGCCGCGAGGGTGTCGTCAGCGATCACCACGCGCTTGGGCGGCGGCGCACCGCGCTCGGAACGCCAGCGCGCAGAACGCGCTTCGCCGCCCTCCGTCCAGTGGATGGTGGCGGGCTCAGCAGAAGAAGCAACGGGAGCGGCAGGTGAAACGGGTATCAGGGGCATCAGGGGCATCAGGGGCAGACACAAAGAAGAACAAAGAGGAAAGCCAAGTGTTTTAACAGATGGCCGCCCCCAGCGGCTGCAAGCGCTACCTAATCACTATCAATTTAATAGCTGCTCGCGCACATCCTGATTGCCTCTCAGGCACTTTCGATCCTGAAAAAACGGCTTTTTGAGGGTCTCCAGGCTGTTTTGGGCGCTCAACAGGCTCCAAAAAAGGCTTCCAGAGCACTTTTCAGGCCATTTTCAAGAACGATTTAGGCCTCAAGCCAAATAGGGACGGGCGCCAGCAGCTATGAATTAGATAGCAACGACAGACAGAGGGCGCTCCCCTCCTCACCAGCAGGAGCCGCGGAACTGGCTTCGCCAGGCCGCAGGCGCCGTCCCCTGCAAGGGAAGAGCCTCAAAAGGGGGTGTACCAATCTTCACCAGCAGGGGCCGGGGTCCGGCTTTGCCGGCCCCAAGGCGCCTGTCCCCTGCAAGGGGAGAGGAGGCTACACGAAGTGAGCCTCAGCAGGGGTGTTCAAACTGTCCAACCGCCACCCAGCGCCCGAATCAGCCCCACCGTTGCCAGGTACTGCGCGGTCTTGACCTGCAGCGCCTGGCGGCGGTTGCGCAGTTCGCTGCGCTGCGCGTCCAGCAGTTCGAGCTGGCTGACAAAACCATTGCGGTAGCGTGAATCCGACAGCACCGTGGCGCGTGTGGCCGAAGCGACGGAACGCGATTGCGCTTCCGACTGCTCGGCCAAAAGGCGCAGGGCCGAGAGCTGGTCTTCCACGTCCTTGAAGGCGACGAGGATCTGTTCACGGTAATTGGCCAGGGCGATGTCAAGTTCGGCATTCGCGTTCTGCACGCCGGCCTTGCGGCGTCCGCCGTCAAAGATCGGCAGCGAGAGCAACGCGCCCACGCCCCATGCCTGGGTCGAGACCTTGAACAGGTCCTTGATCTCGGGCGCGGCATAACCGGCGTTGCCTGTCAGCGAAAAGGTCGGGAACCACGCAGCCTGGGCGACACCAACGCGAGCCTGCGCGGCCTGCATGGTGCTTTGCGCGGCAGACACATCGGGCCTGCGCTCCAGCACGGTGCTGGGCACGCCGGCCGGTATCACCGGCAAGGCCGTCGACCATTCAGCAGGCGCGACGGCAAAGTTCGACGCTACCTCACCGACCAGCACAGCCAGGGCATGCTCCAGCACGGCGCGGCGCTGGTCGAGTGCCAGTGCATCAGACTCGGTTGAGGCGACCTCGGTGCGCACGCGGGCTACGTCCAGCTCGGCCACATCGCCCTCCTTGAAGCGCACTTCCGTCAGGCGCAGCGTGTTGCGGTAAGCCTGCAGCGTGTCGCGCACCAGCGTGCGCTCGGTGTCGAGCGCGCGCAGGTTGAGGTAGGTCTGCGCCACATCGGCCTGCACCAGCAGCTGGGTGCTGCGCAGCAAGGCCTCGCGCGATTTCGCGTCCAGCGATGCGGCGTCCGAGTTGAGCGACAGCTTGCCGATCAAATCGACTTCATACGAAAAGTTGGCGGCGGCTGTGACCGTGGTCTGCGCGACGCGGTTGGTGGTGATGTTGCTCTGGCGCACGGCGCCCCCGCTCAAGCCCACTTGCGGCAGGCGGTCGGCATCGGTGTTGCGCAGGATGGCGCGCGCCTGGGCCAGCCGGCCCGCGGCCACCTTGACGCTGTTGTTGTTGGCGCCGGCCTGCTCGACCAGCAGGTCGAGCACCGGGTCGGCGAACGCCTTCCACCAGGTGCCTTGTGATTGCGGAGCGGTTGCTGCAGGCGCCGCCGCGACGGCGGCAGCGTTTTCCTTGTAGGCGGAAGGCGCAGCCGGAATGCTCGCCGGGTCAACCGACGCGCTGGTGGCGCAGCCGGCCAGCACCAGGGCGGCCAGCAAAGGCAGCAGCGCGGTGCGCAGTTTGGACGTTGTGTGGTTCATGATGAACTCCTGTACCTTTGATGCTTGTTGTTATTCGTGAAGCTTGAGGGGCGCTGCCGGCTGCGCGTGCGCACCTGCACCACCACTGCCCGCGAAGGCCTCGACGTGCGGCACTTCGCCATGCAGCTTGAGCGGACGGTTGCCCGTGAGGCGGCGCAGCGTGACGTAGAAAACCGGCGTGAGGAAGAGACCGAAAGCCGTCACACCAATCATTCCCGAGAACACCGCCACACCCATGGCGTGGCGCATTTCGGCACCGGCACCGGAGGACAACACCAGGGGCAGCACGCCCATGATGAACGCCAGCGAGGTCATCAGGATGGGGCGCAAACGCAGGCGGCTCGCTTCAATCGCGGCCTGCAGCGGCGTGCGCCCGGCAAACTCCAGCTCGCGCGCAAACTCCACGATCAAAATCGCGTTCTTCGCCGACAACCCCACCAGCACGATCAAGCCGATCTGCGTGAAGATGTTGTTGTCGCCGCCGGTCAGCTTCACGCCCAGCATGGCGGCCAGCAGGCCCATGGGAACGATCAGCACGATGGCGATCGGCAACGTCAGGCTTTCGTACTGCGCAGCGAGCACCAGGAAGACCAGCAGCAGCGCCAGCGGGAACACCCACATGGCCGAATTGCCGGCGATGATTTCCTGGTACGTGAGGTCCGTCCACTCGTAGCTGATGCCGGGTGGCAGGGTTTCAGCCGCGATGCGGGCGACCGCATCCTGCGCCTGGCCCGACGAATAACCGGGCGCGGCGCCGCCGTTGATGTCGGCCGACAGGAAGCCGTTGTAGCGCATGGCGCGTTCGGGGCCGAAGCTGGGCGTGACTTTCATCAGTGCCGACAGCGGCACCATTTCGCCGGTGGCCGATCGCACCTTCAAGAGGCCGATGTCTTCAGCGCGGGCGCGGTAAGGTGCATCAGCCTGCACCCGCACGGAATATGTGCGGCCGAACTTGTTGAAGTCATTGGCGTACAGGCTGCCCAGGTAAATCTGCATGGTGTCGAACACGTCAGTCACCGGCACGCCGAGCTGGCGCGCCTTGGTGCGGTCGATGTCGGCATACAGCTGCGGCACATTGACCTGGAAGCTTGAGAACATGCCCGCCAGCTCAGGTGTCTGGTACGCCTTGGCCATGAAGGCCTTGGTGGCGGCGTCCAGCGCGGCATAACCGAGCGAGCCGCGGTCTTCCAGCTGCAGCTTGAAGCCGCCGGTGGTGCCCAGGCCCTGCACGGGCGGCGGCGGGAACATCGCAATGAACGCCTCCTGGATACCGCCGAATTTTCCATTGAGCTGGCCGGCGATGGCGCCTGCACTCAGGTCGGCGGTGGTGCGCTGGTCAAACGGCTTGAGCGAGAGAAACACGATGCCCGAGTTGGAGCTGTTGGTGAAGCCGTTGATCGACAGGCCAGGGAAAGCAATCGCGTGTTCCACGCCGGGTTGTTTCATGGCGATGTCGCTGATCTTGCGGATCACGTCTTCGGTGCGGTCCAGCGTGGCGCCGTCGGGCAACTGGGCAAAACCGATCAGGTACTGCTTGTCCTGCCCGGGCACAAAACCGCTGGGCACTGCCTTGAAGAGGCCTGCCGTGGCGAGCACCAGCACCAGGTAGACACCCAGCATGATGGCCTTGCGCGAAATCGCACCCTTGACACCGCGGCTGTAGTTTTCGGAACCGCGGCTGAACAGGCGGTTAAAGCCTGCGAAGAAGCGGCCGAACACCTTGTCCATGCCGCGGGTCAGCGCGTCTTTCGGTGCGTCGTGGCTCTTGAGCAGCATGGCCGCCAGCGCAGGCGAAAGGGTCAGCGAATTGACGGCCGAGATCACGGTCGAGATCGCGATGGTCAGTGCGAACTGCTTGTAGAACTGGCCCGAGAGGCCGGTGATGAAAGCCAGTGGCACAAACACGGCGATCAGCACCAGGGCAATCGCGATGATGGGCCCGGACACCTCCCGCATGGCGCGGTAGGTGGCGTCGCGCGGACTCAAGCCCGCCTCGATGTTGCGTTCGACGTTCTCCACCACCACGATGGCGTCGTCCACCACAATGCCGATGGCCAGTACCAACCCGAAGAGGCTGAGCGCGTTGATCGAAAAACCGAACAGGTGCATCACCGCAAACGTGCCGATGACGGAAATAGGCACGGCCAGCAGCGGAATGATGGAAGCGCGCCATGTCTGCAGGAAGATGATCACGACCAGCACCACCAGGGCCACGGCTTCGAGCAGCGTATGCACCACGGCCTCGATGGACGAGCGCACAAACTGCGTGGTGTCGTAGACGATTTCGTAGTCCACGCCTTCAGGCATGCTCTTTTTCAGGTCCTTCATCACGGCCTGCACATCGTCGGAGATCTGGATGGCGTTGGAGCCCGGCGCGGCGAACACCGGCACGGCCACAGCCTGCTTGTTGTCCAGCAGCGAACGCAGGGCGTAATCCGAAGCACCAAGCTCCAGGCGGGAGATGTCACGCAGGCGCGTCACGGCGCCGCCCTTGTCGGTCTTGACGATGATGTCGCCGAACTCTTCTTCGCTTTGCAAGCGGCCCTGGGCATTGATGGACAGTTGCATATCCACGCCGGGCAGGCCGGGGGATGCGCCCACGACGCCGGCGGCGGCCTGGATGTTCTGCTCGCGGATGGCGCGCACCACGTCGCCAGCGGACAAACCACGCTCAGCCACTTTTTGCGGGTCAAGCCAGACGCGCATCGAATAGTCGCCCGAACCGAACAGCTGCACCTGGCCCACGCCGTTGATGCGCGCCAGGCGGTCCTTGACATTGAGCACCGCGTAGTTGCGCAGGTAGGTCATGTCGTAGCGGTCGTTGGGTGACAGCAAGTGCACCACCATCGTGAGGTCGGGTGAGCTCTTGATCGTGGTAATGCCCAGGCGGCGCACTTCTTCGGGCAGGCGCGGCTCGGCTTGCGAGACACGGTTTTGCACGAGCTGCTGCGCCTTGTCGGGGTCAGTGCCGAGCTTGAAGGTGACGTTCAGCGTCATCAGGCCGTCGGTCGTGGCCTGGCTGCTCATGTAGAGCATGCCGTCGACGCCGTTGATGGCTTCTTCCAGCGGCGTGGCGACGGTCTCGGCGATCACCTTGGGGTTGGCGCCGGGGTAGTTGGCGCGCACCACTACCGTGGGCGGCACAACGTCCGGGTATTCGGCGATCGGCAGCGAGCGCAGCGCGATCAGTCCGGCAATGAACATCAGCAGCGACAGCACGCCGGCAAAGATCGGCCGGTCAATAAAAAATTTGGAAAGATTCATGGCAATTCTTCTGGTTCAGGTGAAGGAGCGGCTCAGGACTTGGCCGCGACCTTCACGGCTTTTTCGGTGAGTTCCGACTTGGCGGTCATCTCGACCGGCTGCGGCGTGATCAGCGCTCCTGGGCGGATGCGCTGCAGGCCGTTGACCACAATGCGGTCGTTGGCGGCCAGGCCGCTTTTGACGACACGCAGGCCATCGACGGAAGCGCCCAGCGTGACTTCGCGGTACATCGCCTTGTTGTCGGCGCCGACCACGAGCACAAACTTCTTGTTCTGGTCGGTGCCGACGGCGCGCTCGTTGATCAGCAATGCCTTGCCTTTGGTGGCCTGGCCCATGCGGATGCGCGCGAACTGGCCGGGAATCAACTGGCCATCCTTGTTGTCGAACACGGCGCGTGCGCGCACAGTGCCGCTTCGGGCGTCCACCTGGTTGTCAACCAGTTGCAGCTTGCCTTCAAACGGCGTGTCGGTGCTCGCGGCGGTGCCCATTTGCACCGGAATGCGGTCCAGGTTGCGGCCGCCCGCGATACCGGCGTTGGTGCCCTGCACATCCTTGAGCGCCTTGACCACGACCTGCTCGTCGGCGTCGAAGCTCGCATAAATCGGGCTCACGGACACCAGTGTGGTCAGCACGGGTGCGCCCGGTCCTGCTGCGACCAGGTTGCCCACCGTCACTTCGAGCTTGCCGACGCGGCCGGCCACCGGGGCGCGGACCTGCGAATAGCCCAGGCTCAGCTGCGCCGTTTGAAGGGCTGCCTGCGCGGCGCGCAGGTTGGCGTCGGCTTCACCCTTGCCGTTGGTGCGCTCGTCAAACTCGCGTTTTGAAATGGCCTGCTCGCCCCACAGGCGCTGTGAGCGCTCGTGTTCGCCCTTGGCCTGGGCCACACGGGCCTGCGCCGCGGCCACCTGGGCTTCGGCGCGCGCCACTTCGGCGGCGTAGGGTGCCGGGTCAATCGTCAACAGCAGGTCGCCCTTTTTGACCAACGCGCCTTCGCGGAAGTGCACGGCCTGGATGGTGCCGGCCACGCGCGAGCGGATGTCCACGCGCTCGACCGCTTCCAGCCGGCCCGAAAACTCATCCCAGGCGGAGACGTCGCTTTGCACGACGGTGGCCACCGATACCGGCGTGGCCTGCGGCTCGGCAGGCGCACCCGACTGGGCACGCGTGCCCGAAACGCCGAAGATGACGGCCGTCACGCCCGTCAATGCCAGTACGGCCACGACGGTTGCCAGCAAACGGCGCTTGTTGTTGTGCAGATGAATCGATGTCATGGTGAAACCCCTCAAAAGAAAAGTAAAAAAAGGAACTGTGAAACTCAGGAATGGGTCGCATGCGCGGCCAGCGCATCAGCGAAAAAACGGGTGTACTGCTCATGCAGGACAGGGCCCCAAGCAGCCTTGTGGTCGCAAGGCTGCAGATAGCTGCAGGGCCAGCCGGTCGGCACCGGCAACACGGTCTCGTGCGCAACCAGGCCTGCGGCGCGCAGCCGTGCGGCGTAGGCCAGCGTTTCGTCGCGCAGCGGGTCGTCCTGCGCCGTGATGAGCAGCGTCGGTGCCAGGCCGGCCAGGCGGAATGCGGCGCCGGGTGCAGCGTAAGGGTGGCTTGCGTCTTCGGCCCGGGGCAGGTATTTGTGCCAGCCGTCGGCCCAGGTGCAGCCCACTGGCCCGGCTTCGGCGTCGCGCAGCGAAGCGGTCGCAAGGCATGGGTCCAGCATCGGCGACATCAGGATCTGCCCCGCCAGAGCCGGCTCATGCTGGTCACGCGCCATCAGCGCCACGGCTGCAGCGATATTGCCACCGGCCTCTTCGCCGGCCACAAAAACCGGCGCACCGACGCCGACCAGCTTGTGGCGGGCCTTGGCGGCCCAAACCAGCGCGGCATAACCTATTTCGACTGCATTGGGGAAAGGGTGCTCTGGCGCCAGCGGATAGTCCAGCGACATCACCACTGCGCCGGCTTGGGCCAGCAGCCCGGCTACGCAGGAACCGCCTTCCAGGGATCCGCCCACAAACGCGCCGGCATGGAAATGCACCACCAGGGGTGAAACGCCCGTGCCGCTGCGGCGGCCGTAAAAACGCACGTCCAGCGGCTTTTTCAGTGCCAGCTGGATCTGTTTTTCCACCCAGGGAGGGGGGCTTTTGTCGGCGCCTGCGGGGACGGGCTGTGGGCTGTTCATCTTGGCGAGCCGCACGCGGCTCCTCTTTGTTGCAATGCAGCAGAAGATACGCGCGGCAGGTCGCTTAATAAATAGCCGTTTTGTTTATACTTTATTTCACCAGTGCAACAATGAGGGGTAGCAAGCAGGCTTCTCCTCTGAAAATCACGGCCCCCCATGAAAGCTCCCATGAACATCCGAGCGCGGAGTTTCATCCTTCCCTGTGGGGCAAGGTCAATTGGGAGTGGGCAATCCCGGAAAGTTCTCAGGGCTATTTCGCGCCCCGCACCTGAACCGGCTGGGCTGGTCACAATCGCCCCTCGCCGTTTTGCCGATGAGCCCCTGTTGGCAGATGCACCTCTTCCCCGGCAGCCATTTTTAATTACCGCCCCGTATCCCTCTTGCGGCGCCCGCCAGGCAAGGCACGCGCTGACGGCCCTCACCAGAACAGGACTCTTTCATGGATAAATTTTCCGCAATGCAGGCCTTTGTACGGGTTGTGGAGGCCGGCACGTTTACCAAAGCGGCAGATTCCATGGGTATGCCCAAGCCCACGGTGACGCGCCTGATCCAGACACTGGAGCAGTCACTGGACACCAAGCTGCTCAACCGCACCACGCGCAAAGTCACGGTGACGGCCGACGGTGCGGCTTACTACGAGCGCGCGGGCCGCCTTCTGGGCGAAATGGAAGAGCTTGAGTCGAGCATGTCGCGCGCCAAGGCCAGCCCGCGTGGCCGGCTCAAGGTGGACATTCCCTCTTCACTGGGCCTTGCGGTGGTGATTCCGGCCCTGCCCGACTTTTATGCGCGTTACCCGGACATCCAGCTGGAGCTTGGCGTAAGCGACCGGCCGATCGACATCCTTGCAGAAAATGTCGACTGCGTGATCCGCGGCGGGCAGATCACAGACCAATCACTGGTGGCGCGCCGCATCGGCGAGTTTTATTTGATGTCCTGCGCTTCACCCGCCTACCTCAAACGCCACGGCGTGCCGCAGCACCCGCGCGAGCTGCAGGCGCACAAGCTGATCCGCTATTTTTCGCCGCGCGACGGCAAGCTTTACACCGTCAACCTGCAAAAAGACGGCGAGGTGGTGGAGATCGGCGGGCACCACCAGCTGTCGGTCAATGACTCGAACGCAGGTGTGGCGGCGGCGCTGGCGGGCCTGGGTATCCTGCAGACGCTCACCTTCCTGGTTCAGCACCATATCAGCAGCGGTGCGCTGGAACCCCTGTTCAACGGCTGGTGCTCCGAGGCCAAGCCCATTCATGTGGTGTACCCACCCAACCGCCACCTGAGCAACAAGGTGCGTGTTTTTGTCGACTGGATCGCCGACCTGTTCGCCAAACACGACCTGATACAGCGCAAGAGCAGCTTGCCGCAATAAACGCGGCAGACGACGCGACAGCCGCTACACCGAATGCATCGGCATTTTCCGGCGTCCCCAGCTTCCTACAGCTGGCGTCATCCGCAGACTACACCGCAGGACAACCCGCGGGAGTAAGGTCAGTGGCTGTCCCGCGTTTGCACGCCTGCGTTCATACACCGCCTTCCTTCCCTGCGAAAGACCACCCATGCCAAGACCCAAAGTTGCCGCGCCCGATACCGAGAGCCGAAAGGCACTGGAGCAGCGCGCGCGGGAAGCAGCCATGCCCGCACCACCCCGTGAAAAAGGCCGCTGGCCATTTCCGGTGCCGGACGACCAGCCCGCCGGCAAAACTGAAGGCCGCCACGAGGAACCGGAAAAGGCGGCCAAGCCAGGAAAGTGCGGCGACTAACTGCCGGATTCTCCATTCGCTCTCTTCTCTTCTGTGTCAGCGGCGCGCCAGGACGCGCTTGACCAGCACGGCAACAAACAGCACCAGCGCACCGGCGATCAAGCCTGTGAGTGCGTCCATCAACAGCGGCGTGAGCGCGGCCAGCAAAGCACCTGCTCCGCCTATGGCCGACGCTTTTTGTGCGAGCAGCTCGATCGCGTGATGCAGCGGCGCAAAGCCGTGCGTCAGAATGCCGCCGCCCACCAGGAACATCGCGATGGTGCCTGCCACAGAAAGGCCTTTCATGAGCCAGGGAGCGGTCAGCAGGATGGCGCGGCCTGCGCCGCGCTGCAAGCGGCCCAGGGCGCCGCCTCCTTCACGCTGGCTGAGGTAAAGCCCGCCATCGTCCAGCTTCACGATGCCTGCCACCAGGCCATAAACCCCCACCGTCATCAGGAGGGCGATACCGCCCAGAACAGCCACCTGCGTCACGAAGGGACTGGCCTGCACGGTGCCCAGCGTGATCGCGATGATTTCAGCGGACAGGATGAAGTCGGTGCGGACCGCGCCCTTGATCTTGTCTTTTTCAAGCGCCAGCACGTCTACGTCCGGGTTGGTCAGTGCGGCAGTCAGCGCCTCATGCTCGGCCGCCTGTTCGTCTGCGCTGTGCATGAATTTATGCGCGAGTTTTTCAAACCCCTCGTAACAGAGAAATGCACCGCCCACCATCAGCAGCGGCGTGACGGCCCACGGTATGAACGCGCTGATAGCCAGCGCGGCCGGTACCAGGATGGCCTTGTTGACGAAGGAACCTTTGGCCACAGCCCAGACCACCGGCAACTCCCGGTCTGCCTTGACCCCTGAGACCTGCTGGGCGTTGAGCGCCAGGTCATCACCCAGCACGCCGGCGGTTTTCTTGGCGGCCACCTTGGAAAGCAGCGCTACGTCATCAAGGATGGTGGCGATGTCGTCGATCAATGCGAGAAGGCTGCTGGCCATATGTAGGTTCCGTGTGCCGGCGCAAGGCCGAAGGGGTGAGCAAAACTTGCAAGGCCCGGCCGTGATGAGCCCGGCCGGCAGGAGTCCGGTGCTGCTGTTATGCGTTGTGGTGGCACCGAAGGCGAAGGCCTACTGTACCCAAATCCAGCGCAACAAAAAGCCGCCCCGCAGGCGGCTTTGGATGGGCGTCAGAGCGCTAGATGCTCAGCGCGCCGTGAGCCGTCCCAGGATAAAACCCAGCGCCAGGGCGGCACCGACAGCCTCCAGGGGCCTTTCCTGAACCCACGATTTCGAGGCGTCAATGGCCCGGCCTGGCGCTTCAGTCACCCGGCGGGTCTGGTCGGCAAAGCGGTCAGCCACAGTGCTGGCACCGCTGGCCAGCTTGTCGACGCCTTCGTGCGCGGCGGAAGACGCGCGGTCTACCGCACTGCGGGCCGGCTCAGCCACCTTGTCAATGCCGCTGTGGAGCGCTGCTCCGGCAGACTCGACGCCTCGCTGCAGAGGGTTGTCAGTACCGGAAGCCGTACCGGTGGAGGCTGTGGTTTTGTCCATGATGCTTCTTTCAAAAAAATTCCGCAAAATACCTCTGGGATCTATCTGAGCCTCGGTGATGACGGGCTCATGGTCGTCCAGAGGTGTCTGCCGACATTAAGCGGCGGCAGGCATGCGGACTGTGCGCAGCCGGATACGCTGCATGTAGGACAAGAGAGTGTTGTGCGCGCCGCGCGGTTGTCGGCCCACACTGACAGGAAAAAGGCCGCTTGGCTTGGCAGCCCCTGTCGCAGTTGCCCGCATCATCGTCCTGAACTCACAAGCCAAAGGCATCCAGGCCAGGCACCGTTGATAAACGCCCTTCCAACGTTTTTGAAACTCCAAGGAGAAGCACAATGCCCAGAATTGGACGACCCGCCCTCAGAACCGGCGCAACCGACAACGGCCAGCCGCGTAACGGCCCACCCGAGGAAGGTCTGGATGAAGACGACGCACTGGAGCTGCCGGTGGAGCCCGATGAAGGGATGCCGCTGATTCCTGATGACGATGAGCGGGTGGTGAATGTGCCGTCGTGAGATGGCGCTCTTCTCTTGAGGCCTGGTTTGTTCTGTCGTTGCGCTTTTTGCTGAGTGCGGCTGGCCGGGGGTTGCCCGGCATGCAACTCACTTTCTTTTGCTTCGCCAAAAGAAAGTAAGCAAAGAAAAGGCGACCCTGGTTCCTGCGTCCCTCCGCTTCGCTGCGGGCAACCTGCGGTGCTCGGTCCAGCCGGGGTCAAAAACAACTCGCTTCGCTCAAACAAGTTTTTGCCCTGATCCGTCTGGACCTCCGCTCCTCGGCGCATCCACAAGGGGGTAGGAGAAGGATACCGAACACCCGAACGCCTGAAGAAACAAGGACACGCCATGGCGTGTCCTTGTTGGTATTGGAGTTGGTATTTGTCTTCAGTCCCCCCTCCCGATTAGCCCTTCTGTATGCGCCGAGGAGCGCAGGTTCAGGCGGATCAGGGATCGCGATTGTCTGAGCGAAGTGCAACGTAGCGAGTTCGAGCGAGACCCCGCCTGGACCGAGCACCGCAGGTTGCCCGCAGCGAAGCGTAGGGACGCAGACAGCAGGGTCGCCTTTTCTTTTGCTTACTTTTCTTTTGGCGAAGCAAAAGAAAAGTGAGTAGCTGCCGGGCTACCCCCGGCCAGCAACCCTCAGCAAAGAGCGCACCGCCGGAGCAAGAGCCGGCCTAGCTCAGACGAATGTCAGACGCTCAATCAACCAATCGCTTGAGCCGGATCTCTTCCAGCTTGGCACTGCCAAAAGCCACAGTCTTGAGCGATGGCATCTCGCGCTTGAACCCCGCCGCGTGTTCATAAAATCGCAGCGCACGCTCATTGCGCAACAGCACCCACAACGTTACCTGCGTGCAACCCTCTTCTTTCAGGCCCTCGCGCGCGCCGTCCCACAGGGCCAGGCCTGCGCCCTTGCCCCAATGTTCGGGCAGCACATACAGCGCCCAGATCTCACCCACTGTTGATTTGGTGCCGGCATCGCGGGAACGGTCAAAGCCGACGAAGCCCACGATCTCATCTCCGTCCGTGGCCACCAGCAGTTGCGGCTCGCTGAATTCGATGGCTTCGCGCCAGTAAGGCAGGCGTTTTTCTACCGTGATCTTGCCGAGGTAGTCCTCGGGCATGAGGTCTTTATAAGCGGCCTGCCAGGTGGCGACATGAATTTCGGCAATGGTTTTGGCATCACGGGGCGTAGCGGGACGGACGGAATAGCTGGACATGAAAAAAATCGCTTGTGAATCGGTGCGGGAAATGATCGGGGGAGCAGAATTGTCGCCCAAATCGCCTCCCACCCGGCAATACATTCGCTTCACGGCGGTCTGGCGGCAGGATGAATGCCCGGCAAGTGACTTGGGCGTCGGGTACATTCGTCGCACCCTAACACTTACAAGCGCTTGCACATCATGGCCCAAGGTATTCAGTTTCCCCTGCAAATGTCCTTCAAACTCATCGCCTTTGCACCGCAATTTCTGGTCAAGGACGCGCATAGCCAGCCGGTGGCGTATGTCAAACAAAAACTCTTCAAGCTCAAGGAAGCCATCACGGTTTTCACCGATGAAAAACAGGACCGGCAGCTCTACCAGATCAAGGCGGACCGGATTATCGATTTTTCAGCGCTTTATCACTTCACCGATACCCAGGGCGCGGCGCTGGGCGGCATCAAGCGTCGCGGCATGCGCTCCATGTGGAGAGCCGGTTTTGACGTGCAGGACAACGGCGTCACCCACTTCAGCATCAACGAGAAAAGCGTGATGACGCGTTTTCTTGACGGCCTATTCAGCCAGATTCCGGTGATCGGTATGTTTTCGGGCTACCTGTTCCATCCCGCCTACCAGGTGACGAGACCCGACGGCACCCTGGTGGCCGAGCTCACCAAGCAGCCCGCCCTGTTTGAGGGCCGGTTCACCGCCGAGCGGATGGCCCCCGTCAATGAACGCGAAGAGCAGCAGTTGTTGCTGTCCCTGATGACCGTGCTGCTGCTGGAACGCCTGCGCGGTTAACGCAGACGCCGGCGCAGGCAGCTACCCGTACCCGAAGCAGCGATGGACGACCCGGCCCACCCTGGCGATCCGGCGAATGCGGTTCTGTTCAGCGTCCAGCTGAACCCGGAAGGGGTGCATTTCAGCGCCTCGCCGTCCCTGCCGATCCTGCAATCGGCGCTCCAGGCCGGCGTGGCGATGGACAGTTCGTGCAGAAACGGCACCTGCCGCACCTGCATCCGCCGGCTGGCCAACGGGCAGGTGGCTTACCGCATCGAATGGCCGGGCCTGAGCGCCGAGGAAAAGCAGACGGGCTACATCCTGCCCTGTGTCGCGTACCCACTGTCGGATGTGGTGATCGGGCCAGGGGATTGAACTGGCGGGATCTGCCGTAGACCCACGGGAAAAGCCCCGGGCGACGCGGCGCCGTCGCCCAGCGCACGCTGCATCAGCACCGTGTCCACCCACTGGCCGAACTTGTAGCCGACACTGCCCAGCGTGCCGACACGGGCAAAGCCCAAAGCCTCGTGCACCCTGAGCGAGCCCGTGTTGGCGCTGTTGCCGACCACGCCCACCATTTGCCGGAAACCGCGCTGCTCGCACTGGCGGATCAGCTCACGCAGCAGGGCGCTGCCAATGCCGGACTGGCGCATGCCGGGCGCGACGTAAATCGAGTCTTCCACCGTATGGCGATAGGCCGGCCGCGAACGGTAGGCACTGCCATAGGCATACCCCACCACCTCTGCGTTGCGATGCGCCACCAGGTAGGGGTAGCCGCCCTGCAGGATGTCAGCGCGGCGCGAGAGCATCTGCGCGACGCTGGGCGGCTCCAGCTCAAACGTCGCCAGGTTAGTGGCCACGTAGTGCGCGTATATCGCCTGGATTGCCTCCATATGGCTTTCGGCACAGGGACCGATCACCAGGGAACCCCGAGTTTCAGAGGAAGGATCGGGGCGGGTGGCCTGGGGTATAGGTGTGAGGTGCATGCCGCTATGGTTGCGCAACGGCATGCATAAGTAAATATGTCAAAACTTATCAGATTGATTAGAATTTCTTTGCATGCTCAACCTGGACCACCTGCGCACCTACGCCCTCATCGTTGAAACCGGGAGCTTTTCCGGTGCGGCCGAAAGGCTGGGCCTTTCACAGCCCGCCGTCAGCCTGCAAATCAGGCAGCTGGAGCAGAAGCTGGGCGTGCGCCTGATCGAACGCGTGGCGCGCCGCGCAACGCCCACACCCGCAGGGCTTGACCTGATGGAAGAAATCCAGCATGTCAACACCGCCGTAGACGGCGTCATGGCCGCCATGGCTTCCCACTCCTCGAATGTGGCCGGCCGCATCACGCTGGGCATTGGCGCCACGGCCTGCCTTTATTTCCTGCCGCAAATCCTGCGCTCATTGAGGCTGCGGTTTCCCAATCTGAGCGTGGTGGTCAGCACGGGCAACACGGCCGACTTCGTCAAGGCGGTGGAAGGCAACATGCTGGACCTGGCGCTGGTCACGCTGCCCGTCAAACGGCGCGCGCTGGTGGTGACACCGTTGTTCAACGACGAGTTTGTGGCCATCGCACCCAAGCGTGATGCCGCCATGCCCGCCAGGATCACGCCGGCCGTACTGGCAAAGCGCGAGCTGGTGCTGTTCGAGCCGGCGGCCAATACCCGCGTGATCATCGACCAGTGGTTTCAGGATGCGGGCCACGCCCCCAAACCCATCATGGAACTGGGCAGCGTCGAAGCCATCAAGGAAATGGTGGCGGCCGGCCTGGGCTGCAGCATCCTGCCCGCAATGGCGGTCACCGGCCCGGGACAGCATGCCGAACTCGTGGTCCACCCGTTGTACCCACGGCTGCAAAGGACGCTGGCCTTGATCATGCGCAACGACAAACCGGTGAACAAGGCCCTGCACCAGGTGATTGCCGCCATTTCACAGCGGGCGGGCGCCGAGCCGCGCCAGCCGGGCTCCCGGCCTTCCCCGCAAAACAACAAGCTGTAGCACGCCTGTCAAACAACTGTGCAAGGATGGGCGGATGCTCCCTCCGCCACTGCCTCCGCCACTGAATAGCGCAGCCGACAGCCCACGCAGCTTTCACAGCCCCTACAGCCTCACGCCGGCGCGGGATGCGGCGGCCAGCTTTTCGGAGATGGAAGAGCTCAAGACAATTTTGCTGGCAGGCAGCGCGCACTTTGACGTGGCCGTTGTGGCCGAAGCGCATACTGCCGGCCCGTCTTTTCCGCTGTATGTGGCGGGCATCGGCTCCCGCGACCCTGCGGCGCCCGCGGTCGGTTTCTTCGGCGGCATCCATGGACTGGAACGCATCGGCACGCAGCTGGTTTTGCATTACATGCGGGCGTTGCTGTTTCGCCTGGAGTGGGACGAGTTGCTGCACCGGCAACTCGAAAAGATCCGGCTGGTGTTCATGCCCATCGTGAACCCCGGCGGCATGTGGGCGCACAAGCGCGCCAACCCCCAGGGCGTGGACCTGATGCGCAATGCCCCCCACAAGGCCGACGCCCGTGTGCCCTTCCTGGCCGGCGGGCAAACCGTGAGCCCCCGGCTTCCCTGGTACTGCGGAAGGCCCGGCATGCCGATGGAAGTGGAAAGCGCGGCCGTACTGCAAGTGGTGCGGGAACAACTGGCCAGCCGGCCCTTCAGCCTGGCACTGGACTGCCATTCGGGCTACGGCTTTGAGGACAGCCTGTGGTTTCCGTACGCCAGGACGCGCCGGCTGATGCCGCATCTGCCGGAGATGTTTGCACTGCGGACAATGCTGGAGCAATCGCACCCGCACCACGCCTACAGCTTCGAGCCGCAAAGCAACCAGTACCTGCTGCACGGCGACCTTTGGGACCATGCCTATGATCGCGCACCGGCGGAGAACATCTTTTTGCCGATGACGCTGGAGCTGGGCTCGTGGTTATGGATACGCAAGAACCCGCGCCAGCTGTTTTCGCGCCACGGCATTTTCAACCCTATCAAGGCGCACCGCACGCGGCGCGTACTGCGCCGCCATGCGGACCTGCTGGATTTCCTGACACGCGCTGCATTCTCCGCACCGCGCTGGCTGCCTTCGGGCGAACAGCGTGTGCAGCTCGCACGGCTTGCCGCGGCGCACTGGCGCCCGCGCAGGGTGGTGTGACATGACCTGGGTGTTGCTCAGGGGCCTGACCCGCGAAGCGCGGCACTGGGGAGATTTCCCGCTGCAGTTGCAGGAAGCCACAGGCCGCAGCCCCGGCCAGATCATCACGCTGGACCTGCCCGGCAATGGCAAATGGTGCGGGCAGCGCTCCCCACTTTCCGTGGAGGAAATGGTCGAGGCGGTGCGCCGGCAACTGGCGGCGCAGGGCGTACGGCCGCCCTACGCAGTGCTGGCGATGTCCCTGGGCGGCATGGCGGCGGCCAGTTGGGCACAACGCTACCCGGACGAAATTTCGCGGCTGGTGCTTGTCAACACCAGCATGCGGCCCCACGCACATTTTGCGCAGCGCCTGCGGCCCCGCAGTTGGCTGACACTGCTGGCGATGGCTTCGCACTGGCGGAACATTGATGCCGTGGAACAAAAAGTCCATGAACTCACCTGCAAGCGCCAGGAGCAAAGGCAGCAGGATCTCACGCAGTGGCGCTTCATCCGCCAAAGCGCACCTGTGAGCGCAGCCAACGCAGCGCGGCAATTATGGGCAGCCACCCGGTTCACCTGCGCACCTCTTGCACCGCGTTGCCCGGTGCTGGTCCTGTCTTCAGCCGGCGATGCCCTTGTCAACCCGGCCTGTTCCGCGCAGCTTGCCCATGCCTGGCAAACATCGCACCGGGAGCACCCCTGGGCAGGGCATGACCTGCCGCACGACGACCCGCGCTGGGTGTGCCAGCACGTGGCGCCATGGGACAACGCCTGCGCATGAATGGTTCCAGCCCTGCGGGCTGGGTGCCAGCGGGGCGGGACAAATAAGACCCGGCACGGGACAAAAACATCCCACCCCATCAGGCAACGCAGCGACTGGGTTGGGGTGATATTCCTCTTCGAACCCAAGGGACAAATTGGTCCCGCAGCTCCTGTTTTCTGCGCCAAATACCTTTTGGATTCATGCACTTGCACGCGCTGCTCACCTGGCAC
Source organism: Polaromonas sp. P5_D5 (assembly GCF_054049435.1). Classification (NCBI taxonomy): domain Bacteria; kingdom Pseudomonadati; phylum Pseudomonadota; class Betaproteobacteria; order Burkholderiales; family Comamonadaceae; genus Polaromonas; species Polaromonas sp. P5_D5. Next base: position 721,405 of record NZ_JBFUMJ010000001.1, read on the forward strand.
AGGGTTTGCGAACCTTTGCGGCAAAAGGAGCGCAGCCCACACCATGGCAGACCAAAGGATCAAACGGCACGTTTATCTTCCCGGCCTGGCGGCCTTCGACACCGGCCACCGCAAGGCAGCGGTGATGGAAATGGGACACACCGGTGCCAACAACGAGTTCAAACCAGGCACGGTTTTTGTCGACAACATCGAAGCCCAGCGTGCGGTGCGTGCGCACTACGAGGAACGCCATGCCAGCGTGATGGACAAGCTGCTCGCCGGCAACCTGACGATTCCGCAAAAGCAGCAACTGCAGCGCGAATACCGCGGTTTGAGCTCAGCGATCCGCAACGTCAGGGTCGTGCAGCCCGGCATGGCGCCGTACAACAACCGGGAAAACGGCCCCGCCGATGTTCTGTTCGTCAAGGGCCATGGCAGCCCGCGCAATCCCAACTCCATCACCACCGTGGCAACGCCCGTGGACGAAGACGAACACCACCCGCCGGGCCTGTTCGAGCAGGCAACAAAGGTCAACATCAAGCGCGGCTACAAGATGACGCACACGGCGCAGGACATTGGGACTGCGGTGCACAATATTGCCAATTCCGTGAACAGCCCGGGCCTGGACGTCCGGCTGACATCCTGTGGCAGCGCCGGTACGGTGTCGCGCGACCACGTGGCCATCGGCCCGCGCAATTTGGCCCAGACCTTTGCCGGGCAGGTTTCTGCCACGCTGGATGCCCAGCACGCCGATCCGCGTGTACGCGTCAGCGGGTTCCAGGGCGACAGCAACTCCACATTGCCCAGCCGGCAGGGCGCCGACGATGGTTTCGTCACGAAGATCAAGGAAAAACCCGAAAACCCCAACAACCTGCACCACTTTGTCGATGCCATGGAACGGCAGACAGCCAAGCTCGGGCCCTTGCATGAAGCACTTGAACCCATCAAGCAACCCCTGCGTGAAGTGGCGGTGGCGACCAGGCTGAAAGCAAACTTGCCGATGCCCCCGATAGCGTCCCTTGGTGTCGCACCTGCAATGCATGCAAATATGCGGCCTTTCACCAAAATTGTGACCACCGACAACGTCAATACCCAGCGCGTGGCGACCGGGACCCGGACGGCCGCGCTGACACCGATTGACAGGCACTAGGGCGGCACCACGTCCTCCGGGTCCTGCACTTCTTGTAGCGCCAAGGTAACCAGCAACTGAGGTTTGACAAGACTGGGGCTTTTAGGCGCCACCGGATGCCTTCGTGACGGCCCTGGTGCAAAATCGGCTGTCTCCCGTCGACACCATGAACAAGCCCAACCCACCTGCTGCCAGCACAGCGCTACACGACACTGCGGCGGCCGAGCCACTTGCAGGTGCCACCACCCGCCGCAACCGGCGCATCTGGGCATTGGCGCTGGGCACCACCGCCGCCATCTGGCAACTGGATCCCGCCCTGACTGAAATGGCGGAAATGATCGGCATGATTGCCTGTGCCGGCAACAAGACGCTGGCCAGGGACGCCATCATGCAGATGCGGGCGAAAGCGGACGCGCTGCGCGCGCAGATTCCCCCCTTGCCGGGCAGCGCATTGACCAAGGTTGTGCGGCGCGCGGAAGCAGCCTGCGGTGCAGTGCTGGACAAAGGCGTGCGTGTGAAGGAAGTGCAGACCAGCTGGGACCATTTTTTGGCCTGTGTCCGCGCGCTGCAAGACCCCCGCAAGTAGGGCCGCAAGCCCGGCTGCCGTCAGCCGTGCGACTCACTCCAGGGACTTTTGCAGCGGGTCCACCGCGCCCAGCGTCCCGTCAATTTCACCTGTTTTTCATCTGATGTGTTTTTTGGGAGCGCAACTGATGCTGACACCGGCCGCCCATGTGCGGCATGATGGCCCCATGAACCCAAGATTTTTCCCACGCTTTTGCAAGCGTGTGCTGGCCGCGCGGCTGTTGTGGGCCGGCCCGGCATTTGCCATGGCCGTTGCCGCCCAGGCAGCTCCGCCGCCGTTTGAAGACACCATCGCGCAGCGCACCATGGCCTGCACGGCTTGCCACGGGCCCCAGGGCCGGGCAGCTCCCGACGGCTACTACCCGCGCCTGGCGGGAAAACCGGCGGGCTACCTGTACAACCAGCTGCTGAACTTTCGCGACGGGCGCCGCCACTACGGTCTCATGACGCAGCTGATCGAACCGCTCAGCGACACCTACCTGATGGAGATCGCGCAGTACTTCTCCCAGCTCGAAGTCCCCTATCCCGCACCCCTGCCCGCTGCCGCATCACCCGAGGCCATGCGCCATGGACAGCAGTTGGTCATGCAGGGCGACGCTGCGCGCCGGCTACCGGCCTGCGTGCAATGCCACGGCCAGGCCATGACCGGCGTGGCGCCTGCCATTCCGGGCCTGCTGGGGCTGCCACGTGACTACCTCAATGCACAGCTGGGTGCCTGGAAGGCCGGCCAGCGCCACGCGCACGCGCCGGACTGCATGAAAAATGTGGTGGAAAAACTCACCCTGGAAGACATCAATGCCGTCGCCAGCTGGGTGGCGGCGCAGCCCCTGCCGGCGAGCACCAAACCAGCCACCACGCTGCCCGCGCTCGCACCCGGCGCCGTGGTCATTACCTGCGGTAGCGCAGCAGACATGCCCACTGTGCCGGCTTCGCCCACCAGGAAATTGCAAAAATGAAGACCCTCCTCAAATGGGCGGTGGGCCTTTCCACCCTGGCAGCCGCCGCGGTTTTACTGGTATGGGCGCTGAATGTGCGCGACGAAGTCGACGTGAAGGCGCCTGTGGCTACCGCGGCCCCCAGCGACAGCCTGATTGCCCGGGGCGCCTACCTGGCGCGCGCCGGCAACTGCCAGACCTGCCACACCGTGCAGGGCGGCCAGGCCTATGCGGGCGGGCGCGGCATCGCCACGCCGTTTGGCACAGTGTTCACCTCCAACCTCACGCCTGACGACAAAACCGGCATCGGCAGCTGGTCATCCGCCCATTTCTGGCGCGCCATGCACAACGGCCGCTCCAAAAACGGCCGCCTGCTCTACCCGGCCTTCCCCTACACCAGCTACACACAGGTCACGCGCGAAGACTCCGATGCGCTGTTTGCCTACCTGCGCAGCCTGCCCGCTGCGGTGCAGCCCAACCAGTCCCATGCGCTGCGCTTTCCTTACCAGTCGCAGGCAGCGCTTGCAGTGTGGCGCGCCCTGTATTTCAGCCCCGGTGCATACCAACCGGACGCCGCACGCAGTGCCGACTGGAACCGCGGGGCCTACCTGGTCAAGGGCCTGGGTCATTGTGCGGCCTGCCACACCGCACGCAATGCGCTGGGCGCCAGCGACGCGGGGCTGGACCTGGCCGGCGGGCTGATCCCCATGCAGAACTGGTATGCGCCCTCATTGACCTCGCCGTATGAAGCGGGCGTGAGCGACTGGGACAGGCAGCACATCGTGAGCCTTCTGAAAAACGGCGTCTCACCACGCGCCTCGGTCACCGGCCCCATGGCGGAAGTCGTTCAGCGCAGCACGCAGTATTTGAGCGATGCCGATCTCGGCGCGATGGCGCAGTTCCTGAAAGAGCTGCCGCCCACACACACCACGTCCCCGGAGCCGGCCACCATCAAGACTCAGGGCGAGTCTGTGGAACGCGCCGCCAAGCTGTACGAACAGCACTGCGCCCAGTGCCACGGTGCCAGGGGCGAAGGAATCGCCAATGCCTACCCGGCGCTGGCAGGCAATCGCGCCGTCACCATGAGCCAGGCCGTGAACCTGGTGCAGATCGTGCTCAATGGCGGCTACGCACCAGCCACCACGGGCAACCCGCGCCCCTTTGGCATGCCGCCCTTCGTATTGGTGCTGAACGACGCCGATATGGCGCTGGTGCTGACGCATGTCCGCCAGTCATGGGGCAATAGGGCGAGTGAAATCACGCCGGTGGAAGTGAACCGGATACGGGCGAATACGGGGCGGTAGACGAATCACTGCGCTTCGTTGCGAAGCGGGGCGCAATGGTCGTCCTTTGAATACAACAGGACCCGGGCCGCCAGCGCCTTTCATCTGCAGGACAGCGGCCTGCCAGCTACACACCTAAAATCACCTGCAGTGTGCAGCCCCCGCTTCTGTTGATCTGGTTCATGGCGGAACTGCACCGCAACCGAAAGAGCGCATGTCGGCAGTCGTTGAAACCTGGTTTGGTGAGGCCTTCGCACAACTGCACCCGTTGCTGCAGGAACTCCATCGGTCTGGAGGCACGCTCTCAGGCACAGTCGAGGTTCGCCTGGGCACCGGCCTTGCCGGTTGGGCGGGCCGGCGGCTTGCGCAAAAACTTGGTGTCCCGCCTTGCGACGGAACTGCATCGATGAGCGTTTCCATCTTCAGCACTGACACCGAGCTTCATTGGAACCGTACCTTCAATGGAACCTCCACGTTTGCCTCAACCTTCACGCCGACAGGTCGTTATCCATCGGGTTACTGGGTCGAGTCATCGGGCCTGCTTCGCCTCAACCTGGGTGTTTCCATTGTCAATGGCGGCTGGGTCTGGCGTCCCATCGGAGGCCGGCTAGCGGGCGTTCCATTCCCTCTTTGGCTCCTGCCTCGCACGGCCGCATCGAAGTGCATCGACAACGGTCAGTATCAGTTCAACGTGGAAGTCGGCCTCCCATTGCTCGGTACAGTGCTCTCCTATAGCGGGAACCTGTCGTCTGAGCCTCTCATGTGAAAGCGTAGGTGGCTAGATGCATCCAGCCGGATCGAAAGTCGTACTCATATCCTTCAACGGTGCCCGGTGCGCGCCTGAAGATTGTCACCCTGCCGAGAACTATTGGCTCCTGATAGGGACCCGGGGAACCATCGCAGGTCCGGTAAACGCAAACGGCCGCGTGCTGGTCACGTTCGATATCCCGGTGAGTGAAGTGGGCCTGACATGCCACAACCCCACACCCAACAGCCTCTACATTCTGGAAACCGACCTTGCGCATTCCCAATAAATTGTTCATGCGTCGCAACAACAGCAGGCATCGTGCAGCATCACAGTCAATGCGTCCGTTCATTTTTAAATCAGGCCTTGATCATGCATTCACTACCACTTGCCAATGCCGTCCCTGAGAACGAAGACAAGGAGAAAATTGCGCAGCAGGCGCGCCAGAAGTTCTCAGGCTCGCTGGCGAACGACACTCAATGGAACGAGCTGATCACATACGTGCGCGGCCTTGAATGGAGACCTTCGTATCGCTCGAAGTGGGTCAACGGCCACATTTCGGGCTGGGATGTCGAATGGTTTTATCACCTGCCCTACCCGTTTGTGGGCGTGGAGTGGTTTGACATCGGCTTGCATGGCGAACTCCGCACGGGCCGCCTTCTTGCGCCAAAGATCATTGACTATTCGCCTGTGTTTCTCGGAAGGTTGAAAGAGATCGGCTTCGATTTTGAATACAGAGACGGTGTGGCCAGAATCTGGGGCTATTACCCAAAATCATATGAAGATTTTCCGCTTGGCACATCTGCTTAGTTCTTACGCCATGGATCCACACCACACCCGAATTACGTTGGCCTCAATATGACTCCTCAACAGAAAAAACGTCTCAGCTACCTGAAAGACCGTCGAAATACCTACGGCGAAAATAGCAAGGCTTCGCGCAAAGGAATACCGCTTTCCAAGGCGAGAGGCATCCGGTCTGAGCGACACGCGCAAGACCACAAACTGGCGCAAGTAGTGCGGACTGTTGACCCAGAACAACTCGACGCGCTTGAGAACCAGGTGCGCTCTACCAAGCCACGCCACTGGCGCAAATCTGCGGACGACCCATTGGGTGAAGTGCTGGGCAGTCGAAAGAGCCGGCGGGCGGTTCGAGCCAGCGTGAAAGCTAGTGATTGACCATCTTGTCCCGCCGCGACAACGACGGAAACAGCCTGAACCACGCCGCAGCCACCAGCAGCGTACCCACCCCACCCGCCACCACCGAGCCCACCGGCCCCAGCAGCGCAGCAGTGGCGCCTGATTCAAACTCACCAAGCTGGTTGGACGCACCGATGAATACCGAGTTGACGGCGCTGACGCGGCCGCGCATTTCGTTGGGGGTTTCGATCTGCACCAGTGTCTGGCGCACCACCACGCTGACCATGTCGGCACCGCCCGAGACGGCCAGCACCAGCAGCGACAGCACAAAACTGGTCGACAGGCCAAACACCACCATGCACACGCCGTACAGGGCGACTGCTGACAGCATGGTCGGCCCGACGCGTCGCTCCAGCGGCCAGCGTGTCAGCACCGCGGACGTCAACAGGGCGCCGACCGCAGGGGCGCCGCGCAGCAGGCCCAGGCCCCAGGGCCCGACGTGCAGGATGTCTTTGGCGAACATGGGCAGCAAGGCCGTGGCGCCGCCCAGCAGCACGGCAAAAAGATCCAGCGACGCAGCGCCCAGCAGGGCCTTGCGCTGCCATACAAACTCCACGCCGGCCAGCAGCGTGCGCAGCGTCACCGGCTCGCGCGGCGGCGGCGCGTGGTCATAGCGCAGCACCGCGATCAGCACGCAGCCGGTGGCAAAGAGGAAGGCGCAGGTGGCATACACCGCCGTGGCGCCGGCCACAAAAATCACGCCACCTAGCGCCGGCCCGCCTATGACCGCCGCCTGCATGCCGGCCGAGCTGAAAGCCATGGCGCGCGGCAGCATGGCAGGCGGCACCAGCACCGGGGTGAGCGATTGCTGCGCGGGCATCTGGAAGGCGCGGGCCACGCCCAGCATGACCGATACCGCCAGCAACAGCTCGCGCGAAACCCAGCTGTGGTGCATTCCCCCAACTTGCCAGCCTTGCGTGGCCGCCACCAGGATCATCGCCACCGTGGCCTGCGTCACCAGGCAGGCCGCGATGATGCGCCCGCGGTGAGCCCGGTCGGCGACATGCCCGGCCACCAGCGTCAGCAACAAGGCCGGCACAAACTGGTACAGCCCCACCAGGCCAAGGTCCCAGGCGCTGCCGGTCAATTCGTACATCTGCCAGCCCACGGCGACCATCAGCATCTGGTTGCCTGTGGTGGCAAAAATCCGGGCGAACCACATGCGCATGTAGGCACGCTGGTGGGTGAGTTCCTTGAATGAGTGTGTCGGCATGCGGCCCGAAGCTTAACAGTGCCGTACCCGCAAGGTGTGGCACGGGGCTACTCTTGAGGGAACGCCTTCAGTGGCTGTAATGCTATTGATTTAATAGCTGCTTGCGCACGTCCTGCCTGGCTAAACCAGTATTCCCGCATCGTCTCATTCGCAGGCACGACGGCCGTGCCCGGAACTGAACCGATTTCGCCCGAACCGGGGGAGAAGCCCGATAAGCCCGCCTGCTGGCCTGAAAATTAGGCCATTGGCTTTAAGTGGGTGGCCGTTTTAGGCGAAACAGGCAGTTAACATGGCGACATAACAGGGCCACCCTGGCACCAGGAGGAAGAAGTTATGCACCGAATCGTCATAGTGGGCGGAGGCGCCGGAGGGCTGGCGCTGGCCACGCAACTGGGCAAACGCCTGGGCAAAAAGGGCCTGGCCGAGGTCACCCTGGTCGACGCCGCCCGCACCCATGTCTGGAAACCGCTGCTGCACCAGCTGGCCGCAGGCAGTTTTGACACCCACGCCGAAGAAATTGAATACCTCGCACAGGCCCGCTGGAACCATTTCAAGTTCCGCCTGGGGAGCCTGACCGGCGTGGACCGCCAGAACAAAACCCTGCAGCTGGCCGCCAGCCATGACGAAGCCGGCCGCGAGATCACACCGGCCCAGCAACTGGCCTACGACACACTGGTGATTGCCGTGGGCAGCCAGACCAACGACTTCGGCACACCCGGTGCGGCCGAACACACCATCAAGCTGGACAGCCCGCAAGCTGCCAAGCGCTTTAACGACCGCCTGATCAACGCCTGCATTCGCGCGCAAACCGTGCCGCGCGTGGCGGGTAGCGGCCGTCTGACGGTGGCGATCGTGGGCGGCGGCGCCACCGGGGTGGAGCTGGCCGCCGAGCTGCATGCCGCAGCACGGGTGCTGGCCAACTACGGCTTTGATCACATCCACCCCGAAAAAGACCTGCAGATCGTGCTCGTCGAAGCCGCGCCGCGCCTGCTGGCCCAGTTGCCCGAGCGACTGAGCGAATCGGCCATGCGCGAGCTGCGCAAGCTGGCCATCGAAGTGCACACCAATGAAAAGGTGGTGGAAGTCACGGCCGACAGCCTGAAGATGGCCAGCGGCAAGGTCATTTCATCGAGCATCACGGTGTGGGCCGCCGGCGTAAAAGCCTCCGACTTTCTACGGACCCTGGGCGATGGCAACCCGCTGGAAACCAACAGGCTCAACCAGCTGGTGGTGAACGGAAACCTGCAAAGCGCGGGCGACACAAACATCTATGCCTTTGGCGACTGCGCGGCATGCCAGCAACCCGACGGCACCTGGGTACCACCGCGAGCCCAGGCCGCCTACCAGCAGGCCATGTACCTGACGCGCTCGCTCTCCGACCTGATCGCCGGCAAGCCGGTGGCGCCCTTCGTCTTCAAAGACCAGGGTTCGCTGGTGTCACTGTCGGAATACTCCTCCGTCGGCAGCCTGATGGGCAGCCTCACCAAGGGCAGCTTCTTTATTGAAGGCCAGCTGGCCAAGTTCATGTACTGGGGCCTGCACAAGCAGCACCAGCTGGCGCTGGGCGGCTTCAAGAAAACCGCGCTGATCACCCTGTCTGAAATGCTGGACCGGACCTATCGCCCGCGCATCAAGTTGCATTGATAATCGGGGCATCACCCTCGCAATTTTTATCAACTTCACTCAACCCAACGGAGAAAACCATGGCAAAAGGACAGCAAAACAACAACAAGATGGTCAAGAAGCCGAAGAAGGACACCTCACCACCCAAGACGGTGTCTCCCGACGCGGTGCGCCCGACCATCGTGACGCAGGTACCACTGCGCGGCAAGCTGAAGAACAAATAAAGCCTTGATGGCCGGCTCTGGCGATTCGCCTGAAAATTTGCGGGAAGAAGTCCCGGCTGCTGCTACCGCACAGCCGGGCAATCCGCTGCACGGCGTCAAACTGGAAACGATCGTCACTGCGCTGTCTGATCACTACGGCTGGGAAGAGCTCGGCCAGCGCATCAACATCCGCTGCTTCACCAGCGATCCCAGCGTGGCGTCCAGCCTGAAATTTTTGCGCAAGACGCCCTGGGCGCGCGAGAAGGTTGAAAGCCTTTACCTATTCATGCTGCGGGAAGTCAAGCGCAGCAGCCCGCCGGTTCACAACTTCCCGCCGCCTAAAGCCAAGCACCAGCCCTAGAGGGGATTGGCGAACAGGAGCATCATGGCGATGCCCACACCGATCAGGAAGTTGGCATCGATCAGGCCGGCCAGCAGAAACATCTTGACCTGCAGCGGCTCCATCATTTCGGGCTGGCGCACGGCACCTTCCAGAAATCGCCCGCCCATCGCCCCTATGCCCAGGCAGGCGCCAATGGCGCCCAGGCCGATGATCAATCCACATGCAATGGCAATGGCACCTGCGTCAGTCATGATGTCTTCTCCTTGGTTAAAAACTTTTCGTTGACTGAATCATGAAGGCCGAGTCGCCGCAGAACAATTACCCCGCAGGTAATGTCATCGACATTCCAGGTGTGAGGCTGCTACACGCCGATGAGTTCCTGCTGGTGCTGGACAAGCCTTCAGGACTGCTCTCAGTGCCGGGACGCGGCGAAGACAAGCAGGACTGCCTGAGCGCCCGCGTGCAGACCGCCTTTCCAGACGCCCTGATCGTGCACCGGCTGGACCAGGCCACCTCCGGCCTGATGCTGATGGCGCGCGGCGCGGCCATGCAGCGGGCGCTGAGCCGATCGTTTGAAACGCGTGAGGTTGGCAAGCGTTACGTGGCGGTGGTTAGCGGCCGCTTGCCCGCACCGAGTGAGCCGAATGCCCCAGACAGCTGGGGCCTGATCGACCTGCCCATCATCGTGGACTGGCCACGCCGGCCGCTGCGCATCATCGACGGTGAACGCGGCAAACCCAGCCAGACCCGCTGGCGCGTGCTGGCGCATGACACGGCGGCTAACACCACGCGCGTAGAACTCGAACCTGTCACCGGCCGGTCGCATCAATTGCGCGTGCATCTAAAAGCGCTGGGCCATCCGATTTTGGGCGACGCGCTGTACGCCTCTGAAACGGTACAGGCGGCCGCGCCCCGGCTGTTGCTGCACGCCGCAGCGCTGCAGTTCATGCACCCGGCCAGTGGGCAGGCGATGGCATTTGAAAGCAAGCCCGACTTTTAGACCGCGAGCAGTTCCATGGTACCGGCGCTACCATGCAGCCATGACACAAACCACTCACCTCACCCTCATCACAGGCGCCTCGCGCGGCATGGGCTTTTCCATGGCACGCCAGCTGCTCACCGCCGGCCACACGGTGCTTGGCATTTCGCGCACGGCGGTGCCCGAGCTGGAAGAACATGCGCAGCACGTCGGCGCTACGGTGCTGCAATGGACGCATGACCTGGCGGACAGCGGCTCACTGAATGAGAAGCTGGAAAGCTGGCTCAAGGATTCACATGCCAAGAAACCCTGGACCAGCGTCACGCTGATCAACAACGCGGGCGTGATCCCGCAGATCGGCTCGCTGGACCAGATTGGTGAAGCCGACCTGGCAAGGGCGCTGCGTGTGGGGCTGGAAGCGCCGATGCAAATCACCGCCGCGTTCCTGCGCGCCACCGACAGCTGGCAGGCGCCGCGCAAGGTGCTCAATATTTCGTCAGGCCTGGGGCGCCGCGCCATGGCTTCGCAAGCGGCCTACTGCGCCGCCAAAGCCGGCATGGACCATTTCACCCGCTGCCTGGCACTGGAAGAAGCCCTGAAGCCCCATGGCGCCAAAGTCTGCTCACTCGCGCCGGGCGTGATCGACACCGGCATGCAGGAGCAGCTGCGCACAGCCGACCCCAAGGCCTTTCCGGATCGTGAGTCGTTTGTGGGATTAAAAACGGGTGGTGTGTTGACATCACCCGAAGATGCGGCAGCGCGCATCCTGGCGTTTCTTGCCCGACCGGACTTCGGCGCCAATACAGTAGCTGACGTGAGGGACTAATTAACTAGGCCCCCACGGTCGCTCACTTCGTGTAGCTCCCTGCCCCCCGAGGGGGCCGCCCGCCTGCGGTCTGGCAAAGCCAGTCCCGCGGCTCATGCTGGGTTGAAGAGTTCCATGGGCGTAACCGTTGAGATACTTCATCAGTGGGTGCCGCGGAACCGGCTTCGCCGGGCCGCAGGCGCCGTCCCCTGCAAGGGGAAAAGGGCTACACGGAGTGAGCTCGATAGGGGTGTGCCAGTCTTTCGACTTCGCCGGCCCCAGGCGCCGCCCCTTGAGGGGGGACAGGCTACACGCAGTGAGCCTGGGCGGGGTGTTAGTAGATTTCCGGTACCACAATGTTTTGTGGGACCGGAGTACGCACATAGTCCTCATGGCGCACCCGTTCGGGCAGCACGATGGGCGGGTGCGGGGTTTCCTGGTAGGGCATCTGCTGCAGCAGGTGGTGGATGCAGTTCAGGCGGGCTTTTTTCTTGTCGTCCGCCTGCACCACCCACCATGGGGCCTCGGGGATGTGGGTGCGGTCCAGCATGATTTCCTTGGCCTTGGTGTACTCCTCCCAGCGGCGGCGTGACTCCAGGTCCATGGGGCTGAGCTTCCATTGCTTGAGCGGGTCGTGGATGCGACCGAGAAAACGCAGGTGCTGCTCTTCGTCGGAGATGGAGAACCAGTACTTGATGAGCTGTATGCCCGAACGCACCAGCATCTTTTCAAACTCCGGCACAGTACGGAAAAATTCCTCGTACTGGTCGTCAGTGCAAAAGCCCATGACGCGTTCCACGCCGGCGCGGTTGTACCAGCTGCGGTCAAACAGCACGATCTCTCCGGCTGCCGGCAAATGGGACACATAACGCTGGAAGTACCACTGCGTACGCTCGCGGTCGTTCGGGGCCGGCAATGCCGCCACACGGCAGACGCGCGGATTAAGCCGCTGGGTGATGCGTTTGATCACGCCGCCCTTGCCGGCGGCATCGCGTCCTTCAAACAAAATCACCACCTTGTGGCCGGTGCTGACCACCCAGTCCTGCAGCTTCACGAGTTCGGCCTGCAGGCGGAACAGCTCACGGAAGTACTGGCGGCGGTCTTCTTTTTCCTGTGCCGCGTCCCTGGGGCTGCGGGCAGGTTGCTCTTCCCCGATAAGCTCGGCCACGGTGCGGTCTTCAATCTCCATCTCCAGCTCTTCGTCGTAGCTGTCGATCAGGTCATTGCGGATCCGCCGCATCAATTCTTCGTCGCTTGAACTCAAGGTTCTCTCCTGCACAACCGGAAATCGGTCAACACCCCAGCGTACCCGCGGCACATGGCAGTTTGATGAAACAGCCTAAAAACGTTATCTAAATCACCGGACTTTCAAGCCGCCCTGCAGGGCAGGAACGATATCAACCCTGTCTTTGCTTCCCTTTTGATAGCTGCTTGCGCACGTCCCTATTGGGTTTCAAGGCAGTTTTCCTCAAAATCAGGAATTCCCATGACGTGATCAGCTTTTCTTGAGGATCTGGTAAATCTCGTCCTTGACCTTGAGCCGCCGCTTTTTCAGGTCTTCCAGCGCCTCGTCCGTGATGACACCCACGCCCTGCTCATACTTTGCAATCGCGTGGTTATCCTCGTCGTAGCGCGCAAAGAGCTCGGCAAAGTGTGGGTCAGACACCTTGAGGCTGCGCATCTTCTGCAGGTATTCCGGAAATTCATGTGCAATGTCGTGATTCAGAAGGTCCATAAAAACTCCTTTTGTGTAGCGTCACGCCGTCGGGAAACGAACAGCTGTTCAGTCGCGCACCACCAGCACAGGCAGGTGCGCGTGGGAAAGCACCTGGGCGGTGACACTGCCCAGCACCAGTTTTTCAAGCCCGCGGCGGCCGTGGGAACCCATGACGATCAGGTCGGCATCGACTGCTTCGGCGGTGTCGAGGATGCCGCGATAGATGGCATGGCCTTCCACCACCGAGCCGGTAGCGGTGATACCCGCCTCCTGGAAGGCCTGTTTGGCTGCAGTGATGGCCTCATTGGCTTCGGCCGTGGCAGCGCTCAGGTATTCGGCCTGCCCATAGGCAAAGTCGGCGCCCACCCCGGTAAAAGCATAAGGGTCTATGACGTAAACGACGGTCACCTCGCTCTTGAAAGCCTGGGCCACTGCCAGTGCATTGCCGATCGCCTTGCGCGCGGTGGAAGAGCCGTCTACAGGAACCAGAATGTGCTTGTACATGATGGAATCTCCTTGAGCCAGGAATGGATTCTGCGGCCGGCGCCCTTCGCGGGTCAATGCCGGCCAGCGCAGGGCCGCTACGGCCCGCCATGCATCAGTTATAGGGTATTGGGCGACAGGCCGCCGTCAGACAAGGCGCCGAAACCGCAGCACTGCGCTGCACGGACGTCACTGCCTCGCGGCATTCATTCAGGTTTGATATTGGCCGATTTGGCCAGTTGCGCATAACGCGCCAGGTCCACCTTGATCAGCCTGGCAAGCGCGGCGCCGTCGCCGCTCAGGGGCTCCACGCCTGCCCCTGAAAGGTTTTCCCTCACGGCAGCTTCAGCCAGCACCTTTTGAACGTCCGCATAAATTTTGGCAACCACCTCGGGCGGCATTTTGGCCGGGCCCATCAGCGCATACCAGATGGAAAAGTCCAGAGGCTTCAGGCCCTGCTCTTCAAAGGTCGGCACCTGGGGCATCAGGTCATAGCGCGTGGCGGTTGACACGCCAATGCCGTTGAGCTTGCCGGTCTTGATGTGCGGCGCAGCAAGGTTGGCGCTGAGGATGGCCAGTTGCACCTGCCCGCCCACCACGTCGGTCAGCGCAGGGGCACAGCCCTTGTAGCCAACATTGGTAGCACTGACACCAGACTTTTGCTTGACCAGTTCCATCACGAAATGCTGCGGTGTGCCGACGCCGCAAGAGCCGTAGCTCAGCGCCGCCGGATTGGCTTTGGAATAGGCGACCAGTTCCTGAATCGTCTTGATGTTGGTGCTCTGGTGCGACACCAGCGCGATCGGTGTGAGGCCCAGCAGCATGATGGGCGTCAGGTCCTTCTCGGGGTCGTAGTTGAGCTTGCCGTTCACGGCCGGGTTGACCACCATGGTGCTGTTTTGCAGCAGCAGCGTGTAGCCGTCTGCCGGCGCCTTGACCACGGCTTCCGTGCCGATATTGCCGGAGGCACCCGCACGGTTGTCTACCGCAATGCCCTGCCCCCACAGGGTCTGCAGGCGTGCGCCGATCTGGCGCGCCAGGATGTCGGAGCCGCCGCCGGTGCCATAAGGAACAATGATGCGCACGGGGCGTGATGGATAGGCTTGCGCCAGCGCCTGCGTTGCTGTCATGGAGGTCAGTGACATCAAGGTGACCAGGGCCAGGAGCTTTGGAAATTTCATGATTCGCCTCTTTCGTTTGTCCGGGCTGTTTATTCAATAGCGCCGATACGGCGGCTCCACAATTCCCACGGCCGCATGACTTGGCCCTCATTCGTCGCCATGGCCAGGTCCGCTTCTTCGGACGTCAGGAATTCGATCGGGCCCAGGGCCGATGCGGTTAGCTGCAGCTTGGCATTTTCTTCGGCATAGACCGCCCGGTAAACCGCGCGCTCCAGCGAAGGCGCCACTACGGTCGAACCGTGGCCACGCATCAGCACGCAGGTGTGCTGGCCCAGTGCCCTGGCGAGGTCTTTGCCCAGCCCCATGTCGCGGATCAGCAGGTCGGTGTTGCCGTTGGACTCGCGGATTTCATACAGCGACGAGCCGCTGCCCAAAAAACCGCTCATGTGGAATATGGGGCGCAGGCGCTGGCCGGTCACGCCGAAAGGAATCACGCTGGGGGAATGGCTGTGCACCACCGCCATCACGTCAGGCCGCGCGCGAAAGATTTCGCCGTGAATGAAACGTTCAAGGTAGGACCGCAGCGTGGACTCACCCACCAGGTCGCCATTGAGGTCGTAAGTCAGGATGTCAGCTTTTTTGACCAGCCCGGGCGCACGGTTGCAGGACAGCAGAAAATGTTCAGGTGACTTGTCGTGGCGCACGCTCACATGGCCAAAGCCATCTACCACCCCCTGGTCGTACAGGATGCGGTTGGCCATCACGAGTTTTTCGACCAGCGCTGGATCGGGCGCGGAAAGCGTCATGAAGTCTCCTTATTGGCAACGGCCCGGAAGGGTCATTTTTAATAAGCATGCATATTACATGGCAAATTTTCCAGGCAAACGCTGAAGATTCAGGGTAAACCCGCCCTCTTCGGGCATTCATCGGCCCCTCCGGCAGCCGCCACCTCAGGCTGGTGCGTCAGGGCTCGATCTTCACGCCTTTCCAGAACGCAATATGGCCCTTGATGTTGTCGGCTTCGGGCTTGGGATCGGGGTAATACCAGGCGGCATCGGTATTCATTTCACCGTTGACCAGCAACGAGTAGTAACTGGCCTGCCCTTTCCATGAGCACATGGTGTGGTGGTTGCTGAAGGTCACGTAGTCGCGGTTGAGCGCGCTTTCGGGGAAATAGTGGTTGCCTTCCACCACCACGGTGTCGTCGCTTTGCGCAATCACTGCGCCGTTCCAGATGGCTTTCATGGGTCTTTCTTTCTGCTCAAGCTGATGTTGAGGCGGGATGTGGAAATCGATCGATTGATCGGGAATTCGGAAGATGCAGGGCTCCATGCTAACCCTCCGCACAGGTCTTGGCCGACCCGGGGATTTATGAAGCCGCCCGACAAGAATGACGGCCAAAAAAAAGCGCCGGTGACAAACACCAGCGCTTTTTGTTGAGACCCCTTCTTAAGGCCAGCATGAGCCACAGGGCCGGCTTTGCCGGACTGCCAGCGGGCGGCCCCCTCGGGGGGCAGCGCATTAAACGAAGTGAAAAGCGTGGGGGCCCATCAAGCAAGCCGCAAATTCTTGCCTTCAACAATCACCTTCGAACCCACTGCCACGGCGCTGGAAAGCTCCATGTTGCGCACGGTGCCATCGTCCATGCGCACGCGCACTTCGTACACGGTGACCTTCTTCATGTTCTTTTCGATCTGGTTGCCGGCAAATGCGCCGCCTGCAACACCCAGCACGGTCATGGCGGTTTTGCCATTGCCGCCACCCATCTGGTTACCGACAAGGCCGCCGACAACGCCGCCGGCCACTGTGCCAAGTCCGATGGTGGTGTTGCCCACATCCACGCCATTCACCTTGCCCTGGCGTTGGACGGGGGTCACAGCTTCGACGGTGCCGCAGGTTGCGCAGACATTGGCGCGCGGCGAGGCTTGCGCGACCACGACCGGGCTGGTGTGCGGCTTGGCGGGCTGCGTGTGTTTGGACGTATCCGCCGCCAGCTTGGAAGTCTGCGCGGGTTCATTGACCGCGGCCGATCCACCCGGCTGCGCGTCGGACCGGTTGACGACCAGCGCGGCGGCCAGCGCCATCACGGTCACGCCGAGCACGGCAACGATGGCGACAAGCGCCTTGCTGTGCTGCAGGCGCTGCGAGAAGCCCGGCTGGTGGGCAGGCTGAGGTTGAACGGCGGGTTGGTTAACTTGGTTGTTGGTGTCCATGATGGAACTCCTGTGTGTGAGCCCCGGTTGTAACAACACCGACGGATACATCCTGTAGGACGAAGTGACATTCGTAAGGAAAGCTTTCCGCGTTCAGGTGAAAGTGTGCGCTTTTCCGCACTTCAGCACGCGTTCACACTGCCCTCATACAGCCTTCACCCAAGCTTTACACGTCTTTTTAGACGCCCCCATGGGGATGGGTCGGGTCCACCCACAGCACTGTGTCCGGCTTTTCCACCGGATCGATATCGAGGTTGATAGCAACCGCTTCGCCATCACTGCGGCACAGCACGCACTCCAGCACCTCGGTCGGGCTGGCGTTGATTTCCTGGTGCGGCACGTAAGGCGGCACATAGATGAAGTCGCCCGGACCGGCCTCGGCGGTGAACTCCAGGTGGTCGCCCCAGCGCATGCGGGCTCTACCCCGAATGACATAGATCACGCTCTCCAGGTGGCCGTGGTGATGCGCGCCGGTCTTGGCGTCAGCGTGGATGGTCACCGTGCCGGCCCACAGCTTTTGCGCCCCGACGCGGGCAAAGTTGATGGCGGCCCGCCTGTCCATGCCCGGTGTCTGTGCCGTGTTGCTGTCCAGCTGATTGCCGGCGATCACGCGCACGCCGTCGTGCTTCCACGGCGGGTCGGCTTCTCCGTGCGCATGGGGATGCTTGTGTCCGGGACCGTGGGAATGATCGTGGTCGTGAGGATGATGCGGAAGCGTGGGGTCATTGCTCATGCTGCCAGCGTACACCAGCGCCGTGCATTCAGTCCAGCACAACGGCCTCCCGCACTGCGCAGCGATGCCGCGTCCGCTGAGCAACCTTACTTGTAGCGTTCCCGCGCCAGCGCCGCACCTGCGCCCAGCGCCTGCAACTTCTTCAGCGCCACTTCGCGGTCCATGGGCGCCAGGCCGCAATTGGTGCAGGGAATCAATCGGTTCCTGGGCACATATTTGAGCGCCTGGCCGATGGTGTCGGCCACCTGCTCGGGCGTTTCAATCTCCTCGCTGGCCACATCGATCACGCCGACCATCACGTCCTTGCCCTCAAGCAGCGCCATCAGGTGCGGCGGCACGTGGGAGTGGTAGCACTCCAGGCTGACCTGGCGGATGGTACTTTTGGCCAGCGCCGGAAACACGGTTTCGTACTGCCGCCATTCCTCGCCCAGGGTTTCCTTCCAGTCGGTGTTGGCCTTGATGCCGTAGCCGTAGCAAATGTGCACGGCGGTCGTGCAGGTCAGGTCCTGCGCCGCGCGCTCCAGCGCCCTCACGCCCCAGTCGGCGGCTTCCTTCATGTAGACATTGAACGCGGGCTCATCGAACTGAATGATGTCGACACCGTCGGCCTGCAGCGCCAACGCTTCCTGGTTCAGCAGTTCGGCAAACGCCATCGCCATCTTGACCTTGTCGCCGTAGAACTGGTCGGCCACGGTGTCGACAATCGTCATCGGGCCCGGCAAGGTGAATTTGATTTTTTTGGTGGTGTGCGCGCGCAGCAGCCGTGCTTCAGCGGCATGCACCCGGCCCTTGAGTTTGAGCTGGGACACCACCTGCGGCACCATCGCGTCATAGCGGTTGTCGCGTATGCCCATCTTGACCTTGTGCTCGAAGTCGATGCCTTCAACCTGCTCCAGAAAACCGTGCACAAAGTGCTGGCGCGACTGCTCGCCGTCACCAATCACGTCCAGGCCCGCGTCTTCCTGCACCTTGATCCACAGCAGCGTGGCGTCGGCCTTGGCCTGCTTGAGTTCTTCGCCTTCACTTTTCCACTGAGGCCAGAGTTTTTGGGTTTCCGACAGCCAGCCGGGTTTGGGCAGGCTGCCGGCGATGGCGGCGCTAAAGAGCGGAGTGGCAGGAGGCGTTTGCATGGGGTGGTCCTTGTCTCAATATTTGTTCAATGCTTTTTTTTGGTGGCCGGTTTCAAACTCAGAAAAACTCCCGCGCCAGCAGTTCATAGGAGCGCCTGCGGGCGGCGGGGTCATGCGTCCAGGTGATCACGACCAGCTCGTCAACCCCCAGTGTATGGGCCAGCGCCCTTAATTTAGCGGCTACTTGCGGGCCGCTGCCGACCAGCGCATTGGCCCTGAGCCTGTCGGCCTCCATCTGCTCGACCGGCGTATATGGCCGCTGCGCCACCTCTTCGGGCGAGGGCAGAGCCGCCAGTGCACCTCGGTTACGGTCTATCTTCCAGCGCTCGCGGCCCGAGAAGTGGTGCCAGGCCTCGGCCTCGGTGTCAGCCGCCAGCGCCCACACGCAGAGCACCGCCTGCGGCGTGGGGTGGCGCGGACTGGGCCGGTAGGTCGAGCGGTAAATCTCCAGCGCCTGCTCCACACCCTGCCCGTCAGTGATGAAGTAAGCAAACGCATACGGCAAGCCGTAGTGTGCGGCCAGCTGCGCGCCGTAGTCGGAGCTGCCCAGCATCCACATCTCCGGCGTGGTCGGGCCCATGGGGTTGGCCGTCACACCACGGCCCGGGTGGCCTTCGGGCAGGTCAACGCCCGCCAGCCAGGCCTGCAGCTCGCGCACCTGAATGGGAAAGTTCTCGGCCGACTGGCGCGGGTCGCTGCTGAGCAGGCGCGCCGTGCGCATGTCCGAGCCCGGCGCGCGGCCCACGCCCAGGTCGATGCGGCCCGGTGCGATGGCTTCCAGCACCCGAAACTGCTCGGCCACCTTGAGTGCCGCATAGTGCGGCAGCATGACACCGGCACTGCCCACACGGATGCGGCTGGTGGTGGCCGCGATGGCCGCCATCAAGACTTCGGGGGCCGAGCCGACGATGCTGGGGTGACTGTGGTGTTCGCTGACCCAAAAGCGCTTGTAGCCCAGCGCTTCGCAATGGCGGGCCAGCTGCAGGGTTTCACGGATGGAGGCGTCTTCCGTACGGCCGGTGACGGCGACGGACTGGTCGAGAACGGAGAGGCTGGTGCGATGTTGCATGCTAGCTGGGACAAATAAAAACGATGGATTTTGGGTCAGGACAAGGCGCAAACCACAGCGATACGAAGGTATCGCGCGGATTTGCAACGCAGGCCTGGCGCAAAAGACGCGTTTTTATGTTCCAGATGGCATGCAACATCGCGCCCGGCATCGGCAAACTATAGCCAGACCCCTTAAATCCCGCTCGGGCGGGGTTACCCCGGGACGACTTTGTTCCCGCTCTGTTCCAATAGAGGGTTCGTTCCCGTCCAGACCCGAGATAAAGAAGTACACCTTATGGCACTGAAAGCCACCATTTACAAAGCCCAGTTAGCCCTGTCCGACATGGACCGCAGCATCTACGCCGACCACAGTGTGACCATTGCGCGCCACCCGTCGGAGGCCGACGAACGCATGATGATCCGCCTGCTGGCCTTCGCGCTCAACGTGCCGGCCGACGACAAAAAGGGCAACCTGGAATTTGCCAAGGACCTGTGGGACGTGGACGAAGCGGCGCTCTGGCACAAGGACTACACCGAGCAGATCCTGCACTGGATCGACGTAGGCCAGCCCGACGACAAACGCCTGATGAAGGCCGCAGGCCGGGCCGAACGCGTGAGTGTCTACAGCTTTGCCAGCAGCACACCGGTCTGGTGGAAGAACATTGAAACCAAGCTCACCCGCGCGGCCAACCTGGTGGTCTGGCAGATCGACGCGGCTGAAAGCCAGGCGCTGGCCAAGCTGGCCGAGCGCAGCATGCAGCTGCAGGTGACGGTGCAGGACGGCACGGTGTGGATGAGTACAGCGCTCGGGTCGGTAGAGATCACACCGCGCCGGTTGACGGCCGGCGAGTCTTAAACACCAGGACGCCGAGAGGACGCATCCTTCGCGTCCCTGGAATCCTGGTGCTGGCCTTGATGCTGATAAAGCGGCAACTTCGCACCGCAATGAAAGCAAAAGTCTGCCTCGGGCAAGTGGCCTTCGGTCAGGCATTCATGGCAGGTGCGCGTGGTTGGCAGGGCCAGATGCTGCAGGCGCCGCTCCGCCGCCATTTCGGCCGTGACAATGCCGGTGGGCACAGCCAGAATGCCCCAGCCCAGCAACATCATGAATGACGAGATCAGCCGGCCCAGGTCGGTCTTGGGCGTGATGTCGCCAAAGCCCACGGTGGTGACGGTGCTGATGGCCCAATACACAGAAGTCGGGATGCTGGTAAAGCCGTTGGAAGGCCCTTCGACCACGTACATCACGGTGCCCATCACCAGCACCATCATCACCACGGCCGACAGGAACACCAGAATTTTGCGGCCACTTGCTGCCAGCGCACGGCCCAGCGACTGGTATTCGGCCACATAGGCAGCCAGCTTGAAGATGCGGAACACACGCAGCAGCCGCAGCACGCGCACATCGATGAGCGCATGGAGTTCCGGAAAAAACAGCGCCAGGTAGGTTGGCAACACGGCGACCAGATCGATGATGCCGAAAAAGCTTGTCGCGTACTGCAACGGCTTGCGCACACACACCAGGCGCGCGATGTATTCGGCGGTGAACAGTAGCGTGAAAATCCATTCGATCATCGCGAACGCCCGGCCGTGCGAGGCATGGATCGCCTGCACGCTGTCGGCCATCACCACAGCGATGCTGACCAGGATAAGGGCGATCAGGGTCTTGTCAAAAAACCGTCCGGCACGGGTGTCAGCCTCAAAGATGATGGTGTACAGGCGTAGCCGCCAGCCATCGAGGGGCTTGTCATCCAGGTCGGAAGGAGGAAGAGGCGGAGCGGGTTTGGCCATGCAGGAAAGGTGCAGCAAGCGCCGCGTGTTCATTGGGTTGACAGAGCAGCACGATACCTGACCGGAAAAGCCTTCACGGCCGCGCAGGAATTTGCTACTATTTTTATAGCTGCTTGCGCCTGTCCATTATGGCTTTCAGCCACTTTTACTAAAAATCATCCGAACGACATCAGGATGCCGGCTGGCGGTATCTGGCCCAGGCTGCTTCCGTGGGCGTGGTGCTGGCGCCCGGCTGCTGCGGCAGGCTGAAGTGGCCGTCTACCACCTGCGCGGGCTCCAGGAAGCAGTCCTTGATCCAGGGAATGTATTCAAGCACTGTGCACGCCGGGTGCGCGTGGTTCAGGTGCACATGCACCTGGCTCATGTCGCCCGCGTGCGGCGCTACCGGCAACCGGAAGGAATGCGCCGTGTCGCACACCCGCAGCACTTCAGTGACGCCGCCCATGCGCGTCACATCAGGCTGCACCCAGTGAATGGCTTCCTGGTGGAAGAATTCGGCAAACGCATCGTGCGTGTAGAGCTGCTCGCCCAGCGCGACGGGAATGCTGGTGCTGCGCGCCAGTTGCGCATGGCCTTTCACGTCGTCGTACCAAAGCGGCTCTTCAATCCAGTACAAATCAAACGCCTCTGCCGCGCGGCAAAAGCGCTGGCAGGTGGGCAAGTCCCATTTGCCGTTGCCGTCGGTCGCCATCGTGATGGCGGGACCGATGGCGCGGCGTACCGCCTCCAACCGTTTCAGGTCACGGTCGACGCTGGAGCCAATCTTGACCTTGATGCCAGTGAAGCCTTCGTCGACTGCGCGCTTCGCCCCTGCCACCAGTTGTTCGTCGGGAATGCTGAGCCAGCCGATGTCGGTGTTGTAAGCGCGTACTTTCTCGCGCACCTGGCCGCCCAGCAGCTTCCACAGAGGTACACCTGCAGCCTTGGCCTTCAGGTCCCAGAGGGCGATGTCGATGGCCGCCTGCGACAGCGTGGTGATGCCGGCGCGCCCTACCCATTGCAGCGCGGGGTTTCGCGCCAGCTTGAGCCACAAGCGCTGGATGTCTGCCGCATCTTCACCGATCAGAAGCGGCGCATGGCAGGTCTCGATGCAGCGCGTGATCAGCTGGTCGCTCGGCAAATGGGCATGGGTGCCGGTGAAGCCGTACCCGGTGAGCCCGTTGTCTGTGTCTATCTGCACCCCGACCACGCCCCAGTGCGAAATGGTATGGGTGCTGTCGGCAATCTGCGAGCCCGTAACGGGCACATGCAGGATAAACGGCTTGACCGATGCGATTTTCAATTTTGTCTCCGGGTGGCACTCAGAAGGCTCAGAACCCTCATCGTGCCAGAGTCTTCACCGTGCGCCCTGCTCCGCTTCCTGCAACGCGCGCCACATCACTTTGCCCGAGCCGCTCTTGGGCAGTGCATCGACAAACTGCACCACGCGCGGATATTTGTACGCCGCCATGTTCTCCTTGCACCAGTTGATGATGTCGTCTTCCGTCGTCTGGCCTTTGGCCGCGGCGCGCAGCACCACCACCGCCTTGACGGTTTCGCCGCGATAGGCGTCTTTGGTACTGATGATGCAGGCCTCCTGGATGGCCGGGTGCTTGAACATCAGCGCCTCGACCTCGGCCGGCCACACCTTGAAGCCCGAGGCATTGATCATGCGCTTGAGCCGGTCGGTGATGAAGAAATATCCCTGCTCGTCCATGCGCCCCAGATCGCCCGAGCGAAAGAAACGTTTGCCGTCGAGCTCGATAAAAGCTTCGGCCGTCGCGTCCGGACGCTTCCAGTAGCCCTGGAATATCTGCGGCCCGCTCATGATGATTTCGCCCTGCTCGCCCTGTGGCACTTCCTTGAGCGTGACCGGATCGATGATGCGCGAGTCGCAGCTCACGAAGGGAACACCCAGGCATTGCTGTTTGGTGGCGTCATAGGGGTTGCTGTGCGAGGGCGCCGCGGTTTCCGTCAGGCCGTAGCCTTCGGCAAAGCGCAGGCCGTATTGTTCCCACAGGCGCTGGGCCACCGCCTGCGGCATGGCCGCCCCGCCGCCGCCGATGTAGACCAGGCTGCGAAGGTCGAAGCTGGCGAAGTTAGGGCTGCCCAGCAGGTCGATCACCATGGTGGGGATATTCGTCCAGTGCGTCACCCCCCATCGCGAGATCAGGCGCCCGGCCAGCTCGCGGTCCCATCGCGGCATGATAACCAGCGTCGCACTGCCGTAAATGGAAGCGTGCATGACCGACACCATGCCTGTGATGTGAAACATCGGCACCACAGACAGCGTGACGTTTTCAAACGTGCTGCCGCCCCACAAACAGCTGGCCACCGCGTTGTGCATGATGCTGGCGTGCGTGTGCATGCAACCCTTGGGCAGGCCGGTGGTGCCGCTGGTGTAGGGCAGCACGGCCAGGTCCTGCGGTGTGGCGGTGTGTGGGGGCAGCTCGGTGGTTTCTCCGGCCGTCATCGCATCAGCCCAGCTCATCACCGTGCCGCCATCCAGTGCGGGCAGCGAGTGGCGCGTGCCCAGCCAGTCGCGCCAGGCGTCGGGCATCGCTGCATCGTCGCCGCCGGATTGCTCCATGTCAAAAGCATCGCTGTAATGCGTGACCACCAGGTGCATGAGCCGGTCGGTGGGTGCCAACTGTGCATTGGCCCTGGCCAGCTCGGGCGCCAGGTCGGCTGTGGTGATGGCAATCCTGGCGTCGGGATCGATGATGTAGTGCTTGAGTTCTTCGGCCCGGTTCATCGGGTTGACCGGCACCACCACGGCGTTGGCCCGCAGGATCGCAAAGTGCGCGATCACCCACTGCGGGCAGTTCTGCATGTTGAGCACCACGCGGTCGCCCTTGCGCACGCCCATGCGGTAAAGCGTGGCTGCCAGGCGCTCCGCCTGACGCATCACTTCGGCATAACTAAGCGCGCGGTTGAAGAAAACCAGCGCGGGCTTGTCCGGAAAGCGCAGCGCGCTGACCGCCAGGTTGTGCCAGAGCGAAGTCGCCGGCGGCGTGATGCTGTGCGGCAGGCGCTTGGGCCAGACCTGGTGGTGCAGGTTGTGCGGAGTTGCTGCGGGGACGGCCTGGCCGGTGTTGGAATCAAGGGTCAAGAAAAAGGCTCCAGACAAGTACTGACTTGGGACCCAAGCCTACCCCGAGTCCACACTGCCCACATCCGGGAAGCTCCTGATAAAACACTGTCACTTGAGCGACCCGCGCTCACTATGATGGATTGCACCCCGTGCGAGAGCACATGCTTCCCCCTTTCACGAAGGAAGTCCTTCCGGCCTCACCGTTTACACGCGGAAATAAAAGCAGAAACATCCAGGAGACACCATGACCCGATTTCTCGCCCTTCGACGCAAAACCCTGATGTCGGCTTGCGCGCTGGCCTTCACAGCGCTGGCCTCTGGCGCAGCGTTCGCGGCTTTTCCCGAAAAGCCCATCCGCGTGGTGATCGGTTTTCCGGCCGGCGGGCCGCTGGACCAGCATGCGCGCCTCTTGACCGAGCGCCTGCAGGCCGTGCTGGGGCAACCCATCGTGATCGACTACAAATCCGGCGCCGGCGGCACCGTGGGCGCACAAGACGTCATGAAGGCCGCGCCCGACGGCTACACCCTGATGCTGGCCAACACCGGCGTGATGGTGATCAACCCCGCGCTCTATAGCAAGTTGCCCTACAACACGCTGAAAGACTTCACCCCGATCGCGCGCACCGCCATGCAACCGCTGGCGCTGCTGGTCAACCCCAAGCTGCCGGTCAACAACCTCAAGGAATTCATCGCCTACACCAAGGCCAGGCCCGGCCAGGTCAACTACGGATCGGCCGGCAACGGCGGCATCAGCCATCTGGTGCCCGAGATGTTCAAGAATGCCACCGGACTCTTCATGGTGCACATCCCCTACCGCGGCAGCGCCCCCGCTTTTACCGACCTGATGGCAGGCCAGGTGCAGTTCATGGGCGAATCGATTCCGCAGGCAGCCAACTATCACAAGCAGGGCAAGGTTCGTGCGCTGGCCGTGACCAGCAAGGAGCGCAACCCCGCCCTGCCCGACATCCCGACCGTCATTGAATCGGGCATCACGGGGTTTGAGGTGGTGGGCTTTTACGGCTTCCTCGCACCCGCCGGCCTGCCCAAGGACGTGACCGCCAAACTCAGCGATGCCTTCAGGCAAGTCATGGCCAGCCCGGACATCCGCAACCGCATGGTCACGCAAGGGGCCGACCCTGCCTTCATGGGCAGTGACGAATTCGCCCAGTTCCTGGCCACTGAAATGCCGCGCTGGGCCCAGGCGGTCAAGGCTTCCGGTGCAAAGCTGGACTAACCAGCTCCCCGCGCGGCAAACCGCGGGCATCTGCGCGGGCCGCGCCACTCCCCGTTCTGGTGCGGGCAGCCCCAAAAACCCGCAAACCGGGCCTTTTGGCACGCCAGATAGGTGCACATAGCTTGTATACCAGTTGATTGAACCAGTTTGTCGGCTGGCACGGGATATGCACTGTCTGGTGCATGGCCACCGCCTCCGACATTTCCAACCGCATCATTGAAGCCGTGATGGCGCAAAAGCTTGCGCCCGGCGCGCGCCTGGGCGAGCAGCAGCTGGCCATGTTGTTTGACTGCAGCCGCACCATCGTGCGTGAGGCCCTGACCCGGCTGGCGGTGCGCGGCATCGTTACCGTCAGCAGCCGGCGTGGCTGGTACGTCATCGAGCCTTCGCAGGAAGAGGCGCGCGAAGCCTTCGAGGCGCGCCGCGTGATCGAGATGGGCCTGATCCGCTGTACCGGTGACGTCAGCAAGGCTGCCATCAAGCAGCTCAAAAGCCACCTCACCCGCGAGAAAGCCGCCGTCAAGGGCGACGACGTGGGCCTGCGCAGTTTTTTGCTGGGCGACTTTCATGTGTGCCTGGCCGAATGCCTGGGCAACAGCCTGTTGGCCGATACCCTGCGCGACTTCACCGCGCGCACCACACTCATTGCCATGCTCTACCAGTCGTCGCACGACGCGGCGCAATCCTGCGAAGAGCATGTGCAGATCGTGCAGGCCCTTGAAAAGGGCGACCTGGCCAAGGCTGAAAAGCTCATGCAAGCCCATATCGGCAGCGTGCAGGCCGCGCTCAAGCTGCAGGTCGGCGCCGGCGACCCGCTGTCGCATCTGCGCAGTGCATTAAGTCCACTGGATGCGCAGAGCCCCAGCAACAAGGCGGCGTCCTCGCCGCCCTCCCGTGTTCGCAAGCCCGGCCGTGCTTCGGCCAAACCCACTGACGATTCCTCAACTTACCTTGGAGCCCTGCTATGAATCCCAGCAAACGCGTTTTTTCTCTTGCCCTTGCCGCAGCCGCCGTGCTGGGCGCCACCGGCGTCCATGCACAGACTGCGCTGGACGACATCATGAAAGCCAAAGAGATCAAGATCGCCATCCCGACCGACTTCCCACCCTACGGCATGGTTGGCACTGACCTGAAACCCCAGGGCCTGGACGTGGAAATGGCCGGCTACATCGCGCAAAAACTCGGTGTGAAAATCGAGCTCGTGCCCGTCACCAGCGCCAACCGCATCGCTTATCTGCAAACCAAAAAGGCCGACCTGGTCATCTCCACACTGGGCAAAAACCCCGACCGCGAAAAAGTCATCGACTTCACGGTGGCCTACTCGCCCTTCTTCCAGGCGGTGTTCGGCCCCAAGAGCGTCAGCGTCAAGTCGTTTGCCGATCTTTCCGGCAAGAGCATCAGTGTCACGCGCGCCGCCCTGGAAGACCAGGAGCTGAGCAAGGTTGCACCCGCCGGCGCGGACATCAAGCGCTTTGAAGACAACAACACCACCGTGTCGGCCTACACCGCAGGCCAGGTGCAACTGATCGCCACCGGCGCGTCAGTAGCCGGCAACATGATGGCCAAGAACCCGCAACTGAACACCGAGTACAAATTGCTGCTCGCCGACAGCCCCAACTTCATCGGCGTCGCCAAGGGTGAAGACAAGCTGCGCCTGAAGGTCAATGAAGTGATTGCCGAAGCCAAGAAAAATGGCGACCTGGACAAGATCGCGATGAAGTGGCTGGGTCGCCCTGCCGGCAATTTACCCTGACCCCCGTTGAGGCTCACTTCGTGTAGCCTCCTCCCCCCTTTCAGGGGGCGCCGCTGGTGGCCCGGCAAAGCCGGTTCCACTGCGGCTGCTGGCATGACAGAAGCAAGCAGCGATTCTTTCAACAGAAAGTGATTCAGATGCGTGTCGAACTCGATTTCATGGCCGTGTTGTCGCAATGGCCGCTGCTGGCCATTGGGGTTGCGTGGACGCTGGGCCTGACGGCGATTTCGTCGGTGCTCGGCATGTTCATGGGCATGGCGTTTGCCTGGGCGCGTGCCAGCGGGCCCACGTGGCTGCGCTGGGTGGTGGGTACGTATGTGGAATTGATCCGCAACACGCCCTTCATCGTTCAGCTGTTCTTCATCTTCTTCGGCCTGCCGGCTGCGGGCTTCAGGCTGTCGCCTGAGACGGCCTCGGTGCTGGCGATGGTGATCAACCTGTCTGCCTACGCCACCGAGATCATTCGCGCGGGCGTTGAAGCCACACCGCGCGGGCAGATTGAAGCGGCCGAAAGCCTGGCGCTCAACCGGGTGCAGATTTATACCCGTGTGGTGCTGCCGCCGGCACTCAAGAAGGTCTGGCCCGCCATGGTGAGCCAGATCATCATCGTGATGCTGGGCTCCGCAGTGTGCGGGCAAATCTCGACGCAGGAACTCTCTTACGCCGCCAACCTGATCCAGGGCCGCAACTTCCGGGCGTTTGAGGCCTTCATCATCGCCACACTGATCTATTTGGTGCTCTCCGTTGCGGTGCGCAAGCTCCTCAACTGGATGGGTCCGAAGTTCCTTTTTGGTCGCTGACTATGCCCCCACGTTCGCTCACTTCGTGTAGCTCTCTGCCCCCCGAGGGGGCGCTGCGCCTGCGGCCCGGCAAAGCCGGTTCCGCGGCCCCTGCTGGCGTCAAGAATCCAGCGCTCAAAAGGAATCGCCGTGATTGAATTCTCAGTCTGGGACATCTTCCGCAACCTGCTGCTTGCAGCGCGCTGGACCGTTGTACTCTCACTCGTCGCCTTCATAGGCGGCGGCATCGTCGGCATGCTGTTGCTGGTCGGCCGGCTGTCCGCCACCCGCGCGGTGCCGGGCGCACAAAAGGCCGCGCTCATTACGCGGCGCGCGCTGGACGGCTATGTGCTGCTGTTCCAGGGCACGCCGCTGCTGATGCAACTCTTCCTGGCTTACTTCGGCCTGGCGCTCTTCGGCATCAATGTGCCCGCCTGGGTGGCCGCCGCGGTGGCGCTGACGCTTTACACCAGCGCCTACCTGGCCGAAATCTGGCGCGGCTGCGTCGACGCCATCCCCAAAGGCCAGTGGGAAGCCGCGCAAAGCCTGGCGCTCAACTTCGGCGAGCAGCTCAAGTACATCGTGCTGCCGCAAGCCGTGCGCATTGCCGTGCCGCCCACCGTGGGTTTCCTGGTGCAGGTCATCAAGGGCACGGCGCTGGCCTCGGTGATTGGTTTTATCGAACTGACCAAGGCCGGCACCATGATCACCAACGCCACCTTCAAACCCTTTGTGGTGTACAGCTGCGTCGCGCTGATGTACTTCGCGCTGTGTTTTCCCGTGTCCCTGTATGCCCGCAAGCTTGAGAGGAAAGCCCGAAATGGACGCTAACGTCGCACCACCCCCTGCAGCCGCCGCAACAACTTCGTCCGACAGGACTCTTGTCGAGATCAATCAACTTCGCAAAAGCTTCGGCGCCAACGAAGTTTTAAAAGGCATTGATCTGGAGGTCAAGGCCGGCGAGGTGATTGCCATCATCGGCAAAAGCGGCTCGGGAAAAAGCACGCTGCTGCGCTGCATCAACGGGCTGGAAGTCTTTCAGAGCGGTACGCTGCGCGTGGACGGCAAGCACCTGTTGCACGACAGTCCGCAGGTCATGCGCGAGCTGCGCCAGCATGTCGGCATGATCTTCCAGAGCTTTAACCTCTTCCCGCACCTGACGGTCGGCAAAAACATCATGCTGGCGCCCACGCTGGTCAAGAAGACGGCTGGCGCTCCCGCCGAAGAACATGCGCGTGCGCTGCTGCAACGTGTGGGCCTGGCCGAAAAATTCGAGGCCTGGCCCGACCAGCTTTCGGGCGGGCAACAGCAGCGCGTGGCGATCGCGCGCGCACTGGCCATGCAGCCTTCGGTGCTGCTGTGCGACGAGATCACCTCGGCACTGGATCCGGAATTGGTGGGCGAAGTGCTGCAGGTCGTGGAGAGCCTGGCCGCCGAAGGCATGACGCTGCTGATGGTGACCCACGAAATGAACTTCGCGCGCAAGGTGTGCGACCGCGTGGTCTTCATGCACCAGGGCCGCGTGCACGAGATTGGGCCGCCCGACGAAGTGTTTTCGAATCCACAAACCGCCGAGCTGAAGCAGTTCCTCGGGATGATCCAGTAATCCGGGAAATCCATGACACCTTCCGCGACGCCCGGCACGCTGCACGTCCCCGCCGGCCACGGCAAGGCGCTGCGCCTGCAGGCCGGGCAAGCCGTGAAGGTCATCAACACCCACGGCACGCAGGTGGTCGATTGCTGGGCGTTCAATGCCTACGACCTGAACGAATTCATGTGCATGGAAACCACCCGCGTGTGGAACCAGCGCCTGAATCCCGTCGTCGGCGACTCCTTCGTCACGAACCAGCGTCACCCCATCCTCACCGTGGTGGAAGACAGCACGCCCGGCGTGCACGACACCTTCATGGCTGCCTGCGACCGCCGCCGTTATGAGTTGCTGGGCGTGAAGGGCTATCACCGCAACTGTTGCGACAACATGTTTGAAGGCATGTTCGAGCTGGGCCTGACGCCGCCGCGCGCCATTCTCGCTTCGTTCAACATCTTCATGAACATCCGGGTGCAGCCCGACGGCATCACACTCAAAACCCTGCCCACCGTGACGAAGGCCGGCGACTCAATCACGCTGCGCGCCGAGATGGACTGCTTTGTCGCGTTTTCCGCCTGCCCGCAGGACATCGTGAAAATCCAGGGTGCGGGCGACAACACCCCGCAGCCGGTAGACCTGGAAGTGCTGCAAAGCACATCAACCCTGCCCGCCAGCGACCCCTGGATCCCGCAAACCTGACGGGGCCGCGCCAAACCGCCTTTCCCCCGCTCCTGCAGGGTTGGGTGAGTTCCCGCACAATAGCGGTGACGTCTTTTTGTTGCTCTCAATTTGATAGCTGCTTGCGCTGATTCCGGTTGGTCCGAAGGCCGATTTGTTGCCTAACCGCTCGCCCGCCCCCAACCATGCCTTCACCCTGATCTGCCCACCGGATTCCTGCTGCCCATGACTGCCATGCCGCCCATTCTCTATTTCTTCGCCCTGTGCAACCTCGTGATCGGCAGCGGGGCTTTTGTGCTCGGCGGCATCCTGCAGCCCATGAGTGCCTCGCTGGGCATCAGTGTGGCCGCCGCCGGCCAGGCCATGACGGCATACGCCATTGCCACCGCGGTGCTGG
Organism: Polaromonas sp. P5_D5; assembly: GCF_054049435.1. Classification (NCBI taxonomy): domain Bacteria; kingdom Pseudomonadati; phylum Pseudomonadota; class Betaproteobacteria; order Burkholderiales; family Comamonadaceae; genus Polaromonas; species Polaromonas sp. P5_D5. Next base: position 752,164 of record NZ_JBFUMJ010000001.1, read on the forward strand.
CGCCCCTGCTCATCATCCTTACCGCCAGGTGGCCACGCAAGCGCGCCGTCCAGCTGGCACTCAGCCTGTTTACCGCCGGTTGCCTGGTTTGCGCCGTCGCGCCCAACTTTCCCCTGCTGCTGCTGGGCCGTGTGCTGATGGGAGCTGGTGCCATGTTCACCGCAGCGGCATCGGCGCTGGCGGTCAGCATGGTGGTGCCGGCCCTGCGCGGCCGGGCGCTGTCCATCACCTTCCTGGGCATGAGCATCAGCTACGCCGTGGGCCTGCCGGTCGGCGCCTGGCTGGGCTTTGAGTTTGGCTGGCGCGTGCCGGTCTGGCTGTCGGCCGGGGCCAGCCTGGCGGCGCTGGTCGCGGCGAGCTGGCTGATCCCGGCCGACATGGCCAGCGCAGGCACCAGCTTTGCGGGTTTCCGCGCCGCAGCGCGCCAGCCCGCCGTGCTGCGCGTATGGGGCCGAACGCTGCTGTACTTCATCGCCATCTTCAGTGTTTTTGCCTATGTCGGCCCGGTGCTGCAGGCACTCAACCCCATGAGTTCAGCGCAGCTTTCCGCCACGCTGGCCGTCTTCGGCCTGGCGGGCGTGGCCGGCACGCTGATGGGCGGCTGGGCCACCGACCGCTTTGGCGCACTGCGCAGCATGCGCGTGCAGCTGGCTGTGCTGGTGGCGATGATGTGCCTGCTGCCGCTGACGCGCGGCCATGTGCCGGCCACCATGGCCGTGCTGGTTCTGTGGGGCATTGCAGGTTTCGGGCTGATGGCACCGCAGCAAAGCCGGCTGGCCACCTTGTCGCCCGCACAGGCACCGCTGCTGCTCAGCCTCAATGGCTCCATGCTATACGTGGGCACGGCGCTGGGCGCTGTGGTCAGCGGTGCGGTGCTCGATCAGGTGGGTTTTGCGCAGCTGGGCTGGGTCGGCGTGCCTTTTGGTTTGCTGGCCATGCTGACGCTGGTGTTCGACCGCATGCCGGCCCGTGTGCAGGTGTCCGCCGCCGCCTGAACGTCTCTTCAAACTCCACACCCAGACCATGACACCCCAACAGCAACTCGAAGCACTGCAAGCTGCGCTGCAGCAACTGCGCAGTGACGACATTCGCGTGGGCACCTTTGCACAACTGGCCGCGCAGCAGCAAAGCCTTGCGGCTGCCCTGCCGGCCCGCTTCAATGATGTGCTGTCGCAGTTGCTCAACCGGCTGGAGTCCGCCGCACTCTTCACCGAAGAAAGCTGTTCATTCAGCCAGAAGGAATTGCTGGACAGCCTGCAGCTATGGATCGACAAGGCGCAGCTGCAACTTCAGAAAACCTGATGGTGCAAGGCAGGCTGCGGGGCCGCCTTCTTCAACCGCCGGAATGCCCATGGCGGTGATGGGCGTCAGGGTAATGCGCATGGCTGTGGGCCAGGGGCTCATGGCGGTGGCGATGTGAATGCATCCCTGGAACCGCCTGTGCATGCTCATGCGGGTGATGTGCGTCATGCGCATGCAGGTGTTCGTGTTCCAGCGCTTCGTGCCGATGCATGTGCGCATGATGCTCGGTCAGGTGCAGCCAGATGCCGACCGCCATCAGCAAGGCGGCGCCCACCAGTTGCCAGGTGACGGGCTCGGCAAGAAACACCACGGAAAACAATGCGCCCACAAAAGGCGCTGTCGAAAAGTACGCGCCGGCCCTTGATGCCCCAAGGTGCTGCAAGGCCACCACAAAAAGCGCCAGACTCACGCCGTAGGCCAGCAGGCCGACCGCCATCGCGGCGGAGATTTGTACCGCACCCGGCAACGCCGCGCCTGCCAAAAAAGCCAGCAGCAGATTGGTCACGCCAGCTGCCAGCCCTTTCACGCAGGCAATCCATGACGCATCCACCAACGACACCTTGCGCGTGAAGTTGTTGTCCAGGGCCCAGAAAAAACACGCCAGGGTCACGGCGAGCGCGGGCCACAGCGCGCTGAATGTTGACCCCGCCGTGGCCGCAGCCTGCTGCGGCCAGCTCAACAGCACGGCACCCGCCACGATAGCGGCCATGCCCGTCGCAATACGGCGGTCAAAGTTTTCCCTGAACACCATCCATGCGAGCACGGCGGTCAATACCGCCTCAGCATTGAGCAGCAGGGCCGCATGGCTGGAAGGCATCGCCGACAGGCCGTACATCAGCAGCACCGGCGCCAGCCCGCCGCCACACAGCACGGCCGCGGCCAGCCAGCGACCCTCGCCGCGGTTCAGGCGTGGCTGGGCAGCACCGCGCAGGCGCCGATAAATCGCCAGCCCCAGACCGGAGCCCAGGTACAAAAGCCCGGCGAGTATCCAGGGGTTGACCTGGCCGAGTAGCGACTTGGCCAGCGGCGTGCCCGCGCCGAACAGGAAAGCCGAGGCCAGGGCGGCTGCAACGCCAGGCTTCAAAAGCATGGAATGAAGTTTCAAAGGACGAATCTACTTGTCATGAGTGATCTTGACAGTTTCCGCTGCCGGCCTTGCGATGGCAAGCTTGATGGGTTTGCGCGGGAACTTTTTAAACGCATCGCCTATCATTCACCCATGCGCCACCTGCTCTTCGCCCTGATGATCGCCCTGCTGCCCTTGCGCGGCTGGGTGGGCGATGCGATGGCGACGCAAATGGCGGCGGCCCATGTGCAACACAGGCAGCTTGCTTCCGCAGAACAGTCCGCTACCAAAACGATAGCAGCTTCCGCTCACCACATGGGGGCTGAAGGCCATTCAGGCCACGAAGAGACGTCGCCCGAAGCAACCATGGCCATGCACGACTGTGCCGGGAACACCTCCGACAGCAGCACCCCGACGAATGACGCCGGCTGTGAGTCCTGCGCGGCCTGCCAGGCCTGTCATACGGTGGCGCTGTCGCTGGCAACGTCAGACCAGAGCCCCGTTTTCAAAGGACGCAGCCTGCTGCGCCCGGCGCCAGACCAGTTTGCCAGTGCCGACGCCGCGCTGGGCCAAAAACCACCCATTTCCTGATCTCCAGGCCCGTAGTGGGCCTGTACTTGCCGTCCGGCAGGGCCTTTCAGGCTCTTGACGCCGGATACCCGCGATTTTCCGCAAATCGCCCCGCTTGTATTCAGGAGATTCTTGTGACTATTCGTTTCATTCCCGGCCCGCGCGCAGCGCTGGCCCTCGCACTCTTTTTCATCGGTTCTGCCAGGGCCCATGCACAGGCAGATCCCTACCCCCGGGTGAACCCCCGCCCCACCGAACAGGCTGCCAATCCGGACATGCCGGTACCGTCCACCGTGTACCAGTCCGTATTTGTGAACCGTCCGCAGGGCGTGGAGCCGGCCAGCGATGACTGGAAAAAATCCAACGCCACTGCGGGCCAGTTCAAAAAAGGGCATGCCGACCTGCTGAAATGGGAAGAGGCCCAGGCGCCACGCACCGAACCTGCGGCGCCCGCCGCTTCGAAACCATGAGGCCCGGCATGACCTCCGCTGCCGGCCAACGCCACATCGCTCCACGTCTGGCTTCATTGGCGCTGCTTATGCTGGCCCTCGCGGGCTGCACAACGGCAGTGCCCGACGGCGGCGTGAGTGGCCTGCAGGCGCTGGCCGCCCCGCAACCGGGCGGCTCGGGCACTGCGCCCCCCGTGCTCATTGCGCGGCCGGGCAAAGACACCAGCGCCGCCGTTGCCGACCTGCTGAAAGGCCCGCTCAGCGCAGAAAGCGCGGTGCGCATTGCACTGCTCAATAACCCTGGCCTGCAACTGTCCCTGGCCGGCGAAGGCGTCAACATCACGGATGCCGTATCTGCCAGCCCGGCCAAACTCAAGGCCGCGCAAGACATCACCCTGCTGTCAAGCGATACCCGCAAAGCCTGGATCAACGCAGTGGCTGCCGCGCAGACAGCGCGCTTTATGGACGAAGCCAGGAAGAACGCGGAAACCGGCGGCGAGCTGGCGCGCCGCATGGCACGCGCAGGCAACTGGAGCAAGCTGCAGCAGGCCCGCGAACAACTGCTGCTGGCCGAGGCCACGGCGCAATTGGCGCGCGCCCGGCAGGCCGCGTTCAGCGAGCGCGAAAAACTCGTGGTGGTGATGGGCCTGTGGGGCGCGCAAGCCGGCTTCACCTTGCCCGAACGGCTGCCCGACCTGCCGCCAAAAGCGCAAGACATGCCGGATATCGAAAGCCGCGTGCTGCAGCGGCGGCTGGACCTGCGCCTGGCGACGGCGCAATGGGCAGGACAACGCGCCATCCGGCCCCAACCCGGTGCCGACGGCCTGTGGGACACCCTGGGTGATTCGGCACGTGTGCGCGAACTGGCGGTCAGGGCGCGCAGCGAAGCACGCGAGGCTTACCACAGCTACCGCACGGCCTACGACCTGGCACGCCACTATCAGACGGAAGTGATGCCGCTTTACCGCTTCATCCAGGATGAAACGGTGCTGCGCTACAACGGCATGCTCACCAGCGTCTTTGACCTGCTGGCCGGCGCCCGCGCGCAGACCCTGGCCGCTGCCGGCGCCATCGAGGCGCAACGCGACTTCTGGCTTGCCGAAGCCGACCTTCAGACGGTGCTTGCCGGCGCATCGCCCGGCACGGCCTCGTCCAGGTCTTCCGGCAAAACCGGCGCCACCACGGCCGCAGCGCGCTGAGCACACACCCCAACACAAGGAATCCCATGAACCGACGAAATTTCTTTAACCGCACGGCGCTGACGGCGGTTGCCGCCGCGTCCGTCAGCAAGGTAGCGATGGCCGCGCTGCCGGAACCCATGACGATGAACAAGGCCGACACCGCGCCGCCGCTTGCGCCGCCGAACGGCCGGCCCTACAACCCGGTCGTCACCCTGAATGGATGGACGCTGCCCTGGCGCATGAACAACGGCGTGAAAGAATTCCACCTGGTGGCAGAGCCGGTGGTGCGCGAAATGGCCCCGGGCTTCAAGGCCCACATGTGGGGCTACAACGGCCAGAGCCCGGGCCCCACGATTGAGGTCGTCGAAGGCGACCGCGTTCGCATATTCGTCACCAACAAGTTGCCCGAACACACAAGCATCCACTGGCACGGCCAGCGCCTGCCCAACGGCATGGACGGTGTGGCCGGGCTGAACCAGCCGGCGATCCCGGTGGGCAAGACGTTTGTGTATGAGTTCGCGGCGCGGCGCCCCGGCACATTCATGTATCACCCGCATGCCGACGAAATGACACAGATGGCCATGGGCATGATGGGTTTCTGGGTTACACACCCCAGGGAAAAACATCCGCTCATCGACGTCGTCGACCGCGACTTCGTGTTCCTGCTCAACGCCTACGACATCGAGCCCGGCAGCATGACGCCGAAGATCATGACCATGCTGGACTTCAACCTGTGGAGCTGGAACAGCCGCATCTTCCCCGGCATTGACCCACTGGTGGTGCGCAGGAACGACAAGGTGCGCATACGCGTGGGCAACCTCACCATGACCAACCACCCGATGCACCTGCACGGGCACGAGTTCACGGTGACCGGCACCGACGGCGGCCCCACGCCGCGGCCGGCCCGCTGGCCGGAAGTGACGACGGATGTTGCCGTGGGCCAGATGCGCCAGTTTGAATTTCTGGCGGACGAGGAAGGCGACTGGGCTTTTCATTGCCACAAAAGCCACCACACCATGAACGCCATGGGTCACGACGTGCCCACCATGATTGGCGTGGACCACCGCGGTCTCATCAGGAAAATCCAGAAGGCTGTGCCCGACTACATGGTGATGGGCGAACGCGGCATGGCCGATATGGGGGAGATGGAGATGCCGATCCCCGACAACACCGCGCCCATGATGACGGGCAAGGGCCCCTACGGCGGCGTGGAAATGGGCGGCATGTTCAGCGTGCTCAAGGTGCGCGGGGACCAGAAGCCCGGCGACTACAAGGACCCGGGCTGGTACCGGCAGCCGGCCGGCACGCAGGCTTATGAGTGGAAGGGCGCCCTGCCCGACCCGGCCCGCCCCCTGGCTGGCAATGCGGCCGCACCTGCGGGTGGCACTGAAATCAATATCCGCAAACCCCAGGGCCATACCGGCCACTGACCCAGAACCTTGAGGAACACCATGAAAACCCAAAACGCTCTTAAATTGATAGCTGCTTGCGCTTTACTGTCAGGCGCTACAGCCCTGTTTGCCCAACATGGCCAGACGAGGGGTGAAAACCCCGCAGCAAGTCCCTACGCGGGCCAGCAAGCGCGCGGCATCAAAGCCCTGTCGGCGGCACAAACCGCTGACCTTCTGGCCGGCAAAGGCATGGAACAAGCCAAAGCGGCCGAATTGAACGGCTACCCGGGGCCCATGCACGTGCTGGAACTGGCCGGCCCGCTGGCGCTGAGCGCCGCGCAAAAGCAGGCCAGCGAAGCACTGATGAACCAGCACAAGGCCGAGGCCCGCGCGCTGGGCGCCAGGCTGGTAGAGGCCGAGCGTGACCTGGACAGCGCCTTTGCCGGCAGGCAGGTGAACGCGGCACAGGTTGATGCCCTGACCCGGCAGATTGGCCTGCTTCAAGCCCAGTTGCGTGCCTCGCACTTGCATACGCACTTGCAACAGGCCGGTTTATTGACACCGCAGCAGATAAACCTTTACGCGGATTTGCGCGGCTACAGCGATGCGCCGGGCACAGCGGCCGGGCATCCCGGGCACCAACATTGATTTGACTTTGAACTTTTGACTCTTTAACTTCATCCACAAGGACCACACCATGAACCCACTTATCGCCATTCTTGCTACCGCCGTTTTTGCAGCCTCGGCCGCGCCAGCTTTCGCCCACGGCGATGCTGCCCACAGCCCCAGTGCGGCCCCAGCCCCGAAGGAGCAAAAGCCCTGGGGCATCGCGGGAGATGCCAGTGCAGCCACACGCACCGTCACGCTGTCCATGGACGACAACATGCGGTTCACACCCGACAAGCTCTCGTTCAAGCAAGGCGAAACCGTGCGTTTTGAAATCCGCAATCGCGGCAAACTTTTGCATGAACTGGTGATCGGGACCCAAAAGAATCTCGACGAACACGCGGCGATGATGGTGAAGTTTCCGGGCATGGAGCACGACGAACCCTACATGGCGCACGTGCCGGCGGGCAAGTCGGGCGGGTTGGTCTGGACCTTCAACCGCGCCGGCGAATTCGACTTCGCCTGCCTGATCGCCGGCCACTACCAGGCAGGCATGGTGGGCAAGATCACTGTTGCGGCCCGCTGATCCGTTCACACAAGGAGTACACATGATGCAAAGACGACAACTCATCCAGGTGACGGCCGCGATTGCAAGCGCTTCAGCCCTCACCCCGGCACTGTGGGCCCAGACGACCCAAGTACCCGTCGAAGTCTGGAAAGACCCTGACTGCGGCTGCTGCAAGGACTGGGTGACGCATCTGCAGGCCAACGGGTTCCAGGTTCGCATTCACGACAGCGGCAACACGGCGGCGCGGACCCGGCTCGGCATCCCGGAAAAGCTCGGCTCCTGCCACACGGCGGAAGTCAGCCTGGCCGGCAAGCGCTACGCACTGGAAGGCCATGTGCCGGCCCGCGAGATCTACCGCCTGCTCAAAGAGAGCCCGCAGGCCGTAGGCCTGGCCGTTCCCGGCATGCCGGTGGGCTCGCCCGGCATGGATGCGCCGCTTTATGGCGGACGCAAAGACCCGTATGACGTGCTGCTGGTTCACCGCGATGGCAGTACCCGCATTTACCAAAGCTATCACCGCACCTGAAAGGATTCCCCATGAAACGTTTTAACCGCATAGGGGCTGCCCTGTTTGCCGTACTGGCCACGTCGCTTGCCCTGGCGCAGGCGGCCTTGCCGCCGACCGAAGGCGAAGTCCGCAAAGTCGATAAAGAGACCAGCAAGATCACCCTCAAGCACGGTGAGATCAAGAACCTGGACATGCCCGGCATGACCATGGTGTTCCAGGTCACGGACCCCGCGATGCTGGAAGCGGTCAAGGCCGGGGACCAGGTCAGTTTCACCGTAGACAAGATCAACGGTGCCTATACCGTGCTTTCCATCGAACCCCGCAAGTAAGCGCCCACCGGCACGATCGCCAATCCGCTCTCATTTTGATAGCTAATTGCGCTTGTCCTGATTGGCCTGCAGGCCATTTTTACCAATAGACAAACTTTGCCTGCAGGCCGGCAGCGGCCCCATGCTATGGTTCGGCGCATGCCTAAAACCATTCGCTACACCCTGTTGTCCCTGCGCGATCTGTGGGTCTCCGCCGGCCCGTTCATCCTGCTGGCGGCGGCGCTGCTGGTATTGGCCTATTGGTGGCTGGACCCGAACCCGCCCAAGCGGGTGACCCTGGCGACCGGCCCGGCGCAAAGCGCCTATGAAGAATTCGGCAAACGTTACGCCAAGGCGCTGGCTCAGGAGGGCATCCAGGTGGTCCTTGTACCCTCGGAAGGCTCAGCCGCCAACCTGCAGCTGCTGCGCGAAGGCAAGGTGGACGTCGGTTTTGTCCAGGGCGGCACCAGCGACTACACCGCCCAGGATGAAGAAGACCTGTCGTCGCTGGGCAGCCTGTTTGTCGAGCCGCTCTGGTTGTTCTACCGGGAAGATGCGGCGCGCAAGGTGGCTGCCGCGGCACGGGCCGCGAAGGCACCAGGCAGCCGACTCGCCGCAAAGGCAGACTCCGCGGATACGGGCGAAGACGCCAGCCTCACATCGCTCACGCAATTGCAGGGCCTGCGCGTCAACCTGGGAACGCCAGGCAGCGGAGTCCCCAGCCTGATGGCAAAACTGTTCGACAGCAACCGCATCGACCCCGCTACGATGAAAGTCTCCAGGCTGGAGCAGACACCCGCGACCGTGGCCTTTCTGGGCGGCGAACTGGACGCGATTGTGTTCGCGTCCGCCCCGGAGTCGCTGATGGTGCAGATGCTGCTGCAAACCCCCGGCGTCAAGCTCATGAATTTCGCCCAGAGCGAAGCCTATTCGCGGCGCTTTGCATTTTTGACGCCGACCCGCCTGCCACGCGGTGTGGTGGATCTGGCGGGCAATATTCCGCCCGATGACGTACGGCTGGTCGCGTCGACCACCTCACTGATCACGCGCTCCGGCATCCACCCCGCACTGCAGCAACTGCTGGCCCAGGCCGGTAACGACATCCACGGCGGGGCCGGCTGGTTCAAAAGCGCCCGCGAATACCCGAACCGCGACAACAGCGAATTGCCCATTGCCAAGGAGGCCGAGCGCGCCATCAAGAACGGCACCCCCGTGCTGCAGCGCTACCTGCCCTTCTGGGTAGCCAACCTGGTCGAGCGGATGTGGCTGGCGATGGGCATCATCATCGCCATCATGCTGCCGCTGTCGCGCATCATCCCGCCGCTGTACGCCTTTCGTGTGCGTTCACGCATCTTCCGCTGGTACGGCCAACTGCGCGACATCGAAAACCGCGTTGAAATCTCCGGGGAAAACAGTGGCAACGCGGCCTTGCTGGAAGAACTCAACAACCTGGAAAGCCGCGCCGAAAAAATCACGGTGCCGCTGTCCTATACCGACGAGTTGTATGCGCTGCGCGGGAATATTCACCTGGTCCGAAAAAAGCTGCAAAGGCTTTAAAGCCGGTCGCGCCGCAAAGAGGCGCGCGGCACCTTAAAAGGGCAATGAAAGGCCCGATTCAGGGCAATTGCCGGGGCCACGTGGTTCTTTAACCCTAAAGTAAACCCCTGTGTCGGCATAGCAATTGCTCTGCTAGTATCGTCCGACACTTTTCTTTGGCCAATGCTTGCTTTTATTCTGCGCCGCCTGATCCAGGCCGTGATCGTGATGGTCGTGGTCGCCTTGATTGCCTTCATGCTCTTTCAGTATGTCGGTGACCCGGTGGTGTTCCTTCTGGGACAGGACGCCACACCGGCGCAGATCAGGCAACTGCGTACCGACCTCGGGCTGGACCGGCCTTTTATCGTCCAGTTCTGGCATTTCCTGGTCAACGCCGCGCAGGGCGAATTCGGCTTGAGCCTGCGACAGGGCGCCAAGGTGTCGCGCCTGATTTCCGAACGCTTCCCCGCCACGCTGGAGCTGGCGCTGGTGGCGGCCGTTTTGGCCTTGCTCATCGGTATCCCGATGGGCGTGTATTCGGCGCTGCGCCGCGGCTCGTTCCTGAGCCAGGTGTTCATGACGGTGTCGCTGCTGGGTGTTTCACTGCCCACTTTCCTGATCGGCATCCTGCTGATCCTGGTGTTCGCCGTGGGCCTGGGGTGGTTCCCGAGCTTTGGCCGTGGCGAGACGGTGCAGATCGGCTGGTGGAGCACAGGCCTCTTCAAGGCCGACGGCTGGCACCACATCGTCCTGCCGGCCGTGACGCTGGCCGTCTTTCAGCTCACGTTGATCATGCGGTTGGTGCGCGCCGAAATGCTGGAGGTATTGCGCACCGACTACATCAAGTTCGCACGGGCCCGCGGCCTGCCCGACCGGGCCATCCATTTCGGCCATGCCTTGCGCAACACGCTGGTGCCGGTAATGACCATTACCGGGCTGCAACTGGGCGGACTGATCGCCTTTGCCATCATCACCGAAACCGTGTTTCAGTGGCCGGGCATGGGCCTGCTGTTCATTCAGGCAGTGACCTTTGCCGACATCCCCGTCATGGCCGCTTACCTGTGCCTGATTGCGCTGATTTTTGTGGCCATCAACCTGGTCGTCGACCTGCTGTATTTCGCAGTGGACCCGCGGCTTCGCGTCGGCAATGCCACAGGCCACTGATGGCGCAGGCCGCGCCCCTTTCTTTCATTTTTTACACCCGCAAGTCCTCATCCCTTTCACAAGGAGTTCCTGATGAAATTCAAGTCCAATCTGCTTTCAGCCGCTGTGCTGTGCGGCCTCACGGCCACAAGTTTTATCGCTTCGGCGCAAACCCTGCGAGTCGCCAACCAGGGCGATTCATTGTCGATGGATCCGCATTCGCTGAACGAGTCACTGCAGCTCAGCGTGACGGGCAACGCGTATGAAGGCCTGGTCATCCGCAACAAGGACCTGAGCCTGGCGCCTGGCCTGGCGACCTCGTGGAAACAGACGTCACCTTCCGTATGGCGCTTCGAACTGCGCAAGGGCGTGCAGTTTCACGACGGCACGCCGTTCACCGCCGATGACGTGGTGTTCAGCTTTAACCGGACCCAGGCCGACGGCTCGGACATGAAGAGCTACACCAACGACTTCAAGGAAGTGCGCAAGATCAACGACCATGTGGTCGAGATCGAAACCAAAACACCCTTTCCCATCTTGCCCGACGTGATCACGCTGGTTTACATCATGAGCAAGAAATGGTGCGAAACCAACCAGGCGACCAAGCCGGTGGACCGCCGTAAAGGCATTGAAAACGCCGCGTCCTTCCGTGCCAACGGCACCGGCCCTTACCGGGTACGGGAGCGTCAACCCAATGTGCGCACCACCTTTGTCCGCAACGGCACCTACTGGGGCAAGATTGAAGGCAACGTTCAGGAGGTGGTCTTCACCCCCATCGGCAACGACGCCACGCGCGTGGCAGCCTTGCTGTCCGGTGAAGTCGACGTGATGGAGCCCGTGCCGGTGCAGGATATTGACCGTGTCAACAGCAACGCCGCAACCCGTGTTCTGGCCGGACCAGAGCTGCGCACCATTTTCCTGGGCATGGACCAAAAGCGCGACGAACTCCTGTATTCCAGCGTGAAGGGCAAAAACCCGTTCAAGGACAAGCGCGTGCGCCAGGCCTTCTATCAGGCCATCGACATCGAAGGCATCAAGAAAACCGTGATGCGCGGCGGCTCCAACCCGACAGCGCTGCTGATCGGCCCCGGTATCAACGGCTTCCAGGCCGACCAGAACAAGCGCTTGCCCTACGACCCTGAAGCCGCCAAAAAGCTGATGGCAGATGCCGGCTATGCGAGCGGCTTTGAAGTGTCCATGAACTGCCCGAACGACCGTTATGTGAACGACAGCCGGATTTGCCAGGCTGTGGCAGCCAATCTTTCACGCATCAACGTCAAGATCAACCTCCAGGCTGAAACCAAAGGCACCTATTTCCCCAAGATTTTGCGTCGCGACACCAGCTTTTACATGCTGGGCTGGACACCCGGCACCTATGACGCCCACAACGCCATGAATGCCCTGGTCGCCTGTGTCGACGACAAGGGCGCCGGCCAGTTCAATCTGGGCGCATATTGCAATCCGAAGTTTGACGAGCTGACCAGGAAGGTTCAATCCGAAACCGACAAGACCAAACGCAATGCGATGATCAAGGAAGCGTTCGACATCCACGGGGCCGACATCGGCCACATACCGCTGCACCAGCAGTCGCTGGCCTGGGGCATGAACAAGAAGGTGGAACTGGTCCAGATGGCCGACAACTTCATGTTCTTCAAGTGGATAACTGTGAAGAAGTAAGCCCCCTATTGCCTTTTCGCTTCGCGTAACGGCTTCTCCCCTACAGGGGACAACAGCTGCGGCCCGGCAAAGCCGGTTCCGCGCTGTTGCTGGCACAGGTCTCGCTTTGCTCGTCTTTGGTTATATGGATTGCTCTTTCTTTTGATGACAAAAACTCTTGCGCGCTGGTTTGACAGCGATGTGGGCCACAGTTTTCGCACCTCGCCGGTTGCGATGCTTGCGGCGGCCATTGCGCTGGTCTGCGTTTTCTGTTCGGTGTTTGCCGGCTGGGTGGCCCCGCACGACCCGTTTAACCTGAGCACGCTGGAGCTCAGCGATGCGCGCCTGCCGCCGGCCTGGAGCGCCCAGGGCAGCGCCAAATACCTGCTGGGCACCGATGACCAGGGTCGCGACATTTTGTCGGCGCTGATGTATGGCGCGCGCATTTCATTGGTAGTGGGTGTGGCCTCTGTCATCCTGTCCATGCTGGCCGGCGTGTCGCTGGGCTTGCTCGCGGGCTTTCGCGGCGGCTGGATCGACGCAGCCCTGATGCGCGTATGCGATGTGATGTCGTCTTTTCCGCCCATCCTGGTCGCGCTACTGATCGCCGGTGTGGGCCGCGCGGTGTTTCCTGACGCGAGTCAGCTGCTCGCCATGGGTGTGCTGATTCTGTCTATTTCGATGGGGCAGTCGGGTTGGGTGCAATACGCGCGCACCGTGCGTGGCTCCACCATGGTGGAACGCAGCAAGGAATATGTACAGGCTGCACGCGTCACCGGTGTCTCGCCCTTGCGCATCATGCGGCGCCATGTGCTGCCCAATGTGATGGGGCCTGTACTGGTGCTTGCCACCATCCAGGTGGCGACCGCCATCATCACCGAAGCCACGCTGTCCTTCCTGGGCGTGGGCGCGCCGCCCACCTCACCCTCGCTGGGTACGCTGATCCGCGTCGGAAACGACTACCTGTTCTCGGGCGAGTGGTGGATCACCGTGTTCCCGGGCCTGATGCTGGTGTTGATTGCGCTGAGCGTGAACCTGCTGGGTGACTGGTTGCGTGATGCCCTCAATCCCCGTCTGAGGTAGGCCAAAAAATGAATGCCCCCACGCTTGTCACTACGTGTACTACGCTGCCCCCCGAGGGAGCGCATTTTTCCTTGGGGCGGCCCGGCGGAAAAACCTTACTCATCGCTCACTTCGTGAGCTGAACCGTCAATGAGCCTTCTGCAAATCAAGAATCTTGTGGTCGAGTTTCCCGGCCGGCGTGGCACGCTGCGTGCGCTGGACGACATCACATTTGACATCGCACCCGGAGAAATCCTTGGCGTGGTCGGTGAATCGGGCGCGGGCAAGTCGCTGACCGGCGCAGCCATCATCGGCCTGCTGGAGCCGCCCGGGCGCGTGGCGGGCGGCCAGATCCTGCTCGAGGGCGAACGCATCGACAACCTGCCCCATGAGCGCATGCGCCACATCCGGGGGAGAAAGATAGGCGCGATCTTCCAGGATCCGCTGACCTCGCTGAATCCGCTCTACACCATAGGCCGGCAATTGGTGGAAACCATCCAGGCTCATTTGCCTGTCAGCACGCAGGAAGCCCGGGCGCGCGCCATCGAACTGCTGGACGACACCGGCATTCCCGCCGCCGCACAGCGCATAGACCACTACCCGCATCAGTTCTCGGGCGGTATGCGCCAGCGCGTGGTAATCGCCCTGGCGCTGGCGGCCGAGCCCAAGCTCATCGTGGCCGACGAACCGACCACCGCGCTTGACGTATCGATCCAGGCACAAATCATCACCCTGCTCAAAAACATCTGCCGGCAGCGCGGTGCCGCCGTCATGCTGATCACCCACGACATGGGCGTGATCGCCGAAACCTGCGACCGTGTGGCCGTGATGTACGCCGGGCGGATCGCCGAGCTCGGACCGGTGCATCAGGTGATCAACCATCCATCACACCCCTATACCGCGGGCCTGATGGCAGCCATTCCCGACATCACAGTGGAACGCGAACGCCTCTACCAGATCGACGGCGCCATGCCTCGCCTGAACGCCATTCCCCAGGGCTGTGCCTTCAACCCGCGCTGCCCCAAAGCGTTCGACCGCTGCCGTCAGGAACGGCCCGACCTGATGCCAGCCGGTGCTACGTGGGCGGCCTGCTGGCTGCATGACACGCACGAAGGGGTGGCGGCATGAGCGACATTTTGAGCACGTCCCAAGTCAGCGCGGGAGAATTTTCCGCCGGGCCGCCCCAAGGAAAATCGGCCCCCTCGGGGGGCAGCGAAGTACGCGAAGCGACAAGCGTGGGGGCGTTAGTCCAAGCCCACGACCTTGCGAAAACCTTCGATGTGTCGCCACCCTGGCTGAACCGGGTGCTCGAACGCAAGCCCAGGCTGCTGCTAAAGGCCGTCGACGGCGTGAGCTTCGACATCGAGAGAGGCAAGACGCTGGCACTGGTCGGCGAATCGGGCTGCGGCAAAAGCACCGTAGCCCGCCTGCTGGTGGGTCTCTATGAGCCGACGCGCGGTGGATTGACCTTTGACGGCCAGGATGCGCATTCCGCTTTCAAGACACCCCAGGGCCGGCAATTGCGCAGGCGCATCCAGATGATTTTTCAGGACCCCTATGCCAGCCTGAACCCGCGCTGGACTGTGGAAGACATCATCGCCGAACCATTGCACGAGCACGGCATCCTGAGTGACAGTGCAGCACTCAAGGAACGGGTGGACGAGCTGCTGAGGTCGGTGGGTCTGTCTGCGCTGGACATGCCCAAGTATCCGCATCAATTCTCGGGCGGGCAGCGCCAGCGCATCTCGATCGCGCGCGCGCTGGCCACGGAGCCCGAGTTCCTGGTCTGCGACGAGCCGACCTCTGCGCTGGACGTGAGCGTGCAGGCACAGGTGCTTAACATCATGAAAGACCTGCAGCGAAAGCGCGGCCTGACTTACCTCTTCATCTCGCACAACCTCGCAGTGGTGCGCCACGTGAGCGACCAGGTCGGTGTGATGTACCTGGGCCGCCTGGTCGAGATGGCCGACAAGCACAGCCTGTTCGACAGGCCGCGCCATCCCTACACACGCATGCTGCTGGATGCCATCCCCAAGATGCATGACACCGGCCGGGCCCGCACGCCGGTATCGGGCGAAGTGCCCAATCCGCTGAACCCGCCCGCCGGCTGCACCTTCCACCCGCGCTGCCCGCATGCCAACGAGCGTTGCCGCAGCGAACGGCCGGAGTTTCTGCAGCTCGAAGGCGTTCGTGTGGCCTGCCATGCGGTTGAAGAGGGCCGAATTTAGGGAACAAATACCAGGAACCCAGGCACGGCCATGCAAAGCGGAACCGGCTTGGTTAATATGTACTCTCAGGGGACACTGCCATGAAAATCATTGAATCCATCCTGGCCGGGGCGGCCGACATCGCTGCCGTGCGCCGCGACATCCACGCCCATCCCGAACTGTGCTTCCAGGAAGTACGCACCGCCGACGTGGTCGCGCAAAAGCTCGAATCTTGGGGCATCCCGATTCACCGCGGCATGGGCACCACCGGCGTGGTGGGTATCGTGCACGGCCACGACGGCGGCGCTTGTGGCCGGGCCGTGGGGCTGCGCGCCGACATGGACGCGCTGCCCATGCAGGAGTTCAACAAATTCCCCCATGCCAGCACGCGGCAGGGCAAGATGCACGCCTGTGGCCATGATGGCCACACCGCGATGCTGCTGGCCGCGGCACGCCACCTCTCGCAGAACCGAGACTTTGACGGCACGGTCTACCTGATCTTCCAGCCGGCCGAGGAAGGCGGCGGCGGCGCACGCGAGATGATCAAGGACGGCCTCTTTGAAAAATTCCCCGTCGAAGCGGTCTTTGGCATGCACAACTGGCCGGGCGCGCCTGTCGGCACTTTCGCGGTCAGCGCGGGTCCAGTGATGGCATCAAGCAACGAGTTCAAGATCACTATACGCGGCAAGGGCTGCCACGCCGCGATGCCGCACTTCGGCATCGACCCTGTGCCTGTCGCCTGCCAGATGGTGCAGGGCTTCCAGACCATCATCAGCCGCAACAAAAAACCGGTTGATGCGGGCGTCATCTCGGTGACCATGATTCACGCCGGAGAAGCGACCAACGTGGTGCCGGACTTCTGCGAGTTGCAGGGCACAGTGCGCACGTTCAGCATTGAGGTGCTGGACATGATTGAAAAGCGCATGAAGGAAGTGGCCGAACACACCTGTGCCGCGTTTGAAGCACGCTGCGAATTCGAGTTCACGCGCAACTACCCGCCCACGGTCAACAGCGCCGCCGAGGCCGACTTCGCACGCCGGGTGATGAGCGACATCGTGGGGCCGGCCAACGTGCTGCCGCAGGAGCCCACCATGGGCGCCGAAGACTTCGCCTACATGCTGCAAGCCAAGCCAGGCGCCTACTGTTTCATTTCCAACGGTGACGGCGCGCACCGCGACATGGGCCACGGCGAAGGGCCCTGCACGCTGCACAACCCGAGCTACGACTTCAACGACGACCTGATCCCCCTGGGCGGCACCTACTGGGTCCAGCTGGCTACGCGCTGGCTGGGTACGGTTCCTGAGGCGCGCCCCTGACAACGCCAACAACACCATGAACACACACGCGGCTTTTTCAGCCAGTTATGCGGCTGCGCGCGCCAAATTCCTCGAGGCGGCTCGCGCCGCCGGCATGGCGCTTCGCGCCTATGAACACCCGCTGAAGGGCCGCGACGGCGAAACCCTCGCGATGGACGTGGCCCTGGACGGCTCGCCTGACGCAAACAAGCTCTTTATCGTCAGCAGCGCTTGCCACGGCGTGGAAGGCTACTGCGGCTCGGGTGTGCAGGTGTGCGCCGCACAGGACGCCGAATGGCGCGCCAAGGCCCGCGCGGGCGGTGTGGCGGTGCTCTACATTCACGCGATCAATCCCCACGGCTTTTCCCATGCACGGCGCACCACGCACGAAAACGTGGACTTGAACCGCAACTTCCATGACTTCGGCCAGCCCTTGCCTGTGAATGAGGCTTACCGCGAGCTCCACGATTTGCTGCTACCCGCGCAGTGGCCCCCTACAAGCGAAAACCAGGCCGCCATTGCGGCCTATATTGACACCCGTGGCGTGGCACGCTACCAGGCGGCCGTGTCGCAAGGCCAGCATGAATACGCCGATGGCATGTTTTTCGGCGGGACGGAGCCCACGTGGAGCAATCGCACCTTGCGCGAAGTGCTGCAAACCTTCGGGCAACGGGCTAAACGCATCGCCTGGATGGACCTGCACACGGGGCTGGGCCCCAGCGGGATTGGTGAGCGCATTTTTGCCTGCGACAACGATCCCATAGCCCTGGCACGTGCGCGCGCCTGGTGGGACGGCGGCGGCGCCACCCCCGTCACCTCGTTCTACGACGGCTCCTCCAGCTCGGCGCACCTGACGGGTTTGATGTGGGCGTCGGTTCCCGACGAATGCCCGCAGGCCGAATACACCGGCATGGCCATGGAATACGGTACGGTGCCCATTCTGGACGTCATTGCCGCCCTGCGCGCCGACCACTGGCTGCACAAGCATCCTGAGATGCCCGCGGAGCAACAGGCGACGATCAAGCGGCAGATGATGAACGCGTTTTATGTCGACACGGACGAATGGCGCTCACAAATCGTGGCTCAGGCGCGCCAGGCCATGTTCCAGACCGTGGGCGGACTGAACACCCCCTGAACCAGGGCAGCATAATGACTCGGGTGCAGCCATTGCAGCAGCCCTCTTTTCAACCCGAGCACGAAAGCCGCGCCATGCCGTCCGACGCCGACCTGCAACTCCAGCTCAAGCAGCTGCAACAGCAATACCAGGCGTTAGAGGCCGAATACCGGAATCTGCAGCTTGAAAAGCAGAAGCAGGAGACATCCGCCAACCTGTGGCTGGAACAGCGAACCCGCGAACTTCAGGCCGAAGCACTGGAGCAAAAAAAAGCCGAAGCCCTGCAACGGGTTTTTTACCGCATTGCCGAGCGTGCAGCAGCAGATCTCTCTTTCTACGATTTCCTGCAGTCGGTTCACGGCTTGCTGGGAGAGCTGCTGTATGCCAAAAATTGCTATGTGTGCCTGTACGACGCGCAGAAACACCGAAAGGATTTTCCCTACTACGTGGACGAGCGCGATGGCGATGCGCTGCAACTGAGCAATGTGCCGTATCGCAGGGGTCTGACCGAATTCGTCCTGAGTACCGGCAAGCCGCAAATTATTGACGCCATGCGCCTCAAGGTACTGGAAGCCGCCGGTGATGTGACGGAAGGCAGTGGCGACATGACTTTCAGTTCCTGGCTGGGCGTGCCCATGCACATACGCGGCACCATAGGCGGCGTGCTCGCGGTGCAGGGATATGAGCCGGGCGTGGCCTACAGCGACACCGATGCCGACATCCTGTCCTTTGTCGCCAACCACGTCAGCAGTGCGATTGAACGCTATCAGGCGCTGGATGAATTGCGTAAATCGGAAGAGCGCTACCGCACGGTGATTGAAAACGTCGGTGTCGGCGTGGTGGTGGTGCAGGACGGCCGCATGGTATTTGCCAACCCCAGCCTGGAGCGCATCGTGGGCCACCCGCGGGAGTACCTGCTGTCCCAGCCCTACACCGCGACCGTCCACCCCGACGACCTGCCGGTGATGCGCGAGCGCCACGAGCGTCGCCTGCGGGGCGACGAAGTCGACTCGATGTACGGTTTTCGCGTGATCACCCAGGCCGGCGAAGTTCGTTCGCTGGAGCTCTCCGCCGTGCAGATCGAATGGGGCAAACGCGAGGCGACCCTGATCTTCGTGGTAGATGCGACGGCCCGCTTGCAGGCCGAACTGACGCAGCGCCAGACCCTGCAGCGGCAAACCGAGCTCAATGACATGAAGTCGCGCTTCATCTCGGTGGCGTCGCATGAATTCCGCACGCCGCTGGCCTTTATCCTGTCGTCCGCCGAACTCCTCAAGCACTACGGCGACCGCCTGCCCGAACTCGAAAAAGCCGACGTCATCGCCACCATAGAAACCGGCGTACAACGCATGACCCAGATGCTGGACCGCGTGCTGCTGCTGGGCAAGGTGGAGGCCCAAATGCTGGCGTTCCAGCCGGCAGAGATCAATCTGCAACTGCTTTGCCAGAACCTGGTGGAAGATGCGCGCATCCAGTATTCAGAGGCGGGCTGTGAACTGGCCCTGGAATTCGGGGCCCGGCCGGACATCGGGCTTTTTGATGAAAAGCTGCTGCGCCATATCTTCGGCAACCTTCTGTCCAACGCCATCAAGTATTCGCCGCAAGGCGGAAAAGTCTCTTTTCGCGTGTTTCCGTCGGAGGGACGTGTGGCCTTTGAGGTGGCGGACCAAGGCATAGGCATTCCGGCCGAAGAGCTTCCCCACCTCTTCGAGTGGTTCCACCGGGCCAGCAACGTCGGCGAAATCCAGGGCACGGGCCTGGGGCTGGCCATCGTCAAAAATTCGGTCGACCTGCACGGCGGCCACATAAGCGTAACCAGCGTCGTGGGCCAGGGTACGCGCTTTACCGTCACGATTTGAGGCGCGGAACCGGGCCAAACCAGCCCGCGCACCGGGCAGATTGGGGAAACCGGGGTAAGGCTATAAGATGGATACCAGCCCGGCACTGCGACAGAGCCTGCCGGGTGGTTCAGGGAAATCAGCTCCGCCCACGATGAAATGCGGGGCCTTCAATGCGAAAGAAAAATGGCGCGCATTCTGGTGATTGAAGATGAATCCCATATCCGGGACAACCTGCTGCGCTTTGTCCGGCTGGAGGGCCACGAAGGCCTGGCAGCGGCAGACGGCCATGCCGGCCTGCAAGTGGCCAGGGAGCAGCAGCCGGACCTGATTTTTTGCGACGTGATGATGCCGCTGATGAACGGCATGGAAGTTCTGGCCGCGCTGCAATCGGAACCCGCCCTCAAGCAGGTGCCCTTTGTGTTCTTGTCGGCCAGTGCGGAGTCAGAGCGGCTGGAGGAAGCCTTGCGCCTGGGTGCCAGCGGCTACGTGACCAAGCCCTTTAACTTCGCGCAACTGCACGCGGTGCTCAAGCAGCATCTGCCCAGGTAGAGCTGGCGCCCGTGGCGCTAAAGGCCCAGTGCCTTCCAGCCCGTGTGGCCCAGCTCTTCGAGTGTCGCGATGTTCTGCTCAAAGATGGCCTCAGCCTCGGGAAACGCCTCCACGGCCCGTGCCACGCTTTCCTCGCGCAGCAAATGCAGGATGGCAAAGGGCGCGCGGTTCGTGTAGTTGCCAATGTCGCCGGGCTCGGTGCCATCGAACTGGAACTGCGGGTGAAAGCTGGCCAGCTGGATCACGCCTTCGAGGCCATGCTCATCCACCACGCCTTCGGCGATTTCCAGGAAATCGTTGAAGTCCAGGAAGTCGTCAAACAGCGTGGGGTGGATCAGCAATGTGGTGTCGACCTCTTCGGCCGGCGTCGCCGCCAGCAGATCCAGTTCGCGATCCAGTTCCTCGAGCAGGCCGTCCGCATGTTTCGCATGGCTTACCACCAGGCGAACCTGGTTCTTGACGTAGACCGCCTTGGCGAACGGGCACAGGTTGAGCCCGATCACGGCTTTTTCAAGCCAGTGACGGGTTTGGGTCAGGACTTCATCGTCGGTCATCGCTATCTCCAAGGGGCCTCACGCAAAGGCCGTGGGGGCTCCGATTCAATCAAGCCAGGGCCGCAGGACTGGCTTTGCCAGACCGCAGGCGCAGCGGCCCCCTCGGGGGGCAGCGCATTACACGAAGTGAAAAGCGTGGGGGCTCAATGCAGTGCCTTGAACCGCACACGCTTCGGTTTGGCGCCCTCTTCACCCAAGCGCTTCTTCTTGTCGGCTTCGTACTCCTGGTAGTTGCCGTTGAAGAAGGTCCACTGGCTGTCGCCTTCGGCGGCCAGGATGTGGGTGGCGATGCGGTCCAGGAACCAGCGGTCATGGCTGATCACCAGCACGGAGCCGGCGAATTCCAGCAACGCGTCTTCGAGCGCGCGCAGGGTTTCCACGTCCAAATCGTTCGAGGGTTCATCAAGCATCAGCACGTTGCCGCCCGCGATCAGGGTCTTGGCCAGGTGCAGGCGCCCGCGCTCTCCGCCCGACAGCATGCCGACGCGTTTTTGCTGGTCGGCACCGTTGAAGTTGAAGCGGCCTGCATAGGCGCGACTGGGCATGGTGAACTTGCCGACGGTCAGCATGTCCAGGCCGCCCGAAATGTCTTCCCAGACAGTTTTTTCATTGGCCAAATCATCGCGGTGCTGGTCGACGAAAGCCATGCGCGCGGTCTTGCCGATGGCGACTTCACCGCTGTCGGGCGTTTCCTTGCCGGCGATCAGCTTGAACAACGTGGACTTGCCTGCGCCGTTGGGGCCGATGATGCCGACGATGGCGCCTGCGGGCACCTGGAAGCTGAGGTTGTCGATCAGCAGGCGGTCGCCGAAGGATTTGCTGACATTCTTGAATTCGATGACTTCATTGCCCAGGCGCTCGGCCACAGGGATGAAGATTTCCTGGGTTTCGTTGCGCTGCTGGTATTCGAAGTCGGAGAGTTCCTCAAAACGGGCCAGGCGCGACTTGCTCTTGGCCTGGCGCGCCTTGGGGTTCTGGCGTGACCATTCGAGTTCCTTCTTCAGGGCCTTGGCCCGGGCTTCCTCACCCTTTTGCTCCTGTGCCAGGCGCTCGCCCTTCTGGTCCAGCCAGCTGCTGTAGTTGCCCTTCCAGGGGATTCCGTGGCCGCGGTCCAGCTCCAGGATCCACTCGGCGGCGTTGTCCAGGAAGTAGCGGTCGTGGGTAATGGCCACCACAGTGCCTGAAAAGCGCTGCAGGAACTGCTCCAGCCAGTCCACCGATTCGGCGTCCAGGTGATTGGTGGGTTCGTCAAGCAGCAGCATGTCGGGCCGGGACAGCAGCAGGCTGCACAGGGCCACGCGGCGTTTTTCGCCGCCCGAGAGCACGCCGATCTTGGCGTCCCAGGGCGGCAGGCGCAGCGCGTCGGCGGCGATTTCAAGCTGGTGCTCGGAATCGGTGCCGGCAGTGGCGATGATGGCTTCCAGGCGGGCCTGCTCGGCGGCCAGCGCATCGAAGTCGGCATCAGGCTCCCCGTAGGCGGTGTACACAGCTTCGAGCTGGGCCTTGGCGGCGAATACCGCGCCCATACCGGCTTCCACGCTTTCGCGCACCGTGTGCTCGGGGTCCAGCTTGGGTTCCTGCGGCAGGTAGCCGATGTTCAGCCCCGGCATGGGAGTGGCTTCGCCCTCGATTTCCGTGTCCAGGCCGGCCATGATCTTGAGCAGCGTGGACTTGCCGGAACCGTTGGTGCCCAGCACGCCGATCTTGGCGCCCGGGAAGAAACTGAGCGACACCTCTTTAAGGATATGGCGCTTGGGCGGCACGATTTTGCCGACCTTGTTCATAGTAAATACGTACTGAGCCATCAGGATTAACTTTGGTAAAAATGAAAAACAATGCAGGAAAACGGGCTGCTTGCCGCCTGTACATGCTATTTCTACAGGCTGTCAGCAGGCTTTCTTGCGGGCTGGAACGACACGCCGCGCCTGGGCGCAAACGCCTTTTGGCAAAGCGTGTTTTATGCGTGAATGCCTCCATTATCGTTGCTGTGCGACAATACAGGCGTTGCTGGCTCCAGTTGCCTTCAACATTTGGGCACATCCGGGTACCGCTTCAAGTGGCTGCTTACGATGTAAAACGTAATGTTTAGGGCCCACTTTCTGACCCCATCTGCCTTTGACTGGCGGGTTTGCCTTTCAACAAGGCGCCCAACAGGCCGATCTAAAGCGCCACACAGGCGCAACATCATGACATTTGAAGAATTGAATCTGGCTCCGGCCATTCTGAAGGCCGTGCTCGAGCAGGGCTACGACACCCCCACCCCCATCCAGGCCCAGGCGATCCCCGCCGTGCTCAAGGGCGTCGACCTGCTGGGCGGCGCCCAGACCGGCACCGGCAAGACCGCTGCCTTTACGCTGCCCTTGCTGCAGCGCTTGTCCACCGAAGCGCGCCTGACCAACCGCCGCGGCGTCAACGCCGTACGCGCCCTGATCATGACCCCCACCCGCGAACTCGCGGCCCAGGTCGAAGAAAGCGTCCGCACCTACGGAAAATACACCGACCTCACCTCCATGGTGATGTTCGGCGGCGTCGGCATGGGCGCCCAGATTGAAAAACTGCGCCGCGGCGTCGATATCCTGGTCGCCACTCCCGGCCGCCTGCTGGACCATGCGAGCCAGGGCACGCTGGACCTGAGCCAGGTACAGATCCTGGTGCTCGACGAAGCCGACCGCATGCTGGACATGGGCTTTATCCACGACATCAAAAAAGTGTTGGCCCTGGTGCCCAAGCAGAAACAATCGCTGTTGTTCAGCGCGACCTTCAGCGACGAAATCCGTGAACTGGCCAACGGCCTGCTGAAGAACCCCGAATCCATCCAGGTCACGCCGCGCAACACCACGGTGCAGCGCATCACGCAGACCATCCATCCCGTCGGGCGAGCCAAGAAAAAAGCGCTGCTTACCCACATCATCAACGAGCACAACTGGAGCCAGGTGCTGGTGTTCACCCGCACCAAGTTTGGCGCCAACAACGTGGCCGAGCACTTGACCAAAAACGGCATCCCCGCGATGGCGCTGCACGGCAACAAGAGCCAGACCGCCCGCACCCAGGCCCTGGCCGATTTCAAGAGCGGAACGATTCGCGCCTTGGTGGCCACTGACATCGCCGCCCGCGGCATTGACATCGACGAGCTGCCGCACGTCGTGAACTACGAAATCCCGAATGTCAGCGAAGACTACGTGCACCGCATCGGCCGTACTGGCCGCGCCGGCAACAGCGGCGAAGCCGTCAGCCTGGTCTGCCTGGATGAAGAAGGCTTCATGCAGGACATCGAGCGCTTCACCAAGCAGAACATCGAAAAAGTCATCGTCCCCGGCTTTGAAGCGGAACCCGGTGAACGCGCCGAGCCGCTGGCCATGGGTCGCCAGACCATTTGGGGCGGCTTGGGCAAGCCGCCTAGCCGCGACGTGATGCAGGCTGCCGCCAAAGCAGCCCGTACTGAAATGATGCAGCGCATCCGCGATACCAAGGGGGCACAGCCCGCGCGCGGCGCAGGCGGTGGCAACGGGGGCGGCAACGGCGGCGCCCGTGGACGCGGCCCCGCCGGCGGTGGCAATGGCGGAGGAAATGGCGGCGGCCGCGGCCCGCGCACCCCCAACCCCGGCCAGCCGCGCCAGGCTTCCGGTTATTCGCAGAACGGTCAGCCGCCACGGCAGGCCCAGGCGCCGCGCCATCGCGACGACCAGCAGCCGCGCGCGCCCCGCAACGAGTCAAGGGAGCCACGCAATGACTTCGACAACCAGCAACCTGCCAGCCACGCCTCCTCCGGCTTCCCATCCTCCGGCCAGCCCACAGGCGGCAACCGCGGCAACTACCGGGGCGGCAACCGCTCCGGCGGTGGCGGCGGTTCGGGTGGCGCTGGTGGCCGGGGCAACGGGCCTCGTCGGCCAGGCGGTCCTGGCTCGTTTACTGGCCGATAAGCGCTATTCGGCGGTTCACTGTGTAGGCCGCCGTGCGCCTGCGCAGCACGACGCACGGCTGGCCGTGCACCTGACCGATTCATTCGCGGACTTCACGGCGCCGCCAGTCGATGATGTCTTCATTGCACTGGGCACCACGATCAAAACGGCCGGCAGCCAGGCAGCTTTCAGGGCCGTGGATTTCGACGCCGTGCTGGCCGTAGCCCGCGCTGGCCGAATTGCCGGCGCTACACGGCTGGGTGTGGTCAGTGCCATGGGCGCTGATTCGCACTCCGCCCTCTTCTACACGCGCGTTAAAGGCGAAGCGGAAGAAGCACTCGCACTACTGGGCTTTTCCACTCTGGTGGTGGTGCGGCCCTCATTCCTGGCGGGTGAGCGCGAGTCTTTGGGCCAGGCGCCGCGCGCCGGTGAAAAAATCGCACTCGGCCTGAGCCGGCTCCTAAGCAGGGTGATCCCTGCCAACTACCAGTCCGTTTCAGCGGAAAGCGTCGCACGTACGCTGGTTGAAGAAGTGGCCGTTCGCCGGGGCCAACACGTGGTGCTGTCGGGCGAGATGCAGCAACGCTAGGGTCTGTTCAGGCAGCTTTCAGTTGCTTGGCCGGGTCGCTCAGCTTGGGCAAACGGCGCCGCGAGCCGAGCACCAGTTCGATATCCTCGCGCGCACCGTCAATCAACACCAGAATCGCTTTTTCAGCTTTTGCCGGGTTGCGTGCAATCACGGCGTCCAGCACGGCACGATGCAGCGGGAGTGAAAGCTTGGGCCCGTCCTTGCGGCTCGTGGAAATCTCAAAGCTGGTACGCAGCAGCGCACTCAAGGCTTTGCTCATCTGGACGAGCATGCGGTTATGGGCGGCCCGCAGTAGTCCCTGATGAAAGCGCAGATCATAGGTGACATAGTCGCCGCCGCCTTCAATGGCACGCTTCATGCCTGCATAGGCATCCTCGATTTCAGCGACTTCTGCGGCTGTTGCCCGCTCGGCTGCCATGCGTACGGCAGCAGGCTCCACCAGGCGCCGCAACTCAAGCAGGTCACGCAAAAATTCGGGTGTGATGCCGGCCTTGGCCTTCCAGGCGATGACGTCGGGATCGAACCAATTCCAGTGCTCCTCGGTCAGCACGCGGGTACCCACTTTGGGCCCGGTGGTGACAAGGCCCTTGGCGATCAGCGACTTGACCGCTTCGCGCACCACCGTGCGGCTCACGCCAAGCTCTTCACAAAGAATAGGCTCCGGTGGCATAGACATGCCTGCGGCATAACGCCCCGCGACAATGGCTTCCCCGATGTGGTCAACCGTGTTGCCGTGGACGTTTTTCATGGTGGCCATGGTGTTGCCTTAACCCCGCACAAACAGCGTGACCAGCGGGTCCGGCCCGACCTGGCGACTCCAGTGGCCGTGCAGGGCCGGGTCAAAGGTGGCGCCGGTCGGCAACACGTCGGCCGAGTAGAAATGCTGGCCCGGCTTGAAGATGCGGGAAACGCCGCCCTGCAGGCCGATTTCCATCTCGCCACCCAGGATGAACACCCACTGCGGGTTCGGCGTGCAATGGAACTGGCTGCGAAACCCCGGCGGGCTGTGGCGCAACTGGTAACCGCCCGAAGCAAACAACGTGGACAGCATGGCCTGCGGCGAGCCTTCGCCAAGCGGGATCGTCTCATCCCGGAATTTGGCCCGACCGTCGGTATCGGTGTAAAGAATGACTTTGGGGAAAACGGTCACAAGGGACTCCGGTGAATGGATGTGAAAAGCAGGCGCCTCATGAAGTTTCGCCGCCGAAGGCGATTTGCACTTTCATGGATTGGCGCTTGTCGCCGGCGAGTGTAAAGGCATGCGTGGCCTGGTCGAAGGCGACGATGTCAGTGATGACGGGCCGCCCGTCGATGAGCCGCTGATTCAGGAAGGCCACCGCCACGGCGAATTCAGGATGGAAGCGGAAGGTGCCGCGCAACTCCAGCTCCTTGGCGACAAGGGTGTTGAGCGGCAGGGAGATATTGCCACCCAGACCCACCGTCACGATGACGCCGCGCGGCGCCACCACATCCAGGCCGGCGACCAGGGCTTTCTCATTGCCCGAGGCCTCGAACATCACATCGAACTGCCCCTTGCCGGCGGCGAAGGCCGCCAGGGCGTCGGGTTCCTGGGCCAGGTTGATGGTCTGGTCAGCGCCCATTTTTTTGGCACAGGCAAGGGGAAGCTCGGCAATGTCGGCTGCGACGATGCGGGCCGCGCCCGCGCGGCGCAGGCCGGCGATCAGCAAGGCGCCTATGGGTCCGCAGCCGGTGACCAGCACCTGCTTGCCGAACACCGAGCCGGCCCTCGAAATGGCGTGCAAGCCCACCGACAGGGGCTCGGCCAGCGCGGCCTCGGACAAGGGAAGGTCATCAGCCACCGGATGCGCCTGGGCGGCCTCTATGACCAGGGTTTCGCGGAAAGCGCCCTGGATGTGCGGAAAGCGCATTGCGCTGCCGTAAAAGCGCATGTCCATGCAATGGTTGTGCAGGCCTTGCTGGCAGAAGCGGCAAACACCGCAAGGCCGGGACGGTGAAATTGCGATGCGCTGGCCGGCGCGCAGGCCGTTGACCTCGCTGCCCACGGCCTCGACCACGCCCGATACCTCATGGCCCAGCACCATGGGCTCCTTGATACGCACCGTGCCGAAGCCGCCGTGCTGGAAGTAGTGCAGGTCGGAGCCGCAGATGCCGCCGAACGCCACCCGTACCCGCAACTGCTTCGGACCCAGGTGTTCGGTATCCAGCGCGTCAAGACGCAGGTCTAGGGGTGCATGACAGACAAGTCCACGCATGATGTTTCTCCCTGGTTGGGCGGGCAGGCGGCGGCTTCACAGCGTCGCCGTCACCCCGCCGTCGACATACAAAACATGGCCATTGACAAAGCTGGAGGCATCGCTGGCCAGGAACACGGCCGCGCCGGCCAGTTCCGCCACTTCTCCCCAACGCCTGCTGGGCGTTCGCGCGGTAAGCCAGGCGCTGAACTGCTCGTCGGCCACCAGCTTTTCCGTCAATTCGGTCTTGAAGTAGCCGGGGCCCAAGCCATTGACCTGGATGCCATAGGGCCCCCAGTCAATCGCCATGCCTTTGGTCAGCATCTTGACCGCACCCTTGCTGGCCATATAGGGCGCGATGTTGGGCCGCCCGAGCTCGCTCTGCACCGAACAGATATTGATGATCTTGCCGCTGCGGCGCTCAATCATTTTTCGGGCTACAGCCTGCCCGACAAAAAAAACACTGTCGACGTTGGTGCGCATCAACTCATGCCAATCTTCAGCCGGAAAATCCTGCAGGGCCATGCGTCGCTGCATGCCGGCGTTGTTCACCAGAATATGGACAGGGCCTATTGACGATTCAATGTCATCTACTGCGGCCTGCGCGGCCGATGCCTGGGTCACGTCAAATACGCGCGTGTGGATAATCAATCCTTCGCTTCGCAGCGTGTTTGCAGCTCGCTCCAGCTTGAGGCCGTCGCGGCCGTTAAGCACCACGGCGGCGCCGGCCTGACCCAAACCACGTGCCAGCGCAAAACCAATGCCGCCGGAAGACCCCGTCACCAGCGCCAGTCGACCATCAAGACTGAACATGCCTGCAGCCATTGCGCCTCAATCCAGACGGGCACCGCTAGCGTCGTCAAAGACATGGCTCTTGCCGTTCGCGATTTCGAGATGAACGATATCGTCTGGCCGCACCGCTGTTCGGCCATGCATCACCAATATGACGTTGGCGCCACCGACATTGAGCAAAAGTTCAGTTTCAGCACCGGTAGGCTCCACCACAATCACCTTTGCAGGAATGCCCTGCCCGCTTGTCGACAACGAGATGTCACCGGGCCGTACACCATAGTGCACCGGCTGGCCGTCGCGCGCCTGCGAAATCGTGCCAATGGGCCACTGGTGTCCCTGCGCCTCCACCCAGGCTTGTCCGCCCGATTGGCGCAAAACGCCCTTGAACACATTCATGGACGGGGAACCAATAAATTGCGCAACGAACAAATTACCGGGGCGGTCGAACAGCTCGAGCGGCGTGCCGATTTGCTCGATGATGCCGTCATGCATCACCACGATGCGGTCGGCCATGGTCATGGCCTCGATCTGGTCGTGCGTGACGTAAACCGTAGTGGTCTTCAGACGCTGGTGCAGGGCCTTGATCTCGGCACGCATGGCCACACGCAGCTTGGCATCCAGGTTAGAAAGCGGCTCATCGAACAGGAAGACCTTGGGGTCGCGCACGATGGCCCGGCCCATGGCCACGCGCTGGCGCTGCCCGCCCGACAGTTCGCGCGGGAAGCGATCCAGCAGCGGGTCCAGGTTCAGGATACGGGCGGCGTCACCGACGCGCTTGTTGGTGAGTTCGGCATCAGCCTTGCGCAGCTTCAGACTGAAAGCCATGTTGTCGCGCACCGTCATGTGCGGGTACAGGGCGTAGCTCTGGAACACCATGGCGATATCGCGATCCTTGGAATCCAGCTCGTTGATGACCTTGCCGTCAATCGACATTTCACCGCCGCTGATTTCCTCGAGCCCGGCCAGCATGCGCAGCAGCGTGGACTTGCCGCAGCCCGACGGACCCACCAGTACGACGAATTCGCCGTCGGAGATGTCGAAGCTGATGCCGTGAATGATCTTGACCTTGCCGAAGGCCTTCTCGATATTGCGAAACGATACAGATGCCATGAGATTCCCGTTATTTCCTGATAAAGACCGAGTCCCAGCCAGCGCCGGGCCGCCCCAAGCCGGCTACGACCCCCGAGGGGCTGGAGCCCGCGGCTCCAAGCCTGCCTGCGCAGGCTTGGACGGGCGACAGAGGCGAAGCGTCCCGCGAGCCGCGGCCTGCAAGGCCTCGCGCAGTACACAAAGTGACAAGCGTGGGGGTCATGTTTAGCTTTTCACGGCGCCGGCCGTCAGGCCGGACACCATGTAGCGCTTGAATGTGTAATAGATAGCCGCCGGAGGCAGCGCGTAAATCAGGCCGGTGGCCATCAGCAGTTCCCAGGGCGAATCGTCGGCCGCCAGGAAATTGCCCAACGCCACCGCCAGCGTCACGCTGGTGTCCCTGGACAGCAGCAGGAAGGCGTAGAGATACTCGTTCCAGGCCAGCAGCAGCGCATAGGTGCCAACCGCCACCAGCGACGGCACCATGAGTGGCAGGTAAACCAGCCGAAACAACTGCATCGCCGTAGCGCCGTCCATCTTGGCCGCTTCGTCAAGTTCGTAAGGCAGTTTGTCGGAGGCCTGCTTGAGCACCCAGATGCAATACGGCGAGGCGATGGTCACCATGGCCAGAATCAGCGACCACTGGTGGTTGAGCATGCCGTAGTTACCCATGGTCTTGTACATGGGAACGGCCAGGAAAGCGGCGGGAATGAAGTAGGTGAAGAGCGCCATGTTCATCACCGTGCGGCCTCCGCGCACTTTGAGGCGGCTGATGGCAAAGGCTGCGGTGGTGGAAACCACCAGCGTCAACACGCCCACAGACAGCGCGATCACCAGCGAGTTGCCCAGTTGCACCCAGAAGTGGTCGAGGTAGAAATGCTTTTGCCAGAACACCGTCTCGAAATTGCTCAATGTGGGATTTTTAGGCCAGAGCCGCCCCGTCGTGGCTTCGTTTCTTGGCGAAATTGCAAACAGCACCATGTGGTAGATCGGAATCAGCGTCCACAGCAGCACCGGGATACCGATCAACAGCAGTCTGGCCTCGCGACTCACCTTGCGAAGTGTGATGCGGCTCATTTGGACAACCTTTTCATCATGAAATACACCAGCGGCAAGACGAGGGGAAGGGCCACGACAATGGACGCCAGCGACAGATCCACCTGGTCCAGGCGCAAATAGCGGATGCCGAGCGTAGCCAGCACATGGGTCAGATCGGCGGGCCCGCCGCCCGTGAGCAGGTAAACGCTGTTGAAGTCGCCCAGCGTCCAGATCATCGACAGGATGGTCGACGTCAGGTAGAGCGAGCGCATCGACGGCCAGGTGATGAACCGGAACTTCTGCCAGATGGTGGCACCGTCTACCGACGCTGCTTCATACTGCTCGGCCGGGATGGCCATACGGCCGGCAAGCAGAATCAGTGTCCAGAACGGCAACGACTTCCAGATGTGGGCCAGCATCGAAAAACACAGCGCCAGCGTCGGATCATTAAGCCAGTTGGGCCCGTCAACGCCGGTCATCTTGTAAATGAGCGTATTGATGACACCCCACTCAGGGTTGAGCATGAAGCGCATGGACAGAATGGTCGGAATCGACGGCACCGCCCAAGGCAGGATAAATACGACCGACAAGCCCTTGACCCACCAGCGCGTGTTCAGGAAAAAACCCGACAGGAATAACGCGACCACCATCTTGACGTTGACCGCCACGACGATAAACACCACGGTATTGACCAGCGAGCGGAAGAATATCGGGTCGGCAAAAAGCCGGACATAACTCTCGGGATGGCGTGCGAGCCACAAGCCATACCCTACCGGGTAAATAACGAAAACCAGAAATATCAGCAGATAGGGAATAACAAGAACCAGCCCCCACTTCTCCCATGAAGTCATGGCTCCGCGCTCTGCGCGCAAAGAGGGGCCGGCCTGGTCGATGATTGCAGTGCTCATGCTTTTGGTACGCGCGCCACCCGTCTGGGCGATCCAGTCCGGGCAGCGCGGCTTTCTTCAGTCAACGAAAGGTCAGTTGGCCACGGTTTTGATGCGGGCAATCATTTCATCAACAGCCTTGTCCACCGGCACTTTTTCATTGATGACGCGGTTGGCCGCCTTGGCCCAGACGTTCTCATTGTTCAGGATGGTGAACTTGTAGTTCTTGGTGAATTCAAAATTGACCGTGCCGTTCATGAACTGGTTGTAGACCGACTGGCGGTGCGCGTCAGCCTTCCAGAACGGACGCTGCTGCGCAGTCTTGGTCACAGGGAACCAGCGGCCCAGCGAGCCCTCCACGTAAGGCGTCAGGTTTTCCTCTTGCATCAGGAAGGACACGAACTCCTTGGCGCGGGCCTTGTTCTTGGCCTGGTTGAACACCACACCCACCTTGACGGCGGCGCGGTAAACCATCTTGCTGCCGTCGGGCTTGTTTGGGAAGCCAGCCGTGCGGATGCGCTCGGTGTAGTTCTTCTTCGCGGTCTCGCGCTCTTCGGGCTTGAGCGACGCGTTGTTCATGTCGTCCAGCCATTTCGCGGCGATCGAGATCGTGGCGTTGTGGGTCAGGATGGTGGTCTTATTGTGGAAAGCGACATTGTTGTCCGGGTCTTTCCAGCTGGTGGACGACGGTGGCGTGCAGCCCTTGGCGTACGGCTGCGTGTAGTCAGTCAACGCACTGATCAGGCCGGCACGGACTTTCGGGTCATCAACCAGCAACTTGCCGCTGTCGCTGACCAGACTCACGTTGTAGGCGTCCATGAAAGTCAGGAACGAATAAAAGGAATCGCTCGAATCCACGCCCAGCGGTTGGCCGATACCAAAGGTGCGATTGCCGCTCTTCTGGCGATAAGCCGGCTGCACCTTGTCGCACCAGAATGACCAGTAGTCCTTCCAGCCGGTAGGAATGTCGGACTCCTTGAAGCCGGCTTCATTGAGCATGTCCACCCAGTACTCGATGTGCATGGTCTGCTGCTTCATCGGAAAGGCGTAATAGGCCCGGTTCTTGGCGACGTCGTTATAGAGAAAGGCGGTTTCAACCGTGTTGGGCGCAAAACGCGCACGCATGGGGTTGATCACGCTGCTGATGTCTTCGAGCTTGCCGTCAAAGGCCCACTTGCCTGCAACCTGGAAGTCATAGACGTCGGCATAAGCCACATCGGGCGGACTGCCGGAGTCAAGGGCCGCGACGGTTTTCGGGATCATGTCCTGCACCGGGTACTGCGACAGCTCGATCTTGACGCCTTTGTGCTTGTCTTCGTACTTCTTGATGGCAGCGAAAAGTGCGTCATCTTCGGCCTTGTAAAAGCCCTTGACCCACCAGACGGTGAGCTTTTCCTGGGCCACAGCCTGCCCGGCTGTCACCAGGCCTGCCGCGACCATCGCGGTGGCAAGGATTGTCTTGAGTCTCATTTGGCTTGTCTCCTCTGCGGGTTAATTGTTTAGCTGGCAAAACGGCGCCTGCGTTCCTTGACGCATTGTTATCATATGATGTTTAACCGAAGTGTTTTCTATGGAAAACCCGAAGCACCAAGGCTCGTTGGCACCCCTTTCAATGCCATTCCGGTACAGGGGTGAGGAGGGGTTGCCCTTCAAAGTGCGCCTGCAGATTGCTGACCGCCAGATTGGCCATCGCGTGGCGCGTCTGCACAGTGGCACTGGCCATGTGCGGGGTCAGCACAACATTGTCCATGGACCACAACGCCTCCAGGGGATGCGGCTCCTGCTCGAATACATCGAGGCCCGCGCCGGCGATGACGCCATTCTTTAATGCACCCACGAGAGCGGCCTCATCCACAACAGACCCACGCGCCACATTGATCAAATAACCCGCAGGGCCCAGCGCTTTCAGTACATCTGCATTGATCAGATGGCGGGTGCCGACTCCGCCCGGCGTAATGACCACCAGGAAGTCCACCGCGGCAGCCAGTGCCTGTGCCGTCGGGTAAAAGCTGTAAGCAAGTTCAGGCTTGGCGCTGCGGCCGGTGTAGGCAATCGACATGCCAAAGGCTTCAGCCCGGCTGGCGATAGCCTGACCTATCCGCCCCAACCCGACAATTCCCAGGCGAGCACCCGAGACTTTGCGTGCAAGCGGCATGGGTCCTTCTTTCGCCCAGCGCCCGGCCCGCACATAACGGTCGGCCAGCGGTATGCGCCGTGCCACGGACAGCATGAGACCCAGGGCCAGGTCGGCGACCTCGTCATTCAGTACCCCAGGGGTGTGCGTCACCGGGATACGGCGTTCCAGTGCGCTGGTGACGTCGACGCCGTCATAACCCACACCCATGATGGAAATGATCTCGAGTGCGGGCAACTGGTCCATCAATGCGCGCGGCACCCTGGATTCGCCGCCACCGGCAACGCCGCGTATGAGGGATGCAACTTTGGCAAAGGCCGCCGGGTCGCTTTCATGCAGCCTGTCGTGCACCTCAAAGGACGCCTGAAGCGGCTCCATCAGAAAGGGCGGGAGCTTGGCAACAGCAAGGATATGCGGACGGACGGAAGGGCCGGATGGCGGGGCAGACAAGGGGCGAACTCCTGCGGTCATGGTTTTCACTAAGATTTAGAATCAATGGTATGACGATAATATGTTTGAAAATTAAGGACTTTCCCGAATGAGCGATTCAGCCAAGAAAAAATTGCCCCACGAACTCCGCAGCCAGCAATGGTTCGGCAGGCAAGACCGCGACGGTTTTGCTTACCGCAGCTGGGTCAAGGGCAAGGGCGTGCCACATGACCAGTTTGACGGCCGTCCGGTCATCGGCATCTGCAACACCTTCAGCGAACTGACTCCCTGCAACTCGCATTTCCGCACCATTGCAGAGCAGGTCAAGATCGGTGTCTATGAGGCAGGCGGCTTTCCGCTCGAGTTTCCGGTGATGTCGCTGGGCGAGACGCTGTTGCGCCCCACCGCCATGCTCTACCGCAACCTGGCCAGCATGGACGTGGAAGAAAGCATTCGCGGCAATCCGATCGACGGCGTCGTGCTGCTGATGGGTTGCGACAAGACCACTCCCTCACTGGTCATGGGAGCATCCAGCGTCGACCTGCCTACGGTGGGTGTCAGCGGTGGGCCCATGCTCAGTGGCAAATGGCGTGGTCAGGAGTTGGGCTCCGGCACCGGCGTCTGGAGCATGAGCGAGCAGGTAAGGGCCGGTACGCTCAAACTTGCCGAGTTTTTTGAGGCCGAAAGCTGCATGCACCGCAGCCACGGCCACTGCATGACCATGGGCACGGCATCAACGATGGCCAGCATGGTCGAGGCGCTGGGCATAGGCCTGCCCGGCAACGCCGCATACCCGGCGGTGGATGGCAGGCGCAATGTACTGGCCCGCATGGCCGGGCGCCGTGCCGTCGAAATGGTGCACGAAGACCTCACGCTGTCGAAAATCCTCACGCGCGAAGCGTTTGAAAACGCCATCAAGACACTGGCCGCGATCGGTGGATCGACCAACGCCGTCATTCACCTGATCGCCATCGCCGGGCGAATCGGCGTGAAGCTGACGGTCGATGACTTTGACCGCCTGGCCAGCGAACTGCCCTGCCTGGTCAACCTGCAGCCCTCCGGCAAATACCTGATGGAAGACTTCTGTTACGCCGGCGGCCTGCCTGTCGTGATGAAGGAAATCGCGCAGCACCTGCACACCAGCGCCATCACGGCCAACGGCAAAACCATCGGCGAGAACATTGCTGATGCGGAAAACTACAACACCGATGTCATCATGCCGCTCTCCACGCCCTTCAAGGACAAGGCCGGCATCGCCGTGCTGCGCGGCAACCTGTCGCCGCGCGGCGCGGTCATCAAGCCCAGCGCGGCCACGCCTGCACTCATGGTGCACAAGGGCCGTGCCGTGGTGTTCGAAACCATTGAAGATTTCCACGCACGCATCGACGATGAAAACCTGGACATCGACGAGAACTGCGTGATGGTGCTGAAAAACTGCGGGCCCAAGGGCTACCCCGGCATGGCTGAAGTCGGCAACATGCCGCTGCCGCCCAAGGTGCTGCGCAAAGGCATCACCGACATGGTCCGCATCAGCGACGCCCGCATGAGCGGAACAGCGTATGGCACCGTGATATTGCACACAGCCCCTGAAGCCGCAGCAGGCGGACCGCTGGCCCTGGTGCAAAACGGCGACATCATCGAACTCGATGTGCCCAACCGCAGGCTGCACCTGCATGTCAGCGACGAAGAGCTTGCCAGGCGCATGACCACTTGGAAAGCACCCGAGCCACCGCTGTCTTCGGGGTACTGGAAGCTGTACATCGACCACGTGCTACAGGCCGACGAAGGTGTGGACCTGGATTTTCTGGTGGGCAAGCGTGGCTCTTTCGTGCCGCGCGACAATCACTGAGAATCAGCAGACGCTGCTTGTACGGCCATCCCTTTCGGGGTACAGCGCGGGTACGGCGCCGCGACCGGGCCGCGGGTAACATGGGGGCTTAAAACGCGGGTATTTTCTTCTGGAAATTTCCGCGTTACGACCCACCGCGCCCGCGCGCCAATCAAGGCCTTGAGGCGCGCATGCTGCTACCTTTTCGGGACAGCAAAGGATGCCAGAAAGTTCTATGCAAGCCAGAAAATTCGATGTCGTCGCGCTCGGCGAAGCCATGGTGGAGTTCAACCAGACCCAGGCTGGCCAACCCAACTACCTGCAAGGCTTTGGCGGGGACACCAGCAATGCCGTGATTGCCGCCGCGCGCGCGGGCGCCATCGCAGCTTATTTAACCCGTTTGGGCGGTGACACTTTCGGCCAATCACTGATGACCTTGTGGGCCACAGAAAACGTTTCGACGACCGCAGTCCAGCAAGATCCGGAAGCCAGCACCGGCCTTTACTTCGTCACACACGGCAAAAATGGACATGAGTTCAGCTACCTGCGTGCGGGCTCCGCGGCCAGCCGCATGACCCCTGCCTGGCTGCACCAAGGCGGCGCCGCACACGCCGTGCGTGAAGCCAAGGTCCTGCATGTGTCAGGCATCTCGCTGGCGATTTCCGCCAGTGCCTGCGACACAGCGTTTGCCGCGATGAAACTGGCCAAAGAGGCCGGTACCCTCGTGTCGTTTGACTCCAACCTGCGGCTCAAGCTCTGGCCGCTGGACCGGGCGCTTGCCTGCACCCGCCACGCCGTTTCACTGTGCGACATTTTCCTGCCAAGCCTGGAAGACATCACCACCCTCAACGGCATGACAGACCCCGACGCGGTGACGGACTGGGGCCATGCCCTGGGCGCCAAAACCGTGGTGCTCAAGCTCGGCGGCGACGGCGCGCTGGTCAGCGACGGCACGCGGCGCGAGCGCGTGCCCGTGCACAACGTGAAGCTGGTGGATGCCACCGGCGCAGGCGACTGCTTTTGCGGCAACCTGCTGGCGCGCATTGCGGCGGGCGATAACGTCTTTGATGCGGCCCGTTATGCCAATGCAGCGGCCGCCCTCACGGTGCAGGGCTACGGCGCGGTCGCTCCGCTGCCGCGTCCCGAACAGGTCAGGGCCCTGCTGTGAGCCGCCTTCTGGCAGTCGACTGGGGCAGCTCTTCATTGCGCGGCGCGTTGATCGACGGCGCCGGCACAGCCCTGGACGAGCGTTCCTTCGCACGTGGCATCCTGACCGTCGCTCCCGGTACCTTTCCGGAGGTTTTTGCAAGCTGCTTTGCCGACTGGATGACGTCAGGCACGCTGTGCCTGATCTCCGGCATGGCCGGCAGCAAACAGGGCTGGCGCGAAGCGCCCTACTGCGCCTGCCCCGCCGGCTTTGACGCGATCGCCGCCGCACTGGAATGGGTGGAGCCCGGCCGCATCGCCATCGTGCCCGGTCTGAGCATAGACAAGGGCGGTGTGCCCGACGTCATGCGCGGCGAGGAAACGCAGATCTTTGGCGCCTTGCAGCTGCTGGGTCTGACGAACGCCCGGCTGGTGCTACCCGGCACACACAGCAAATGGGTCACCGTCGAAAACCGGCAAGTCACTGATTTTTCGACCTGGATGACCGGCGAGTTCTATGCGCTGCTGCGCCGCCAATCCATCCTCGCACGCATGCTGCCCGACGACGAACCCGCGCTGGACGCCGCCGCCTTCGATCAGGGCGTGGCCCATGCGCTGGCCGGCCCCGGCCTGCTGAACACCGCCTTCAGCACACGCACCCTGTCACTGTTCCAGCGAATGACAACCGAGGCCCTGCCCAGCTACCTGTCGGGCCTGGTCATCGGCGAAGAACTCAAATCCCAGGCACTGCCACGCGGCGAGCCTGTAGTGGTGATGGGCGCCGAGGCGCTCACGGCGCGCTACGAACAGGCACTGGTCCAGATCAATGTGCCCGTGAAGCGCGTGGGCGCGGGCGCCACCTGGCGCGGCCTGCGCGCCATCGCCGATACCCTGGCCTGACCGGCGCAGTATTGCGCCTCAACCTGCAGAACACCATGAACAACGCTCACCAAAAATTTTCCCAGGCCCTCGGCGCCCTCCCCCTGGTGGCCATCCTGCGCGGACTGACGCCGGCGGAGGCCCTGCCTGTCGGCCAGGCACTCGTTGCCACGGGCTGGACGTTGATCGAAATTCCGCTCAATTCGCCCCAGCCGCTGGACAGCATTGCCGCCATGGCCAGCACCTTTCCGCAGGCTTTGGTCGGTGCGGGCACGGTGCTGACTCCTGAAGCCGTACGTGACGTCCACGCCGCGGGTGGCCAGCTCATCGTTTCGCCCAATTTCAACCCGGCGGTGGTGCGCGAAGCTGTCCGCCTCGGCCTGGTGTGCCTGCCCGGCATCATGACTGCCAGCGAGGCATTTGCTGCGCTCGAAGCGGGCGCGACAGGGCTGAAGATTTTCCCGGCCGAAATGATTACCCCGGCAGTCGTGAAAGCCCTTCGTGCGGTGCTGCCCGCGCAAGCCGCAGTACTGCCGGTCGGCGGCATCACGCCTGCCAATATGGCGCCCTACCTGGCCGCGGGTGCCAACGGTTTCGGCATCGGATCGGCACTCTACAAACCAGGTTCTTCCGCCGCCCAGGTCTCCGAATCTGCTATGGAATTTATAGCTGCTTGCGCTGATACCATAAGGGCATGAGCATGATTTCACCTACAGAAACGTCCCTGGTATCGTTCGGGCTGGCGGGCCGCGTCTGCATCGTCACCGGCGGTGCCCAAGGCATCGGCGAGGCCTGCGTGCGGCGTTTTTCGCGTGAGCAAGCGCAGGTCGTCATCGCCGATATAGACGACGCGCGCGGCACGGCGCTGGCCACAGAACTCGGCGGCCTGTATGTTCATTGCGACGTGGGCGACAAAGTGCAAGTCGATGCGCTGGTTGAACAAACCGTGGCCGCGCACGGCCGCATCGACGTGCTGGTCAACAATGCCGGCATCTTCAAGGCCGCAGAGTTTCTGGACGTGACGGAAGCCGACTTCGACGCCGTACTGCGCATCAACCTCAAGGGATCCTTCCTGGTCGGGCAGGCCGTGGCGCGCGTGATGGCGGCCGCCGGCAAGGGCAGCATCATCAACATGAGCTCAGTCAACGGCGTGCTCGCCATTCCCACCATTGCCAGCTACAACGTCAGTAAAGGCGGCATTAACCAGCTCACGCGCGTGATGGCGCTGTCGCTGGCCAGCCAGGGCGTGCGCGTCAACGCGGTTGCCCCCGGCACCATCGCCACCGAACTGGCCGCCAGGGCCGTGCTCACCAGCGACGAAGCCAAGGCCAAGATCATGAGCCGCACCCCCATGAAGCGCCTGGGCGAGCCCTCGGAGATCGCCGACACGGTAGCCTACCTCGCCAGCGACGCCGCCAGCTATATCACAGGCGAAATCGTCGTGGTCGATGGTGGGCGCATGACGCTGAACTACACCGTGCCGGTGTAGCCTGGCATGCACGCGAAAGCGTGCCGGTTTTCCCCTTTCAGTTGATGTGGATCATGCAATCCACCGCGGAAGGCGCTGAAGATCACCAGAGCCTTCCAGGGGAAACTCTCCTCCAATCCAGAGGGGCTTGACCTTCCCACAGGGGGAAGGTCTACCCTTGTTCATGGGCCTGGTCCAGGTCTGCAGAACACCAAAGGAAGCCCTCCATGAACCACACCTCCCACGCCACACCGGGAACCGCACAGGCAAACGCTCACCTGCCGCCCACCGCCCCGGACGGACTGAAAGACCCGGTCTGCGGGATGGACGTCACCACGGCATCCGCGCACCATCTTGAGCACGAGGGAAGGCCTTATTACTTCTGCAGCACCGGCTGCCAGGCCAAATTCTCCGCAGATCCGGCGGCCTACGTCGGTGCGCTCAAAGCAGAGCCTGCGCCCGAAGCGGCGCGCGGGCCTGATGCGGGCCAGGCCGGCGGAACTCTTTACACCTGCCCCATGCACCCGGAAATCCGGCAAGACCATCCGGGCAACTGCCCAATCTGCGGCATGACACTGGAGCCCGTCATGCCCAGCCTTGACGAGGACGAAAACCCGGAACTCGTCTCCTTCACCCGCCGCTTCTGGTGGACGCTGCCGTTGAGCATGGTGGTGACGGTGCTGGCCATGTTCGGCCACCAGCTCGGCTGGTTCGACATGACTGTCCAGAGCTGGATAGAACTGGTGCTGAGCCTGCCGGTCGTATTGTGGGCAGGCTGGCCCTTCTTTGTGCGTGGCGCGCAATCAGTCGTCCACCGCAGCCCGAACATGTGGACCCTCATCAGCCTGGGAACAGGCGCGGCCTTTGCCTACAGCGTGGTCGCCACCCTCGCGCCCGGTGTGTTTCCGGAGTCGTTTATTTCCATGGGCCGTGTAGCGGTTTACTTTGAGGCGGCGGCCGTGATCATTTCACTGACGCTGCTCGGCCAGGTGATGGAACTGAAGGCGCGCTCGCAAACTTCCGCCGCGATCAAGTCATTGTTGGGACTGGCGCCCAAAACCGCGCGGCGCATCAAGGCCGACGGCACCGAGGAAGACGTGCCGCTAACCCACGTGCACGTGGGAGACAACCTGCGCGTGCGCCCCGGCGAAAAAGTGCCCGTCGACGGCATCGTTACCGAGGGCGGCAGCGCCGTCGATGAATCCATGCTGACAGGAGAACCCCTGCCCGTGAGCAAGCGTCCGGGCGACAAGCTGATAGGCGCCACGCTCAACACCAGCGGCGCCCTGGTGATGCGCTCCGAGCGCGTCGGCGCACAAACCATGCTGTCGCAAATCGTTCAGATGGTCGCGCTGGCCCAACGCTCGAAGGCACCCCTGCAGCGCATGGCCGACCAGGTGGCCGGATGGTTTGTCATGGCCGTGGTGGCCGTGGCCGTACTGACCTTTCTGGGATGGGGACTTTTCGGCCCGCAGCCGAGCTGGGTTTACGGCCTGATCAACGCGGTAGCAGTGCTGATCATCGCCTGCCCCTGTGCACTGGGCCTGGCCACGCCGATGTCCATCATGGTCGCCACCGGCAAGGCGGCCGGCCAGGGCATTCTTTTCCGCGATGCGGCGGCGATTGAACACCTGCGCACCGTCGACGTACTGATCGTCGACAAGACCGGCACGCTGACGGCCGGCAAGCCGGCGTTCGACCGCGCGATTCCCGCCACCGGCTTCAGTGCCGACGAAGTGCTGGGGCTGGCCGCCAGCCTGGATCAGGGCAGCGAACACCCATTGGCCGAGGCCATAGTAGCCGCAGCGCGCGCTCGCGGCCTGACGCTGGACACGCCAGAGAACTTCGAGTCCGCCAGCGGCATCGGCGTCAGCGGGCATGTGGCTGGTCGGCTGCTCGCGCTAGGCAATACGGCGTTGATGGCGCAAGTTGGTGTTTCGGTGGATTCGCTGCTGGCCCAGGCGGAAGCCCTGCGGGCCGAGGGCGCCAGCGTGATGCACCTGGCGGTCGACGGCCGGCTTGCGGGCCTGCTCGCTGTGGCCGATCCGGTGAAAGCCAGCACGCCCGAGGCGCTGGCGGCGCTTAAGGCCGCCGGCCTGCGCGTGATCATGGCCACGGGCGACGGCATGACCACAGCCAAAGCCATCGCCGGGCGCCTGGGCATTGACGAAGTGCACGGCGGCGTGCTGCCGGCCGACAAACTGGCACTGGTCAAGCGCCTGCAGGATGAAGGCCATATCGTTGCCATGGCCGGCGACGGCATCAATGACGCCCCGGCCCTGGCGCAGGCCAACGTGGGCATTGCCATGGGCACAGGCACCGACGTGGCCATGAACAGCGCCCAGATCACGCTGGTCAAGGGTGATTTGCGCGGCATCGCACAGGCCCGGAAAATCTCGGAAGCGACGATCGCCAACATGAAGCAGAACCTCGGTTTTGCCTTCGTCTACAACTCCCTCGGTGTACCGCTGGCCGCGGGGCTGCTCTTTCCCTTCACCGGCTGGCTGCTGTCGCCCATGATCGCGGCCCTGGCGATGAGCCTGAGTTCGGTGTCGGTGATCAGCAATGCGCTGAGGCTGCGCGAAAAGCGTTTTTAACCGGTGCTTAATCAGGGCTGACTTCGCCCGGTTTGATTGCTAAGCTGCGATGACAAGGCGTCACTCCGACGCCAGCCAGACTGGGGTCACCATGGCCACGATCTACAAGGAATTCACCGTCGACGCCGGCATAGACAGCGTCTGGGACGCGCTGCGCGATTTCAACGCTGTGCACCGGCGCCTTGCGCCGGGCTTCGTGGTCGACTGCAAGCCCGGCGAAGGCGGCCGCACCGTAACCTTTGCCAACGGCATGGTTGCGCACGAAGTGCTGGTGGGCATCCATGAAGGGATGCACCGCCTCAGCTACACCGTGGTGGGCGGCAAGGCCACCCATCACATGGCTTCGGCGCAGCTGTTTACCGAGGGCGAAAACCGCACCCGCTTTGTCTGGATCACCGACGTGCTGCCCGATGCGCCGGGGGAATACATCGACGTGATGATGACCCAGGGCGCGGCGGTGATGCAGCAGGCACTCGGCAGGCCGGCCATTTGAATTCAGGCCGGGCGCTTGGCCAGCAAGGCCCAGACACCCGCCGTGGACAGCAGCGAGCCGCCCGCGAAATTAAAACGCCGCTGCGCGCGCGGCGAGGCCAGCAGTGTGCGGGCCGAAGTGGCAAACACCGCGTACAGCGTGGCGTTCAGGCTGGCCATCAACACAAAGGTCACCGCCAGCACCCAGAGCTGTCGCGTCATGTCGGCGCCGGGGTTAATGAACTGGGGCAAGAAAGCCACAAAAAACACAATGCCCTTGGGGTTGAGTGCGGTGACCAGGTAGGTATTGCCGAACAGCCTCCACAAGGAGCCCGGCGCCTCGGGCGCTGCGGTCTGCATGGGCGAAATTCCGGCGCGCAGGAGCTTGATGCCCAGGTAAAGCAAATACAGGCCGCCCGCCCACTTGACTACCGTGAACCAGAAGGCCGAGGCCGCGAGCAAGGCGCCCAGGCCGAACAACGAGACCACCAGCGCCGTCGAGTCACCCAACGCCACGGCGGCCACCAACGGAATGTTGGCACGCTTGCCGTGCGCCATCGAGTAGCTGATGACGGTGAGGATGGTGGGACCGGGAATAATGAGCAACACGGCGGTTGCGGCGACGAAAGCAAACCAGAGCTGGAGGGACATGGTGCGTGTTCCGAAGTTGCGGGGCTGCAGGTGATGAGGGAGAGTGGATTTCATGATAACGCCGGCCGGCCGCATCTGCCTAAAATCGCCCATGCCTTCCGCCACCCTACCTAAGCCCCTCGCAGTTGCCGCATCGCCAGCTGCTGGCCTTTTTACTGACGACAGCGGCACCACGCGCTGCGCCTGGTGCCAAGCGACGCCGCTCTACCGTAACTACCACGACAGCGAATGGGGCTTCCCGGTCGACGACGAACGCAGGTTGTTCGAAAAGATTTGCCTCGAAGGCTTCCAGGCCGGCCTGAGCTGGCTGACCATCCTGAACAAACGCGAATCCTTTCGCAACGCGTTCGCCAACTTCGATGCCGAGCAGGTGGCCCGCTTTGGCGAGCGTGACATCAAACGCCTGGTCAACGACGCGGGCATCGTGCGGCATGCGGGGAAGATTGCTTCGACCATTAACAATGCAAAGCGCGTCATCGAACTGCGCAAAGAATTTGGCTCACTGGGCGCTTTTGTCTGGCGGCTGGAGCCCGAGGCCAAGAGCCGGCCCGCGCGCATCACACATGAGGCCGTCAAAGCCATGCCGACTTCCCCCGCCTCCGTCGCCCTGTCCAAGGATCTCAAAAAGCGCGGCTGGAGTTTTGTGGGCCCCACCACGATGTATGCCTTCATGCAGGCTATGGGTCTGGTCAACGACCACATCGAGGGATGCACCAGCCGCAAGGCGGCGCTGGCCGCCCGCAAGGCTTTCACCCCGCCCAAGGTGCCGTAAGTTATAACCAGCGCGCTCGCTTGAAACGCCAGTACAGCAGCGAGCACGCCACCACAATCATGCTGATGGCCATGAGATAGCCGTAACGCCATTTGAGTTCGGGCATGGCTTCGAAGTTCATGCCCCATATGCCGGCAAACGCCGTGCAGACCGCAAAGATACTGGCCCAGGCCGCGAGCTTCTTGGTCACCTCGCTTTCCTCGATGGTCACCATCGCCAGGTTCACCTGGATAGCAGTGCCTATGGTGTCGCGCATGTTTTCGATCAGTGCGTTGATGCGCGACAAATGGTCGACCACGTCACGAAAGTAATCCTGCACACCGCTGCA
Organism: Polaromonas sp. P5_D5; assembly: GCF_054049435.1. Taxonomy (NCBI): domain Bacteria; kingdom Pseudomonadati; phylum Pseudomonadota; class Betaproteobacteria; order Burkholderiales; family Comamonadaceae; genus Polaromonas; species Polaromonas sp. P5_D5. Next base: position 796,280 of record NZ_JBFUMJ010000001.1, read on the forward strand.
AATTTGCGGAACCCGGCCGCCATAGAGTTTGCTGGCCCCTTCGAGCAGCGGCGCCACTGCGTGCTTGAGCACCATCACGCTGCCCTTGAGTTCGTAGAGCCGTTCGATGTTCTTTCGCGCAGCACCGGGCGTGAAGATTTCCTTCTCGATGAGCTCCAGCTCGGTCTCGAGTGCGTCGAGGATGGGAAAGTAGCGGTCAACCACCGCGTCCATCAGGGCGTACAGCACAAAACCCGAACCGTTGCGCAGCAACTCCGGTTCGCGCTCGCAGCGTTCACGCACGCCCAGAAACCCCTTCTGGCTGCGGTTGCGCACCGAGAGTACATAGTTTTTCCCGGTGAACACATCCACCTCGCCGACGTGGAGTTCGCCCGGCTTGTCGTTGGACTGCTCAATCAGGTGCAGTACCGAAAACAGCGAAGCGCCGTATTCCTCGATTTTCGGGCGTTGGTGGCCGTGCCGGGCATCTTCGACCGCCAGTTCATGCAGGCCGAACTCATGCTGCATTTCTTCAAGCTCTTCCGGCGTGGCGTCTTGCAACGCCACCCAGACGAATGCATCAGGGCGGCAGATGTAGTCGCTGATCTCGGTGACGGGAATGTCGGCAAGCTTGGTGCCGTTCTGGTAGACCACGCAATTGATAAGCATCTGTTGTTTCCCGCAAGTTGTCTGCCTGCGTGAATTCTGGCACAGCGCTGATATGCCGTCACGCTGAGATCAGGTTGGGCGGCGCGGAACCACCAGGTTGTAGACGGATTGCTGCAGCACCTCGCCGTGCTGGTTGAACGTCTGGCTGCGCACTACCACCCGGCCCCGGTCGGGCCGCGAGGCTGAGGGCGTCACGCTCACCACTTCCGTTTTTACATGCAGCACATTGCCGGGACGCGTAGGCCTTGGCCAGCTGATTTCGCCGCCCGCGCCTACGATGCCACCGGCCAGTGGCAGGCCACCGCCCACCAGCAGGCGCATGGTGACGGCCGCCGTGTGCCAGCCGCTCGCGGCCAAGCCGCCAAAGAGTGTGGCTTTGGCCGCTTCGTGGTCCAGGTGAAATGGCTGCGGATCAAACTGCGCGGCGAAAGAGGTGATTTGAGCCTCGTCGAGTGCATGCTCGCTGCTGACGAAGCGGTCACCCACCTTGAGGTCATCGAGATAACGGGGTTCCGGAATGTCGGCTTCAGGAATATTGCTCATGCATTTCTTTCGCTTAGGCAGACACTCAGGTTGCGGCCCTGGCGGCCATTTGCCGAGGCAGCAGCGCTTCGCGGATCGGCAGGTTCACCAACGCGGCGCCTGTGGCCAGCACGATGTCGATGTACCAGACCCAGTCGTAGCTGCCGGTTGCCTGGAATATATAGCCGCCCAGATAAGCACCCAGGAAACCACCCACTTGGTGCGACAACATCACCACGCCGAACAGCATGGCCATGTTGGCCGTACCGAACATCTTGGCGACCAGGCCCACGGTGGGCGGAACGGTCGAAAGGAAGGTCACGCCCATGACGGCGGCAAAGATCAGCATCACGGCCGGGGTCTTGGGCGCCAGCAGGAAGATGAGTACGGCGAGGCCACGCGTTGCATAGAGCAGCGCCAGCAAGGACTTCATGCGCCAGCGGCCGACGGCCCAACCCATGGCCAGACTGCCGACGATGTTGAAGAGGCCAATCATCGCAAGCGACCAACCGCCAATTTCGGGCGGCAAGCCGCAGGCCGCTATCACGCCGGGGAGGTGAGTCGCCAGAAACGCCACGTGAAAACCGCACACCAGAAAACCCGCCGCGAGGTAACGGTAGCTAGGCGTTGCGATGGCCTGGCTAATGGCTTGACGTGCGCTCAGCGCTTTCGTGCCCGAGGCCGCCGCAGCCTGGGCTGCCAGCGCATTCGAATTGCCTTTCAGCACCAGCACCGCAGGCACCGCCAGCAGCACCAGCGCGCCCAGCCACTGCATCGCACTGGCCCAGCCGACAGCGGCGGTCAGGCCAATGGCAATAGGCGCCATCGCGAACTGGCCAAAGGAGCCGCCCGCATTGACGATGCCGGTGGCGAGACCCCGCTTTTCCGGTGGCACCAGGCGCGTGCTGGCGGCCATGAGCACCGACGGGCCCGCCATGCCGGCGCCGCCTGCTGCGAGCATGCCGATGGCAAATATCAGGCCGACCGTGCTGGTCATGAGCGGAGTGATGACGGTGCCCACTGCGACCAGCACGACACCCAAAAAGATCACGCGGCCTGTGCCGATACGATCAGCCACCGCGCCAGCAAAGGGCTGTGTGAGCCCCCACCAAAGCTGACCGAAAGCGAAGGCCAGGCTGATGCTGCCTACGCCCAGCGCGGTGGACGTATTCAGCGCCGACAGGAAGAGGCCCATGGTCTGGCGCACACCCATGGTGAGGGCAAAAGTGCCGCCGGCGGCCAGCAGCACCAGCCACATCGCGATGCGGCGCGCTGGCAGTGCAGTGGAAGAAGCGGAAGGCGCAGAGGAATTGGAAGGCTCGGTATTACTCATCATCAGCTCCAGATTCGATGGGGGACAAAAGCTCTAAAGATTCGTTGATCAGGTTATGCAGGGCCAGCACACGCCCGGCGCCCAGCAGCGCGTTAAGCTGCTCCTGCGCAGCCCTCCACCGCGATCGGGCCTCCTCACGCTTGGCACGGCCCGCGTCAGTCAGCATCACGGTACGGCTGCGCGCATCGGTGCCTGCGGCGAGCTCAATCCAGCCGGCGTCGATCAGCGGCTTGAGGTTGCGCGTGAGGGTGGAGGCACTCATCTTCATGCCACGCGCCAGCTCGCCCGGTCGCATGGGGCCCAGCTTCAGCACATAAGTCAGCAGGGAATACTGCGTTGTCTTCAGGCCCGCCTTGGTCATTTCAAGGTCGTAGTGGTGCGCGACGCGGCGCATCAGCTGGCGCAGCTTGACATTGGTGCAGCCCTGCACTTTGAGTTCGGCCTGGGTTGACAGGCGGGTTTTCTCGCTCATAATTTAATTGTAGCTACAATCATTGTATATGCAACATTTATAAATACCATGACCCCACAAGACACATTGACTCAGTGGATGGAACAAAGCGCCGCGGTGCGCGCCCGCATGGTCGGCGGCGGCGGCAAGCCGGGCCTGGCCCGGCCCGAAGACGTGATGGGCAAGACCGGCATGGAAGTGATGCAGGCCATGTTGGCCGGTGAGCTGCCCTACCCCCACATTGCCGAAACACTGGACTTTGCGCTGATTGAAATCGAACCCGGCAAAGCGACCTTTCAGGGCACACCGCAGCTCAAGCACTACAACCCGCTGGGCACGGTGCATGGTGGCTGGTACGCCACGCTGCTCGACTCCGCCGTGGGCTGCGCTGTGCACACCATGATGCCGGTGGGCCGGGCCTACACCACGGCCGAGCTCAGCATCAACATCGTGCGCGCCGCCTCGCACAAGACCGGACCGCTGCGCGCCATAGGCACCGTGATCCACTGCGGCCGGCAGCTGGCCACCGCAGAAGGCCGCATCGTGGGGCCGGACGGCAAGCTGTATGCGCATGCGACCACAACTTGCCTGGTGTTTGAGGTACCGGCGCAGAAGACCAGCTAAGCGCCGAAGGCGTTGACGGGGATCTTGAGGTAACTGACACCGTTGCATTCAGGCGGCGGCAAACCACCCGCGCGGATATTGACCTGGATTGAAGGAAGAATCAACGAGGGCATGCCCAGCGTCGCATCCCGGGCCGCGCGCATGGCGACAAAAGCCTCTTCGGAGATGCCGTCATGCACATGGATATTGGCGCGGCGCTGCTCACCCACAGTGGTTTCCCACTGAGGCGCACGTTCTCCAGGCGGGTAGTCGTGGCAGACGAAGATCCGGGTTTCTGCCGGCAGTAATAGCAGCTTGCGGATAGAGCGGTACAACTGGCGGGCGTCGCCGCCCGGGAAATCCGCGCGGGCGGTGCCTACGTCGGGCATGAAGAGCGTGTCGCCCACAAACACGGCATCACCCGCAAGGTAGGCCATGTCCGCGGGCGTATGGCCGGGTACATGCAGGGCGCTCATCTCCAGATTGCCCAGCCTGAATATCTCGCCGTCCCTGAGCAGGTGGTCGAACTGGTTGCCATCCGGCGCAAATGAATGCTCCAGGTTAAAAATCGATTTGAAGGTGGCCTGCACGGTGCATATATGTTCGCCAATGGCGGTCCTGCCGCCGGCCTGCGCCTTCAGGTAGTGCGCGCCCGAGAGGTGGTCAGCGTGCGCGTGGGTTTCCAGGATCCACTCGACCTGAAGGCCCTGCCGCGCCACATGGGCCAGCACCTGGTCGGCCAGCTCCGTGCTGGTGCGCCCCGATTTGAAGTCATACCCCAGCACCGGGTCGATGATGGCCGCCTGCCCTGTGCCGCTGTCCGCCACGACATAGGTGACGGTCCCGGTCAGGGGATCAAAAAATGCCTGGGGATTCAGCGGGCTTGGCATGGATGGTTTCTTTCATCGAAGAGGTCGCCTTTACATTATATATTTTCATATAATATCAAGAAGCCCCAACACACAGCCATGAAATCATCCCCTCCCGTTTTGGACCCCGGGCTGCTTCGCGACGCGGCCGCACAAGCCGTGGGTGCACTCAAGGCGCTGGCCAATGAAGACCGGTTGCTGCTACTCTGCCAGCTCTCGCAGGGCGAGCGCTGCGTGAGCGAGCTCGAGCAGGACCTGGGCATACGCCAACCCACGCTCTCGCAGCAGCTCGGTGTGCTGCGCAATGAAGGCGTGATCATCCCGCGCCGGGACGGCAAGAACATTTATTACCGCGTGGCCGAACCCGGGACGCTGGAAATCCTGGCGTTGCTCTACCGCCTGTATTGCCCTGAAGGAAACAAGCAATGACCCTGGACTGGAACGCCTTCACACCCTGGTCCGCACTGGCGGGCGGCCTGCTCATAGGCCTGGCCGCCGCGATGTTCGTACTGCTCAACGGGCGCATCGCCGGCATCAGCGGAATTCTGGGCGGGCTGCTCAAGCCGGCGCGCAGCGACATGGGCTGGCGCGTGGCCTTTATCGCCGGGCTCGTCGGCGCCCCATGGGCCTATGCCGCATTCTCGGCCTTGCCTCCCGTACAGGTGGATGCCGGCTATGGCCTGCTGGTCATCGCCGGCTTGCTGGTGGGCGTCGGCACGCGCTATGGCGCGGGCTGCACCAGCGGCCATGGCGTGTGCGGGCTTTCAAGGCTGTCGCCGCGTTCGCTGGTGGCCACGGTGACTTTCATGGCTACCGGTTTTACCGTGGTGTTTCTGGTGCGCCATCTGTTCAAACTTTAGGAGAATGACCATGCTGCTGCTGTCCTCCCTGCTGGCGGGCCTGGTGTTCGGCCTGGGCCTGATCGTCTCGGGCATGGCCAATCCCGCCAAGGTCCTCGGCTTCCTGGATCTGGCCGGCCCCTGGGACCCGTCGCTGGCCTTTGTCATGGCCGGCGCCATTGCCGTGGGCCTCTTCGCTTTCCTGCTGGCTAAAAAAAGGAGCCGCTCCCTGTTGGGCGCGGATATGAAACTGCCGGCCGCGGGCCCTGTGGATCGCAGGCTGCTGGCCGGTAGCGCCCTCTTCGGGATGGGATGGGGGCTTGCCGGTTTTTGCCCCGGCCCGGGCCTGGTGGCCCTTGGCATGGGCGAACCCAAGGCCACCGTGTTTGTGCTTGCCATGCTGGCCGGCATGGCGATCTTCGAGTGGCTCGAAAGACGGCGGCCCTAGCCCCCACGCAACTACGCCACTTGGCCGGCATGGCCCTCCAAAAAGCCGGTTCGATGACCTGACCGAAAGATATCCTTAAAGAAGGGCTCGCACCAGGACCAAAGATCCCGGCCGACTGTCCGCATGCGGACAATTTATGTTCTTTTTTCGATTCGACCCGCTATTCAAGCGGAATATGCGGGGAAGCCCCTGTTATATCTGACAGGGTAAGGCTTGATTCAGCCTTGCACGGCGCATAGACTGCGCGAACATCAAAAGAAGAATGAGAGCATTTGGCAAAGACAAGCACTCAACCTGGAAATACAACGCAATGATTACCTCCCTGAACGACCATGCGCCAACCCCCTTCCAGGTTCTGCGCCAGCCGATGGATGCTCCAGACGCCATTTTCCTCACCGGCGGAACACCCTTCATTTCGGCCCCTCCCCGGGGAAACTTCGTCGAGGAAATCACGCTCTGCCATCTGGATACTCCGTTAAAGATGGAAAAAGTCCAGAGCCTGCGCGGCCACATCAACCTGCCGTCCGGATGCCGTGACGCGCGGTTTTTTGAACAAGAAAAAAAAGAGACGAATTGGGCTTTGTGTTTGCATTTGAGTTCCAACGCGTGGTGATTGGCACCTTGAGGCTGGTTCCCATGCACAGGGGGCTGACCTCACTTGAAAAGCTGTTGGCGGAAAAACAATTGATTGAGCCAGAGACCTGCCGAAACAGCTGGGAAATCGGGCGCCTTGTGCTCAATCCCGATTACAGAAGCGGCCCCGATCTTGTGAAGCGATGCATATTTTTGGGTGTTTCGTATCTTGCGCGGCATACCGATGGGCAAGACCTCTTTGCCTCCTGCACGCCGGTGCTGAGCCGCTTGTACAGGCGTTTCGGGTTTTCCCCCATCGCAAACAATATACGGGTGGATGGGGCGGACGAATCGTTTACCCTGATACATGGACAGGTACCGGACATTCTCAAATCGTCTGACTGTCAGTAAGTCATGCACGGGAATATTTCATATTGCAGCAGCATCCTCCACCAGAGACCGGAAGAGGCTGCTGTTGATGGTTTTCCCGCGCCAACAGAATTGAAATATATATGGGCTGGTTAAAAAGACTCTTTGGCCACTATGAGGCTTACCACGCACATGGCAGGCCCTTGCTCAAATACATTGGCATCGTAGGCGCCCTGACCTATGTGGTGTTTTACCTGATACGGTTCACGAAACCCAATCCTCGCCCCTACGATGACCTGGGAATGCGGGTGCTGGTCGTAATTCTCTTTACCGTGCTGGCCATGAAAAATCACTGGCCACAGAAACTTAAAAAATACTACTTTTCCTACTCCTATTGGGCATTGATCTATTGCCTGCCGTTTTTCAATGTATTTCTTTCGCTGAAGCGGCACGGAGGTATCCCCGCGATCTCCAACTGTTTTATCGCGCTCAGTTTTCTTGTCATGATCGCCGACTGGCGCAACACGATTGCCATGTTGGTGATCGGTTGCGGCAGCGCGGCGTTGCTGTACGTCGCCATCACGCCCAACCCCTCAATACCCATGGACATGGTGGCCCAGCTTCCGGCCTACCTGCTGATTCTTATCGGCGGCGCCGCATTCAAGCTTTCGGAAAAGCAGATAGATGCCGAAAAATTGCGCATCGCAAACTCCCTTGCCGGCTCGATCGCCCATGAAATGCGCAACCCGCTCGCACAGGCCAAGATGAGCCTGGAGAGTATCGGGGAAATGCTGCCCGCGAACGGCATCGCGGTCCCCGCCGAACACACATCCCGCATGCGCCAGTTTGTCAACATGGGGGAGATCGCTGTACACAGGGGTAACCAGGTGATTGACCTGATCCTGGGATCCTTCAAGTCCAGCGCGGTGGACCGAAGCAAATTTGAGTATTTATCCGCCGCAAAAATAACTCAGAAGGCGGTGGACGAATACAGTTTTTCCGATCGACACCTGCGCGGTGATGGTGGCAACTTACGTGACAGTGTCACAGTGCGTGTCGTGAAGGACTTCACCTTTTACGGAGACGAAACCCCCTATGTTTTTGTGCTCTTCAACCTGATCAAGAACGCGCTCTATTACCTCGACCAAAAGTCCGGCGCAACGATCGTACTGACGGTAGACGATCACAAGGTGACCGTCAGAGACACGGGCCCGGGCATCGACAAGGAGGTGTTGGCGCACCTGTTCGAGTCCTTCATGACCTCAGGAAAGGCCGAGGGGACGGGCCTTGGGCTGTCGTATTGCAAACGCACCATGCAAAGTTTTGGCGGTGATATTCATTGTGATTCCGTGGTCGGTGAATTTACGCAGTTCACGCTGACCTTCCCCCCAATACCGCAAACCGGGACGGGCAAGGCCCTCGCTGCTGCGGAAACGCCTCGACAGGCAGCCCGCCCCATCATCCCCGGCAATGTGCTGGAGGGCAGAACCGTCATATTGGCCGAAGACGACGAACTTAACCGCATCATGGTGGGGGAGCGCTTGAAAAGCTGGGGCTTGACAGTGCTGGAGGCCGAAGGGGGACGCCAGGTACTGGCCCACCTGGACAGCACCCCAAGCGTCGATTTGATCTTGATGGACATGAACATGCCCGGGTTGAACGGCGTGCAGACGACCCAGGCGATTCGCTCGCGTGATTGGGAGCATCAGGGTATTTTTATCCTCGCACTTTCCGGGAACTCCGATGAGCTTGATGTCAGGACAGCCTTGAACGCCGGCATGAATGGCTACATCCTGAAAAATGGCGACATGAAGTTGCTGCAAGGAAAAATGCTGGAGGCTTTGGCGGCAACAGAGTAGCCCGGGGAAAATTCAACCCCGCGAAGTCCCTCATCGGTCATTGCGCGGCATGCATCGCCATCGCCTTTGCATCCCTACGCAAGCGGCCTGCACAGGAAGCGAAGATTGGCGACAATGGGCAGTCCGGCCACTTCCCACCTTCATCACCATGCGACTCCTACACACCATGCTGCGCGTTGGCAGTCTCCAACGCTCCATCGACTTCTACACGCAGGTTCTTGGCATGAAGCTGCTGCGCACCTCGGAAAATCCCGAGTACAAATACAGCCTGGCCTTTGTCGGCTATGAAGGCAACCCGGCGCAGGCCGAAATCGAGCTGACCTACAACTGGGGCACCGAAAGCTACGACATGGGCACGGCTTTTGGCCATATCGCGCTGGGCGTGCCAGACGCCTATGCGGCCTGCGAGAAGATCAAGACGGCGGGCGGCAACGTCACGCGCGAGGCCGGCCCGGTCAAGGGCGGCACCACGGTGATTGCCTTTGTGACGGACCCGGACGGCTACAAGATTGAGCTGATCCAGCGTGATGAAAGTGCTGCGGGCGCTGGCCTGCGTTAGTTCATTGCGCTTCACTGCTATTCTTTTAATAGCTGCTTGCGCTCATCCAGAAAGGCTGGGAGCGCTATTTTCCTCATAAATAGCGGGCAGGCTGCCAGGCTCAGGCAGCATTGCGTGCCAGCTGGCAGGCCTGAAAAGCCAGTGCAGTGACGTGTGACCAGTTGCCGCGAGCCAGCGTGTCCGCAGGGGTCAACCAGGACCCGCCTACACACACCACATTGGGCAGCGCCAGAAACTCAGGCGCATTGGCCACCGTGACGCCGCCCGTCGGGCAAAACCGCACATCGCCAAAGGGGCCGTTCCAGGCCTTCAGCATGGCCGGGCCGCCCGCCTGCATGGCCGGGAAAAATTTGAGTTCTGTCAGGCCGTCTTCCTGCGCCATCATGATCTCGCTGCCGGTGGCCACCCCTGGCAGCAGCGGCAGGCCCGCATCCCTGCAGGCCTGCCCCATCGCATGGGTGTAACCGGGGCTTACCGCAAAGCGTGCACCGGCCATGGCGCAGGCCTGGGCGTCGGCGGCACTACGCACAGTGCCCGCCCCCACCACGGCTTCGGGCACATCGCGCGCAATGGCCTCAATGCAGGCCAGCGCTTGCGGCGTGCGCAGGGTGACTTCGAGCATGCGGATGCCGCCCGCCACCAGCGCACGTGCCAGCGGCACCGCCTGGCTCACGTCGGTCAGCACAATCACGGGTATCACTGGGGCATCCTGCATGATCTGCAGGGGGGTCAGTTTTCCGCTGACGTTCAGGTTTATATCCACGATAAAGCTCCTTCTTCAGCCGTCAGCGCGTGACGGCGCATACCGGCAAACAACTCTCGTCCCATGCCGATGCCGTTGGCCGCGCGCAAATCGGCAGGCATGGTGTCGACCGGCCTGGCGGTCCATTCTGCATCGTTCACCAGTACCTTCAATTCGCCGGTGATGGCGTCCACACGAATTACATCACCGTCGCGCACCTTGGCCAGCGGGCCGCCGGCAGCGGCCTCGGGCGACACATGGATGGCGGCCGGCACCTTGCCCGAAGCGCCGCTCATGCGGCCGTCGGTGATCAGCGCGACCTTGAATCCCTTGCCCTGCAGCACGGCCAGCGGCGGCGTCAGTTTGTGCAGCTCGGGCATGCCGTTGGCTTGTGGGCCTTGCCAGCGCACCACACACACCACGTCGCGGTTGAGTTCTCCGGCGCTGAACGCGATGTGCAAGGCTTCCTGCGAATCAAACACCCGCGCAGGCGCTTCAATCACATGCCGGTCGTCAGGCACAGCCGACACCTTGATCACGCTGCGGCCCAGGTTGCCTTGCAACAGCTTGAGGCCGCCCGTGGCGCTGAATGGTTTGGCAGGTGTGCGCACGATGGTTTCGTCTTTGGAAGCGCCCACGTCGTGCCAGGCAAGCGCCGCGCCGGCCAGCGCCGGTTCGCGTGTGTATTCGCGGATGCCGCCTTCACGCACCGTGAGCACGTCTTCATGCATGAAGCCCGCGTCCAGCAATTCGCGAATGATGAAGCCGGGGCCGCCTGCGGCCTGGAACTGGTTCACGTCGGCGCTGCCGTTGGGGTAGACGTGGGCCAGCGTCGGCACCACATCGGAGAGGTCGGAAAAATCATTCCAGTCGATCACAATGCCGGCCGAATGCGCGACGGCTACCCAATGGATCAGGTGATTGGTGGAGCCGCCAGTGGCGAGCAGCGCGACCATGGCATTGACGATGGCTTTTTCATCGACGATCTGGCCGATGGGCGCAAAGCGCTTCGCCTTGACGATGCCCAGCACGGTGCGTGCCGCCTCGCGCGTGAGCTCCTCACGCAGTGCGTTGCCGGGGTTCACAAACGCAGTGCCCGGCACGTGCAGGCCCATGGCTTCAAGCAGCAGCTGGTTGCTGTTGGCGGTGCCGTAGAAGGTGCAGGTGCCGGGGCTGTGATAGGACTTGAACTCGGAATCAAGCAGGGCGTCACGGCCGACCAGGCCTTGCGCGGCCTGCTCACGCACGTGGGCTTTTTCCTTGTTGGGAATGCCCGATGTCATGGGCCCGGCCGGCACAAACACCGTAGGCAGATGCCCGAACTGCAGCGCGCCTATCAAGAGGCCCGGCACGATCTTGTCGCATACACCCAGCATCAGCGCCGCGTCGAACATGTCGTGCGACAGCGCAACGGCCGTACTCATGGCAATCACGTCGCGGCTGAAAAGGCTGAGCTCCATGCCGCTGGTGCCTTGCGTCACGCCGTCGCACATCGCGGGCACGCCACCGGCCACCTGCGCCGTAGCGCCCAGCTTGCGGGCTTCGTCCTTGATGAAGGCCGGGTAGGCCTGCAGCGGGGTATGCGCCGACAACATGTCGTTGTAGGCAGTGACGATGCCAATGTTGGGCTTGCGCTCGGCCACCACCTTGAAGCGGTCGTCCAGCGGCATGCCGGCAAAGGCATGCGCCACATTGGCGCAACCCATACGGTCCAGGCCGGGTTCGCGGGTGGCGGCAGCGCGCAGGTGTGCAAGGTAGGCGCTGCGCGTGGGAAGGCTGCGCTCTGCGATGCGGGCGGTGATTTTTAAAACTGCGGGGTGAAGGGCCATGTTGTAACTCCGGTCATGGTCAAGTCACTGGGTATGTAACTTTATTACTGACTCTATGGTAACGGGTTACCGGCCTGTTTACCGCCACATGGTTACTACGTGGTTACGAAACGCAGCCCAAAAGCTGCTCTGCAAAGTTCTGAAACAACCCGTGAGTGCGGCTTTACTGGAGGGTAATTTCCACACGCCGCGCTTCGGCGTCGCTGCCGCCGCCTACAAGCTGCTCGGGTTTTTTCAGCACAATCTGGCGATCGGAAACACCGGCCTGCTTCAGTGCCTCGCGCACGGCAAGGGCCCGCTGCCGGGCAAGCGCTGCATTTTTCTGGGCGTCCCCTGTGGCATCGTGAAAACCGGTGATCACCAGCGTGCGGCCAGCCTTGGCGGCCTTGACCACTTCACCCAGGGCAGCACCCGCACCGTCCGCAAGGTCTGCATCGCCCGAGGCAAAATAAAACCGCACCGCGCCTTGCTCCACCTTCACGCTGGCGGCGTCGGCTGCAGCCTGCGAAGCCCGGCCGGCAATGTTCGCGGCATGGTCCACGGTGCTGGCTGGCTCGGCAGGCGTCGGCGCCACCTCTGGCACGGGCAGGGATATTTGGGCAGGGGCAACAGCGGCGGAAGGCGCCCGGCCGAGCCGATGCATGCAAAGCCCCACCACCAGCGCGATCACGAAAGCCACGAGGCCGAGAACGACCGCCAACACCAAGCCTTGCTGGCCCTCATCGTCCTGAGAAAACATTGCCCACTCCCGTCACTAAATCCGTCACAAAAACTCAGCGCATTGTAAAGTGCGGCTGTGGAAAATTCAGCCCAACAAGCCGCCAGCCCCGGCATCAGCGTTTCCCGCAACCCGGACCACATGCTTGAGACCGTCATCCGCGAATGGGGCGGCCAAAGCGATCTCTGGATCTTCGCCTATGCCTCGCTCATCTGGCGCCCGGAGTTTGAACATGCCGAGGAGCGTTTTGCGACCATCCACGGCTACCACCGCGCCCTGAAGATGTGGAGCCGCCTGAACCGCGGCACGCCGGAATGCCCGGGCCTGGTGTTCGGCCTGCTGCATGGCGGCAGCTGCAAGGGGATGGTGTTTCGGATACCGCAGGCGCAGGTTGCCGGCGCCCTGCCCGCGCTGTGGGAACGCGAAATGCCCAATGGCGTGTACGACCCCAAGTGGCTGCGCTGCCAGACTGCAGAGGGCAATGTGCGGGCGCTGGCCTTCACCTTGTCCAAGCGCAGCCCCAACCATACGGGCGTGCTCAGCGAAGACGTTTACCGGCAGATCTTTTCGGACTCGTGCGGGCGCTACGGCACCACGCGCGAATATGCGCAACTCACCTACGACAAACTTAAAACCCTGGGAATTCACGACCACGCGCTGGGGAAGCTGCTGGAGCTGGCCAAATAGGCCCAGACAGCGGAGGCCCCGGCCTTGTCAGCAGGGACAAGGCGCCCTACAGTCAGCCACTGAATCAACCATCAGGAGACCTGCATCATGAAATACCACCTGGCACCACTCGCCACCGCCCTTGTCGCCGCCTTTGTACTGGCCGCCTGCGCCTCATCCATGAGCGGCCCGCGCGCCGTGGCCCAGCTGCAAAGCACCACCGGCAATACCGCCTCCGGCACCGTCAGCTTCGTGCAGAGCGGCGACAAGGTGCTGGTCTCAGGCGAGATACGCGGCCTCAAGCCCAATGCCGAGCACGGCTTTCATGTGCATGAAAAAGGTGACTGCTCCAGCGGTGACGGCATGAGCGCAGGCGGGCACTTCAACCCCACCGGCCAGCAGCATGGTAGCCATGCCGACATGGCCCACCACACCGGCGACCTGCCCAGCCTGAAAGCCGATGCCAGCGGCGTCGCGAAATTCAGCTTTGAATCAAAGACCCTTTCGGTCGGCAGCGGCACAACCGATATTGTGGGCAAGGGCTTGATCGTTCACCGCGACCCCGACGATTACAAGACCCAGCCCACCGGCAATTCCGGGCCAAGGCTGGCTTGCGCGGTGATTAGAAGCTAGCCCCCACGTTCGCTCGCTTCGCGTAGCTCTCTGCCCCCCGAGGGGGCGCTGCGCCTGCGGCCCGGCAAAGCCGGTTCCGCGGCCCCGGCTTGGATGAGCCCGCCACGGTGGTTCGCCGTCTCTCGGGCTGGCGTTTACTTCGCAATCAGCGCGTGGAGAGTCGTTCCTCAGCCCGGCGCAAATCGTCCAGCGTGTCGATGTCGGTGACTGTGCCTTCATCGGCCACGCCCATGAATGCTACAGAATTGATAGCTGCTTGCGCACGTACTACGGGCGCTGCACCCTGATTTCCCTTTAAATCCAGCAAGGCATCGCGGCACGCGGCCGAAAACCCGACCGGGTGGCCGCGCGTGCCCCTGAACACCGGCACCACCACCGCGTGCTGCGCCAGCGCGTCGGCCACTGCCTGCAGCGTGGCGGCCTGCACCATCGGCAAATCACCCGGCAAAATCAACCAGCCCGCAGCTTCGGGCGTGGCCCGCACGGCGGCCGCGATGCAGTCGCCCATGCCAGGGTGGCCGGCATCTTCCAGGTGCCAGGGCAAGCCGCTGGCAGCCACGGCGTCCAGCGTGTGCTGCAGCACCGGCTTGCCGGCCAGCAGCGCCTGCAGCTTGTGCGTGCCGCCACCCGACGCGGCAAAGCGCTCACCCCGGCCTGAGGCCAGCACCAGCACCGTGGGCTTGCCGCCTGCCATCACGCCAGCTTGAAGGGCAGCTCGCGCGGCGCCGGCTTGCCTGTGAGCTTGGCGATCGCATTGGCAAAGGCGGGGGCCAACGGCGGCAGGCCGGGCTCGCCCAGACCCGTGGGCGCATCGGCGCTAGGCACGATGAAGACGGCAACCGTCGGCATGTCGGTGATACGCGGCACGGGAAAGTCGCCGAAGTTGCTTTGCTCGACCACACCGTCCTTGAGCGTGATGGCCGCACCCGGCAGGCACATCGACAAACCCATCAGCGCCGCGCCCTGTACCTGCGCTTCAATGCTGGTCGGGTTGATGGCGAGGTTGCAATGCACGCCTGCAGTGATGCCGTGCAGCACCGGCGTGTTGTCCTTGACGGATGCCTCGACCACATAAGCCACCACGGTGTTGAACGACTCATGCACCGCCACGCCCCAGGCGCGCCCGGCGGGCAAAGTGCGTTTGCCGTAACCGGATTTGTCGACCGCCAGCTGCAGCGCGGCCGCGTGGCGCGGGTGCTTGCTGCCAAACTGCTTCATGCGCCAGGCCACAGGGTCTTGCCCGCTGCTGCGCGCGACTTCGTCAATCAACGTTTCCATGACGTACGCCGTGTGGGTAGAACCCACGCTGCGCCACCAGAGCACCGGCACATTGAGTTTGGGGTGATGTACGGACAGCCGCATCGGGATATCGTAAGGCTCCTTCATGCCTTCAACCATGGTGCCGTCCACACCATCCTTGACCATAAAACCTTCAAACGGCGTCCCGCCGACGATGGACTGGCCGACGATGACGTGGTCCCAACCCAGGATCTCGCCCTTGTCGTTAAAGCCGATCTCGGCGCGGTGCACATGCATGGGACGGTAGTAGCCACCCTTGATGTCGTCCTCGCGGCTCCACAGTGTGCGCACCGCGGCCGTCAGCCCGGCGCCACGTGCGGCCCTGGCGACATTGCAGGCTTCCACCACGTAATCACTGGTGGCAATCGCGCGCCGGCCAAAGCCGCCGCCGGCCATCTGCACGTTCATCTTGACGTTTTGCGGCGCCACGCCCAGCGCCTTGGAGGCGGCCAGCGCGTCCAGCCCCGGCATCTGCGTGCCCAGCCAGAGTTCGGCTTTCGCGTCCGCGCCCTGCCCGCTCAGCTGCACCGTGCAATTGAGCGGCTCCATGGGTGCGTGAGCCAGGTAAGGAAAGACAAACTCGGCGCTGATCTTCCTGGGTGCTGACGCCAGCTTGCTGATGTCGTCCTTGTATTTGAGTGCGCCGGTTTTCTGCGCCAGCGCGCGGTAGCTGGCCAGTTGCTGCACGCTGTCGACCTTCTCGACGCCGCTGGTGTCCCACTCGACCTTGAGCGCGTCGCGGCCCTGCTTGGCGGCCCAGTAGCCCTCGGCCACCACCGCCACGCCCTCGCCGCCGCGGTCCAGCGGCACGCGCAGCACGGCCTTCACGCCGGGAACGGCTTTGGCCGCGGTATCGTCCAGCGACTTGAGCTTGCCGGCAAACACCGGCGGATGCGCCACCACGGCTGTCAGCATGCCGGGCAGGCGCACGTCGATGCCGTAGCTTTGGCCGCCGGTGGATTTGGCACGGGCATCGAGCCGGCCCGTGGGCTTGCCGATGATGCGGAACTGTTTCGGATCCTTGAGCGTGACGGCCTCCGGCACCGGCAGCTTCATGGCCGCTTCGGCCAGCTCACCGTACGTCAGGCGCTTGCCGCCGGGGCCAATCACCACGCCTTGCTGCGTGCGCAGGCTGCTTGCATCAACCCCCCATTGCTGCGCGGCGGCCGAGACCAGCATGGCGCGGGTGCGCGCGCCCAGCTCGCGGTACTGCGTGTAGGAGTTTTTGATCGAGCCCGAGCCGCCCGTGAGGTGCATGCCGAAAGCCGGATCCACATAAGCCGGGTCGGCATTGCCGTGCTGGCTTTTGACCAAAGCCCAGTCAGCATCCAGCTCTTCCGCCAGGATCATCGGCAAGCCGGTCTGAACGCCCTGCCCGAAGTCGAGCCGGTTGATGGTGACGGTCACCGTACCGTCCTTGTCGATACGCACAAAGGCCGAGGGCTGCTGGGTCGGCTTGAGGCTGGATGCCGCCGGTGCACCCGCTGTGGCCATGGTTTGCGCTTGCGTCAGCATCGGAAAAGCGCCGAGTGCAAAGCCACCGGCGGTTGCAACCTTGAGGAAACTGCGGCGAGGCAGTTCAGCATCTGCTATGGTTTTGGTAGCTGCTTGCGCTTTATGCATAAGGGCTTGAAGGCCTTTTGGCAGTTGAGCGGCGATGTCGAAGGTGTCTGTGGCGTTGGAATACATGGTGTTCTCCTTCTTTAAACCAGTTAAGCCAGTGCCTGG
Source organism: Polaromonas sp. P5_D5 (assembly GCF_054049435.1). Taxonomy (NCBI): domain Bacteria; kingdom Pseudomonadati; phylum Pseudomonadota; class Betaproteobacteria; order Burkholderiales; family Comamonadaceae; genus Polaromonas; species Polaromonas sp. P5_D5. The sequence goes on from NZ_JBFUMJ010000001.1 coordinate 812,968, forward strand.
GCGGCGTCTTTGATGGCAGCGCGAATGCGCACATAGGTGCCGCAGCGGCAGATATTGCCGGCCATGGCGCCGTCGATGTCGGCATCGCTCGGTTTGGCGTTGGACTTGAGCAAGGCGGTGGCGCTCATCACCTGGCCGCTCTGGCAATAGCCGCACTGCGCCACGTCATGTTTGACCCAGGCGTCCTGCACGGCTTTGCCGACGCGGTCGGTGGCAACCGCTTCGATGGTGGTGATCTTCTGGCCGGCAGCGGCAGAAATCGGCGTGATGCACGAGCGTATGGCCGCGCCGTTGAGATGCACGGTACACGCGCCGCACAGCGCCGCACCGCAGCCGAACTTCGTACCTGTCATGCCCAGCGTGTCACGCAGGGCCCAGAGAATAGGGGTGGATTGGTCGGCGTTGACGGATACGTCCTTGCCGTTGATGTTGAGGGTGGGCATCGTGGAACTCCTTGCGGTTTTTGTTAGTGGGAAATCAAAAGGGAGAAAAAAAGGGAGGCTACTTGTCGAATTTATATTCGCTTAAATCAGGGTTTTATCCGTAAAAACTTGGGCATGCAGAAATGAGGGGTATTGCCTTTCAGAGGCGTTTCAAAGATTCAGGCCTTGATGGCGTCCCAACACAGGGTAAAAGCCGCCTGGTGCACCGCCTCGTCGTCGGGCAGCACCTGGGTGCGTATCAGGTTGGCAGTTTCCCGCACCGAGCCCACCAGGGTGGCCGTTAACAACGGCAAGGGCACAGGCTTGAAAATCTCCTGCTTCTGGCCCTCCTCGATCAATGCAAAGAAGCTCGCCGCCAGTCGGGTCGACAACTCGCGGTTGCCCTGCGTGAACCAGGGAGAGTTGTAATACTGCTCCTGGAACACGACCTCGGCATAACGCTCCAGCCGGTGCCGCAGCAGGTTGCCCCAGAGTCGGCGCACACGGCTGCGCAATGGAGTCCCGGGTATGACACCATCCATCAGGCGCTGCATGGTGGCGGTTTTGGCTTCTTCATAGAGCTGGCTGATCAGCTCGTCCTTGGACGGGTAATAGACGTACAGCGTGCTGGTGGCGATGCCGGCCGTGCGGGCAATGTCGGCCATGGTCAGGCCGCTCAGGCCGGTCTGGGCCACCAGGTTGAAGGTGGCCTCGGCGATCGCTCGCTGCTTTTCGTCGTCTTTGGGTTTCATGGAAGGGTGTGAATATAAACGAATATTAATTCGGTATCAAGCCCGCCCTCTACCGAGGTCTACCGAGGTCTACCGCAGGCAAGGACATGGCCTCTGCGGGCACAATCAGAGCCATGAGCCAGCCTACCCTCTCCATTGCCGACCTACGCAAAAGCTACGAACGCGCCGAACTCAACGAAGACGCATCAGCCGCAGACCCGCTCCAGCAATTCGACCAGTGGCTGAAAGAAGCCATCGCCGCCGAAGTGCCCGAGCCCAACGCGATGACACTGGCCACCGTGGCCAGCAACCTGCGCCCCTCTACCCGCATCGTGCTGATCAAGGGCTACGACGAGCACGGCATCACCTGGTTTACAAACTACGACAGCCGCAAGGGCCAGGAACTGGCCGGCAACCCGTATGCGGCATTGCAATTTCACTGGACAGAGCTTGAACGCGTGGTTCGCATTGAAGGCGTCGTGGAAAAAGTCTCCGCCGAAGAAAGCGACGCCTACTTCAGCAGCCGCCCCCTCGACTCCCGCATAGGCGCCTGGGCCAGCCCACAAAGCGAAGTGATTTCAGGGCGCAGCGTGCTGGTGACGAATGCCGCCAAATACGGGGCCAAATTTTTGCTGCAGCCCCCGCGCCCGCCGCACTGGGGCGGCTATCGGCTGAAGCCGGACAACTGGCAGTTCTGGCAAGGCCGCAAGAGCCGCTTGCATGACCGGCTGCGGTACACGCTCCAGGATGACGCGACCTGGCTGCGCGAACGGCTGGCGCCCTAAGGCTGAAATGAAGTGGATCGCAAAGGGGTTTCTTGTCGCGGCCGTCGGAGCTGGAGTGTTTGCTCTGTATACCCTCCTGCAGACTTTTCTTCACGGCGGCCCCTTCAGCGGCCTGCTCCTATGGGTTGCAACTTCCGGGTGTTTTGGGTTTCTCGTGGGCGGCATTCTTGCATTCGACCCAGAGTCCCCATGCAAGGTCAAAGAGAATTCATTCGCGCGCACTCTTATCGGTGCTGCCTCAGGCGCAGCTCTAACCCTCCTTTGGAACTGGTCTGGCGATGCGTTAATGCTGACCGCTCTGCTCGGCGCCATTCTTGGATACATGGGAATGATTTGGGCCAAATATCTCCAGTATCTGTAAATGTCAAAGCATCTACCTGGCTAGGTGCTGTCAGTTAGGTGGTCCAGCCGCGTTATGGACTGATGCGCCACTGTCGCCAACTGCTCTGCACTGACCAATTCAGGCGCAATCTCCGCCAGTGGCACCAGCACAAAAGCCCGCTGCATCATGCGCGGATGTGGCACCGTGAGATGTTCTGATTCGATGCGTGCGCTGCCGTAGAGCAACAAGTCCAAGTCGAGTGTGCGGGGCGCGTTGCGGTACGGCCTTTCGCGGCCGGCCTCTTGCTCGATCTGCTGCAAGTGGCTCAGCAAGTCGGGAGCGGTCAAACCGGTTTCGAGTTCGACGACGGCATTGAGGTAATCACCACCGGGCGCTGAAGCTTCTGCTCCTGAGTCGGTATCCAGCGGCGCTGTTTTATAGAGGCTGGAAGATTGGCGGACCTGCGTGAGCGGCAGCTGGCCTATCGCCTGAACGGCCAACCGCAGTGCCGCCGCAGCATCGCCGAGGTTGGCGCCAAGGGCAATGTAGGCGCAAACCATGCGGCCCTCAAGCGTTGGGCGTGCTGTCCGATGAAGGCGACGAAGAAGCCTCGCCACCCGCGCCTTCAGCTCCGCCTGCCCCACCGCGGTTGGCCGGCTTGCGGCGGCGGCGGCGTTTTTTCGGGGCTGCGGCATCACCCTGTTCTGCGAAGGTTTCGGGTGCGTCGCCATCCGCATCGCGGGGGGTGGCACTGCGCGGAGCCTGGGCCTCGCCTTCAGGCCGTTTGACGCGAACCCGAGGCGCCTGCGGTTTGTTCTGCTGCGCCTGGCGCGCCTCTTCAATCATGGCGTGGCGCTCGTCGTCGTAGGCGGTGCTGAATTTCTCCCACCACTCGGCGAGCTCCATTTCGATCTCGCCGGTCTGCGCGCGGAGGCGCAAAAAGTCAAAGCCGGCGCGAAAGCGCGGTTGGTCGAGCAACGAATACGGTGCGCTGCCCGTGCGTTTTTCAAAGCGCGGCTGCATGGTCCAGATCTCGCGCATGTCGGTGCCCAGCTTGCCGCGGCCCGAGACATCGCCGATCTTGGCGTTGAAGGCATCGTCAATCGCATCCTGCAGCGCGGGCATGAGGTGCTCGCCGCGCTTTTTGCGCCGTTCCCAGCCCTCACGCACATCAAACCACAGCACGCACGACAGCAAAAAGCTGGGCGCCACCGGTTTGCCTTCGCCGACGCGTCGGTCGGTGTCTTGCAAGGCGAGCTTCAGAAAAGGTTCGTCAGCGTTTTCCACCACCACATCAAGCAGCGGATAAATGCCGGTGCCGAGGCCCAGGAACTTGAGCTGCGCGATGCTGGCCAGCGCATGGCCAGTCTGCAGCAGCTTGAGCATTTCGTCGAAGAGGCGCGACTGCGGCACGTCGGCCAGTAAGCCTTTCATCTCGCGTAGCGGGGCAACGGTTTTGTCTTCAAACTTGAAGCCCAAGGCGCTGAGCTTGGCGGCAAAACGCACGGCGCGGATGATGCGCACCGGGTCTTCGCGGTAGCGCACGGCCGGGTTGCCGATCATGCGGATGATCTTCTTCTTCGCGTCCTTGATGCCGTTGTGATAGTCGACCACCACCTGCGTCTCGGGGTCGTAGTACATCGCGTTGATGGTGAAGTCGCGGCGCGCGGCGTCTTGCTCGATAGGGCCCCAGACGTTGTCGCGCAGCACTCGGCCCGACGCATCGACCGCATGCTTCATGCCGGCGAGTTCGCTTTTGCTGGTGCGCTCGTTGCCGCCGACCTGCTCGGCCAGGCTGCTGTCAAGGTGCGCGCGGAAGGTCGAGACCTCGATCACTTCATGCTCACGCCCGCGGCCGTAGATGACATGCACGATGCGAAAGCGCCGCCCGATGATGAAGGCGCGGCGAAACAGCGACTTGACCTGCTCGGGCGTGGCGTCTGTGGCAACGTCAAAATCCTTGGGGCGCAGGCCGACCAGCAGGTCACGCACCGCACCGCCGACGATATAGGCCTCGTAGCCGGCGTCCTTGAGGGTGCGCACAACGTCCATGGCGCGGTCGTCCACCAGCGAGACATCAATGCCGTGTTCCTTGACGGTGACATCCTGGCGCTGACCGAAAGGTGATTTTTTGACCCGCTTGGCGCCGGGATCTGTGCTGTCTGATTTGCCAAACAGCTTGTCGATAAATTTTTTGATCATGGATAACTAGATAAACAGGTCAAGTATGCGCCATCCACGCTCTGCCGCCAGGGCCCGCAGGCGGGCGTCCGGGTTGGTGGCGACGGGGTGGGTTGCCTTCTCCAGCAGGGCAATATCGTTCATGGAGTCGGTGTAAAACGTGGTTTCCACGTCGTTCCAGCCGAGGTTTCGGGCCGCCAGCCATTGTTCCACGCGGGTGACCTTGCCTTCGCGCGCCGAGGGCGTGCCGCTGATCTCGCCGGTCACCCAGCCGTCGGCGTCGCGCTCCAGCTCGACCGCGATCAGCTCTTTCACCCCGAAAGCGTCGGCGATGGGCCGCGTGACGAACTCGTTGGTGGCAGTGACGATGACCAGTTCATCGCCCGCGGCCCTGTGGCCATCGACCAGCGCCAGCGCCTGTTTTGTGATGGCTTTTTGCACCACGTCCCGCATGAAACTTGCGTGACCCGCTCCTGAATTGATAGCACCCTGCTTGCGGATGGCTTCAGTGGCAAAGCGCACGTATTCGTGGATGTCGAGCGTGCCGGCGCGGTAGTGCTCAAAAAATTCATTGTTGCGGCGCTTGAACTCGGTGCTGTCGCACCAGCCCAGCGCAATGGTGAATTCGCCCCATTCGTAGTCGGAATCGATGGGGATCAGCGTGTGATCCAGGTCAAATAAAGCAATCTTGCGGGAAGCAGTCATTTCGCAGTCACAGTCACTTATTCGCTCTCCAGCATCGATTTGATCAAGGGAATCGTGATAGCCCGTTTGGTTTGCAGGGCGTATGCATCCAGTTGGTCAAGCAGCTGCATCAGGCTGCCCAGGTCGCGCGAAAAGCGGGTCAGCATGAAATCCATGGCCTCGTCGCTCAAAAACACGCCCCGCGCATCGGCCTCGCGCCGCAGCACGGCGCGCCGCTCGGGTTCGGTCAGGGCCTGCAGGGCAAACACATGGCCCCAGCCCAGCCGGGTGCGCAGGTCTTCGCGCAGCGCCAGGTCGGCCGGCGGCATCTGGCCGGCGGCCAGCACCCAGCGCGGACGTCCGTCGGGCGCGCTGAGCGCGTTGACAAACCAGTTGAAGGCCGCCTGCTGCTGCACCGCGGTGTAGAGATGGCAGTCGTCCAGGATGACGGCCGCCCAGGATTCGTTGAACTCGGGCGGCTCCAGCATGGAGGCGTCCATCCAGCCGCTGGCAGCACCCTGCTCGCGCAGCGCTTCGCGCACGGCTTTCAGCAAATGCGTTTTGCCGCTGGCGGCCTCACCCCAGAGGTAGGTTGGCACCGGCGATCGCAGCGTGTTGCCGGCCCACAGTTCCAGGTGCCGGAGCGCGGCTTCGTTCGGCCCGCCAAAAAAATTGGCGAACGACGGGGCTGAAGCCAGCCCGATGTCCAGCGCAATCTGTTTCATGCCCGCCATGCGTTCATCCTGACCCTGTTCAGCCTTAGCCGGCCTTGTTGTAAAGCCGGCTGGCCATATAGCTGGCTTTAATGCGGCGTATGCCCACCAGCAGCACCGCGCTGGCCGGCAGCGCCACCAGCACACCGACAAAGCCGAACATCTGGCCGAAAGCCAGCAAGGCAAAGATCACCGCCAGCGGATGCAGGCCGATGCGCTCGCCCACCAGCCGCGGCGTGAGGTACAGGCTTTCCACCAGTTGCCCGATGCCGTAGACCACGGCGACCATGACGAGCGCCTTGAGCGAAGCGAATTCCAGCAGGCCGGCCAGCACCGCCAGCATCAGGCCCAGGCCAAAGCCCAGGTAAGGGATGAACATCGCCAGGCCCGTGAAAACGCCGATGGGCAGGGCCAGATCCAGACCGAACAGCGCCAGCCCCACCGCATAAAACACCGCCATGATCAGCATGACCAGCAGCTGGCCGCGCAGGTATTGACCCAGCACCGAGTCGGCTTCGTCAGTGAAGCTGTCAAAACCCGCGCGCAGGTGCGGCGGCACCAGTTCAAGCACACGGGCAACAAATTTATCCCAGTCCATCAGCAGGTAAAACAGCGCCACCGGAATCAGCACGGCATTGCCGATGATGGCCAGCGCCACGCTGCCGCCCAGCTTGAGTGACGACATCAGCGAGCCGAACAGGTCTTCAAAATTGGCATTGAGGTACTTGAGCACAAAGGCCTTGATGCTGCCGACGTCCAGCGCGACATGGATGCCGAACTGCGCCAGCCATGGCGCCAGGCTGGTGTTGAGCCTGTCGGCCAGCAGCGGCACCTGCTCGCGCAGCACAGGCAGCTCCTTGGCCATGATGGGCACAATCAGCAAAAAGAGGCCGAACAGCGCCACGATGAAGAGGAACTCCACCAGCACCACCGCCACCACGCGCGGCAGGCGGCCCTTGCCCATGTCATCCAGCCGGTTCACGAGCGGCGTCAACGCATAGGCCAGCACGGCTGCAATGACAAAGGGCGCCAGCACCGGCCCCAGCAGCCACAGCGCCAGGATGACCAGCGCGGCGATGGCGCACCAGGCGGTGGCGCGTTTTTGGGTGGTGGTGAATTGCATACAGCCTTGGGTTGAGCTTGCCGGAAGGAACGTCGGAAAAAGTCCCTGGAAAGGCCCGAAAGGCGCCTGATGGGCAGCCTTTAGAATCTCAGGCTGAATTCTATCGGGCTTGCAGGCCGCCTCCGGGCTGCAAATCCGCCTTCTGACCGCCTGCCCTCCCACTGCATCAAAGCCGACACATGACCACCTCCTCCACTTCCCCCCTGAGCTACAAAGACGCAGGCGTCGACATCGACGCAGGTGACGCGCTGGTCGAACGCATCAAGCCGCTGGCCAAAAAGACCATGCGGGAAGGCGTTTTGGCGGGTATTGGCGGTTTTGGCGCCCTGTTTGAGGTGCCCAAGCGCTACAAGGAGCCCGTGCTGGTCAGCGGCACCGACGGCGTGGGCACCAAGCTCAAGCTGGCCTTTGAATGGCAGATGCACGACACCGTGGGCATCGACCTGGTGGCCATGAGCGTCAACGACGTGCTGGTGCAAGGCGCCGAACCGCTGTTTTTCCTCGATTATTTCGCCTGCGGCAAGCTCGACGTGGACACGGCTGCTGCCGTGGTCGGCGGCATCGCCAAGGGCTGTGAGCTGAGCGGCTGCGCCCTCATTGGCGGCGAGACCGCCGAAATGCCCGGCATGTACCCGTCTGGCGAATATGACCTGGCCGGCTTTGCTGTCGGCGCGGTTGAGAAATCCAAAATCCTGACCGGCAAGGATGTGAAGCCCGGCGACGTGGTGCTGGGCCTGGCCAGTAGCGGTGTGCATTCCAACGGTTTCAGCCTGGTGCGCAAGTGCATTGAACGCGCCGGCGCTGCGGCTCCGGCAAAGCTTGACGGCAAGCCCTTCAAGCAGGCCCTGATGGAGCCCACCCGCCTGTACGTCAAGAACGTGCTGGCCGCGCTTGCTGCGCATCCCATCAAGGCCTTGGCCCACATCACTGGCGGCGGCTTGCTCGAAAACATTCCGCGCGTGCTGCCCGAAGGCACGGCCGCCCATCTCAAAAAGGGCAGCTGGCCACAAACCGAGCTGTTTGCCTGGCTGCAGAAAACCGCCGGTATCGACGACTTCGAGATGAACCGCACCTTCAACAACGGCATCGGCATGGTCGTGGTGGTGGACGCCGCCAATGCGCAAGCCACCGCCAAAACCCTGCGTGACGCCGGCGAGCAGGTGTACGAGATCGGTGTGATCGCGCCCAAGGGCGACGGCGCCGCCGTCACCGTCGGCTAAGCCCGCCGCAACCGCCCTCTCGCGCCCCACGACCTGGGGCTGCCCTCTCCTTCGGCCGGGCCGTTTTGCTACAAAAACACTAGCTGCGTGCGCCCATGGCGCTTGGGGTCACTGGACTTTTCGTTAGTTATGTATCAAACTGTTCCATCGATCCGTCTTTGGAGCAGTCATGCCGGTTATCGCAGTCGTCAACCGCAAGGGAGGCAGTGGCAAGAGCACGCTGGCCGCGCACATCGCCGCCTGGTGCGCGCGCAATGGCAGCTCGGTCATGCTGGGCGATGTAGACCGCCAGCAGTCGGCGCGAAGCTGGCTCAAGCGCCGGGACCCCGCGCTGCCCGCCATCGCGCCCTGGGCCGTCGACCAGAAAAACATGCTGCGTGTGCCCACCGGCATCACGCACGTGGTGCTTGACACGCCGGGCGGCATGCACGGCTTTGAGCTGGCGCGCGTGGTGATGTTTGCCGATGTCATCGTCATGCCGGTGTGCAATTCGATGTTTGACCGTGAATCGGCCGCGCAGTGCCACGCCGAGCTGATGGCCATGCCGCGCGTGGCCAGCGGCCGCTGCCGGCTCGCCACGGTGGGCATGCGCATCGACGGACGCACCAGTGCCGCAAAAACGCTGCAGGCGTGGTCTGAAAGCCTGGGCATGCCTTTCCTGGGTGCCCTGCGCGAAACCCAGTTGTATGTACGCAGCCTGGAGCGCGGCATGACGATATTTGACCTGCCGGCCAGCGCCGCAACGCAAGACCTGCAGCAGTGGCAACCGATTCTGGAGTGGCTGCGCCCCACGTTGTATCCGCCGCAAGCCGCCAACGACGCGCCCGAAAGGGGGCACGCGACGGTGCCGGCCAAAGCCCCGGTCCGGATGATCGCGCCCCTGCCTTCGACCGCCGCAACGCTGGGTGCCCGGCTGCTCAACCCACCGCCCGCAGCCAAAGCCGCGTCCGCGCGCCTGGGCAGCTCGCTCCCCAACAGCCTCATGCCCGCGCAGGAATCCCTGGTGCATGGCGCGCGCATGTCCGCACAAAGCACCGCACGCGCAGTCGGCCGGCCTGTGCAGGTCAGCACGGCGCCGGCCATGTCGCGCAATGTGGACTCTCCTGACGGCATGCAGATTCCGCATTTCCTCAAGCGCGGCACCTGATTCGCCCTCCCTCCGGGCGCACCGCGTCAGGAAGCCGCCAGTTCCTTGCGCACTTCTTGCGCGGCCCGCACCATGTTGCCGAGCGCCGCTTCGGTTTCCGGCCAGCCCCGCGTTTTCAGCCCGCAGTCGGGATTGATCCAGAGGTTTTCCGCCGGGATCACGCTGGCGGCCTTTCGCAGCAAGCGCACCATGGCGTCCACGCTGGGAACGCGCGGTGAATGGATGTCATACACGCCCGGCCCGATTTCATTGGGATACCTGAAGGCGCCAAAGCCGCGCAGCAGTTCCATGTCGGAACGGCTGGTCTCGATGGTGATCACGTCGGCGTCCATTGCGGCGATTTCCGGCAGGATGTCGTTGAATTCGGCGTAGCACATGTGGGTGTGGATTTGCGTCTCGTCGCGCACACCCGAGGCACTGATGCGAAAAGCCCGCGTGGCGGTGCGCAGGTACGCGGCCCAGCTCGCACGGCGCAGCGGCAATCCTTCGCGAATGGCCGGCTCGTCGATCTGGACGATGCCGATGCCGGCCCTCTCAAGGTCCACCACCTCGTCGCGTATGGCCCAGGCGATCTGCTCGCAGGTCAGGCTGCGCGGCTGGTCGTCGCGCACAAAGGACCATTGCAGGATGGTGACGGGGCCGGTCAGCATGCCTTTCATCGGCAGCTTCGTCAGGCTCTGCGCATGGGCCGTCCATTCGACCGTCATGGGCGCAGGCCTGGCCACGTCGCCGAAGATCACCGGCGGCTTGACGCAGCGCGAGCCGTAGGACTGCACCCAGCCGTTGGCGGTGAAGGCAAAGCCGTCAAGCTGCTCGCCGAAGTACTCCACCATGTCGTTGCGCTCGGCTTCCCCATGCACCAGGACGTCAAGGCCCAGTGCCTCCTGCTTGCGTACGGCCAGCGCAATCTCGGCCTCCATCTTTTCACGGTAGCCCGCCGCGCCGAGTTCGCCGCGTTTGAACGCTGCGCGCGCAGCGCGGATCTCCGGCGTCTGCGGGAACGAGCCGATGGTGGTGGTGGGCAGCGGCGGCAGCGCAAGGCGGGCGCGCTGCAGGACCTGGCGCACCGGAAAAGGTGAGCTGCGGCAATCGTCGCCTGCAACGCTGCGTGCAAGACGCAATGCCACGTCGGCCCGGTGCACACGGGGGCTGCGCCGGCGCGCCGCAACGGCCGCGCGGGCTGAAGCGAGCTCCCTGGCAACCAGAGACTCTTCTCCCGTGAACGCCGCGCGCAACATGCGCAGCTCGCCCAGTTTCTCCACAGCAAAGGCGAGCCAGGCGCGCAGTTCCGCATCCAGCGCGTTCTCGGCTGCAAGGCTGAAAGGCACGTGCAGCAGCGAGCAGGATGGCGCGATCCAGAGTTCGCCCTGGTGCCTGGCAGTCACCGCGCGCAGCTTTGCCAGCGCCGCGTCCGGGTCTGTGCGCCAGATGTTGCGGCCGTCCACAATGCCCACCGACAGCACCTTGTGCGCAGGCAGCCAGTCGGCCACCCCCACCAGTTCCTCGGGCGCACGCACCGCATCGACATGCAAGCCCGCCACCGGCAGCTGGCAAGCCAGCCTCAGGTTGTCGGCCAGCGGCGAAAAGTAGGTGGCCAGCAGCAGCTGGGGTGCGTTGCGGGCAAGCTGCGAATAGCTGCGCTCAAAGGCGTAGCGCCACTGCTCGGGCAAATCCAGGCCCAGGATGGGCTCGTCCATCTGCACCCACTCCACACCTTGCGCCTTCAGCCGCCCGAGAATCTGCGCATACACCGGCAATAGTTTGTCGAGCAGGCTGAAGCGGTCAAAGCCGGGCTCTTCGCCGCCTGTCTTTTCCTTGCCAAGCCACAGAAAGCTCAGTGGCCCGAGCAGCACCGCCTTGACCCGGTGGCCGGCGCCCTGGGCCTGCGCCACTTCATCGAAGAGGCGCTCCGAAGCAAGGCTGAATTGCGTCCCTGCATTGAATTCGGGCACCAGGTAGTGGTAATTGGTGTCAAACCATTTGGTCATTTCCAGCGCGAAGCTGCCGCCGCCCGCCTTGCCATCCGCGCACGCACAGTCGGCACTGTGTGTATGGTCGCTGTGCGCATTCACGCCGCGCGCCATGGAGAAGTAGCGGCTGAGGGCAGACTCCCGGCCGGTGAAGCCAAAGCGCGCCGGTTCGCAACCCAGCATCTGGATGTGATTGGCCACGTGGTCGTAAAAAGCGAAGTCGCCTACCGTGACAAAGTCCAGCCCGGCTTCTTTCTGCACGGCCCAGTGCTGCTCGCGCAGGCCGGCTCCGGTGGCTTCCAGTGCAGCCAGGTCAATCTCGCCGCGCCAGTGTTTTTCGAGCGCGAATTTCAGTTCCCGGTTCGCGCCCATGCGCGGAAAACCCAGGGTATGTGTGTGGACCATCCAGTTATCTCCCAATGCAAATCAATCACAGAAGAACGCATGGTCGGCCAGATTCAACTATTATTCAAACGAAAGATATTGCCTTTCAATATGAAAATAATTGATTCACCGATTAATCTACTGATCGATCTGCAGGGAATAACTGATGAGCCCGTCCATCCTTGAACTGCGCCACCTGCGCACACTGACCGCCCTGCGCGACAGCGGCAGCCTGGTGCGCGCGGCGCAATTGCTCAACCTCACGCAGTCGGCACTCTCGCATCAGGTCAAGCTGCTCGAAGAGCGCTACGCCACGCCGCTGTTCGAGCGCAAGTCCGTACCCCCGCAGTTCAGCACCACGGGCCTCAGGCTGCTGGCGCTGGCCGACGCGGTGCTGTCGCAAGTCGAGGAAGCCGAGCGGGATGTGGCGCGGCTGGCCACAGGGCGTTCAGGCCAGTTGCGCATCGCTGTGGAATGCCACACCTGTTTTGACTGGCTGATGCCGGCCATGGATTCGTTTCGCTCACGCTGGCCCGAGGTGGAACTGGACATTGTTTCGGGCTTTCACCCCGACCCGATTGCACTCGTGCTGCAGGACCGCGCCGACATCGCCATCGTCTCGGAAGAAGACGCCAGCGAAGCCGTGGATTTCCACCCGCTGTTCCGCTTTGAAATCATGGCGCTGCTGGCGAATGAGCATGCGCTGACGGCGAAAACGCATCTCACGGCCAGGGACTTCGCCAACGAAACCCTGATCACCTACCCGGTACCCGACGAAATGCTCGACGTGGTGCGCCAGGTGCTGGAGCCGGCCGGCGTCAGGCCTGCGCGCCGTACCACCGAGCTGACGATTGCCATGCTGCAACTGGTGGCCAGTGGCCGCGGCATCGCCGCCCTGCCCAAATGGGCCGTGCAAAGTTATCTGGACCGGGGTTACGTGACCGCAAGGCCGGTGGGCAAAAAGGGCCTGACGGGACGCCTCTATGTTGCGTGCACGCAAGCCATGTCAGGCCGGCCCTGGCTGGAAGACTTTGTGGCGATCACACGAGAAAGCTGCTTTCTCACGCTCAGCGAGATCGAACTTCTTTGAGAGAAAGTGGCCGTAGCGCGCTTCTGACAAGCGCAAGCAGCTATCAAATCAATAGCAAATAGCCGCAGAAAAACCAGGGAGATGGCAGAGCGACTCAGTGACGGCTCTGGCGCAGCTGGGTCAGCCGTTCGGCCATGGTGTCGATGTCAAGCGCGTCTTCGGCGTTGGCAAGATAGATTTCCAGGTCGGCAATGGCACGCTCGGGCTCGCCATGCGCGGCCCAGGCCAGACCGCGGTCGCGGTATTCGGTCCATGCTTCGGGCTGCAGAACGATCAGGCGGTCCTGCACGGGAATCAGGCGCTGCCAGTCTTCCTGTGTCTTGTGGATTTCCTTGAGATTGCGCAGCATGCGGCTGATGATTTCGCGCGGCGGCGCCGACTGCAGGTACAGGCCCATCGGCACCTCAAATTCTTCGTCGGCACTGCTGCGTTGCCGGAAAGGCTCCAGCCGCTCGGACAACTCTTCCCGGCTGAGCGACTGGCCGCTGAACGGATCAATCACAACCTGGCCTTTGGGCAGGTTGACCTTCACCATGAAATGCCCGGGAAAGGCCACGCCGCGCGCGTTCAGGCCCAAGCCCAGGGCCAGCTCAAGCCATAGCACCGCCAGCGTGATGGGAATGCCGCGGCGTGTGCGCAGCACGGCATTCAGGTAGCTGTTGTCGGGATCGTAGTAATCATTGACGTTGCCGCCAAAGTTCAGGTCGTGAAAAAAGAACTGGTTCAGTGCCCGCAGGCGCTGCAGCGCGGGAGCGTCGGCAGGCAGGCGGCGCTTGAGGCGGGCCAGCAACTGGTCTACGTCGCCCAGCACCTGCTGCACGTCAAGGTCGGGGTATTCGTCCTGCGCCAGGCTGACGGCGGCCTCCAGCAGGGGGAAATGCTCGTCGCTTTCCACAAGGCTGGAGAAATACTGCAATGGAGACGGTACGGTCAGATTTAATTGCATACCCTACTGTCTCATAAACCGGCGCAAAAAGGGAATCAAGGAATGCCCTTGAAGAGTCTGAAAAAGGCGACAGCTCAGTGTTTCAGGAGTTTTCGCACCTTCAGGCCCGATGCCCATAGCGCTATGAAATAAATAGCGCCTGACGCAATCAGGACAAGCGCCAGCAGCCCTATTCTCTCCAGATACTGGCCTTTCAGACCGACCCAGTTCACGGCCCCGGCCGCCCACAGCAGGAAAACCGCCAGCAACGCACTGGCACCCACCACCTGTGCCGAAAACATGCCCCAACCGGGCGCCGGCGTGTAGCTGCCGCGCCGCTTGAGCCCCCACAGCAGCCAGAGCGCATTGATGAGCGCGCCAATACCGATGGCCAGCGCCAGCCCGGCATGTTGCAAAAACGGCACCAGCGCCAGATTGAGCAGCTGTGTCACCACCAGGACGACCACCGCAATGCGCACCGGCGTCTTGATGTCCTGGCTGGCATAAAAACCGGGCGCCAGCACCTTGATGGCCACCAGTCCCAACAGGCCCGCGCCGTAGCCCATCAAGGCCGTGGTGGTCTGCTGCACGTCGCGGTCGGTAAAAGCACCATAGTGATAAAGCGTGGCCACCAGGGGCTGGGCAAACGTCATCAGGGCCACGGCACAGGGAACGGCCAGCAGCACCACAATGCGCAGGCCCCAGTCAAGCATGGCCGAATAGCGCGCCGCATCGCCGGCGGCTTTGGCAGCCGACAGCTGCGGCATCAGCACGACACCGATGGCCACACCCAGCATGGCGGTCGGGAACTCCATCAGGCGGTCGGCATAAGTGAGCCAGCTGACGCTGCCGGGAGTGAGGTGCGAAGCGATCTGCGTATTGATAAGAAGCGAAATTTGCGCCACGCTGACACCCAGCAGGGCCGGCACCATGAGCCGGGTGATGTTTTGGGTGGCCGGATCGGCCCAGGCCGCCTTGATCGCAGAAGGGTTCCAGCCAATGCGCGGCAGCAGCCCCAGCCGGAACAGCGCCGGCACCTGCACCGCCAGTTGAAGGATGCCACCCACCATCACGCCGCCGCCCAGGGCGTAAACCGGCTCGATCCCGTGTGCCTTGAACCAGGGAGCGCCCAACCAGGCCGCCAGAATCATGGAAAGGTTGAGCAATACCGGCGTGGCAGCCGGCACGGCAAACCGGCGCCAGGTGTTGAGCACGCCCGAGGACAGCGCTACCAGCGACATGAAGCCGATGTAAGGAAACATCCAGCGCGTCATGAACACGGCAGCCTCAAAGCCGCGCGCTTCCTGCTTCAGGCCGCTGGCCATGGCCCAGACCAGCACCGGGGCTGCCGCCACGCCGGCCACGCAAGTCAAAAGCAGCGCCCAGGCCAGTAAAGTGGCGACCCGGTCTATCAGCAGTTTGGTCTCGGCTTCGCCGTTTTGGGCCTTAGTGGCCGCCAGCACCGGCACAAAAGCCTGGCTGAAAGCCCCTTCGGCAAACAGCCGCCGGAACAGGTTGGGAATGCGAAATGCCACATTGAAGGCATCCGTCATGGCGCTGGCGCCAAAAGTCGAGGCAATCAGCAGTTCCCGCACCAAACCGGTGATTCGGGAGACCAGGGTCAGAAGGGATACGGTAGAGGCGGATTTGAATAGGGACACCCGTGGAGTTTAGCCTCGGCCTTGCACCGCCCAACCAATGTCAAGCTGGCTTGATACGGTGCCGAAAAATCGGCTCAAAGCGCTGAATCCAGGCATCAAATCGGCTTCAAGCCCTTATAAAACAAGCGAAAATCGCTACCAATTTGATAGCAAATGACTGTCAAACCCCTCTTCACCAGCATGAGCCGTGGAACCGGCTTTGCCGGGCCACAGGCGGGCGGCCCCCTCGGGGGGCAAGGAGTTACACGCAGTGAACGACTGTGGGGGCTATAATCGTGGGCTTTGCTGCAACATCCACAGACTCCTCCCCAGGATTAAAGGAATTTATATATGGCTACCGCCAAACCCAAGAAAAAGAACCCCCGCCTCGCGTCGGGCCGTAAGCGCGTCCGCCAGGACGTCAAACTCAACGCTGCGAACACCTCGCTGCGCTCCAAATACCGCACCGCTGTGAAAAACGTCGAAAAAGCCGTTGCAGCCGGTGACAAAGACAAAGCCAAGGACCTGTTCGCCAAGGCCCAAAGTATTGTGGACACGGTTGCCGACAAGGGCATCTTCCACAAGAACAAGGCAGCGCGCGACAAGAGCCGCCTGTCCGCCAAGGTGAAAGCCCTGGCACTGGCCCCCGCAAAGGCCGCCTGAGTAATCAGGCAAATCGCCCGGACGGCATCTTTCTAACGAAAATACCGTCCGCCGTTTTGTAGGGTGCGCTGCAGCAAAGCAAAAAAGCCGTCGAAAGACGGCTTTTTTGTTGGGCGCTTCGAAAACCTCAGTCTTTGCGCGGGGGATCCGGAATTAAACAGGCTTCGGCCACCTGTAAATCGTTGTCTTTGGCGAAGTTGATGGCGAAGTCCCAGGCCATGGGCTCGGCCTCGCGCAGCTCTGAGTTAACGACCACACACTTGACGCCGTTGATGACGGTGGGCACGCACCAGGGGGAGTAGGTCAGGTGGCTGCCGGGCTGCGGGCCGCCCGGGCGGAAATGACTCATCACGCCGCACAACCTGTCGGCCCAGTCGCTGGGCCGGAAGGTTTTGCCGTCGCGGGTAATACCCTGAATGAAGACTTCTTTGGCGGTGTTGGAGACCATCGGATGGAGGGTTTTTGCGGCGCCTGACGTGGGAAGGGGATCGTATTCACCCCATGCTGCACCGCACAACAATTCTATCTTATTTGCGACTCTTATATAAGACTTGATGCCTGATTTTCAACATCAGGAGGCGCCAGGCGCCTGCATTGCAGTGATGCAGGATCGTCACAAAAGCCCGCAAACTCTGCGCCTAAAATCAGCCCAGGCCCGCTTCACTTGTCGCGGGCCTCCGATTTTCCACACTGTCACAGCCCTTGTTCCGGAGTTCTCCATGACCGCAGCCCTGCCCAAGCACATCGAAGCCGCCTCCCCTCACGTGATGAACACCTATGGCCGCCTGCCCATCGCGCTGGACCACGGCCAGGGCTGCCGCGTCTGGGACGTCAACGGCAAGGCTTACCTCGACGCGCTGGGCGGCATCGCCGTCAACACTCTGGGCCACAACCACCCCAAGCTGGTGCCGGCCCTGCAAGAGCAGATTGCCAAGATCATTCACAGCTCCAATTACTACCATGTGCCGCTGCAGGAAACCCTGGCCGCCAAACTGGTCGAACTGTCGGGCCTGGAAAACGTGTTTTTCTGCTCTACCGGCCTGGAAGCCAACGAAGCCGCGCTCAAGCTGGCGCGCAAGTTCGGCCACGACAAAGGCATTGAGCGCCCGGAAATCGTCGTCTATGAAAAAGCCTTCCACGGCCGCAGCATCGCCACCCTGAGCGCCACCGGCAACCCCAAGGTGCAGGCCGGCTTCGGCCCGCTGGTCGAAGGCTTTATCCGGGTACCGCTGAACAACATCGACGCGCTGAAAGCCGCCACCGCCAACAACCCCAACGTGGTCGCGGTGTTTTTTGAAGCCATCCAGGGCGAAGGCGGCATCAACAGCATGAAGGACGACTACCTGCGCGAAGTGCGGGCCCTCTGCGACGAGCGCGACTGGCTGCTGATGATCGACGAGGTGCAGTGCGGCATGGGCCGCACCGGCAAATGGTTTGCCCACCAATGGTCGGGCATCAAGCCTGACGTGATGCCGCTGGCCAAAGGCCTGGGTTCCGGTGTGCCGATTGGCGCGGTGGTGGCCGGCCCCAAAGCCGCCCACATCTTTGGCCCCGGCAACCACGGCACCACGTTCGGCGGCAACCCGCTCGCCATGCGCGCCGGTGTGGAAACCCTGCGTATCATGGAAGAAGAAGGCCTGCTGGCCAATGCGGTAAAGGTGGGCGAACACCTGCGCGCGGCGCTGGCTCGCGAACTCGCCGGTGAAAAGGGCCTGAAAGAAATCCGCGGCCGCGGCCTGATGCTGGGCATTGAGCTCACGGTGCCCTGCGGCGAACTTCTCGCCCGCGCCGCCGAAAACGGCTTGCTGCTGAGCGTGACCGCCGACACCGTGATCCGCATGGTGCCTTCACTGATCATGACCACGGCCGAGGCCGACGAAGCGGTGGCCATCCTGGTTCCGCTGATCAAGCAGCTTTTGAAAGAAAAATCAGCATGACCGCAACGAAAGAATTTTCCGCCGGGCCGCCCCAAGGAAAATTAGCCCCCTCGGGGGGCAGCGCAGCACACGCAGTGGCAAGCGTGGGGGCTCCTTTAGTGCGGCATTACCTGCAGTTCAGTGACCTGAACGCGGCCGAATACGCCTACTTGTTTGAGCGTGCCGCCATCATCAAGAAGAAATTCAAGACCTACGAAAAACACCAGCCACTGGTCGACCGCACGCTGGCGATGATTTTCGAAAAGGCCTCGACGCGTACGCGCGTGAGCTTTGAAGCCGGCATGTACCAACTGGGCGGCAGCGTGGTGCACCTGACCACCGGCGACAGCCAGCTGGGCCGCGCCGAGCCGATTGAAGACAGCGCCAAGGTCATCAGCCGCATGGTCGACCTGGTGATGATCCGCACCTTCGAGCAGACCAAGATCGACCGCTTCGCCGAGCACTCGCGCGTGCCGGTCATCAACGGCCTGACCAACGAATTCCATCCCTGCCAGATCCTGGCCGACATCTTCACCTACATCGAGCACCGCGGCTCCATCAAAGGCAAGACAGTGGCCTGGGTGGGCGACGGCAACAACATGGCCAATACCTGGCTGCAGGCCAGCGAAATCCTCGGCTTCAAGGTGCACGTGAGCACCCCGGGCGGCTACGAGGTTGACCAGTCCATCGCGGGCATCCGTTCGGCCGAAAGCTACAAAGTCTTCAAGGACCCGATGCAAGCCTGCGCCGGCGCCGACCTGGTCACCACCGACGTATGGACCAGCATGGGCTATGAGGCCGAAAACGAAGCACGCAAGAAAGCTTTCGCCGACTGGTGCGTGGACGCCGAGATGATGGCCGCGGCCAAGCCCGATGCGCTTTTCATGCACTGCCTGCCTGCCCACCGCGGCGAAGAAGTCGAAGCCGACGTGATCGACGGCCCGCAGTCCGTGGTCTGGGATGAGGCTGAAAACAGGATGCACGCACAAAAGGCACTCATGGAGTTCCTTTTGCTCGGGCAGCTCGCGTAACACGCGAGTGCAGGCGCAAAGCGCCGGTAGCCTGTTTCGGTGCAGGCTCATGTGCGCAAAGCGCACGTGAAGCAACCGCAGGCTGCGTGCCGAAGCCAAAACAGGATGCACGCACAAAAGGCACTCATGGAGTTCCTTTTGCTCGGGCAGCTCGCGTAAACGCTGAGGGATCAACGATAGAGCGTGGGCTCCATCGGCACTGCGAGCCGTGTCACCCTTCTCGCGGAACACCAGGCGCTGAAGCGGACGGGCTGTCCAACGCAATTGCGGCACCGCGAAGCGCAGGTGATTGCCCGGACTGAATGACATACACCGGCACGTCTGTCAGGAACCCTGCAAAGCGGCCCTTTGCCTTGAAGCGTTGCCCAAACGCCGTACGCTCGAAAACTTTTCCCATGCGCGGAACGATGCCGCCGCCGATAAATATCCCGCCGCGAGCCCCGAGCGTCAGTGCCAGATTACCCGCGACCGTTCCGAGGAATGCGCAGAAAAGATCGAGCGCCTCACGGGACCAGGGATCACGCCCATCCAGAGCCGCTGACGCTACGCCCGCCGCATCAAGTCTGACATCAGGTGCGTAGCCGTCGGCTTCTTTGACGGCATGGTAAATATCCACCAGGCCCTGGCCGCACACGGCTCTCTCGGCCGAAACGTGACCGTAGCGGCGGCTTAACCAATGAAGTACCGCTTGCTCACGCGGAGTGCAAGCCGCCAAAGTGGCATGTCCGCCTTCCCCCTCGATCGGGATCCAACCACCCTGCCCGTCAGGCAACAGCCCCGAAACGCCCAAACCGGTACCGGGCCCGATCAAACCCATCGCAGCGAAAGGGGCGGCCTTTGCCCCCTGAACCTGACGCAACTCCTCTGGCTTCAGCGTGGGCAGCGCCAGGGCCAGCGCCGTAAAGTCATTCAGCACCCGCAGCTTCGCGAATCCAAATTGCTCTTTCAGTGCTTTGATCGAGAAAGTCCAACGATGATTGGTCATTCGCACCTGATCCCCATGCACTGGATTGGCAATCGCGATTGCGCAGTCAGGAGGGGCGCTTCGCCCCATGACGCCCAGGTAATGCCGGATTGCATCCGCAAGGCTGGCGTATCCTGCACAAGGCAATATCACCAGGTCATTGATGGATTCCCCGGCACTGGTCTGCCATGCGAAGCGCGCATTGGTCCCGCCTATGTCGGCCAAAAGCCGCCCATCGCCGCCAGGACTGACGGGCAATGCCGTCATCTTTTTTTCATCGCAACCGGGCCAGGATGAGCCGCTTGTCATTCCATGGTGATTTTTGCGGTCTTCACAATCTCGCGGTACAGCGCGGCCTGTGGACCGACGAACGCACGAAGCTCACGGCCGGTCATCGGAGCGACCGTGATGCCGGCTTCCGCCAGCTTTGTGCGCACGTCGGGCTGCGCGAGAGCGTCCAGCAATGCCTTTTCATAAGCGGCCACGATAGAGGGGGAGGTTCCCGCTTTCACAAACAGGCCTTGCCAGAGCGGCAGTGAAATTCCGTTGAAGCCCTCTTCCTCGCCAATGCGCCTGACATTCGGCAGCTGCGGAACGCGTGCACTATCCGACACCGACAGGGCCTTGATCTTGCCCTCCTTGAGAAAGGGCATTGCCGTCGACAAGACCAGCACCGCGCTGTCCACCTGGCCACCAACAAGATCATTCACGATCTGGGCACCGCCACGGTACGGGACATGCAACATTTCCACCTTCGCCTGCTTATTGATGAGTGACCCGTAGAGATGTTGCATCGTCGCAATTCCGGGCGTTGCGTAATTGAAGTTCTCTTTACCGCTTTTTCGCAGCGCGCCCGCCAGGTCGGAAAGCGTCGCGTGGGGCGAACCCGCGGGGACGGCGAATACCAGGGGCACCGTGGTCATTCTTCCAACCGGCAGAAGGTCCTTCTCCCAATCAAGCCTGGCTTTCGGATTGACCATGGGCACCAGCACGGTATCCGTACCTCCCATGTAGATGAGGTTACCGTCGGCTGGCGCATTGAGCACTTTTTGCGCGGCAATCATGCCGCTGGCGCCCGCAACGTTCTCGACGATGACCTGACGCCCCAGGCGCTTCGACAGCTCGGTACCCACAACGCGGGCGACCAGATCGGCACTGCCGCCGGCAGAGTACCCGACTATCAGCGATACAGGCTTGTCCGATTGTGCGCGGCCAATGCCCGGGAATAACGCGCCGGCGCCCAGCAAGGCAAGCTGGTTCAACAGCCTGCGACGCCCGGCTCGCTGGCGAGCGAAAAGATCTTCCATGACGTGTCTCCATGTTTTATGTACCAGCTGAATGCATGGCGAGTATATTGTATTTATATTTATTGTAAATTGTATTAATTTCTAATTTATTCAATATAAAACATGATATTACTTAAATACAATATGTATCCATCACAAATTTTTAAGCGAGCATGGCCAATACAGGCATACCGCTTCAAGCAAAGCAGCCCATGAATACAAGTATGTTTGAGTCATTTATCACCGGCCACTGGTTCAGCGGCGAAGCCAAGCGCATCTGGAGCGACAGGGCCACTTTGCAGGTATGGCTCGATGTCGAAGCAGCACTGGCTCGTGCCCAGGCCGAGCTTGGTGTCATTCCCGCCGAGGCCGCGCAAATCATCGGGAAGAAGGCCGATGCCCGGCTCTTCGATCTGGAACGCCTGTCCCGGGACATCGCGTTTGCTCAACATCCGCTCGTTCCCGTCCTCTCCCAGTTCGAAGAACTGTGTGGCGACCCGGCAGCGGGCTATATCCATTGGGGGGCGACGACCCAGAACATCTTCGATACCGCAAGTTCACTGCAGATGCTCGAGACACACCACTTGTTGACGGGTCACCTGGATGCAGCCATCGCCGCACTCGGCGGACTGGCACTGGAACACCGGGCCACGGTGATGGCGGGCCGCACACACGGCCAGCATGCGTTGCCAATGACGTTCGGCTTCAAGCTTGCCGGCTGGATCGACGAACTGGACAGGGACCGCGACCGCCTGATGCTGCGCCTGGCCTCATCGTTCGTCGCTTGTATGGGCGGTGCGATAGGCACTTTCGCGGCGATGGGCATCAAAGGCCGGGCCGTGGAAGCCCGCATGGCTGAGCAACTCGGGTTACCGCCAGCCGGGCTGCCAAGCCGTTCGTCTTATGACCGCGTGTGCGACTACATTTCAGCACTGGGACTGCTTGCGGGGACGGCGCAGAAAATCGCGCAAGACATCGTATTCATGCAGCGCACAGAAATCGGGGAGGTTGCGGAGGCGTTTCATATGGGCAAGGTAGGCAGCTCGACCATGGCGCAGAAACGCAATCCTTCCACCGCGCTGCTGCTGGTCAGTCTTGCGCGCATGATGCGGATGCGGGTGCCTGCGGCCCTTGAAGCCATGGTGCGCATGGACGAAGGCGACTCGTCGGCAACCAACGTGACCGACACCTTGCTTCCAGAAA
This sequence comes from Polaromonas sp. P5_D5, assembly GCF_054049435.1. NCBI lineage: Bacteria > Pseudomonadati > Pseudomonadota > Betaproteobacteria > Burkholderiales > Comamonadaceae > Polaromonas > Polaromonas sp. P5_D5. The sequence goes on from NZ_JBFUMJ010000001.1 coordinate 835,368, forward strand.
TCGCCATCATCTCGGCGTCTATTGCCGAAACCCTTGCCACACTGGCAAAGGGTCTCACCGTGAACACTGAGGCGATGCGGCACAATCTTGAATTATCGAACGGCCTGATCGCTTCAGAAGCCGTCATGATGCGGCTGACCAGGCTGATGGGACGCCACGAAGCACACAAGGTACTCTACGAAGCAGCGCAACGGTCCCAATCCGAAGGCGTTCCGTTTATAACAAGCATCAGTGAGCACCCGATGTTTGCAAAGCATGGGCTTCCTGAGGGCCTGGCCCTGGCACTTGTTGCGAGCAACTATGTGGGCGAATCGGCGGCAATCACGATTGAGACGGTCGAGCGCGTGACGCAACCTCGATAAGCGGTCAACCTAAAAGGGACACCTTGTGCTTAAAACTCTCTCCGTTGGCATCGTCGGTTACGGTTACGCCACCAAAACGTTTCATGCGCCTTTGATAGCAGGAGTCCCGGGGCTCAGGCTTGCTGCGATTTCAAGCAGCGATCCTTCCAAAGTGTATGCCGACTGGCCCGATGTGCAGGTCGAGGCAACTGCAGAGCGGCTTTTTGCGCGTCCGGACATTGACCTTGTGGTGATACCAACACCCAACGACACACATTTTTCGCTCGCTTGCGCGGGGCTGGCCGCAGGCAAGCATGTGGTGGTCGACAAACCCTTTACGGTAACGTTGGACGAAGCACGGCAATTGCAGGCAAAAGCGCAGGCCGCCGGGCGCTTGATCTCCGTCTTCCACAATCGGCGCTGGGATGCGGACTTCCTGACGGTGCGCCAGGTCATTGCCTCCGGTGAGCTGGGGAAAATCGTTCATTTTGAATCGCACTTTGATCGCTACCGGCCGGAAGTTCTTGCCCGCTGGCGTGAACAAGCCGATACAGGCGGCGGACTCTGGTACGACCTTGGAGCACATTTACTGGATCAGGTGTTGCAGCTATTCGGGCTTCCCGAATCGATTGCGCTCGACCTCGCGCAGCAACGCGATGGTGCCAAGACTCCCGACTGGTTTCACGCCGTGCTGCGCTATGGCCAAAGCCGGATCATTCTGCATGGCAGTGCTCTAACGCTTGCCCCGGGGCCGCGCTTCACAGTGCATGGAAGCCTGGGCAGTTTCGTCAAGATGGGTCTTGATCCACAAGAGGATGCGCTAAAAGCCGGAAAGCGGGCGCCCGCCCTGGACTGGGGAGTTGATCCCTTGCCTGCCGAGGTTTCAGTTTGGCTTGATGGCGCTTGCTTAAGGCGCGAAATAAACTGCGTTGCGGGTGACTACCCTGCCTACTACAGCGCAGTACGCGATGCCATCCATGGCAAGGGAGTCAACCCCGTCACGGCCAATGAGGCGATGCAGGTCATCGGTTTGATTGAGCTAGGACTGCGGAGTGCGCGAGAGGGTCGCACACTGCCCGTTTCTGCCATCGAATTCCAGGCGTAACAGCACGCGTTCGGCTAAATGATCAAGACCCGGCAAGCGCTTCGCCGGGGGTTTTGACGGGTTTGCGGGAAGCCTGCGCCGCCGGCTGGCCAGCAGGCGGCAGCACTGCAATGGATTGACCCGCTTTTCGGGTGACAGGAATCAGGCGTACGCCATAGGGGATTGAGGGGTCGGCCCATCGTGCATTGATGGCCTGATACAAATATTCGATCTGATCGGCCACGCTGCATCCGACCGTGTCAAAGAAGTTGGCGTGCTCGTTCGCCAGATCCGTACGTCCCAGCAACACCACGCTCAGCAGTGCGGGTATGCCAACACCGGCTTCTTGCAGCAGTTCCCGGAATCTGGCGCCATCTTCGATGCCCCACGCCACCAACGCGCTGAAAGGTAGCTGCCCCGAGGCATCCAGACTGGCCTTGATCATCCCCACAAGCACCGCTTCGTAGTTCTCATCAGGCAGGTGCGGCACAGTGATCGCCTGAAGCTCAATTCCTGTCAGGGTGGTCTGCAGGTAGTCGAACCGCCGCCGTCCCATCTGGGTTGCCAGAAATGGGTGCGACGTCGTTGCATACGCAATGCGCGTATGGCCTTGCTGCTGCAAAAGCGTGATCGCCGCAGCCAGTGGCTCTCCCCATTCCATGCCGACCACCTCGACGTCAGCTCCAGCGAGGGCCGCGCCATCCACGGCCAACGCATCACATTTCTCTTTCAGCGCTGCGAGCAAATCAATCGTGATGGTTTTGTAGCTCGACTGAACCACGCAGGCGTCAAAGCGGGGCGAACCCTTCAAGATGGTCCGCGCATGGGCGGGATCGGTGTAGGAAACTTCCAGTACGCGGTGGCCGTCGGCGGTAAAGCGGCGCTGCAGTCCTTCTATCAACACACGGCCGCGGGCAATGCTGATGGAACGGCGCAGCAGCAACACGGATCTGCCGGCCGATGGCTGGGCGCCCGGACTGGCACCGGTGGCTTCACCCTCCACGCGAAAATAGGTGCCACGGCCTACCTGCGATGCAATCAGTCCCCTGGCTTTCAAGCCCTGGAAGGCGCGCTGAATCACCATCTGGGAGACGGCAAACCGGCGCATCAAATCCCGAATGGTCGGAAGGCGATCCCCGGGCTGGGCAGTACGTGCCAACTCTTCGAGGTACTGTTCCAGATCAGATGCTGTATTGCTCATATACATACAATACAACACATTTCATGCAACCCTCAATTGCCCTGGCTATGCACCATGCATACCTTGAGCAATATGCGCCGGGCTCAACACAACATCCCTCAACCGCGGCCCACAAACGGCATCTTCGTGGCCATGATGGTCATGAACTGCACATTGGTCGACAGCGGCAGCGACGCCATGTGCACCACCGCATCGGCGACTTCCTTCGCATCCATCATCGGCTCAATGGCGATCTCGCCGTTGGCCTGGGGCACGCCCTTGGCCATGCGGGCCGCAAGCTCCGTCATGGCATTGCCGATGTCGATCTGGCCGCAGGCGATGTTGTACTTGCGCCCGTCCAGCGAGATCGACTTGGTCAGGCCCGTGATGGCGTGTTTGGTCGAGGTGTAAGGCGCTGAGTTGGGCCGAGGCGCATGGGCGGAAATCGAGCCGTTGTTGATGATGCGGCCGCCCTGGGGCAACTGGTCTTTCATCAACTTGATGGCGGCCTGCGCACAGAGAAAGGAGCCGGTCAGGTTGATGTTGACCACATTGGTCCACTGCTCAAACGTGATGTCTTCGAGGTTGACGGGCGGCGCGCCCACACCGGCGTTGTTGAACAGCAAGTCCAGCCGGCCGAAATTTTCCTTGACCCTGGCGAATGCCGCCGCCACGGAGTCAGGCTGGCTCACGTCGGTCGGCAAAGCCAGTGCGCGGTCTGTGCCCGACTCTTTGGCAACCTCGTTGAGCGGTTCGGCGCGACGGCCCACCAGCGCCACGCTGTAGCCTTCACGCAGCAGGGCCAGGGCCACAGCCTTGCCAATTCCGGTGCCCGCGCCGGTGACGAGTGCGACTTTGCCGCTGGACTTGTTCTCGGAATTCATGGTGTGCCTTTTGTCTCTTTGAAGGGGGTTGTAAAGGTGTTCTGGTAAATCGATGCCGCAACGAGCGCTACAGCCTTTAATTGTGCCCGAGGCTGACGGATTCCACAGGCCGCGCCCGACGACTGCGCGGCCCGCTTTTGTCAGGTACTTTAGGTTTCAACTATTTTTGAGATTGTTGGAAATAACCGACACCACGGCTTTTTTGCCGGTGCTACCTTTGCACCCATGACAGCCCGCACCCCCGCTTCCACCAGATCACCACCGCGAAAACTCTGGGACATCTCACCGTCGGTGGATGAAAACGCCCCGGTGTTCCCCGGCGACACGGCCTATTCGCAGCAGTTGCATTTTTCACTGGCGCCGGACTGCCCGGTCAACGTCAACAGCATCACACTATCGCCCCACACCGGCGCGCATGCCGATGCGCCGCTGCACTATGCCAACGGTGAATCAAGCGTCGGCGAACTCGACCTCGCGCCCTACCTCGGGCCGTGCCGCGTGATCCACTGCATGGACTGCGGCCCGCTGGTGCAGCCGGAACACATCGCCCATGCGCTGGAAAACCTGCCGCCCCGCGTGTTGCTGCGTACCTCAGCGGCAGCCAGTCAGTCATGGGGGTCATTTACGGCCATAGCCCCCGCCACGCTTGCGCTGCTAGCTACCAAAAACATAGCACTTATCGGCATTGACACGCCCAGCGTGGACCCCGCCACCAGCCAGGATCTGCCCAGCCACCACCAGTTGCTGGCGCACGGCCTGCGCGTGCTCGAAAACCTGGTACTCGACGACGTGGCCGAAGGCGACTACGAACTCATTGCCCTGCCGCTCAAACTCACCCGGGCCGACGCCTCACCCGTTCGCGCAGTCCTGCGTGAACTTCCATGAAGACCACTCCATGACCACTCTGCAAGACTGCCGCGCCCTCGATGCGCAAGACCCGCTGCGCACGCTGCGCCAGCAATTCACCTTGCCCGAAGATGTGATCTACTTCGACGGCAATTCGCTGGGCGTGCTGCCCAAAACAGCCGCCGCTCGCGTCGCTGAAGCCGTGACGGCCGAATGGGGCCAGGGCCTGATCCGCTCCTGGAACAATGCCGGCTGGTTTGAGCTGCCGCAACGCCTGGGCAACAAGATTGCCCGGCTGATAGGTGCTGCCCCCGGCGAAGTAGTGGCCACCGACAGCACGTCCATCAACCTCTACAAGGTGCTGAGCGCTGCACTGCACATCGCGGCCCAGGACGCGCCCACGCGCAAGGTCATCGTCAGCGAGCGCAGCAACTTCCCGACCGACCTGTACATCGCAGAAGCCCTGTGCCGTGAACGCGGCTTTCGGCTGCGACTGGTCGAGCCCGAAGAGCTTGCCGCCGCGCTCACCAGCGAAGTGGCCGTGCTGATGCTGACCCACGTGAACTACCGCACCGGCGCCATGCACGACATGGCCGCCGTAACCGCCGCAGCGCATGCAGCAGGCGTACTCACCGTCTGGGACCTGGCGCACAGCGCGGGCGCCGTGCCGGTAGACCTGAATGCGGCGAAAGCCGATTTCTCGATTGGCTGCGGCTACAAGTACCTCAACGGTGGCCCCGGCGCGCCGGCCTTTGTCTGGGTCAACCCCAAACATGCAGACCGCTTCTGGCAGCCGCTGGCCGGCTGGTGGGGCCATGCAGCACCTTTTGAATTCACTCCGGACTACCGGCCTGCCGCAGGCATCTCACGTTACCTCTGCGGCACCCAGCCCATCCTGAGCATGACCGCGCTGGAGTGCGGACTGGACACTGTGCTGGCCGCCGAGACGTTCGGTGGCATGCAGGCCCTGCGCAAAAAATCGCTGGCACTGACCGACCTGTTTATTCAACTCGTGGAAGAACGCTGCGCCGGCCACGGCCTAGGCCTGGCCACACCGCGCGAACATGCCCAGCGTGGCTCGCAGGTCTGTCTGACCAAAACCCAAGGCGCCTACGCCATCGTGCAGGCGCTGATCGCGCGCGGCGTCATCGGCGACTTCCGCGCCGGAGACGGCGGCGCCGGCAAGCACCTCGACATCCTCCGCTTCGGCTTCACGCCGCTCTACATCGGTTTTGAAGACGTGTGGAATGCCGTCGAGCATCTGAAGCAGGTGCTGGCAACCGCCGAGTGGCAAAAAGCCGAATTCAACCAGAAGCACGCGGTCACCTGATGAACAACCACAACAACGACAACAAACCCCAAGCGCCCGCAGACATCGTACGGGACGAAAAAGCGCAGCTCGACTTCAGTCAGTCGATGAGCTATGGCGACTACCTGCAGCTCGACGCGATCCTCAGCGCACAAAAACCGCTCTCGCCCGACCACAACGAAATGCTGTTCATCATCCAGCACCAGACCAGTGAACTCTGGATGAAGCTGATGCTGCACGAGCTGCGCGCGGCAATTGCCAACGTCGCGAAAGACGAACTGGGCGCCGCTTTCAAGATGCTGGCCCGCGTGAGCAAGATCATGGAGCAGCTGGTACACGCCTGGGACGTGCTGGCCACCATGACGCCGCCCGAGTACAGCGCGATACGCCCTTACCTGGCCAACTCCAGCGGCTTTCAAAGCGCGCAATACCGCTGCATCGAATTCGCACTCGGCAACAAGAACGCCGCCATGCTCAAGCCGCATGCGCACCGGCCCGACCTGCTCGCGCAGGTACAAGCCGCGTATGAGGCCCCGTCACTCTACGACGAAGCCCTGCGCCTGCTGGCCCGCCGCGGCCTGGCCGTACCGGCCAGCCACACGCAGCGCGACTGGACGCAAGGCTATGTCGAAAGCGATGAGGTTGAGCAGGCCTGGCTCGTGGTGTATCGCGATCCGAAGAAATACTGGGACCTCTACCAGCTCGGCGAAGAACTCACCGACCTGGAAGACGCTTTCCGGCTCTGGCGCTTCCGGCATGTGACCACGGTGGAACGCGTGATCGGGTTCAAGCGCGGCACGGGTGGGACCGGCGGCGTCAGCTACCTGCGCAAGATGCTGGATGTGGTTTTATTTCCTGAGATCTGGAAACTACGCACTGACTTATAGGCGCCCCCGGGGTGCAGACGGTGAATCCCGGGGGCTTTGGCGATCAGCAAGCGCCGCTGTCCTGGAAATACCCCGGGTCGATCTGGTATGCCTCTGGACTTCCTTCCCCGACAAACGCCCCGAGCTGGCGAGGATTTCCGCCTGTTCACACCGCAAGCTGTTGAGTGCGGCCATGGGGCCCATGCCGAAGTTTTCCGCAAACTTGCGCTGAAAAGTGCGCCGGGACATATTGCACATATCCGCCATCTCGTCGACGGACCATTCGTGATCAAGCCGGGCCTGCAACAACTCGATCAACTGGCGAAATGGTGCAACGGCCCGATCCTGAATCCTCAGGGCCTGGCTGTACTGGCGCTGATCGCCGTCCCTGCGTAAATAGACAAGCAGCCGCCGCGCAACGCGCTGCGAGATGTCGGCGCCATGGTCGCGCTCGATAAGGGCCAGCGCGAGGTCGATACCGGCGGTAACACCCGCCGTGGTCCAGTACTTGCCGCTTTCGCAGTAGATCTTATCGTCGTTAACCCTGAGGTCCGGAAAGTCCCGCTGCAATCTCTCGGCGGATCGCCAGTGGGTGGTGACCTCCCGGCCACTCAACAGCCCGGTGGCGGCGAGCAGGAAGGCCCCCGTGCAAACGCTGCAGGTTCTACGTGTGGCCTGGTCTCTTTCCCGCAGCCAGTTGACCAATTGAAGATCGGCACATGCCGCATGGATACCGCCACCGCCCGGTACCACCAGCGCATCGATCGGCAATGCCGCGGCAGCCCCCAGATCGTGGTTCACATGGATTTTCAGTGCACCATCGGCGCTCGTTACAACGTCCTTCTGTGCCATGGTGATCAGGCAATACGCCGGAACGCCCACCTCTTCATTTGCCGTGGCAAATGCCTGCCACGGCCCGGCGAGGTCAATGGGCTGGAAGCCGTCGAACAAGAGAAATGCCACCCATTTTGGCGCACATTCGCCCGCTTTTGGCACTGTCCCTGCGGCACCTGGCCTTACCGTCAGCGTATTAAGGAGGGTGTTCATGAAAGTTAATATTATTCTCTTCAATGCACTGACACAACTTGATTTGACAGGGCCTTTTGAAGTACTGGCACGTGTGCCGGGGGTGCATGTCGAGCTCGTAGGGAAGTCACTGGAGCCAGTCCGCTCGGACCGCGGCCTCACGCTGACACCCACCACGACCATCGCAAACGCACCGCCCTGCGACCTGCTGGTGGTGCCGGGGGGACCTGGAACCGACGACGCCATACTGGATGCCGAGTGGGTCAATTTCACCCGCAGGCAAGCAAAGTCAGCAAAGTACATCTTCGGCATCTGTACGGGTTCGCTGCTGCTCGGCGCCGCGGGCCTTCTCAAGGGCAGGCGAAGCACCTGCCACTGGCAGGCCATCGATTTTCTGCCGGCGTTCGGTGCCGTCGTCACCAGAGAGCGCATGTGCGTGGACGGAAATATCTTCACTGCGGGCGGCGTGACATCCGGCATCGACATGGCCTTGAAGGTCGTCGCAATGCTGAAGGGAGACGAAACAGCCAAGCAAATCCAGCTCCAGATCGAATACGACCCCAAGCCGCCCTTTCCAGGTGGTACGCCCTTTACATCGGAGCCGGCCATCGTCGAGAAATGCCTGGCAGCGACGCAGGCGCGGCGAGCCCTGCGGGCCTCGGCCGTCGGCTATGCGGCCCTTCGCATGCCAGTCTGAAAAGTACCGGTAACCCTGGAGAAACTTATGAGCAAGAAACTGTTTTCACTGGTTTTTTGGGCCTTGCTGGCATGCGGCATGGGCGCGCAGGCGCAAGGTGTTTACCCCTCGAAACCGGTGACATTGATTGTTCCCTACCCCGCAGGAGGTCCTATGGACAAGCTCGCGCGGGAGCTTGCCTTACCGCTGGAAAAGCAGTTAGGGCAATCCATCATCATCCAGAACCTGTCAGGCGCCGGTGGAAACCTGGGCAGTACCATCGCCTTGCGTGCGACTGCCGACGGCTATACCCTGCTGTTGAACCATATCGGGATGGCGACAGCCCCTGCGCTATACCGCCGCCTCGGTTTCAACCCGGAAACAGATTTCGAACCTTTGGGCATCATGGCTGAATCGCCACTGATGCTGGTGACGCGCCCACAGATAGCTACGGGCTCAGCGGTTGAGCTGGTGCGGTGGATAGCCACGCAACCACAGGTCAAGCTTGCCAACGGCGGCATTGGGTCGGCGTCGCATCTGTGCGGCCTTCTCCTCCAGTCTTCGCTGGGCATCGGCATGACCACCGTTCCCTATCGCGGGACCGCTCCGGCGTTGGCGGATTTACTGGGAGGCCATGTAGACCTGATGTGCGATTTGACAGCCAACGTGCTCCCTCATGTATTTAGCGGAAAAACCAGGCCCGTCGGCGTGACATCAGCCAGGCCGCTCAACGTTCCTGGCGCCTCGGCGATCCCGACGCTCGAGAAATTCGGGATTCCCTCCATCCGGCTTGGCGTCTGGTACGGCTTGTATGCACCGAAGAACACGCCTCAGGCGGTACAAACCAGGATCAACGCTGCATTGCTGGGCGCAATCCAGACGGACGCATTCAAACGGGCACAACTCGCTTCCGGGATCGAGGTGGTTCGAGACGCGCGCAACACACCCGCGGGCCATCGCGAATATTTGCGCAGCGAAATTGCACGCTGGACGCCGGTGATCAAGGCTGCGGGGGCCTACGCGGACTAGGGCTGGCCGGAAACGTAATCCATAAATCCCGATTGTTTTTCCGATCATCAGGGAGCGCCTGCTTGTCGTTCCATACAACCGAGGCAAATCCAACACATTCATCGCCACATCCCGCCCCCACCGCACCCCATCGGCGTGGAACACCTGCCCGTTGCGCAGCGCCCTCGCCTGCACACGCGCATTGCGCTGCCAGCGGTTGAGCGCATAACGCTGCAGCACGGTGGATACATCGAGCGCCGGGTTCAGCGACTGGGCCAGGGTGTGGCCGAGTTCTGCGGCGTCTTCGATCGCCATGCCCGTGCCTTGCGCCAGGTAGGGCCTCATCGGGGGGCGGCATCGCGCAGCAGGGTCACGCGGCCCACGGCATGCCAGTGGGCGGCCTATCAGGTCGCGCATCACCGTGCCGGCAATGGCGTAGACCACCACCGGCAGCGTCAGCTACCTGCGCAAGATGCTGGATGTGGTGGTGTTTCCGGAGATATGGAAGCTACGAACAGATCTGCAAGAATTTATAAAAAAATAGCCGAAACCCTTACAAATACAGCGCAAACCGCTATCACTTCTATAGCAATTGGACTAAGTTGCTATCCCTCCCCAATTCCTCAATTTGCCATAGCGGGCCACCATGCCACACGTTATCGGGGCTGACGATATCTTGGCGAAAAAAGGACAAATGCAAAGGTAGGCCCCCTACCCAACCTGGATGCGAGCCAAGCTTGAGCAGAATCCTGCGTTGTTGTATCAGCCAAAATCGTCAGCGATACTTCGATTGTCCGGCTCCATTCTTGACTCCGCTTCACGGGCCACCCCTTCAATCAGCATATATTGCTCGCCTGCTGTTCACCAACCACTCATCTGATATGAATTTTTCGACCCTGTCCAAGACCAAAAAGACCTTATCAGCGCTTGCAGTGATTGTGTTTGCGCTCGGGATTTTCTTTGCAAAAAATGATTTTGAATATTTCAAATACTACGTCTACGACTTTACGCACGAAAGCGATAGGTATGCCGCGTTAGCGGATACAACAGGTAATACAACGGGAGACACGGCGGCAAAGGCTGTCGCCGAGTCAAAGACACTCGCCATCTTTACCGGTGATACCGGTCATATCACCAAGGGAAAACTCCTGGATGCAAGCTACAAAAAAGAGTACGACCAACTTCCTGAAAAACTCTACGCACTCAGTTTTGGTGAAACCATTTATTGCGCTACCTGCAAAGACGGCAAAGGCGAAAAGCAACGCGGGTACTCCGTGATTGAAGCAAATACGCCGCAGGATCTGGAAAAGTATCAACCGAAGGTCGGCCAGGAAAACTGGAAAGCTTATTTAAAGCTCGCGATGAAAGGTGCCGTCGAATACCCCACCCTGCTGCCCGCCCTGCTTAACGACAACTACCTGATTTCAGCAGAAGGCTTCAGCAGAAAATACGGCAGCGACTTCGATGCGTTTTATCTCAAGGAATTGCCGTATGGCGTCAAGGAAAAGCTTCTCGATTTCTATTCATCCGATGAAGGAGCGGCCTATCGGTTCGTGAATTCCGGAAATCTCAAATACTCAAGCCTGTTAAGGGAAGGCGATTTCAGCGGCCAGGACAAGAAAGAAATCGCCATTCTGCTCAAGGACACGCGGGAAGGACTGAACGATGCCTACCTCCTCCTGGTGCTCCTCAGAAAGAACGACCCCTCCCTTCATCCGGAGTACTACATCGCATTTAACGAAGTTTTCCCAGGCAAGGTCATCATCGAAACTGTTTATAAAGACCCGGAAGAGCGGTGGGATCACAAGATTTTTATGAACACCGAAGAGAAAGTGGAAACCAGGTACAACAGCTTGAGAATTCTCCGGCCCGAACAGAGGGACACTGTGCTGGTTTACGATGAAAAATTCGACAGGATGAGGAAGTACATACAAGTTCCAAAGTCCGAGAAAAACAAAATCCCGTGAATAAATAGCGACCGCATCCACAAGCGTCCCCAAAACTTCACCCGGGCGTGACCGCGGTCCCACGAGGTTTTTCCCAGTCCGGGCGGAATTCCTTGCCGTCATGAAGCCCGGACCACAAATTGACGCACTGCCCGCGATGAAAGCGCGTATCAACCGTGCAAGGCCTGCGCAAACAGCCGTCGTTCTATGGGCTCAATGCCCATCAAGGTAGGTTGGGCTTGCCCCGTATAGCCAGGGCATATCCAGCAGCTTCTCACCCAACAGACGCATTGCGGTATCCCTGCCCCACCGCGACACCCCATTGGCGTGGAATATCTGCCCATTGCGCAAGGCCCTCGCCTGCACGCGCGCATTGCGCTGCCAACGGTTGAGCGCATAACGTTGCAGCATGGTGGGCACGTCGAACGCCGGGTCCAGCGCCTGAGCCAAGGCATGGCCCAGTTCGGCAGCGTCTTCAATCGCCATGCCCGCTCCTTGTGCCAGATACGGCCGCATCGGGTGGGCGGCATCGCCCAACAAGGCCACGCGGCCTACAGCGTGCTGGTGGGCACCCCGCATCGGCGCGCGGTCATGCAGCACCCACAAGCGCCAGCCCCCGATGGCATCCAGTACCTCGCGCAGCGCGGCACAGCAGCCGGCCGTCGCCGCGCCCAGATCGGAGGTGTTGGCACTGTGGTCCCAGAGGTCGGCTTCGGCAGCGGCTTCACCCTGCACGATGGCCACCACATTGAGCCATTCACCGCCGCGCACCGGGTACTGCACCACGTGCATGCGCGGCCCCAGCCAGACCGTGATCTGCCGGCTCCTGAGCAATTCAGGTAGATCGGATTGCCGCACCAAGGCGCGGTAAGCCAGGTGGCCGGTGCGGCGTGGCAGACCGTCACCCAGCAGTTCCTGGCGCACTGTGCTCCAGATGCCGTCAGCACCTATGAGGGCGTCGCCTTCAATGCCAGGGCCGTCGTCGGCCTGCACCGTGACGGCTTGCGCGGTCTGGCTGAAGGACTGCAGAGGCCGGCTCAGGTGCAGCCTTACGTCGGCATGCTGCTGCACGGCCTGCAGCAGCATGCCGTGAAGGTCTGCGCGATGAATGGAGAGATAAGGCGCGCCATACCGCTGGACCATTGCCGCACCCAGGCCCAATTCACCCAGTTGCTTTCCGGACATCGCACTGCGTATCTGCAAGCGTTCCGGAAAGGCGGCCACGGCCTGCAGTGCATCAACCAATCCCCAGCTGTGCAGTACCTTGACCACATTCGGACCAAGCTGAATGCCCGCGCCGACTTCGCTGAAGACGCTGGCGCGTTCAAACAGACGAACATCACAGCCGGCTCGCGTTGCAGCCAACGCAGCCGCCAGTCCGCCAATACCTCCACCCGCCACAAGAATCTGAACACTTCCCATACCCCGGATTGTGCCGTGGGATAAGGCAAATACGACAAATGACGCCCCGCCTACTCCGTTTAAAGGATGCAGACAAATCCTTACAGACTTATTCTGCAATGGCTCGAAGAGCATTGCGCATCATTTTTAAGAAAAAAAGGGGGAGCCAATGAACACACATGCATGCCAGAAATGGATCGCCATTTTTTGCGCCCTGATACTCACGGGCTGCGCCAGCCCAATGGTGCGCTGGAACCAGTCATCACCCACCACGCCAGGCATGCCTGGTGCGCTGGAATATGCGGACAAGGCGCGCGACGCGTATCGCTCCGCCGTCGCGGATCAGATGGACCGCGAAACTTCGCTGGCCAGCGGCCTGGTCGTGACAGGCGCGCTGGTGGCGGCGCTGGCAGCCGGCGGCGCACACCGCAACGCCATACTGGGAGTGTCCCTGGCAGGCGGCACGGCCTATACCCTGGGCAACATGAACCTGCGGCGCCCTACGGTCATGATCTATCTCGCCGGTGTAGATGCGCTGAACTGCGCAAGACGTGCGGTGCTCCATTTCAATATCAGTTCGGAAGAGCTTCGGGACCTCGGCAGGCAGTTGTCCCAACTGGAAAGCTCAAGACGCAGGCTGGGCATGGCGGTGGCCAAAGCACAGTCCGTGACTGCCGTATCGTCCCCCAGCGACCCGCAAATGCCGGCGCTCACCGTTGCCCTCGCGGCGGCGACGCAGGTACAAGCCTCTGCCGACAGTGCCCTGAAATCCGGCAGGAAATACACGGAGTCAGCCAACCGGGCCGCCGGCGAGTTGATCGCCACCGTCAACCTGATTGACGCGGCGGTAGTTCGATCACTGGTCGAGTCCACACCCGCCCTCAACAATGTTCCCTCGGCGATTTCCGGTCTTGCCGGTATGGCCGGGCAATTTGCACCAGGGGCCGGCGTCGACGCCGGCCTGAGTGACGCGCTGCAAAAGTCAAAAACCATGAGCACAAACCCGACGGTTCAGCGCAAGCGATCCAACGTCCCTCCCGAAACTATTGAGGAACTAATTCTTGCAGCATCTGAAACCCTCCTTCTGACGCAAGATGTGAATGACCGGTTGACTGGAAGGGTGGTCACCTGGCCAGAGGACGCCTTCAAGGACTGCGGCGTGGCACAGGTGATCACTGCACTGGCCACCTCGCCCGCCTCGCTAAGCAACCTGGTAGCAGGCACAGATGACCGGCGCAGCATCGAAATTTCCGGTGGTGTCAAACCCTACTTCGCAGAACTGGAGGGCGTTCCGATTGACGGCATCACACTCAAGCCGCCTATCCGTTTTGATACGCGGGCGGAACTGAGCATTACCGGGAGCAAGGTCACCAAAACCTATGCGTTGTCGATACGGATCACCGACAGTTCGCCCACAGCACGTGTCGTCAATGTGCCGGTGACCATCACCGCCGCAAATACGACACCGGTGCAGTTCCGCGGGTCCTCACTGCCAGGCACACAAGCCCAAAGGTCGCGAGATACGAGTACCGCCGACGCGGCGCTGGCAGCCATCAGCCGGTTGAAGGAGTTTTATTCTGGCGGCAGGAAGTTTGTGTTTCCCCCTTCTACGCCGCCCAGCCGGATTGACACCAAAACACTGGAGGTGACGGTGACATGCCCCTCAGGCAATGCTGGCAAATATTCGCAGGCCGTCCTGTCACAGGCGCTGCTCTTTGCAGCGGGAATCACCAGCAAGCCGTCCGAACGGGACTGGAGTTTGCGCCTGAAGTCCACAGACGATTGCCTGGCGGAGTGATGGCGGTTCGCCCTCACGGAGGGATTTGCGACGCTACTTCCAAACCTGAGGCCCCGCGCCAAGAGAAAGCTCAGCCATGAACAAAGAAGGTCTTTCCACCAACCGGCCTTGCCATCCCTTTGCGCCCTGTCTGGCCACAGAAGGCAAGACATTTGTGATCCGCTACTACTCCCGCACCACGAGCGATCCTCAAAAGCGGATCACGCCCGCGGAGGCGAACGCTCTGGCGCAAAGCGGGCTGGATATCGTGACGGTCTACCAGGATCGGGCCACAGCACTCACCGATTTTGGCCAGGCCCGTGGAAAGCTTGACGGGCAGTCTGCACACGACTATGCGACGCGGCTAAGGCAACCCCCAGGCAGCGCCATCTATTTTGCGGTGGACATGGACGTTAACCCGGAGCAAATCAATGACGAGATCCTTCCTTATTTCGAGGGTGTCAAAGAGGGTATGGACCAGGAGGCGGGCGGCCTGTCACCCTTTGTCATCGGTGTGTACGGTTCAGGCCTGACCTGCCAACTCGTGCGTGAAAACCACGCGCTGGCCCAGTATGCGTGGCTGGCGGGAGCCACTGCCTGGACCGGCTCGGGCAATTACGACACCTGGAACATCCGCCAGCACGCCAATCACAACCATCAGCAACTCTGCGGCCTGCAGCATCACTGGGAACGCTGTGAAGCCCACGGCAACTTTGGCCAGTTTCGGCCTGTGCCCTGACACCCGATCATTGCAGCGCGGGCCGCAAGGCCCTCAAGCCAGCAATTGGCGCAGCACAAAAGGCAAGATGCCGCCATTGCGGTAGTAATCCACCTCAATCGGCGTATCCACACGCAGGATGACGGTGACTTCTTCGCGCGAGCCATCGGCGCGCGTGATGACGAGCCTGGCTTCGCTTTGCGGCTTGAGTTCGGGGTGCGGAATCACGTCAATGACTTCATTGCCGGTGAGCTTCAAGGTCTGCCACGATTCGCCCGGCTTGAACTGCAGAGGCAGCACACCCATGCCGACCAGGTTGCTGCGGTGGATGCGCTCAAAGCTGCGCGCCACCACGGCCTTGATGCCCAGCAGTTGCGTGCCTTTGGCGGCCCAGTCGCGCGACGAACCTGTGCCGTATTCCTCGCCGGCAAAGATCACGGTGGGCGTGCCTTGGTCCATGTACTTCATGGCGGCGTCGTAGATGAACATCTTTTCGTTGCCGGGCTGGAACAACGTGACGCCGCCTTCTTCGCGCGAGCCTTCCGCATCGGGCGGGATCATCAAATTCTTGATGCGCACATTGGCAAACGTGCCGCGCATCATCACGTCGTGGTTGCCGCGGCGCGCACCGTAGCTGTTGAAGTCGGCTTTTTGCACGCCGTTTTCCTGCAGCCACAGGCCCGCGGGGGAGCTGGCCTTGATCGAGCCGGCCGGCGAGATGTGGTCGGTGGTGATGGAGTCGGCAAACAGCGCCATGATGCGCGCACCCTTGACGGACACGCTGCCCGCCTCGCCCGCTTTCATGGTGAAGTCTTTGAAGAAAGGCGGCTCGGCGATGTAGGTGCTGGCGGGCCAGGTGTATGACGTGCCTTTGACTCCCTTGATGTTTTCCCAGAGCTTGCCCGGCTCGGTCTTGACCTTGGCGTAATTGGCGCGAAAAGCTTTGCCGTTCATCGCGTACTTCATGAGCTTGTAGATTTCGTCGCTGGTCGGCCAGATGTCGCCCAGGTAGACGTCCTTGCCGCCCTTGCCTTTGCCGACGGGTTCGGTCATCAGGTCGCGCATCACCGTGCCGGCAATGGCGTAGGCCACCACCAGCGGCGGGCTGGCCAGAAAGTTGGCCTTGAGGTTGGGGTGGATGCGAGCCTCGAAGTTGCGGTTGCCCGACAGCACGGCCGCGCAGACCAGGTCGCTCTTGCTGATGGCCTCATTGAGTTCGGGCGTCAGGTCGCCGGCATTGCCGATGCAGGTGGTGCAACCGTAGCCGGCCAGTGCGAAGCCGAGCTTCTCCAGGTAAGGCAGCAGGCCGGTCTCGGTGAGGTACTCGGTCACGATGCGTGAGCCTGGCGCGAGCGAGGTCTTGATATGCGGCTGGACCTTCAGGCCCGCCTCCACCGCCTTCTTGGCCAGCAGGCCCGCGGCCAGCAGCACACTGGGATTGGAGGTATTGGTGCAGCTGGT
Source organism: Polaromonas sp. P5_D5 (assembly GCF_054049435.1). Lineage (NCBI taxonomy): Bacteria > Pseudomonadati > Pseudomonadota > Betaproteobacteria > Burkholderiales > Comamonadaceae > Polaromonas > Polaromonas sp. P5_D5. The sequence continues at coordinate 851,891 of NZ_JBFUMJ010000001.1, forward strand.
GATGGCGGCGATCAGCACATCTCCATTCCCCACCGTAATGCCGGGGGCTGAATGAACCACCTCGGTCTGCGCCTTGGCGGGCGCGTCCGTGGTGTTGCTGGCGCGTGCGTGCGCCAGTGTGGGGCGGTTGCCTTCCATCTCCATCACGGGGCGTGCGGCACCGGCCGGTGTGGGCGGTGCGGCCGGCAAGGTGTCTTGCCGGCCTTCATCGGTGCGACGCACCAGGTGGCGGGTGTTGAGCATGCCGGCGGGCTGGTTAAAACCATTCTCGGCAATCGATTTGCTGAAGAGCGACTTGAACTGGCTTGCGACGTTGCCGAGCTCGATGCGATCTTGCGGGCGCTTGGGGCCGGCCAGGCTGGGCGTGACGTCGCCCAGGTCGAGTTTGACCACGTGCGAATAATCAATCTCGCCGGCCTTGGCCACGCCGAAGAGGCCCTGCGCCTTGAAGTAGGCCTCGAAGGCTTCGATCTCTTCTTTGGTGCGGCCCGTGCCCTTGAAGTAGTCAATGGTTTTTTCGTCGACCGGGAAGAAGCCCATGGTGGCGCCGTATTCTGGCGCCATGTTGCCGATGGTGGCGCGGTCCGGCAGGGCCAGCGTGCGCGTGCCTTCGCCGAAAAATTCGACAAACTTGCCGACGACTTTTTCTTTGCGCAACTGCTCGGTCACCCGCAGCACCAGGTCGGTGGCTGTGACGCCTTCACGCAGGCGGCCGGTCAGCTCAAAGCCCACCACGTCGGGCGTGAGGAAGTAGACCGGCTGGCCCAGCATGGCAGCCTCGGCCTCGATGCCGCCGCAGCCCCAGGCCACCACGCCGATGCCGTTGATCATGGTGGTGTGGCTGTCGGTGCCCACCAAAGAATCGGGGTAATACACGCCGTCCCTGCTTTTATGCACGCCGCGCGAGAGGTATTCGAGGTTGACCTGGTGCACGATGCCGAAGCCCGGCGGTACCACGCCAAAGGTGTCAAAAGCCTGCATGCCCCACTTCATGAATTCGTAGCGCTCACGGTTGCGCTGGAACTCAAGCTTCATGTTGAGGTCGAGTGAATTTTTCTTGCCGTAGTAGTCGACCATGATGGAGTGGTCGACCACCAGATCGACCGGCACCAATGGCTCAATGGCTTTGGGGTTTTTGCCCAGCTTCAGCGCGACGCTGCGCATGGCGGCAAGGTCGGCCAGCAGCGGCACGCCGGTAAAGTCCTGCAGCACCACACGCGAGACAACAAACGGGATTTCTTCGGTGCGCTCGGCCTGGGGCAGCCAGTTGGCCAGCTGCGCCACGTGCTCGGCCGTGACCTTTTTGCCGTCGCAGTTGCGCAGCACCGATTCGAGCACGATGCGCATGGACACCGGCAGGCGGGCGATTTTGGGAAATTGTTTGGCGAGCGCCGGCAGGGAGTAGAACTTGCCGGTCTTGCCAGAGGCGGTCTTGAAGCTTTTGAGCGTGGAGGAAAAAGCGTGGGGAGGCGGTTTGGCCATGGCGGACTCCTTTTTATGGACAGCAGCCCCCATTCTGGCAGGCACTGCGGCCCAGCGGGAGGCCGCGCCTGCATACCCTGCCCGCTTACCCAGTCTTGTACTTTCTTACCAGGCCGGTTGCGGTGCCGCGCGGCGCAGGCCGAAGTACTGCAGCTCGGCCAGCACCGCCACCGTCAGCGCCTGTATGACCACATAGCCCACACCCAGCATGGAGGGTGACACACGGCCGCTGGCCAGCATCAGCACGCAGGCCAGCGCCCAGCCGATATTGCCCGCCACCAGCGCCCAGATAACGCCGCGCGGCAAAGGATTACGCGTTGAAACAAACGCAACGACTGCCGCATAGACCAGCAAGAACTCTCCGGTGTAGGCAATCAGGCCCTCGGGCAGGTTCAGCAGGCGGGCCATCGCGGCTGGAAAGGTGACTTGCAATACACCGCAAGCGATGCACGACAGCGCATCCACACGCAGCACATTGCGCAGGAAGTTGGGAGAGGAAAGGATGGAACTCGAAGACATGGCAAAACTCCTGAAAGTAGCAGCCGGTGATATTGATCAGCGCTCCGGGCCGCCGGTCGGTGCGCATGGAGGTCATCATTCCTGCGCTGCAGCAGCCCGTCGATAACCTGGCAGGTAATGGAAACCTGCTCACATAGCTTTACGATGAGGACCATGACCGCCAGCACCCACCACCCCAGCCGCCCCGCGCAGCGCAGTGCGCCACAACCCTTTGGCGACCACCTGCGCCACTGGCGCCAGCACCGGCGCCTGAGCCAGCTGGACCTGGCCCAGGAAGCAGAGATATCCACCCGGCATCTGAGTTTTGTGGAAACCGGCCGCTCGATGCCCAGCCGGGAAATGGTGCTACGCCTCGCGGAGCGGCTGGCCATCCCGTTGCGCGAGCGCAATGCGCTGCTGGTGGCGGCCGGCTATGCGCCCATGTACCGCGAGCGGCCGCTAAACGACCCGGCGCTGGCTTCGGCCCGCCAGGCGGTGGAGCTGCTGCTCAAAAGCCATGAGCCCTACCCGGCCCTGGCGCTGGACCGCCACTGGAACATCGTGGCCACCAACCGCATGGTGCCGCATTTGATGGCGGGCGCCGATGCGTCGCTGCTGGAGGCGCCCATCAACGTGCTGCGCCTGAGCCTGCACCCCAAGGGCCTGGCGCCGCGCATCGCCAACCTGCTGCAGTGGCGCGACCATTTGTTTGAACGCCTGCGCCAGCAGATCACGGCGACGGCCGACCCGGCGCTGGTGGCGTTGCTGGAAGAGCTGAAGGCCTACCCCGTGCCGGAAGAGGCCAAGGGCCCCAATCTGGAGGGCGAGCACCCGGGCGTGGTGATGCCATTCAAATTCAACACGCCTTCAGGGGTGCTGAGCTTTATCAGCACCACCACTATCTTCGGCTCGCCGGTGGATGTGACGCTGCAGGAGCTGGCGATGGAAACGTTTTTCCCGGCGGACGATTTCACGCGCCAGGCGCTGCACGCGCTGGCGGCGCAGGGCTAGATGCTTAAAGCTCAACAATCGTTTTAAAGCCGCCAAAAATCATCCGCTTCCCATCGAAGGGCAGATTCTTCGGATCCATCATGGCCTCCAGGCGCGGGTCGGACATGACCTTTTTGTTGACGCTGTCGCGCTGCTTGCGTGACTTGTAGGTGATCCACGAGAACACCACCACCTCGCCGGCCTTGAGCTTCACGCTTTGCGGAAAGGACGTGACCTTGCCCGGTTTCACGTCGTCGGCGATGCACTCGGTGTATTCGATCGCGCCGTACTCCTTCCAGATCTTGCCGGCCTTGCGGGACAGCTTGCGGTAGTCCTCCACTTTCTTGGCGGGAACGGCAACGATGAATCCATCTACGTAACGGGCCATGGGAAATCTCCTTGGGTAAGCAGCTGTCACCTGAAACGCTGCAACAACCGATCAAGTTGCCGGCGTGCAAGTGCACAACCATTAATTTGTGTACACCGTACACAATATACCCAAAGACCTGTGTAAGACGCCTTAAAGATTCGTAACAAGGCATGTACTGGTCGAGCCATGCCGCTTTGCGCGGGGCGTGCCGGGTAAACGTCCGCCTCCAGCTGGGTTCATCGCACCCGTAGAAGTAGGAAAAATGCTATTAATTTAATAGCTGCTTGCGCCCGTTCTTATTGGGCTACGGCCACTATTTTCTTAAATTCCGGAAACCGGCACCCAGGCCGGTTTATTCGAACACGTGGGCCTGGCCAGCCACCGTGATGCGGACCATGGCGCCCGGCGCCGGGGCATGCAGGCCGGAGCTGCGCACCAGCAGCGGTACGTCCCACGCAGCAAGCTCCGTCGCCGCGGGTGTTTCTTCTGCCGTGCCCAGTCCAGCGCCGCGCACCAGGCGCACCGACAGCACGCAGACCGGACCGCCAAAATCGGTGTCGATAACCGCGCCGTAGCACGCAGCGGCATCCGCACTGTGCGCGGCCGCCTGCGCCGGGACTTCAGCCACCTGCAGTTGCTCTGGCCGCAGCATGATCTGCGCCGCACCGCTGCGCTGGCCGTTGTTGACCGCGACTCGCCCCAGCGCGCAGTCAGCCCAGCCGCCCGCCAGCTGCGCCGGCAGCACGATGGCTTCGCCCAGGAAGCCGGCCACCGCGGCATCACGGGGCCGCAGATAAAGATCCACCGGGCGGCCAGCCTGCACCAGTTGCCCTTCACGCATCACGGCCACCTGGTCGGCAAATGACAGGGCCTCCGCCTGGTCGTGCGTGACCAGGATGGTGGTGATACCGGCGCCACTGAGCAATTGCGCGACAGCTTTGCGGGTGCTGGCGCGCAGGCCCGTGTCCAGGGCGGAAAAAGGCTCATCGAGCAACATCAGCTGCGGGCGCTGGGCCAGCGCGCGGGCCAGCGCCACGCGTTGCTGCTGGCCGCCAGACAACTCATGCGGGCGACGGCTGAGCATGGCGATGTCGAGCGCGACCATGTCCATCAATTCGGCAATGCGTTCAGCGCGCCGGGGCGTATTGCGCGGCAGGCCAAAGCCGACGTTGCCCTCAATCGTCAGGTGCGGAAACAGCGCGCCGTCCTGCGGCACAAAACCGATGCCGCGCTGGTGCGCCGGCACGGCCTCCGGCCCGTCTGCCAGTTGCCGCCCGCCCAGCACGACGCGGCCGGCGTCGGGCAATTCGAAGCCGGCAATGATGCGCAGCAAGGTGGTTTTACCGGAACCCGACGGACCCACGATGGCGGTGCGGCTGCCGGCCGGCACGTGCAAGTGAACGCCGCCCAGTGCTTCCACAGGGCCATAGTGTTTGCGCAGGCCCTTCAGTTCAAGAGAAGTTGTCATCGTCCCGCCGTGCGTTTGGATTGGGTATAGAGCAGCCAGGTCATGGGCAGCGACAACAGCACCATGATGAGCGCGTAGGGCGCAGCGGCTGCGTAGTCGATCTCGCTGCTGTAGGCCCAGAAGGAAGTCGCCAGGGTGCGCGTGCCGTTGGGCGCGAGCATCAGCGTGGCGGTGAGTTCATTGGTAATGCCCAGGCCCACCAGCGCCGCGCCGGCCGCCGCGCTGGGCGCGGCCAGCCGCAGGGTGATGGCCCACAGCGCCTGCGCGGGCGTGCGGCCCAGGCTGCGCGCGGCCTGCTCCAGCTCCACCGGCGCCTGCGCGATGCCGGCGCGCAGGCTGATGAGGGCGCGTGGCAAAAACATCAGCAAATAGGCCAGCAGCACCGTGAGCGCTGTCTGGTAAATCGGCATGCGCACCGTCACCGTGACGAGCGCCAGCGCCACCACCACACCGGGCAGCGAACCGACCATGTAGTTGCAGGCCTCCAGCACGCGCTGCAGCCGGCCGGGCGAGCGTATCGACAGCCAGGCCATGGGCACAGCGGCCAATGTGGTCAACAGCGCACCGGCCAGCGCCAGCCCCAGGGTCTGAAAAATCGCCGGGCCGATTTCATCCACGCGCCATACGGCAGCCCCGCCTGCCACCAGCCAGCGGCCCAGGGTAACCAGCGGCACGCCCAGCGCCAGAGCGGTGACCAGCGCGGGCAACAGCAGGCACAGGCCGGTGAAACGGCCCAGCTTGCGGTTGAAAGGCATGCGCGCCGCGCCGGAACCTACGCGCGCATAACGCTCCTTGCCGCGCGCGGCCGATTCCAGTCCCAGCAACGCGAAGCAGCACACCACCAGCACGCCGGAAAGCATGTTGGCCGCAGGCCCGTTGTAGGTCGACTGGAACTGGTCGACGATGGCCGTGGTGAAGGTGTCGAAGCGGATCATCACGTAAAGGCCGTACTCGGCCAGCAAGTGGAGGCCCACCAGCAGTGAGCCGCCGCATACCGCCAGCCGCAGCTGCGGCAGCACCACGCGGAAGAACACCGCCAAAGGGCTCAAGCCCAGCGAGGCGGCGCTGTCTTCCATGCCCGGATCCAGCCGCCGCAAGGCTGCGGCCACCGGCAAATACAAAAATGGAAAGTAGGCGATGACCGAAACCATCACGCCGGCGGGCAAGCCGTGCAGGCCGGGGGCGACCGTCATCCAGGCATAGCTGTGCACAAAAGCCGGCACGGCCAGCGGCGCGACGGCCAGCCAGGCCCAGGTGCGCGCACCGGGCAGGTCGCTGCGCTCGGTGAGCCAGGCCAGGGCCACGGCCAGCACGGCGCACAAGGGCACCGTCAGCGCTACCAGCAAAGCAGTGTTGACGAGCAGTTCACCCACACGGGGCCGGAAGATCAACGCAGAGGCCGTGTCCCAACCCGCCTGGATGCCGACCCAGATGACAAAACCCAGCGGCAACAAAGCGAGCAACGAGACCAGCAGGGCCGCGCTGCCCACCCCCGACAGGCGCCAGCCGCCGCGCCCGGCTACAGGCGAAGGCCGCAGGGCCGCACTCGCCGGGTTAAGGGAGTCGGCGCCGACATCAAAGGGCAAGGCACTCAAGGCAGGTGTCAGATCCGCGGACCTGAAGTGGTTAGGAGCGATTGGAAGTGGTTTACAGCAGGCCGGCCTGGGTCATCAGGTCGGTGACTTTTTTGCTGTTGAGTTTGGAAGGCTCCACCTTAGGCGCCTGCAGCTCAGCCAAAGGTACCAGTTTGGGGTTGGAGGCTACGCCGGTGCCGACGGCGTACTCATACGCGTCGCCGGTTCTCAGGATGTCCTGTCCGCCTTTGCCGGCAACCCACTTCACGAAGGCCTGGGCTTCGGGCTGGTGCTTGCTCGAGGCCAGCACGCCGCCACCGGAAATGCTCACAAAAGCGCCAGGGTCCTGGTTGCGGAAGTAATGCAGCTGGGCGTTGTTGCTGTTCTCGCCGGTCTTCGCCTGGTCGCCGTAGTAGTAATAGTGGTAAATCACGCCACCTTCGATCTGGCCGGCATTGACGGCCTTGAGCACGGTGCCGTTGCCTTTGTAAGGCGTGGCGTTTTCCTTCATGGCCTTGAGCCAGGCGGCCGTGGCGGCTTCGCCCTTGAGTTCGAGCAACGCGCTCACGATGGCCTGGAAATCAGCGCCGGAGGGCGACGCGGCCCAGCGGCCCTTCCAGGCGGGCGTGGCCAGGTCCAGCATGGACTTGGGCAACTGCGCCGGCGTGAGCTTGGCCTTGTTGTAGACAAACACCGTGCTGCGCGCGGCGATGCCCGTCCAGCGGCCATGCGCGGGGCGGAAGTTGGCAGGCACTTCAGACAGCGTGGCCGCGTCCAGCGGAGCGAACAGCCCTGCCGTGTCGACCAGCGCCATGGCCGGCGAATTCTCCGTCAGGAACACGTCGGCGGGCGAGGCCTTGCCTTCCTGCACGATCTGGTTGCCCAGCTCGGTGTCACTGCCGTTGCGCAAAGTGACCTTGATGCCGGTTTCCTTGCTGAAGGCTTCAGCCCAGGCTTTGGTCAGGCTGGCGTGCTGGGCGTTGTAAACCACGATGCCTTCGGCGGTGGGCGTGACGGTTTGGGCGGTGGAGGCCATTGGCGCGGCCAACAGGCCAGCGGCCAGCACAGCGCCGGCAAAGAATGGGAACGACAGTTTCATGAAACACCTTTTAGAGATCAAAGCGGCCCGGTTCGCCCGAACCGGGCCGGGCGCGGCGCAGGCATTGAAGCCTACGGGGCGCCTGTAAGCAAACCGTAATACAAATGCGAATTACTTGCATCTATATGGTAACCGCTCGCGCCATTAGTTCCCCCGCAGGGCGATGGTTTACACAGGCTGCGCCTGGAAACCGGGGCTGTCGGTACTTGCTGACAGCTGCCCGCGCCGCCCGCTGATGAGCGGCCCGCGGCTTGATGCCTAGCATCGACGCATTGGCCACCACCCACGGGAGTTTTCATGAGCGCAACAAAATCAGACCACGACACCCTTTGGGAGCTGATCCAGGGCATCAAGTTCGGCATGCTGACGCACCGACAGGCCAGCGGCATGTTGCACGCCCATCCCCTGACCACGCAGAACCAGTCGCTCGATGCGGAATCTCATTTGTATTTCTTCATCTCACGCAAAAGCGAGATGGCCCAGCGGCTGCAGCATGACGGCAACGTCAACGTGTCCTACGCCGACCCGGGCGCCGACAGCTACGTATCGGTGTCGGGCCAGGCCGTGATCGCGGAAGACCAGGCCAAAAAAGAAGAACTCTGGTCACCGCTTGCCCGCGCCTGGTTTCCTGCGGGCGTCAACGACCCGGACCTGGCGCTGCTGGAAGTGCGCATTCATCACGCCGAATACTGGGATGTGAAGGAAAGCAAGATGGTGCAGCTGGCCAGGATGGCCAAGGCGGCCATCCTGGGCGAGTTGCCGCGCAAGCTGGGTGAGCACAAAGAGCTGCATATTTCCTGAGAATTCGCCCGAAAACCTGTCTCCAACCGGCCCTATCCATGCCCTTTATCTCGTTCAACAAAGCCACTGAGCCCAGCGCGCCCGACGATTTGCGCATCAACACCGCGGCAGTGCTGTACATAGAAGCCTCACGCCCCGACCTGATGGGCCAGACCACCATCCACATGCTGGGCCAGGGCACCACCGTCAATGCCGTCACCGAATCGATAGGCACCGTGGTTTCCACCATAGGCGGATTGGTGGCAGTCAAGCGCCACTACCTCGCGCCGCCACCAGACGATGGTGCCAGCACGGTCTATGTGCTGCCCGCCAACATCAGCCACATGCGCCCCAATCTGCCGCTCGCGCCGGAGTTCTGGTACCTGAAGTTTGTCGATGGCTCGGAACTGCGGGTGGTGGACCCGCTGCCTTCGGGGCTGTAACTTCCGATCATTGAAAAGCAAAAAGTCCCGCAATTTCTTGCGGGACTTTTTGTGTTTCATGTCGAAAGGAGGACGTTATTTCTTTTCAACCTGCGCCGGCACGTAACGCACAGGCTCATCACCCACACGCAGGTAGTTCACCACCCCCATGACGTCGTCGACCAGCCAGACCGCTTTTTCAAGCGCCTCGGACTGCTCGCGTGTCTTGACGCAACCTTTGAGAAAGACCAAACGCCGCTCGCCCTGCACCCACACACTGGTGTCGTCGAACCGGCCGTCGAGCTTGATGTATTGCGACACGCGCGGAATGATTTCGGCATCGTACCAATACGAGTTGGCCAGGCGGCAACGCCCCACGCGGTAGCAACTGCCGCCGTGCTGCGCCCGCACATGGGCTACGTCGCGCACTTCCTGCTCGGTATAGAGCGGCCCCTCCGGCACAGGGCACGGATTGATCGCCGAAGTGACCTGCAGGAAGGGGTCGTTGAAGGCGTTGGTGCGCGCTTCCTGAGCTCGAGCGGCTGCACCGGTGGCCAAAAAAAGAACAAAAAAAAGGAAGGAAAGAAGTGACGGTTTCTTCATCACTTCATCCTTCCATTTCAGCTTGCGGCTGTCAAGCCGACGGCAGGGTGCCCACTTAAGCGGCCACGCCGTCCTTCACCGTGTCAGCCATGTCGGTGTAGTCCTTGACCTGGTCGAAGTTGAGGTACTGATAGATCTTGTCGCTGGCAGCTGTCAGCACACCCATGTCGGCCATGTATTCGGCCTTGGTGGGGATGCGGCCCAGCTTGGAGCAGATCGCCGCCAGCTCGGCGGAACCGAGATAGACGTTGGAGTTTTTCCCGAGGCGGTTCGGGAAGTTGCGGGTGGAGGTGGAAAACACCGTCGCGCCCTCTTTCACCTGCGCCTGGTTTCCCATGCACAGGCTGCAACCCGGCATTTCCATGCGTGCGCCGGCAGATCCCAGCACGCCGTAGTGGCCTTCTTCGGTCAGCTGCTTGGCATCCATCTTGGTCGGCGGCGCCATCCACAGTTTGACGGGGATGTCGCGCTTGTTTTCGAGCAGCTTGGAAGCGGCGCGGAAATGGCCGATGTTGGTCATGCAGCTGCCGATAAAGACTTCGTCGATCTTGCTGCCGGCCACTTCGCTCAGCGTCTTCACGTCGTCAGGGTCGTTCGGGCAAGCCACGATAGGCTCATGAATGTCGGCCAGGTCGATCTCGATGACGGCAGCGTATTCGGCGTCCGCATCGCCCTTGAGCAATTGCGGGTCGGCCAGCCAGGCTTCCATGGCGGCGATGCGGCGCTTGATGGTGCGCACATCCGAGTAACCCGTGGCGATCATCCACTTCAGCATCGTGATGTTGCTGTTGATGTATTCGATGATGGGCTCCTTGTTCAGGTGCACCGTGCAACCGCCGGCAGAACGCTCGGCCGAGGCATCGCTCAATTCAAAAGCCTGCTCCACCTTGAGGTCGGGCAAGCCTTCGATTTCCAGGATGCGGCCCGAGAAGATGTTCTTCTTGCCTTGCTTGGCGACCGTCAGCAGACCGGCCTTGATGGCGTACAACGGGATTGCGTTGACCAGGTCGCGCAGCGTGATACCGGGCTGCATTTCGCCCTTGAAGCGCACCAGCACCGACTCAGGCATGTCCAGCGGCATGACGCCGGTGGCAGCACCGAAAGCCACCAGGCCTGAGCCCGCGGGGAAGCTGATGCCGATGGGAAAACGCGTGTGGCTGTCGCCGCCGGTGCCGACGGTGTCGGGCAGCAGCATGCGGTTGAGCCAGCTGTGGATGATGCCGTCGCCCGGACGCAGCGGGATGCCACCGCGGTCGCTCATGAACTCGGGCAGCTCGTGGTGCATCTTCACATCGACCGGCTTGGGATAAGCCGCCGTGTGGCAGAAGGACTGCATCACCAGGTCGGCGCTGAAACCCAGGCAAGCCAGGTCTTTCAATTCGTCGCGCGTCATCGGACCGGTGGTGTCCTGCGAGCCGACAGAAGTCATCTTGGGCTCGCAGTACGTGCCGGGGCGTACGCCCTGGCCTTCAGGCAAGCCGACCGCACGGCCAACCATTTTTTGTGCCAGCGTAAAGCCGCGGCCGTTGTCGGCCGGGTTCTGCGGCAAGCGGAACTGGGTAGACACGGGAAGGCCCAGCGCAAAACGCGCCTTGGCCGTGAGGCCGCGGCCGACGATCAGCGGAATGCGGCCGCCGGCGCGCACTTCGTCAAACAGCACGTCGCTCTTGAGTTTGAACTCGGCGATGACCTTGCCGTCTTTCAGCGCCTTGCCCTCATAGGGGCGCAGTTCGATCACATCGCCCATGGCCATCTGGCTCACGTCGAGTTCGATCGGCAACGCGCCCGAGTCTTCCATGGTGTTGTAAAAAATCGGCGCGATCTTGGAGCCGAGGCAGACACCGCCGAAACGCTTGTTCGGCACAAAGGGAATGTCTTCACCGGTGAACCACAACACCGAGTTAGTTGCGGACTTGCGCGAGGAGCCGGTACCGACCACGTCGCCCACATAGGCCACAAGGTTGCCCTTGGCTTTCAGCTCTTCAATGAACTTGACCGGGCCGCGCTTGCCGTCTTCTTCGGGCGTCACGCCGGGGCGGGCATTCTTGTGCATGGCCAGCGCGTGCAGCGGGATGTCAGGGCGGCTCCAGGCGTCGGGTGCGGGGGAGAGATCGTCGGTGTTGATTTCACCAGCCACCTTGAAAATGGTGAGCTTGATCGACTCTGGCACTTCCGGGCGGCTGGTGAACCACTCGGCATCGGCCCAGCTTTGCAGCACGGCCTTGGCGTATTTGTTGCCCTTGCCGGCCTTTTCCTGCACATCGTGGAACTGGTCGAACATCAGCAACGTGTGCTTCAGGCCGTTGGCCGCTTGCGTGGCGACGCTGTCTTCAGCGTCGTCGAGCAGCTCGACCATGGGGCTGATGTTGTAGCCGCCCAGCATGGTGCCCAGCAACTGCGTTGCTTTCTCACGGGAGATCAGCGAGCACTTTTCGGTGCCGTGCGCCACGGCAGCAAGATAGCTGGCCTTGACCTTGGCGGCCGCATCAACCCCGGCCGGCACGCGGTGCGTGATCAGCTCCACCAGAAAGGCCTCTTCGCCCTTGGGTGGGTTCTTCAGCAGCTCAATGACCTCACCGGTCTGCTGGGCCGACAGCGGCAGCGGGGGAATACCCAGCGCGGCGCGCTCGGCCACATGGTTGCGGTAGGTTTGTATGAACTCGGGCATCATGGTTTTCTTCTCCTGTACTCAAAATTTGCACGGTCGATGCGCGTGCGGTCGCGGTCTGTGTCTGTATTGGGCTTTATGGGGCTTTGGCCGGGGCAGTTTCTGGCTGAGCAGAACCCGTGCCAGCCTGAGCTGGCGCAGCTTTGGCGGCAGGCAAGGCCTCCAGAATGCTGGTCGGGGGGTTCTTCTTCATGTCATCGGCAAAAGTCACCTGCGCCGGGCTCATGCACTCGTCAGCCAGGCGCTGGCCCATTTTCTGGCTCATCAGCATCGACTTGTTGCCCAACTGGAGCCACATGGCGCCTGCACGGCCGTCTTCCAGGCGGATGGCACCGGTGCGGCTTCCGACCGGGTGCATGCGAAAACGCATCTTGCCCGTCTGCACCAGGAAGAAGCCCGGGCGTTTTTCATTCGGCGTGATGGTGACGGAGGCACCCAGTTCGCAGGGAATCGTGCCAATGTAAACCCGCTTGGCGAGCTCCAGGTCTTCAGGGGTCAAGGTGACAGACGGGTCATCGTCAATGGGCGTCCTTTCTTCCACCACCTTGGCGGCAGAGCGCCTGATCGGTGCACGCTTGGCGGCCTGGGCAGGCTGGTCAGCTGCGGCTGCAGCCTTGGGTGCGGCGGCTTTAGGGGCCGCCGTCTGGGCCAGCAACAGGGCCGGGGCGGCCAGCATCAAGGCAGAGAGAGCGAAATGTTTCATGGGGGGTCCTTTGGAACGGTCAACAGTCAATCGGAAAAATCAGTGAAGCGGCGCAGAAAAATATGCCTGCGCCTCGTGCGGTAAGACACGGCCGGTCTGGTGCGCGCGCTCCAGAACCTGCCAGAAGTAGCGGTAGCTCGCGCGGTCGTGCAGCTTGCCTTCAAAACTGATGGGGGCCCAGTCTGAGCTTGCGGCAGCAGCTATTATTTTTGTAGCACTTTCAATCTCGCCCTCGGTGGGCGCAAAAGCCGCCAGGATAGGCCGGATCTGGTTGGGGTGGATGCTCCACATGCGGGTGTAGCCCAGTTCACGGGCGGCATGGCGTGCGGCGGAAGTCATGGCCTCAGTGTCATTGAACTCTGTGACAACACAATGCGACGGCACTTTGCCGTGGGCATGGCAAGCCGACGCGATTTCGAGCTTGGCGCGCATCACCAGCGGATGCGTGAACTGGCCGCGGCTGCTCATGCCGTCGGCGGGAATCGCACCGCCATGCGCCGAGACAAAATCCATCAGGCCAAAACTCAACGACTGCACGCGCGGATGAGCAGCAATGTCGAAAGCGTTTCGCACCGCGAGTGGAGACTCGATCAGCACGTGCAGCGGCAGGCCACCGGCCGATGCTGCGAGCAGAGCCTGCTCGGCCCTGACCACATCGGCAACCGATTCCACCTTGGGAACCATGATGTGTGAGAGATGGCGGGACAGCTTCCCGGCAATGACAGCCATGTCGGCATCAAAGGCGGGGTGGTCCACCGAATGAATGCGCACCGCGACGCGGGCCTTGTCGCTGGCCAGGGCCGCCAGCGCCACGACCATCGCGGCATGGTCGGCTTCGCCGCCCACGGGTGCGCCGTCTTCGCAATCCAGCGTCACGTCAAACACGCAGGCGCCGAACTCCTCGATCATCTCGGCCTGCAATTGCAGGCTTTTGCGCATGCGGGCTTCAACACCGCTGTAGTGATCACAAACCGGAAGAAACCCGGCTTGTGCCTGGGCACCCAACAGAACGTCGCGCGGATGTTGGCGAGCCCCCACGCTTGTCACTTCGTGTACTACGCTGCCCCCCGAGGGGGCCGTGCTTGCTTGGGGCGGCCCTGCGCGGCGCACATCGCTCATTAATTGCTCAGAGCAGGTGCTTGACGCCGTCTTGCTCACCCTTAAGCTCGTCCAGGGTCTTGGTAATGCGTTCCTGGCTGAAAGCGTCGATTTCCAGGCCTTCGACCAGTTTGTATTCGCCGTTTTCGCAGGTCACGGGGAAACCGAACATGACGTCTTTCGGAATGCCGTACTGGCCGTCCGAAGGGATACCCATGGTGACCCACTTGCCGTTGGTGCCCAGGGCCCAGTCGCGCATGTGGTCGATGGCGGCATTGGCGGCCGATGCGGCCGAGGACAGGCCGCGCGCTTCAATGATGGCGGCGCCGCGCTTGCCGACGGTAGGCAGGAACACGTTGGCGTTCCATTCCTGGTCGTTGATCATCTTGGCGACGCTTTCGCCCTTGATGGTGGCAAAACGGTAATCGGCGTACATCGTGGGCGAGTGGTTGCCCCAGACGGTGAGTTTTTCAATGTCGGCCACGGCCTTGCCGGTCTTGGCTGCGATCTGGCTGGCGGCGCGGTTGTGGTCCAGGCGCAGCATGGCGGTGAAGTTCTTGCGCGGCAGGTCAGGGGCGCTCTTCATGGCAATGTAGGCATTGGTGTTGGCGGGGTTGCCAACCACCAGCACCTTGACGTTGCGGCTGGCGACGGCGTTGAGCGCCTTGCCCTGCGCCGTGAAGATGGCGCCGTTAACGGCCAACAGCTCGGCACGTTCCATGCCGGGGCCGCGTGGGCGCGAACCGACCAGCAGCGCGTAGTCGGCATCCTTGAAGGCGGTCATCGGGTCGCTGTGGGCTTCCATGCCGACCAGCAGCGGGAACGCGCAGTCGTCGAGTTCCATCATCACGCCCTTGAGCGCTTTTTGCGGGCCTTCAACGGGCACTTCGAGCAATTGAAGAATGACGGGCTGGTCCTTGCCGAGCATTTCGCCGGAAGCAATGCGGAACAACAATGCGTAACCGATTTGGCCTGCTGCACCGGTGACTGCAACGCGGACGGGTTTTTTGCTCATGATGGGAGGACTCCAGGAAGTTGAAAATCGGTTGAGATGAGGGATGTGGTGTGAGATGTCTGGCGCGACCCTGGAATATCTGGAAGTGATTACTGACGGGTCTTATGCTTTTACCCGTCAAAATCACCGCAAAACGGCAGGCCGCGCGCTGGCTCAGCCAAAGATTTTACGCTTGAAAAGCAGCGGGCGTCAATTTGTCTTATGTCTTATATAAGATATGATACGGCCAGCCAGAATCCAACCCATGACCGCCATTCCCGCCCTACCCGCCGATGACTTTCCAGGTGCCACGCCGGCGTTCAGTCCGCTGTACCAGCAGATCAAGGCCCTGATCCTGCAAAGCCTGCAATCAGGCGAATGGAAACCGGGCGAAGCCATCCCTTCCGAGATGGACCTGGCAGCGCGCTACCGCGTCAGCCAGGGCACGGTGCGTAAGGCCATCGACGAGCTGGCCACCGACAACCTGGTGGTCCGCCGCCAGGGCAAGGGCACCTTTGTCGCCACCCACGCCGAGCAACATGTCCAGTTCCGCTTTCTCAAGCTGGTCCCCGACAGCGGCACGCCGGGCAGCGAAGGCCCGGCCCAACGCGACATCATCGACTGCCGGCGCGTGCGCGCCAGCGCCGAGATTGCACGCACGCTGGCCTTGCGCACCGGGGACGCCGTGCTGCAGGCCCGACGCGTGCTGAGCTTTGCCGGCACACCCACCATTCTTGAAGACATCTGGCTTCCTGCCGCACCCTTCAAGGGCCTGACAGCCGAGCGGCTGGCCGACTACCACGGCCCCATGTATGCGTTGTTTGAGACCGAATTCAACGTGCGGATGGTTCGCGCCGAAGAAAAAATACGCGCCGAGGCAGCCACTGACGGGCGCGAGCTGCTATTAAAAGTAGAGCACGGAGCACCGCTTTTGAGCGTGGAGCGCATCGCCTACACCTACAAC
This sequence comes from Polaromonas sp. P5_D5, assembly GCF_054049435.1. NCBI lineage: Bacteria > Pseudomonadati > Pseudomonadota > Betaproteobacteria > Burkholderiales > Comamonadaceae > Polaromonas > Polaromonas sp. P5_D5. The sequence continues at coordinate 867,604 of NZ_JBFUMJ010000001.1, forward strand.
GATGCCCCCATGGAGCTGCGCCGCGGCTACTACCGCACCGACACACATCACTATCACAACACACTGAACTGAACAGCGGCAGCAGGCTCAAGGGCAACAGAAAACCCTGCCAGGCTAACCTGCCGCAGCATGGCCGCGAGAGCCCGCCGGTGCAACCCATAACGACATGACTGACGATGAAAACCCTTCAAGCCATGACACCAACGAGGCGTCAGCAGCGATATATGCGCGCCGCTGAATTGCCGTCCGGATGGGGTGATTTGTAATCGTCATGTCAGTTACGACGACCTTCGCGCAGCAATTGCGAACTGTTGCGCAGCCAAACGCACTTTTCCCGACAAAAATTTCCGGCCATCACCCGAAGCAGCCGGGATTGTTGCTGCATTGCAATAGAATTTCGGGTTGAGCCGCTTTGGCAGTTACAAAGCCGTTACTCAAAAACACAGAAAGCCAAGTATGTCCGAATCAGCGACAACCGTAGCGAAGAAGCGGCCCGAGTTCCGCAACATCAACGCTCTGACCGACCTCCCCTCCTATCGCCTCCCCCTCGCAGGCATTGTCTCCATCCTTCACCGTATCAGCGGGTTCATCATGTTTTTGCTGATGCCCTTCATCATCTGGATGTTCGACACTTCGATCTCCTCTGAAATCTCGTTCGAGAAATTCAAGGGGGCCTTCAATGTTGGCATGCTGGGCCTTCCCGGCATCATCTGGAAACTGGTGGCGCTGGCCCTGATCTGGGCTTACCTGCACCATTTCATCGCCGGCCTGCGCCACTTGTGGATGGACGTGAGCCACGCCGCCGTCAGCAAGGAATTCGGCAAATCATCCGCCCTCTTCACACTGGCTGTGAGCATAGGCATCTCAATCGTGCTGGCACTCAAGCTCTTCGGCGCGTACTAATCAAGGAGCACAAAAATGGCAGTTAACTACGGCTCCAAGCGCATCGTTGTCGGTGCCCACTATGGTTTGCGCGACTGGCTCGCGCAGCGCATCACGGCCGCGCTGATGGCCCTCTTCACCGTGCTGGTCCTGGCCCAGGTCATCTTCAGCAAAGGCCCCATCGGCTACGACAAATGGGCCGGCATTTTCTCGTCCCAATGGATGAAGACGCTGACGTTTGTGGTCATCGTTGCCCTGCTGTTGCACGTGTGGGTCGGCATGCGCGACATCTGGATGGACTACGTCAAACCAGCCTCCATCAAGCTGGTTCTGAATGTTTTCACGATTGTCTGGCTGGTGGCCTGCGCCGGCTGGGGCATCCAGGTCCTGTGGCGCCTTTAAGCCCTCGCTGACCCCACAGACCCGACAAGAAGACCGACACCCCCACAAAAATCATGACAGCAACATCCAAACTCCCCAAGCGCAAATTTGACGTCGTCATCGTCGGTGCCGGCGGCTCCGGCATGCGCGCATCGCTGCAGCTGGCACGCGCCGGCCTCAACGTGGCCGTGCTTTCCAAAGTGTTCCCCACCCGCTCGCACACCGTTGCAGCCCAGGGCGGCATCGGCGCATCGCTCGGCAACATGAGCGAAGACAACTGGCACTACCACTTCTATGACACCGTCAAGGGCTCCGACTGGCTCGGCGACCAGGATGCCATTGAATACATGTGCCGCGAAGCTCCCAAGGTCGTGTACGACCTCGAGCACATGGGCATGCCTTTCGACCGCAACCCCGACGGCACGATTTACCAGCGCCCCTTCGGCGGCCACACCGCCAACTACGGCGAAAAGCCCGTGCAGCGCGCCTGCGCCGCAGCCGACCGCACCGGCCATGCCATGCTGCACACGCTGTACCAGCAAAACGTCAAGGAAAAAACCAGCTTTTTCGTCGAGTGGATGGCGCTGGACCTGATTCGCGATTCGGCTGGTGATGTCGTGGGCGTGACCGCCCTCGAAATGGAAACCGGCGATGTTCATATCTTTGAAGCCAAGACCACGCTGCTGGCCACCGGCGGCGCTGGGCGCATTTTTGCCGCGTCAACGAACGCCTTCATCAACACCGGCGACGGCCTGGGCATGGCGGCGCGCGCCGGCATCCCGCTCGAGGACATGGAGTTCTGGCAATTTCACCCCACCGGCGTGGCCGGCGCCGGCGTGCTGCTGACCGAAGGCTGCCGCGGTGAAGGCGCGATCCTGCGCAACAGCAACGGCGAGCGCTTCATGGAGCGTTATGCGCCCACGCTGAAAGACCTGGCGCCGCGCGACTTCGTCTCGCGCTCCATGGACCAGGAAATCAAGGAAGGCCGCGGCTGCGGCCCCAACAAGGACTACATCCTGCTGGACATGACCCACCTGGGCGTGGACGCCATCATGAAGCGCCTGCCTTCGGTGTTCGAGATCGGCCACAACTTCGCCAACGTCGATATCACCAAGGAACCGATTCCCGTGGTGCCCACCATCCACTACCAGATGGGCGGCATCCCGACCAACATCCATGGCCAGGTTGTCACGCAGGACGCCAGCAACCAGAGCCAGGTGGTCAACGGCCTGTACGCGGTGGGCGAATGCTCCTGTGTCAGCGTTCACGGCGCCAACCGCCTGGGCACCAACTCGCTGCTCGACCTGCTGGTGTTCGGCAAGGCCGCCGGCAATCACATCGTCGAGTTCGCCAAAAGCACCACGCACAAGCCGCTGCCGGCGGATGCCGCCGACAAGACCCTGGCCCGCATCGCGCGCCTGGACAACGCGACCGACGGCGAATACGCGCAAGACGTGGCCAACGACCTGCGCGCCGCCATGCAGCAGCATGCCGGCGTGTTCCGCACACAGGCCATCATGAACGAAGGCGTGACGAAAATCGCCGCGCTGCGTGCCCGCGTCAACAGCATCGGCCTCAAGGACAAGTCGAAGATTTTCAACACCGCGCGCATCGAAGCGCTGGAAGTGGAAAACCTGATCGAAGCAGCGCAGGCCACCATCGTGTCCGCTGCCGCCCGCCAGGAAAGCCGCGGCGCGCACTCTGTCGACGACTACGGCGACACCCCCGCGCACCCGAACGGCCGCAACGACACCGACTGGCACAAGCACACGCTCTGGTACAGCGAAGGCAGCCGCCTGGCCTACAAGCCGGTGCAGATGAAGCCCCTGACCGTCGAGTCCGTGCCACTAAAGACGCGCACGTTCTAAAACAAGACGACAAACAGACAGACGGCCCTGCGACCCCACAAGAAGCGAGAACCCCATGACCAAACGTACCTTCAAGATCTACCGCTACGACCCGGACACCGATGCCAAGCCCTACATGCAGACCATCGAGGTAGAGCTCGACGGCCACGAGCGCATGCTGCTGGACGCGCTGATGAAGCTGAAGGCGCAGGACCCGACCATCAGCTTTCGCCGCTCGTGCCGCGAAGGCGTTTGCGGCTCCGATGCGATGAACATCAACGGCAAGAACGGCCTGGCGTGCCTGACCAACATGCGCACGCTGCCCGAGGTCATCATCCTCAAGCCCCTGCCGGGCCTGCCCGTGGTGCGCGACCTGATCGTCGACATGACGCAGTTCTTCAAGCAGTACAACTCGATCAAGCCCTACCTGATCAACGACAACGTGCCGCCCGAAAAAGAGCGCCTGCAGAGTCCCGAAGAGCGGGACGAGCTGAACGGCCTCTATGAGTGCATTTTGTGCGCCAGCTGCTCCACCTCCTGCCCCAGCTTCTGGTGGAACCCCGACAAGTTCGTCGGCCCGGCCGGCCTGCTGCAGGCCTACCGCTTCATCGCCGACAGCCGCGACGAAGCCACCGCCGAGCGCCTGGACAACCTGGAAGACCCGTACCGCCTGTTCCGCTGCCACACCATCATGAACTGCGTCGACGTCTGCCCCAAGGGCCTGAACCCGACCAAGGCGATTGGCAAGATCAAGGAAATGATGGTCCTCAGGACAGTTTGAAAATATGGCCCCCACGCTCGTCACTTCGTGTACTTCGCTGCCCCCCGAGGGGGCGCGTTTCGCCTTGGGGCGGCCCGGCGGCGTGACCATGGCCCCCACGCTCGTCACTTCGTGTACTTCGCTGCCCCCCGAGGGGGCGCGTTTCGCCTTGGGGCGGCCCGGCGGCGAAACCTCCACGGTCTGAACGATATGGAAACCGCCGACGCCCTGCTGGACGAGCGAGCCCTGAGCAAGCTCAAGTGGCGTTGCCGGCGCGGCCTGCTGGAAAACGATTTGCTGATTGAGCGCTTCTTTTTGGCGCACGAAGCGACGCTAACCGTCAGGCAGGCTAAAGGGTTAAATGATTTAATGGATTTGTCCGACAACGATTTGCTGGACCTGCTGTTAAAACGAAAAGTTGCCAGCCAGCTGCCCGATGAAGCGGCCAAGGCAAGTGCCTCTACTTCTGAAGCCCATGAAGTTTTAAAGTTGCTGCAGCCTGCAGCGCCGGCCCCCGATTACGCGTCCGTCCTCCATTGACACTGATACGAAAGAAAGAAGCACGAAATGAAGCTAGCTGACAACAAAGCCACCCTGTCCTTCAGTAACGGCAGCCCCAGCATCGAGTTGCCGGTGTACCAGGGCAGCGTTGGTCCGGACGTCGTTGATATCCGCAAGCTGTATGCCCAGACCGGCATGTTCACCTATGACCCCGGTTTCCTGTCGACCGCTGCCTGCCAGTCGGCCATCACTTACATCGACGGCGACAAGGGCGAGCTGCTGTACCGCGGCTACCCCATCGAGCAGTTGGCCACCAACTGCGATTACATGGAAACCTGCAACCTGCTGCTGTACGGAGAGCTGCCCAATACCGAGCAGAAAATAGACTTCGTCAGCCGCGTGACCAACCACACCATGGTCAACGAACAGATGCAGTTTTTCCTGCGCGGTTTCCGCCGTGACGCGCACCCGATGGCCATCATGACCGGCCTGGTCGGCGCCCTGTCGGCCTTCTACCATGACAGCACCGACATCACCAATCCCGAGCACCGCGATATCTCCGCCATCCGCCTGATCGCCAAGATGCCGACGCTGGTCGCCATGGCTTACAAGTACACCGTGGGCCAGCCCTACATGTACCCCAAGAACAACCTGAGCTATGCCGGCAACTTCCTGCACATGATGTTCGCCACGCCGTGCGAAGAGTACAAGGTCAACCCGGTGCTAGAACGCGCGCTGGACCGCATCTTCATCCTGCACGCAGACCATGAGCAAAACGCCTCGACCTCCACGGTGCGCCTGTGCGGTTCGTCCGGCACCAACCCATTTGCAGCGATTGCTGCCGGCGTGGCTTGCCTCTGGGGCCCGGCACACGGCGGCGCCAACGAAGCGGCACTCAACATGCTGGGCGACATTCAGAAAGCTGGCGGCATCGAGAAAATCGGTGACTTCATCAAGCAGGTCAAGGACAAGAACTCCGGCGTCAAGCTGATGGGTTTTGGCCACCGCGTCTACAAGAACTACGACCCGCGCGCCAAGCTGATGCAGGAAACCTGCAAGGAAGTGCTCAAGGAAATGGGCCTGGAAAACGACCCGCTGTTCAAGCTCGCCATGGCGCTGGAAAAGATTGCCCTGGAAGACGAATACTTCGTGTCGCGCAAGCTCTACCCCAACGTCGACTTCTACTCCGGCATCGTGCAGCGCGCCATCGGCATCCCGGTGCCGCTGTTCACGGCGATCTTCGCGCTGGCCCGCACCGTCGGCTGGATCGCCCAGCTCAACGAAATGATCGGCGACCCCGAGTACAAGATCGGCCGTCCACGCCAGTTGTTCACCGGCTCCACGACCCGTCAGGTGTTGCCGCTGGCCAAGCGCTAAGCCACCTCGCGTTGACACAAAGCCCGCCCGTGGCAACACCGGCGGGCTTTTTTATGCCCCAAGGCCCTGCAGCTGCCTGCTACGTTTTTGATAGCTGCTTTCGCTCGTCCCTATTAGTCTAGAGCCTCAAAACATCTAAAATTCTGGTGGTCCGAGGCCGAAAACGCCTATTGGCAAGCAGGGCATCGCGTAATGCGATGACAAAACATCAATCGTGGTAGCAAAATAGCGTTTCACCATCGTCTAACACGATGACGCCACGCCCATGCCATGAAAAGCTCCGAACGCAACTTTGCCCGCCGCATTGACCTGACCTCGCTTCAGCTCTTTGTGGCCGTGTGCGAGCTCGGCAGCATCGGCAAGGCGGCTGAGCGCGAATTCATTGCCGCCTCGGCCGTGAGCAAACGCCTCTCCGACCTCGAAATCACGCTGGACACACCGCTGCTGTACCGCCACACCCGCGGGGTCGATTTGACGCCCGCCGGCGAAAGCCTGCTGCACCATGCGCGCTCGGTGCTGTTCAGCCTGGAGAAGATGCAGAGCGAGCTCAGCGAATACGCCGACGGCGTGCGCGGCCATGTGCGCGTGCACGCCAGCATATCGGCCATCGTGCAGTTTTTGCCGGAAGACCTGGGCGCGTTCACCCGCGAGCATTCGGGCATCAAGATCGATCTGGAAGAGCACCTGAGCACCGAGGTGGTCCGGGCGGTGCAGGAAGGCGCGGCCGATCTGGGCATCTGCAACACCGCCGACGGCGCGGGTGACCTGCAGGTACTGCCCTACCGCACCGATAAATTAGTGTTGATTGTGCCCAGAGGCCACGCCCTGTTTGCGCAAGGCGCTATCAAATTTGAAGCAGCACTGGACTACGACCAGGTCGGCCTGCACTCCAACAGCTCGATTTACCTGGCCATGCGCGAGGCGGCCGCCCGGCTGGGCCGCACCATCAAGCTGCGCATCCATGTCACCGGCCTGGACGCCATGTGCCGCATGATCCACAACGGCCTGGGCGTCGGCGTGATGCCGCAGCGCGCTTTTGAGCTCATGCACGGCGTCGGCGAGCTGGAGTCCATACCCCTGCTGGACGCCTGGGCCGAGCGCCAGATCCAGCTGGTGGCGCGAGACTTTTCCACCCTGCCCCTGACGGCGCGGCTGCTGGTGGAGCACCTCACACAGCCCGCCGAACCGCACGCCAATGCAGCCCGACCCGCCCAAACCGCAGCCATGGCTGCGAGTTCAGCGGCCTAAAATCACCCTCACGACAGACGACAACGAGAGACCACGAAGGAAACCATGGGACGCACCCTCTACGACAAAATCTGGGACGAGCACGTCGTTCATACCGAAGACGACGGCACAGCCATCCTCTACATCGACCGCCACCTGGTGCACGAAGTCACCAGCCCGCAGGCCTTTGAAGGCCTGCGCGAGGCCGGCCGCAAGGTCTGGCGCATCAGCTCCATCGTCGCCACCGCCGACCACAACACGCCGACCACCGGCTGGGAACTGGGCTACGACGGCATCACCGACCTGGTGAGCAAGGAACAGATCACCACGCTGGACAGCAACATCAAGGAATTCGGCGCGGCCGCCTTCTTCCCCTTCCTCTCCAAGCGCCAGGGCATCGTGCATGTCATCGGCCCCGAAAGCGGCGCCACGCTGCCCGGCATGACGGTGGTCTGCGGCGACTCGCACACCTCCACGCACGGCGCTTTCGGCGCGCTGGCGCACGGCATCGGCACCAGCGAGGTCGAGCACGTGATGGCGACGCAAACCCTGCTGGCCAAAAAAGCCAAAAACATGCTCGTGAAGGTTGAAGGCAAGCTCGCCCCCGGCCTGACGGGCAAGGACATCGTGCTGGCCATCATCGGCAAGATCGGCACGGCAGGCGGCACGGGTTACACCATTGAATTCGCCGGATCGGCGATTCGTGCGCTCAGCATGGAAGGCCGCATGACGGTCTGCAACATGGCAATTGAAGCCGGCGCCCGCGCCGGCCTGGTGGCGGTCGACCAGAAAACCATTGATTACGTCAAAGGCCGCTTGCTCTCGCCCACCGGCGTCGAATGGGATATGGCCGCCAAATACTGGAACACGCTGCACTCGGATGCTGACGCGAAGTTCGACGCCGTCGTCGAGCTCGACGCCAGCCAGATCCTGCCGCAAGTCACCTGGGGCACTTCGCCCGAAATGGTGCTGTCCATCGACGACCGCGTGCCCGACCCCGACAAGGAAAAAGACGCCAACAAGCGCGATGCCATCGAACGCGCGTTGAAGTACATGGGCCTGGAGCCCGGCAAGGCGCTGAACGACCTGTACATCGACAAGGTGTTCATCGGTTCCTGCACCAACAGCCGCATCGAGGACATGCGCGAGGCAGCCGCCGTCATCAAAAAGATCGGCCAGAAGGTTGCCAAGAACGTCAAGCTCGCGCTGGTGGTACCGGGCTCCGGCCTGGTCAAGGAACAGGCCGAGCGCGAAGGCCTGGACAAGATTTTTGTGGCCGCCGGCTTTGAATGGCGCGAACCAGGCTGCTCGATGTGCCTGGCCATGAACGCCGACCGGCTGGAGCCAGGCGAGCGTTGCGCATCGACATCCAACCGCAACTTCGAAGGCCGGCAAGGCGCTGGCGGGCGTACGCATTTGGTCAGCCCGGCCATGGCCGCGGCGGCGGCAGTGCACGGTCACTTCGTTGACATCAGAAAATTCTCTTAAAGAGCCGCACCATGCAGAAATTCACCGTACACAAGGGCCTGGTCGCCCCGATGGACCGCGAGAACGTCGACACCGACGCCATCATCCCCAAGCAGTTCCTCAAGTCCATCCGCAAGACCGGCTTCGGCCCCAACCTGTTTGACGAATGGCGCTACCTGGATGCGGGCTTTCCCGGCCAGGACCCGGCCAGCCGCAAGCCCAACCCGGACTTCGTGCTGAACCAGCCACGCTACGCCGGCGCCTCCATCCTGCTGGCTCGCAAGAACTTCGGTTGCGGCTCCTCGCGTGAACATGCGCCCTGGGCGCTGGACCAATACGGCTTTCGCACGATCATCGCGCCCAGCTATGCCGACATCTTCTTCAACAACAGCTTCAAGAACGGCTTGCTGCCCATCGTGCTGCCCGAGGCACAGGTGGCCCAGCTGTTCGACGAAGCGCTGGCCTTCCCCGGCTACCAGCTCACCGTTGACCTGGAACGGCAGGTGATCGTCAAGCCGCAGGGCGAGGAGCTCCCGTTCGACGTGCAGGCTTTCCGCAAGTACTGCCTGCTCAACGGCCTGGACGACATTGGCCTGACCTTGCGCCAGAGCGACAAGATCAAGGCCTTTGAAGCCGAGCGCCTGGCAACCAAACCCTGGCTGAACCACACGGTGGCAGGATGATGGCGCACTCGCGCATGGCAGGGCTGGTTGTTGCCCTGCTGACCGGCCTGACGGGCTGCTCGACGATGGAAGCGGTCAATCGCGACCAAACCCAGCTGGCAGCCATCGAAAAGAACGCCCCTGCGAATGCCGCGACGCTTCGGCTGCGCTCCTTCTCGAATGGCACAGCGCGATTTGGTGTGAGCCCACAAAGCGCGTCATGCGAAGGCTTCAAGGATGTAGGTGTTGCTCTGAACACCATAGAACCCAGCCGGACCTACGCCGGCCGCGAACGCAAAGACATTGTTGAAGTACTTCCGCAAGCTGGCCCGGTGCAGATTCGCGCCTATGCGCAGGAGCAGCATTTTGCGAACAACATAACCTACAAGTCAAAGTGTGGACCGGTAGCTGTCCGCTTCGTCGCCGATCCGCAGAAAAAATACACTGCCGACCTGATCTGGAAAGACAAGCGTTGCACCATCGTGGTCAACGACACCACCAGTTCAACCCCCATCCCCGTGCCGGGCAGCAATTACTCTTGCCCGGCCAGTTTTTCTGAAATCCTGGATTAATCCCATGAAAATCGCAATCCTCCCTGGTGACGGCATCGGCACCGAAATCGTCGCGGAAGCCGTCAAGGTATTGAAGGCGCTCGACCTGAAGTTTGAAACCGAAAGCGCACTGGTCGGCGGCGCAGCATACGAGGCCCATGGCCATCCGCTGCCCGAAAGCACGCTGAAGCTCGCCAAGGAAGCCGATGCCGTACTGTTCGGTGCCGTCGGCGACTGGAAATACGACAAGCTCGACAGGCCGTTGCGCCCCGAGCAGGCCATCCTGGGCCTGCGTAAAAACCTGGGCCTGTTCGCCAACTTCCGCCCGGCAATTTGCTATGCGCAGCTGGTGGACGCCTCTAGCCTCAAGCGCGAACTGGTGTCCGGCCTGGACATCCTCATCATCCGCGAGCTGACCGGCGACATCTACTTCGGCCAGCCGCGCGGCCGCCGCGTTTCGCCTGATGGCCACTTCCCCGGCTCGGAAGAGGCCTTTGACACGATGCGCTATTCGCGCCCCGAGATCGAACGCATCGCCCACGTGGCCTTCCAGGCGGCCCGCAAGCGTGACAAGCGCGTCACCAGCGTCGACAAGGCCAACGTGCTGGAAACCTTCCAGCTCTGGAAAGACGTGGTCACCGAAGTCGGCAAGCAGTATCCCGACGTCGCGCTGGACCATATGTATGTGGACAACGCCGCCATGCAGTTGGTGAAGGCACCGAAAAAGTTCGACGTGGTCGTCACCGGCAACATGTTCGGCGACATCCTGAGCGACGCCGCCGCCATGCTCACCGGCTCCATCGGCATGTTGCCTTCGGCCAGCCTGAACGACAAAAACCAGGGCCTGTACGAGCCCAGCCACGGCAGCGCACCCGACATTGCGGGCAAGGGGGTGGCCAATCCGCTGGCAACCATCCTGAGCGCAGCGATGATGCTGCGCTTCAGCCTGAACCAGCCCGAAGCCGCCGCCCGCATCGAAAAAGCCGTAGACGCCGTGTTGAGCCAAGGCCTGCGCACGCCTGACATCTATAGCGAAGGCACGACGAAGGTCGGCACGGTGGAGATGGGCAACGCAGTCGTAAAAGCGCTGACCTGACGTTTTTTTACCGCAAATCGCCTCAAACCAAGGGTAAAAAACGGGTTTGAGGCGGCTGTCAGCCCCGATAAAGCCAAGCCTGGCTACAATTAACACCATGCGCAAAAACCCCGCACTCACCCGCTTTATCGCCGCTACGCGCGCGATCGGCGCTGCGCCGGTTTTTGCCCAGATCACCAAAACGACCACCATTAAAGGCTAGCAAGCCTGGTTCGTCGTGCCCTGCCGGCTCGATGAGCCGGGCCAAAAAGCCTTATTTTTGACTTTTTGAAGGGCAACGCAATGAAACTCAAAGGCAATCTCACGGGACTCGTCGGCTGGCGCGGCATGGTCGGCTCCGTCCTGATCGACCGCATGCAGGCTGAAGGCGACTTCGACCTGATCGAGCCGGTTTTCTTCTCGACCTCGAACGCCGGCGGCAAAGCCCCGGCCCAGGCCAAAAACGAAACTACCCTGAAGAACGCCTTTGACATTGAAGCGTTGAAGAAGTGCGACATCATCATCACGGCACAGGGCGGCGACTACACCACTGAAGTCTTCCCCAAGCTGCGCGCCGCCGGCTGGACGGGCCACTGGATTGACGCGGCCTCCACGCTGCGCATGAACGACGATGCCATCATCATCCTGGATCCGGTTAACCTCCCGGTCATCCAGAACGCCATGGCCAAGGGCGGCAAGAACTGGATTGGCGGCAACTGCACGGTGAGCTGCATGCTGATGGGCGTGGGTGCGCTGTACAAGGCCGGCCTCGTCGAATGGATGACCAGCATGACCTACCAGGCGGCGTCCGGCGGCGGCGCCCAGCACATGCGCGAGCTGCTGACGCAATATGGCACGCTCAATAGCGAAGTCCGCGCCTTGCTGGACGATCCCAAATCAGCCATCCTGGAAATCGACCGCCGCGTGCTGGCCAAACAGCAATCACTGAATAGCGATGAGACGGCCAATTTCGGCGTGCCGCTGGGTGGCTCGCTGATCCCCTGGATCGACAAGGACCTGGGTAACGGCATGAGCAAGGAAGAATGGAAGGGCGGCGCGGAAACCAACAAGATCCTGGGCCAGGGCGCTGGCTTCGGCACGGCTGAAACGCCGGTCGACGGCTTCTGCGTGCGCATAGGCGCGATGCGCTGCCACAGTCAGGCCCTGACCTTCAAGCTGAAGAAGGACGTTCCGCTGGCCGATATCGAGGCCATGATCGCTGCCGACAACGAATGGGTCAAAGTTGTGCCCAACACGCGTGAGGCCTCGATCAAGGACCTCACACCAGTCGCCGTGACGGGCACCATGCAGATTCCGGTGGGCCGCCTGCGCAAACTGGCCATGGGCCCCGACTACCTCGGTGCCTTCACCGTGGGCGATCAGTTGCTCTGGGGTGCGGCCGAACCGCTGCGCCGCATGCTCCGTATACTGCTTCAGGGGTGAATAATTCGGGGTAAGCGGTTGCCAACATGCGGCCGCTCATCCGTAACCACTTGTTTCCGTGCGTTGTCGTCTGACAACATCCTGAACATGTAAGTTGATGCTAACTCGATGTGTCAAAACTTAAGTGGTGTCTTAGCTTGTCAGCCTAATGCCTTGATGTTAAGGTTGTTTTTCGAAAATTCGCATCGAGGTTTTTGTGCGCTTAAGCAGAATAAAGTTACATGCAGACCGAGCACTGGAGGCTCCCAACCCCATGAATAAACGCGGTCGTTGGCGTATTGGCGCCCTGGCGAGTGCCATTGCATTGCTGGGCAGCCTGGCAAGTCTTGAAGCCCATGCGCTCGCGCTGGGCCGGATCACCGTTCAATCGGCACTGGGTGAACCCCTTCGCGCCGAAATCGAGATCACGGACCTCAAGCCCGATGAAGCAGCCAGCCTTCGGGCCGGTGTTGCACCGGCAGAAGCCTTCAGGGCAGCAGGCATGGAATACGGCACGGTGGTCACCGGCGTCGAAGTCAGCCTGCAACGTCGGACGGACGGACGGGCTTTCCTTCGATTGAGCAGCAACCGCCCCGTTACCGAGCCTTTCGTGGACCTCATCCTGGAGGCCAATTGGTCGAACGGGCGAATTACACGCGACTACACCATGCTGTTTGACCCGCCGGCCCTGCGGTCCGGCAGTAGCGGCACAGCAGTTGCGCCAACTGCACCTGTGCTGTCACGCCCCGGTTCGCCCAATGCCGCGCCGCCCGCCAAAGGCATCGCGTCCATCCCCTATTCCCCGTCAGGCCCCGGCTCCAGTGCCACCAGGCCCGCCCCCGTAGCCAAGGCACCTGCGGCAAAGGCGGAAAAAGCCCCTGCTGGCGACACGCAGGTCACCGTCAAATCCGGTGACACCGCAGGCAAAATCGCTGCCCAGAACAAGCCGTCCAGCATTTCACTGGACCAGATGCTGGTCGCCTTGCTCCGAAGCAACCCGGATGCCTTCATCGGCGGCAACGTCAACCGCATCAAGTCCGGCGCCGTGCTGGACATTCCGACCGCGGAATCGGCCGGTGCCGTCTCCCCCGGCGAAGCTACCCAGACCATCGTCGCGCAAAGCAAGGACTTCAACACTTTCCGCCGAAAACTCGCAGAAGGCGTGCCGGCGGCACAGGTAGCCGGTGCCGACCGCCAGGCCGGCGGCAAGGTGGAGGCCAAGGTGGAAGACCGGGCGCCTGCCAGCACCACCCCCGACAAGCTCACCCTGTCCAAGGGAGCCGTCAAGGGCAAGGCAGCGACAGCCGCCGAAGAAAAGATTGCCAAGGAACGGCAAGCCAAAGAAGCCTCGACACGGGTTGCGGAGCTGTCCAAAAATATCAACGAGCTCAACAAACTCGGAAGCGGTCCGGCAGCGGCACCCGCAGCCAGCGCGGCCAAAACGCCAGGTGTGGCTGTTCCAGCCCCGTCCAGCGTCACGGTGCCCGCGGCGGCTCCGACAGCTTCGGCGCCTTCCATCGCCGCATCATCGGCAACCTCCGCCAAAGCAGCCGCTACAACCACACAGGCGGCCAGCGCAGCAGCAGTTGCCGGCACGACGCCTGCGGTTGCCATGGCACCCGCCTCTGCGGCCTCAGCGACGGCCGCAAGCGCCGAGCCGCTTGTAGCGGCTTCACAACCAGCCCCCGCGGCCAGTGAGCCCGCTGCTCCGGTCGCAGCCGCTCCAGTAGTGCCCAAAAAGCCGGTCGTTGCGCCACCGCCGCCGCCGCCTGAACCCAGCCTGCTCGACGAACTGATGGAGAACCCCCTGGTATTGCCGGGCGTAGGCCTTCTGGTCGCGTTGCTCGCCGGATTCGGCTTTTACCGGTACCGCCAGCGCGCAGGCGGGGCCCAGGTTGACAGCTCTTTCCTTGAAAGCAGGTTGCAGCCCGATTCTTTTTTCGGCGCCAGCGGCGGCCAAAGAATTGACACGAATGAAGGCAACGCCACGGGCTCGTCCCTGGTGTATTCGCCCAGTCAATTGGACGCCGCTGGCGACGTAGACCCCGTAGCCGAAGCCGACGTGTACCTGGCATATGGACGCGACCTGCAAGCTGAGGAAATCCTCAAGGAGGCGATGCGCACCAGCCCCATGCGCGTGGCAATTCACGCCAAGCTGATGGAAATCTATGCCAAACGCCGCGACAGCAAGGCATTTGAGACCGTCGCCATCGAAGCCTTCAACCTGACCCACGGCAATGGCCCGGAATGGGCGTACATCACCGAGATGGGCCGAGAGCTCGACCCTTCGAACCCGATGTACCAGCCTGGCGGACAGCCCGCCGGCACAGCCTCTGCCGCCGGGACATCGGCGTTCAGCCCGGGCGGTACCGTGGCCATGGTGGCTCAACCGGTCAATGTCCCTGCGCCAACCCCGGCCGTGGACGTTGATCTTGACCTGGATTTCTCACTCGGTGATGAGCCTGATACAGCCACAACCCCTGCGGCAATATCGGCACCCGTTGCACCAAAACCAGTTGCCCCGCCCGTTACCAAGAAACCGGAACCCGCCGCCCTGAACATGGATTTCAGCAGCGCAACGGTTGCCATGCCTGCGGCCAAGCCACCGGCACCTGCTGCGGCCAAACCCGCCGAAGCGGCACCCGAGATTTCCTTTCTGTCCGAAGGCCTGAATTTTGAACCCGAGCCGTTCGTCCCGCCAGCCAAACCGGTTCCGCCGGTCAAGGCCGCTCCGGCTCCGGCCCCGGCAGTAGCCGACAGCGGCATGCTGGAATTCGACCTGGGCGCGCTTTCACTTGACCTGAATGGCCCAACAACGGAGAGTCCCGCTCCTGAGTTTGAAGTATCTTCTTCGTCGGATGACCCGCTTGAAACCAAGTTCATGCTGGCCGAAGAGTTCCGCTCACTGGGTGACACCGACGGTGCCCGCTCGCTGGCCGAAGAAGTGCTGGCAGAAGCCAGCGGCCCGTTGAAAGTCAAGGCGCAGGCGTTCCTGAACGCCTTGGCGTGAGCGCAGCCTGAACGCACCGCGTTCACTGCGCACCGGCCGGGGTTCAACCGTGAGGATTGCCCTCGGCGTCAGCTACAGCGGAAGTGCCTACGAGGGCTGGCAAAGCCAGCTCTCGGGCAATACCGTGCAGGACAAGCTGGAGCTGGCCTTGGCCAAGTTTGCCGCCCAGCCGATTCGTACCCTCTGCTGCGGGCGCACCGACGCTGGCGTGCATGCGCTGATGCAGGTCGTGCACTTTGACACGCCCCTGCAGCGCGATATCGCCTCATGGGTGCGCGGCACCAACACCTTTTTGCCCGGTGACATCGCGGTGCAATGGGCGCGTGAGGTCCCCGATGAATTCCATTGCCGCGGCAGCGCCATCGCACGCAGGTACGCCTACGTGGTGCTGGAATCGCCGGTACGGCCCAGCGTGGAGGCTGGGCGTGTCGGCTGGGTTTACCGGCCTCTGGACGGCGCTGCGATGCGACAGGCCGTCACGCACCTCATTGGCGAGCACGATTTCAGCTCTTTCCGGGCCGCGCAGTGCCAGGCCAAGTCCCCCGTCAAAACGATCAGCCGGATCGACATCTCCGAGCGTGCCGGTACGGGCTCCAAATACTGGCGCTTCGAGTTCGAGGCCAACGCCTTTTTGCACCACATGATTCGCAACATCATGGGCTGCCTGGTGGCTGTCGGCCAAGGCAACTACCCGCCAGGCTGGCTGGCCGAGGTAAGGGATGCGCGCAGCCGCGACGCCGCCGCGCCCACTTTTTCACCCGATGGGTTGTACTTCTTGGGACCGGTTTATGAAGACCACTATGGCCTCCCAAGTCGCACAGCGGCCTATGATTGGCTTCCATGACGCCCGCCACCCGCACCCGAATCAAGATCTGCGGCCTCACCCGCGAGGAAGACGTGGACGCGGCCGTGGCTGCCGGAGCCGATGCAATCGGGTTTGTAATGTACGAGGCCAGCCCGCGCTATGTGACAGCCGAACGCGCCGCCGAACTGGCTCGCCGCCTGCCTCCTTTCGTGACGCCGGTGCTGCTTTTCGTCAATGCTCCCGCTATAAAAATCATAGCTGCTTGCGCAGGCCTACCAACGGCTTTACTGCAATTTCACGGTGACGAAACACCGGAAACCTGCCTGGAAGCCGGGCGCCCGTTCATGCGTGCCGCACGCATTCCACTTGGTGAAAAAACCACTGAAAGCACGCCTGGAACCTCCGGCGGCTTTGATCTCGTAAAATACGCACAAGACTTCAAGGCCGCACAAGCCATCCTGCTCGACGCTCATGTCGAAGGTTATGGTGGCGGCGGGAAAACATTCAATTGGTCACTTCTTCCTCCAAACGTCAGCGCTCACCTCGTTTTGTCTGGTGGATTGACGCCTGCAAACGTGATCGATGGCATTTTGCAAGTCAGGCCGCGTTGCACAACGCTGGCCGTTGATGTCAGTTCGGGCGTCGAGATTTCCAAGGGAATCAAAAGCGCCGACAAGATCAACCAGTTTGTCGCGGCCGTTCGTGCCGCCGACGAGCTACTTGCAAAGAGTCTTAACCATGTACGAGTACCACCAGCCTGACGTTTCAGGCCATTTCGGAATTTACGGCGGCAGTTTTGTTTCTGAAACACTGACCCACGCCATCAATGAGCTGAAAGACGCTTACGCCAAATACCAGCACGACCCGGAGTTCCTCGCCGAATTCCACTCCGAGCTGGCGCATTTTGTAGGTCGCCCTTCCCCGATCTACCATGCCGCACGCATGAGCCGTGAGCAGGGCGGCGCGCAGATTTACCTCAAGCGCGAAGACCTCAACCACACCGGCGCGCACAAGATCAACAACACCATAGGCCAGGCCATGCTGGCGCGCCGCATGGGCAAGCCGCGCGTCATCGCCGAAACCGGCGCCGGCCAGCACGGTGTGGCCACGGCCACCATCTGCGCCCGCTACGGCCTGGAATGCGTGGTCTACATGGGCAGCGAAGATGTCAAGCGCCAAAGCCCCAATGTCTACCGCATGAACCTCCTGGGCGCCACCGTGGTGCCGGTCGAAAGCGGCAGCAAGACGCTCAAAGACGCGCTCAACGAAGCCATGCGTGACTGGGTTGCCAACGTCGACAACACCTTCTACATCATCGGTACGGTGGCGGGGCCCCACCCCTACCCCATGATGGTCCGCGACTTCCAGAGCGTGATCGGCACCGAATGCCTGCAGCAGATGCCGGAGTTCATTGGCACGAAGCAACCCGACGCGGTGATTGCCTGTGTGGGCGGCGGCAGCAACGCCATGGGCATCTTCCACCCCTATATCCAGCATGCCGAAACCCGCTTGATCGGCGTCGAGGCCGCCGGTGAAGGCCTGGACAGCGGCAAGCACTCGGCGTCGCTGCAGCGCGGCCTGCCCGGCGTGCTGCACGGCAACCGCACCTATGTGCTGCAAAACGACGACGGCCAGGTCACCGAAACGCACAGCATCAGCGCGGGCCTCGACTACCCCGGCGTCGGCCCCGAGCACGCCTTCCTCAAGGACATCGGCCGTGCTGAATACGTCGGCATCACCGACACCGAAGCGCTGCAAGCCTTTCACTATCTGTGCCGCACTGAAGGCATCATCCCGGCGCTTGAATCCAGCCATGCCGTGGCCTGCGCCATGAAGATGGCGCGCACCATGCGCTCTGACCAAAGCCTGCTCGTCAACCTGTCTGGCCGCGGCGACAAGGACATCGGCACCGTAGCCGACCTTTCCGGCGCGGAGTTTTACGACCGGCCTTCGATGCGCGGCCTCTCCGTCAAGGGCGGCGCGGCCTCGGCAGCGTCGTTCGACGCCAGCGGCGCCAAGGGAAGCGGGGTGCAGTCATGAGCCGCATTGCAACCACCTTCTCCACGCTGAAAAACCAGGGCCGCAAGGCCTTGATTCCGTACGTCACGGCGGGTTTTCCGTTTGCCGACGTCACCCCCGAGCTGATGCACAGCATGGTGGCCGGCGGCGCCGACGTGATCGAGCTGGGCGTGCCCTTTTCCGACCCCAGCGCCGATGGCCCCGTGATTCAGAAAGCCGGTGAAAAGGCCTTGTCCCTGGGCATCGGCCTGGCACAGGTGCTGGAGATGGTGCGCCAATTCCGCACCAAAGACAGCGCCACCCCCGTCGTTTTGATGGGCTACGCCAACCCTGTCGAGCGCTACGACATCAAGCACGGCGGCAGCAAAACCGAAAGTGCGTTCATCCGCGACGCCGCACAAGCTGGCGTGGATGGCGTGCTGATCGTGGACTACCCGCCTGAAGAGTGCGTGGAGTTTGCCGCCCGGCTGCGCGCCCACGGCATGGACCTGATCTTTCTGCTGGCCCCCACCAGCACCGACGCACGCATGGCCCAGGTGGCGCAAGTCGCCAGCGGCTATGTCTACTACGTCTCGCTCAAGGGCGTGACGGGCGCCGGCACCCTGGACGTGGACGCGGTGGAGGCCATGCTGCCGCGCATCCGCAAGCATGTGAACGTGCCCGTCGGCGTGGGCTTCGGTATTCGCGACGCCGCCACTGCCAAGGCCATCGGCAAGGTGGCCGACGCAGTGGTGATCGGCAGCAAGATCATCCAGCTGATTGAAAACCAGCCGCGCGACAAGGTGGCAGCGGTGGCGCATGACTTTTTGAAAGAAATCCGTACTGCTTTAGGCTGACTTTTCATGCTGCTTTTGCCGGGCAAAACATCGGAAAAACCGGCGCATAATTGCGCTTTTCGCCCGGCAAATGCCTCCGGATGCCGCCCGACACTCTAAGGACTAACTCGATGTCTTGGTTAGAAAAACTCCTCCCTCCCAAAATCAGCCCCACCGACCCGACCGAGCGCCGCAGCGTGCCCGAAGGCCTGTGGATCAAGTGCCCGAGCTGCGAAGCTGTGCTCTACAAGACCGACCTGGAAAAAAACCAGAATGTCTGCCCGCAGTGCAGCCACCACCACCGCATAGGCGCACGCGCCCGCCTGGACGCCTTTCTGGACCCCGAAGGCCGTTATGAGCTTGGCCAGGAAGTGCTGCCCGTCGACGCCCTCAAATTCAAGGACAGCCGCAAGTACCCCGAACGCCTGAAGGAAGCCCTGGAAAACACCCAGGAAACCGACGCCCTGGTCGTGATGGGCGGAGCCGTACACAGCATCGGCGTGGTGGTGGCCTGCTTTGAATTCGACTTCATGGGCGGCAGCATGGGCAGCGTGGTGGGCGAGCGCTTTGTGCGCGGCGTGCATGCGGCCATCGAGCAAAAAGTGCCCTTCATCTGCTTTACCGCCACCGGCGGCGCACGCATGCAGGAAGGCCTGCTAAGCCTGATGCAAATGGCCAAAACCAATGCATCGCTGACCCGCCTGGCCAAAAAAGGACTGCCCTACATCAGCGTGCTGACCGACCCGACCATGGGCGGTGTGAGCGCCGGCTTTGCTTTCGTGGGTGACATCGTGATCGCCGAGCCCAAGGCCCTGATCGGTTTTGCCGGCCCGCGTGTCATTGAGTCCACCGTACGCGTCACGCTGCCTGAAGGCTTTCAGCGCGCCGAGTTTTTGCAGACCAAAGGCGCAGTTGACCTGATCTGCGACCGCAGGGAACTGCGCAAGACCGTGGCCAATTCCCTGGCCATGCTGCTGCGCCAACCGGCTGATGCCGTCAGTTGAGAACCCGGCAAGCTCCCCTCGAAAAGCCCCTGAAGCAAAGCGTATTAGACGTACGAGAAGCTCACCGCACGGGTCACATGGGATGATGTGGTTCACGGCACTCCAAAGCACGATGAGACCATGCCAGAAGCCTTGACGCTGAGCTCCCTCCCCCTCTTCCCGCTGGGCGCGGTGCTATACCCGGGCGGCGTGCTGCCGCTGCGCATTTTTGAGGTCCGCTACCTCGACATGATCGGAAAATGCCACAAGGCCGGCGCGCCTTTCGGCGTTGTCTCGCTCACCGAAGGCTCCGAGGTGCGCCGGCCCGCCGATGCCGGCACACCCACGAGCGACGGCTTTGCAAACGAGGCCTTCAGCACCGTGGGCACCCTGGCCACCATCACTGAGTTTTCAATCCCCCAGCCGGGCCTGATGGTCGTACGCTGCACCGGTGCACAGCGCTTTGAAATCACCCGCCGTGAAAAACTCAGGCATGGCCTGTGGATTGCCGACGTCACCCGACTGGAAGACGACCAACCTGTGGAAATTCCGGTTGACCTGCAGGCCACGGCCAATGCGCTAGGCAAGCTGATCAAAAGCCTGCAGGAACGCGAGGTGCCGCAGGCACAAATGCCGCTATTGGCACCCTACAGGCTGAACGACTGCGGATGGGTCGCCAACCGCTGGTGCGAACTGTTACCGATGCCGCTGGAATTGAAGCAGCGCCTGATGCAACTGGACAACCCATTGATGCGGCTGGAACTGGTCGGCGACATTCTGGAACGTACAGGAATTTCGCTGTAAACAAGGAACCGGCCAAATCAGATCCGGGATTTGTACTCCGGAACATGACTGGTTAACCAAGCCTTCACGGTTTCGCCGGACGGTGCGGCACCAACAGCGGATATCCAGGCTGTTACATCGTCGATGGCAACGGCCTGATCGCCCGACGATTTGGCCACACGGAGCTTGGGATGGGGAGTGGGCTCCGTGGTTTCGTCATCAGCCATCAATTCTTCAAATAGTTTTTCGCCGGGACGCAAACCGGTGAAAGTGATCGGAATGTCGTGTTCGGATTTACCCGAAAGACGAATCATCATCCGGGCCAGATCCACAATTTTTACAGGCTCACCCATATCGAGCACGTAAATCTGGCCACTGCGCCCCATAAGCCCGGCCTGCAGTACTAATTTGGCGGCCTCCGGAATCGTCATGAAATAGCGCACGATGTCGGGGTGCGTCACAGTGATCGGGCCACCACGCGCAATTTGCTCAGTGAACAAGGGAACCACAGAGCCGCTTGAGCCCAGAACATTTCCGAACCGAACCGACACAAACTGGGTGTCGGTGTACTCGCGCGCAATGCTCTGCACCACGAGTTCCGTCATGCGTTTGGTGGCTCCCATGATATTGGTGGGATTCACTGCCTTGTCAGTGGAGATCAAGACAAACTTCTGGGCACCGCACGCACCGGCCACTTTAGCGGCGTGAATGGTTCCGAGAATATTGGTTCGGACCGCTTCGATTTCGTTATTCAACTCCATCAATGGGACATGTTTGTACGCTGCCGCATGAAAAAACACCGAGGGCTTGTACTGCATTGCGATGGCCTGCAAGCGGGCATGCTCCCTGACATTGGCCGTGTAATAGAGCCCCTGCATCTGCGGATGCGCTTCCCGCAGCTCCTGCTCCAGCTTGTAAATGGCAATCTCCGAGGCGTCCACACAAACCAGCCGGGCGACACCCAATCGCGCAATCTGCCGGCAAAGTTCCGACCCTATAGACCCGCCAGCACCCGATACAAACACGGTTTGCCCCGAAAAAAGCTCCGCCAGTCCCTGCGTGTCCAGTTCCACCGCCTGCCTGCCCAGCAAATCTTCCAGTTCAATTTTCCTCGGACTTGCGCTCTCGGACTGCAACCATTCATCCGGCCTCGGCATGGTTAGCAACGTCAGTCCGGGCGGACTGGACTGCATGAGGACCTCGCGACGCTCCCGAGAGCCCGGCGGACTGGCAATGAGCGCAGTTGATGCCCCCGTAGACGCAGCCATGTCGGCAATTGCAGCCGGAAATCCCAATACCGGTATCTGATGAAGATAACGCCCTTGTTCGGACTCAACGGATGAAGCAATACCCACACAATGCCACTGCCTGGATCCCTTGATCGCACGCAGGGCATCGGCAGCATCATGAAGCGATCCGACAATCAACAAGGCCCGGGATTCGTCCGACGGGCTACCGTGCTCGACAAATGTCCGCCAGGCAGCGCGAGCTCCGCCAAGCAATATCAATGCAACGAGTGGATGCAGCAGGAGGACAGATCGCGGAAAATCCGGATACCGGATCATCAGCACAGCGGCGGCAGCCAACAGTCCACCGAGAAATACCCCCCAAACCAGTTGCCGTAGCTCGGGCAGGCCAATGTACTTCCAGATTTGCCGGTCAACGCGTGCGATGACCAGTCCGGCCGAAGACCCAGCCAACGCCCATGGCATGCTCTGCAGGGCGAGTGCTTCAAACTCTTCAGGAATGTCAAAATTAAACCGCAACCAAAATGCGGCCCACCACCCTAAGCAAACCAGCAAGAGATCTGCAGTCCACAGCGGAACAGTCTCTTTACGCAAGCGCACGACGGCCCTCCATCATGAGCAGGACATGCCGCAAGTGATCAATCACACGATCCTGCTGAGCCGCATCAAGATTGGAGCCCGAAGGCAAACAGATACCGGTCCGGAAAAGACCGGCAGAAATATCGACATCAGGTTCATGCGAAAAATACGGAGCATCCTCAAAGAGTGGCTGCAAGTGCATGGGCTTCCAGACCGGCCTGGCCTCAATCAAATGCCGCTCAAGCGCCTTCATCACCTGGCGGCTCCTCGCTTCGGCATCTGATCCCTGCAAGGTGAAACATGTCAGCCATCGGGTCGAGTGACAGCCTTCCGGCTCTGGCATCCACTGAAGTTGCTGAAAATCCGCCATCGCCTCTACATAACGCTCAAACACGCGCCGACGCTGCGAAACACGTTGTTCCAGCACCCGAAGCTGTCCTCGCCCAATTCCGGCCAGAACATTGCTCATGCGATAGTTAAATCCGATTTCGGTGTGCTCGTAATGAGCAGCGGGCTCACGTGCCTGTGTCGAGAGCTTTCGTGCCCTTGCGATCAGGTCGGGATCGTCAGCCACCAGCATGCCCCCTCCCGATGTCGTGATGATCTTGTTGCCGTTGAACGAATAAACTGCAACTTTTCCAAAAGCCCCGCTACTCTTTCCCCTGTAGTGCGCGCCCAGTGACTCAGCCGCGTCCTCAAGTACAGGTACACCATAACGCTCGCAAATCGGAAGCAATGCGTCCATATCGGCGCTTTGGCCATACAAATTGACAAGAATGACGCAAGACGGCATTTGCCGCTCACGCTTGGCCCAGTCAAAAGCGCGTTCAAGAGCAGCTGGCGACATATTCCAACTCTCAGGTTCGGAGTCGATAAAGACCGGTTTTGCCCCGCAATAAACAATTGGATTGCAACTTCCAACGAATGTCAGGGAAGAGCAGAAGACAGTGTCATCGGGTTTCACGCCAAGCAAAATCAACCCAAGATGAATGGCGGCAGTTCCGGAACTGACAGCGGCGGCGTGTCCAACACCGACATGGCTTGCCAGCTCTGCCTCAAAACCGTCTACGTGAGGACCCAGCGGAGCTATCCAGTTGCTCTTGAAGGCATCATCCACAAACAGGGTTTCTTCCTCGCCGAGATGGGGCGACGAAAGCCAGACACGCTGCGATAACTCACGACGAAATATCACATCCAGCAACTTTCCCGCAGCGTCCAGCACTGGCACGTGATCTATCTGGTACTGATCCATTAACTGCAGTACTGCTGCCGCGCTTGCTTCCTCGCCAACTGTAATCGGCGGGGTTTCCGGCAACGTACTCACCGGCATTGAATCCCCAGCGTTGCCAAGAATGGCCCTTCGTAAATCGCCATCCGTCAGCGTACGCGCAAGCGCACCTTTGTTGTCCAGCACGAGCAGGATTCCGCGCCCAGTTTGGTCCATACGCAACAACGCTTCTCGTAACGTAAGACCTGGCGGTACGGTTAAAGCCGTCAGCATGGCTGGGTTCACTTGATTCTCCTTGCCGGGACACCTGCATAAACACCCGCGTCCACAAGGTTGGCACGCACAACAGCGCCAGCGCCGACAGTAACATCATCCGCAATGACGATACCTGGCAGTACGACTGCACCAGAACCGATCAACACACGTTGCCCGACTTTCACCTCACCCCCAAGAACCGCATTGGGTGCAATGTGGGAAAAGGATCCAACAAGGGCATCGTGATCGACCACGGCGCCATGATTGACAATGACACAAACCCCGACTCTTGCGCTCGGTGCTATCACTGCGCATGCCGCCGCAAAGCATCCCTCGCCAATAGTACAGAAGGGAGAAACCTGAGCCGCAGGATGAATCAGCGAAGCAAGGCGCGAATATCCCCACAACACGGCCTCGCGTTCGCGCGATAGGTTGTTGCCAATCGCGATGTGGATCAGATATGGGAACACCGCCAAGCCCTGCACACCGAGTAGATCTACGCCAGGCAAAAGTTCGCCATGACAGCGCTGCGGGTCGCGATCCGAGGCCACAATGTGCGTCCAGCGTTTCCCGCGCAGCGCAGCATCGGCCACCACCCGGCCATGACCACCCGCGCCGAAAACAATCAGCGACTCGGGTTTTATGGCTATCGCACGGGAATTCATGGTGTGGCGGCTATATTTACTCAATAGGAATTGATCTTCTCAAGCACTGAACGGTCCAGAGAAAGGTCGACAAGATGGCTCGCAATACGCGGACCCGACAGCCCATCACCATACCTATTGTCACACGGCCATTTTCCGTGCCTCAACGCTTCGGCAATCGCGACAGTGATCGCGCCGGCTTCTACGGGGACATCCTGTACATTGGCATTTCTTTCCCTAAGTCTCTGGCGATCACCGACGTTGACCACCGGTGTACCGAAGGAGGCGGATTCGATAATCCCAGCAGACGAGTTTCCGACCATCACAGCACAATGTCTCATGGCCGCACAAAATAGATTGCGCTTTAAATGACGGAACCGGCGAGACCCGGCGGGAAGTGCCACTTCGTCGAGCGCTTTCAAAATGTCACCGGAGCCGGCATCGGCATTAGGCTCCAACCAGACTACCGGCAGACCTGTCTTACCCAGCGCCTGCAACAGCGCGGTAGTCTGCCCACAAGCATCCCCCGCCTGCTGCACCACTGGGTGAAACACAGCCAGCACGAAGGCCCCTGCCGACAGACCAAGGCCCTCCCGACACGCTTCGGGAGAAATGTCCGCGTCCTGCGCCAAATCATCAAGGCCGGGGGCGCCCGTCACATAAATCCGCTGCTGCGGCTCGCCCATACGAATCAACCGCTCCCGTGACTGCTCGGTGGCTACAAGATGGTAGGTAGCCAGTTTGCTGATTGCGTGCCTGACTGGTTCATCAACCGTACCAGATCGCTCGCCGCCATGAACATGCACACAAACAATTCCCAGATGCAAGGCGGCAATCGCTCCTGCCAACATCTCGCCACGATCACCCAATACGACCAACAGGTCCGGACGTTCACGATCAAGCAGGACGGTCAGTCCCTTGAGGCACTCGGCGATACCGGCAGACATGCTCTGCGGGCTGCGCGTTGAAACATCGACAGGAATCTCCCCACAAATGCGCAGACCGGCATCGCGAATATCTTCAATGGTGTTGCCGTAACGGGCGTCGAGATGCATGCCGGTGACTGCCACACTGAGACCGGCAAGCCGTGCGGTTTCGATCAGCGTACTCCGCATCAAGCCAAAGTCGGCCCGCGTTCCGCTCAGGTAGATGATTTTTCGCCGATATTCGCCCATGGCACTCAATCGCCTTCCGAATCGGAGAGCTGATTCCATTGAATAACCGAATCCGCAGGAATTGCGACGAGCGAGCGTCGGCCAACGACACGCTGAAAATCCCGTGGCGCGATACCGGTCGCCGGCCGCCGGCAGGCCAGCATGGTTGCAAGCACAACTTCCCCGGGCGCTATGTCAACCGCAGCAACGACACTGCGTCGGGCGACACGAGCAGTGTCAATCTCCTCGGGAAGCGGTTGTTTAAGGCCGTCACCCAGCATCGCACTAACCCGTCTTATACCTTGCGCCATGCGCAAAAATTCACCAGGCTCAAGAGAAGCGCTGTGATCTGGCCCGGGAAGCGTGCGGTCCAAAGTAATATGCTTTTCGATCACGCTGGCGCCTATCGCCACCGCAGCGAGGGATGCTTCGACGCCCATACTATGGTCTGAGTAGCCGGTGGCAAGCCCGAGATCTTGCGCCATGCTTGCCAGCGCCAGAAGGTTCAAACTGCTATCAGGCGCCGGGTAGGCAGAAGTGCAATGCAATACCACGACATCGTGCAGGCCACCGCGTGCGGCACCGATCCAGCCGAGCGCCTCGCGAATTTCTGCCATCGTCCCCATGCCTGTGGAAATGATGAGCGGCAACCCGGTCGCCGCCGCATGTTCAACCAGTGTGCGATGTGTAAGTTCGCCCGAAGACAGCTTAAGCCGCCCGACACCGAGACGGACCAACATGTCAACGGCATCGACAGAAAACGGCGTAGAGAAAAATTCGATGCCGATGGCATCGCAATACTTTTTGATCTCCCCGTGCTGTGCCTCAGACAACTCCAGCTTCGCAAGCATCGCGAACTGGTCTTGAGCACCTGTTTGACGCTCCTGGTACTCCGCTGTCGGAGCACCACGAATGACCAAGTCTTCGGCCCGGAAAGTCTGAAATTTGACCGCATCCGCACCTGACGCTTTCGCCGCATCGCACAGACGTAACGCCATCGTAAGCTCGCCGTTATGGTTGACTCCCGCCTCGGCAATCAGAAAAACCGGCTTCGCCGCTTCGTTCCCTACCATGCGGTCCACCCGCCATCAACGACCAAATTATGACCCGTCACATATTTTGCGGCATCGCTGCTGAGGTAGCGCATTGCATTGACCATGTCATCGGCTCCGCCCATGCGCCCCAGGGGAGTGCGGCGCGAATAGTTTTCCACAAATGTATTATTTTGTCCGCTAAATACACCGCCTGGCGTCACGGCATTCACGCGCACACCACGATGGCCCCAGTACGCCGCCAGGTATTTTGTTAGTCCCCATAGACCGGCCTTGCTGGCGGCGTAGATGGCGGGAGTGTTAATCGCCCGACCAAGATATTCCGAGCCTTCATAAATGCGCTGGTCAGGCGCGACAATGCCATAGATTGACAGGGTGTTTACAATGCTGCCGCCGCCACGATGCGCCATCGCACCGCCGAACACCTGCGCACAAAGCATTGCGCCGGTCAGATTGACCGACATCACCTCATTCCATTCGTCAATCGGAAAGGTTTCGAAAGGCTCGAAAAAGTTTTCGCTTTTGGTCGCTGCATTGTTTAGCAGTACATCCGGGGTGCCCCATTTTGCGAACAACAACTCGAACGCATGTTTTACGTCATCCTGTCGGGCAATGTCTGTTGCGCAGGTCAGCAGACCCTCATGCGCCGGACCGAGGCTTTTCTCAAGAAGGTCGGCATCACGGTCGAGTGCGAACACCCGAGCGCCAGCTTCGATAAAGGCCGCGCTAATTTGACGCCCGATAATGCCCGCCGCGCCCGTAACGACGACGACTTTCCCATCAAGCCCGAATGGATCGCTCATACGCCGCCCTCCGCCCTAGTTATATTGCCGGAACACTGGCTTGATAGGATCACCGATCAACAGGCCCTGTGTGCCGTTCTCGAGCGCCTGCGCGTAGATTCCGAAGGCCTTCTGTGCCGCCTGCATCGTCCGGTCAAGGTCCGCCTGGTTATGTGCGTAGCTCGGCGCGATCCATGGCATCAACACCCCGCCGCGTATCATCTCCTGTGAAAAAAGCGTGCGCAGCCTGAGATCTGCCTGACCTTGTGCGTCAAGCGTCAGGTAGTTCATGGAAATTGCATTGCCTTGAATCTGGAATGAATGGTCGACACCAGCCTCGCGCGCGAGCGCTTCAAGCCCTTCGATAAGCTCGCGACCGAAACTCCATAAATGCTCAACAACCGGCAACTCCTCATAGATGCTGACAGTTTCCATAAACGCGGCGAGACTCGACATTTCGCCGCCATGAGTCGTCGAGATCAGGAAAGTGCGTTCCTGGCCGGGACGGTTGATGCCACCAACCTCCATGACCTCACGCCGGCCGACCAGCGCGGCCATGGCAAAACCGTTGGCCATGCCTTTACCGAAGGTTGTCAGGTCCGGGCTAACGCCGAACAAATACTGCGCGCCCTTGAGATGCCAGCGAAATCCAGTGATCATTTCGTCGAGAATGAACAATGCGCCGTCGCGTCGGCACAACGCCTGTACCTGTAGCAGAAAATTGTCTGCGTGGCCCGGGCAACGTTGGCAGTCAGGAGGCGCCATGCGATTGGCCGAAGCACATTCCGGACAAGGACCGACCGTAGTGGCTGGTTCAAGCATCACTCCGGCGATGTTTCCCGGATGCGCATCAAACAACGCCTGCAGACTTGCGATATTGTTGTAGTCGAAGAGCAGCGTGGTCTGATGATGAATCGGCGGAATGCCGCGCTTGAGCTGGGTCGCTCCGATAAACCAGTCGTCAAACGAAAAAAATGGATGCTGGCGCGGTACACAGATGTACTGCCTGCCCGTGTAGGCCCGAGCCACCTTTGCGGCAGCCGTCGTGACATTCGAGCCGTTTTTGGCGAACTTCACCATGTCCGCGCCATCAATTAACGCAACCAGGCGCTCAGCCGCTTCCAGTTCCAGCACAGAAGCGCGGGTCAGGTTGACACCAAGCGACATACCTCCCATGGCCGCGCGATTCACCCTATCGTCGGCATAGCCGAGCGTAACCGCGCGCAAGCCCATCCCATAGTCCAGAAATGTCCGTCCATCGGCGGCCTTGACGTAAGCCCCCTTGCCGCTGATCAATATCTCCGGTGCGTTCGCTGGATACTGGTCGTCCCCACGCGAATAGGTATGAGCGCCGCCAGGGATGACTCGATGCAAGCGCTCGCGGAATGACATGCTCATGGTTCGAAAGCCTTTCTATTCAACGGTCAGGTTATGACACCGTTTTCGATGGTTTCAAGCAATTCCAACACACGAATATCCGCCGCGAGGTTGTGCGAAAACACTGATTCGCCTCGCACCGCAGCAAGAAAACTGCCCACTTCATCAAGATACATTGCTTCGCCGATGTTCCGGTTGTACCCGACTTGAGCGGCCATCTTTGGCTGATGCAGCTCGAGCACGCGCCCGGCGTCTGCTTCATACACGCGCACCCGAGCTTCGTCCCAGTCCCAGTAAAGTGACGCACGTTCGAAATTCAAGGTAAGCCTGCGCACCGCTTGGCGAGCCACAACGTCAACTACCATGGTTCCGACAAATCCGCCGAAGCTCAGCAACGAGGCGTAAGTGTCGTCGATAGGCGCACCTACGTCGGTGGTCCTCATCCGAAGGCCCTGTACCGCTAGCGGCCAACCAAACACCTCGACCACCCAGGTCAACTCGAACGGCACAATTTCCCGCGCACCGCCGGTCAGCGGCTGAGAAACATAATAATCGCTGACTTTTTCCCAAGGATGCCAATCTGGCAGATACTGCCCGCAGTGATAGGAGAAATTGCAAACCTTGCCATAACGCTGGGATTTCACGATGGCGGCTATGTCGCGAATCGCCGGATGAAATCGAAGCGTGCAGGACGGCGCGATCAATACCTTATGACGGTAAGCTCGTTCAAGCAGCTCCGGCAATGGATCGCGAATTACACTGGCTTCCACGAAACAAGGGCGATAAGCGTCGATGGCCCATGCCATCGCCGTATGATGCTGATCCGGTGGTGTGCAGATCAATATCACGTCGAATGCCTGCAGATCGGTCGACTGCAAGGTCTCGACAGTCTTGATTCCGTACTGTGCGGCAGCCGCTGCACGACGCTCCGGGGCCCTATCGAAGCCGCAGATCGATGTCACCGCATGATGTTGCAGACAACGAATACGTCGTTTACCCATCGATCCGAGGCCAATCACCAATGCCTTCATGGCAACTCTCCCTTGAAATGTTGGATGATGGCTTCGACACATGCAAAGTCGAATTCATCATCGATCTCATAGTTTTGCCATCGCTGAATTTTGTAGCCCATCACGTTGCGCGGATAAAAAGTCATATCGCGGCGAAGCACCGCAGTCTTAATCGCATAAGCCACGCCATATGGAAAATAGGCGACAGACCCAGCAACGTCGGCGGCAGGCGGCACAGCGTCGCCCCACTTCGAGAGATAGCCGTCAGCACCGACGACTTTCATGACATCGGGTTTCTCGAGTTGAACCTCGCCGACCGAAACCACAGCGTCGGCCACATCCCAGTGACGCGCTAACAGTGCAGCCACTGCGTCGATGTCACCACTCGCGCGCAATGGCGAAGTCGGTTCAAGCAGGATTACGGCATCAAATTCATGCCCATGGCCATGCCAATAATCGAGCGCGTGCAACACCGCATCCACCGAACTGCAATCGTCACCCGCAAGCTCGGCAGGTCGCAGGAAGGGCACCTCGGCACCAAAACGAGACGCGACATCAGCGATGGATGACGAGTCCGTAGACACCATAACCTTGTCGAGCGAATGCGCCGCACGCGCGGCGTCGATGCTCCACGCCAATACAGGTTTGCCCTGCAGCATCCGAATGTTTTTCCCGGGCAACCGCTTGCTCCCACCCCGCGCCAGGATAATACCGAGCAGAGACAACTTATTCGGCATGCCCATGACCGTGTCCTTTCACAAGCTGCAAAATATGCATCGCCACGGCGGTCGCCGCTTCCGGTACTTCGCGTGCAGCCGACAACTCACGACAGCGGTGGTCCAAACCCTCGTCAAGTCGTTGTTGGAGCATGGCAATGTCGGACGCACCGTCAGCCAGGCCGAGGGCCTGGTAATCAAGGCCTGTGCTTTTGACAAAAGGCGAAAAGGTGATATTGATCAAACGTTTCCCGGCAAAATAAGCCTGCGCCCCGACGGTGCTTCCCTGAACGATGACCTGGTCCGCCGCCAACAACACAGGCAGTAGCGGTTCGATTTGGGGTTGACTCCAATGTAGCCGCGGAACTCCCTGCGGCACCGGAAAGCGGTGCCATTCGTTGGGATGATAACGAATAACAAGCGCGACATCAGGACGAGATTCAAGCCAAGACACCAGACAATCCTGCACCAGCCGCCCCAGACCGGTACCGGCGAACTCGTGCGGCAAAGCGTCTGGAGCCTCCAGGTGGCCTGCCCACAACACGATATTTTTTTTCTCCCAGCCCATCGACCGGCGAAATGTCTCGCCAGCTTGCCGCGCCGCCGACGTGCCTAAGACATCGAATGCCGGATTCCCGGTCACGAATACCCGGTCCGCATTAAACCCCGCGTTCACCAAATTGGCCTTAACCCCTTCGTTCAGCACAGTCAGCCGGTCGGCGTAAATCTTCCGTCGCAAAAACGGATCGCTCGCCAGTGCGAACAGATCAAGCATTGACAAAGTGGGAATGCCAAGCTCAACAGCAACAGCAACAGCAGCCTGCTCACTGCGCGGTGAATTAGTCGTAACGACTACGTCTGGACGAACCCTACCGAGTACTCGCTCGAAAAATCGCAATGGCATAAATCCCTGGCGTCCTTGACTGTGCCAGCGCGCCCAAGCACCCTCCTCGCCCAACTCATCAACGAGTTCAGCAAAATTGAGACCAAGGTAAGCCAGAGACTCAGATGTATCTATCGATGGGTGAGATTGGCCTCGCATCATTTGATGACCATAGGCCTTGATCCGCTCCCACTCTGCAGGATCGCAAAAATCACGGTAACCAAGCGCCATCTCGCCAGCATCGTGGGCAACTGCGAAAGCAGTGGTCAGCGCCATAAGCCGAAGTTCAATAGCTGGCGAAAGCTGGCGTAACGCTCGCATTACGGGCAGGCACATTTCGATATGCCCGCCACCATAACTGACAAAGAGCACTCTCATCGATGAACACGCATGGGACGAACGGTTTTTCTAGCGTGCGAATTTGGCCAGCTTGGAAACCTTTGGCTTGACCGAACACACGGCATGACGCAATGCAGTCCGTCAATAAAAATCAACGTATCGCCGGAACTCAGCCGGCGCGATATGGAGCAACAATTCGTCGCACTCAAGGTGCTTAAGCCGTGTGAACTCGTCGACAAAGGCTTGACCAAGCCCGGCACACAATGCTTCATCAGATTCCAACGCATCAAGTGCATTTGGCAGCGAAGCCGGCAACCGCTGAATCCCGCGTGCATCCAGCTCATCCGATCTCAGTTGGTAAAGATTTTCGTTGCACGGCATCCCAGGATCAAGCTTACGCTTGATGCCGTCCAGACCCGCATAAATGATGGCAGCGGTCAGGAGATAAGGATTTGATGAGGCGTCAGGAACGCGCAACTCAAGCCGCCCCCCCGGAATACGGACAAACGCGGTCCGGTTGTTATTACCCCAGGCAATATTGACCGGCGCCCAGGTAGCACCAGAGCGCGAGCCGCGCGAGACCAGTCGCTTGTAGGAGTTGACGCATGGAGCGGCGATCGCGGTCAACCCCGGGGCATGAGCCATCAGCCCGCCAAGGAAATGATAGGCCAAGGGACTCAAATTCATGCCGCCCGGATCAGCCTTATCTTCAAAAGCGTTGTCACCAAATTTTTTGCCCGCCGACATGTGCATATGCAGACCGCTGCCCGAGCGTTCGGCAAACGGTTTCGGCATGAACGAACACAGCATGCCGTGTTTTTTCGCGATCGCCGTCGCTGCCATTTTGAAGTAGGTCAGGTTGTCTGCTGTGCGCAGACCATCTGCATAGGTGAAGTTCATCTCAAATTGACCGTTTGCGTCTTCATGGTCAATCTGATACACGTCGATATTCGCCCCCTCGAGTGCGGCGCGCAACTCCATGAGAAATTCAGACACCGACGACAGGTGCCGGAAGTCGTAACAAGGCTTGTCGAGCGACTCCGAGCCGGTGGCAACCTCGTATCCACCAGCAGCAGTTGCTTTGAGCAGAAAAAACTCGGGTTCGAGGCCGGAGAAAAATTCAAGGCCCGTGGCCTCGCGAAAGGCGGCAATCGCCTTCTTGGCGATGACGCGTGAATCAAGCGCATGTGGTTTGCCATCGACATGTCCATCGCAGCTCACGCTGGCCGTCGACGGCATCCAGGGCACGGGACGCACGCTGTCGCGGTCACCGACGGCCATGAACTCCTGGCCATGTGGACCCATTCCCATACCGGCAATCGCAAAGCCCGCGAAGCCCGCCCCCGCCCCAAAAATCATTTCCTTGTGCTTGCCAGGCACCAACTTTGCCTTGGGCCGGCCATGAATATCGACAAACTGCGCGAGGTAGTAATCAAAATCTGCCATGTCCGGCCTTCCGTCTTTAATTATGCGTTTTCGGGAAAAAATTCCTGCAACCAGAGCTTCGTCATCAACAGAGTACGTAGCTGTTTCGTATGGTTATGCAAACCACTGCGGTGCTCCTCCAGCATCACCAGCAGCTCATTGCGGTCGAAGCGGCCGCCATCAGGCAGGTTCAGCACTTCGCGTGCCCAGGTATAAAGCGGCCCTTTGATCCACTCGCCAATCGGCAGGGTCGGCATGGTCTTGGGACGGAAGACGAAATCGTGGTCGAAATAGCTCGCCGCGGCCTGCTTGAGAAAATGCTTGCCGATGCCATCGCGGAACTTTGAAGTCACTGGTAGGCGTGCAAACATTTCGCTGACCCGGTGGTCGAGAAAAGGTGCACGGCCCTCGATTGACCAGCAGGCTCCCATACGGTCACCCTTGACCGAATTATTGCCCGGCATGAGTGAGTTGAGTTCATAGGCTGCAACCTGCTCTGCCGGCTCAAGGTCGCCGAATGGCTCGATGATTTCCATAAACCTGTCCAGGGCGCCCTGGGTGTGCGGGAAAAAAGCCGGGCTCATCATCCGCTGACGGTCTTTTTCGGTGCTGTAGCTGATCAGGTCGAAGTAGCTGCGCATCGGAAAATTGGTGCGTGTCATTTCCGAGAAAAACTGTTCGTTGTGACGGAAGCCGAGCATCACCTCGTCAGGTCCATCACCCGTGAACATCACGATTTTTCCCTGCTTGTGTGCCTCACGCGAGAGCAGGAAGAATAAAAAAAATGAAAAATCACCGTGTGGCTGTTCCGCGTGCCGCACCACAGTTTGTGCAATCTCAGGAATGTCGGCTGGCTTGATATCAAGCGGCTTCAGATTGATATCGAGCTCCGATGCCACACGCTCAGCATAGGAATACTCCGAAAACCCCTTGTCCTCGATGCGCAAGCCGATTGCATCGAGTTGCGGCCGGTTCCATTGCGGCACCAGCCGATTGGCGATCACCGACGAGTCGACACCGCCAGAAAGAAACAGGCCACCGTCGACGTCAAACCTCATTTGCAGCTTGATTGCCTCGTTAAGTGCCTGCTCAAGCTGTTCCTGAGACGCTTCAACACGCGGACCATCGAGGGGCCAGCTCCAGTAGCGCACCGGTTCGGAGAATTTTCCCGCTCCATAGCGCATAAAAGTGCCGGGCGGCAGATGGCGAATGCCCTCAAAGCAAGTCTCCGGCGGAGGGCAATAGTTGAAGGTAAAGACATTGCCAAGCGCGGATTCATTGACTTTGCGTTTAAATTTCGGCAGCGCAAGGATGGCCTTTATTTCACTGGCGAAAGCCAGGCCGCCTTGATAAGGGGCATAAAAGCACGGCTTGATGCCCTGGCGGTCACGCGCAAGCATGCCGGTTTCTGTTCGTTGGTCCCAGATAAAAAAAGCGAACATGCCGACCAGGTCGTCGAGCATTTTTTCGCCTTTTTCGCACCAAAGGTGCACCAGCACCTCGGTGTCGCAGCGCGACTTGAACTTGTAGCCCTTGGCCTTGAGCTGTTCGCGCAACTCAATGAAATTGAAGATTTCGCCGTTGAAAACAACCCAGACCTTGCCGTCGGTACTCGACATGGGCTGCATGCCGTTTTCGGGATCCACCACTGCAAGTCGTGCGTGACCCAGCACCGCCTGCCCAAGGTCCTCCACCCCCTGCTCATCGACCCCACGGTACTTGATGCAGTCGATCATCTTCCAGACATCATCTTTGGTCGTACCCGCAGCGTTGACCACGCCAGCTATTCCACACATGGCAAATCCTTAAGTCTTCAAATCAATTCGTGCAATTTTTCGGCTCAGCGGTGCACTTTCGACAAGCGCTTCATCGGTAGCATCCTCATCAAAGACCCGCTGGAAAATTTCCACCTGGTAGTCCAGGCTGGCCTTGGTCTCTGTTTCGGTTGGCTCGATCAACATCGCCGACTTGAGGTCACCCGGGAAATAAACGCAGCCCGCACCTACCAGCGTTGGCGGATGGATGCCGTAATCGATGAGCCGCTTGGCGAACTGGCGTGCCGATGTATTGAGCTTCTCGCCCGACAACAGGGTTTCATGCTTGCAGAACTGGTCGTAAACCGGCGGCAGCATTGGCGCCAGCCGGTGCTGCAGGTAATTGGCGTTCAGCACCGCATTTTCGGACGCCTGGCGCAAGCCGGCCCCACCCATAGTGCGCAAGTAGCCGTAAGCACGCAGCAACACACCAACATGGCCGTGGAAGCTTTTCATGCGACCGATGGAAAGCGGCCTGTCGTCGTCTCGTTGAGCCACGCCGTTCTTTCGAACTGCGACCGGGCTCGGCAGATAGGCAGCCAGCGCGGCCTTGACCGCGACCGGGCCGGCGCCCGGTCCACCGCCGCCATGCGGCGTCGAAAAAGTCTTGTGCACATTGACGTGAACTACGTCAAAACCCATGTCGCCGGGACGCACGATACCCATCAGTGCATTGAGATTGGCACCATCGTAATAGAGCAATGAACCGTTGGCATGAACCGCATCGGCAATCTCGACGATCTGGTCCTCAAACAGGCCCAGAGTTGAGGGATTGGTCAACATGAAAGCCGCGACATCGGAGGTCAACATCCCGCGCAGCGCGGCAAGATCGACCCGGCCCTTGAGGTCGGACGGCACGATACGGCAGTCAAAGCCCGCCATGGCCGCCGACGCCGGGTTGGTGCCATGTGCCGAGTCGGGTACCAGCACCACCGGGCGACGGGTATTCAGCCGCGCAAAATGTGCACGGATCACCAGCAGGCCTGCGAGTTCGCCATGGGCACCGGCAGCAGGTGCCAGGCAGCAGGCGTCCATCCCCGTAACCTCGCAAATCATGGCCTGCAGCCTCTCGTACATTTCCCAGACGCCGCCGAGCGTGTCGGTATCCTGCATCGGGTGGGCATTGGCAAAACCAGAAAGACGTGCGAGCTCGTCATTGCGCTTCGGGTTGTATTTCATCGTGCACGAGCCCAGCGGATAGGGCCCGTTGTCGACACCATGAGACTCCTGGCTCAGGCGAGTGAAATGCCTGACGACGTCAACCTCGCTGACTTCGGGCAGTCCAATGGCGGTACGGGCTCGTGCAAAAATCGGCAGCGCAGGCGTCTTCCCGGACAGGCGTCCGGCAAAGACATCGCTGGCCGCGCCAGAGCGGTGCAATTCGGTGATGGTCTGGGAGGCGGACGTAGCAGCCATCTCAGCACTCCTGCAGGCAAGCCCGCGCATGCGTGGCATAAGCCTCGATATCAGCGCGTGATTTGGTTTCAGTGACCGCGACCAGCAGGCCGTTCTTGTGGCCCGCCAACGCAGCCGCGATGGGCACACCCGCGAAAAATCCGAGCTTGCGCATGCGCGCACAAAAGGCCGTGGCGGCAACAGGCAATTCAATCGAAAATTCGTTGAAAAAAGCGCCGCTGCGCAGCGACCTGACGCCGGGCAGCGCAACCAGCAGCTCGTGCAGCAGGGCTGCATTCGCCGCATTAGCCTCAGCGATTCGCATGAAATTTGCGTCACCCAGGCACGCCAGGTAGATTGCAACGCGAATCGCATTGAGCGCCTGGTTGGAACAAATGTGGCTGGTAGCCTTGTCGCGTGCCACGTGCTGCTCGCGATCTTCCTTGACCAGCGCGTAACCAAGTTTTCCGTTGAGGTCGTGCACCCGGCCGACCAGCCGGCCCGGCAGGTACCGTTCAAGTGGTTTGCTGCAAGCAATGATGCCGACATAAGGCCCGCCTGCACTGAGCGGTAAACCAAGCGTTTGGCCTTCGCAGACAACAATGTCTGCCCCGAGCCTGCCAGGCGCTTCGATCCAGCCGCAAAGCAACGGGTTGACACACACCCCAAGCAGTGCCTGCCCTTGTTTGCAAATCGGCGAAAGTGCTGCGACATCCTCGACGACGCCAAGGGCATTGGGGCTTTGCAGCACGACACCGGCGATATCGCCGGACGCTAACAATGCGGCTATGGCCGCGACGTCGATCTGGCCAGTGCCAGCATCATGCCCTGCGCTATCGAGCCGAACACCACGCGGCTCCAGATAGGTAGTCAACACTTCGCGATATTCGGTCCAGAGCGCCTGAGCCACCACAATACGGCGCTTACCGGTGGCTGAACACATCATCCAGCACGATTCGGCAAGCGCCGTCGCACCGTCATACACCGAGCAGTTGACGGACTGCTGGCCCAGCAAGCGGCCCACAAGCACCTGAAACTCAAACAGGGCCTGTAGCAGGCCCTGGCTCATTTCGGGTTGATAAGGCGTGTAGGCCGTAAGGAATTCGCCGCGGGAAACGATGGCGTCGACAACGGCCGGAATGTAATGCTCGTAGGCGCCGCTGCCGAGAAAATTTGAATGCGTGAGTACTGTCTGGTTCAGCCCGGCCATCGCCGTGACATCACGCATTAGCTCCCATTCGCTAAGGGCAGGAGGAATGTCAAGCTCGCGCCGAAGGCGAACCTGCTGCGGCACATCGGCAAACAGCTGTTCCACCGAAAAAAGCCCTATTGCCTCAAGCATTGCCTGCCGGTCGGAGCCCGTGTGAACGTTGTAGCCGATCGGCTTTTGCTCCATGGGAGATTCAGCTTGTCTTTGATTCACGTTGTTTCAGCGGCCAGAGCGCTGCTTTGGGGAGTCGGCTGCAATAGCGGGATTATAGGGTCCGGCCCCTGCTGAAGCGGACAACCATGTCCCCTCAATTGGCATGTTTACCGCCGAGTTGGCGTACCGTTCCCCAGAGAATCCGGATATCGAGCCAGCATGAATTCTCCTGGACATATTGCTGGTCAAGGGCGCACTGTTGCTCAAACGAGATGTCCGAACGCCCGCTGATCTGCGCCAGGCCGGTGATTCCGGGCAACACGCTGCAGCGGCTTTCCCATTCGGCGGCTGTATACAGGGACCGCTCGGCCGGCACATGCGGCCTCGGGCCGACCAGGCTCATGTCACCTCGCAGCACATTGATCAATTGAGGCAGCTCGTCAATGCTGGTTCGCCGGATCCAGCGGCCCGCCCGTGTAATACGCGGATCGTTGTTCGCGGTGAAATGTGGTCCGAGCCCCGGGGCATTTCTGACCATGCTGCGAAATTTGTACATGTCAAATTCCCTGCCATTTTTTCCGATCCGCGTCTGACGAAAGAAAACCGGGAAACCGCTATCGAATCCGATCACAAGGGCTGCCAGCAGCAGCAATGGCGACAGCAGCAGTAGCGCCATAAACGACAGTGCCATGTCCATCAGGCGTTTCATGCGGGCCTTGCCGTCTGCGCGAGCTGGCCGATCAACGCGGCCACGCGTATGCGGTCGGCATCAATTTGTGCCGCGCTACGCTTCGCGAGTCCGGACTCGGCCTCGCGAAGCGCTTCCACCGCCGCCTCGAACGACTGTTCACCATCGGGCCGGTTGAAAGTCCGCGAAAGAATCACCGCCTGCGAACCCAGGCGCAAATGCTCACCCATAACATCGCGGCCGGGAAGTGAGCCCTCGTCTGCGCGGGCGATCCCGCCAAAGCCCATCGGTAAACCTCGCCGCCTTGCCGCTGCCGCTACGCGGTCAACATGGCCCTGGGCCAACGGCTCGAACATGAAGCGGCAGCCCATCGCCAAGTGCAGGTCATTCAGGCCGACGAAGACCTCTCCAAGCCCCGGCGTGTCCAGCCATTGCTCGAGTGATTCGAGCGCACCCACGGTTTCGAGCAGGGGCACTACCGGCACACGGCCATCGACGATTTCGCAGAAGCTCCGCAATTCCTGCGCGGTCGAAAACATCGGAAGCATCAGCAGGTCGGCCCCTTGCGCAAGCACAGCATCGACCTCCGCACGGGCTGCAGCTGGCTGATCGAGCCGGTATGGATTGACGCGGACCATGAGACGCGAGTGCCGTAAAACTGCCTTGACACGGCCCACATCGTCAATCTGGTGCGTACTGATGAAAGTGTTGCGCCCGGCCTGGCGCTCGGCCTTGCCATTGCGCTCAAGATCGACAAACAGCCGCATGGCCGGCATCCGGTCACAGCGTTTCGCCAGCTCTGGCTGGTTGGTAATGGTCAGTAAGTCAATCATGGGACGAAAGAGGAATAAGCCATTATTGCCCGCCGGCCTGCGGCACGGCCAACGGCTGGCGGCCCAGAAAACTGCGCAGCAAAGGGCTGGCCAGCAGCGCGCTGGCCAACACCACTACCGCAAAAAAACTGGCTGCCAGCGCGCTGGGCAGAAAATTCCAGCGGCCAAACCAGCGACTGGCCGCTACCAGAAGCAGGCAAGCGGCCAATGGGGCAAGCATGGCACGCCACGGCAGCGCCCGGTGAAGCTGCTCGCGCTCGGCAAACAACATGGCGAGGGTGATGCCAGCCAATACAGCATTGAGCGCACCCATCACAAGCGCGCCTCCGGCAAGCCCGGACCAAGCTGCAACGGCGAGCGCAGCCAGGCCGGCGACATAAGCCCAGACCGCGCGGTGCATATGCCCCGATGCAGCCATGACTGTCAGCAATACGGCGATCAAAGCCTGTGGCAGCAGTGACCAGATACCGATGGCCCCCCAGCGCGCAATAACTTCCAGATGCCCGGCATCCATGCGGCCCCAGCCAAACAGCAGTTGAGCAAGCGGCAGCGAAAAGCTGCCCACCACGGCAATCGCTGCGCAAGCCAGGGCCCAGGCCAGGAGAAAGGCAATTTGCAAAGCCCTGTCGCGTTCCGCAGAGCCCGCTTGGGTGCGGGTGATTGCCGGAAAAGCCAGGCTGGCCACGAGCTGCACCGCGAGCACCAGCGGCAACTCCACCAGCTTCCAGGCGTAATTAAAGTCTGCGAGGGCCCCCTCCCCGGCCTGGGACGCCAGGCTGCGCCCCATCAGGGGCAACAGCAGCAGCAGGCCCGAAGACAGGCCGGCCCATATCCATATGCCCGCAGCAGGCGGGGCCGGCATAGCCATCGCCGCCGGATCAGTCGGCGCAGCCTGCGGAAGCCGCCAGCCCAGCCAGCCGAGGCGCGCGACCATCGCCAGCACAAGGAAGCAGCCCAGGATAAAGACAGTTCGATCTCCGCTGTTTTGCGGCGCCAGGAACAGCGCAAAAACCAGCAGCAGGTTGACCACGAGATTACCGCTGTACATGCCTACGAAATCCCGTTCATGCTGCAACCGCGTTACCCAGAGCGCGGCCAGCATGGCCAGCGGCAGC
This sequence comes from Polaromonas sp. P5_D5, assembly GCF_054049435.1. Lineage (NCBI taxonomy): Bacteria > Pseudomonadati > Pseudomonadota > Betaproteobacteria > Burkholderiales > Comamonadaceae > Polaromonas > Polaromonas sp. P5_D5. Next base: position 908,070 of record NZ_JBFUMJ010000001.1, read on the forward strand.
ACGGCGGCGCTCCAGGCCAGCGAGTCGCGGCCAAGGATGGCCATGTCGCCCCGCAGGCCAGGTGCAAGCGCATGGGACAGCGCCCCCCGAAGTAACCAGATCAGCAAAGCCAGCACAAGACCAGTGCCGAGCAGCGCCCGTGCGACTTTTTTCTGGCTGGCATCCTGTTGCGCAGGCGTTTGGCGCGCCCATTCCGGCAACAACACGTAACCCAGGGCGCCGCTGAACAATATGCCGACCAGCAAGTCCGGCAGGGTGAACATCACAATCACCGCGTCGCCAAGTCCGGTGGCGCCAAAAGCAGCGGCCTGGGCCGATTCCCGCAGGAGGCCGAGCAGGCGGCTGGCCATGAGCAAACCCAGGGAAAAAACGCCGGCGCGCAGGTACATAGGCGGGATTATCAAGGCTTAAATAGGGGCAGCCGGCCCTGAATGGGGAAACCAGCCACTTAAAAAACTAAAATCAACGGTTTGGCGCTTTATCCGCACAGCCACAAAACCGGCCTGATAGCGGCGCCCCGATCGTTTTCACACTTCTGACCATGTCCGATAACAACACCTTGCCCCCCGCCCAAGACGAAAACAAGCTGATCGCGGAACGCCGCGAAAAGCTCAAGGCCATCCGGAGCCAGGGGATTGCGTTCCCGAACGACTTCAAGCCGTCCGACCACGCGGGCAAGCTGCACGCCATGCACGGCGGCAAGGATGGCGAGGCGCTGGCCGCCGAGGCGGTTCCCGCGAAAATCTCCGGCCGCATGATGCTCAAGCGTGTCATGGGGAAGGCGAGTTTTGCCACCCTGCAGGACAGCACCGGGCGTATCCAGATTTTCCTCACGCGCGACGAAATAGGCGAAGAGCTCTATGCCGCTTTCAAGCATTGGGACCTGGGTGACATCGTCGCGGCAGAAGGCAAGGTCTTCAAGACCAAGACCGGCGAGTTATCCATCCACGCCACCAGCGTGCGCCTGCTGACCAAGAGCCTACGCCCCCTTCCTGGAGATTTTTATGGCATGGCCGACCAGGAGCAGAAATACCGCCAGCGTTATGTGGACCTGATCACCGACGAGCAGGCACGCAAGCGTTTCACCGCCCGCAGCAAGGCCGTCAGCTCTATCCGTGAATTCATGGTCGGCCACGACTTCCTGGAAGTCGAGACGCCGATGCTGCACCCCATCCCGGGCGGTGCCAATGCCAAGCCGTTCAAGACGCACCACAACGCGCTGGACCAGGAAATGTTCCTGCGCATCGCGCCGGAGCTTTACCTCAAGCGCCTGATCGTCGGCGGTTTTGACCGCGTCTTCGAGATCAACCGCAGCTACCGCAACGAGGGCATCTCGGTACGGCACAACCCTGAATTCACCATGATGGAGTTCTACGCGGCCTACTGGGACTACAACGACCTGATGGACTTCACCGAAGCATTGATTCGCGACGCAGCCCAGAAAGCCGTGGGCACGCTACAGCTGAGCTACGGCGGCAAGGAAGAAAAAGTCGACCTCGCCAAACCCTTTGCCCGCCTGACCATTCGCGAAGCCATCCTCAAGCACACCGAAGCCGGCAACAACGTCGATGACACCGTGTGGCTGACGAATGCGCTGCGCAAGCTGGGCATGAACGAGGAAAAAGACCGTCTGTCTACACGCTCCCTGGCCGGCCTGCAGGTGCTGTATTTCGAAGAGCTGGTCGAAGAAAAGCTCTGGCAACCGACCTTCATCATGGAGCACCCGACCGAAATCTCCCCCCTGGCCCGCGCCAATGACAGCCGCCCTGAGGTGACAGAGCGCTTTGAGCTCTACATCACCGGCCGCGAATTCGGCAATGGTTTCAGTGAGCTGAACGACGCTGAAGAGCAGGCCGCGCGCTTTAACGCCCAGGTAGCCGCCAAGGACAGCGGTGACGACGAAGCCATGTTTTATGACCACGACTTCATCCGCGCGCTGGAATACGGCATGCCGCCGACCGGCGGCTGCGGCGTCGGCATAGACCGGCTGATGATGCTGCTGACCGACAGCCCCAGCATCCGCGATGTGATTCTGTTCCCCGCGCTGCGACGTGAGGTTTAGCCCACGATCGCGCACTTCGCCATACGCGATTCCACACCAGCAGGGGCCGCGGGACTGGCTTTGCCAGACCGCTGGCGCCGCCCCCTTGAGGGGGAACAGGCTACACGCAGTGAGCCTGGACGGGGGTGAACCATATGCCACTCAAATACCTTCTCGGCTACCCCGACAGTCTGCAGACCCAGGTGCAGCAGTTGCTGGCGCAAGGCCGGCTGGGTGAGGTGCTGCTCGCCAAATACCCCCTTGCCCATGGCGTGCGGACGGACAAGGCCCTGTACGACTACGTGATGGGGCTCAAAAGCGAGTTTTTACGCAGCTCGGAGCCACTCTCCAAAGTCGCGTTTGACAGCAAGCTGCACGTGATTGCCCATGCGCTGGGCACACACACCACCGTTTCCAGGGTCCAGGGCAGCAAACTCAAAGCCAAGCGTGAAATCCGGGTGGCCACGCTGTTCAGGGAAGTGCCGGAAGAGTTTTTGCGGATGATTGCGGTGCACGAGCTGGCCCACATCAAGGAAAAAGCGCACGACAAGGCTTTTTACCAGCTCTGCACCCATATGGAGCCGCGCTACCACCAGTATGAATTTGACCTGCGGGTGTACCTGACGCATATGGATGCGGTGGGCCGGCTGGAGTGGCCTTCAGCCTGACCCCACTGCGGTGTGGTCACAGCCGCCCGCGCGGGTCCCGAATCGGTCAAATTTACAAGAAAAATGCCTGAGACCCAATACAGTCTTGCGCCAACAGCTATTTATTTAATAGCATCTCCGGCAAACGCATCTCAGGGAATCAGTCCCATCGCGTGCATGTAGGCAGGGTGCAGCATCAGTTCGTCCCATTCGTGGGCTGGGATGGCGGGCAGCAGGTCCAGCCGGCGCAGCTCGCTGGACTCCAGCGCTTCCCACTGGCCCTTGAGCAGCGCCTCGGCCATGCCGTCCAGCAGTTCGTCCACCGGTTTGCCCTCCCCCACCGACTGGTTGCACAGCAGGACCATGTCGCAGCCGGCGTTAAGCGCCGTGACAGCAGCCTCGGTGTAGCTGACTTCCTTGCCGTCAATGAGGCGTGCGCCGGCCATGCTCAGGTCGTCGCTGAAAATCGCGCCGCCAAAACCCAGCTGGCCGCGCAGGATGTAGGTCAGCCACTTTTCCGAAAAACCTGCCGGCCTGGCGTCCACCTTGGGGTAGATCACATGCGCCGGCATCACGCTGGTGAGCGTGGTGTTCAGCCACTCATAAGGCGCGGCGTCGTCGGCCAGAATGGCCTTCAGGCTGCGTTTGTCGACCGGGATGTCGGTATGGGAGTCGGCCTTGACGAAACCATGGCCGGGGAAGTGCTTGCCACAATTGGCCACACCGGCCTGCAGCAGGCCGTGCATCAGGCTTTTGGCCAGCAGCGTGACCACGCGCGGGTCGCGGCCAAAGGCGCGGTCGCCGATGACCCCGCTTTCACCCCAATCGAGGTCCAGCACCGGCGTGAAACTGAAATCAACGCCGCAAGCGCGCAACTCGGCACCCAGCACGTAGCCACAGGCGGTGGCGGCGTTGGTGGCCGCAAGCTGGTCCTTCATCCACAGCGAGCCCAGCGCGCGCATGGGCGGCAGGTGGGTAAAACCATCCGTCCTGAAGCGCTGCACGCGCCCGCCTTCGTGGTCCACGCAAATCAGCAAGTCCGGCCGGATGCTCTTGATCTCAGCACAGAGCGCGCTCAGTTGCCGGCGGTCTTGCCAGTTGCGGCCAAACAGGATGATCCCGCCGGTCAATGGGTGCTTGAGGCGCCGGCGGTCGGCCTTGGTCAGCGTGAGGCCGGCGATGTCGATGATGAGGGGAGCGTGCTGGGTCATGGGATTGAAATCAGGAATTAAATACTATTAAATTGATAGCTGCTAGCGCAATATTGACGGGCGCTAGGGGCTATTTTTCTCTACAACCACAAAACTGGCGGCGTAATCGGTTTCGTCGGTGACGGACACATGGGCAGTGAGCTGGCGGGCTTCAAACCAGGCCTTGAGCGTGCCGTGCAGCACGATCTCGGGTTTGCCGCTGGGCGCCTTGGCGATTTCACAGCTGCGCCACGTCATGGGCATCCGCATGCCGGTGCCGATCGCCTTGCTGAAAGCTTCTTTGGCTGAAAACCGGGTGGCAAGGTAGCTGACGCCGCGGTCGGGCCAGCGGGCGCTGCGGTGTTTCCAGGTGGCAAGTTCACCGTCGCTCAGAATCCTGCGGGCAAACCGTTCACCATGCCTCTCAAGGCTGGCGCGGATGCGGCGCACGTCGCAGATGTCAGTACCGATTCCGTAGATCATTCTGCCCGCACAGTCGCTGCCGTAAGGTGACACAAAACAGGCCAGCTCGAGCCGTGGAACCGGCTTTGCCGGGCCACAGGCGGGCGGCCCCCTCGGGGGGCAGCGACCCACACGCAGTGGGGGAGCGTGGGGGCTCCAATCATGCGGGGGCGAATGCCTGGGTGATGCTAAGCAGGTAACGCCGGGTGGTCGCGGCGTAACCCAACTCGAGGGCGTCGGCAACAAAAGCGTGGCCTATCGACACCTCCAGCACATTGGGTACTTCTCGCACAAACTCCGTGAGGTTGTCGCGGTTCAGGTCGTGGCCCGCGTTGATGCCCAGGCCGGCTGCCGCAGCGGCCTGGCCCGCACGGGTAAAGCGCGCCAGAACTTCGGCCTTTTCAGGAGTTGCCCAGGCGCGCGCGTAGGTCTCGGTATAAAACTCCACCCGGTCGGCGCCCACGGCCTTGGCCGCTGCCATGGCTTCGGGAATCGGGTCCATGAAAAGACTGACCCGCACACGGCGGTCATGCACCTGTTCTATCAGGGGCTGCAGGCGCTCAGCGTCTTCGGGGAAATTCCAGCCGTGGTCGCTGGTGAACTGGTCTTCGCTGTCGGGCACAAAGGTGCATTGGTGCAGCGGCAGGCCCCGGGCGGCCAGATCGTGCACAAAGCCCATCAGATTCTGGAACGGGTTGCCTTCGATGTTGAATTCGCGGTCTGGCCAGTCCTTCATCAGCGCGGCGAGTTCAAAGACGTCGTCACGGCGGATATGCCGCTCGTCGGGCCGCGGGTGCACCGTGATGCCCTGTGCACCAGCTTCCAGGCACAGCTCGGCGGCACGGCGCACGCTAGGAATATCCAGGTGGCGGGAATTTCGCAACAGGGCGACCTTGTTGACGTTGACCGACAGTGCGGTCTTGTCATACACATGGGACACGAGGGGAGCGGGCGAAAGGAGTTTCATGGCGGTTGCTCGTTAGAAAGCTTGCAGGTCCATCATCATCTGCCGGGTTTTCAGGACCTTGACGCCGCAATGGTAGTGCAGCAGCCCGCGCAACTGGGTTTTAAGCTCATTGAAGCCGGGGATACAGGCCCGTACCGTGTCAGAGAACAGCGCCTCGTCACCCAGCGCCTGCTGCAGCGCCTGCCATTGCCCGCCGGGCAGGCTGACGCGATCGTCGTCGTGCGCTTGCCGGAGCCCCGCCTCTGGCACCAGCACATAGCGGGTGTCCGGATCGAGCGGCGCCAGCGTGGCGGTTTCGGCGTCCAGCAGGGGTAAAAGGCCGATGTCGCGCAGCAGCCGCAGCTCAAACGCGCGCAACGCCAGCTGCAGGGTTTCGGCACTTTGTGCGGCGATCAATTGCACCGTGGCGGCGTAGGCGTCAAACAGCACCGGATGCGGGTCGTCACGCGCCATCAGGCGCATCAAGAGCTCGTTGAGGTAATAGCCCGACAGCAATGCATCCCCCGTGGGCATGACGTGGCCGCCCTGCCACTCAGCGCTTTTCAGGGTGCGGATTTCAGCATCGCCGCCAAAGGCGATATGCAGCGGCTGCAAAGGCAACAAGATCGGCCGGAAGCTGGAGCTGGGCTTCTTCGCCCCCCGCGCCACCAGAGCCACCCGGCCATATTTACGGGTGAACACCTCCAGGATCAGGCTGGACTCACTCCAGTCGTAGCGGTGCAGGACGTAGGCGGGTTCATCGCCGATGCGCTTGGTGGCCATGTGGTTCAGGAGGCCAGGCAGGAAACCAGCAGCGAGAACTGAGGGAACTCCCCCTTCAAGCCGGGGCCGCGGAACCGGCTTTGCCGGGCCGCAGGCGCAGCGGCCCCCTCGGGGGGCAGGGAGCTACACGCAGTGAGCGACCGTGGGGGCCTCATTCATACCCGAATGTCTTGACCCGGGCCTCATCGTCGGCCCAACCCGAACGGACCTTGACCCAGATCTCCAGGAACACCTTGCCGCCCGTGAGGGTTTCAAGCTCATGCCGGGCTTCAGTGCCGATGCGTTTGAGCTTTTCACCCTTCTCGCCAATGATCATGCCTTTGTGGCCGTCACGCTCCACCACGATGGTGGCGGCAATTTTGCGCAGGGTGCCCTCTTCTTCATACCGGTCAATGATGACCGTTGAGGTGTAGGGAAGTTCGTCCCCCGTGAGGCGAAAGAGCTTCTCGCGAATGATTTCCGCCGCCATGAAGCGATCGCTGCGGTCGGTCAATTCGTCGGCACCGTACATCCAGGGCTGGACCGGCAGGTATTTTTCGCAAATGCCGAACAGGCGCTCGATGTCCTTGGCGTTGTTGGCCGACATCGGCACGAACTCGGCGAAATTGTGCCGCTCCTGCATTTCCTTGAGCCAGGGCGCGATCTCGGCGCGGCGGTGAATCAAATCAAACTTGTTAGCCAGCAAAATCGCGGGTGTCTTTTCGGGCAGCAGAGCCAGAACCTTGGCGTCGGCCTGGTTGAATTGACCGGCTTCCACCACAAAGACAATCAGGTCCACATCATTGACGGCGCCGACCACAGTGCGGTTCAGCGAGCGGTTCAGCGCGTTGCCGTGCCGGGTCTGGAAGCCCGGCGTGTCCACGAAGACATACTGCGTTGCCTTGACCGTGCGCATGCCGGTGATGCGGTGGCGCGTGGTCTGGGCCTTGCGCGAGGTGATGCTGATCTTTTGTCCCACCAGGGCATTGAGCAGAGTGGACTTGCCCACGTTGGGCTTGCCGACGATGGCGATCAGGCCACAGCGCTGCTCGCCGGCGGACGATGTGTCAGCAGCGGCGGGCACGGCCGCGCCGCGCGAGGACAGCGCCTGCGCCAGCATGGCTTCCAGCGCATCGGGCGGCTGCACGGCTTCCGGGGCTTTGGCTTGACGCTTTTTCGGCGCGACTGCAGGGGGAGTCGCCGCAGCAACTACCGGTTTTTTCGGTTCTTTTTTACCTGTACTCATAATCTTGGTGTGTTGGCCTGCGGCCTTCGGGCGGCTGCCGGCTCGGAGTCAGGAATCCAGTGTCTTGACAAACATCAGCATGGCTGCGGCGGCGGCTTGTTCGCCGGCCCGGCGGGAGCCGCCGATCCCGCGCTCGGCCCGGCCATATTCAGTGATCTCGCATTCCACATCGAAGGTCTGCTTGTGGGCCGCACCCATGGTACCCACCACGCGATAAATCGGCAGGTTCATTTTGCGCCCCTGCAACCACTCCTGCAATTCGGTTTTCGGATCTTTGCCGATGGCCTGCATCTGGGGGTTGATTTCCACGTCCTTGAACAGCCGGCGCACCAGCAGGTTGGCCGCCTCAAAGCCGGCGTCCAGGTAAACGGCGCCTATGACAGCTTCCAGCGCATCGGCGAGGATGGAGGGCCGCTTCTGTCCGCCTGATTTTGCCTCGCCTTCGCCCAGCCGTACCAGATCCGGCAAGCCAAGCACGACGGCAAGTTTGTGCAGGGTGTCCTGCTTGACCAGGTTAGCCCGCACACGTGAAAGATCGCCCTCAGGCAGGGTGCTCAGTTGCTCGTAGAGCAACCCCGCGACAGCCAGGTTCAGGACGGAATCGCCCAGAAACTCGATACGCTCGTTATGGTCGGTTGAAAAGCTGCGGTGCGTCAGCGCTTGCTGGAGCAGCCTTGGGTCGGAAAAATCATGCTGCAGGCGCTTTTGCAGTGCCAGCAGACCAGGACTTGAGGTAGCACTCGCTCGCACTTACTTGGCACGGCCGTTGTACTTGAGCAGCAGATAAGCTGGGCCGGCCATGTGGATTTCCTTGTTATAGGCGAAAGACACCACAGTTTTGTCACCCTCTTTGGTCACTTCGATATCTTTGGCAGTAATTGACTTGATGTCGTCAATCTGGGCGGCCTTGTCAAAGATAGTTCTGGCCTCAGCCACGGTATTGCCTTCCCTCGCCTTTCCGGCGGCCTTGAGGATGGCCTGATATTCAATCAGCGTCGGGGCAACCTGGGCAGCCAAAATGCCACCACATACAAGAACGATGCCCACAAACAGAAGGCCAATAAAGGAAATGCCACGTTGACGATGTTTCATTTTTTCTCCTGCTCTGACTAGGAAGTCCTGTCGTATTGCCCCTGGTACACCAAAGTGTGCCAAAAAAAGCGGCTACTCGAAAGAACCGATACGCTTGAGGTTGCCGAAATTCATCCAGACAAAAAAGGCCTTGCCGACAATGTTTTTATCGGGAACAAACCCCCAATAACGGGAATCCAGCGAATTATCGCGGTTATCGCCCATCATGAAATACTGCCCCTCAGGCACCTTGCAGACAACGCCTTCGCTACTGTAACGGCAATTTTCCTTGAAAGGAAAGTCCATGACCTCCCGCTCATCGAGGCCGGCCCGCCGGGAGTCGTCATTCAGCAGGCGGTATTTCTTTGTCCCATTGACCTCTTCGAACTGTTTGGCGTAACGCAAAATATCTTCGTCAAAAAAGTCGGGCAAAGGCGTCTTGACCAGAGGCTTGCCGTTAATGGTCAGCTTCTTGTTCAGGTAGGCCACCTCATCCCCGGGCACACCCACCACCCGTTTGATGTAATCCAGGCTCGGTTTTGGCGGGTAGCGAAACACCATCACATCACCGCGCTGCGGGGTGTTGTTGTCCAGTACCTTGATATTGAGCACCGGCAAGCGAACGCCGTAATGGAATTTATTGACCAGGATCAGATCGTTGACGAGCAAGGTCGGGATCATGGAGCCAGAAGGAATCTTGAAGGGCTCAAACAGGAAGGAGCGCAACAGGAAAACCACCACGATCACCGGGAACAGGCCGGCGGTCCAATCCAGCCACCAGGGCTGCATGATGAGCCGGGTTCTGGCTTCGTCAACATGGTTGTCGACCTGGCTGATGCCTTTTCCGGCGAGCTCAGCCTGCCGCCTGGCAGCACTTTCCTCGAATGCCGCCGCCGCGCGGTAGCGCTGCGGCAAAAAGTAAAACCGCTCGGCCAGCCAGTAAATCCCGGTGACCACCGATGCCAGGAACAGCAGCAGGGAGAAGTTTCCGTCCACGACGCCGAAGTACCAGGCAGCGCCATAACCCACAAATGCGGCCAGCACCACGGCCGTGATCGTGCTCATTGCGCCGCGCATCAATCTTCCACCTGCAAAATGGCCAGGAAGGCTTCCTGGGGGACTTCAACGGAACCGATTTGTTTCATGCGTTTTTTACCCGCTTTTTGTTTTTCAAGGAGCTTGCGTTTGCGTGAAATATCGCCGCCGTAGCACTTGGCGATCACGTTTTTGCGCAGCGCCTTGATTGTCTCACGCGCAATAATATTGGCCCCGATCGCCGCCTGGATGGCCACATCGAATTGCTGCCGGGAAATGATCTCGCGCATTTTGGCCACCACCGCCCGGCCGCGGTAGGCCGACTGGCTGCGGTGGACGATGATGGACAGCGCGTCGACCTTCTCGCCATTCAGCAGGATGTCCACCTTCACCACATCGGATGCCCGGAACTCCTTGAATTCGTAGTCCATCGACGCATAGCCGCGGGAGACGGACTTGAGCTTGTCGAAGAAGTCCAGCACGATCTCGCCCAGCGGCATTTCATAGGTCAGCATGACCTGTTTGCCGTGGTAGGCCATGTTCAGCTGGATGCCGCGCTTCTGGTTGGCCAGCGTCATCACGGCGCCCACGTAGTCCTGCGGCATATACAAGTGCACGGTCACAATGGGCTCGCGGATCTCGTTAACCTTTCCGCCGTCGGGAATTTTGGAGGGATTTTCAACCTTGAGGAGGGTTCCGTCGGATTGGAGAACTTCATAGACCACACTGGGAGCCGTCGTGATCAGGTCCTGGTCGAATTCCCGCTCGAGCCGCTCCTGGACAATTTCCATGTGCAGCAGCCCCAGGAAACCGCAGCGAAACCCGAAACCCAGCGCCTCGCTGACCTCCGGCTCATAGTGCAGCGACGCATCATTGAGCTTGAGTTTTTCCAGTGCATCGCGCAGGGATTCGTATTCACTGGCCTCTGAGGGATACAGGCCGGCAAACACCGCAGGCTGGATTTCCTTGAAGCCGGGTAAGGCCTCGGTGGCGGTAAAGGCAGCGCCGCCTGTCCCGGGCTTGATCAGGGTCACGGTGTCGCCGACCCGCGCCGCCTGAAGCTCCTTGATGCCAGCGATGACAAAACCCACCTCGCCGGATTCGAGTGCCTGGCGAGGCTCGGTATGCGGAGTAAAGACGCCTAATTGCTCGGCGTTGTACATCGCCTCGCTGGCCATCAGCTTGATACGGTCACCCTTGGCAAGCCGGCCGTCCACAACACGCACCAGCATGACGACGCCCACATAAGCGTCGTACCAACTGTCAATGATCATGGCGCGCAACGGGCCGCCTGGATTACCTTTGGGCGGCGGAATCCTGGCAACGACGGCCTCCAGGATTTCATCGATGCCCATGCCCGTCTTGGCACTGCAGGGAATCGCATCGGTCGCGTCGATGCCGATCACTTCTTCGATTTCCTGCTTGGCGTTATCAGGGTCGGCTTGCGGCAAGTCCATCTTGTTGAGCACCGGCACGACTTCCACACCGAGGTCCAGCGCGGTGTAGCAGTTGGCGACGGTCTGCGCTTCCACACCCTGGCTGGCGTCCACCACCAGCAGCGCACCCTCGCATGCGGACAGCGAGCGGCTCACTTCATAAGAGAAGTCGACGTGGCCCGGCGTGTCGATCAGATTGAGGTTGTAGACCTCGCCGTTGAGTGCCTTGTATTTGAGCGCAGCGGTCTGCGCCTTGATGGTTATCCCACGCTCTTTTTCAATATCCATCGAATCCAGAACCTGCGCACTCATCTCTCTGTCCTGCAAACCGCCGCAGCGCTGGATGAGACGGTCAGCCAGCGTGGATTTGCCGTGATCAATGTGGGCAATGATCGAAAAATTTCTGATGTGATTCATCAACGAGAACGCCTAAGTACTTGAAAGTATTGCGAAGAGATTGAATGGAATTCGCGAGGGCCATAAAAAAGGGCGCGTCGAGTAGCGACGCGCCCTGAACCAACAATCTATGGCAACTGCGATAGTTGGAACTTCATTGTAGGCAAAAAGCCGGAGCCGAACAGTCCCGAAATGGCCATATTTTTGTCGTTGCAGGCTAGCAACATGGATCTTATGCACAACTTATTCACAATTTTATACTGCTTGTCTCTGGACAACTTGTGGGTGATCTGTGGAGCGTTCGGTATTACTCAAAATAAAGAGAGAAACCGGGTCTTTAGCCATTCCGATATATCGAAATAGCGCAGGCGGGAGCTCATATTCTACCGAAAACGGTCCATGGACCACCTCATTGTGAGCAATCACTAACAAAAAATGAGATCCGGCTCCTCGCAAAATATATTTTTGCGAAACACCAAATTTCCGCGCCAGACATCAAAAACCCCCATAGCCCGGCAGGGTATGGGGGTTAATGGCAGCCTCCCGGCTCTTGCTGTGACGCTGCGAGAAAGAGATCTAAGGTAGCGCTTCAGCGAGATGGCCTGATCAGCGCGTATTGCGCCCACTCGCCCCGCCGGAACAGCACGTTGATGGCTTTGGACTTGTCGATTTTGGCAAGGGCCGCTTCAAATTCCTTGACGCTGGTGACTTCGGAGTTGGCAATCGCCACAATCACGTCGCCTTCTTTCAGGCCGGCCCGCGCAGCAACCCCTTCGGCGGTGTCCACCTTGACGCCACCCTTGACCTTCAGCTCCTTCTTCTGTGCGTCGGGCACTTCACTCACGGCCAGACCCAAAGCCTGTGCGGCACCCGCTACCGGGGGCTTGGGTTCGGGGCCAGCCGAAGCCTTGCGCGCGGGTTTTTCTGCCTCGACCTCACCAATCGTGACCGAAAGGTCCTTGCTCGCGCCGCGCCTGAAGACGGTCACCACGGCCTTGGTACCCGGCTTCACGTTGCCGACCATGCGCGGCAGGTCGCTGGATTTTTCAATCGGCTTGCCGTCGAACTTGATGATGATGTCGCCGGCCTCAATGCCCGCTTTTTCTGCGGGTGCGCCGCTTTCGACACCCCTAACCAGCGCGCCCTGGGCCTTGCCCAGGCCAATCGATTCCGCCACCTCTTTGGTGACCTGGTCGATCTGCACACCGATGCGGCCCCGCGTGACCTTGCCGCTCGTGCGCAGCTGATCGGACACGCGCGCTGCCTCATCTATGGGAATGGAAAAGGAAATGCCCTGGAAGCCGCCGGAGCGCGAATAAATTTGGCTGTTGATGCCAACCACCTCACCGCGCATATTGATCAGGGGCCCGCCGGAGTTGCCGGGGTTGATGGCCACGTCGGTCTGGATAAACGGCAGGTAGTCGCCGGTATCCCGCTGCTTGGCACTCACGATACCTGCGGTCACGGTGTTTTCCAGGCCAAATGGCGAGCCGATGGCCATCACCCATTCCCCGACCTTGAGGCGGTTGATGTCGCCGATCTTCACTGCGGGCAGCCCCGTCGCCTCAATCTTGACGACGGCAACGTCACTGCGCTTGTCCGCACCGATGATTTTGGCTTTGAATTCGCGCTTGTCGGTCAACGTGACGATGACTTCATCGGCGCCTTCGACTACATGCGCGTTGGTCATCACAAAGCCGTCGGCCGTCAGGATGAAACCCGACCCGACGCCGCGTGGCTGATCTTCGTCAGGCTGAGGGCTGCGGTCCGGCCGGGGTGCGCGGGGCATATTAGGGGGGATCGGTATGCCAAAGCGCTTGAAGAATTCCAGCATCTGTTCGTCGGCACTTCCGGAAGCCGCTGCCTTGGCTTTCTCCAGGGTGCGGATATTGACCACCGAAGGACCCACCTGCTCCACGAGGTCCGTGAAATCCGGCAATGTGCGGTTCTGCGCCCAGACCGGCGCGACCGGCAGCACCGCCAGGACCGCAGTGCTTCCCACGATGGCCGCCGTCAGGCAGGAGCGCAGGGGTTTCCATTTCAATTCAAGCATCATCAGCCTCGTCATAAATGTTGTCATCCGGCAATCACACCCGGCGGCAACCCAAGGCTGGCGCCGGAGAAAATTGTTGCAGCACGTGGCCCCCGAGAAAAGTACCAGGAGCACCAGTGCATATTATTTCTTGCGCTCCAGCCCGCCCGCAAAAAGCTTCAAAGTGCCCATGGGGACTTCACCCATCACGGTGACCCAATAGGCGTCGAGCTGCCGGGTAATCGTCTGGGTGGCGCCCATCGACAGGCTCGATTCCTGACCGTGGCGCTGGCGGTCGAACGGTTCTACAAAAATCGACACCGATGCCAAACCATCCGAGAAAATCCACTGCAGGGGCTCTTCACCGGCCGCAGTGCCGGCAGGCGCCAGTGCCGTCGCCGGCCGCTTGTAGCAACTCATGGGTTTAAAGCCCGCCACAGGCGCCTTCAGGAGCCAGCCTTCCGCGCTTGCCGTGGTCTTCATGAGAACAGGCTTTTCCACACGGTAACCGTCGACCTTGCCCATCATCTGGAGGAGCTTGTCCATTTTGACCGGAGCATCAAGCTGCAATTCTGAAAATGCCGCCTGTTCCAGGACCTTGCCGTCGGTATCGAGCGTCTGCAGCTTCACGACCAGGCCTTTCTTCTGTTCTGTCCAGACCCGGTAGCCAAACCGCATATTGTCTTTGGGCGCCAGCAGCACGATATCGGCCTCGACGCCCGCCACACGCTCGGTACCCTCCTGACGGACCTTGTAATAGTCGGCAATCCGGTTATCGGTTGACTGCAGCAACTGGGGGAACATACCCAGCGACTCGCGCTTTTCACTGCGAACCACCTTGTGGTCCGGCATGAAGGTGACCACCTGGTCGTTATGGCGAAAAATCGAGCGCGGTGCCCCCGTCAGCGTTTCTACCCGCTCCATTTGCTGGTCGCCCTCGCAAACATGCCAAATCTTCGCACTGGACATGGCGCCACCGGAAGAGACGACAAAGGTGCCGATGTACGAGCGCTTTTTGGAAGCCTCGTGCATGCGCATCAGCCAATCGTTGATGTTGCGGGATTCCATGGGCGTCGCAGCAGGGGCCGGCGGCGGCACCTGTGCCGCTACAAAATTCATAGCTGGCAGCGCACATCCCGCAAGGGCTAGAAGGCGAAATAGCTTGAATTTCATGAAGTTTCCAAAGCCCGGCGACAAGCAGGCGCCCGCTCAGCGTCCTGCATTTTGCGGCGTTTCAAAGGTGGCATTGCGCAAGAAGCCCGAGGGTTCCTGCAGGGCCGATGTGCCCCCCAGCTGCTTGTGCGCAGCCAGCAGTTCCTCCAGCCGGGCATCCCGCACCATTGGGCCTTGGGGCGAAGCAACCAACACCTGTTGTGACAGTGGCGCCTGGGCAAGCTGCGGCGCCGAGCCGGGTGCCAGCAAGCCAGAGGCATTCCACGCAATGGCAGCCACCGCGGCGAGTGAGGCAAATCCTGCTACCAGCTTCCAGCGGAAATCGCTGTCATTGGCGGCTTCGCCATGCGGTTGAGACATTGCTTGCACGGGTACCTGAACAACATCCAGAGCCGGAGCAGCAGGATGAAAACTCGAACCGGCCGGGGTTTCCTGGGCAAGGCGCTGGTTCAGGCGCGCCAAAAAGGCCATGTCCGCCCCTTTGGTCCGAAGCGCAGGCGACCGCAAGGCATCGCCAATCAGGTGATAGGCGTCCCAGGCGGCGACCGCTGAATCATCGCGCCGGCTGGCATCGAGTGCAGCCACAAGTTCGTCCCCGTCCAATTGGCCATCGGCCAAGGCAGACATGAGTTCGCTGGTTTGCATTGACGGTTTCATCATGTTCGTGGGCAGCGGAACTGCCGTTTTGAAAGGCTCAAAATACGGGGTCTGATTCGTGGGTTCATGGATGGCTCCTGGGTGCTGCGACTTCACCAGCGCTTGCCGCTCTGGTTTTCCAGCAACGGTTTCACCTTCTGCGAAATTGCCTCGCGCGCCCTGAAAATACGTGACCGCACTGTACCGATGGGGCAATCCATCGCCTCTGAAATCTCTTCGTAGCTCAGCCCTTCTATTTCACGCAGGGTAATGGCCTGGCGAAGCTCCTCAGGCAAGGCTTCCATGGCGGCATTGATGATTTCCGCAATTTCCTTGGTGGCCAGCACGGCTTCCGGCGTTTCCGAGCTTGTTAGTTCGTTTTCAAGCGGGGAAGTTTCATCGCTTTCATCGCTTTGGCCCGATTTAAAGGAGTTTTCAGAGACGGTTGGATCCCGTTTAAGGTCCATCAGGGCCTTTTTGGCGGTATTCACCGCAATCCGGTAAAGCCATGTGTAGAACTGGGCCTCGCCCCTGAACTGCGCCAGGGCCCTGTAGGCGCGGATGAACGTTTCCTGGGCGATATCTTCCACCAGGTCCACATCGCGCACCATACGGCCTATCAGGCGCTGGATGCGCCGCTGGTATTTGATGACCAGCAGCTCATATGCCTTCTGGTCGCCTGCAACGGTGCGCTCCACCAGCATGGCATCGCTGTCGGTTGCTTTTTCCAGTTGCGGCGGAGGCAGGTCAGCGCTCATGGGTTTTGTGACGTGACTTCAACTGGGCGCATAGACCCCGATACTGCCACAGCCGGCACGGGTTCTGCCGGCAGAAAATCGTGCGGCGATAAGGTGGAAGATGACTTGTGCGGCGAGTAGACCGCCCGGCGCAGATCCAGCCATCGCTCCGGCATGACACCGCGCTCCACCCAAAGCCACAGCCGTGCGTGAACAGAATTTTCAAGCCGAAGCAGTAAATAGTGCTGAAAATCGGCAAGGACTGAAAGCTCATATTCGGCAACGCCCGCCTGGTAACCCGGGCCCTCCCAGCGCCACACTTCGCCATCCCATGCCAAGTGGCCCGCCGGAGAATTTCGCCAACCAATATGTGCTGCCACACCAGCGCCTAACGCGGCAGTAAGTGCCAGGCCGATGCGCCAATCCAGCTGACGGTTTCCATTGAAATACCAGAGCATGGCTAAAAGCAGCCCGGACAGCCATAAACCCAACAAAAGAGTACCCAGAAAACGCGAACGCCCCAGCGGATAAACAACCGGCGGGGCGTTGTGCAGGCTCAAGGCAGGCTGTTGGACGTGCGTGAGCCGGGAAATCAGGCGCGCTTGAAGACCAGCGTACCGTTGGTGCCGCCGAACCCGAAATTGTTTTTGACGGCAACCTCGATTTTTGCGTCACGCGCGGTATTGGCACAGTAGTCCAGGTCGCACTCGGGATCCTGGTTGAAGATATTGATGGTCGGCGGAATTTTCTGGTGATACAGCGAAAGCACCGTAAACACCGACTCAATGCCGCCGGCGCCGCCCAAAAGGTGACCCGTCATGGATTTGGTCGAGCTGACCACCATGTTTTTAGCGTGGCTGCCGAACGCAGCCTTGACGGCGTTTGTCTCGTTCAGGTCGCCCAGCGGTGTGGACGTGCCATGCGCGTTGAGGTACTGGACTTCGTCGGCATTGACACCTGCGTTCTTCAACGCCATGACCATGGAGCGGCGCGGTCCGTCGACATCGGGCGCTGTCATGTGATATGCGTCTGCGCTCATGCCGAACCCGGTCAGTTCAGCATAAATTCTGGCGCCGCGCGCTTTGGCATGCTCGTACTCTTCGAGAACCAGCACACCGCCGCCCTCACCCAGCACAAAACCATCACGGTCCTTGTCCCAAGGGCGAGATGCTGTTTTCGGGTCTTCGTTGCGGGTGGACAGGGCACGCGCTGCGGCAAAGCCGCCTACGCCCAGCGGAGAGACGCAGGACTCAGCGCCACCGGCCACCATCACGTCGCAATCGCCATATTCAATCATGCGCGCCGACAGGCCGATGGCATGAAGTCCGGTCGTGCAGGCCGTTACGACCGCAACGTTGGGGCCTTTAAAGCCGAATTTGATGGATACATGCCCGGAAATCATGTTGATGATCGAGGCAGGTACAAAAAACGGAGACACCCGGCGCGGGCCGCGATTGACCAGCTCGGAATGCATTTGCTCGATCATCGGCAAACCGCCGATGCCCGAACCGATATTGCAGCCAATGCGGGTCGCCAGTTCGCCGTCTAGCGCCTCGCCCGTCGGCAAGCCGCTGTCGGCCACCGCCTGGAAAGCTGCAGCCAGACCCAGATGAATGAAGCGATCCATGTGCCGCGCTTCTTTTTCGGGAATGTAATCCGCGATATTGAAGCCTTTGACCTCACCGGCAAATTTGCAGGCAAAGTTGCTTGCATCAAACTGCGTGATCAGATCAATTCCGGGTACACCGGCAATCAGATTGGCCCAGGATTCAGCCACGGTATTACCTACCGGGCTGACACAACCCAGACCTGTCACGACGACACGACGACGGCTCATTCAAAAATCCTGAGAAGAACCCGAAAAGCCCTGGAATGACTTTTCAGGCTTGATGACGGCGGAGGCAGGCGAAAGCCTTGCCTCAAGCCTTTTGATGGGTGTTTGCGTAGTCAATCGCGTTCTGCACGGTGGTGATCTTCTCGGCGTCTTCGTCGGGAATCTCAATGCCGAACTCGTCTTCCAGAGCCATAACCAGTTCTACGGTGTCAAGGGAGTCAGCGCCCAGATCGGCCACAAAGGCTTTTTCGCTGGTGACCTGGCCTTCTTCCACGCCGAGTTGTTCGGCAATGATTTTCTTAACACGTGCTTCGATATCGCTCATAGTTCCCTCTGAGGGTTGTAAATTAATCCGTGATTTTACCGCGTTAGAGTCGTTTCCCTAAGCACCGCGCCGGACGGATAAAAACCGGCTTCGATTTCCCGTGTTTTACCACTCTCAGCCCGCTGTTTTCATGAAACTGCAGGGCTGACGCTTCAAGAGCTACATATACATGCCGCCGTTGACGTGAATCTCCTGGCCTGTGATGTAGGCCGCCTGTGGACTTGCCACAAAGGCCACAGCGTGCGCAATGTCTTGCGGTTTGCCAAGATGGCCCAGCGGGATCTGCCCCAAAAGTGCTTTTTGCTGCTCTTCCGGCAATCCGGCGGTCATGTCGGTCTCGATAAAGCCTGGCGCCACGCAATTGACAGTGATGTTACGCGAGCCGAGCTCGCGAGCCAGTGCGCGCGTCATGCCGGCCACGCCGGCCTTGGCCGCCGCGTAATTGGATTGGCCCGCGTTGCCCGAGGCACCAACGACGGATGTGATGCTGATGATGCGGCCGTAGCGCTGCTTCATCATGGTGCGCATCACGGCGCGGCTCATGCGGAACACGGCCTTGAGGTTGGTGTCCAGCACCGCATCCCAATCGTCATCCTTGAGCCGCATTGCCAGCATGTCGCGTGTGATGCCCGCGTTGTTGACCAGCACCTGCAGGCCACCGTGCTCCTTGACGATGGCGTCGATCAGCGCTTCGGCGGCGGTAACGTCGTTCACATTCAGGTTTTTGCCGGCGCAACCCGGAAAAGCCGCAAGGGCCTGGCCGATTTTGGCCGCGCCTTCATCGCTGGTCGCCGTGCCTATCACTTTGAGGCCTTTTTGGGCCAGCTCCAGCGCAATGGCCGCGCCAATACCGCGCGATGCGCCGGTGACCAGTGCGACCTGGCCTTCAAACTTGACTTCGCTCATGCCAGTAACTCCTTCACTTCCGCCAGGGAGGCGGGATCAAACAGGGGGACACCCGTCAATTCGGGATCGATTCTTTTGGCCATGCCGGCCAGCACCTTGCCAGGCCCGCACTCGACCAGCGTCGTGAGGCCGCGTGCCTTGATGGCCTGCACGCATTCCACCCAACGCACGGGGCCGAAAGCCTGCCCGTACAGCGCCGCGCGAATGCGGTCAGCGTCAGTCTCGACGGCTACCTCGATGTTGTTGATGACCGGGATTTTCGGCGCTGCGAACTCGACGACGGCCAGCTTTTCGCGCAGCTTCTCGGCCGCGGGCTTCATCAGGCTGGAGTGGAAGGGAGCCGACACCGGCAGGGGCAAGGCGCGCTTGGCACCGTTGGCCTTGAGCACTTCGCAGGCTTTCTCAACCGCAGCCTTGCTGCCCGCGATGACGGTCTGCATCGGATCGTTGAAATTGACGGCTTCGACCACTTCGGTGGTGTTGGCCCCGAAGCTGCGCGCGGCCTCGGCACAGCCTTCAATCACTTTGGAGGCTTCCATGCCCAGAATGGCCGCCATCGCGCCTATGCCGACCGGTACGGCGTCCTGCATGGCCTGCGCACGAAAGCGCACCAACGGCGCGGCTTGCGCGAGTGTCAGCACACCCGAGGCCACCAGAGCAGAGTATTCGCCCAGCGAGTGACCCGCGACGGCGGCCGGCGCGGTACCGGTTTCGGCCATCCAGGCACGGTAAGCCGCCACACCGGCGACCAGCATGACAGGCTGCGTGTTCGTGGTCAGCGCCAGCGCGTCCTTGGGGCCGTCCTTGATCAGCCGGCCGACATCCTCGCCCAGCGCCTCGGAGGCTTCGGCCAACGTCTGCGCAACCACCGGATGGTCGCCCCAGGCGTCCAGCATGCCGACCGACTGCGAGCCCTGGCCGGGAAAAACAATAGCAAACGATTTCAAATGATTACTCCATGGGTCGAATTCTTGGGTCGCCGAAAAGCATCCGCATGCATTTTAAGAAGATGAACAGTCATTTTTTGAAGCACAGTCTGTCAGACTGACGACGGTATAGCGCCATTGTGCGCACCACGCAGCCGTGCAAAACCCCATCCGACAGCCGATTTGATGCACTGATAGATAGCCGCAACGGCCAGCCAGGGGTCTATCAGGTAGTCCCACAAATTGGTGGACTCCAGCGACCCCGCAGCCCAGGCCAGTAAAGCCAGAGCGATCAGCACGGGCAGCAAACGAAATCCCCTGGCCCAGCATGCCAGCGACAGCGCCAGAAGCGCCGCCCAGAGAACTGGCGAACCCCAGCCGAGCCGGTAGGCATCCCAGTCTCCCCAGCCCAGGGCCAACGGGTACAAAAACAAAGCGCCCACAGCCAGGACAACACTCACCAGCATGCACTCGCGGTTATCCATCAAGCGGACGCCCGACAGGCGCTGGTACATGCCCAGGCAGGCGAGTGACACTAAAGAAATGCTCAGATCCGAGCTGATGCCGCGCACATAGGCCACGAGCGGTAAGCGGGCCGGGCCCACCGGGCACCACAGAAGTACAAACACCGCAGCAGTAGCAAACTTGCCCCACGGCGCGACGCCACGCCGCCAGCCCAGCAGCCGCAGACAACCGGCGCTGAGCGCCAGATCAATGCCGAGCAAGGCGATCAGATCATTTGCCGGAGGAAGCATGGCCGGTCGCCGCTTGCGCGGCCTGGAGGGTTTGCAGGGGGTCCAGCCGCACGTGCTTGATGCGCGTGCGATGCCAGGTATAGACGAGATGCAGGTAGCCGTCGCGGGTCTGCAGCAAGTAAGGATAAGAAAACTCCTGGGAGCAGCTCTGGCCACCGCACAGTTGGCGCCGCGCGCTGGCCACATAGGCCTGAGCTTCGTCGTCGCGGGCGCCGCGGGCCTTGAGTTCCTGCGTCAACAGGCGCTCGTAGTCGCCGAGGGACGTGCGGACCTGCGGATTGGCGGACGACTCCACGATCCATGGCGCCACCCCATCAAACGAGCCGCCCGCCTCTGTTTTCAGCAAGGCCAGCATTTCGCGATTTCGGGGCGCCGGGTTCAGGGCCAGCCATTGCGTGCCGATGTTCGTCACGACGCCGGCCACAGCGGAGTCCGGATTGGGCCAGATGCTTGCAGACGCGCGCGACCAGGTCTTGCCGGCATCCGTGGTATCTGAAACCATCAGCGCCGTGGCATTGCCTGAGCGCATATAGACCTGCGCCTTCTCTGGCCCCGAAACCAGCACCACCGGCTGCAAACCGGTGCGGCTACCGGGAACGCGAACTTTGTCGATGACCTGGCCCAGAGCGTTGATGCGCAGGACTTCGCCGAATTTGGTGACGAACTCGTGGTACACCGGCAAGCCGGTCTCGCCGCTTTCAAAGCTGACGGGTGCTCCTTTGACCAGCGTACTGATGTTCAGGAAGGGCGACGTCACCAGGCGGCGTGGCATGCTCCAGGTCGCGCCTTCATCCGTGGAACGCGCCCAGCTGATGGAGCTGCCCGCCCATCCGCCCAATGAAACGTTGACCATCCACAGGCAGAGTGAGCCATCGGGCGCGCGAGCAATCACCGGATTGCCCAGTTTCTTGACATAGCGCCACAGGCCCTGCTGAAGTGTTTGACGGTTGAACAACGTGCTTTCTGCGCTCCAGCGCAGGCTGGCGGGGTCCATCACTGCGGTCTGGATGGTGACATCCCCCGCGCCTTCGCGCGAGCCCGAAAACCAGACCGCGCGCAAGCGGCCATCACGCAACTCCACGAGGGAGGCCGCATGCACGGCCTGGCCGGGAGAAGATGAGACAAATTGCGCATCAAAACGAAAGCGGCCGTCCGGCGAAATCTGCTGCGCCGGCAAGCCGGTGCGTGGCACGGATTTGACGGCACCAGCCGAAGGGCTGGCCGCCAATGCCGCAAAAGGGGTGGCCGGTGGGCGCTGCAGGATTTTCCATCCAGCCAAGGCAAAAGCCAGCACCAGCAAGGCTGCTGCAAGGCGATCCCATGCACCGGACGGTCTGAAATTCAAATGCCCACCTGTCTGTGAAAGCCTGGCAGATGGGTGGGAGCCACTCAATAGTTGAGAAGCACCGCACCCCAGGTAAAGCCGCCGCCCACGCCTTCGAGCATGAGGGTGTCGCCTTTTTGGATCTTGCCGCTGCGTACGGCCACATCCAGCGCGAGCGGGATAGAGGCTGCGGAGGTGTTTCCGTGCTGATCGACGGTGACAATCAGCTTCTCGAGCGGCATCTTCAGTTTTTTGGCCGTGCTCTGCATGATGCGGATGTTGGCCTGGTGCGGGATCAGCCAGTCGATGTCGGCATCGGTCATGTTGGCTTTTGCCAGCGTAGCGCGCGCGGCGCTTTCGAGCACGCCCACAGCCAGCTTGAACACGGCTTGGCCATCCATCTTGAGCAAGGGGTCGCCCAGGATCTGACCACCCGAGACATTGCCCGGCACACACAGGATGCCGACATGCTTGCCGTCGGCATGCAGGTCGCTGGCAAGAATGCCGGGCGTGTCCGAGGCCTCGAGCACCACGGCGCCGGCGCCGTCGCCAAAAAGCACACAGGTGGTCCGGTCTGAAAAGTCCAGGATGCGCGAGAACACTTCCGCACCGATCACCAGCGCCTTGCTGGCCGAACCGGTGCGGATCATGGCGTCAGCCACGGTCAATGCATAGACGAATCCGCTGCACACAGCTTGCACGTCAAAGGCCGGGCAACCGGCGATGCCCAGTTTGTTCTGCAAAATGCAGGCCGCCGAGGGAAACACCATGTCCGGGGTCGAGGTCGCCACGATGATGAGGTCGATGTCCGCAGCCTGCAGACCCGCAGCCTGCAGTGCATTTTTGGCGGCTTCTACACCCAGATCGCTGCTGGTCACGTCGGACGCGGCAAAGTGGCGGGCCCGGATGCCGGTGCGCTCCACAATCCATTCATCGGAGGTTTCCACACCCCGGGTCGCCAGGTCGGCGGCCAGTTCGGCATTGGTCAGTCGGCGCGGCGGCAAATAACTACCGGTGCCGGTGATGCGTGAGTAACGGGTCATTAATAAGTGGCCGGTGTTGAGACTGCTGAGTCAACTGACATTGAAGGGGTGTCGACGGGCGCATCAGCAGGGGGCGCCGCCTGCGCTGCCACCAGCAAAGGGGCCGCATGGGCTATGCGTTCGCGCACTCTCTCAAGCAAATTGTTCCGAGCCGCATCATAAGCCCGATTCAGCGCCGTCTCAAAAGCAAAGGCGTCCGCTGAGCCGTGGCTTTTGAAAACCAGGCCTTGCAGACCGAGCAAGGCGGCGCCGTTGTACCGCCTGTGGTCAACTCGATTTTTAAACGCAGTTAGCACCGGATAGGCAATGATGGCCGCAATTTTTGTCAAGATATTGCGGGAAAACTCAGCCTTTATGAAGCCCCCGATCATGCTTGCAAGACCTTCACTAGCCTTGAGCGCGACGTTGCCCACAAAACCGTCACAGACGACGATATCGGTCGTTCCCTTGAAAATATCGTTACCTTCGACATTCCCGTAAAAATTCAAATCACCGGAATTAGACGCAGAACGCAACAACTCACCGGCTTTTTTGATAATTTCACTGCCTTTTATCGCTTCTTCGCCAATATTGAGCAGGCCGACACTGGGCGTGGGGTTGCTGGTGATGGCTGCCACCAGGGCGGATCCCATCACGGCAAACTGCAGCAGGTGATCTTCGGTGCAATCGACATTGGCACCCAGGTCCAGCACCGTGGTGGCGCCACCCAAGGCATTGGGCAGCTGGGTAGCAATGGCCGGACGGTCTATGCCCTCCAGGGTTTTGAGGACGTAGCGGGCAATGGCCATCAAGGCGCCGGTATTGCCGGCCGATACGGCCGCTTGGGCCACACCATCCTTGACCTGGTTCATCGCGACCCGCATCGAGGAGTTCTTCTTGCGCCGCAAGGCGATCTCGATGGGATCGTCCATGGTGACGATCTCGCTGGCCGGAACGATCTGGCAGCGCGGATGGACCTGAAGGCGGGGGTACAACGGGTGCCCCGCGAGGACTTCAGGCTGGCCGACCAGCACCACAGCAGCATCCGGATGGCCATCCAGAAATGCCAGGCTGGCCGGGAGCGTAACGGCTGGGCCGATATCGCCGCCCATGGCATCGACAGCGATCCTGATCATGGGGCGACCGGTGCAGTCAAGAGAGAGTGGAATTCAGGCAAAAGAAAGGCCCGCAGGATGAGTGCGGGCCCATGCTCAAAGCGTGGAATTACGCTTCGGATTTGGTTTTCAGCACCTTGCGGCCACGGTAAAAACCGGTAGGGCTGATGTGGTGGCGCAGGTGGGTTTCGCCGGTGGTGGATTCCACGGCAATGCCTGGCACGGTGAGTGCGTTGTGCGAGCGGTGCATGCCGCGCTTCGAAGGTGACTTTTTGTTCTGCTGGACGGCCATGATCCGCTCCTGATGGGGTGTAAGGTTGGTAAATTACGCACCAAAATCCGAGTTCAGACAGCTGGACCTGAATATCGGCCCAAGGCGGTCTAAACGCCATGTAACCGTATTCACCGCATTGGTACGCGAAGCCTTTGATTATAGCTCGATGCGAGACAAATTTCATCACCTCAACCCGCGACTGGTGAAATGCCGACAAATCTAGGAGTTTTACCTGAGAAATAAGTAATTCTAAATTACTACTTTTTTGCTTTAAGCTGCGCCAGAACCGCAAAGGGATTGGGTTTTTCACCAACCTCGCCCACCGAATCTGCATTGTCACCAAGGTCGCCCGCCTGCAGTTTGGGCGCGACAGGGCACACCTCATGCATGGGCACCAGCGGCAGGGCCATCAGCAATTCATCTTCCAGCACAGCGAGCAAATCGAACTGGGGCGCCATCACCAGCAAGTCTTCTTCAGACTGGTCGTCCTCGGCCATGGCGATGTCTTCATTGGCCACAAAGCGGTACCACTGGTCGACCTCTACAGGTGTGGCAACCACACCCATGCAGCGCTGGCAGGTCAAAGGCACCACGGCCTCGGCCGTCAGATGCAACCATACGTCGTCTTCAGCGCCCGGGCGCGGGCGTAGCTCGCCGACCGCCTGCCATTTCACCGCCGAATCGGCCTGTAGCCCTTGCGCTTCGTGCGCAAGGCGCTCCATATTTCGTAGCAAAGTAGTCTCGGAAAGCGCTACGCCATCCTGGGCGAAAGCGGTCATGTTGAGTCGGTTGGGCTGCAGGGATCTGGACATGAGTGCAGTGTAAGAGAATCAAGGCATGAACCCCGCCCCCGACCTCGCCGCAATCTCCGGACACACCGGACAAGACCGCCCCCTGATTTTGGGTTCGACCTCCCGCTATCGCCGGGAATTGCTGCAGCGGCTGCATATCCCGTTTGAGGTGGTCGCGCCCGACGTGGACGAAACGCCCCATGCCGGCGAGCTCCCTGGCCCCCTGGCCGAGCGGCTGGCCCTGGCCAAGGCCCGGGCTGTTGCTGCGGCATTTCCCGGCGCGGTTGTCATCGGTTCCGACCAGGTCGCCGACCTCGACGGCCAGCCGCTCGGCAAGCCGGGCACCCACGAAAAAGCCGTCGCCCAGCTCCGCAGGATGCGAGGGCAAACCGTCATTTTTCAGACGGCTGTGGCCGTCGTGTGCCTGGACAGCGGCTATGAAGCGCAAAGCCTGGCCGCAGTGAGGGTGAAATTCCGCGCGCTGACGGATGACGAAATTGAAAACTACCTGCGCACCGAGCAACCGTACGATTGCGCGGGCAGCGCCAAAAGCGAAGGCCTCGGCATTGCACTGCTTGAATCGATCGACAACGACGACCCGACTGCGCTGATCGGCTTGCCGCTGATCCGCACCTGCAGGCTCATCGAAGCCGCAGGCGTGAGGCTGCTTTCAGCCTACGGGAGCCAGCCATGAGCGGCGCAGCGAAAGGGAAACTTTACCTGGTGCCCGCGCCGCTCGACTTCGGCTGCGACGACCTTGCCCCTCTGCAGGATGTCATGCCGCTGGGCACCGTGCAAATCGCCGCCAGGCTCTCCTGCTGGATCTGCGAAAACGCCAAAAGCACGCGCGCCTACCTCAAGCGTATCGACGCGCTGCAGCCGCTCAGCGCGCCGCTGCAGTCGCAGCAAATCCAGGAGCTGCCACGGGAGGTTCACAAAAAAGGCGACCATACCGGCAACTTCGACGCGCGCCCCCTGTTGATGGCGGCCGTGGAAGGCCGCGACATGGGCCTGGTCAGCGAAGCCGGCATGCCTGCCATTGCCGATCCCGGATCCTCCGTGGTACGCGCCGCCCATGACCTGGGGCTGGAGGTTGTGCCGCTGACGGGCCCGATGTCGCTGATGCTGGCGCTGGCAGCGAGCGGCCTGAACGGCCAGCATTTTGCGTTTGCCGGGTATTTGCCGCAGGCACCGGCCGAGCGCGTCCAGCGCATCCGGGAACTGGAATCCCTGGCGCTCAAATCCGGCCAGACCCAGCTCTTCATCGAAACACCCTATCGCAACGCGGCCTTGTTCCAGTCACTGCTGCAAACGCTGCAGGGCAACACCCGGCTGGCGCTGAGCTGCGGCCTGACAATGACCAAAGGCTGGTCCCGCAGCGCGCAGGTCAGCGGCTGGAAACGCGACAAGCTCCAGGCGCCACTGGAATTGCCAACCGTCTTCTGTATCGGCCGCTAAAGCGCCAGACACGAACAAAAGAGCCCGCGCGAAGCGGGCTTTTTGACAAAGGCCATCGCCTTCTCAAGTCGCCCTAGCGAAGCGCCGGGATCGCCTTGAAGGCCTTCATGGCACCCTCGCCCATCGCCGCGCCAAACTTCTTGGCCAGCCGTTCGGCCACATTGTCGCGACGGGTGTAGTCAATGATCTCGTCGGTCTTGACCACTTCTCGGGCCACATACTCCAGGTTGCCTAGCTGATCGGCCAGGCCCAGTTCCACCGCCTGCTGGCCGCTCCAGAACAGGCCGCTGAACATCTCGGGCGTTTCCTTCAGGCGTTTACCGCGGCCGGCTTTGACCACCGCGATGAACTGCTGGTGGATCTGGTCCAGCATGGCCTGTGCAAAGACCTTTTGTTTTTCGCTTTGCGGGCTGAACGGATCAAGAAATCCCTTGTTTTCGCCGGCCGTCAGCAAGCGGCGCTCCACGCCCAGTTTGTCCATCAAGCCTGTGAAGCCAAAACCATCCATCAGCACACCGATGCTGCCCACAATACTGGCCTTGTCGACGTAAATCTTGTCGGCCGAGACGGCGATGTAATAAGCGGCCGAGGCACAGGTTTCTTCGACCACAGCGTAAACCGGCTTCTTGTGCTTGGCCTTCAGGCGCAGGATTTCGTCGTTCATCATGCCGGCCTGCACCGGGCTGCCGCCGGGCGAATTGATCAGCAGCACGACCGCCTTGGCGCCTTCGTCTTCAAAGGCGGCACGCAGCGCCGCGTTGACGAACTCGGCGCTGGCGTCGGCGCCCGCGGCGATTTCACCCTTGATTTCCACCACGGCCGTGTGCGGAACAGTCGCATCGCTGGCAGGCGTGCCGCGATGTAGTGCCATCCATACCAGAGCGATGAAAAACGCCAGCCAGGACAGGCGCACAAAGGTTTTCCAGCGTCGCGTCGCCTTTTGCTCGTTCAGCGCAGCAAAAGCCAGTTTCTCAAGCGTCGCGCGCTCCCA
Organism: Polaromonas sp. P5_D5; assembly: GCF_054049435.1. Taxonomy (NCBI): domain Bacteria; kingdom Pseudomonadati; phylum Pseudomonadota; class Betaproteobacteria; order Burkholderiales; family Comamonadaceae; genus Polaromonas; species Polaromonas sp. P5_D5. The sequence continues at coordinate 935,601 of NZ_JBFUMJ010000001.1, forward strand.
GCCGGGGCTGGCGGAAGGATCAGCGGCGGATTTTTTGGCCTGGGAATAAGGCGGAAGGGACTCCGGCTGGTTGGGCCGGAAATCAGATTCGCGCAACGAATCAGAGTCCATGGGAGGGTCGGGGCGATGGGGGTCGTTCATGGGCGATAGTTTAGAGAGGTATTAGAACTGTAGCGGTTTAAGGTTGTAAGCAGAATGCCAATAAACAACCCCTTCGATTTCTGAAAGCTCGATTTTGACCAGCCCTCCCTGGCAAGGCCCGCCGGCGCACAGGCCGGTATCCGGACGGTAAACGGCGCCATGGCTGGCGCATAACAGCCACTGCCCCCCGGAATCAAACACCCGGTTGGGCTGCCAGTCCAGCTCCATCGCGACATGGGTGCAGCGATTGAGATACGCGTGGACCATTCCTTCGTAACGGACCGCAAAGGCGCGGCAGGTCTGCCCGGCATAAATGACATCGAACGGCACCGCCAACCCGCCTTCAAGCAGGTCGCGGCTATTGCACAAAGCTTGCCGGGGGTCCGTGGACGTCATCGAAAGGCTACCCGTTGGCCAGCAGCCAGTCGTGCAGTTCCTGCACCGAATGCGCGACATGGCGCGGCGACAGCGCGGTAAATGTGTCCGGCTCATGCGCGCCATAACTCACCCCCACACTGGCACAAGCAGCATTGACCGCCATCTGGAGGTCATGGGTGGTGTCGCCCACCATCAGCACGCGCCCCGCGGGAATACCGAACTCCGCCATGAGCTCATGCAGCATGCGCGGATCGGGCTTGCCTGCCGTCTCGTCAGCCGTGCGGGATCCGTCGAACACGCCTTTGAGCTCTACGGTGCGCAGTACTTCGTCAAGGCCGCGGCGCGACTTGCCGGTGGCCACCGCGAGCAGGTGACCGCGCGCTTTCAAAGCGTCGAGCAAGGGAAGCACGCCCTCAAACAGGCTCAAGTCGTCGTAATGCGCGGCATAGTGATGGCGGTATCGCTCGCCCAGTTGGGGATACTTTTCAGGGGGTACATCAGGCGCCGCATGAGCCAGTGCCTGCATGAGGCCCAGGCCGATGACGTAGCCGGCTTCCTTGTCGGTGGGGACCGTGCCGCCGACATCACGCACTGCGGCCTGGATACAGCGCACGATGATTTTGGTCGAATCAAACAGCGTGCCATCCCAATCGAAAGCGATCAGGTCGAAATTTCGGGTTTGCATGGGGATATATTGTCTTAGGGAAGGCCGGCCTATGCGCGCACATGGACAAACGTTGAAATGCAGGCGTCAATTGTTCCGGTTTTTACGGAGCCACCACGACGAGAACCCGTGAATTGCGCCCAACAAGACGCTTGCCAGGCCGAGCACCGTCAAATGGAACAGCGGTCCATAGTTTTCAAGAAACCCCCACCCTGAGTCGTCGAACGGATGCCGGTTGTGGGGGTTGTAAAAATACAGCGCATCCCATCCTTGTGTCACTGTCCCCGGATTCAGGGCCACAAAAGCGCACACACAAACCACCAGGCAGATTGCCGATCTGGAAACAACAAAACGAAATGCAGACACGGCGTTCAAGGAAGGAATCACCCGCCCGTTCAACAGCCAAAAAACCGCGGCCGCCAAAAGGGTGGGGAGCGGAACCAGAAGCATCGTTTCAACACTCCCCCACGACACCCAGAACATGAACTCCGTCAAAAGCGGCCAAAAGATGACCGAGGGCACTTCGCTCCACCGGAATTCGCCGCGCCCCAGCTCACCTGCCACCAGGTAATACGCCACACCGTACAGGGCAGGACCGGCAAAAACAAACATCAGCACTGTTGCGGCCAGGCCGCTGAACTTTCCCCGTATCGGCTTGGCTGCGCTGTTTGAGCCAAGCGCTTCAGGGCCCCCGCGAATCATGTAGAAACCTGCGCCGGTAAAAACTGTTGCAGTTCAGGCGGCAAAGGCGCCTGCAGGTGCACGACCTTGCGCAGTTTGGGGTGGTTAAATTTCAGGCTCCAGGCGTGCAGAAACATGCGTTTGAGCGATACCGTGCCCGGGGCGGACCTCTGCAGCGCCCGGTTCAGTTCAAAGTCGCCATACTTGTCGTCGCCGGCAATCGGATGACCTTCATTGGACAGGTGCACGCGGATCTGGTGGGTGCGGCCGGTCTTGATCGTGACTTCGAGCAAGGTAAAGGGCGTTGCGGGCGTCAGCAGACTGGCGGGAAAAGCCGACTTGACCTTGACCAGCGTCACCGAACGCATGCCATCGGGGTGGTCGTTGGGCACCACTTTCACACGCCGCTCGCCATCGGGCAACAAATACTTGTGCAACGCTTTGTCGATCACGCGGTGATTGGCCGGCCAGTCGCCTCCGACGAGGGCCAGATAGACCTTGTCGGTTTCGCGCTCCCGGAACTGCTCCTGCAGCAGCTTGAGCGCCATGCGCCGCTTGGCGATCAGCAAGATGCCGCTGGTTTCGCGGTCCAGCCGGTGCACCAGCTCCAGAAAGTCGGCTTCGGGCCTGGCCATGCGCAGCTGTTCGATCACGCCGAAGCTCACGCCGCTGCCACCGTGCACCGCCACACCGGCCGGTTTGTCGATGGCCAGCACAAAGTCGTCCTCAAAAAGAATCGGGAATTCGCGGGACGGCGCATAGCCGCCCGTGGTCGAACTCGCGCCGTGGCGGGCGATTTCCTGGGCCATGGCCTCGGCCTTTTGCCCGGCCCGCTCAGAGGTGCGAACCGGCGGCAGGCGCACGATGTCGCCGGTCTCCACCCGCGTATCGGCCTGCGCCCGGCCCTTGTTAACCCTCACTTCACCGCTTCGGATGATGCGGTAGACATGGGTTTTGGGCACGCCCTTGAGTTGGCGGATCAGGAAATTGTCGAGGCGCTGGCCCGCATAGTCTTCATCTACCGTCACCAGCGTGGCCTGCGGCGCAGCCGGGGCCGCCGCCTGGGGATTGGATGGTGCCGGGGTGGACGCGGACACGGCTGCGGGCGGCCATACCGGTGTTTTCCCGGGTTTCCTTGCCAAGCCCTTTGCTGACCCTATAATGTGTTTCACTAGCGATGCGCTGTAAGTGGTTGATTTGTCTGGAGTTTAGTCCACGCAAGTCCCCGGCCCTGAAAAGGCAAACAAGCAGCCTTGCTGGAAGGTCGATGCCCACGCCGGCAATTGCCCGCAAGCGACGAGTGCCAGGCACCTCGCGGCGAGCGTCTTTGCACGGTAGAAGAGTCGACGTTTTGCGAACAACACTACGGAATACCATGTGTGCAGCCCAAGTCATGAACAACAGGCTGCATGCGGATCCAGTCGAGATCAAGTCCTTTAACGGGTAGCCCTCTGATGACAACACTGGTCAGTCTGATTTATATGTGCCTGCGGCGCCTCACGACATTCGTGGGCCCTGCTTTTGGCATAAATCAGCCGCCAGCCCTTGTACAGTGGGCGCAAGCAGCTACTCTTTTTGTAGCAACCACCCGTTTGACCCCTGCTCGCTCCATCCACGCGCCTACGCCCAGACCACGTCGCTGACCGATTCACTTCGGTCGGCCGCGCGCTGTCAAAAGCTCTCCGGCAATTCCTCCAGTTCGCACTGCGTCCCTCCGGCGTCGTTGGCCCATTTTGGGCATGTGATTGATGTTCAAGACATGACATCAAAACGAAGAACGATAAGGAAGGCTACCCATGAAACGGATGCTGGTAAACGCCACACAGGCTGAAGAACGCCGTCTGGCGATCGTCGATGGACAAAAACTCCTCGACTACGAAATTGAAATTGAAGGGCGCGAACAGCGCAAGGGCAACATCTACAAGGCCGTCGTCACCCGCGTCGAGCCCTCGCTGGAAGCCTGCTTCGTCGACTACGGCGAAGACCGCCACGGCTTCCTGCCGTTCAAGGAAATCTCCAAGCAATACTTCGCCCAGGGTGTGCCCGTCAACCAAGCGCGCATCAACGATGTGATCCGTGAAGGCCAGGAACTGCTGGTCCAGGTCGAAAAAGAAGAGCGCGGCAACAAGGGCGCAGCCCTCACCACCTTCGTCTCCCTGGCAGGCCGCTATGTGGTCCTGATGCCGAACAATCCTCGCGGCGGTGGCGTAAGCCGCCGTATCGAAGGCGAAGACCGGGCCGAGCTCAAGGAGAATATGGACCAGCTGGAATATCCCAACGGGATGTCCATCATTGCGCGCACCGCCGGTATCGGCCGCAGCGCGCCAGAGCTCCAGTGGGACTTGAACTACCTGCTCAAGCTCTGGACCGCCATTGACGGCGCTGGCAAGGGCGGCAAAGGCGCCTACCTGATTTACCAGGAATCCAGCCTCGTGATCCGCGCCATCCGCGACTACTTCAACAGCGACATCGGCGACATCCTCTTTGACACCGACGACGTCTATGAACAGGCCCGCCAGTTCATGGCCCACGTGATGCCCGAGCACGAGCACCGCGTCAAGCGCTACCGCGACGACGCGCCGCTGTTCAGCCGCTTCCAGATCGAGCACCAGATCGAGTCGGCTTATGCCCGTACCGTGCAGTTGCCCTCAGGCGGCGCCATCGTGATCGACCACACCGAAGCACTGGTGTCGGTCGACGTCAACTCCGCTCGCGCCATCAAGGGCGGCGACATCGAAGAAACCGCCACCCGCACCAACCTCGAAGCCGCCGACGAAGTGGCGCGCCAGATGCGTTTGCGCGATCTGGGCGGCCTGATCGTCATCGACTTTATCGACATGGAAGAGTCGCGCAACCGCCGCGACGTGGAAAACCGCCTGCGCGACGCGCTGCGGCAAGACCGCGCCCGCGTGCAGTTCGGCACCATCAGCAAATTCGGCCTCATGGAAATGAGCCGCCAGCGCCTGCGCCCCGCCCTGTCGGAAGGCGCGTCCATCCCCTGCCCGCGTTGCGGCGGCTCTGGCCATATCCGCGACACCGAAAGCTCGGCGCTGCAGATCCTGCGCATCATCCAGGAAGAGTCCCTCAAGGACAGCACGGCCTCGGTGTTGTGCCAGGTCCCGGTTGACGTGGCGTCTTTCCTGCTGAATGAAAAGCGCTCCGAGATCGCCAAGATCGAAGTCAAGCAGCGCATCAACGTGCTGCTGGTGCCCAACAAGACGCTGGAGACCCCCAACTACCGCCTTGAACGCCTGAAACACGACGACCCGCGCCTGGACAACATCGCCGCCAGCTACAAGATGGCCGACGAAATCGAGGATCCGACCACCGTCACGCGCCGCAGCCAGGAAAAGCACAACAAGCAGGAGCCCATCATCAAGGGCGTCTTGCCCGATGCACCCGCACCTGTGGCCCCGCCCAAGCCGGAAGTGGCGCCACAAGCGGCTCCCAAGCCCCAGTCGCGCCGCCCTGCCCCGGCAGCAGCTGCGCCTGCAGAAAAAGGCTTCTTCGGCTGGATCAAGAGCCTGTTCGGCGGCGCGGAAACACCAGCTCCGGCACCTGCCGCCAAAGAAGTGAAAAAAGACGAGCGCGGCGAAGGCCGGCGTGAAGGCCGCGATGGCCGTGGTGATGGACGCGGTGAGCGTTCGGACCGTGGCGGCGAACGCGGAGGCCGCGACGGCCGCCGCGGTGGCCGCGGCCGCAGCGAAGGACGCGGCGGTGAAGGCCGAGGCGAAAACCGCGAAGGACGCGAACCACGCCCAGAGGGCCAGGGCCGCGGCGAAGGCCGCAATGAAGGCCGTGGCGGCGAGCGCCGCGAACGCAACCCGGAAGGCCGCAACGAAGCCGGCCGCCAGGAACGCCCAGCCGGTGAAGCCCGCGGCGAAAGCCGTCCTGAAAATGCCGGCGACCAGCCCCGCAGCGAAAACCCCGGCCGCGAAGGCCGCGGCCGCCGCGAGCGCGGTGAACGTGGCGAGCGCGGTGGTGAGCGCATTCAGCGCGACTCCGTCGAGCAGGACCTCGCACTGGCCAACCAGGCCGCCATGGCAGCAGCCATGGGCGGTGAAGCCGGCGAGCCGCGCCAGGAACGCGCACCGCAAGACGGCGAACGCCCACAAGGCAACCGTGAGCCGCGTGGAGAGCGTGGTGAAGGCCGCCGTGACCGCGGCGACCGCAACGGCCGTCGCAACGACCGCCGCACAGACCGCCCTGAAGGCGCCGAAGGCCAGAATGCTGCCGCTGAAGGCAGCGCCGGCTTCAACCCTGAAGCCGCAGCGGCAGCCCCCGTACTGGACGATGCCGGCAATGTGATCGCTCCTGCACAAAACGGCCAGGGCGAAGAGCAACGCCAGCCACGCGAACGCCGTAGCCGCGACCGCTATGGCCGTGACCGCCGCGAACGCGGCGAAAACGGTGAACGCAGCGAGCAACCCGCAGACGCCGGACAGGCAAGCGGTCAAGGCGAATCTTTAGAGCCAAATCAGCCACAAGCCCAAGAGCAGCGTGCGCAAGCAGCTCCTGAATTTGTAGCGCCGGTAGCTGCCGCCGCTCCGGCTGCTGTACCGGCTCCAGCTTACGTGGCCCCGGTAGCCGTTGCCGCACCCGTAGCAGCTCCTGCCCCCGCACCGGCGCCAGCCGCTGCGCCGGTTGCCGCCAGCCTGCCCAAGGTTCAGTCTTACGACTTGCCCCTGCAGGACCTGGTTCAGGTCGCCCAGTCCTCAGGCTTGCAGTGGGTCAACTCAGATGCCGCCAAGATCGCCGAAGCCAAAGCCGCCATCGCCGCCGAAGCCAAGCCGGTCCACGTACCGCGTGAGCGCCCACCGCTGGTGGTCGCCGACGAAGGCCCGCTGGTGCTGGTCGAGACCAAGCGCGATCTCGGCGCTGTGAAGCTGCCTTTCGAGCAATCGGCCGGCCAGTAAACGCGCCGACCTCTGCCGCATAAGCGGCACCTCACCAAAAGGCCCGCAAATGCGGGCCTTTTTTACGTCCTTCCTATCTTGCAGCAATGTCGTTAAGAGGCCCTAGAATCAACCCAACAAAATAGGCATGGGGAGAGGACGATGGACAATCCGCAGCACGATGCGCGCTACGCGCCGCCGCAGGCCAGCGTAGACGACGTGGTCGCGGCGTCAGACGGGCCTGAGCTGGCCAGTCGCATGCGGCGATTTTGCGCCGTGATGCTCGACGCTGTTTTTCAGTCCCTCTTCCTTTGGCTGGTGTCGGTACTGACGCCCTTCAATCCCTGGAACACGGAAGGACGCGACATGTGGTCCGTCGATCTGGTGAGCATGGGTGTCGGCGCCCTGATTTTTCTTGTGCTCAACGGCTACCTGCTCGCGACACGGGGCCAGACGATTGGCAAGGTCTTGCTCAAGATACGGATTGCCCGACCTTCGGGGGAGTCCGTTTCCGTCAAGCGCCTGGCCCTCCGATATGGCGCGGGGTTCGCGGCCAGCATCATGATGGTCGTCCTGTGGGTCTATTCCCTGCTGGACTGCCTGATGATTTTCCGGAAATCCCGTCGCTGCCTGCATGACGAGATTGCGGACACCGTGGTCTTCAAGATCTGACAGGCAGCCCAGCCCTGTGACAACCGCGCGCCTCGATACGCTGTACACGGCCGAAACACCGGAGGGCATCACATTGTCCTTACGGCCCGCCGGCATCGTGGCACGCGGGCAAGCCTACCTGATCGACCTGGCCATACGGTCATGCCTGTTTATCGCTGTGGCCGTAGTGGTCGGAGTAATGGGCAAGGCGGGCGCGGCAATCCTGCTGGTGACCTACTTCGGCCTCGAGTGGTTTTATCCCGTGGTGTTCGAGTTGACCCGCGCCGCGGCCACTCCTGGCAAGCGCGCGATGGGCTTGCGTGTGGTGATGGATTCCGGCCTGCCGGTAACGCCTGCCGCCTCGCTGACCCGCAACCTCCTGCGAGCCGCCGACTTCATGCCGGCGCTGTTTGGTGCCGGACTGCTCTGCGTCCTCTGGCGCAGCGACAGCAAACGGCTGGGTGATCTGGCCGCCGGCACCCTTGTGGTGTTTAGCGAATCCGTCAAGCTTCATGGCGATGTTCCCTTGGCTGATCCGCTGGCCCCCGCACGGCCCCTATCCGCCACCGAACAGGCCTCGGTGCTCTCCTGGGCCGGCCGTGCAACGCGATTAACCCCTGAACGTTTCGGCGAACTCGCAGCGCTGGCAGAGCCCGTGCTTGGCACGGGTGTGCCAGGCAGCAGCGCCACACAACGCCTGCTCGGGCTGGCGCAATGGCTGATGGGCCGGCGTGAAGGAGACTCGCGCCGATGACGCCTCTGCAATTTGAAGCCCTGTATGCGCCCCTCTGGACCGAACTCGAGACGGTGATCGGTATCGCCGAAACCCAGCGCAAGTTCGACGGTGCGCGGCTGGCCACCCTCTACCGCCGTGTTTGCGAGCACCTGGCGCTGGCGCAGGCTCGCGCCTATCCCGTTCATCTGACGCAAAGGCTCGAAACGTTGACGCAAGGCGCGCATCGGCTGATCTACCGGCAGCACGACTACGGCCTGGCGCGCCTTGGACGGCTGGCGCTGGTTGACTTCCCGCAAGCCGTACGCGCGCACCGGGCCTACCTGCTGGTGGCGTTCCTGCTGTTCGTGCTGCCGCTGCTGGCTGCCGGCCTGGCGACTTACCGCGACCCCGGTTTCATCCTGCACTTGATGGACGCGACGCAAGTGCAGCAGTTCGACGGCATGTACGGCGACAGCGCAAGGTCCTTCGGGCGCAACCGCGACGCCGGTGGTGACTGGCAAATGTTCGGCTATTACGTCATGCACAACATCGGCATCGGCTTTCGCTGCTTCGCGGCCGGCATCTTCGGCGGGGTCGGCAGCGCCGGCGTGCTGCTGTTCAATGGGGTGCAGATAGGCGCCGTCGGCGGCTACCTGATTGCCGCCGGCCACGGGCAGAACTTCTGCTCCTTCGTCATCACCCACGGCGCCTTTGAACTGACCGCCATCGTGCTGGCGGGCGCCGCGGGACTCAGGCTGGGCTATGCACTGATCGCGCCGGGCCGGCATACCCGGCTAGAGGCGCTCCGGCTGGCGGCCCGCCATGCCATCGTGGTGATTTACGGCGTCATCGGCCTTCTGCTGATCGCTGCCGCCGTCGAGGCTTTCTGGTCTTCGGCGCGATGGGTCACGCCCGCTGTGAAATATGGTGCGGGCGCAGCCTGCTGGGCACTGGTGCTGGCTTACCTCGGGTGGCAGGGAAGGCCGCGCGCCGTCCCCGCGGACCCCGGAAAACACCATGCAGGTTGATGCACTCGCCGTCGCACTGCGGCCACGGCCCATGGCCGAAGCCGCGGACCTGGGTGTCGCACTGGTGCGCCGCCATGCCGATTCCATCTGGCGCACTTTCCTGCCCATGTATGTGGTCGTCATCGTACTGGTGCTGTGCACGGCGGAGTTTGCCGGCTGGCTCCCCGGGCTGTTGATTTTCTGCCTCAAGCCCTGGTTTGACCGTACCTTGTTGTTCATCCTGTCACGCGCGGTGTTCGGCCAGCCCACGCGGTGGAACGACCTCTGGCAGCACCGTGGGATGGTCTGGGGCGGCCAGTTGCTCCGGACACTGCTGTGGCGGCGCCTGTCTCCCTGGCGTTCGTTCACGCAGGCCGTCGATCAGCTCGAAGGCCAACGCGGCGGCGCCAGGCGCAAGCGGCGCGACCAATTGCTGCGCGGGCGCCGTGGTGCGGGCGCCGGCATGCAGATGATTTTTGCCAATGTCGAGATCGCGCTCGAACTCGCGATCCTGTCGGCGCTGCTGTGGTTCGCTCCTGAGGGAAGCTTCGGAGACGTCTGGCGTTGGCTGCTCGACTCGGAGGCTTCGGCGCAAAGCCTGCTTTTTGCCGCGGTGTACGCTTTCGTCGTCGGTTTGATCGAGCCCTTTTTTGTGGCCGCCGGATTTGCGATGTACCTGAACCGGCGCGTCGAGCTCGAGGCCTGGGACATCGAGCAGGAATTTCGCCGCACCTTCAGCCCCGCAGCGGCGAAAGGCCGGCCATGATGGCTTCTCGCCACGCCGCAAGGCGCTTTTCATGGCGATGGGCCGCGGCCTGCGCCGTGATGGCGGGTATGCCATCGTGGGCCAACCCGGCTGCGGCGCCAGCCGAGCCGCCCTCGCGCCAGCAGGTGCAATCGGCCGCCGACCGGGTTCGCGCCGATCCCAACTTGCCCGGCAGCAAGACCGAAAAATCCCTGCGCTTCAAGAGCCAGGACAAAAAGCCGGAAGACAAAAAGAAGGATCGCGACAGCCTCAACTGGCTCAAGGATTTGGTGGCCAAGGTGTCCGAGGGCGCGCGCCTGCTGGTGTGGGCGCTGGGCGCGCTGGCCCTGGCCTGGCTGGTGGTCGGCATACGGCGCTGGGTGAAGGTGCGGGCCGACGGCGGCCGGCACCGGATGGCGCCCCTGCCCAGCCATATCGGCAGCCTGGACATACGGCCTGAAAGCCTCCCCGACGACGTGGGCGCCGAAGTCGCCTCGCTCTGGCAGCGCGGCCAGCGGCGGCCTGCGCTGTCGCTGCTCTACCGCGGCGCGCTTTCCCGCCTGGTCCACCTGCATGCGGTGCCCATCCGCAACGCCAGCACCGAAGGCGAATGCGTGGCTCTCAGCGAGGGCCGGCTGGCGCCCATGTCGCTGGAGTTTTTCGCGCGACTGGTGACCGCCTGGCAGCTGGCGGCCTATGGCGGACGCCTGCCGCCCACGGCCGGCGTGCTGGCGCTGTGCGCCGAATTTGACGCGCGGCTGGGCGCACCCACCGCCCCGGCGAAAGCCATCGCATGAGGGACCGACTGATCCTCATCCTGCTCGGCGTGCTGTTGCTGGCGGGCAGCGCCTGGCTGATGTCGGCCACTGAATGGGTGGACGTCGACACCCCCACACCAGCCAAGGGTGAGGCCCTCACCAACCCGCTTTACGCCACCGAAAAACTGCTGGTCGCCCTGGATGCGCGGGTCGTGCGGCACAAAAGCCTGGATGCCATGCCGCCGCCGCATGCCCGGCTGGTGCTGGTGTCACGCAACTGGGACCTGTTCCCTGAACGCGCGCAGCGCCTGCGTGCCTGGGTGGCACAGGGTGGGCATCTGGTCATCCCGGGCTTCCTGGCCGGCCATAAATCGCTAAAGGACTGGCTACCCGTCACGGAGCAAAGCCCCTTGAAGTGGGAGCCGCCCACGGTGCCGCCGCGCCCATTGGCCAAACCCGTCAAGGACATGGACTGCCGCGCGCTGGAAGAGCCCGCCGAGGTCATCGCGAGCTACAGCGACAGCCGTGTCTATCGCGCCTGCGGCGCATATTTCAGCCCCCAGTACCTGCCGGTGAATCGGCTGGCCGCACCGCTGTGGTCCCTGCGCGGCACGGCCGGCACCGAGGCCGTGCGCGTGCAGGTCGGCCAGGGCACGGTCACCGTGCTCGGTGGATGGAACCTGCTGGACAATAGCAACCTGCTGCGCGCCGACAATGCGCAGCTGGCGGCCGCGGCATTGCAGGCGCGCGCCGGCACTGAATTCTGGTTTGTCGCCGAAGAGGCCCGGGAGCCCTTCATGCCCTGGCTGTGGCACCAGGCCTGGGCCGCCCTGTTGCTCGGCTTGCTGGCACTGGCGCTGGCCCTGTGGCGCGCCAGCGTGCGCTTCGGGCCGTTGGCAGCGTCCGCAAGCGCTCACCGGCGCTCGATGGCCGAGCAAGTGCGCGGTACGGCGCGTTTTCTGCATATGCACGGGCCGAAGGCCTTGCATACAGCGCAGCTTCGCGCGCTGCACGAATCGGCCACCCGGCAATTGCGCCGGTTTTCACAGCTTGATCCGAAGCAACGCACAGTCGAGATCGCACGCGCCACCGGCCTGGACGCCCTGTTGCTGGAACGCGCCCAGGCAGTCAGGTCGCGCAACCCCGGCGTGCTGGCCGCCGACCTGGAATTGATCGAAACCGCCCGCCGGCGCCTCGACGCCACAGGGCCCGACACGCGGCCGCCAACAGCTTTCACGTCTCCCGTTTCACCCGGTGCCTCACCCAGCGCCTCCTCTGCCGCTTCATCTCCTCCTTCATCCTGAACCGAGAAACACCATGTCATTCATTCCCAACGAAGAACTGAGCCGCGCAGCCGAGTCGCTGCAAACCCTGCGCCAGGAGGTCGGCAAAGCCGTTGTCGGCCAGTCGGAAGCCGTCGACCAGACCCTGGTGGCGCTGGTCGCATCCGGCCACGTCCTGATTGAGGGTGTACCGGGACTGGGCAAGACATTGCTGGCGCGCGCATTGGCGCAAGCCATGAGCCTGCGCTACGCCCGCGTGCAATTCACGCCCGACCTGATGCCCTCGGACATCACGGGTCATTCCGTGCTGGACCCATCGACCCGGAGCGAAGCCGGCATCGGCACGCTGCGGGTACACCAGGGGCCGGTCTTCACGCACCTGCTGCTGGCGGATGAAATCAACCGCGCACCAGCCAAAACCCAGAGTGCCTTGCTTGAAGTGATGCAGGAATACCAGGTCACGCTCGAAGGAAAGGCCATGCCGCTGCCCCGTCCCTTCATGGTGATGGCGACACAAAACCCGATCGATACCGAGGGCACCTACCCTCTGCCGGAGGCGCAACTGGACCGGTTCCTGCTCAAGATCAACATCGACTTCCCCAGCCATGCTGAAGAAAAGGCGATCGTGCAGCTGACCACCGGCCAGCGTGCCGGCAACCAGTTGCCGCTTGATGCGGTCAGGCCGTGCCTGGACGACGCGCAGGTGCTTGAACTGCAGCGGTTGGCCAGCCTGGTGCAGGCGCACGAACAGGTCATTGACTATGCGGTCCGCATCGCCCGCGCCACGCGCGACTGGCCAGGACTTTCGTCGGGGGCAGGGCCGCGCGGCACCATGGCCCTGGTGCGGGCTGCGCGGGCCGGCGCGCTCATGCACGGACGGGACTTCATCACACCCGACGATGTGGCACGGCAGGCCCTGCCGGCCTTGCGCCACCGGGTGATGATTTCGCCCGATGCGCAGCTGGAAGGCCTCGGTGTTGACGACTTGCTGCGCAGTGCCTTGGGCAGCGTCCAGGCCCCCCGTCTCTAGGCCGCAACTCATGCGCCGGTTGGTGATCCCCGCAAAAACGACTGTCAGGGTGCTGGCTTGCATCACGGCAGCCGCCGCGCTGGCCTTGCTCGGGGGTTTGCCGGTTGACCGGGTCGCGATACTGGCCGGCGCCGTCTTGCTGGCGGCGCTGGCAGGCGCCATTTTTGATCTCTGGCGCAGCCTGCGCCTGTGGAGGACCGCGCCGCTGCGCATTGAGCGCACGCTGCCCGGCGCTTTTTCACTGGGCGTGCCAACGGTGCTGACACTGGCGCTGGTCAATGACGGTCCCCTGGCCTGGGCAGTGACGGTGTTCGATGAGGTCGATCCGCGGTTTACCTTTGAAGGCCTGCCACAGGCCGTTACCGTGCCACCGGCTTCGCGCGCCGAGTTGCGATACACGGTGACCGCGAGAGAGCGTGGCGTCGCCCTTTTCGGCACGACCCAGCTGCGCTGGCACACTCGCGGCGGCTGTTTCGAGGTGCAGCAGGCGCTGGGCCAGCCCGGGAAGCTGCGCGTTTATCCCAACTTTGCCGCACTGGCCCGCTATGCGTGGCTTTCCGGTGACCGGCGGCTCGCCCAGATCGGCATTAAGACCTATGTCCAGCGCGGGCTGGGCACTGATTTCCGCCAGCTTGCTGATTACAAAACCGGGGACTCCCTGCGGCACATCGACTGGAAGGCCACACTGCGCCACCAGCGGCCCATCGTGCGTGAATTCCAGGACGACCGCGACCAGTGTGTGTTTTTCCTGCTCGACTGCGGCCGCCGCATGCGCGCTGATGAAAGCAGCCCGGAGCAAGAACTGCGCGGCAGCAGCCATTTCGACGAGGCCCTCAACGCGCTGATGCTGCTGAGCTATGTCGCACTGAAAGAAGGCGACGAGGTCGGCGCAATGACTTTCGGCGGTTTACCTGGGCATCGTCGTGACTTTGCGCCCCGCAAAGGCGCCGCCACACTGAATGCCCTCATGAATCGCCTGCACGACATCCAGCCCGGCGCCATGCATTCGGACTATCTCATGGCGGCGCAGGAACTGCTGCGTGTACAGCGTCGCCGTGCACTGGTGATAGTGCTAACCAACTTCCGCGACGAGGATTCGGCTGAGCTGCGTCCCGCGCTCAAACTGTTACGCCGCAAGCACCTCGTCCTGGTGGCGAGCCTGCGCGAGCGGGTGCTTGGCCGCATCGCCGGCCAGGTGCTGTCCAGCCCGGCGGATGCCGTGGATGTCGCGGCGGCCCACCTGTTCGGGCAGTCGCGGCGCGATGCCTTTGCGCGGGTGGTCGGCAATGACCCGCTGTCGATGGATGTGGAGCCGACGCAACTGGCCGTCTCGCTGGTGAACCGCTACCACGCGGTCAAACGCGCCGGCCTGCTGTAAGCGGGGATTGCATTCAGCCCGGCAGCGGTTATTCTTCGTTTTTCAACAACAGGAGGGAAAGAGAAATGTCTGAAGCCATGAATCCTTATGCCGCACCGCGCGCGGCAGTCGCTGATGTCTATGACCGTGAGGGAGATACACAACCCGTCAAGTGGTTCTCTGCCAGGGGTCGCGTCGGACGCATGCGGTACCTGGCCCGCACCTTTGTGGGCTACCTGCTTTTGCTGGTGGGCGTCTTCGGACTCAGCATGCTGGCAGGCGCTGCCGGCGCCGGCGCCGCAGCGGGCATCGTTGGTTTCGTGGTCATGATTCCCTATTTTCTTTTTCTCATCCTGCTGACTATCCAGCGCAGCCACGACATGGGATGGAGCGGCTGGACGGCGATCCTGGCCTTCATCCCCCTGGTGGGATTGGTCTGGATTTTCAATTCGGGAACCCAGGGCAGCAACCGCTTTGGCGCCCCTCCGCCTCCCAACACCACGCTGGTCAAAATCGGCGCCCTGATGTTTCCCATCATCATGGTCATCGGCATCATCGCCGCCATCGCTTTGCCGGCTTACCAGGGTTATGTGCAGCGGGCCAAAGCGGCCCAGGTGGTCAAGCCCTAAACCTGCCACGGCGGGCGGCATGCCTGCCAGGAGCGAGGCGCGCGCTCAGAGCCTGTCTATATCTGCGCGGCGCGCTTGTAGGCTTGCGCAGCGCCCGCCTCGTCCTCACGCTGCTCAGCCAGCAGCGCCAGGGCGCGCCAGGCATTGCGGTGAAGCGTTACATCCTGAAGCGCCGGCGCCGCCTGCGTCAGCAACTGGCGGGACTTGCCCCAGAGCTGGCGGCTCAGGCAAGCCATGCCCGCCAGGTATTGCAGGTTGGCATCGCGCGGACGGCTGAGTTGTGCGTTTTCAATGCGGGCCAGCCAGGCTGCGTCCAGCGAATCCAGGCCGCCTTCGAGGACACCGATCAGCTTGATGCGCAGGTTGTCGCCGATCTCCGAGCGCGGCTGCATCATGCGGTCCCAGACCTGCAGGAGCCAGCTGCGGGCCAGTTCCGGGTCACCGTGCAGCGCCATCAGGCGCGACGCCGCATGCACCACCAGCTCGGGCATGGCGCGTTCGGTGTCATCCAGCGAGAACCAGGCCTGCTGCAGCTGCGCGGGGTCGTGCGCATCGTTCAGCAGCTCCAGGGCCAGACCGCGCACAATGCTTTGCGCCGCCGCCTGCGAAAAAGCGCGGTGCTTGGCCAGCAGGCGCGCGGTTTCCAGCGCTTGCGCCGTGTGCCGCGCATGCCGCGAGGCGCGCAGCTTCATGCGCAGGGCCAGCGTGCGGCGCGATGCCCCCTGCGGAAGCTGGCCCAGCCAATCCAGTGCCGCACCCGCGTCACGGTCGTCCAGCGCCCAGCGAGCCGCACGGAACTGCACGCCCTCACGCACTTCCTGCGCATGACGGGAGCTCTTCAACGCCAATTGCAGGTGCTGGTCGCGCAAGCTCTTGTTTTGGAGCGCCTGCGCGGCTTCGGCCACCAGAAGATGGGCCAGCGAACGCAACTGTCTGCCGCGGCTGGTGCTGTGGCCTGTCACATGGCCGGATTCGTCGGTCAGCAGGTTCAGGCTCTTTGCCTGCGCAAGCGCATTTTGTGCCGACTTGGTCGAACGGATGTAGCGCCCCGCCAGCAGATGCGCCAGAGAATCCATGAGAGCGCCGTACATGGCACGCTCTTTTTGCTGGGCACGCCAGCGCCTGGCTTCCGCCGGCAGCGAAAACACCGCCGACAGCGCGCGCAAGGCCAGGTACAACACCAGGAAAAGCGCTGCCAGCAGCATCACCATCAGGTTGAAGGAAATATCGACACGGTGCGGCGGCCAGAAGATGGTGACCACGGCCTGGTTGTTGCCCGTAAACAGGGCCACGGCAACGGCCACGCCAAACAGGGCCAAAAGCCAGAGGGCGGCGCGCATGCTGGTTCCTGCCTTTTCCCGCTCAGCGGCCTGCGGCCGCTGTGGCCAGCGCGGCCATGGTTTCGTCCAGGCGCGGAAGCTCGCTGGTTTTCAGCTGGCCCTGGACCTGGGCCAGCAACTGCGCTGCGGCCTGCGTTTTGCGGGACGAGGCATCAAAATATTTGCCCAGCCAGGCATTGGCACTGCCAAGGTCGGCGCGCACCGAATCCGTCTGGCGCGACAGCAGGCCCAGGCGCGCATTGAGCAGGCGCAGCTTGAGGTTCTCCCGCAGGAAAAACGACTGCTCCGGCGACACAAGGGCGGCCTCGGGCTGGTCAATGCGGCTCACGCGCAGCAGCTTGCGTGCTTCTTCGCGCAGGTTGTCCAGCGTGCGCTGCGACCAGGCATCGAGAGCCAGCTTGTCGAATCCCAGCATGGAAGACTTTCCGGCGGAAGACGCGGCCGACGCAGCAGCGCGCGGCGCGGAGGCCGGCGCGGCCGCAGCGGGCAATGCACGCTGGCCGGCTGCCACCATGGCGTTGGCCACCGGCAGGTCGTCTGCCATGCGGACCAGTTCGTCGAGCTTGAGCATGAGAACCGGCACGTCGGTCAGCGTTGCGGCCTTGATGCGGTCCATGTCTTTGGCAATGGCGCGTTGCAGCGGGTTCAGGCGCGGCTGCGCGGCGCGCGACAGGCGCTGGTCGGCCGACTTGAGCGCGGCCAGCAGCGGTTCGGCGCTGCCGGTGAGCTGGGCCTGCTGCTGGGCCAGGCGCAGGGCCGACTCCACATCGACCACCAGATTCTCATCGCGCGAGCGCGACAGGCTCTGCATGAGCTCCTCCAGCTGGGTGCGCTGCAGGCTGACTTCGCTGATGCGGGTTTCCTGGATGGCCAGCCGTGCGGAGAGTTCGCGCGTACCTTCCTGGGCCTGGCGCGCCAGTGTGCGCGCTTCAATGGCCTGCGCGCCGGAATCAATGCTGCGGCGGGCCAGCTCTTCCTGGATATTGCCGAGCTTTTGCCACAGCAAGCCGCTTACGAGCAAGCCCGCAGCCGCCAGCGCGGCAACCAGCAGCGCCCATTTGCGCGGCACCACCCAGACGTCGGGCGAAACGGGTTGCGGGGGAAGCGGCACCAGCGCGCGTTCCAGCACCGGCTCGTTGTCTGGCGTGGAGGATGGAGGCTGGGCGTTAGGGCTGTCACTCATGGATAAAGAGATTCTATCGAGGCAAGTGTGTCCCTGATGTCCTTCAGGGCAGGACGTGACGCCACAACAACACCCCAACCGGCAGCACGCACGGCTTCCTCAATCCGCGGATGCGTGGCCACCGCGCGGGCGCGGCGCCAGTCCACCCCGGCCAGCGCAGGCAAGGCCGTCAGGTTGGCCACCGCTTCAGAGCTGCTGAAGAGCCATACAGACCCATCCACGCTGGCCGCGCGCGCGCGCTGAAGTTGTGTTTCGCTGAGCACAGGCGCAAGGCGCCGGTAAACCCCCACAAAATCCACCTGCGCACCAGCGGCCTCCCACTGGCGGGCGATCCAGTCGCGGCCGGAAGATGCCGTGGCCCCAGACGAGACAGCGCCTTCCCCCCGCACCACCAGCACGCGTTTGCCGTGCCAGTCGCGCAGGCCTGTCACCGCCCATAGGGCTTCCGAATCAAACTGGGCCGCATCGGCCGGCGGCGCATCGATCTGCCCGGCAGGTACCCCGGCGGCTACCAAAGCCGCCACAGTGCCCGGCCCGGGCGCAAGGAAACGCAGCGCAGCCGGCAGCATTGCATCGGCATTCGCTATGTTATTGATAGCTGCTTGCGCACGTCCCTTATGGGTTACAGCCATTTTTTTCTTGAAAAAGTACTCCACCGCATTGCCGCTGACAAACATGCAGGCGGCGTATTGGCCCAGTGTTTGCCAGACGCGCTCCAGCGCGGCCGTATCCAGAGCGGGGGCGATGTCAATCAGCGGTAGCGCCTCAGCGGCAAAGCCCCCCTGCTGCAGTTGCTGCACCCAGTGCTGCGCATCCTGCACGGGCCGCGTCACGATGACGCGGGTCATAGCGCCAGCCGAAGGCACCGGCGCCTGCGGCATCAGGCGCCCGGGGCTTTGCCGGCCCACACGGCGCCGCCGGCGCGCAATTGCGCCGCCACGGCCTCGCCCAGGGCCTCGGCCTCGGCAAAGCTGCGCACCACGGCGGTCTGGTTGACCTGCACCAGCGGCGCCAGCGGGCCTGCGGCGGCGGATGGCGCCTCGGCGGTGGCCGGGTCGCCCCAGGCGGCATTGAGCTGCATGGCGTCCCCATTGGCGGCACCCTGCGTAAAGGCCGCCAGCGGCAGGGAACAACTGCCGCCCATGGCGCGCGACACCGTACGCTCGGCCGTCACGGCCAGCCAGGTCGGCTGGTGCGCCAGCGTGGCCAACGCGGCCATCAGGTCGGCGCGATCGGCGCACACTTCAATGCCCAGGGCGCCCTGGCCTGCGGCCGGCAACATGTCTTCGGGCTCAAATGCGCTGCGGATGCGTGATTCCAGACCGAGGCGCTTCAGGCCCGCAGCCGCCAGCACGATGGCCTGGTACTGGCCTTCGTCGAGCTTGCGCAGGCGCGTGTCGAGGTTGCCGCGTAGCGGCTGTATGACCAGGTCGGGGCGCATGGCCTTGAGCAGCACCAGCCGGCGCAGGCTGGAAGTGCCCACCACGGCGCCCTGCGGCAGATCCGCGAGTGTGGCAAATTGATTAGAGACAAAAGCATCGCGCGGGTCCTCGCGCTCCAGCACACAGGCCAGCGCAAAACCTTCGGGCAGGTCCATGGGCACATCCTTGAGCGAATGCACTGCCAGGTCGGCCCGCCCTTCGCTGAGCGCCACTTCGAGTTCCTTGACGAACAGGCCCTTGCCGCCGACCTTGCTCAGTGAGCGGTCCAGTATCTGGTCGCCCTGTGTGGTCATACCCAGCAGCTCGACCTGCCAGCCCAGGCGCGACTCCAGCAGCGCCTTCACATGCTCGGCCTGCCACATCGCCAGACGGCTTTCGCGGGTGGCGATGACCACTTTTTTCATATCATTCGGTCTGGATTCAAACGCTGCGGACACTCGTAACCTGCTTGTAATACTTGGGGGGAAGTGAATGCTAGCATGCAAGGCTAAAGAACTAGAGGGCAGAGATGGTCACTTCCGCGCGCGTAAAAAGGAATAACTCCGCTGTCAGCGACAAGAGCGGCGGCCGCAGCGCAGGGCCGCCCCAAGCAAGGCCAGCCCCCTCGGGGGGCAGAGAACCACACGCAGTGGGTGAACGTGGGGGCGGTAAGTCGTCCACTCGTTCCAGGGACAACGAACGCCCGCTGGTCGAAGACATCCGCCTCTTGGGCCGCATTCTGGGCGACGTGATCCGCGAGCAGGAAGGCGTTGCCGCCTACGAACTGATCGAGCAGGTGCGCAAGCTCTCCGTCAGCTTCCGGCGCGACGCCGATCCCGAAGCCGACAAGTCGCTCAAGAAATTGCTCAAGGGCCTGTCCGGCGACCAGACGGTCAGCGTGATCCGCGCCTTCACCTATTTCAGCCACCTGGCCAACCTGGCCGAAGACCGCCACCACATCCGCCGCCGCGCGGTCCACGAGCGCGCAGGCGACACGCAGGAAGGCAGTATCGACGTGGCGCTGGCCCGACTGCGCTGGGCCGGCATCTCGACCAAAACCATTTCCACCACCCTGGCGCACAGCTTTGTCTCGCCGGTGCTTACCGCCCACCCGACCGAGGTGCAGCGCAAAAGCATCCTGGACGCCGAGCGCGACATCGCCCTGCTGCTGACAGCGCGGGACGACATCAAGGCGCTGGCGCAAGCTGTCAATGCCGCCAAGGACGCGCTGACACCGCGCGAGCTGGCCGCCAATGAAGCGCAGCTTCGCGCCCGCGTCATGCAGCTGTGGCAAACCCGTTTGCTGCGGTTTTCCAAACTCACCGTCGCCGATGAGATCGAAAATGCGCTGAGTTACTACGAAGCCACTTTCCTGCGGGAGATTCCCAAGCTTTACGCCAACCTGGAGCGCGAGCTGGGCAACCAGCCGGTACACAGCTTTCTGCGCATGGGCCAATGGATAGGCGGCGACCGCGACGGCAATCCCAACGTCAGCGCCGACACCCTCAATTACGCGTTGGGCCGGCAGGCAGAAGTGGCGCTGCGCCACTACCTGACCGAGGTGCATTTCCTGGGCGGCGAGCTCTCGCTGTCAGCCATGCTGGTCGAATTCAGCCCCGCGATGCGGCTGCTCGCCGAAAGCTCGCCCGATACCAGCGAACACCGCAAGGACGAGCCCTATCGCCGCGCCCTCACCGGCGTCTACGCACGCCTGGCCGCCACACTCAAGGACCTGACCGGCGGCGATGCCGCGCGCCATGCCGTGGCACCGCAAAACGCCTACCTCAAGTCGGAAGACTTCCTGGCCGACCTGCGCACCATCGAAGGATCCCTCAAGGCCCATCACGGTGAAGCGCTGATCGCCCAGCGCCTGCACCCGCTGATCCGCGCGGTCGAAGTGTTTGGTTTTCACCTGGCCACGGTCGACCTGCGCCAGAGTTCCGACAAGCACGAAGAAGTGGTGGCCGAGCTGCTGGCCGTTGCACGCATCGAGGCGAATTACGGCAAGCTGGACGAAGCGGCCAAACGCGCACTGCTGATGGGCCTGCTCAACGATGCACGGCCGCTGCGCGTGGTCGGCACCGCTTATTCAGCCCACGCCCGCGGTGAACTGGCGATTTTTGAGGCGGCCCGCACCGCGCGCGCCCGCTTCGGCAAGGAAGCGATCCGCCACTACATCATCAGCCATACCGAGACCGTGAGCGATCTGCTCGAGGTTCTGCTGCTGCAAAAAGAAGTCGGCCTCATGCACGCCACGCTCGACAGCCATGCCACCAACGACCTCATCGTCGTGCCGCTGTTTGAAACCATCGAAGACCTGCGCAATGCCGCGCCCATCATGCGCGAGTTCTACGCCCTGCCCGGCATCGCCCAGCTGGTCAAGCGCAGCGGTGCCGAGCAGGACATCATGCTCGGCTACTCGGACAGCAACAAGGATGGCGGCATCTTCACCAGCAACTGGGAGTTGTACCGCGCCGAGATCGCGCTGGTCGAGCTGTTCGACGAGCTGGCCAATTCGCACAACATCCAGTTGCGCATGTTCCATGGCCGCGGCGGCACGGTCGGCCGCGGCGGCGGTCCGAGCTACCAGGCCATCCTGGCGCAGCCGCCCGGCACGGTGCGCGGCCAGATCCGTTTGACCGAGCAAGGAGAAGTGATCGGCTCCAAATACGCCAATCCGGAAATCGGCCGGCGCAACCTGGAAACACTGGTGGCAGCCACGCTGGAGGCCACACTGCTGCAGCCGACCAAGCCCGCTACCAAGGCCTTTTTGCAAGCCGCCGCCGAGTTGTCACAGGCCAGCATGGCCGCCTACCGCAACCTGGTTTATGAAACCCCGGGGTTCACCGAATACTTTTTTGGCTCCACGCCGATCCGCGAGATTGCGGAACTCAACATCGGCTCCCGCCCGGCGTCACGCAAAGCTTCGCAGAAAATTGAAGACCTGCGTGCGATTCCCTGGGGTTTCAGCTGGGGCCAGTGCCGCCTGACCCTGCCCGGCTGGTATGGCTTCGGCTCGGCCATCGAGCAATTCCTCCAGCAGGGCGGTACGCCCGCCAGCCGCAGGGAAGCGTTGGCATTGCTGCAAAAAATGTACAAGCAGTGGCCGTTTTTCCGCACCCTGCTCAGCAACATGGACATGGTGCTGGCCAAGAGCGACCTGGCGTTGGCCTCACGTTATTCGGAGCTGGTGGGCGATGCGCGCCTGCGCAAAAAAATCTTCAGTGCGATTGAGTCCGAATGGCACCGCACGGCCGAGGCGCTGACGCTGATCACCGGGGAAAAGCAGCGGCTGGCGGGCAACGCCGCCCTGCAGCGCTCCATCCGCCACCGTTTTCCGTACATCGACCCCCTGCACCACCTCCAGGTGGAGCTGGTGCGGCGCTACCGCGCCGGCCAGGCCGACCAGCGGGTGCAAACCGGCATTCACATTTCCATCAACGGGATTGCCGCGGGCCTGCGCAACACAGGTTGAATGGCCGTGAACAACGGGCAGCCATGCTGCGCGTGAGAGATTCCCCGCTGTGGGGGTATTACCAGGGGCGCATACTGTAGGCCTTGTCCTAGACAAACTCCAGCGTCTTCTGATGGCCCCGCGAGGGGCCGGTGCGTAGCATGGTGTCAGACACGGAGCAATGCGGGTATTTCGCCACGCGTTGCCCAAACCAGCTACCCCCGGAGCGCAAAATCATGACTACCCTGGAGATCATGGCCGACTCACCGTCCGCCATTCAAAACGATTTTGTTTCCACCGACGCCGCCGATCTGGCGTCACACATGGATCAGTGCGCGCATTCGCGCAGCCGGTTTTTTACGCTCCAGTCCGGGCTTCAGTCCGCGCACTCCCTGGCCTCACCGCGCATCATCACAGTCGCGGCCATACTGGCTATTTTTCTTGGCCTGTTAGCCGTAGCCTGAGCGCGTGACCCCCGCTGTCATCGAGCGGCTGGACACCCTAAGCGCCTACGCCCGGCAACTGCTCGCCTCCCGCCAGGGCGGCGCAGAGCAGCCCATCCGCGCTGAACTTTTCGGTGCGCAGCGCTTTGAAGAACACGGCCGCAGCCTGGCCGCAGCCCAACCCATCAGGCCTGCCGGCAGCCCTGATCACGGTCCGCCTTTTTTCCCGCGCGTGCAGGAAAACATCGCCGCGATCCGCCTTGCTTACGACTACATCGCCCTGACTTCGCTGACAGGCCACTACGTAACGCCGGCCGCCGAATGGCTGCTCGACAACTTCCACCTTGTCGAAGCCCAATTGCAACAGATCCAGGATGGCGTCCCCCACCGCTACTACGCGGATTTGCCCAAACTGGCGAGCAAGCCGCTGGAGGGCCTTCCCCGGGTGTACGGTATTGCATGGGCCTATGTAGCGCACACCGACAGCGTGCTGGACCCGGAGCTTTTCACGGCCTTCCTGCATGCCTACCAGGAGGTCAGTGAACTCAATCTCGGCGAACTCTGGGCCTTGCCGACCACGCTGCGTGTGGTCCTGCTGGAAAACCTGCGCCGCATGGCCGACCGCATCGCCTGGAACAAGGTGGCCCGCGAAGTGGCGCATGCCACCTGGGACAAGGCCGGCGTACTGAGCCTGCAGGAGCTCGACGAGCTGTACGCCCTCATGCAGGCCCATGGCCTTGAACGCAGCTATCTCACGCAGCTCTGGCAGCGCATGCCCGCCGAACGTGAAGAGCCGGACTCGCCTACGGCGCCACCCCTCGTCCGCTGGACCGAAAAGCATTGCGGCGATGCCCTGGGCATGATCGGCGAAGGGCAAACCACCCAGGTCGCCGCCAACCTGACCGTCAGCAACATCATCACCACCCTGCGGCTCATAGGCCAGGTGGAGTGGGTGGAGCTGATCGAGCCGGTCAGCCATTCCCTGCAGGTCTTGCGCCGGCTGCCGAGCTTTTCCCGCGAAAGCGAGATGACGCGCCAACAGATCACGCGCGCCATGGAGCGACTGGCGCAGCAAACCGGTAAATCCGAGCGCGCCGTCGCCGAAGCGGTGCTGGCCGCAGCGCACCAGCCCAACAACTCCCTGGCGGCACACACCGCCGGCTACTACCTGATAGGGCCGGGCCGCCCCCTGCTGGAAGCAGCATTGCAGCCCGCCGCAGCGCCGCACAAACCATTGCCGGCCCCCGAAACACCACGCGCCTGGCGCCTGCCGCTCTACGCGGCCGCATGGATTGCCGGAACCGCTGCATTGCTCAGTTGGGCCGCACACCCGCTCGCCACGCTACCCTGGACGGCGTGGGTAGCCTTGGTGCTGATGGCCTGGCCCGCGTCGGAAGTGGTCGCTGCGCTGATCCACCGGCTGATCGCCGAATCCACACGCATACAGCCCCTGGCCCGTCTCGATTTCAGCACGGGCATCCCGGCTGAACACCGCGTGCTGGTGGTGATACCTTCGATGCTTTCTTCAGCTTGCGCCAACAGCGAACTGGTGCACCGCCTGCAGCTGCACTGGCTGGCCAGCCGCGAAACCCATGCGCAGTTTGCCCTGCTGACAGACTGGGCCGACGCCGACGCCGAGAGCCTGGCCGGCGACGCAGAGCTGCTTGAGGACGTCCTCGTCAAACTGCGCGCACTCAACGCAGCCTGCCCGCCGGCGAGCTCCGACTCACCGGCAAGATTTTTACTGCTGCACCGCCCGCGCAGCTGGTCCGCGACAGAGCGCCGCTGGATCGGGGCGGAACGCAAGCGTGGCAAGCTTGAAATGCTGTTGCGGCAACTGGCCGGACACTCGTCATCGCCGTTTGTCCCTGTGGACGTCAACATGCGGCTGGCGCCGGGCATACGCTACGTGCTGACGCTCGACAGCGACACCAGCCTGCCGGCGGGCTCCCTGCGCGAACTGGTGGCCATCGCTGCGCACCCGCTGAACACGCCGCACGTCGACCGCGAGACGCGGCGCGTGACCGCCGGCTACGGCATCCTGCAGCCCCGCGTGGCCATGCCCCTGTCGGCCCACCACGAGCGTTCCCCCTTCCATGCGATGTTTGCAGGCCAGCGCGGCCTGGACCCTTACAGCAACGGTACCTCCGACCTGTACCAGGACGTGTTCGGCATGGGCAACTTCATCGGCAAGGGCCTGCTGCATGTCGAGGCCGTGCATGCCGTGCTGGACAGCCGCATGCCCGAGGGCGCCATCCTGAGCCACGACCTGCTGGAAGGCAGCATCGCCCGCTGCGGCTACGCAGGCGACGTCGTGCTGATGGAAGACCACCCACATCACGCGGGCGTGGCCGCATCACGCGTGCACCGCTGGACGCGCGGCGACTGGCAATTGCTGCCGCTGATGCTGCATGCGAAGCGCTACGGCATTGATGCCCTGGGCCTGTGGCGCATGGCGGACAACCTGCGCCGCTCGATGATCGCCCCGGCCTGCTTCGCGCTTGTGGCCTGGACAATATTCACGGGGGCGCTGCCTGTGACGACGGCACTGGTTTTCACTGTTCTGGCATTCCTGGCCGGCCCCTTGATGGGTGCGCTGGCAGGGCTGGTTCCCACACGGCGAGGCATCGCCTGGGGGCACTTCTTTGACGTCGGCATGCGCGATGTGGCGCGCAGCATGGCGCAGGCGCTTTGGCAATTGAGCCAGCTGCCCGCCCTGGCTGCCCTGTCGTTCGACGCCATCACACGGGCCCTCTGGCGCATGGCCATCAGCCGCCGCCATCTGCTGCAGTGGACCACCGCCGCCCAGTCGCAGGCTTCCGCCCAGTACACGCTGGGCGCTTTTGTCCGCAATCATGCCCCGGTGTCCGCGTTATGCCTCGCGCTGGGCACGGCCGCATGCTGGGGGCCGCATCCCCTGATCGGCCCGGTGCTTTTCCTGCTGTGGGCGCTGGCGCCCGCAGTGGCCTGGTGGGGCAGCAAGCCGGCTGTTCGCGCGCCATATCTGTCACTCAGCGCCGCAGACCGCGCCTACCTCATGAAGCTGGCGGCCCAGACCTGGCGCTTCTTTGAACGCTGCGTCGGCCCCGAAGACCACCACCTGCCGCCGGACAACCTGCAGATGGAACCGGAACCGACGATCGCACACCGCACCTCGCCGACCAACATCGGCCTGTACCTGATGGCTGCAGCCTGTGCGCGCGAGTTCAACTGGATATCCACCACCGAGCTGATCGCGCGGCTGGGCGCCACGCTGGGGACGGTCGAAGCACTGCCCAAGCACCAGGGCCACCTGCTCAACTGGTATGAAACCCGGTCGCTGCAAGTGCTGCCTCCGGCCTATGTTTCCACCGTAGACAGCGGTAACCTGGCGGGCCACCTGCTGGCCGTCGCGCAGTGTGTTCGCCAGCTGGCGGCGCACCAGGAAACATCGCCAGGCGAATCCGCCGAACTCCTGGAATTGGGAGCCCGCTGTGAAAAGCTTTGTATGGCGATGGATTTCGGCGGCCTTTACAGCCCCAAGCGCCACCTGTTTCATATCGGGCTGCGTGTGCACGAGCAGGCACTTGACGCCAGCTATTACGACCTGATCGCCTCGGAGGCGCGCCTGACCAGCTTCCTGGCGATTGCCAAAGGTGATGTGCCGCGGCGCCACTGGCTGGCGTTGGGCCGCGCCTTCCTGACGGTGGGCGTAACGCCCGGCCTGAAGTCCTGGTCGGGCTCGATGTTTGAATACCTGATGCCTTCGCTGGTCATGAGCGAGCCCGACGAAGGCCTGTTGCATGTGTCCGGCCTTGCGGCCGTCAAGGAGCAGCAGGCCTGGGGCCAGGCACAGGGCCTGCCATGGGGCGTTTCGGAGTCGGCCTACTTTGGGCAAGACCATACGCTGGCCTACCAGTATTCGCCGTTTGGCGTGCCGCGACTGGCCCTTCGGCGGACCCCGCCTGCCGACCGCGTTGTGGCGCCCTATGCCAGCATCATGGCGTCCCAGTTCACGCCGCAAGAAGCGGTGGCGAACCTGCGCCAGCTTGAGCAATGGGGTGCGCGCGGCGAATACGGCTTTGCCGATGCGCTGGATTTCACCGTCGCCAGGCAACCAGGCGCCCAGGCGATGAGCCTGGTCAACACCTACATGGCGCACCACCAGGGCATGTCGCTGGTGGCACTGTGCAATGTGCTGTGCAACGAAGCACCGCGCCGCTGGTTCGCTTCGACCCCGCTGGTGCAGGCGTTCGAATCGCTGCTGCATGAAAAGACACCGCGCCAGATCATCGAAAGCGCAGACCCGCGCGCATTGCCCGAACCCGCGGAGCTGGCCGAAGCCCGGCTGTACCATTCACGTGAGATCGACCCGGCCATGCCCGGCTGGCAACCTACACAGCTGCTGTCCAACGGGCGCTACAGCGTCGCCCTGCGCGCCAATGGGGCCGGTGTCAGCCGCTGGCGCACCGCAGGCAAGACCTACAACATCACCCGCTGGCGCGACGACCTGCTGCGCGATGCCTGCGGTACCTTCATCTACCTGCGTCCGTCCGGCCAGGAGCAGGCCTGGTCCCTGACGCAACATCCGGCGCCGCATCCCGGCTGGCAATACAAGGCCACCTACCTGCCGGACCGCGTGCAATTTGACGTGAGCTCCGATCAGCTGGAGGCAAGCACCAGCGTGCTGGTCAGTCCCGAGGACGACACTGAAATGCGCAACGTGACGCTGCGCAACCTGTCGGCCACGGAGATGACGCTCGACGTGATTTCATGTTTTGAAGCGGTGTTGACCGACCCGCGCGCCGACGAGGCCCATCCGGCATTTTCGAACCTGTTTGTCCAGACACGCTGGCATCCCGAATGGCGCGCCCTGCTGCTGTCGCGCAAACCCCGGCTGCAGGGCGATCCTGTCATGGCGGTCGCACATTTCCTCGCCAATTCAGAGGCCAACGTCCGCGCCATCGATTTCATCTCGGACAGGCGCGCCTTTCTGGGCCGTAACCGGGAGCCGGGCCAGCCGGCATTGCGGACCGAGGCGCACGGCCAGGACGGCTCACCCATCAACGGACTGGACCCGGTTGCGGGCCTGCGCCTTCGCATCCGGATTCCGGCAGGCGGCGTGGCCCGGCTCAGCTTTGCCACAGCCGCCGCGTCCAGCAGCGACGAACTCGCAGCACGCATCGACAAATACCTGCAGCCCATGCACGTGGAGCGCGCTACCCGCATGGCCGCCACGCTGGCCCAGGTGCGGCTGCGCGACCTGGGGGTCGACCCTGAGGAAAATGCAGCGCTGCAGGACCTGAACACGGCGCTGATGTACAGCTGCGCGCGGCCAATGGCGGAACGCGGCCTGCTGGACCAGCGCCAGCTCTGGCGTTTCGGCATCTCGGGAGACAAACCCATCGTACTGGTGCTCATCCACTCCAGCAACGGGATGGCACTGGTGCATTCATTGCTGCGGGCCCAACCCTGGTGGAGTTTCTGCGGGCTGGGTACCGACGTGGTCATCCTCAACAGCGAAGTCAACTCCTACCTGATGCCCTTGCAACGCGACATCCTGGCGCTGCGCGACCGCACACTGCAACAAACGGAAAACAGCTTTCCGCGCAGCGACGCCGGTGGCTTTTACCTGCTGCGCGACCAGGAAATCGTGCCCTCGGAAAAAGCCGCGCTGACGGGGTTGGCACGCGTCATTCTGGTGGCAGACGGCAGGCCGCTTGAACAACAGGCCGCAGCGCTACGCAGCACGGCCAACGCCCAGCGCCGTGCGGGCTCCGCCACGCGTCCGCTGCCGGCGCCCTCCTCCGGTTCTGCCGGTGCCACCGGACAAGCTGGTGCACTGCAGATGCCCCAGGGACAGTTCGATGCCGACACCGGCGAGTTCCGGTTTGACGTTGACAGCCTGCACCGCCCGCCCCGACCATGGATCAACGTGATCGCGAATCCCTCTTTCGGCTTTCAGGTGTCTGAGACCGGTGCCGGCTACACATGGGCGGTAAACAGCCGGCTGCACCAGGTCACGCCCTGGTCCAACGATCCGGTGGCGGATCCCACCTTCGAGCACTATCTGCTGCAGGACGTGGACACGCAGCAAGTGCTGGCATTAAGCCCGTCGGCACAACACGGCCCGGCGCCTGCCTGCCGTGTGCGTCACGGCCAGGGCTACACCGTATTCGAATGCCAGCACGGTGCGCTTCATGCGGAAACCACTTTTTTTGTTGCTCAAACTGATCCGGTCAAACTGGTGCAGGTCACGCTTCATAACCAGGGCAGCGCCACGCGCAAGCTGCGCGCCCTGGCCATGGTCGAATGGCAGATGGGTGCTGCACGCCACGAACGCCGCACCATACATGCGTGGAAAGACAAAGACAGCCTGCTGACAGCCGTGTTTGCGCAGCAGCGTGAAAGCCGGGCGGGCTTCGGCGGCAGCACGGCGTTCCTGTCGCTGACCGGTTTGCCCGGCACACCCGAGTGGACCTGCGACCGAAGCGAATTTTTCGACGCAACGGGCCGGCTGGTGCTTCCTTCCGCCCTGGGCCAGAATGCCGCCGGCGGCGCGGACCCCTGCGCCGCGCTGGCAGGCGAGTTCTCCCTGCTTCCCGGCCAGACTCTTGCATTCACCTTCCTGCTCGGCCATGCCGCCGACGCCACGCAAGCCCTGCAACTGGCCCGCAGCTGGCAAGGCAAAGATGCGGCGCAGGCGCTTGAACAGGTCAAGGCTTATTGGTCCGGGTTACTGGGCAAAGTGCAGGTGCACACGCCCGATCCGCTGTTTGACGCCCTGGTCAACCGCTGGCTGCTCTACCAGACCCTGGCATCGCGCCTGTGGTCCAAGGCCGGTTTCTACCAGGCCGGCGGCGCATTCGGCTTTCGGGACCAGTTGCAGGACGCCATGGCCTTCGCCGTCATTGAACCGGGCCGCCTGCGTACGCAAATCATGCTGAACGCCTCGCGCCAATTCCCCGAGGGGGATGTCCAGCACTGGTGGCACGCGCCCGGCGGTGAGGGCGTGCGCACCCATTTTTCGGACGATTTGCTGTGGCTGCCCTATGCCTGCGCCTGGTATGTCCAGGTCACAGGCGACACCAGCATCCTGGATGAAGAGGTTGCCTTCATCGACGGGCCGTCGATTCCCGAAGGTGCGGAAGACGCGTATTACGCGCCGCAAACCAGCGGGCAAACCGCCACGGTGTTCGAACACTGCGCCCGTACCCTGGACCGCAGCCTGGCCATCGGGGCACACGGCCTTCCGCTCATGGGTACGGGTGACTGGAACGACGGCATGAACCGCGTGGGCCACGAAGGCCACGGCGAGTCTGTCTGGCTGGGCTGGTTTTTATGCCGCGTGGTCAATGACTTTCTGCCCCTGGCCGCATCGCGCGGCGACGACGGCCGTGCGCAGCGCTGGCGCCAGGCCCGTTCCGGCTGGGTTGCCGCCCTGCACGACGCGGGCTGGGACGGTGCCTGGTTCCGCCGGGCGTTCTTCGACAACGGCGCACCGCTCGGCTCCTCCACCAATGACGAATGCCGCATCGACCTGATTGCCCAAGCCTGGTCGGTGCTTTCCGGCGCTTCCACCGAGGCCTTCATCGGCCCGGCCATGCAGGCCATGAATGAACAGCTGGTGGACAACGAAGCGGGCCTGCTGCGCCTGCTGGCGCCACCGCTGGAAAAGTCGGACAACAACCCGGGCTACATCCAGGCCTACCCGCCGGGGGTGCGTGAAAACGGTGGCCAGTACTCGCATGCTGCCGTCTGGGCCATGATGGCGCAAGCCATCACCGGCGATACCGAAGCCGCCTGGGAAAGCTTCAAGGCACTGAGCCCGGCCCACCGCAGCGAGCACCCCGTTCGCGGCCCCGCCTATGAGCTGGAGCCCTACGTGATGGCGGGTGACATCTATGGCGCGGCGCCCTATGTAGGCCGCGGCGGCTGGAGCTGGTACACCGGCTCGGCTGCGTGGCTGCACCGCGCGGCGCTGGAAAACATTCTGGGCCTCAAGGTGCAGCAAGGTGCGCTGTCGCTGTCGCCCCGTGTACCGGGGCACTGGCCCTCGTTTGAGATCACGCTGCGCCTGCAGGAGCGCGTGGTGAAGCTTCGGTGGCAACGCGCAGGGCTTGCCGCAGAAGACCGCTTCAAGCCCGACCTGGTAATCACGCCGGGACAAGTGGTGATGCTGGCCGAGCTGCCGGCGCAAGCGGCGTTGCTGGTGCAGGCTGAAGCAAGCTGAATTTCGGGTCGCTATTGATTTAATAGCTACCTGCGCTTTTCAGGTAAGGGCTGGAAGCCTTTTTTGCTTATAAACGCCCCTTCTTTGACTCCAGGCGCCTCAGGCGTTCGTCAGGTCGCCGAACATCGACGGCGTGCGATGCCTCGCAGGGAGCAGGTACACGGGCACTTCGCCCGCATCCACGGTTTCAATCAGGCCCAGCGCCAGCAATGAGCGCAAGGATTCGTCAAGCGATCGGGGCGGCATGAACTGCTGCAACTGCTCAAACCACACGCCCGCGCCGCACATCTCCAGTACATCGTGCAGGTAGCGTGACAACGAGCCTGTGGCCTGCGCTTTGGTATTGACCGTGTTCACGCAGGCGCGGCCTCCCGGCGTCAGCCGGTAGCAGCGTGAGGCGAGGCCTGGAAGAGGGGGCGAGTGGGTCGAGGTCATGGGTGTCTCCTTCAGCAGCACTCATGGTGAACCTGTAGCAACGAAGTATTCTTGACGAAAATCAAGAGCGGGGCTCCACCTGACACGGCGTTCTTGACGGCAGTCAAGATTTGGGGTTTTAGAGCGCGCCGGCGTGAGATTCATCCGGTTTGTAAAGTGCGGTCAGGTGCTGATGGCATTGGTAAATGTCAGCCGGTTGCCAAAAGGGTCCCTGATCGACATGTCCCGGCTCTCCCACGCTGTGTCTTCAATTCCGGGACGGGCGTGTTTGTAGTTCTTCGCCAAAAGCTGCTGGTGAAACGCGTCAAGCTCGTCCGTTTCAATCCGCATCGCGGCGCCCGGGCTGCAGTCGCCGTGGTGCTCCGACAAATGCAGCACGCAGCCGCCTTTGGATATTTGCAGATAGAGCGGCATGCCGGGCTCAAAGCGATGCTCCCAATCGACCTTGAAACCGAGGAAATCGATGTAAAACTCCCGGGCCTTGGCTTCATCGAAGATGCGAAGGATGGGGGTGGTTTTTCCGAAGCTCATCTCTGCAATCTCCTCGTCAAATAAAGCAGCTAGCCAATGTAAGGCCCCTTGACCTCACCCCAGCCCCATCGCGGCATGGGCGCATCAGCGTCCACCGTGGCACCCGGCTGCGAATTGATCACGGCCAGTCGCGAACCCCACTCAAGGTATCCCACCAGCGCCGACCTGAATTCCGGGTCGTCGGGCATGCCCAGTTCATCCGCCGTTTCAAGCAGCAAGGCCACCCAGCGGCGCCGCTGCTCCTGCAGCAGATGCCGGTTCAGGTGCTGCCGGATCATGTGCGGATGGCCGCCATGCTGCTCCGAATAGGTCGCGGGTCCACCCAGGACTTCGCCCAGAAATGCGGCGACATGGGCCGGGTGGCTGTCGTCCATGTGCGCGAACACAGGCCCCAGCAAGACGTCCTTCTTCACATGCTCATAGAAACGCGTGGTCAATCGGGTCAAGGCGTCGAGGCCGCCTACCCATTCGTACAAGCTTGGAACTGTGCGATCTGACATGGTGATGTCCTGCAAATTGGGCTAAGAGATGTCTCAAAAAAACGCAGATTAACATTGCCACTAGCCTGATCATTTAAATGTGCCTCGATAGCCTCAGAATCAGATCCTTACCCCATGTGCTCTCCCGTTGAAACCATTGTCATATGGCTCTTTGTCGGCATGTTCGCGTGTGGCGTCTTCGGCTATGGCGATCAATGCCGATTTGAGGACTACATCGAGGAACACCACCCCACACGATGGAAAGAGCTGGCCCTGCGAAGCAAATGGCTCATGCCGGAAAACGGGGAACACAGCCAGGCGGGCGTGCAATGGTTTCTCATTCTTCACGGTGAATACAAAAAAATTGAAGACCCTCGCGCGCAAACGTTGGGGCGCAAGGCCCGCATCTGGTCCATGACGGGTCTGGTATGCCTGGCCAGCGTTGGCCTGTACGCCCTTGTAGTGCAGAACTTCCCGTCTCTGCGTTGCCTTATCCCCTGGATGTAAAACCTTGACCCCGCCAGCCATGCTCACCATCGAAAACCTGTGGTTTCGCTACCCCAACCCACAGGTTGAAATCCTTGCCAACTGGTCCGGCGAAATCCCGCCAGGCGTCACGCTGGTGCAAGGCGGCGACGGGCGCGGCAAGAGCACCCTGCTTCGATTACTGGCGGGGGCCTTGCCTGCCGATGAGGGAAAGTTGACGCTCAATGGCATCTCGCTCAAAGACAAGCCCGACGCTTACCGCCGGCAGCTCTTCTGGATGGAGCCGCGCGCCGACACGTTTGATCAACTCACGCCGGCGCAGTATTTCGAAGATGTTCGCAGCCGGTACCCGGGTTTTGATGCGGCTCTGGTAGCGCCGCTGGTCGACGGCCTCGGGCTTGAGCCGCACATGGGCAAGCAGCTTTTCATGCTGTCCACCGGGTCGAAGCGCAAGGTCTGGCTGACAGCGGCGTTTGTGTCGGGTGCGGCGGTGTTGTTGCTGGATGAGCCCTTTGCCGCGCTGGATGCACCCTCGATTGCCTTCGTCAAAGGACGGCTTCAAGACATTTCAGCGCATACAGGGCGCGCGGCCGTGATTGCGGACTATGAGGCCCCCAGCGGAGTGCCGCTGGCCGGTCTGATTGACCTGGGCGACTGACCAAAATACCGGGATCAAGTCGAACTACTTCGGAACAAACGCCAACTGCTGCGCCACAAAACCGTCAAACGCCTTGAGCAGCGGGTGGTATTTTTCAGCATGGCCTTCCAGTTGCGCCAGCGCTGCGCAGGTAGCCTCCAGCGTTGAGAGTTGCCCCGGCTTGTGGGCCTTGCGGATCCGGTAGCCGGAAGCCGGTACATCTTCCAGCGACAGGCGCGGCAATTGCTGCAGCAACGGGCTCCGGTGCAGCATCCTTCGGCTCTTGCGCCAGGTGCCGTCCAGTACGACAAGCAGCACACGTGCCGCGTCGTTGAGTTGTATGGGATCCAGGACGGGCGCTGCATCATCCGGCGTCTGCGGATACAGCAGCACCACATACTCCGGTCCTTGCAGCGCATCACGCAAACCAGCTTCATCAAAACACTCGCCCGTCAGCATCCGGCTGCACGGCAGACTCAGGTGCAGCAGGCGAGCGCTGTTTTTGGCGTGGTCAACCTCCAGCGGATGCTGAAGGATCAGCACCCCGGTTTCATGCGCTGTGGGGGTAACCCACCTGCAGATGCAGCCACCCTGCGGGCGAAGGCACGCGGCGCAGCGCAGGCGCGTCACGGGCACAGCTCAGCGTCAGGTCTTACGGCCGTCAGCGCCATCAGCCTTGTCGCCCTTATCCCCATTGGCATAGGCATTTCTCAGGTGTACCGGCTTGCTCTTTTTCTTGCGCATGCGGATGTTGAGCATTTCCACCGCCACAGAAAACGCCATGGCAAAGTACACATAGCCCTTGGGCACATGGTGGTCGAGGCCCTCAGCGATCAGCACCACACCCACGACGACAAGGAAAGACAGCGCCAGCATCTTGATGGTGGGATGGTCGGACACAAAGCGGCCGATGGCCGGAGCGAACAGCATCATCAAGCCCACCGATGCGATGACCGCGGCAATCATGACCGGCAGACTGTCCACCATGCCGACGGCGGTGATGATGGAATCCAGCGAGAACACCATGTCCACAATCATGATCTGCACGATCACAGCCGCAAACGTGGCCTTGACCCCGCTGGAGGCATGACCTTCTTCGCCCTCCATCGACTGGTGGATTTCACCGGTGCTCTTCCAGATCAGGAACAGGCCCCCGGCAATCAGGATCAGGTCGCGCCCCGAAATTTCCTCTTTCAGGATGGTGAAGAGCGGGTCCACCAGCCCGATGATCCACGACAGCACAAACAGCAAGCCAATGCGCATGAACATCGCCATAAAAAGGCCCAGGCGCCTTGCCAGCTCCTGTTTGTCCTTGGGCAGCTTGTCGACCAGGATGGAGATGAAAATAATGTTGTCAATGCCCAGCACCAGCTCCAGCGCAGTGAGCGTGGCAAAAGCAATCCACATTTGCGGATCCGTCAACAGTTCCATCATCGCGTTACCTCTTTCATTTCATTAACTAAATCAGGATCGTACGGCCAGTCTCTCATACCAGCATGAGCCGTGGAACCGGCTTTGCCGGGCCACAGGCGGGCGGCCCCCTCGGGGGGCAGGGAGCTACACGAAGTGAGCGACCGTGGGGGCCACATCAACTGCCGAGAAACTCACCAATCGGCTTCAGGTCATCGATGCGGTCGCAAATCGACTTGACAATCATCAGAATGGGAATGC
Organism: Polaromonas sp. P5_D5; assembly: GCF_054049435.1. Taxonomy (NCBI): domain Bacteria; kingdom Pseudomonadati; phylum Pseudomonadota; class Betaproteobacteria; order Burkholderiales; family Comamonadaceae; genus Polaromonas; species Polaromonas sp. P5_D5. The sequence goes on from NZ_JBFUMJ010000001.1 coordinate 970,827, forward strand.
CGAGCAACAGGCCCCACACCCCCCAGAGCCAGCCCCAGGCCAGCAAGCCGACGAACACCGCCACTGGACTCATGCGGCTGGCGCGACTGGTAAGCCACGGCGTCAACAGGTTGCCCACCACGGTATGAATGGCCAACGAGGCCCCCCCCACGGCCAGCGCCATGTTGAGCGAGCCAAACTGCATAAAGGCCACCAGGGCCGACGTCGCCGCCGTGACCAGAGAGCCTACGTAAGGAATCAGGTTCAGCACGGCAGCGGCAACGCCCCACACAGCGGGGTTTTCCAGCCGCAGCGCCCAGAGCGCCAGCCAGGTCAGCACCCCGACCAGCGCACTGGTCAGGAGCTGCACCTGCAGGTAGCGCTGGATCTGGTCGGTGATCTCATTGAGAGCCTGCAGCGTGATTTTTTTGCTGCTGATGCTGGAGCCCGCAAGCTTGATCAGCTTGCGCCGGAAGCTGTCGCCCGAAAGCATCAGGAAGTAGGTGAAAAAAACCACCACGGTCGCCTGGCCGATCAGTGCAATCAGCCCGATGGTGCCTGACCAGAGATAATTCTTGATGTTGAAACGGGCAGGCTCAACCACGACACGCATCGCCCCACGCGTACTGCTGGTCGCGGCGCTTTCCTGCGCGGCCTGTTCAAGCTGTGCGGCGGCTTTCTGTACGGTTTCCAGGGCGCTGTCAGACTGGTTGGTGCGCACCTTCACGGCCTGGCGGAATTTCTGTGCCGCAGCCGGCAGCGCTTCCAGCAGCTGCGCCGCTTCGTCGCTGAGCGAATACGCCGTGGTGCCGATGCTGCCCACAATCGTCAGCAACACCACGGCAGCGCTCAGCCAGCGTGGAACGCGTTTCGTTTCAAACCAGTTGACCACCGGTGAAAAAGCATAGCTGAACAGCACACCCAGCATCACCGGAATAAAGACGGCCTTGGCCCAGTGCAGTACAAACAGGCAGGCGAGACCCGCCAGTACCACGAGCGACATGCTGCGGATATCGACCGGAACCCGAACATGCAGCTGTTCAGGATCGCCCGGCACCACTGGAGGCGCCGCGCGTACGACACGCTCTGCGGGTTCTTCGGTCATATGTCTCCCGTATCCGTTTTTGTGCCGGGGCGTGCGTAACGAAATTTGCGCAATGGAAGCCCCAGGTAGTACTTACGCAGGTATTCAAACCGAGCCGGCCAGGAAAATGTGTAGGACGCTTTCGCCGGAACGTACCAGCTGTTCAAGCCGGTTCGAAGGATCAGCTGGTAGCCGTTACCGCGCATCAGGTCGTGTTTTTTATGATGGGTCACGTGATCCTCAATCAGCACCAGGCGGGGCTGCCAGCGTGCAAAGTTGAAACCGGACAACGCAACCAGTTCGTGCCCCTCGATGTCGATCGACAGGAAATCAAACCCCTCTGGCACAGCATTTCCTTCCAGGATGGCATCCAGCGTCTCGCACCGTACCTGTACCGTTGAACGGACCACGGCGCCCATGGCAATAGGCCTCGCTTCGAGCGTTGAATGGGGTCCGGCCCGATTCAAATCCAGGTACCTTCCTGCGTTTTCAGCGCTGGAACAAGCCATTTCAATGACCACGCCGGTTCGACTCCTGCGCAGCAGCTCACAACAGTCCGGGTCAGGTTCCACGAGGAGGCCCGTCCAACCCATCTGTTCCAGATGCTGCGATTGCGAATCCAGCACCGGATCGTTAGCCCCTATATCAACATAAAAGCCAGTCATGCCACCGAAGAAGTCGCGTACGAGCTGGCGCTCTACGGCAGGCTCATTGCTGAAGCGGCTGACGTGCCGCTGGATGAAATCGGCACGTGTATGCATAGACAGGATGTTGGATTGGAAGAAGCAGCAAGAGAAATGTAATCAGGCCGCGATTGCTTCCCGAACGGCGCTGAGCTGGCGCCTGGACACCGCCAGCAGTTCATCAATACCATTGAGCCGTACCGCCCAGCCCTCGCCCTCTTCTGGATCAAAATGTTTTTCCAGCGCGCGCACGGCCCGGCGCGCAATCAGTGCGTTGCGGTGAATGCGCATGAAACGGGTCGCGTGGCGCTCTTCCAGCTCGCTCAGGGAACCATCGAGTATGTAGCTGCGGGTCGCGGTACGCACAGTGATGTATTTGAGTTCGGCTTTGAAATACAGCACCTCGGCCAGTGGCACACGCTCGGTGCGGCCGCGGTCCTGGATGATGAGCGTTTCTTCCGCCACATCCGCCGTGGACGTTCGGGCAGCCTGGCCCAAACGCTCTACCTTCTGCAACGCTTGCTGCAGGCGTTCCAGGCGCACCGGCTTCGTGAGGTAGTCGACGGCCTCCAGTTCAAAGGCCTGTACGGCATGTTCGGAATGGGCCGTGACAAACACCAGGGCGGGTGGCTGTGCAAGTGAAGCAATGCTGCGTGCCAGCGCGATACCGTCAACGCCGGGCATGCGGATGTCAAGCAGCACCGCATCGAATGACTCACGCTGCAAGGCCTTCATGGCCTGAACAGCATCGGCGGCTTCAGCTGCTGCCACTGCGGCCGGGGCGGTGCAATCGCCCAGCAGGGTGCGCAGGCGCGAACGCGCCAGGGCTTCATCGTCAACTACCAATACCTTGAGCGTCATGCGGGAATCTCCAGTCGAACCTGAAATATGCCGTCCTTGAACACGGTCTTGAATTTCGCCTCGACATCATGCAGCAGCGCAAGGCGTTCGCGCACATTGGCCAGCGCCAACCCGTGGCCGCGCTCACCGGCGCCTGCGGGGGTTGAATTGGTCACCTTGATCACCACCGTGCTGCCTCGCCGGAGGGTGGATATTTTCAGCTGCGCGCCGCTGGCGCTGGGTTCCACGCCATGCCTGACGGCGTTTTCTACCAGCGGCTGCAACAGCAGCGGCGGCAGCTTGGCCTGGTCCGCTTCGGTGTCCAGGCTCCACTGCACCTGCAGCCGCTCACCAAAGCGGATCTGCTCAATGGCGAGGTAACGCTGCGCCAGCGCGATCTCCTGGCCGAGCGTCACGGATTCGGCCGGATCGGCCAGTGCATGGCGAAAAAGCTCACTCAGGTCTTCCAGCACCGCCTCGGCCTTGGCGGGCTCGGCACGCACCAGCGCAATGGCGCTGTTCAGGGTATTGAAAAGGAAATGGGGGCGAATGCGCGATTGCAGTTCGGCAAGGCGTGCCGCCGTGGCTGCCGGCGTACGCGCCTTGGCCCGCCAGAACAGCCCCGCCAGCATCATGGCGGACAGCAAGGCACCCGCCGCCGCACTGGCCCACCAGGGCACCGGCTGGAGCAGGCCCAGCAGGGCCAGCAAGCCACAGCCGTACAGCCCCGACACAACACCCAGTGCAATACCCGCCGCCCACTGGTGCGAAGGCTCCAGCCGGTTCAACTGCCCCTTCAGCGCACACACCGCAATCAGCCAGGCCAGGGTGGCGGGCAGCACACCGCCGGTGAGCAGCGAAAAGCTCAGCAGCCAGTCCAGGGGTTCGCGCGCAGCGAACATCACACACACGCCGGTCACCGCCTCTACAAAGAGCACGGCACGCAAAACCACACCCACGTGGCAAGCATCAAACATGCTGGTGCGGTTGGAAGTGCGCGGCGCCGCTTCCTCATCGCCCGGAATAAAGCTGCCCAGCAACGTGGATTCGCTGAAATTCTTCTGATCGGGCACAGGCTTCATGGACGTCGGCGGCACTTCGGTATCGTGGAAAAACGGATCGGCTGGGGCAGCGCACGGCAGGGGTTTCCCACGGGGCCCGGCACCCAGATAAAATCATTGGGAAGAGTATTGCACTGCCCAAGGCGATTCGGCCATGGGTTAAACACTATTTAGGCCCGGCCGGCTGCGCAACTGCCCGAAATGGCGTGCTTTACCCCACAGACCGGCCAGTGACTGCCTCAAAGAAAGCCCGACGTGAATCAATTCGACAAAAAGTCCCAAGCCTGGTCCGCCCTTTTTTCCGAACCCATGAGCGACCTGGTGAAGCGTTACACGTCCAGCGTGTTTTTTGACAAGCGCCTGTGGCAAGCCGACATTGCCGGTTCACTCGCTCACGCCGAAATGCTGGCAGCGCAAAAGATCATTCCCGCCGCCGACTACGCCGACATCCAGAAAGGCATGACGCAAATCACGTCCGAAATCGACTCCGGCGCTTTTGAGTGGAAGCTGGATCTCGAAGACGTGCACTTCAACATCGAAGCGCGCCTGACCCAGCTTGTGGGCGACGCCGGCAAGCGCCTGCACACCGGCCGCAGCCGCAACGACCAGGTCGCCACCGATGTGCGCCTCTGGCTGCGCAGTGAGATCGACCTGATCGGCGGGCTGCTGACCGACCTGCAAAAAGCGCTGGTTGACATCGCCGAGAAAAATGTCGAAGTCATCCTGCCCGGCTTCACCCACCTGCAGGTGGCCCAGCCGGTGAGTTTTGGCCACCATATGCTGGCCTATGTGGAAATGTTCAGCCGCGACGCCGAGCGCATGCTGGAGATCAGGAAGCGCGTGAACCGCCTGCCGCTGGGTGCTGCAGCGCTGGCCGGCACCAGTTACCCGCTGGACCGCGAACGCGTGGCCAAAACGCTGGGCATGGTCGACGAAAGCGGCCAACCGCAGGTATGCCAGAACAGCCTGGACGCCGTGAGCGACCGTGACTTCGCAATTGAGTTCACGGCGGCCGCGTCGCTCGCCATGGTGCACATCAGCCGCATGAGCGAAGAGCTGATCTTGTGGATGAGCCAGAACTTCGGCTTCATCCACATTCCCGACCGCTTCACCACCGGCTCGTCCATCATGCCGCAGAAGAAAAACCCCGACGTGCCCGAACTGGCGCGCGGCAAGACCGGCCGCGTGGTCGGCCACCTGATGGGCCTGATCACCCTGATGAAGGGCCAGCCCCTGGCCTACAACAAGGACAACCAGGAAGACAAGGAGCCGCTGTTCGACACCGTCGACACGCTCAAGGACACGCTGCGCATCTTTGCCGAGATGGTGGCCGGCATCACCGTCAAGCCCGAAGCCATGGAAAAGGCCGCGCTGCGCGGCTACGCCACCGCCACCGACCTGGCCGACTATCTGGTGAAAAAAGGCCTGCCCTTCCGCGATGCCCACGAAACCGTGGCCCACGCCGTCAAAGCCGCCACCACCCATGCGGTGGACCTGTCCGAGTTGCCGCTGGCTGTGCTGCAGGAATTCAACCCCAACATCGAAAAAGACGTCTACGACTGCTTGAGCCTGCGCGGCTCGTTGAACGCCCGCAACATCCTGGGTGGCACTGCGCCGGCACAAGTCAAGGCCCAGATCACGCGGCACCGGGCGCGGCTGGCCTCGCTCTCCTGACCCCTGGACGCGCTAGGTGCCGGTCATGGCGCGAACCGCGCTGAAGCTCGGCCCAAAGCCGCCGTACAGAACCGGGCAGGCAGCGAGCGCCTGAAAACGCGCCACCAATGCCGACGCCGAGCGCAGCGGCTGGCCTTCATACACCGGCTGCGCTCTCGCCAGCAAAGCTGTCAGCCTCGACTGGTGCTGCAGGTCATGCCCGTTGCCGGGCAGCAGACGCTCAACCAGCCCGCTGCCACGTTCACGGCCTTCCCCATGAGCGATTCTTTGGCATAACAGGGCGTCGCCAGCCTCGGGCGCCGCTTCGTACGCGGTGCACAGGTTCACGCCCCCGCCAGGCAAGCCGGCGTCAAATACGTCCAGGTGACTCAATAGCAGGCCATCGAGCTTTCCAGTGATCTCCAGCGCATAACGCAGCAGCACCGCATCGGCGTGCCCCCTGCGAAAACGCCCTTGCCAGCCGTCACCCGTGTTGTGGGGCTCCACCAGCACATCGAGCGCAGCATCAAACGTGGGCAGGGGTCCGTTGCCGTGCCTTGTGAGATAGCTTCGCAAGATGCCCAGGTGCATGATGGGGCCGGTCAGCCCCAAATCGGCGACCACCGACTCTACCGAGGCGGGATGGATGCTGCTCCAGGTCGTATGCGGATGAAAGCCATGCCATTCATCCAGCAGAACACCTTGTGCGCCTTCAAAGAGCACGGTGCCGCATCCCTGGAGTTCCCGGGCGATCTCCGGGCTCTGCGTGGGTTTGCATTGCCGGGCCAGTTCTGCCACGGAGGCGAGCCATCGGGCGGACACACTGGCATCTCTCAGCAGACCTTGCTCTTGCTGCCACGCGGCTGGCTGCGTAGCCGAGCCGGCCGACGCGTCAAACCCGGCCAGCAGGCGCCGCCGGATGGCTTCGAGCTTGTCGTGCGCGCGGGCTGGCGCCAGCAAGTCGCCATAGCACAGCACTTCGCCCGGATGCGCCAGCGCGTGGCGCACGGTTTCCCCCACGCCCACCCCGCAGGTTCCGTGGCTGGCCGCGCCGCGCCGTAATTCGCGCAGCCGGCCGGCCGCCTGGTGAAACGGTGTGTTGATGCGACAGCGCGCGTCGATGCGCAAACGCGCGAGCGCGTCCGGAATTCCGAGTGCCTGCAACGCGGCATGCTCGACCAGCAAGGCCGTCGGGTGCACCACGACCGGGCTGGCCAGGACGCTCAACACGCCCGGCACCAGGGTGCCCGCGCAAAACTGGGAAAAGGTATGGTGCCGGCCGTCGGGCAGGACCACGTTGTGGCCCGCCTGCGCGCCGCCGTTAAAACGCACTACCGCCCCGGCCTGCCATTGGCGGCACAGGAAATCGGTGAACAGCCCCTTGCCGCAGTCGCCAAAGCCAAGGCCAAGCAGCGACACCAGCCGGGACGGGGCCGCGCCACGGCCGTTCAGCACACCCGCCCGCTCAACCGAAAAGGCGCCGCCACCAGCCCGACCTGACCGGCGCCGCGCCGGTCGCCTGCGCATGCAGGTGACGAATGCAGGACGGATCCAGGTGAGCAGCATAGGCATCCAGGCAACGCAAGACCGAGCCCGTGCGCTCGGGCGTGGCGCCGCTGGCCTTGAGGACGCGCGCCACGGCGCCCAAATCCGGCAAGGCACGCTCCGTCAGCCCGACGATGGCCGCCGCGACTGCGCATGCGTCTTCGGGAGACTCCATACAGATGACGTTTTCTCCGAGCAACTCGCGCCAGCGCTTTTCGCAGTTGCGCCGGCGCTCCAGGTCGGGGATCAGGAAAAAAAGGTGGTAGTTTTCGGCGGCTGCCGCAATGACTTCCTCGATCGGGATGTCTTCATCCAGTTTTTCAGAGAAAAGGGCCTCCACCTGGTGCCGTGACACGGCCGGATAGGGAAGCTCGTCACCGGTCATGAACAGGTAGCCGCGCTTTTTTCGCTTGGCCCAGCAGTCCAGGTCGGTGTGCTGGGCAACGGTGTAGAAAGCCAGCTCGTAGCTTTCACTGCCCGAGCCGCCACCGCCTCCCTCCAGATAGCTCCAGGTCAGCCATTGGTCCATCAACTCGGCGGTGGATTCAAACTGACCCACCTGCAGCGGCGCCCGGTCAGATGTGGCGTCACCGATGGCCATGAACATCAGCTGCGGATCGGGGATGTTGCAATCGCCCAGCAGCTTCATGAACGTCGGCAGCTCCTGCTGCGCCAGGATGCGGGGGATGTCTCCCATCGAGCCGGTAACGTCCAGTGCGAACACGACGGCCAGCGACGCCGGGTGGTCGGCACTGTCGCGCGACTCCCGGACCTTGAGCCCGCGCGGGTCCATCAGCGCGTGGCAGGCCCGTTGGGTAAAGACCTCGGTGTGTGGGCTGGCAGATCGGTTGGCCACCATGGCCGCATGTGCAGCGTATGAATAATTTCCGTGTCCCATGAAGTCGGCTCCTCTTTTGGTAATTCAGTAATTCTGATTCAGTGCAGGGCGGACGCTGCAGTCGGGTGAAAAACGACAAAACGCGACACGCCAAAAGACTGCTCGGCCGCCTGGCCCAGTTGCGCCAGCAACCCGCGCGCGCCATGCTGTGCGCACCAACGGGCATCTTCGCTGCCAGCCAGCAATAGCGCGGCCAGCGGCGCAGGGGTGGTTGCGGGCAGAGACGGCGGATGCTCGCCGCTGCCGGCCTGGCCGCTCAACAGCATGCGTATGCTCCACGCCAGCTGCATCAGGTCCTGCACCGCCCCATGCCCGCCATGCCGCGCCCGCGCCCAGCCAATCATCTGGACGCCATGGTTGCGCGGGTGCACGAGCAAATGCTCCGGGCACAGGTCGCCATGCTGCCAGCTGTTGTCATGAAGATAGGCCAGTACCTCCAGCACACGCCGCCACATCCAGACGGCATGGCGGGCGTCCACGCCCGTTGGATGCCCACGCATGACGTCGGCAAGGCTGCCCCAGAATCCCGTGGGATGCCTGAGCGCCAGCGCATGCCGCTCGGGCGACGTGCCGTCCCGCGCGGTGCCTGAAGCAACGAGCTGCGGCAGGCGCTGGCTGAAGTAAGCCGAGCCTGCTGTTTTAAGCCCCTGCAATTGCCTGACGGTCTCCGCCTCTTGCTGCAGCACGGCGGTTGCGCCGTCGGTGCGCGCCAGCTTGAGCGTCACGCGCTCGCCGAAAGGATGCACGCGCTGCGCGAGAAAGACCTGCGACGACTCGCCGCCGCCCAGGCCGGCCAGCAGCCCATATTGCCGTTCGCCGACGGACACCATGCGCGCCGGGAGATCGACCGCCTGGTGCACCCGCAGCCAGGCTTCGTGAAACGAGGCGGCACGGATGGTTTCTGCGCCGCGGCTGACGGTGGCCCCGCAGTAGCTGCAGGTGACCGTGCGCCAATAAGCCGCACGCGGCAGCGGCGCGGCGCATTGGGGACACATCAGGCTGACAAAGGGCATGGTGTAAACGTCATGTTGAACAAGGCGCCTGCCAGGGCAGTCACGGCTGCCGGAGTATGGCATGACCCCGGGGGGCACTTGCGCTCCTCGCCGCGGTATGGCGGCTTTGCCTTTTCGTTTAAGGCTGACATAAGCCTTGGCCAGGCATTGGCCGGATAATCCGGCCAATGGCCCCCAATGGCCCACCAGCTTGCGGGCTCCCCGGCAATTTCTCCAAAACCGTACATCTTCCAATGCGATTACTGCTCGTTGAAGACGACGCCATGATCGGCGAGACCGTGCTGCAGGTGCTGCGCGGTGAGCACTATGCCGTCGACTGGGTGCGTGACGGCCGCATGGCCGACGAGGCCCTGAACAGCGAACAGTACGACCTGGTGCTGCTGGACCTCGGCCTGCCCAAGCGTGACGGCCTGGAAGTGCTGCGCGCTTTGCGGGCTCGCCGCAACACCACCCCGGTGATGGTGGCCACGGCGCGCGATGCGGTCGGCGACCGCATCGCCGGGCTGGATGCCGGCGCCGACGACTACGTCGTCAAACCCTATGACACCGACGAACTGCTGGCACGCATTCGCGCGCTGATACGGCGCAGTGCGGGCCGGGCCGAACCGGCGTTTGAACACAAGGGCGTGAGCCTGAACCCCGCCACGCGCGAAGCCAGCCTCAATGGCCAGCCGGTGTCGCTCTCGGCACGCGAATGGGCGGTGCTCGAACCCTTGCTGGCACGCCCGGGCGTGGTGCTGTCACGCGCGCAGCTTGAGGAAAAGCTCTTCAGCTGGAAAGACGACATCAGCAGCAACGCCGTCGAGGTCTACATCCACGGCGTCCGTAAAAAACTTGGGAACGACGTGATCCAGACCGTGCGCGGCCTGGGCTATCTGGTGCCCAAGCAATGATCGAAGCTGTGAAAAAATCGGCAACGCATTCTTTGAGGAGGCGCCTACTCTGGTTCATATTGGCGGCAATTTTTCTGGCGGCCCTGCTGCAGGCGGCCACGGCCTACCGCGGCGCCTTGCAGCAGGCCGACGCGATGTTCGACGACCATTTGCAGCAAATGGCGCGCTCCCTGCGCAGCGGCATTCCACTCAACATTCCTCTGGACGAAGCCGATGAGGACGACCGCTTCGAGGTGTATGTGCAGATCTGGGGCCAGGACGGCACACAGATTTTCCGTTCCACCCGCTCGGCGCTTCCGCCGCGCGCAGTGCTCGGCTTTTCAGACGTCGAAGCGCACGGCAACCGGTACCGCGTCTACACCTTGCAGACAGCGCTGCAAACCGTGCAGATTGCGCAGGACCTGGACGCCCGCTCGGCGCGCGCCCGCACGCTGGCCGTGCGCGCCGTGCTGCCCTTTGCCTATCTCACACCGCTGCTGATGCTGGCCGTGTGGTGGGTCATCAGCCGATCGCTGGCGCCCATCGAGCATGCACGGCGGCAGGTGGCCGGGCGCCCGGCCGACGATTTGTCGCCGCTGGCCGACGACGGTTTGCCTGACGAAGTGCGGCCGCTGGTTGAAGAGCTGAACCTGCTGTTTGGCCGGGTGCGCGGCGCTTTCGAGGCGCAGCGGCATTTTGTGGCTGATGCAGCACACGAGCTGCGCTCGCCGCTGACGGCGCTCAAGCTGCAGGCGCAGGCCCTTCGCCGAAACGACGAAGAGCCTGCCGTGCGGGAGGCCGCCATCGGCCGGTTGAACCAGGGCATCGACCGGGCGATACGGCTGGCCGAGCAGCTGCTGGTGCTGGCCCGCGAGGAAACCGCTGGCACGGCACAAGCCGAAGCCGATTCAGGCCAGGCACCTGCCTCTGCCGCCCTGGTGGACCTGCGCGATGTGGTGAAGCTGGCCGTGGCCGATGTGTTGCCCCATGCGGGCCACAGGCAAATTGACCTGGGCCTGGCCGGCAGCGAGCCGCTGCAGCCTGTGCAGGTGAAAGGCCAAGGCGAGGCCCTGCGCATCCTGCTGCGCAACCTGCTGGACAACGCCGTCAAGTACACGCCGGTGGCGGGCCGGGTCGATGTGTCGCTGGACCTGCAGGACGGCCAGCCGACGCTGACCGTGGAAGACAGCGGCCCGGGCATCGCCGCGGAAGACCGTCACCGCGTGTTTGACCGCTTCTTTCGCGCCGCCAGCGTCACGGACACGGCGGGTGGGTCGTCTGGATCAGCGATATCTCCCGAAACCGGCAGCGGCCTCGGATTGGCCATCGTCAAGGTGATTGCCGAGCGGCACGGCGCGACGCTACAGCTCGGCACATCGGAGTCCCTGGGCGGGCTGCGGGTTGAAGTCCGCTTTTCGGCGGATGAAACCACCGGCTAGCAGCCATCATTTGCTACCATTTTTATAGCTGCTCGCGCAGTTCTATTGCGGGCTACAGCCACTTTTTGTCAAAATTCACGCCCGCAGCGCTGCCCTTCCTGCGTCGCGCAAATTTAAGCCCCGCCTAAGGCTGCCACCCCATAGTTGTACGCATCGGCACCGGTGTGTGCCCTCAACGCAAGGAAGCCCATCCATGAAATCTGAAGCATTGAAAAATACCCGGCTTGTCGCTGCACTTCTGGCTGCAGGTGCCATAGGCGGCGCCGGCGTTAGTGCACTCAACGCCGTGCACCCTGCCGCCACGGCGGCCGTCCCTCCGGCCATTACCGCCGGCACCCCAACCTCGGTGCCCATGGCCCTGCCCGACTTCTCGCAGATCACCGAACGCTACGGCCCGGCGGTCGTCAACATCAGCGTGACCGGCACCACCAAAGTACGAAACGACTCCCCGATGGCACAGGACGACGGCGATGACGACGACACGCCCTCCGGTGATCCGTTCTTCGAATTCTTCAAACGCTTCCAGCAGGGCCCGGGCGCCCGTGGCGGCCGCGGCGGCCAGCAGCAGGAAATGCCCACACGCGGCCAGGGTTCGGGCTTCATCGTCAGCCCTGACGGCATCATCCTGACCAACGCCCACGTGGTGCGCGATGCAAAAGAGGTCACCGTCAAGCTGACCGACCGGCGCGAGTACCGCGCCAAGGTACTGGGCGCCGACCCCAAGACCGACGTGGCGGTGCTGCGCATTGACGCCAAAAACCTGCCCGTGGTGACGCTCGGCAAGATCAGCGAGCTCAAGGTCGGCGAATGGGTGCTGGCCATCGGCTCGCCCTTCGGGTTTGAAAACACCGTGACCGCCGGCGTGGTCAGCGCCAAGGGCCGTTCGCTGCCTGACGACAGCGCCGTGCCTTTCATCCAGACCGACGTGGCGGTCAACCCGGGCAACTCGGGTGGCCCGCTGTTCAACGCACGCGGCGAAGTCGTGGGCATTAACTCGCAGATCTATACCCGCAGCGGCGGCTACCAGGGCGTGTCGTTCGCCATCCCGGTCGACGTGGCTGTCCGGATCAAGAACCAGATCGTGGCGACCGGCAAGGTTGAACATGCTCGCCTGGGGGTAGCGGTGCAAGAGGTCAACCAGTCCTTTGCCGATTCCTTCAAGCTGGACAAGCCCGAAGGCGCGCTGGTTTCGAGTGTGGAAAAGGGCGGCCCGGCAGACAAGGCCGGGCTGCAGTCGGGTGACGTGATCCGCGGCGTGAACGGCCAGCCCATCGTCTCCTCGGGCGACCTGCCCGCGCTGATCGGCCTGGCAGCGCCCGGCGACAGCATCCAGCTGGACATCTGGCGGCAGGGAGCCGCCAAGGTGGTCACTGCCAGGCTGGCCAATGCCGACGAAAAGACGGCCCAGGCCGCCGCCAAAAAAGACACGCCCAACCAGGGCAAGCTGGGCCTGGCGCTGCGTCCGCTGCAGCCCGATGAAAAGCAGGAAGCCGGCGTGGACAACGGCCTGGTGGTGCAGCAGGCCAGCGGCCCGGCGGCACTGGCCGGAGTGCAGGCCGGTGATGTATTGCTGTCCATCAACGGCGTTCCGGTGAAAAATATCGACCAGGTGCGCGCCACCGTGGCCAAAGCAGAGAAATCCGTGGCGCTTCTGATACAGCGGGGCGACAGCAAAATTTTTGTGCCGGTGAATTTCGGGTAGTTGAAGCACGCGGCCCCTGGGTCGGGCATCCAGGGGCTGCAGGCAGGTTTAGCCGATGAACACTATTGCCAATTCGCCGCAATGACAGGCTGCAAGCTGGCCTGATAAGAGGCAGGCAAAGAGGTTTCCCCCGCAGCCGGTGGTGCAAAGGCCGCCATGGCGTCCACCAGGTTTTGCACCTGGCTGTCCAACAACACCTTTCCGTCGCCAGTCTTGAACTGCTCCACATGGTATTGGCTACCGAGGTACCAGTTATTCAGCGTGACGGTATCAGTGGTGCCGATGACGCCCACTTCAAGGTTGTTGGCCACCTGGCGCAGCCAGATCTGGTCAGCGCCAACGCCCGCACCAAAGGTCAGTGTGTCGGTATAGCCACTGTGAACACCATCGTCATTACTGACAGTGTCCTGGCCATCGCCCAGGTTGAAGATGTACTTGTTGTTGTAGTAAGACCCGGTGATCACGTCGTTGCCGGCGCCGCCGATGAAGGTCACGTCACTTCCTGCCCAGAAGCCATTGAGGCTGTCATTGCCATCCCCGCCATCGAGCGTGTCGTTGGTATCACCATACAGAGTGTCGTTGCCGCCAGCGCCGTGCAGAATATCCACATACACCCCGGAGCCGCTGATAACGTCGTTACCGCTGGTGCCAAACACCTCCAGCGCGGCAGTGGTCAAGGCTGGAGCGCTCCAGATCGTGCCATCGGCAAACTTGATCTGCTCGATCTGGAATCCGCCTGCTGTGTCATAGAACCAGTTCTGCACTGTGATCTGATCGGTACTGCCTGTAACCTTGAACACCATGTCAATACCGGAACGCGTGGCCGTCACGTTGGCCGGATCAATGCCCGCACCAAAGATCAATGTGTCGGTATAGCCACTGTGGACACCGTCGTAATTGCTGACAGTGTCCTGGCCATCGCCCAGGTTGAAGATGTACTTGTTGTTGTAGTAAGACCCGGTGATCACGTCGTTGCCGGCGCCACCGATGAAGGTCGCGTTGCTGCCCCCCCAGTAGCCGGTCAAGGTGTCATTGCCATCCCCGCCGTCAAACGTTTCGTTATTGCCTCCACCATACAAAGCATCGTTGCCATCACCGCCATAAAGCGTGTCATTGCTGCCACCATATAAGGTATCGTTGCCACCCACGCCATACAGAAATTCTGTGTAAGCGCTATTGCCGCTGAGAACATCGTTACCGCTGGTGCCAAATATTTCCATGGTCGCAGCCGTTACAGCGGCTCCCGTCCACACCGTGCCGTCTGCAAACTCGATTCGTTCGAGCTGGCTGCCGTCTGCGACATACCAATCCTTGACTGTAATTTTGTCCAGGCCATTGGAATGACCGAGCACCAGATCATTACCAGATCGCACTGCAGTGATATCGACAACGGCTATGTCTGGGCCGAACACCAGCTTGTCGGTCACGTTGTTGTTGCTGGCCAGCTCGATGATGGTGTCCTGTCCGTCACCCAGGTTGAACTTGTAGGTGTCATTCCAGTAACTGCCGGTCATTGTGTCGTTGCCGGTACCACCCTCGAACACGTTGTCGCTGCTGTAGCTGCCCAACACCGTCATGATGTCGTTGCCGGCTCCGCCCAGCAAGGTGTCGTGCCCGCCGTAGCCACCCGTGAGTACGTCGTTACCGTCGCCACCATCAAGAACGTTGGTGCCGCCTCCTGCAGTGATGTTGTCGTTGCCACCCATGCCGCGCAGGGTGTCATCCATGACCGTGCCGGTCATGACGTCGTCCCCGGCGGTGCCGGTGACGATCAGCGCCGATGCGGTCACGGCCGCGCCTGTCCACACCGTACCGTCGGCAAACTCGATGCGCTCGAGCTGGCTCGCTACACTGGCAAACCAGTCTTTTGCGGTGACTTTATCGACCCCATTCACATGGCTGAACACCAGGTCGTTGCCTGATCGCAATGCACTGATATCGCTGGCGGCGATACCGCTGCCGAAGACCAGCTTGTCGGTGACATTGTTGTTCGTCTGCGTCTCGATGATGGTGTCCTGTCCGTCACCCAGATTGAACTTGTAGGTGTCGTTCCAGTAACTGCCGGTCATCGTGTCGTTGCCGGTGCCGCCCTCGAACACGTTGTCGCTGCTGTAGCCGCCGAACACTGTCATGGTGTCGTTGCCGGCGCCGCCCAGCAGCATGTCGCTGGCGCCGTAGCCGCCGCTGAGCACGTCGTCGCCATCACCGCCGTCCAGCACGTTGTTGCCAGCCCCGCCCGTGATGTTGTCGTTGCCACCCATACCGCGCAGGGTGTCGTTCATGACCGTGCCGGTCATGACGTCGTCACCGGCCGTGCCGGTGACGATCAGCGCCGCTGCCGTCACGGCTGCGCCCGTCCACACGGTGCCATCGGCAAACTCGATCGACTCGAGCTGGTTGCCTGCGCTGACAAACCAGTCTTTGGCCGTGACCTTGTCGACCCCATTTACGTGGCTGAACACGAGGTCGTTGCCCGAGCGCAGTGCACTGATGTCACTGACCGCAATGCCACCTCCGAAGACCAGCTTGTCGGTAATGTTGTTGTTCGTCTGCGTCTCGATGATCGTGTCTTGCCCATCGCCCAGGTTGAATCGATAGGTATCTGTCCAGTAGCTGCCGGTCATGGTGTCGTTGCCGGTACCGCCTTCGAACACGTTGTCGCTGCTGTAACTGCCCAGCACTGTCATGATGTCGTTACCGGCGCCGCCCAGCAGCGTGTCGTGCCCGCCATAGCCGCCGGTGAGTATGTCGTCGCCGTCGCCACCGTCCAGCACGTTGGTGCCGCCTGCGGCTGTGAGTGTGTCGTTGCCCGCGCCCCCATACAGGTAATCATCACCTGCGCTCCCGGTCAACGAGTTGTCGAGCGAGTTACCCAGCAAAATCGCGCCGGTGGCATTGCTTACCGCCCCAGCTTGAACACCGGCGGCGACCAATTCAATATGCTCTGCATCCAAAGCTGCCTGCAAAGCCGATGACGGACTTCCAGACCGGATAAGGCTGTCAAGGGTGCTATAGACAGACCATCCCATGCCTCGCATCTGGTCACCCGCATACTTTTGCATGTCCAGCAAGTCGAATACCGCATTCGGCGCATCGGCATTGAACCTAGACTCAAACGCCGTAGAAACCGCAGTGAAGTCGAATGTGATACCCGCCTCACTAATCACCAATTCGATGGCATCCGTATAGGGTTTGAGGCGAGTTTGCAGCACAAGCGTGTCATAAACACTGTTCTTGAGCGCTTCATAGGCTTCCTGTAACAACGCAATCTGCTGTGCAGGCGGACTGATGATGTAGTGATAAACCGCCCGCCCGTCGTATGGGTCTGTCTCCAGACGCACGGTAAAACCCGCAGGGCGCGGGCCACCGTTTTCATCGCCATAGAACCGGCTGCCGTTAAAGGCTTCGAGTATATGAATCATCTTCATATATTCAATTTCCGTCATCCCGGCAGGAAGGTTGTAAGTAATGTTGACGTTAAAACCAGCAGGCGTTTGACCAAAATAATCGGAGGTTTTCGCCCACTTGAGGACCAGTCCATCCAGCTGGTTACGTTGATCACTTCGCGTGGTGGCGGCAGCGAAGGTTTGTAATGCATCTGCAAAATCACTGTCAATACTTGCTGCGGCTCGCATGTTGCGTACCATGCCTGAGCCATCCATCTGCGGCAACGCCCGGGCCTGCTCGCTAATGGGGACAGGGTTGCCCGCCTCATCCACCACTTCAGGCGGGAACTCAGTGAAGAAGTTGTTGGTTTCGAGGTCGATCGCGCCGACGGTATGCGTCTGGCCGTTCTGAGTAAACGTGGCGCTCAAAGCTACGGTGTTGTTGTTGATGACCTGCCCCGCTTGTGGGCCCGTGCCGCTTCCGTTGACGCCAATGCTGGTGATGTTGAGCTCGGTCAGCGTCTTGAGCTCGCCGCTCTGGGTAATGCCGTCCTGATTAGCGTCTTGCCATATCTTGAGATCACCATATGCGGCATCTGCATTGGTGATGAAACCGTCGCCGTTGGCGTCCAGATCACCCAAGGCATCGAAGCCGTCAGTAGCCAGTGTGCTGTTGCTCTTAATGGTGTCTACACCAAAGAGTTCCCGGCCGGTATCTATGGTGCCGTTGCCGTTGAGGTCCCGCACCAGGAAGCCGTCATCGGGCCTGGCCCAACCAGTGCCTGTCTTGATGCCGTCGGCATTGTGGTCAAAGAGGGTAGCTCCACTGGCGCCTGCCAGCTCCAGACCGTCGCCGTCCAGGTCCAGGACTAGAGGGTCACGGCTAACGACAAATTTACGGGCCTCCACGAACTTCTTGTTTGTGGGTGGGTCAATGTCGTCCAGAATTCCGTCAATTTGACGTTGCCTGTCTCGTATAGCCTCAGCCGCTTGCCCGATGCCGCCCCCAAATCTGCCAGCAATATCATCAACAGACACATGACCGCTACCGGATGATCCATCAGTTTCCTGTCCGCCCACCTTAACGGACTGGGTCCAATCGTAATTTAAGCCCCCTGCGGGATCGGCCGTTACCGTGATTCTTTGCGACGCATCGACTATGCCGTTGTTCGCCTTGGCTTGCACATAGAAAGAACTGTTCCCCTGAGCATCAATATGCTGGCCAATCGTGAACGGCCCTCTTGTATACGATATGTCGATCGCACCATCACCGTCTTCCGTGAACGTAATGCCCAAGGCGCTTCCAGAGGCCGTGTGCGTATTAAAGTTATATGAATAAGACTGGCCTCCTGCGCTAATGTTCGTTTGCCCGGTAGATTGATTCCCCGAGACCGAAATCCCACCGAAATTAGCACTTACGGTTCCAGCATTGTCAATTTTGATTCCCATAATCATCCCTTTTTAAACGCAGTTATTTAGTCACCAAAAGCTATATACCCAGCTATCTGCACACACATATGAACGCGTCAAGCGCTCATCTTTCCCTCAAGACCTTTCCCGCCCGCTGAATCGGACCTAGCAAATACTCAATTACGTGCCGCTGCCCGGTTTCGATTTCTGCGATCTGGTTCATCCCAGGCGTCAGCTGGATCATCTTTCCGTGTACGTCGATTTGCTTGGTCTTTAGGGCCAGCGTCACGGAAAAATTGCGCCGCGCTTTTCATCGTTATGGCGTCGGCCGTGACACGGTCTACGCCGGCTTGCACCGTGTCGTAACGTGTATAGGGAAAGGTTTCGAGCTTGATCTCGGCGCCGTTGCCTGCGCTGACGAAGCCGATGTCCCTGTTCTCCAGCGTGACTTCGGCTGTGACTTGCACGCCCTCGGGCACGATGATCATCAGCGCCTGCGCTTCGGTGACGCCGCCTGTGGTGTGAATGGCGAGCTGCTGCACTACGGCGGCGACGGGCGCTTTCAGGGTGGTGAGATTTTCGCGCTGGGTGACCAGATCGCGCTCCAGTTCGACGCGTTCTCGGGCTTTGTCTTGTATGGTGTGGCCGGAGATGTAGCCCTGGTCCACCAGCTTTTTAAAGTTTGTCTCACGCGCCTGAGTCATGGGCGCTGTGGTTTCGAGTTTGGCTACGGAAGTGAAAGCCATCACCCAAGCCGAAAAGCCGGACTGGTGAAGTAGCGGGGCCCTCTATGAAAACGGGCGAGTGAGCGTCGGGGAAGTAACCCAATGGCTGCAGCGCGAGAAGACACACTGGCGGCAGAGACAGCGGCAATACAACTTGCTCTATTGATTTTTTGTGCGTTCCCTGGCGTCTCTTCCACCGCAACTGCTTTTCCCTGAGTCATACGCTCCCTGCACTGTTCGTTATTTATTGATAGCCGCTGCCAGTTTATGTTGAACGGATCCGGCAAACCAAATCAAATCGCACTCGTCGTCTGACCACCACAAGTCGTTTTCATTAGTTAACGCAGAGGAAGTCCAGCAAACGTTTTAATCAAACAGCTTTAGCGCGGACCGGGCAGAGGTAACCACACGCGATGGTGAAAATTCACCTGCGTCACAACAACTGAACATGAGCAGCCAACCGCGACCGCTCAGACTAGACAGCGGGTTTTTCGAAAGAATTGAACGCAGAAGCAAATGGCGTTGCTCGTTTGGCCGCCACAAAATCTTTCATCACCTGACCAGAAGTCCTAACCGTCTTTTCAAGCGGGGTTCGCGCGGATGAGTAGATGAATCCACAGGCAATAGTGCAAAAAATCGACCAAATAGGTGCCACCGTGGCCAAAGCGGAGAAATCCGTGGCGCTTCTGATACAGCGGGGCGACAGCAAAATTTTTGTGCCGGTGAACTTCAGCTGAGCGTCCTGACGCAGGGGCCTTCCGCTTTTCGCTGAAAGGCCCTCTGAAAAATCACCCCAGCGGGCTTCAGGCCCGCTTTTTTTAGGCGGTTTTTGCCCATTTCACGGGACATTTTGTTACATCCAAATCGGCTACGCTTGGCCTCCCGAAGGAGAGGAAAACGTGAGCCCAATAATGAAAAAAGCCGCTTTGGCACTGATCGCGGCTGTTTCGCTGCATGCCCATGCCCTGCAAATCACCAGTCTTTCGCCGCAGGGCGAAGTCGCGCGTGTCAGGCAAATCGTCGCCAAAT
Organism: Polaromonas sp. P5_D5; assembly: GCF_054049435.1. Taxonomy (NCBI): domain Bacteria; kingdom Pseudomonadati; phylum Pseudomonadota; class Betaproteobacteria; order Burkholderiales; family Comamonadaceae; genus Polaromonas; species Polaromonas sp. P5_D5. The sequence continues at coordinate 990,146 of NZ_JBFUMJ010000001.1, forward strand.
TTGACGAAGGCGCCGTCAATTTCGGCGACCCCAAGGCACCTGCCCCGCTGTCGCTGAGTTGCAGCGACGCGCAGGCCACCAAGGGCTCCGGCCGCTGGATCAATGAACGCGAATGGGCTTTCGAATTTGAAAACGACCTGCCACCCGGCGTGAGCTGTTCGGTACAGGTGGTCAGCACCTTCAAGTCTCCCAAGAGCCAGCCCGTGGGCGGCAACACTTCCTATAAATTCAACACCGGCGGCCCCTTCATCCAGAACCTTCGCCCCGGCACCTATGAGCGCATCGACGAAGAACAGTACTTCGTGCTGCAGTTCAACGGCGCCGCCACACTGGCCAGCATTCGCGAAAACGTCTGGTGCAACGTGGAAGGCCTGGGTGAACGTGTTCCTGTCAAGCTCATCGACGGTAACGAGCGCAACGAACTGCTCAAGTCGCTGGGCCTGGAAAAGGCCGCTGCCCAGGAGCCGCTGCGCTACGCCACCCTGACCTGCAACCGGCGCCTGACGTCGGCCGCCAAGGTGCAACTGGTGTACGGCAAAGGCGTCAGCACACCCAGCGGCATTCCCAATTCAGTCGAGAAACGCTACAACTTCCAGGTACGCGAGCCGTTTGCGGCCAGCTTCACCTGCGAACGCGAAAACGCCCAGTCGGCCTGCCTGCCGATGCGGCCCATGACCCTGAACTTCAATACCCCCGTGCCGCGCAAGCTGGCCGAGGCCATTCGCCTGAAGGGCGACAAGGACACGTTCAAGCCCGCCTTCGAGGAAGGCAACAGCGACGGCGACAGCCTGGTCAGCAACATCACCTTCAAGCCGCTGTTTCCCGAACAGGCGCAGTTCATGCTGGAGCTGCCCAAGGGTTTCAAGGACGCTTCCGGCCGTACGCTGCGCAATGCCGACAGCTTCCCTCTCAAGGTGGCTACCGGCTCCATGCCGCCACTGGCCAAGTTCGCCGCCTCTCCCTTCGGCATCGTCGAACGCTTTGCCGAACCCAACACCAAACCGGGCGACCCGGCCCTGCTGCCCGTCACGTTGCGCAATGTCGAAGCCCTGCTGCCCGTGAAAGGGCTCACGCCCGGCACGGCACCGGCCGGAAAGGTCAGTGACCTCCAGCCCCGCACCGACGCCGAGATCATCGCGTGGTTCCGTAAGGTGCAGCGTTACGACGACTACCAGGTTTCGCGCAAGACGGCTGCTGCCGACATCAAGGGGCCCCTTCCCAAACCGCTGGAGTCACGCGACCGGGACTACGTGCAATCGCGCATGGTGTCGCTGCTGGCCGGCCAGGCCGGCGTGAAGACACTGGACCTGCCCAAGCCCGCCGCAGGCACCGACCCACGCCCGTTTGAGGTGGTCGGCATACCGCTGGCACCCGGTTTTCACGTGGTAGAGATCGCTTCGCAAAAATTGGGCAGCTCGCTGCTCGACGAACGCTACGGTAACAGCCGGACCATGTATGTGCGCACTTCCGCCCTGGTGACCAACCTGGGCGTGCACTTCAAGCTGGGCCGCGAAAACTCGCTGGCCTGGGTCACCACGCTCGACAAGGGCGCGCCGGTGGCAGGCGCCACCGTGCGCGTCTCGGGCTGCAACGGCGCCGAGATCGCCAAGGCTGTCACCAACGCACAGGGCATCGCCAATTTCAGCGGCCTGTCTTCCGAGCCGCCACGCTGCTCGGGTGACAACTCTGCCAATGCCTACTTTGTCAGCGCGCGCAGCACGGTCAGCGGTGTTGAAGACCTGGCCTTCACCTGGAGCGACTGGCACAAGGGCATTGAACCCTGGCGCTTCAACGTGCCGACCAGCCGCGACCCCCTGCCCAACGAACGGGCACACACGGTCTTTGACCGCACGCTGTTCCGCGCCGGCGAAACGGTGTCGATGAAACACCTGCTGCGCACTGAAACCAGCAAGGGTTTTGGCCTGCCCGAGGGCGCGCCGGCCACGCTGGTCGTGACCCATGTCGGCAGCGGCCAGCAATACACCCAGCCCATCACCTGGCGCAAGACCGCCACGGGCGGGCAAAGCGCCGAAAACACTTTTGCCATCCCGCCTGCTGCCAAGCTGGGCGTGTATGAGGTGCAACTCCGGGGCGAACGTGGCAGCCGCGAGCGCAGTTTTTCCAGCGGGCAGTTCCGTGTGGAAGAGTTCCGTTTGCCGGTGCTTGAAGGCCGCATCAATCCTTCCGATAAAAAGCCACTCGTCAATGTGAAGTCCGTGCCAACCGACGTGCAGATCAATTACGTGGCGGGCGGTGGCGCCGTGGCCCTGCCCGTACGGGTGTCGGCGCTGGTGCGCGGCAAGTCCCTGAGCTACAGCGATTTCGACGAGTTCAATTTCTCGCCGCCAAGCACCGGCCGCGGCACCGCCGGCAACCAGGGCGAAGAGGAAAGCACCTCGTCGCAGGACCAGCGTGTGATTGCCGACAAACTGCCGCTGACGCTGGACCGCAATGGCGCCGGCAAGCTCACCATCAACGACATCCCCGAGCGCAGGCAGCCGCAGGAGCTGCTGATGGAAGCCACCTATGCCGACCCGAACGGCGAAGTGCAGACCATTCGCAGCACTTCCACCGTCTGGCCTGCGGCCGTGGTGGCGGGCATCAAGACAGAAGGCTGGGTTTCTTCCAGCCAGAAGATCAAGTTCCAGGCGCTGGCGCTTGACCTGACCGGCAAGATCGCCCCTGGCGTATCGCTCGAGGTGAAGGCCGTGGCGCGGATCACCACCACCAGCCGCAAGCGCATGGTGGGCGGCTTCTACACCTACGACAACAAGACCGAAGTCAAGGACCTCGGCAGTGTCTGCAGCGGCAAGAGCGACTCGCGCGGATTGCTGCTGTGCGAGACCAAGCTCGGCGAACCCGGCGAGGTCGAACTCATCGTGACGGCCAAGGACAAGGACGGCAACACCATCCAGGCCGCCAGCAACGTGTATGTCACCCGCCAGGGCGAACTCTGGTTTGGCGGCGAAGACCACGACCGCATGGACGTGCTGCCCGAGAAGAAAAGCTACCAGCCCGGCGAGACCGCCAAGTTCCAGGTGCGCATGCCCTTCCGGTTTGCCACGGCACTGGTCGCCGTTGAGCGTGAAGGCATCGTCGAAACCCAGGTGGTACAGCTCAACGGCCAGGACCCGACGGTGAACCTTCAGATCAAGGAAGGCTGGGGCCCCAATGTGTACGTGAGCGTGCTGGCCCTGCGCGGCCGGCTGCGCGAAGTGCCCTGGTACAGCTTTTTCACCTGGGGCTACAAGGCGCCGCGTGAGTGGTGGACATCCTTCTGGTACGAAGGCCGCGAATACGTCGCGCCTACCGCGCTGGTCGATTTGAGCAAGCCAGCCTTCCGCCTGGGCGTGGCTGAAATACGTGTAGGCACCAAGGCGCACCAGCTTGACGTCAGCGTGAAAACCGACAAGGAAAGCTACGCCGTGCGCAGCCAGGCCAAGGTAACCATTACCGCCAGGCTGCCCAACGGCCAGCCGGCCGCCAATGCCGAAGTGGCGCTGGCCGCGGTGGACCAGGCCCTGCTGGAGCTGATGCCCAATAGCAGCTGGAACTTGCTGGACGCAATGTTGCAGCGCCGCGCCTGGGGCGTGGAAACCTCGACCGCGCAGATGGAAATCATCGGGCGCAGGCATTTCGGGCGCAAGGCTGTGGCAGCCGGCGGCGGCGGCGGGCGAAGCAACACGCGCGAACTGCTCGACACCCTGCTGCTGTGGAACCCGAAGGTGCAACTGGACGCCAACGGCCAGGCCGTGGTGATGGTGCCGCTCAACGACGCGCTGACCACCTTCAAGATTGTGGCGGTGGCTGACGCAGGCACCGGCCTCTTCGGCACGGGCCAGACCAACATCAAGGCCACACAGGACCTGCAAATCATCAGCGGCCTGCCGCCGCTGGTGCGCGAGGACGACCAGTTCCGCGCGCAACTGACGCTGCGCAACACCACCAAAGTAGCCATGAAGGTGGAAGTGAGCCCGCGCGCCACGCTGCTTGACCTGAAACCGCAGACGGTGGACATCCCCGCCGGCGAAGCGCGCGAAGTGGCCTGGATGGTCACCGCACCGGCGCAGCTCGCATTCACCCGTGCTGAAGCCATCCTGTGGGAGATCGAAGCCAAAGACACGATTTCCGGCGCACGCGACGGCCTCAAGGCACGCCAGCGCATCATCCCGGCCGTGCCGCTGACGGTGCAGCAAGCCACACTGGTGCAGGTCGACGGCAACTTCACGCTGGACGTGAACCCACCGGCCGACGCCCTGCCCGGCCGCGGCGGCCTGAAGATGTCGCTGCAGCCGAAACTCGCAGAAGGCATGGACGGTGTGCGCGACTATTTCGCGATGTACCCTTTCATCTGCCTCGAGCAAAAAACCAGCAAATCGGTGGGGCTGCGCGACAGCAAGCTGTGGCAGACCGTGCTGGCACAACTGCCCAGCTACCTGGACAGCGATGGCCTGGCCAACTACTTCCCGCCGCGCGACGGTGAAGCGAATCGCGGCAGCGATGCACTGACGGCCTACCTGCTGGCCGCCACGCACGAAGCCTCCGGCATCAACCCGGCGTTTGCCCTGCCCGACGATGCGCGCGCCCCCATGGAGCGCGGCCTGATCGCGTTTGTGGAAGGCCGTATCCAGCGCGAGTTCTGGAGCCCGCGCAAAGACCTCGACGTGCGCAAGCTGGCCGCGCTGGAAGCGCTCTCGCGCTACGGCAAGGCGCAGGGCCGCATGCTGGGCAGCATCACGATTGCGCCCAACCAGTGGCCTACGCACGCTGTGATCGACTGGCTCAACATCCTGAAACGCGTGGCCGATGTGCCGCAGCGTGAGCAGCGCATCGCCGAAGCCAATCAGGTGCTGCGTTCGCGCCTGTCGTTCCAGGGCACCAAGCTGATCTTCAGCACCGAAAAGGACGACTACTGGTGGTGGCTGATGACCAACGGTGAAGTCAACACCGCGCGCCTGATGCTGGCCGTGATGGACGACCCGGCCTGGAAAGATGACATGGGCCGCCTGGCCAACGGCTTTATCGCCCGTCAGCAAAAGGGCGCCTGGCACACCACCACGGCCAACCTGTGGGGCGGCCTGGCGCTCGACAAGTTCTCGGCCAAGTTTGAAGCCACACCCGTGGCCGGTGTGACCAAGGCCACACTGGCAGCGGCCGCCGCCAGCGTGGCGAGCGTTGACTGGGCCAAGGTTGACCGCGTCAAGACCACCGACGCAGCCGGCGCACCCAACCAGACCACCTTCTTCGGCGCACCGGCTTCGCCCGGCAACCTGCGCAACAACAGCATGTTCCTGCCTTGGGGCAGCGCAGCGAAGGACACGTTGACCGTAACGCATCAAGGCCCAGGCAAACCGTGGCTCACGTTGCAGTCCATCGCGGCCATCCAGCTGAAGGCGCCTTTCAACGCCGGCTACCAGATCAAGAAAACGATCACCCCGGTAGAGCAGGCCGTCAAAGGCATCTACACGCGCGGCGACGTGATCCGCATCACGCTGGAAGTCAACGCCAGCGCCGACATGACCTGGGTCGTCATCAGCGACCCGGTGCCGGGCGGCGCAACGATCCTCGGCGGCGGTCTGGGCCGTGACTCCGAAATCGCCACCAGCGGCGAAAAGAAAACCGGCGCAGGCTGGCCGGCGTTTGAAGAGCGCAGTTTTGAGGCCTTCCGCAGTTACTACGAATACCTGCCCAAGGGCGTGGTGAAGATGGAATACACCGTGCGCCTGAACAACGTCGGCGACTTCGCGCTACCGCCTAGCCGGGTCGAGGCCATGTATGCGCCCGAGATGTTTGGCGAGTCGCCGAATGCACGGGTGAAGGTGGAAGCCGCAAAATGATCCAGCGGCGTTCCCTGGCCGTCGCACTGGCTGCGGGCATTGCCCTGCCGCGCGTTGCGGCCGCGGCCGCCGCCGACTGGCAGCGCTTCGGCTACCCGACCGGCTGGGGCGGCAACCGCAGTTGGACCGACAAGGACTACCGCATTGGCAACTATTCCGGCGGCTACGAAACCATGTTCCGGGCGCGACCCATCGCCGCGCCCGCGCAGGCTTCCACGCTGAAGGCGGCATCGGCCGAAAGCCTCAAGGCATTCGTACCCATTGCGGAATCGGCGGCAGACTACCTCAAGGCCTGGCCCGTGACGGGCCTGCTCATCGCGCGCAAGGGCACGGTGCTGCTGGAGTCCTACCAGTTCGACCGCAAGCCCGACATGCGCATGACGAGCTGGTCCATGGCCAAAAGTGTGACGTCGCTGCTGCTGGGCATCTGCCTGGACCGCGGTCTGGTCCGCTCCATGGACGACACGCCGCAGATGTACGTTGACGAACTGAAGGGAACGCTGCACGGCGGCATTGCCCTGCGCCACCTGGCCAATATGTCCAGCGGCGCGGCCATCCTGCATGACCGCGACAACCCCACCATCTACCCGCGTGCATTCACCGGCGGAAATACTGACCTGGAAGCCGTGGTGCGCGGCTGGAACGCCGTGCAGGAGCCGCCCGGCACACGCTACAACTACAACGAACTGTGCCCGCTGACCATCGGCATGGTTATCCGTCAGGTCACCGGAAAACCGCTGGCGGCCTTTTGCGAAGAAGCCCTGTGGCAACCGCTGGGCGCCGAGGGCGGCGCCAGCTGGCTGTGCGACGGCAAGGGCAAGGAGTTCAACTGCATAGGCTTTGGCGCGCGTCTGCGCGACTGGGCACGGCTTGCGCAACTGATCGCACAGGACGGCGTCATGGAAGGCCGCCAGGTCGTCAGCAAGAAGTGGATTGACGAATGCTCCTCATGGTCGGCAGCTGATGCGCAGGGCCGGCACGGCACCGCCATGCGCCTTTCCGGCTACAAGTATTTCTTCTGGCACCCCAAGCCCGACGGCAGCTGGATGATGATGAACGGCCACCACGGCCAGCGCGTGCTGGTGGACCGCGTGACACAAACCGTGCTGGTGCAAACGGCGGTGGAGTCCGAAGGACCCTGGCAGGCGCCATTTTTCCAGCTCTTCAATGCGGCGACCAAGATCGGGCTGCCGGCATGAAGCACATGACACGCAAGCTTGCGACAGCATTGCTACTGGCTGCGGCCATGATGGACGCCGCCTGGGCCGTCGCCACCTTCGACGAAGTCAAACGCGACTACAGGCCCTCCGACATGCTGGTTCTGGACCGCGGCGGCGAGCTCATCCAGCGGCTGCGCATCGACAGCGCCGTGCGGCGCGGCCAGTGGGTGGCGCTGCCCGATGTCTCGCCTGCCTTGCGCACGGCACTGATTCTGAGTGAGGACAAGCGTTTTTACGAGCACAGCGGTGTGGACTGGCGGGCGGTCTCTGCGGCGGCCTGGGGCAATCTGTGGAACACCAAAACCCGCGGTGCTTCCACCCTCAGCATGCAGCTGGCAGGACTGCTCGACGAGGACTGGCGCGCCGGTGCGGGTGGCCGCAGCATGGCGCAAAAGGTGGGGCAGACCGTGTCGGCCCAGGTGCTGGAGGCACGCTGGCGCAAGGACCAGATCCTGGAGGCGTACCTGAATCTTGTGCCTTTTCGCGGCGAACTTGTCGGCATCGACGCGCTGAGCCGCACACTGTTTGGCAAGGCTGCGCATGGGCTGGATGAGCGCGAGGCCGCGATCGCCGCCGCGCTGGTGCGTGCGCCCAACGCCAAGGCCGCGCAGGTCTCGCAGCGAGCTTGCGGCGTGCTGAAAACCATGCAAGCGCCGGCCAAGGCCGACTGCGAGGGTCTGGACCTGCTTGCCACTGCCGCGCTGCAGCGCAAGGCGTTTGACCCCAGCGAAGGCGTGGCGCCGCACCTGGCGCGCCGGCTGCTCGCGGCCCAGGCCGATACCCCTGGGCGTACGGGCGTGCCCCGCACGCTGGTTTCCACCGCGCGCGCTCCGCTGCAGCGCTTTGCCGTGCAGACCCTGACCCAGCAGCTGCGCGAGCTGCGCGGCCGCCATGTCGAAGACGGCGCCATTGTCGTGCTGGACAACGCCACCGGCGAGGTGCTGGCCTGGGTAGGTTCGTCGGGCGAACTGAGCGGCGCGGCCGAAGTCGACGGCGTGATGGCGCTGCGCCAGCCGGGCTCCACGCTCAAACCATTTTTGTATGCTGAGGCCATTGCCGAGCGCCGCATCACCGCGGCTTCGTTGCTCGAAGATTCCTCTTCGCAGATCCAGACCGCGGGAGGGCTTTACATTCCGCAAAACTACGACCGGCAGTTCAAGGGCCTGGTGTCGGCGCGCACCGCACTCGGTGCTTCGCTGAACGTGCCGGCCGTGCGCACACTGGTGATGGTGTCGCCCGACGCTTTTCACAAACAACTGAAGGCCGTCGGCCTGCCGCTCAAGGAATCCGGCGACTACTACGGCTACAGCCTGGCGCTGGGCAGCAGCGAGGTCTCTTTGCTGTCCCTCACCAACGCCTACCGCACGCTGGCCAATGGCGGGCGCTACAGCCCCACTGCGCTGCAGCGGAACCCCAAGCCCCAGTTCAAGCCTGCGCTGGACGCCCGCGCAGCCTTCATCGCCACCGACATCATGGCCGACCCAATGGCGCGCGCCCGCACTTTCGGCACCGACAGCATCCTCGCCACCCGTTTCTGGAGCGCCGTGAAAACCGGCACCAGCAAGGACATGCGCGACAACTGGGCCATGGGCTTTTCGCAGCGCTACACCGTGGGCGTGTGGGTGGGCAATGCCAGCGGCGCGCCCATGTGGGACGTGAGCGGCACCACAGGCGCCGCCCCCATCTGGGCCGCGGTGATGAATTACCTGCACAAAACAGAACCCAGCCGCGCGCCGCTGCCGCCCGCCGGCCTCGTGCAAAGCCAGACCCGGTTTGGCAACCAGGGCGGCACGCCGCTGGAAGCATCCCGCAGCGAATGGTTCCTGAAAGGCACGGAGCAAACCGTTTTTGCTATGAATTCAGGAGCTGGTGGCGCCCGACCTGAAAGGGCCACAGCCAGAAATGGCATCAAAAAAGCGGTTGCTGAGCCCGATGCCCCGCCCCGCATCACCGCCCCTGCCTCCGGCACCATCATTGCGCTAGACCCGGACATTCCGCCCAAACACCAGCGCGTCAGCTTCAGCGCCGAAGGCCGCGGCACGCGCTGGCTGATGGACGGCAAGGAGTTTGCGCGCGGGGCCCAGGCGCAGTGGATGCCCTGGCCGGGCCGGCATGTGGTGCAGCTGGTCGATGCCGGCGGCAAAGTGGCCGACGAGATCAGGCTCGAAGTTCGCGGTGCCGGTGTGCGCGAAGCCAGCGTGCGTGGCGGCGCGGCTGCGGCACGTTGATCTTTCCGTCGCCGGCATTCGACAACGCTGTACCGGCCATGCTCTACCCCAAACCTTCCATGCTTCACCTTCAACGCGCCCCGCTATTTCCTTCAGCGGCTGAAACCCGGCGTTTTCTCTATAGAACGCTGGTTGTTCTGTGGGTGGCGCTGTGCATGCTGGCGGCGGGTGATGCCATGGCAGCACCGGCGCGTGCCGGACAGACAGACGTGCCGTCCGATGCCGCACAGGCACCCACACCGAGCGATGCTGCGCAGATAGCCACGCCCGCCGATGCCGTACGGGTGCAGGTTCCGCCTTACAGCGCGCGCGTGCTCGACACCACCGGCACGCTGAACACAGCCCAGGTCGCGGCCCTGAACGAACAGATCCTGGCAATCGAAGCAGACACGCGGGCGGCGGTGGTCGTGTTCATGCTGCCAACCACGGGCGAAGACTCCATCGAGGAATACGCCACGCGCGTGTTCGAGAAGTGGAAACTCGGCGATACCCAGCGCGACGACGGCATCCTGATTCTGGTGGCACTGGAGGACAGGCGCATGCGCATCGAGGTGGGCCAGGGCCTTGAGGGCACCGTGCCCGACGTGCTGGCGGGTCGCATCATCGACCAGGACATGAAGCCGCGCTTTAAGCGCAACGACTACGGCGGCGGACTGGAAGCGGCCGTCGGCCACATCGGCGCGCTGCTGCGAGGCGAGATTGAGCCCCCGGAGGCGAGCCGCGGTGGCATCACGCGCTTTGGCTGGGCCTTTCTTGCCGCACTGCTGTGGGGTTTCGCCGTGGGCGTAGTCCGGGCGCATCGCACCTGGAAGTGGCCTGTGACGATCGGTATCATCGCGGCCGCCCCGGCGGTGGCGGTAGTTGTCCTGAAGAATGTCGCCATCGGAGCCATCCTGCTCACCTTCCCGATGCCTTTGGCGTTTGCGCTGGGCTTCGGCTGCGGCCGCTCCCGCACGGTGCGCAGGATTGCCGCCGGTATCGGGCTGGCGATCGGCGTCATGGTCGGTATTGCCTTCGTGGTGGGCTCCGAGCGGTTCGGCGTGGGCCTGCTCTACGCCCTGGGGGGCGGTATAGGCTGCTTGCTGCTCGGCCTGATCGCCATGGGTATGCGCGCGGCCTACAAACGCAGCCTGGTGGAGTTTGGCGTGCGCAGCGCCCTGGTGGCCTGCGTTGTGGGGTATGTGGCGTTTCAAAACCCGCCAGACCTGCTTCTAACTGACTGGGAATCCTGGATGCCGACAGGCATGGCATTCGGGCTGGCGATGCTGTTCGGCTTCTTCACGGGGGGTACCGGCAGCAGCAGTGGGCGCGATGACCGGGATGGCAGCAGCTCGTCGGGCAGCAGTTCGAGCTCCAGTTCCAGCAGCCGGAGTTCGTCGGGCGGCTCCAGCAGCGGTGGCGGGTCGTCCGGCAGCTGGTAAGAGGCACCGGCAGCGGCTGGGATGTGGAAATAATTTCAGCCCTGCCAACGCCGGATGCGCGTCCGGCCCAGGCTCACTTCGCGTTCACGATGCCCTTGAAGTCATAGGGCACCACAATGGTATGCACCTTGCCCGCGGCCACGCCCTCGGCGATCTTGAGGTTGGCCATGGCGTTCATGTAGCCAATCGCCCCCGCATTGGCGTTCAGCGCGGCAATGCGCTCAGCCTCCTTTTTGGCGGTCTGCACTTCGACCTCCTTGGTTTTCAGCTCGTTTTGCGCCCGCACCAATTCGTTGGCACTCTGAACAATCACATCGGCAGGGGTAATGGCACGCACCTGGATCTGGGAAACCGTGATCTTGTCCGCCAGCTTTTCCTCGGTCAGCGTCTTGATGACGTTTTCGCGGATTTTCTGCTCAATCGCCGGCCGGTTGTCGGCCATCTTGAGCGACTCATATTCGCGCGCCACCTTGTAAGCCGCGTTGCGCGCGCTCATCGCCACATAGTTCTGCATCAGCAAGATGTCGTTGCCTTTTTCAGACAAACCGTGAAACGTCCTGTTTTTGGTGGTCCATAACTCGGACACCGCCGTCGGGTTGACGTTGTAGACAACGGTCATGTCAAAGTCCTTGACGGTTGAGTTGTCAGACGCCAGCGGGGTCATGTTGTCCACGGCCACCGCCACGTCCTGAATCTTGAAGGTCAGGATATCGCCGATCAGCGTCTGGTTAAAGGAGCCCGGCAGGCGCTCGGTCGGGTCTGTGGTTTTGTCAAAGTTGATGCGCAAGCCCACCTCGCCGGTTTCAATGCGGGTACATCCGGCCAGCAGTGCGAGCGTCAGGACTGGAATCAGTGTGAAGAGAGTGCGTTGCATAGGTAATTCCCTGGTATTGGCGAACAGGCCCTGGTCGCCGCTTTTTGTTGAGGTAGCGCCCCAGGGGCGCACCGGCGCAGATTATGCGGGACAGTGGCTTATCAATAATTTCAAAGCCTCGGGACCAGAATTCACGCAAGAACGCAAACACGGGCGCTACCATGGCGGCAGCTTCCCCAAAAAAACTGTCGTCTGGAGACCCCATGCCCGTGATCACCAACATCGAAGACCTGCGCGTCCTGGCCAAAAAGCGGGTACCCCGCATGTTTTACGACTACGCCGACTCGGGCTCTTGGACGGAAAGCACCTACCGCGCCAACGAAAGCGATTTCCAGAAGATCAAGCTGCGCCAGCGCGTGGCCGTCAACATGGAAAACCGCAGCACAGCCACCACCATGATCGGCCAGCCGGTAGCCATGCCGGTCGCTATCGCGCCCACGGGCCTCACGGGCATGCAGCACGCCGATGGCGAAATCCTGGGCGCCCGCGCGGCCAAAAAATTCGGCATCCCGTTCACACTGTCGACCATGAGCATCTGCTCCATCGAAGACGTGGCCGCCGGCACAGACCGCCACCCCTTCTGGTTCCAGCTCTACGTGATGAAGGACCGCGCCTTCATTGAAAGCCTGATCGACCGCGCCAAGGCAGCCAACTGCTCGGCACTGGTGCTCACGCTCGATTTGCAGATCCTCGGCCAGCGCCACAAAGACTTGAAGAACGGCCTGAGCGCTCCGCCCAAGCCGACGCTCTCCACCATCCTCAACCTGATGACCAAGCCGCGCTGGGGGCTGGGTATGCTGGGTACCAAGCGCCACGGCTTCGGCAATATCGTGGGCCACGTCAAGGGTGTCGAGAACATGGGCTCGCTCTCTGAGTGGACGGCCAAACAGTTCGACCCGGCCCTCAACTGGGGCGACGTGGAGTGGATCAAAAAGCGCTGGGGCGGCAAATTGATCCTCAAAGGCATCCAGGACGTTGAAGACGCCAAGCTCGCCGTCAATTCGGGCGCCGATGCGCTGGTGGTCTCCAACCACGGCGGCCGCCAGCTCGATGGCGCCATGTCTTCCATTTCCTGCCTGCCCGAGATCGTCGCGGCAGTGGGCAACCAGATCGAGGTCCACATGGACGGCGGCATCCGCTCCGGCCAGGATGTGCTGAAAGCCACCGCCCTGGGTGCCAAGGGCACCTACATCGGCCGCGCCTTCCTCTACGGCCTGGGCGCCATGGGCGAAGAAGGCGTAACCAAGGCGCTGCAGATCATCCACAAGGAGCTGGACCTGACCATGGCCTTCTGTGGGCGCACCGACATCAAGTCGGTGGACACCAGCATCTTTGTGCCAGGCACTTATTGAGCCTGAGGCGGTAAACACCATGGCCTTCCTGGGACAAGCCGCCGTCGCGATGTGGTGGAACATGGCAGCAGAACACCGCGAGGAGTTCGAACACTGGCATTCCCATGAGCACTTTCCCGAGCGCATGGGCATCAAGGGTTTTCTGCGGGGTTCACGCTGGTCCAGCATTGACAACGCAGAAGGCTTCTTCGTCCTGTATGAACTGGAGGACTACGAGACCCTCACGTCGACCGACTACCTGGAACGCCTGAACAACCCAACACCCTGGTCCACGAAGATGATGCCGCACCACCAGGGCATGGTCCGAAGCCAGTGCCGGCTGCTTCACAGCGCCGGGGGCGGCATCGCCCGTCATGCATTGACCTTGCGCCTCTCGCCCGCCGAAGGCCGGCATGCAGAACTGCTGGACCACCTCTCGGAGCTTGGGGCGTCATTCGTCAGCCAGCCAGGCGGCGTCGCATTTCACGTGCTGCGCACGGAGACGCCGCAGGCCGCAAGCACGAAAGAGCAGCAGATTCGCGGGGGCAAAGATGCGGTGGCCGACTGGATCGTGGTCGCCATAGCCTACGAAGCGTCGGCACTGGAAGCGCTGCAGCAGGAGTCGCGCGGGAAAGAGATCGAGCGCCACGGTGCTCTGTCCGGCGCACTGGCAGGCCGCTATCAGCTGGCCTATGCAGCCAGTGCCCATGACCTGAGGTGAGGGCCGGAAATCCGTGGACGGGCCACCAGCCAGTGCAGGGTCACTCGTCGGCCATGACTATTCCGCGATCTCAAGCCTGAGGCGAAATCTCATAGTCCATCGCATACGAATGCTTGCCGTCGGCAATCTGAATGGTGAGCGCGCCGCTCAGGCCCGTCAGCTCATCGGTGCCTGAATCCGGCACCACGCTGACAGTCAACTGCGGTGCACCGCGGTTCATGGTGCCGCTGTGCTGCAATACAAAGCTGCCGCTTTTCCCGTGCAGCGTGCCCGTCACGTGCTCCATTGCGACGTAGCCTGCTGAGCCTTTGACGGCGGTGCCAGCGCTTAGCATCTCGCCTACGCTAGTGCCCTGCAGGTCGCCGCTGAAGGTCTTGTTGATGGACAGACGGCCCATCAAGGGCCCGGCCTCCGCGTTCGCAAGTGACTGGGGCAGGAGCTTGACTTCAAAGGTTCCGGTGGCGTGGGAGGGCATGGCATTCACTTTCAAGGGATGTGCAGTGCGGCCATGATGCCAGAGCGCGATCACTTGCCTTCTCTGGGCATGATGCCGGGCGCCGCCTAGTCAGACTGCCCAGGGATCGTAGCTTCCGAAATTCCAGATATGGCCCTCCGGGTCCCGGCAGGAGTAGCCTCGTCCTCCATAGTCTTCATCCTTGATGTCGATCACGATGACGGCCCTCGCAGCAACGGCTTGCCTGTAGTGCGCATCCACGTCCTGGACCTGGATGTAAGCGCTTTGCGACCCGACACAGCCGGACTCTGACGGTGACTTGACGAGCTCGTGGAAATCGTTGTTGGTGGCGGAGCCCAGCATGATCATTCCATTGCCGTAAACCAGTTGGGCATGTGCAATGGCGCCGTCCTTGTCGGGCACCACCAGGTGCTCCTGAAAGCCGAAAGCGCGGCACAGCCATTTGACCGCTGCGGCACCGTCCCGGTAACGCAGCGTGGGAATGATGGTTGCACGGCTATTTTTCTGGTCCTCGGTCATGGCAACGGCCTCCTTGGAAAAAACAGCCAACGGGCGGATGGCAAAAATAAGCAAATGGGCATGCCACCCCGCGTGGCCACCCGTCTGGCGTGGATCCGAGTATTTATCAGGGCAATTTGTGTCCGCGTAAGGAACGGGGAAGAAGCGCCGTAAGCTCTGGCCTACCCTGCCGGGCGCAGGCCCTCCGCCACAACCCTTGCCTGCGCGCTATGCTTGCGAGGTGGCCCATTCACCCGTTACATCCCCAGCCAAAATCCGCCGCATTGCCCACCTCGACATGGACGCATTTTTTGCCTCCGTCGAGTTGCTGCGCTACCCGCAGTTGAAGGGCCTGCCGGTGGTCATAGGCGGTGGCTGGCGCAAGGTTGACGAGGAGCTGCGGGCGGCGCAGGGCGAGCGGGCCTTGCGCTTCATTCCGGTGGAAAGTTTTCCGCTGCTGAAGGACTATGTGGGCCGCGGCGTTATCACCACCGCCACCTATGCGGCACGGCAGTTCGGCGTGGGCTCGGCCATGGGCATGATGAAGGCCGCCAAGCTATGCCCGCAGGCCATCGTGCTGCCGGTGGATTTTTCGGAAATCCGCAAATACTCGCAGCTCTTCAAAAGCACCATCACCGACATCGCGCCGCTCATGCAGGACCGCGGCGTGGACGAGGTCTACATCGACTTCACCGACGTGCCCGGCGGCCAGCGTGAAGGCGGGCGCGTGCTGGCCCGGCTCATCCAGAAAGCGATTTTTGAAAAGACCGGCCTGACCTGCTCTGTCGGCGTGGCGCCCAACAAGCTGCTGGCCAAGATGGCGAGCGAGTTCAACAAGCCCAACGGCATTTCCATCATTTACGAAGCGGACCTGCAGGAAAAAATCTGGCCATTGCACGTACGCAAGATCAACGGCATCGGCCCGAAGTCCGGTGAAAAACTGGCGAGGCTGCACATCCACACCATCGGCGAGCTGGCCACACAAGACCCGCAATGGCTGATCGACAACTTCGGCAAGGCCACCGGCGCCTGGATGCACGAGGCTGCCTGGGGCCGCGACGACCGACCGGTGGTGACCGAGAGCGAGCCGGTGAGCATGAGCCGCGAAACCACCTTTGACCGCGACCTGCATGCGGTGCGCGACAAGGCCGCGCTGGGCGCCATCTTCACCGACCTGTGCGAACGGCTGGGTGACGACCTGCAGCGCAAGGGTTACGTCGCCAAAACCATAGGCATCAAGCTGCGCTATGACGACTTCAAGATCGCGACACGCGACCAGACTTCAGACACTTACACCGCAGATGGCAAAACCATCCGCCAGTTGGCGGGCCTGTGCCTCAAGCGGGTGCCGCTGGACAAAAAACTGCGCCTGCTGGGTGTTCGCGCTTCCACGCTGGCCAAGCCCGGCGAAGAAGGAATTTATGAACAAAAAGTGCCTGCAGCCCAATCAGTTCATGCGCAAGCAGCTCCTGAATCGATAGCAACCGACCAGCTTTTCTAACCAGCTTTTTAACCAGTTCTTCTAGCGCGCCACCAGCACGATCTCATCCTGGTGGTTGGCGATATGGAAGGTGTGGGCAAGTGAAAAATCAGCCTTGCTGAGTGCGCCGTAGGCAAAGTGCGGCTTGAGCGCGCCCTGGTGCCCGGCGAAGCGGGCAATGGCCGCGCGCAGCCGCGCCGAGGCGGGCCGCCAGTCGCCTTCACGGCTGAGCGCCGCAGCGCCCGGGATGGGCTCGCTCAGGCTGTGGCTCATTTGCCCGCGCCATTTGAAGAAGGCAAAAGCCGCGGCGCCCGCCGTGTTCTGGAACACCGCACTTTTCGGCAGCGGAAAGCCGTCCAGGCTCATTTCCACGCTTTGCGCCATGTGCTCCAGCACCGACACCAGGGGCCATTGGCCGGTGGTTTTGACGCTGGCGGCCTGGTCAACCTTGTCCAGCCAGCGCAACGCTTCATCCAGTGACTGGACTTTGGGCAAATCAGCCATGGCAAATCCTCCGGTGAAAGCCAGCGTGGTGGTGGCCAGAAAGTCGCGTCGTTTCATGGCTGCGATGGTAGCAGTCCCCACAGGGCCTCATTGCTGCGGCATCAGGCGGGCTGGCGTTTTCCTCCATCGGCCATGAAAGGCAGAATTTATGAAGAAAAAGGCCTTTCGGGCAATCAGGACGAGCGCAACCTGCTCCTGAATTGATAGCAATCTTTTTATTTGAGCGTGGCCAGGTAGGCAATCAGGTCGGCGCGCTCCGCCGCGCTTTCCACCTGAAAGCCCATGCGCTGGCCGGCCACCAGTTGCTCAGGGTCTTCCAGCCAGGCGTTGAGGGTTTGCGGCGTCCAGCGCAGCCGAGACCGGGCCAATTCGTCTGAATATTTGTACCCAGGCAGGCTGCCCACGCGGCGGCCCATCACACCGCGGTGCGCGGGCCCGATCTTGTTGCTGTCGACCGCATGGCAGGCCGTGCAGCGAGCCTGGTACAGGGCCATGCCGCGCGCCACATTGCCGGGTGGCGGTGTGACCCATTCGCGTTCGGGCGCCGTTTGGGCCCATAGCGGGGCACCGCTCACGCCAAAGAGCGTCAGTGCCGCCACGGTACTAAAAAGATGACGCGCATTGCGCATGAACAGGGAACAAGCAGGCATTCAGCACTCCTGAAACTGGTTTTTGATGGGTGGGAAAGCCATGCAATCTGCCAGGCCATCCCGCAAGCTGTTCTGAATACGTTGACGGCCGGCCCGCGGATTCAGCCTTTCGAAGAGCGACCCAGCTTCATTTCGCATCTTTTTTTCGTTTCATTGAATCCAGTGAATCCGGTTTGCCGTATTCCACACAGGTTCACTTCCATTGACGCCGGCAACCGGCTTTTTCCTTTCCACCCACAGGATCACCATGCGCCACTCCGTATCACCCCCCCTGATTGCCAGCCTGCTCACCCTGCTTTGCGCCGGCGCCCACGCCGACACCGGCAAACTCCTCCTGACCGGCGGTGTCAGCACCATTGAAGGCGCGGCCGGCGGCGGCCTCACGCCCTGGGCCGTCATCGGCAGCAACGCCACGGCAGGCGAGATTGGCGGTTCTGCCTATGTCACCCACGCCGGCACCACCGACTACGGCCTGAATGTGTACGGCGCGGCAGTCGGCATCCATGACCGCTACGAGCTGTCGATTGCACAGCAGGACTTCAACACCCGCGGTACCGGCGTGGCGCTGGGCCTGCCGGGGCTGCACCTGAAGCAAACCATCGTCGGCGCCAAGGTGCGCGTGCTGGGCGACGCCGTCCTGGACAGCGACACGCTGATGCCGCAGGTGGCGGTGGGCGTGCAGTACAAGACGCTGGGCTCCACGGGGCTGGACCCCACACTCAATGCACTGGGCGCCAAACGCCACGGCGTCGATGTGTATGTCAGCGCCACAAAACTCTTCCTGGGCCAGAGCCTGCTGCTCAACGGCACGCTGCGCGCAACCAAGGCCAACCAGAACGGCCTGCTGGGCTACGGCGCCACGTTGGGCGGCAACGAAGACAAGTACACGCTGCAGCCGGAATTCTCGGTGGCTTACCTGCTCAGCAAAAACATCGCCATCGGCGCCGAATACCGCTTCATGCGCAACAAACTCGAGGGCGCCGGTCGCGCGGCCGGCCTGGGCAATGGCCTGCGCTCTGAAGACTGGAAAGACATCTTTATTGCCTGGGCACCCACCAAAAACCTTTCGCTCACGCTGGCGTATGTGGACCTGGGCGTGATCGTGCCCGCCACCACCGGCAGCCGAAAGCAGACCGGCTACTACCTCTCGGCCCAGGTCGCTTTTTAAGCCCGACGAACAACCCCCTTCAAGGAACCGCCCCATGAAAAACCCTTTTGTTTCTTTTGCCCTCGCGGCAAGCCTGTTAACGGCCGGCGCAGCATTTGCCCAGACGGCGCCCAAAGACGACCAGCTCTACAAGGCCTTCGGTGAAAAAGCCGGCCTGGTGGCGCTGATGGACGACTTCATGGTTCGCCTGCTGGCCGACCCGCGCACCGGGCCGCATTTCAAGCCGTCGAACCAGCAGCGCGTGAAAGAGCAGCTGGTCGACCAGCTCTGCGCCCTGAGCGGCGGCCCTTGTGCCTACAAGGGCGCAGACATGAAAAGCGCGCATGCCAACCTTGATATCAAGAAGTCGGACTTCCACGCCCTGGTGGAGGTGCTGCAGCAAAGCATGGATGCCAGGGGCATCCCTTTTCGCAAACAGAATGAAATGCTGGCGCTGCTGGCTCCCATGAACCGCGACATCATCACGCCCACCGAGACGGCAGCCAAACCATGAAACAAATAATCCAGCTCACAGCGATCGCCGCGCTCTTCGCTTTCGGCGCAGGGGCTCATGCGGCCAGCCTCACGGTGTCGGTGCTCGACAAAGACGGCAAACCGGTGCCGGATGCCGTGGTCGTGGTGGCACCCGCCAACAAAAGCGCCCAGCCCAGAACGCCGCCGGCTGCGCAGGCCACCATTCACCAGGAAAAGATGCAGTTCGTTCCCGCAGTGACGGTGGTTCCCGTGGGGGCAAAAATTCAATTTGTGAACAACGACCCCTGGGACCACCACGTGCGCAGCTCACCTGCCGGCATGGGCCAGTTCAACGCGACGAATGCCGGCTTCGAGCTGCGGCTGGAAGGCAAGCCCGACGGAAAACCGGGCAAGTCCAGTGAAGTGACGCTGGACAGGGCCGGCGTTGTCGGGGCCACCTTGCTGGGCTGTTTTATCCACGGCTCGATGCGCGGCTATATCTACGCCAGTGAATCCCCCTGGGCAACCAAAACCAGTCCGGAAGGCATTGCGAGCTTTGAGGACCTGCCTGAGGGCGCCGCGCAGCTGAAAGTCTGGCACCCCGACCAGCTGGTGGACATTGCGCCGCAGCAGGTCACGGTGAGCGCCTCCCCGGCCAAAAGCGTTATGCAGCTTACCGTGGTGCCGCGGCGGCGCAGGTCTTGAACGGCCGGCCCCGAGGTTGTTAGCGCCGGCTGTCGTCCTTCTGGGAATCAGGCTCCAGCGGCGACAGGTCGGACGAATAGACCCGGTCGCCGATATGCAGCGCCCGCCCCTTCTCCCAGGCGGCTTCAAAGGCCGCGAGTTCTTCCGCCGTGGCTCGCTCCCGGCGTTGTACCGGTGGCGGTGGGCTGGCCGCATCCGGGCTCGCGGGCAAGGAGACGGGCCGGCTGGGCGCGAAGGCCTGAATCTGCTCATTGATCTGCCAGTACACGCCGCTGACCAGCAGGTTGTAACGCGCAGCGGCATTTTTGGCGATAGCCGCACCCACCTCGACCAGCCGGGCGGGCCCACCTTCCCGGTTGTCCAGGAAGTCGGTGGAAAGGTCCACCAGCACCATGTACTGGTGGCCTCGCTTGTCGTTACGCACCACGCGGAATTTGTAGCTGGCCGACAAAATTCCGTGGGCCTGCATCGTGACCTTGATGGCCTCGAACAGCATCTCGCGCCGAAACGCCATGCGCTCGTCAAGGTTCATCTTGACCGGACCCGTCTCAGGCCCCGTGGCATCGTGCTTGGGACTCTTGCTGGCGCTGAAAAGGTTCTTGAGCACGGACATGTCAGGCCTCGCTTCCTCTGGCTTTGTGGGTCAGGCTTTTTGGGCGGTGAAAAACACGTAGTCGGCGGTATAGCCTTCCTTGACGCGTTTGCCCGCATCGGCCGGTGTGGTGCAGCCTTTGGCCGGCGCATTGCCGCCCTCGGTGTTCAGGCGCTGCACGCTGGTAACGGTGGCCATCTTGCCGGGCATGCCGGCGGATTTGGCCGTCAGCAGCAGCAGCGGGATGTCGGCAGGACGCTCGCCGTCGGCGCGCGCTTTGACCGTGCCCACGGTTTTGCTGCCGTCCAGCGCGGTCCAGTTCGGGCCGGCGCCATGCGTGCCGACTTTTTCGTCTTTCTGGTTGAAGAGGTCTGCCTCTGGCGCAACAAACACCCAGGCCCAGCCCTTGTCGCCGGAGCGGCACTCATAAATCTGCGAGCCCACCGCATGCCAGGTGAAGGCCATGCGTTCGCCGTCGGCCGGCTTGAGCGCGGCGGGCACCGGCTTGACATCCATTGGTGCGGCCGGGCCACCGGCGCAGGCGCTTAGCAGCAGTCCAGTACACAACGCGGCAGCGGCAAGGCCTGCGTGAAGCCTGGGTTGGGTGGCGGTTGCTATCGGTGTCATGGCGATCTCCTGAGAGGAGTCCTGCAAATATTGACAGGTCTCCGGGTTAAAAGAAAGTAAAAAAGTCCCAACAACCACATGGCGGAAGGGGGCGTGGGCCGGCGCGGCGCCCGGCCTACCAGGGACAAACGACAGCAAGCGTCGATTGGATGCAGCTTTTTCTGAAAAAAATGCCATGCCCGGGGAAGATTTGCCGCTTGGGCGTAACTCCCTATACTCAGCCGCATGAAACTGGCCCCCGACACGGACACCCGTAGCCTGCAGGCGCTGATCGCCGGCGCAGGGCAAGGCGACCACGCCTGCTTTGCGCAGGTCTATGAACGCACCCACACGCATCTGTTTGGCGTTGCCGTACGTATATTGGGACAAGGACACGCGGCCGAAGATGTGCTGCAAGAGGCTTACGTGAGCATCTGGAAAAACGCTGCCGGCTACCGCAGTGAGGTAGACGGGCAAACCATTCAACCCATGACGTGGCTGATCGCCATCGTCCGCAACAAGGCGCTGGACGCCCTGCGCTCCCGCACGCGCCGCAAGGAAAGCGAGTTGCCCGACTCCGGTGATGTGGATGAGGAAGACACCGAAACCACCGCCACACCCACCCCCAGCGCCATGCAGCTGCTGGAGCAGGCCACAGAGGCCCTGCACATCGAAGGCTGCATGAATGCACTGGAAGGCAGCCACCGCCAAAGCCTGGCGCTGGCGTATTACCAGGGCCTGTCGCATACCGAAGTGGCCGCGCAAATGGGCGCGCCGCTGGGTTCGGTGAAAGCCTGGATACGGCGCGGGCTCGAAAAACTCAAGGGCTGCCTGGCGGCGCAAGGGGTGGTGGCGTCATGAGATATTCCAGCCCCGAATTGCTCGAACACCTCGCATCGGCCTATGTGCTGGGTACGCTGCAAGATGGCGCGCGCCGCCGCTTTGAGCGCCTGCAGCGCGACCGTGCCGATGTGCGCGTGCGCGTCACACAATGGGAAGCCCGGCTGGGTCAACTCGCCATGTCGGTACCGGCGCACAAACCGTCTCCCAGGGTGTGGGCTGCCATCGCAGCACGCACACGACCCGCAGGGCCGCAACGGGCGCCGCAAACAAAACCGTCCTGGCTGGGCTGGCTCAAACCTGCCGGTTTCGGCTTCGGCGGCCTGGCCGCCGGGGTGATCGCGGCCAGCGTTTTCTTTATCGCCATGCCCACCCTGTTCATGTCCAGCGACCAGATCGCGATGCGCTCGGGCGAAAGGCTGCCGCAAAGCTATGTGGGCCTGCTCACCGACGCCCAGGGCAACGGCAAGCTGCTGGCCAGTTCGCTGCGCCACGGCAAGACCATGACGGTCAAGGTCATAGGCCCGATCACACCGCCGGCCACCGGAACACTGGTGCTGTGGGCCGTGCCGGCCAATGGCCCGGCGTTCTCGCTGGGCACCGTGCCCACGAGCGGATCGGCGGTTTCCATGCTGCCCGATACGTCGGAAAAGCTGCTGTCCAAGGTCAGCAAGCTGGTGGTGACACTGGAAACCAGCGCCACACCCGCCAGCCCGAGCGGAACCGTGGTGTTCAGCGGCAATTGCGCCAAGCTGTGGTGAGCGTGGCGGCATCCGGGGCCTCAATCCGGGTAGGTACCGTAAAAAGGAGAACCAGCATGAACGCCAGCCTCAATTTGTTTCTATCCCTCGGTGTGGTCACCGCCACCCTCCTCGGGTGTGCAACACCACCGCCAACCACAGCAACGTCTGCGATCAAGCCCACGGAGCTACGGCTGGAGTGCGCAGTAGCGAAAGCAGATGTCCCGAACGCCGATTACATCGGCCCCTATGCGGGCGTTGAAAACATCGTCCCCGTGAAACTGATGGCTCAGGACACCTACTGCTCTGACGCCCTGAAGGCCATGCATTTTCCGCGGGGCTTTGTCTCCATCTATGGCAGCTCCCGTATCCGCGAGAAAAATGCCGCCTGCGACGCGCGCGGTGAGAACTGCAACGACACCATCAGGGCGGCAAACGATGCCATCTACGCAGACATCCGGAATTTTGCTCACGCATGGACCACGCGTTATGGCAAGCAGTATCCGATAATGACGGGTGCGGGCCCGGGCCTGATGGAAGCCGGCAACCGCGGCGCAAAAGAGGCGGGAGGCCCCAGCGTCGGGTACACCACCTACTACGACCGCTCGACGGCCAACGACACGCTGAAACCCTATGGTGGTGACCCCAAGCAGGCCTTGAATGCCTATGTGACCCATGGCCTGATTTTTTCCAGCGTCTCCATCCGCGAGCTGGCGATGATCAAGCACTCGGCCGCCATCGTGATTGCACCAGGAGGGACCGGCACCGAATGGGAAATATTCCAGATCATCGAGATCATCAAAAGCAGGCAGCTGACCAGGGTTCCGGTGTATCTCGTGGGCAATCGCCAAATTCACTGGCAAAGCCTGGACGCGCGCCTGACCGACATGATGGCGCGCAAGACCATCAACAAGGATGAAGTGCCATTTTTGAAGTATGTGGAAACGAGTGCAGAGCTGGTCAAACAACTCAGTGCAGACATGCGGTTGAACTGAGTTATTCAGGCACTCACTTAATGCGACGCATCCGATGAACCTTGTTCGTGGCCTTTTGGACCGGATCATCCTGATTGGCGGGGCGCGCTGCGGGGGAAGACGCCGAGTTTCGTGGTGCGCCGCACAGTGACTATTTTTCTGGTGGTCATGGTGCTCGCTTACCTGGGCATCTGCGCGGCGCTGTTTGCGTTTCAACGCTCGCTGATCTATTTCCCGCAGCCGAGGTCATGGGGCAGTCCGGCCACGACGCTCCACCTCCAGACACCCGACGCCGCGCTCGTGGTCACCGCCCGGCAAACGGCAGGACCCAAGGCCATCATTTACTTCGGCGGCAATGCCGAAGACGTTTCGCCGAATTTGCCGTCTTTCTCGGAAGCATTTCCAGGCCATGCCCTCTACCTGCTTCACTACCGCGGTTACGGCGGAAGCACCGGAAGCCCCACCGAGGCGGCGCTTCAAAGCGACGCCCTGACCTTGTTCGACCATGTCAGCCGGACACATTCGGACGTCACCGTGGTTGGCAGGAGTCTGGGCTCAGGCGTTGCGATCCGGGTGGCCAGCCAGAGGCCGGCCTCGCGCCTGATTCTGGTGACGCCCTACAACAGCATCCAGGAACTGGCAGCGCAGCGCTTTCCCTGGTTTCCCATCCCCTGGCTTCTTGTCGACAAGTTCGAGTCCTGGAAGTACGCGGCCAAAGTCACCGTGCCCACGCTGCTGATTTCGGCCGAATACGATGAAGTCATTCCGAAAGCCAGCACCGACCAGTTGCATGCGCACTTCAAGAATGGCACAGCAGTACTGAAGATGCTGCCCGGAACCTCCCACAACACGGTCTCGCAGCATCCCCAGTACCTTTCACTGTTTCAGTCGATGCTGTGAGCATTCAACACCTCTTTGCAAAACAAGCCGGGATGGACCACGCCGCATTCACCACTCAGGGCTTCGCACTTGTTCCGCAGGTGCTGACTGCCGCCCAATGTGAATCGGCCGCTTCGCGCCTTGCCGGGATTTCCGCCAACTCGGCGGGAACACGTTGCCTGCTATCGGAGGCCTGGTGCCAGGCGCTCGCAGCAAGAGTGCGCCGGCACGTGTCAATGGCCCCCCTGGTTCCGGCCGGTTTTGCGGCTGTGCAATGCACCTACTTCGAGAAGTCGGCGTCGCGCAACTGGCTGGTTCCGGTGCACCAGGACCTGAGCATTCCCGTGGCAGATCACGTAGAGCACGCAAGCCTGAGTGGCTGGTCCAGGAAGGAAGGCATTCTTTATGTCCAGCCGCCCGCCGAGCTGCTGGAGCAGTTGGTGGCGGTGCGTTTGCACATCGATGCCTGCGGCCCGGGGGACGGTCCACTGCGGGTGGTTCCGGGGTCACACCTGTACGGCCGCATGCAGGCGAAGGACGCTGCAGCAGCCCGCCAGGCCCAAGCCGGGTTCACCTGCACGGCCGGGCAAGGCAGCGCGATGGCCATGCGCCCGCTGCTGTTGCATGCTTCGTCCAGATCCACCAGCGGCAACATGCGCAGGGTGCTGCATTTTTTGTTCGGCCCGCGAGTATTGCCTTTCGGCCTCCGGTGGCAGCGCGCAATATGAATTGCGCCGGACAGGCAAGCAGCCCGCCTTCCATTTCACAAGGAAAACGATGAGTGTCTTGAAGATTGCAGCCTTTTCTGACGGAAACACCGGCGGCAACCCCGCCGGCGTGATGATCGCCGGCCAATTTCCGGATGACCGTGAGATGCAGCGGATCGCTGCGGAGCTTGGCTTCTCGGAAACGGTTTTTGCCGTTGCAAGCGGCGCCGGCTGGCGGGTGCGCTATTTCTCGCCGGAATCAGAAGTACCCTTCTGCGGCCATGCAACGATAGCCCTGGGCGCAGCACTGGCCCTTCAGCATGGCGATGGCGTGTTTGCGCTGACCCTGAACCAGGCCAGCATCACGGTTGAAGGCCGGCGCAACGGGGAGACGATCACCGCCGCGCTGCAATCGCCGCCCACGCGCAGCCAGGCTGCCCCACAGCCGCTGGTGCTGGCCACCCTGGCGCTGTTCGGCTACACACCGGATGACCTGGACCCGCGCATTGCCCCCGCGCTCGCCCACGGCGGCGCAGACCATCTGGTACTGGTTCTGAAGAGCCGCGACAAACTGGCGGCCATGCAATATGACCTGGACACGGGCCGCGAGCTGATGAACAAGGCGGGGCTGGTGACGATCCTTCTGGCCCATGCACAAACGCCTCGGCTTTTTCACACCCGGAATCCGTTTGCTTCGGGCGGCGTGTATGAAGACCCCGCCACAGGTGCAGCCACAGCCGCTTTTGCAGGCTACCTGCGCGACCTGAAGTGGCCGCACGGCGGCGCCATCGATATCGTGCAGGGTGAAGACATGGGCATGCGCTCGTGCCTGCGCGCGGAAATTCCACCCGCTCCCGGTGCCTCGATCAAGGTGTCAGGGACAGCGCGGGTCATGCACGACTGAGTTTGCCGTGCCCGCGAGAAACATCTCGCCTGGCACCAGAAGGCTCTTTGGTTTGGCGATTGATACAACCTTGCGCAAAGATTTGACCAAGAATGAAGCATTTTTTTCTTGCCTCCGTCACGGCCTTGCTGGTTTCGATGCCGGCAGCCGGATGGGCAACAACGCCGGCAGCCCCTGCGCCCGTCTTTCCGGCGAAGGCGTGGGAACCCATTTCCCCCACTTCACTAAGCCCCGCGTGTCATGAGCGCCTGGATGCTGCACGCGACTACTTGCGAACCCTTGATTCCACCGCAGTTCTGGCAGTGCAGGACGGCCGGGTGTTGTTCAGCTATGGCCCCGTCGATACCGTCAGCATCGTGTTTTCGGCTCGCAAAAGTGTGCTGGCGATGCTGTATGGGAAATATGTCGCAGATGGCACGATCGATCTAGAGAAAACACTGGCCGACCTCGACATTGACGACCTGGGTGGTCTATTGCCTCTGGAGCGCCAGGCAAAGTTGCGCCACCTTCTGACAGCGCGCTCTGGCGTCTATCACCCGGCGGCCAACACAGGCGATGACCTGGCATCGGCGCCACCGCGCGGCTCACAAGTGCCCGGCACTTATTTTCTGTACAACAACTGGGATTTCAACGCTGCGGGCACAGTCTTCGAGGCGCTGACAAATCGCAGCATCTACCGCACATTCGCGGACGATCTTGCGACGCCGCTGCAGCTTGAAGACTTCGACCTCGCTCGTCACCAGCGCACCGGGGACCTTACAAAGTCCCGGCACGCCGCCTATCATTTTTTCTTGTCAACCAGAGACATGGCGCGGCTGGGCTACTTGATGCTCCAACACGGCAATTGGCGCGGCCAGCAACTCATTCCTCCAGAATGGGCCACTCGAATCACCACACCCGTCACCGCGGCCGCGCAAATGCATCCGGCGCGCACGGCCAGCCGTCACTTTGGCTACAGCTACCTTTGGTGGACGCTGGAAGAGCCGGCCGATTCGCCACTAAGTGGCGCTTACATGGCCTGGGGCGTCCATGGGCAATACATCCTCGTGGTACCAAAGCACCGCATGGTCATCGCTCACAAGCGTCAAGTCCCTGTATCCGGCGACTGGAACGTGAGCTGGGTCAAACCGGGCGACTTTTTGACCGCGGTAAAAATGCTGACTTCAGCGCCCTGCCAGTGATCCCGCGGCTGCCCAGCTTTCCCCATCAGATGAGAAATCAGCGAGCCTGCCATCGATCAAGCGCAGCCGCCGTTGTGTTTACAAATAAATTACAACTCGCCCTGCATCCGTTTTCCCTGTTACACCGTTTGTATAAGGTGCTGGTTTGCAGCGCGTTTCAATCAACTGATATCTCAAGGAGCCCGACATGAACACTTTTTCCATCCGCAACTTGGTCGCATTGCCCGTCATCGCCCTGGCCCTGGCCGGTGCAGCCATGGCTGCCGACATCGAAACCACACCAGCCAAAAACGCCCAGGTCGACGACTTCGCGGCGGGTAAAAAAGCCATCAGCGCCAAGAACTGGTCGGAGGCCGTGAGCAGCTTTAACAAGGTGGTGGCCAAGGACCCGAAAAATGCCGACGCCTACAACTACCTCGGCTATTCCAACCGCTGGATGGGCAAGTACGACGATGCCTTTGCCGCCTATGGCAAGGCGCTGGCGCTGGACCCCAAGCACAAGGGTGCGCTGGAATACTCGGGCATTGCCTACCTGAAGACCAACCAGAAAGCCCAGGCCGACGCGCAGCTGGCCAAGCTGCAGGCAATTTGCGCCACCTGTGAGGAAACCCGCGACCTGGCCAAGGCCGTGGCCGAGTACAAGCCGGCCGCCAAGTAAGCCGCCCTTGAACCGCCACCATTGCGGCGCGGTATGCGCTGCAATGGTCTCCTGTTGCCACTCACCTCCCGGCGCACAAAGAGCGGGTCTCTGAGTGCGCGACCTCTGATGATCCGAAAGAAAACAATGACTGACGCTGATCGCATCAAATACCTGCGCATTGCCCTGGTGCTGATAGGGGTGACGTTCACTTTCGGCTTGTGGCCGCTCACCATCATCTGGCCTTCAGGCTGGTCGTGGCATGCGGAAGGTCGTTCGTACTACCTGGAGATGATCCTCGCCCTTTACGCAACGCTGGGGATCTTCCTCATGCTTGCCGCCCGTAACCCTCTCTTGCACCGCAGCCTCATCTGGTTTACCGTCTGGTCCAGCATTGCACACGGCGGGGTGATGGCAGTGCAGTCGTTTCAGGGCCACCACAACATGGGGCACCTCTGGGGTGATGTCCTGGCGCTGTTCGCGGTGGCGGCTGTGCTGGCATTGCTGACTCCCCGCGAAGCTTAAGCCGAAAGAAATCCCATGCCCAAGCTAACACGCCCTGCCTTCCGGATGCTGCCAACTGCTCTGTTTTTCATAGCTGCTTGCGCACTACCTATATGGTCTGCAGCCGGAAACATTTCCATTCAAGTGCTCGACAAGGAAGGCAAGCCGGCGCCGGACGCCGTAGTCGTCGTGGTGCCTTCCGCCAAAACCGGGGCGCCCCAAAGCCCTTTGCCCGCCCAAGTGACGATCCACCAGGAAAAGATGCGTTTTGTGCCGGCCGTCAGCGTGGTGGCGCTGGGCGCCAAGGCCCAGTTCGTCAACAATGATCCGTGGGAACACCATGTGCGCGGCTCGGCCGCCGGCGCGGCGCAGTTCAACGCAACGCCGGGCGAGGGGTTCGAGCTCCGGCTCGACGGCAAGCCCGAAGGCAAACCCGCCAAAACCGCTGATGCCACTTTCAACAAGGCCGGCGCCGTGCTGCTGGGCTGCCACATTCACGGCTCCATGCGCGGCCATGTCTATGTGAGCGAATCGCCCTGGGCCGTGCTGACAGGCGCCGACGGCGTAGCGCAGGTCGAGCAGTTGCCCGAAGGCGCTGCGCAGATCAAGGTCTGGCATGCCGACCAGCTGATCGATATCCCGCCTCAGAACTACACCGTGACCGCCTCGCCCGGCAAGCTCACGCTGCAGCTGAGCGTGGTGCCGCGCCGCCGCCGGATTTAGCCGGCCGTATCCAGAAATCTTTCGACGCTTTTTTGGCGTCTTTCAGGCCTTTCGGGTCATTGACAGAACCTTTCACGAAACTTACATTGAAGCTTCCGCACGGAGGCTTTATGTCTGATCCCTCTGACCCGTCCAAGGCATCACTACCTGCCCGGTCGCCGTACTGGCATCCCATCACGCTGGCGCAGTTGCAGCGCGTCAAGGACTGGCGCGAGGCGCAGCGAGCGGCGCACCCGCTTGAATGCCAGCTCTGGGAGATAGTGCTGACGGCGTGGGTGATGGGCTGGATGGGCTGGCTGCCGGCCTTTACCTTTGAGGCGGCCTGGGCCTACCCGCTGTGCGTGCTGGGCACACTGGCGCCGCGGCTGTATGTCTATGTACGGGCACGGGCGCACATTGCGCGGCGTCTCAGGTGTGACTGGCTGGACCTGGTCGCCTGACTTAGAGTGTGGGCATGAACGCCTCCTCCCCACCTGCCCTCACCTGCTTCACCCTCAACACCACCGGCCACGTCGCCCACCTGGTGCTGAACCGCCCCGAGGCGATGAACACCATGCACCCGACCTTCTGGCGCGAGCTGGATGCGGCGCTCACGCACATCCACAAGGCTGGCGAGACGCGCGTGCTGGTGATCTCCAGCACCGGCAAGCACTTCAGCGCCGGCATGGCACTGGAAACCTTTGGCAGCGACATCGCCATGGACGACCAGAGCCCCGAGGGCCGCGCCGCCATCTTTGACATGCTGGGCGACATGCAGGCCACCTTCACCAAGCTGGAGACGCTGCGCGTTCCGGTGATTGCGGCCATCCAGGGCGGCTGCATAGGAGGGGCGGTCGACATGGTGACGGCCTGCTGCCTGCGCTACGCCACGGCCGACGCATTCTTCTGCATCCAGGAAATCAACATTGGCATGGTGGCCGACGTGGGCACCCTGCAGCGCCTGCCCAAGCTGGTGCCGCTGGCGGTCGTCAAGGAACTGGCCTATACCGGGCGCCGGCTGCCGGCCGCAAAAGCGTTGGGCTACGGGCTGGTCAACGAGGTTTTTGACTCAGCCGAGGCGATGCTGGCGGCTGCCATGCAGTGCGCCGGCGAGATTGCCACCAAGCCGCCGGTGGCCATCTGGGGCACCAAGCAGGCCATCCACTACACGCGCGACCATTCGGTGGACGACGCGCTCAGGCAGATGGGCTGGCTGCAGGGCGCGATCTGGAGCAACGCGCATGTCCGTGAGGCGGTTACCGCCATGAAGGAAAAGCGCGCGGCGAGCTTTCCCGGGCTTTCACCGATCAAGAATTTCAATGAATTCGGGCTCTAGCCCATACATGACGAGCGCAAGCAGCTATTAATTCAATAGCAAGCTGCATTGGCAATTATTGGCGGGCTGTGCGAATGGCAGGCGGCAGCGCCTGCGGATGGCTGGTGCGAAACGGATTGATGTCCAGCCCGCCGCGGCGCGTGTAGCGCGCGTACACCGAGAGCTTCATGGGTTTGCAGCGCGTCCAGATGTCCATGAAGATGCGCTCCACACATTGTTCGTGGAACTCGTTGTGGTTGCGAAAGCTCACCAGGTACTGCAGCAGGCCTTCCTGGTTGATCTGCGGGCCGGCATAGCGAATCTGTACGCTGCCCCAGTCGGGCTGGCCGGTGACCAGGCAATTGCTCTTGAGCAGGTTGCTGGTCAGCGTCTCTTCCACCGGCGGTTCGTCGAACTCGGCAAACAACAGCTCGGGGGTGGGCGTGAAATGAATGCACTCCACGTCGAGCCGGTCCAGGTTCAGGCCGTCGAGTTCATGCACGGGTTCGCGGTCGAACAGCTCGGGGCCCAGCGTCTTGATGCCCACCCCCATGCCGACAGCACCGTTCAGGTCGGCGCGAATGCGTTCGCGCACATCGCGCGCATCGGCAAAACGCGTGTTGTTGAAGCTGTTGAGGTAAAGCTTGAAGGACTTGCTTTCGACGATGTTGGGTGACTCGCAAGGCACGGTGATGTGCGCCAGCGCCACCTGCGGCTTGCCGCGCATATTGAGCCAGCTCAGCTCAAACGCCGTCCACATGTCTGCGCCGAAAAACGGCGGCGTTCCGGTGACGCCGATCTCGGCACGCTTGCCTTCGCGCGGAATCGGGAACAGCAGCGAAGCGTCGTACTGGTCGATATAGGCCGACGATTTGCCGAGCTGGGATTGTTCAGGGGTGTTCATGCACCCATTTTCGCCGCTAACCGCTGCCAGGCTGAAAGCGCCCCGCACAAAGCCCCTGGCTATGGGGCTGTATCAGCTTGCCGCTTTGAAGTGGGGGATCAGCAGCGCCAACAAACGGTCAACAACACCCGGCGGCAAATCGTGTCCCATGCCTTCAATGCTTTCAAAACGGGCACCGGGAATGCGCCTGGCCGTGTCCTGCCCGCAGGCCATGGGCACCAGCCGGTCTGCCTGGCCGTGCACCACCAGCGTCGGCGCCGTCACCCTGGCAAGTACCGAGGCGCGCGCACCGTCAGCGGCAACGGCCACCATCTGGCGCAGAACGCCCTGCGGATGGAAGCTGCGCTGCGCCGCCGCAGCGACTTTTTCGCGTATCTCGGCATCGTCCATGGGAAAGCCCGGGCTGCCGATGGCCTTGAGCAGCTTCACCGTATGGTCGATGGCGGCCTGCACACCCCTGCCGGCAGGCCGGCTGAGCAGCACACGGGCCACCGCCGGGCTGGCTTCCGGCAGGCCGCGCGCACCGCTGGAGCTCATGATGCTGGTCAGGCTGAGCAGGCGCGATGGAGCCAACACCGCAACGCGCTGCGCGATCATGCCGCCCATGCTCACACCCACCACATGTGCCTTGCCGATTTGCAGCGCATCCAGCACGCCCACGGTGTCGGCGGCCATGTCTTCAATGCTGTAGGGCGGCCGGATGCGCCAGCCCATGCGGAACTTGAGCCCCTCCCACAAAAGGCTGGGCGAGCCGAGGTGGTCGAAGTGCTGCGAAAGGCCGATGTCGCGGTTGTCAAAGCGCACCACACGAAAGCCCGCATCAGCGATCGCCTGCACCATGGCCGGCGGCCAGGCAATCAGCTGCATGCCCAGCCCCATGATGAGCAGCACCACCGGCCGGCCGGTTGCGTCACCTGGGTGGGTGTCTTCAATCTCGATATCGATGTTGTTGGCGCGTATTTTCATAACTGATTATGGTCTGCACTCCCCGAATCGCGTCAATCACCTCGTCCCCCATGCGTCACGCAGGCTCACCCGCAAGCAGGGGCCGCGGAACTGGCTTTGCCAGGCCGCTGGCACCGCCCCTTAAGGGGGAACGGGCTACACGAAGTGAGCCTGGACGGGGGTGAAACTATTTCTCCGCGGAACTGGCTTTGCCAGGCCGCAGGCGCCGTCTCCTGCAAGGGGAGAGGAGGCTACACGAAGTGAGCCTCAACAGGGGTGAGCAAATTTTCGCCCCCTTGAGGGGGGAACGGGCTACACACAGTGAGCCTGGACGGGGGTGTTACACGAATTCTCTTTCTCGTAGCCACTTGGTGGCAATCCATTTCTCGCCGGCGGTAACCGGCTCGCCGCCATGCAGCGTGAGGCTGGAAGGCAGTGCCTGCGGGTAACTGAAAAACACCGCATTGCCGCGCCGCGGCGCCACCCGCACCTCGATATCCGGGAACACCGTGGCGCCGCCTTCCTCGGGCTCATGCAGGTACATGATGAGCGTCGCCACGCGCTGGCCGCCACGCTGCAGTATGGCGGGCGTGCCGGGTTCGGTCGGGTCAAAGTAGTCGTAGTGCGGCTTGTATTCGGTGCCGGGCCCGTAGTGAAGCACCTGCAGCCCTTCGCCGTTTTCCTGCGGCCAGCCGAAGATTCTGGCAATACGTGCCTCCACCTGGCGCACCACGGCGTTTTCAGCGCGCCTGAAAAACATGCCCTCGCTGGTACGGTCAGGGTTGAGTTCTTCGCCGCCGGTCTTGGTATCCACCGTCAGCGAACGCACCAGACGCGGGCGGGCGGCCTCCATCAGCGCCTCGCATTCACTCGGGCCCAGCAGGTTGCCCAGCACGATGACATTGGGCACCTGGGCGAAAAAAAGTATTTCCACCCATTTGTCGCCGGCATCGACCATGTTGTTGGTGACCGGCAAAGCCAGCGCAGGCACAACCACTGCGGCGAGATCTTCGGGCGTCAGGCGCACCGCCCGCGTGGCAGCGTCGCGGTTCCAGCCAGCTGCCAGCATGGCGTTAAAAATCTCGTCCCTGGAATGGCCGAGGTTTGCCTGCGCCGTCATCCACGCCAGCACTTCCGGCGTGAGCTGCTGGTCGGTGCGGGCGGGCGTGCTCATGCGGGGCTGGGCTGCTCAGGCGGCCTGTTTGCGGCGGAACACCAGCCGGTCGGGTTCGGACACTTTGGGATCAAAGCGGTAGCCTTCGACGTCAAAGCTCTCGAGCTTCTTGACGGTAGACAGCTTCTTTTCAATCGCATGGCGCACCATGAGACCACGGGCGCGCTTGGCAAAAAAACTGATGACCTTGTACTTGCCGGCCTTGTATTCCTCAAACACGCAGCTCACCACGCGCGCCTTGAGCGCCTTGCGGTCCACGGCCTTGAAGTATTCCTCGCTGGCGAGGTTGACGATGACCGGTGTGGTGTGGGCGGCCGCGCGCTCGTTCAGATAGGCGGAGATTTGCGAACCCCAGAACTGGTAGAGATTTTTGCCTTGGGGCGTGGCCAGCGGCGTGCCCATTTCAAGCCGGTAGGGCTGCATGCGGTCCAGCGGGCGCAGCACGCCGTAAAGGCCGCTCAGGATGCAGACATGGTCCTGCGCCCAGGCCAGTTGTGCGTCACCTAGCGTTTTTGCATCGAGGCCGCCATACACATCGCCGTCAAACGCCAGCGCGGCCTGTTTGGAATTCTTCGCGGTGAATTTCGGCGACCAGGCCTGGTAGCGCGCGACATTCAGGCCTGCGAGCGAATCTGACAGCTTCATCAGTTCGCTGATCTGCTGCGGGGTTCGGGTTCTGAGCACGTCAATCAACTGGGCCGACTGGCGGGTGAAGAGGGGTTGGGTGTGGGTCGCGACGTGCGGCGGCGTGTCGTAGTCCAGGGATTTGGCCGGCGAGATGAGAAACAGCATGCTTTGAGTCGTAGGGGTAAGGCAAGTAAGGCGAAACCCCCACTTTACGACAGGAGGGTGGCGCCACAGCCATGAGCCTTCAACTACTGCAGATCGCTGGCCAAAGAGGCGAGC
The DNA here is from genome assembly GCF_054049435.1 of Polaromonas sp. P5_D5. Classification (NCBI taxonomy): domain Bacteria; kingdom Pseudomonadati; phylum Pseudomonadota; class Betaproteobacteria; order Burkholderiales; family Comamonadaceae; genus Polaromonas; species Polaromonas sp. P5_D5. Next base: position 1,024,221 of record NZ_JBFUMJ010000001.1, read on the forward strand.
GTTTCCGCTGCAATCGTTGTATGCGCCGGGTAATGCGTGTGGTCGCAGCCCAGTTTCACGCTTGCGCCTGCCTTGACGGCCGCGCACATGGCCGGGTTCAGCTCAAAGCGCACAAAGTGCACAGCCGAGGTCTTCTCGTCATTTTCGCGGTCCATGTCCTCGTCAGCAATCGCGTAAACGCGCGCATGGCCTTCGACCTCGACGAACATGCGGTCTTCCACACCGATGAGGCGGGCCAGTTCGCGCTTGCGCTCGTTGACGTCGGGGTACTCGAGCATCAGCGTGCCCTTCCAGTTACTGCCGTCGGGCATCAGTGGGGCATAGGCTTCGATCTCCTGCTCAATCCCCTCGTCCTCGAAGATTTTCTCGACGCGCAGCATCTCCTGGATCTGGTAGCGGATGCTGGTTTCGCTTTCAAACTGCAGGTTGATGTGCTCACCCAGGCGCACGCTGCGCAGCTTGCGGTGGGCGATGATGGCCGGCTTGTTCTCCTTGCGGTATTTGCTGTAGGCCTCCAGCGTCATGAGGGATTCGCGGGTGATCTTTCCGGTGGTCTTCATGGTGTGATCTCATTTCAGGCCGTAGGCCGTGCGTATCAGCGTGAGCGGGTGCTTTTGCGGCGGCGCACCCAGGCTGTTCACATCAAAGCCCTGGGCGATGTGGTGGCCACCCAGCGGGCAGTCGCTGCTGATGACGTCAGGCAGGCCGCCGTCTTTGTGGCTGGCCATGGCTTTGAAGAGCGGTTTGCCGATCTTCATGGCCTGCTGGTGGTACGGCACTTTGACGCCGAAGGTGCCGGCATGGCCCGAGCAGCGCTCATGCGTGTGCACACTGGTACCCGGCACCATCCTGAGCATTTCCTCGGTTTTCTTGCCGATGTTCTGCACCCGGCCATGGCAGGGGATCTGGTAGCTGATCTTGCCCAGCGGCGTGCTGAACTCCGTCTTGAGCAGGCCGTCGCGCTTGCGGGCCATCAGGTATTCAAACGGATCCCACATATTCTCCTTGACGAGCTGCACATCGGCGTCGTCGGGGTACATCAGCGGCAGCTCCTGCTTGAACATCAGCGTGCAGCTGGGTACGGCGCTCAGGATGGCGTAGCCCTCTTTGGCGTACTTCACCAGCACCGGGATGTTGGCCTCCTTGCTGGTGTTCACCGAGGCCAGATCGCCCAGCTCCAGCTTGGGCATGCCACAGCATTTCTCTTTTTCGACCAGCACGTAGGGCACTTCGTTGTGGTCCAGCACTTTGAGCAGGTCGTGGCCTATACCGGGCTCGTTGTAGTTGATGTAGCAGGTGGAATAAATCACGACCTTGCCGGGCGTCTTGGCGCCGTCTTTCACCGCGTGGGGCGGCGACTCGAGTGCGCCTGAGCGGAATTTTTTCGTGGCCAGGTCGGGCAGCCAGGCGTTTTTGTCGACGCCCAGCACTTTTTCCATCACGGCGCGGGCCGGTTTGGTTTTGTTAACCGCGTTGGCCACCTGGACCACGATGGGAATGCCGGCGAACTGGCCGTGCACGTCAGTGGAGGACAAAAACTTTTCACCGGCACCCACTTCGCCCTTCTTGAACTTGATGGCTTTGGCGCGCAGCATGGTGTGGGGAAAGTCGAGGTTGAACTCGTGCGGCGGCACATAGGGGCACTTGGTCATGTAGCAGAGGTCGCACATGTAGCACTGGTCGACCACTTTCATGTAGTCCTTCTTGTCCACACCATCAACCTCGCCGGTCTTGCTTTCGTCGACCAGGTCAAACAGCGTGGGGAAGGCGCCGCAGAGGCTGACGCAGCGGCGGCACCCATGGCAGATGTCGAAGATGCGCTCCATCTCGTGGAGGGCCGCGTCCTCGTTGTAGAAGTCCGGGTTTTTCCAGTCGATCGCGTGGCGCGTGGGCGCCTGGAGGTTGCCTTCTGTGGCCATGCTTGCCTCTTCTTTTGAATCTCAGGTGGGGTTTGAGAAAAGACTCTCGTGCGGAATCTTTTCCAAAACCCGCCACGCCTTGCGGCGTAGCGAGGGACACGCTTGTCCAGTCAATCGACCAGTTCGGCCAGCGCTTTGCTGTAGCGGTTGGCGTGTGAGCGTTCCGCCTTGGCCAGGGTTTCAAACCAGTCGGCCACTTCATCATGGCCTTCGTCGCGTGCAGTTTTGGCCATGCCGGGGTACATGTCGGTGTACTCGTGGGTTTCGCCGGCCACAGCGGACTTGAGGTTGTCGCGCGTGGCGCCAAACGGCAGTCCGGTCGCGGGGTCGCCGCACTGCTCCAGCCATTCGAGGTGGCCGTGGGCGTGGCCGGTTTCACCTTCCGCAGTGGAGCGGAACAGTGCCGCGACATCGGGCTGGCCTTCAACGTCGGCCTTGTTCGCGAAATACAGGTAGCGGCGGTTGGCCTGTGATTCGCCGGCAAATGCGGCTTTCAGGTTCTCTTCCGTCCTGGAGCCTTTTAGAGCAGCCATGGAAATCTCCTTCGTGGGTTGATGAACGAACAAATCGTCAATGCTTCAAACCCACGCCCGACTTCTGGCGCAGGACCGAAGACTAAGGCCTGTTAAAGCTATTTATGCAAGATGCGTTGCGAGTCAAAAAGGCTTTGAGCAAGGCGCAAAACGCAGGCGGGGTACGCCCCGTCAAGGTTTTGCAACGCCGCGCAAGGCCTTTTTGATCGCAACCCGGAGGGAGTGGGGTGAGAAAAGCCGCCACTCGGCGTTGCGCTCCTAGCCCAGACAAAAGTCTGGGCGTCGTCACGCGCCTTGATTGGCGGCTTTCTCACCCCACTCGCATTTGCATAAATAGCTTCAACAGGCCCTAAACACCATAGACCTGTTGGAGGGATTCGTCTAATTGCCGGAATCAATGCATGGCATTGATAAAAACTATCAAATTAATACCATCAATAAATTTAACAAATTAAATAAGAGACAACTATAGGAAAGGACAACCATAGCCAGCGACGTACGGCAGCAAATTCATCGTTTGAATTACGTTATGGTAAATTTATTACGGATAGGTAAACAATACGGTCAGAGCCACCCACCGCACCGGGTCTCCCGGAAAAGTGCATGCCGGCGTCCCGCAGTTGCTATTTTTTTGATAGCTGCTCGCGCTCGTCCAGTATGGCTAAAACGCTTGAAACACGTAAAAACCGCAGGAACAATCCATGCCGGAGACAAGCACAAAAGGCAGCGCCGCTGCGGCCACACTGGCGACCGCGTTCACCAACGGCTATGAATTTGCCCAAGGCACGGGCTACACCCTGCCCGAATACCCGTTTGTGGAACCGCCCGAGCTGCAAACAGGCGAGGTCAAACGGCACCCCATCGTCATCGTGGGCGGCGGCATCACCGGCCTGACCCTGGCTTGCGCGCTGGCGCACTACGGCGTCAAAGCCATATTGGTGGACGAAGACAACACCGTGGGCGTGAAGGGCGCGTCATCGCGCGGCATTTGTTATGCCCAGAAAACCCTGGAAATCTTCAAGCGACTGGGCACTTACGAGCGCATCGCCGCCAAAGGCGTGCAATGGAGCGTGGGCCGCACCTTTGCGGGCGCCGACGAGGTGTATTCATTTGACCTGCGCCAGCAGCAAACGCATTCACTGAGCCGGCAACCGCCCTTTATCAATATCCAGCAGTTTTATGTCGAGGGCTTCCTGGTGGAGCAGCTCTACCGACCCGAGCCTGAGGACCGCCTCATTGATCTCCGCTGGAGCCACCGCGTCACGGCCTTCGAACAGAACGACGACTTCGCGACGCTGCAGCTTGAAACGCCCGCCGGTTCGTATTCCCTGGAGGCCGACCATGTCATCGACTGCAGCGGATCGCGCAGCCCGTTTCGCGCCTGGTGCGGCGCGGCAGTCACAGCGCAAAAAGGCGACGACCGCTGGTGCATTGCCGACGTGCGCTTTAAAAACCCGCCACCGGTGGAGCGCCACACCTGGATCGAAGCGCCTTTTAACGAAGGGCGCGCCGTATGGCAGCACCTGATGGCCGACGGCGTCTGGCGCATCGACTACCAGATGCCGCCGCACGCCAACCCCGAAGAAGTCAGCCGCGAAGAGGTGGTGCGCGCACGCCTGAAGGCGCAGTTCAAAAGCCAGGCCGGTCAGGCGCTGGACGATGCCGACTACGAGATCGTCTGGGTCGGCCCCTATGCCTACCGCAGCGAATGCCTCGACAACCTGCGCCATGGCCGCGTGTTCTTTGCCGGTGACGCAGCCCATGTGATGAGCCCCTTCGGCGCACGCGGCGGCAACTCGGGCGTGCAGGACGCCGACAACCTGGCGTGGAAGCTGGCCGCTGTGCTGCAAGGCCGCGCCGCACCCGCATTGCTCGACAGCTATCACCATGAAAGGCATGAGGCGGCGAAGCACAACGTGCTGGTAACCAACCGCACCGCGCGCTTTTTGCGGCCGGCCGACGGCGCGGAGCGGCTGTTTCGCACGGCGGCATTGGGGCTGGCGCGTGAACACCTGTTTGCCCGGCAGCTGGTGAACACCGGGCGCATGTCGACGCCCAATCACTACACGCGGTCCGGCGTCTGCGGGCCTGCGGGCGGGCGGGCCACGCAGAACGCGGGCTTCTCCTGGGCCGATGGCAGCTCAGGCGAGCTGCTGGACTTGTTGACGTGGGCTCATGGGCGCCTGCTGCTGCTGGTGTTTGGCGATGTATCCGGCGCCGGGCTGGCGCGGCTGGCGGCGCTTTCCAGGGAAGCGGACGTGCGCTGCGTGCAAGTGCTGGGGCCCGGCGAGAAAGCCGCCGCAAGGGAGCATGTGATCGACCGCGAAGGCCATCTGCAGGCGACCTGCCATGTTTTTGGCCATGCCTGGGCGCTGCTGCGGCCCGACGGACACGTCGCCGCAACGGGTGAAAGTACGGATGCCTCGGTGGTCCACGCCATCGCAAGCGCCATGGGTGCGGGCGCCGGCCACGAAACAAGGGATGCATCATGAAGCCAGACACCCCCCTGATCACCCGCCTGCATTTTCAGGACGCCGATGCGTTTTACGAATGCCTGCTGGACGCCCACCAGGGCCTCTCCCGGGAGGAATCCGAGCTGCTCAACGCCCGGCTGATCCTGCTGATGGCCAACCAGCTGGGCGACACCGCGGTACTGCGGGCTTGCGTGGCCGCGGCCCGCCAGGCCTGAGCGCTACAAGGCCAACGGCCGGCAAGCGCAACGGCCAGCCCCAGTCGAATAAAATCAGCGGAGTTTCACCCAACCCAAGGCGGCATCCCTTCGATGCCGTTTTTCATTGCCCCATGACCAACGCTGCCGCCCCCACCCTTGCCGATACCGCCAACACAGCCCCTGAGGCCGTGAAAGTCGCCACACCGGGGCTGGACGGCCTGGCCAAGTCCTTCGAGCCGGCCGCCATTGAAAGCCGCTGGGGCCCCGAATGGGAGCAAAGCGGCCAGTACGAGCCCACGCTGGACGCTGCCAAGCCTTCTTTTTCCATCCAGCTGCCACCGCCCAACGTGACGGGCACGCTGCACATGGGCCATGCCTTCAACCAGACCATCATGGATTCGCTCACGCGTTACCACCGCATGCGCGGCCACAACACGCTGTGGGTGCCCGGCACCGACCACGCCGGCATCGCCACGCAGATCGTGGTGGAACGCAAGCTGCAGGCTGAAGGCCAAAGCCGCCACGACCTGGGCCGCAAAAATTTCGTCGCGAAAGTGTGGGAGTGGAAGGAAGAGTCCGGCACCACCATTACGCGCCAGATGCGCCGCATGGGCGACTCGGTGGCCTGGAAGCACGAGTACTTCACCATGGATCCGAAGATGTCGACGGTGGTGACCTCGACCTTTGTGCAGCTTTACAAGCAAGGCCTGATCTACCGCGGCAAGCGCCTGGTGAACTGGGACCCGATCCTCAAGTCCGCCGTGTCCGACCTGGAAGTCGAAAACGAAGAGCGCGACAGTTTCATGTGGCACATCGAGTACCCCTTCAGCGACGGCCCGCAGAAAGCCGCTGACGGCTCGCCGCTGCGCGGCATGCACATAGCCACCACACGGCCCGAAACCATGCTGGCCGACGGCGCGCTGGCTGTGCACCCGGATGACGAACGCTACAAACACCTGGTCGGCAAGATGGTCGACCTGCCGCTGTGCGACCGTAAGATTCCGGTGATCACCGATGACTATGTCGACCCCGAATTTGGCAGCGGCGTGGTGAAGATCACCGGCGCGCACGACTTCAACGACTACCAGGTCGCCCTGCGCCACAACCTGCCGCTGATCACCATCTTCACGCTGGACGCGAAGATCAACGAGAACGGCCCGGCGCAATACCAGGGCCTGGACCGCTATGACTGCCGCAAGGCCGTGCTGAAAGACCTGGAAGCCCAAGGCTTCCTCGAAAAAGCCGTGCCGCACAAAAACATGGTGCCGGTGTGCGCGCGCACCGGCGCAGTGGTCGAACCCATGCTGACCGACCAGTGGTTTGTGGCGCTCAGCAAGGTGAGTGAACAGGACCCGACCGGAAAATCCATTTCGCAAAAGGCGCGCGATGCGGTGGCCAGCGGCGACGTGAAGTTCGTGCCTGAGCAATGGGTCAACACCTACAACCAGTGGATGAACAACATCCAGGACTGGTGCATCTCGCGCCAGCTCTGGTGGGGCCACCAGATCCCGGCCTGGTACGACGAAGACGGCAAGGTTTACGTCGCTGAAAACGAGGCAGCAGCACAGGCCCAGGCGCCCGGTAAAAAACTCACGCGCGATGAAGATGTACTCGACACCTGGTACTCATCGGCGCTCGTTCCTTTTTCTTCATTGGGCTGGCCTGAGAAGACGAAAGAGCTCGATCTCTTTCTGCCATCAAGCGTGCTGGTCACCGGCTACGACATCATCTTCTTCTGGGTCGCCCGGATGATCATGATGACCACGCACTTCACCGGTCAGGTGCCGTTCAAACACGTGTACATCCACGGCCTGGTGAAAGACGCGCAGGGCAAGAAGATGAGCAAGTCCGAAGGCAATGTGCTGGACCCGGTCGATTTGATCGACGGCATCGAGCTCGCGCCCCTGCTCGAAAAACGCTCGCAAGGCCTGCGCAAGCCCGAGACGGCGCCGCAGGTGCGCAAGAACACCGAAAAGGAATTCCCCGCCGGCATTCCGGGCTACGGCGCCGATGCGCTGCGTTTTACCTTCGCCTCGCTTGCCAGCCTGGGACGCAGCATCAACTTCGACAGCAAACGCTGCGAGGGTTATCGCAACTTCTGCAACAAGCTCTGGAACGCAACGCGCTTCACGCTGATGAACTGCGAAGGCCAGGACTGCGGGCTCGAGGAGCACACCAAAGAGCAATGCGCGCCCGGCGGAGAGTTCCACAACTACCTGAGCTTCTCGCAGGCCGACCGCTGGATTTCATCGACCATGCAGCGCGTGGAAGCCGACGTGGCCAAAGGCTTTGCCGACTACCGCCTCGACAACGTTGCCGGCAGCATCTACCAGTTTGTCTGGGACGAGTTCTGCGACTGGTACCTCGAGATCGCCAAGGTGCAGATACAGACCGGCACCGATGCGCAAAAGCGCGCCACACGCCGCACACTGATCCGCACACTCGAAGCCATCCTGCGCCTGGCGCATCCGGTGATTCCGTTCATCACGGAAGAGCTGTGGCAGACAGTGGCTCCCGTCGCCGGCAAAACGGGCAAGTTCATCGGCGTCGCGCCTTATCCGCAAAGCCAGCCCGAGAAAATTGACGTGGTAGCGGAAGCGCATGTCACCAAACTCAAGACGCTCGTGGATGCCTGCCGCAACCTGCGCGGCGAAATGAAGGTGTCTCCGGCTACCCGCATGCCGCTTTATGTGCTGGGCGACACCGCCTTCATGCAGGGCGTCGCCCCGGTACTCAAGGCACTGGCCAAGCTGAGCGAAGTGAAAGTGTTCGACGACGAAGCCAGTTGGGCCGCTGCGGCGCAGTCTGCACCTGTGGCCATCGTCGGCGAAGCGCGCCTGTGCCTTTATATGGAAGTCGATCTGGCGGCGGAAAAGGTTCGCCTGCAAAAGGAAGAAACCCGCCTGGCAGGAGAAATCACCAAGTCCGAAACCAAGCTCGCCAATGAAGCCTTTGTCAACAAGGTGCCCCCGGCCGTGCTGGAGCAGGAACGCAAACGCCTGGCCGATAACCAGGCGGCCCTGGCCAAGATTCGCGAGCAACTGGCACGCCTGAAATAAGCGACAGCCCACCGCCAGAAAAAAGCCCCGCAATGCGGGGCTTTCTTTATTGATCGGGATGCGAAGCGAGCCCTGGTAAGACCCGCGGGCTGCGTATACGCCAAGACCAGTCAACTGCAACGGTCAAAGATAGATGCCTCTTCACCAGCAGGGGCCGCGGGACTGGCTTTGCCAGACCGCAGGCGCAGCACCCCCTCGGGGGGCAGAGAGCTACGCGAAGCGAGCGAACGTGGGGGCCAAGATCTATCTGGTCATGAATTCGGGTTCAGACCACTGCGACGGCGGGACACTGCCCGGCGACTCCAGACCCATGGGGGTGCTGGTCAACTGGTCCATGCCGCTGTGCTGCGTGCCCAGAGCTTCATGCATACGGTGGGCTACATACCAGCTCGAGCGCAGGCGTGCCTCGCGTGTGTGGGAGCCCAGGCGCGGCGTGACAAACAGGTTCTTCAGCCCTTTGAGCGGTGAGGTGTCACCCAGGAAACTTGCTTCGGCGCCGTCCAGGATGCAGGCTTCAATGCGGCCGTCGCACAGCGCAGCGGCCAATGCGCCCTCATCAAACAATTCGCTGCGGCTGATGCCGACCCACAACTGGTTGCGCTTGCAGCCCGCCAGGAGTTTGTCGTTCACGAAACCCCGGAACCGGGTGGCATACAGCATCTGCACAGACACGGCATCAGACTGGCTGACCAGCTCTGGCAAGGAAACAGGCTGTATGCGAAGGCGCTCCCAAATGGGCGCAGTGTGATGAACCGCAGGGTCGTAGCCGACAAGCCGGACGCCCAGCCCGCTCAGCATGCCGGCCAGCGTGTGCGCCGTTGGGGCCAGGCCCAGAATGCCCACGGTGCTGCCATGAAGCTCGCGCCCCATTTGCGTCGTGGGATGGCGGCGTCCCATCAAAGCCGAGACAAGGCCGCGACGGTACAGCAACAACAGGCTGCTCAAAAGGTATTCTGCGTTGGAGCGGACGTTGGCGCTGCTGGCATGCACGACCTTGATGTCGCGCTCCTTGCAGGCCTCCAGATCGGTGTTGTCGGTTCCCACGTGCAGGCGCCCGATGGCCTTGAGCCTGGGCAGGAAATCGAGGAACTCGCGCGTGACCACAGTCTGGCGCGGAAAAACAATGCCTTTGGTTTTGTACGCGATCTTGCGCAGCGATGTCAGATCGTCGGCAAGCTCTGGATGGTAGGCGACGCCATGCCGGGTTTCAAGCCAGGCCATTGCTTCGGGCACTAACGCATCAAGAAGTAAGATGTCCACTCAGTCAATCCTTTTTCCTGCAAACTCTCGATCGCGTGCTGTGCCCACGCAGATTCGGGCATTTGTCCGACCCACGCGCTGTACCAACAACGCAACACTTTAGGCTTTTATTCGGTCAAAGTCGATGCAAAAATTTACATTAAATAAAGCTGTCTTCCCGGTTGCTGGTCTCGGTACCCGTTTTCTGCCAGCCACCAAGGCCCAACCCAAGGAAATGCTCCCTGTGGTCGACAAGCCGTTGATCCAATACGCAGTGGAAGAAGCCTACGCCGCAGGCATCCGACACATGATTTTTGTTACTGGACGCAATAAACGGGCCATCGAAGATCACTTCGATACTGCTTATGAACTAGAGAACGAACTTGAAGTAGCCCAAAAGCACGCACTGCTATCACTGGTGCGCTCTGTCCAGCCGGACGACATGAATTTTTCCTATGTGCGCCAGCCCCGTTCGCTGGGCCTCGGCCATGCCGTGCTGTGTGCCGAGCACCTGGTGGGCCAGGAGGCTTTTGCCGTGTTGCTGGCCGACGACCTGATGGTCGGCCCGAAAGGCGGCCAGCCCGTGCTGGCCCAGATGGCGGCGCAATTCGCAGAGGTCCAGCAATCCATCCTGGCGGTGCAGGAGGTCCCTCTCGATCAAACCCGCCGTTACGGCATCGTCGCCACGGAAGGCGCCAGCACCGGCCTGATGAAAGTCAAAAGGATTGTCGAAAAGCCGGCGCCTGAGGTGGCACCTTCACGCATGGGCGTGGCCGGCCGCTACATCCTGACGCCCGCGATTTTTGGGCACATCCGCAAGCAGACATCCGGCGTGGGCGGCGAGTTGCAGCTCACCGACGGGATTTCGAGCCTGCTGGGCCAGGAGAGCGTGTATGCCTTCCAGTACGAGGGCAAACGTTATGACTGCGGAAGCAAGGAAGGCTTCCTGGAAGCGACCGTAGAGTTGGCTCTGGAGCACCCAGAAGTGGGTGTGTATTTCCGGAATTACCTGGACAACCTGCAAATTGGCTGGTCGGGCCGGGAACGCCGCAAACAAGTGGCCTGATAACCACCTGTTACAGAATCAGCGACGCTTTAAAACGTGAATAAAGTCACTACCGGCAACCTGCTGCTCGACCAGTTCGTTGCCGGTTTGTTTGGCAAATGCCTGGAAATCACGCGTAGAGCCGGCGTCGGTTGATACAACTCGAAGCAGCTGGCCGCTGAGCATTTCCGTCAGCGCTTTTTTGGCCTTCAGGATGGGCAGCGGGCAATTGAGGCCGCGGGTGTCGAGTTCTTTGTCGATGTTCATGAAAATCCTTGGGTTGCCGCGATTTTAAGCAAAGCGCAAAGCCTCTTCGCCCGGTTTTACCCGGCCTTGCCGTCGCCGTCCGGTTCCACTTTGCTCAGCACGGTAGCCCAATCCACAAACTCAGGTTCATGGCCGCGCGTACGCAGCCAGTCAGCCAGCGCGTAGCCCGTGCCCGCAGGCCAGCATTTGAGCTTGTCCAGGTCGTAGAGCCGGTAGTCCACCAGTTCTGGCGACAGGCTGACATCCCCCGTGCAGACGGCGTGGTAGGCAATGATGATCTGGTTCATGCGCTGGAAGTCATAGACGCCAATCAAATCAAGCGAGGTGGTGTCCAGGCTGGTTTCTTCCTTGATTTCGCGTGCTATGCCGCCTTGGGGCGTTTCCCCGGCCTCCATAAAGCCGGTGATCAGCGCGTACATTTTGCCGGGCCAGGCGGCATTGCGGGCCAGCAAAACCTGGCCGTTGTATTCGATCACTGCGGCCAGCACGGGCGTGGGGTTGTTCCAGTGGGTATAGCCACAGGCTGGGCAACGCAGGCGCGCCTTCTCGCCGCCGTCTTCCATCTGCGACACCATGGCCAGCGGCGTCGCGCAGTTGGGGCAAAACCTGAATTCGTGGATCATGGTCAAGAAAGGAGGAGAAGGAAAGGATAAGAGGGGTTGAGGAGCGCAATTCGCTATCGTTTTAATAGCTGCTTGCGCAAGTCACATATGGGCCAAAGCCAATTTTTGGCCTCAAAAAATGGCTCAAGCCGGAAATACGCCGGTAGACAGGTAACGGTCGCCGCGGTCACACACGACAAAGACGATCACAGCGTCTTTCACGGTTTTGGCGATTTCCTGCGCGACCCAGAGCGCCCCTGCCGCCGAGATGCCGGCAAAAATGCCTTCCTCGCGCGCCAGGCGGCGGCACATGTCTTCAGCGTCAGCCTGGCTCACCAGCACCAGTTCATCGACCTGGCGGGGGTCGTAAATCTTGGGCAAATACTCTTGTGGCCATTTGCGGATGCCGGGAATGCGGGACCCTTCGCTGGGCTGGGCGCCGATGACCTTGATCGCCGGGTTTTTCTCTTTCAGATAGCGGGAAACGCCGGTAATCGTGCCGGTTGTGCCCATCGCACTGACAAAATGTGTCACCTTGCCTGACGTATCTGTCCATATTTCAGGGCCGGTGGTCTCGTAATGGATGCGCGGATTGTCCGGGTTGGCGAACTGGTCCAGCACCCGGCCTTTGCCCTCTTTTTGCATCTGGTCGGCCAGGTCGCGGGAATATTCGATACCGGCGCTTTTGGGCGTCAGGATCAATTCGGCGCCAAAAGCCTTCATGGTCTGGGCGCGTTCGATGCTCAGGTCCTCCGGCATGATCAGTACCATCTTGTAGCCCTTGATCGCCGCGGCCATGGCCAGTGCAATGCCCGTGTTCCCGGAAGTGGCTTCAATCAATGTATCGCCGGGTTTGATGTCGCCGCGCTCTTCCGCGCGCTTGATCATCGACAGCGCCGGGCGGTCTTTCACGGAACCGGCCGGGTTGTTGCCTTCGAGCTTTCCCAGGATGACATTGCCGCGGGCGGCGTTTTCGGCGGCGTAAATGCGTTGCAGCGCGACCAGAGGCGTTTTGCCAATCGCGTCTTCAATGGTTGGATAGTTCATGGCCACACTGTGCCATAATTTGAGGCTTCGCTCCTCGCGGCCCGGGTGGTGAAATTGGTAGACGCAGGGGACTCAAAATCCCCCGCCGCAAGGCGTGCCGGTTCGATTCCGGCCCCGGGCACCACATCCCGAAAAGCCGGACGGTTTCAAACCGATCCGGCTTTTTCTTTTGTCGCCGCTGCGAACACAAATGCACCCGGCACCCGGCACTGGTGAATACGACGACTAAGCCGACGCCAGCCGCCAGCCGCCAGCCGCCAGCCGCCAGCCGCCAGAATTTGAAGACCAGCACGCGCCGGTCGTTGGGGCAAATTCGCGATTCAGACCTTCCGACGTTGTTGAATTGCAGTGAAGTCTGACCCGAGTTTTCCATCGAATATTGACCCACACTCTTTGTGAGCAGAAGGTGCTCACGATGTGGATAAGTTCTTGGTTTTCTCCTTTTTGGGCTGAGTCTGTGTGGATCTGCCTCAAAGTGCGCCGCTGTTTCCGCGATTTTGTTGCCTCGATGACTAGCCAGGTGGCCAGCTTCTCGGCGTAGTGATAGCGCTTGCTGGCGCTGGCCCGCCTTGGATACTTGGGCTCGCTCTCTTCCGATCGCAGGCGCTTCTTTATTGTGTTGCGAGCCAGGCCTGTACGCCTTGAGATCTCGCGAATGGACATCTGATCCCGCAATGCCCAACGCCTGATGACATTCAATGTCGCCACGTCCATCACTCCTAATTTCCCCCTGCTTTTAAAACAAGCAGGGTAGTGCCTACGTGGGTCAGTTTTGGATGGAAATTACTGCGCTAAATGGGTCAGATTTCGACGGAATTCAACACCTCAAATTTCAGTTTACGCAAGGTAGCCTCTTTTAAATTTTCATAAAAAGATTTCGACTTTCGCAGTAAGAGCTTCGTCATCGCTCCCTCAAACTCTCACTACCCGCCCTCTGAATCGGGCTCAGCAAATACTCAATCACCCGCCGCTGACCGGTCTTGATCTCTGCGGTCAGGTTCATGCCGGGGACGAGCTGAATCATCTTTCCGTCTATGTCGATCTGCTTGGTTTTTAGGGCCAGCGTGACGGGGAAAATTGCGCCGCGCTTTTCGTCGTTGACGGCGTCGGCTGTGACGCGGTCTACGCTTGCTTGCACGGTGCCGTAGCGGGTGTAGGGAAAGGTTTCGAGCTTGATCTCGGCGCCGTTGCCTACGTTGACGAAGCCGATGTCCTTGTTTTCCAGGGTGACTTCTGCCGTGACCTGCGCGCCCTCTGGCACGATGATCATCAGCGCCTGTGCTTCGGTGACAACGCCGCCTGTGGTGTGGATGGCGAGTTGCTGCACTACGCCGGCGACGGGCGCTTTCAGCGTAGTGAGGTTTTCGCGTTGGGTGGCCTTGGCTTGTTCTTGCGTGGCTTGCTGGCGTTTGAGGTCGGCCTGGGCTTCGCGCTCATACAGCGTGCGGCGCACTTCGGCCAGGTAGGCGGCGCGGCTGTTTTCGCTTTCGCGCAAGGTGGCCTGGGTTTGCAGCAGGTTGGCGCGTTGGGTGGCGAGGTCTCGCTCCAGCTCTACGCGTTCGCGGGTTTTGTCTTGTGTGGCGTGGCCGGAGATATAGCCCTGGTCTACCAGCTTTTTAAAGTCTGTCTCGCGCGCCTGGGCCATGGGCACGGTGGTTTCGAGTTTGGAAACGACGGCCCGCGCGGTGACGATCTCGGCTTGGCGGCGGCCGATTTCTGCTGACAGTTTGGCCAGCTTGGCCGTCACGTCGCCCCACTCGCCTTGCAGCTGTGCCTGCGCGGCGGCAGTCTCGGCTGCAGACCATTCTTTGGGAAATTCGGGCATGTATTTGGCCGGCAACCCAATACTGGCGGGCGAAAGCTGCTGCAGATTTTGTAGCGCCTGCTGGATGGCGCGGGCGCGCAGCACTTCCGACAATGCTGATTTTTGCTGATCATGCGCCGTGGTCTTGTCGGCGCTGGCGGCGGTTGGGTCCAGCTCCACCAGCGGCTGACCGGCCACCACGTGGTCGCCGTCTTTGACCAGCACCGCCTTGACCACGCTGCGCTCCAGAGGCTGGATCAGCTTGGTACGCTCGCTCACCACCACGCGCCCAGGCGCCACGGCCACGATGTCGATCTTGCCGAAGATGGACCAGACCAGCGCTATGACAAACAGCCCCATGATGAGGTAAGCCAGGCGGCGCGGCGCTGGGTGCACCGGCGTGTCTTGCAGGCTGAGTGCGGCGGGCAAGAAAGCTGCCTCGTCGCTCAAGCGGCGCGGGCCGGCGAGCTCGTCGCGATGCGCCCAGGCAGCACCAAAGATGGCGCGATAACGTGTCAGCAGTTCGATAGCGGGGTGGCGAGGCTTGGCGGGTACGGCGGCTTCCTGGGGAACTTCGGCCGGTGCTTCACCTTTGGCGGTTATGTCTTCCACGTCAGGCGCAGGTTGCTTCATCTGATGCTTCTCTCGGCTGTCAGCCGGGGCAGCTGCTTCGGCCGGTGCGGAACCCACGGCTACCGGTTTTTGATCTTCAGGACCGGTGCTCATGCCGACGCCCCTTCCATCGGTTGTTTGCCGTCCTGCATGCGCCACAGGTGCGCATACAGGCCTTGCGGTTTCTGGATCAGTGCGTCGTGCGGACCTGCTTCAACAATCTTGCCCTTGTCCATCACGATAATGCGGTGCGCGTGGCGCACGGCGCTCAGGCGGTGGGCAATGATGAGCACGGTGCGGCCTTTACAGATGTGGGCCATGTTGCGCTGGATGATGGCTTCGCTTTCGTAGTCGAGCGCGCTGGTGGCTTCGTCAAAAATCAGGATGCGCGGGTTGGTAAACAGCGCTCGCGCAATCGCGATGCGCTGGCGCTGCCCGCCGCTGAGGGAGCTGCCCTGCTCGCCCACATGCGTGTCGTAGCCTTCGGGCAGCTCGCTGATGAACTCATGCGCGCCGGCCAGTTGCGCCACACGCACCACGGCTTCAATCGGCGCAGCCGGGTCGGTGATGGCGATGTTCTCGCGCACGCTGCGGTTGAACAGCAAATTCTCTTGCAGCACCACACCGACCTGCCGGCGCAACTGCGCGGCGTCGATCAGGCTGATGTCTATGCCATCGACCAGCAGGCGGCCTCCTTCGGGGGAATAGAGGCGCTGCACCAGCTTGGTCAGCGTGCTTTTGCCGGAGCCCGAACGGCCGACGATGCCGATGATCTCGCCGGGTTTCACATCGAGGCTGATGCCGTGCAGCACCGGTGGCGCTTCGGGCCGGTAGCGGAACACCACGCCGTCGAGCGTGATGCGGCCCTTGATGGGCGGCAGCTGCGCGGCGCTGGTGGGCGGCACTTCGGTGCGGGTGTTCAGGATGTCGCCCAGGCGCGCGACGGAGATGCCGGTTTGCTGAAAGTCCGTCCATAGCTGGGCCATGCGCATGATGGGCTGGGCCACGCGCTGGGCAAACATGTTGAAGGCCACAAACTGGCCAACGGTGAGTTCGTTGTTCATCACCAGGTGCGCGCCGTACCACAGCGTGGCCGCGTTCACGAGCTTGCCGATCAGGTTGATGCCTTCATGCGCCCAGGTGGCGAGGTTTTGTGTCTTGAAGCTGGCGCTGACATACGCGGCGAGCTGATTGTCCCAGCGCTTGCCGAAGCTGGGCTCGAGTGCGCTGGCCTTGACGGTCTGGATGCCGGTGATGGTTTCGACCAGCATGGACTGGTTCTCTGCGCCGCGCGCAAATTTCACGTCCAGCCGCTGGCGCAGGATGGGTACCACGGCCAGGCTCAGGCCAAAGTACAGCGGCAGGCTGACCATGACGATCAAGGTCAGCGGCACGCTGTAGAACAGCATCACGGCGATGAAGATGACCGAGAAGAGAACGTCGAGCACCACGGTGAGCGCGTTGCCGGTGAGGAAGCTGCGGATGTTCTCCAACTCGCGCACACGCGCCACCGAGTCACCGACACGCCGGGCCTGGAAGTACGCCAGCGGCAATTGCACCAGGTGGCGGAAAAGTCGCGCGCCCAGCTCCACGTCAATGCGGCTGGTAGTGTGGCTGAACACGTAGGCACGCAAACCGTTGAGGATGCTTTCAAACAGCACCACCACCACGAGGCCGATGACCAACACATCCAGCGTGGTGAGGCCCCGGTGCACCAGCACCTTGTCCATCACGACCTGAAAGAAAAGCGGGCTGACGAGCGCGAACAGCTGCAGCATGAAGGAAATAAGCAGCACTTCGCCCAGCAGCTTGCGATATTTGACGAGGCTGGGCACAAACCAGGAGAAGTCGAACTTGGCGAGTTCACCCGCCAGCGCGGCATGGCTGGTGATGAGGATCAGCTCACCCGTCCACTGGCTTGCGAAGACTTCCACTGATTCAATCGTGGGCCTGTTCGACGGTGTGGCCGGGTCCTGAAACAGCACACGCTGGCCGTCGCACTGCGCCAGGATGACAGTGCGGACTTGCTTGCTACCGGCACTGGTGCTGCTTGCTGCGTCGTCTGCGGGCTTCAGGAAAGCGAGGGCCGGCAGCGGGACCAGCTTCAAGCGGTCGGGTTTGGATTTAGAGAGCTTGGCTTTAAGCCCAAGGTGTTTGGCCGCACGCAGCAATATGCTGGCATCAATATCGTCACTCGGGGAAACGCCGAGTTGATGGGCAAGGGTATGGGGGTCTGCGGCAACCTGGTGAAAGCGCGCCACCAGGCACAGTGCAGCGAGCGCGTTGATGGGTGGTGCTGGCTCTTCAGCCCCCGGCGCCGCTGACAGTGTGGGCGAGGCTGCTGTGGTTGCGGTTGTCACTTGGGACTCCTGCCACAGCAAAAGAATTGCTGCGGCGGCACAGGTGCGATCACGTATGTGCTTGGGGCGAGTCTTCCCCAGTCGGCTATGTTATGTGACATGTCTCAAGGCGCCCGCACGGGCCCCCTCCCTGTTATTTGTTCCAAACTGTATCGCAATACGCAGAACTTGCAGCGGCAGTTACGTTATTTTCAACGCCGGTTTGGGTACTAATTGCTTAGTCATTTCCAAACCACTGGAAATAGAGATACTTTTGAACTTTGCGTTGCAAAACTTATTGGGCTAAATTTTTTCATCTCCTTTTTCATCTCCTTTTTCATCTCTTTTCAGGGCCGTTGATTCCCAAAGAATTGCGAACGCTCTGAACTGGTGCATTAGCGCCGGATTGGTTGAGTATTGAGTAATTACTGGGCTGAATGCTTGTTACTTTCCCTTCCTGATTCTTTTGACCCTGCCGCTTGTCACGCCATTTATTAACGTGCATTCTTGAACTCCGTGCAGAAATTTCTGCCGTTCAGGAGTCCGTCATGTACACCTTGCGTCAGTGGCTCTGCATCCTCCTTTCAAGCGCATTCATGTCTGCGTTAGTGCCCGGCATGCCGTGGTTGGCGACCGCGCACGCAGCCACTGTGCAGCCCCCGGCGGCACAGGCCATGATGGATGCGCTAACTCGCGCTACGACAGCAGTGGTCGGTGTCAAGGTCACGGCGATGGAAGATGCGCGCTCGGCCGAAACGCTGGGCTTGCGCCGTGCCGGCTCGGGTGTGCAAATCAACCAGGACGGGCTCATCCTCACCATCGGCTACCTGATGCTGGAGGCCGAATACATTGAGATCGTGACGCAGGACAACCGCACGTTGCCGGCGCGCGCCGTCGCCTACGACCTGGCAACCGGGTTTGGGCTGTTGCGCCCTTTGCTGCCGCTGCGTGGCGTGGGCGTAGCGGCCCTGGGCAATAGCAAAGACCTGCAGCCGGGCGAACCTCTGATGGCCGTCACCGGCCCGCAGGCCGATGAGGACGGCGACGTGAGCATGACCCGGCTGGTCAGCCGGCGCGCGTTCTCCGGCAACTGGGAATACCACATCGAATCGGCGCTGTTCACCAGCCCACCCATCATGGCCAGTGGTGGCAACCACAGTGGCGCCCCGCTCTTCAACCAGAAAGGTGAGTTGATGGGCATAGGCTCGCTGCTCGTGTCCGATGCCACAGGTGAAAACCGCCGCCTGCCGGGCAATATGTTTGTGCCGGTGGATTTGCTGCGTCCCATCCTCGCGGAGCTGCAGCGTTCAGGCGCCAGCACGAAAAGCCGCAGGCCGTGGCTTGGCATCACCTCCAATGACCAGGGCGGGCGCATACAGATCCTGCGGGTCAGCAAGGAGAGTCCTGCGGACCTGGCCGGGCTGGAGGCGGGCAATGTGGTGCTGGCAGTGGACGACGCCAAGGTGGCCACGCTCGAAGCTTTTTATAAAAAGCTGTGGGACCGGCCCGCACCCGACGCGGAAGTCAGGCTGACGGTGCTGCAGGGTGCAGAAGTCAAAACCATTGTGCTCAAGGCCCAGGACAGGATGCTGACGCTCAAGAAGCCCGCCGGTATCTGATTTTTACAACAAAATAGGCTGTAGCCCAGACAGGGAAAGCGCAAGCAGCTATTTATTTAATAGCACTACAGGGCTACGCGAATTGACAGCCCGGCACCACAAGCCAGGAATGGGCACAAGCAGCGGAGCCTTCAAAAACGGTAGGCGACCTCGGTCCACATCCGCGTTGAATCTGTCGTCCTGACCAGCTCGGGTGTCTGCCCCAGGGGCGAGGCCAGATAGGCGCGAGCCCGCCACTGGTTGAGCCCCGTCCAGTCAAGGCCGACCCCCGCTCCGCTGAGCGTTGCACTGTTCGCACCTGCCACCCAGGGTCGTTGATTGACTTTCAGGTAGGCACCGTCCCAGAACGCCACCGCCTGGAGCTTGCCGCCGACAACCTGCCCCAGGTCGTAGCGCAGCTCGACGCTTGTGCGGTAACCCGTATCACCCGACAGCGCACCCACATCGTAGGCACGCACCGAATAGGGCCCGCCCACGGACATTTTTTGCGACGAATCGAGGTTGGTGTTGGCCCACTGGCCCGCCCATGAAAAATGCAGCGTGCTGTTTTGCCCCAGGCGCTGCAAGCGGGAGAAGCCCAGATTGGCCTTTGAAAACCAGCCCTGCGTCCTAGCGCTGGCCGCATCGTCCAGCTGCGCCTCGGCAGCGTCAAAAACCACCCTGCCCCGGGTCCATCCCAGGCTCCAGGTATTGATGCCGCCGGACAGCAAGGTGTCCCGCCAGTCCCCGGTCAGGCTCGACGTCCAGGAGTCGAGATGCCGGTCTGTTTTTATTCCTGCCACGTCTACACGCTCGCGCAACTGCACCGTGTCGTACTGAATCTGTCCATAGAGGTTGACCGTCTGGCTTCGCACCAGCGGATGCTTGCCCCAGAGGCTGCCGGTCTCGGCGGAACCGTGTGCGCCAAGTATCTCAAGAGACCCGCCAATTTTGTAGTCCAGCAAGGAATAGGCGGCTCCTGCGCGGGTACCCTGGCCGTTCAACAATGATTCGTAGCCCACCCGTCCGTAGCTCAGCCCCTTCCCGGAACTCAGGCCGCTCAGGCTCAGGACATCGCCATGCTTCAAGGGGTTGTTGACGTACACCGTACCGCCCAAGCGGGCTCTTCCTGTATAGCTGTTGCCGTAGCCATCCACAACCAGGCTTCCTGAAACCGCCGGGCCGGGCGTGGTATCGATACTCAGATCGGAGGTGCCCATCCCGTCGCCGGGTCTTAAGGTTGCCTGCACCACCACGCCGGGTATGTCCGACAGCAACAGCAGGGACTTGTCCAGCAGGGCCTGGTCGACTGGCTGCCCGTTTTGCAGCGGCGCTACCGTCGCCTGCAGCAGCAGGTCGTTCACGCGCGTCTGGTTGTTGACGCCGACCTTGCCGTAGCGCGCCTCGATCACCAGAAAGCGAACAACGCCCGACTGGATCACCTGCGCAGGCACCACGGCCCGGGCAAAGGTCTGGCCCCTGCTGTGGTAATACTGGCCTATGCGCCCCGCCATTTCGTCGAGCTGGTCAAGCGTCAGGCTTTTGCCTTCAGCATCGGCCACCAGTGCATGCAGCGTGGCTGTCTCAAACAGGGTGTTGCCGATGATGTTGATCGATTTGACATCCACCGTCACGGCGGGACGTGCAGGTGGCGGCGGGACATTCCCCTCATTGCTGAGAGGCGGCCTTTCTCCGCGGGGCGATGGGACGGCTTGCTGGGACGGCTGGACCTGCTGGAGGATGGTGCCGATATCAACCGGCAGCGGATCAGCCGCCTGGACCGCGAACAGGGGCGCGGCTGCCAACAGCAGCACAGCGTGCTTACCGGATACGTTGCATTTCATGGGGAAACTTTTGTGGGGTGGCCGTATTTATTTTTGAGCGGCCAGCACACCGTTTTGCAGCTGCACGCCGCCGTCAACGATATGCAGGCGCGGATCTTTTCTTACTGTGGCAACCACATCCTGCAGCACCTCGACGGCCCCACCGGAAACCACCAGTTCGTCTCCACCGGAGGCATCCGCGCTTGCGCTGCGAGTTACCCGAAGGATGGGAGATACCTCGATCAGGCCGGATTTGGAGCGTGTCCCATCCACGGCCTGTTGCATGGCGGCGTCGGCACCATCATCGGCGCCCCCCCGCCCAAGCGTTCCCGCCCGTGCGGGCACAGCTGTGACAGGCAAGGGAGTGATGGATGCCGTCAGCCCGGTCGGTTGCACCACCGTGTAGTTGGCCGCGTCAACCCCGCCCAGGGTATAGCCGGTCACGGTCACGGGCTTTGCGTTACCCACATTCGCGTTGGCAAAAGCCCCGCTGCCGCCACTGACGCTAACCACGTCACCGACCAGGGCCGCCACGGCGGCGGTACCACCCAAGGTGGCCGCAGTCGTACCGTCAAAAACCTTGTTCTGCGCATTCACACCGGTGACAGCCAGGCTGGCCGGTGTGATGTTTGCCGTGACACCTGTAGGTTGCACCACGGTGTAGTTCCCGGCGTCGGCTCCGCCCAGCGTATAGCCGGTCACCGTCACGACCTTGCCGTTGCCCACATTTTTGTTTGCGAAGGCGCCACTGCCGGTACCACCCACAGTCACCACATCACCGCCCAGGGCCGTGACCCCCGCCGTTCCGTTAAGCGTGACGTTGGTGGTGGTGTCGTAGACCTTGTTGTTTGCCCCGACGCCTGTGACAGCCAGGCTGGCTGGTGTGATGTTGGCTGCGAGGCCGGTGGGTTGCACCACGGTGTAGTTGCCGGCGTCGGCTCCGCCCAGGGTGTAGCCGGTCACGGTCACGACCTTGCTGTTGCCCACATTCTTGTCAGTAAAAGTGCCGCTGCCGCCACTCACACTCACCACGTCACCACCCAAAGCAGCCACAGCGGCTGTGCCATTGAGGGTGGCGGCAGTACCCGCGTCATACACCTTGCTGTTTGCCCCCACGCCCGTGACGGCCACGCTGGCCGGCGTGATGTTGGCAGTCACTGCCGTAGGCTGCACCACGATGTAGTTGCTTGCGTCGGCACCGCCCAGTGTGTAGCCGGTAACCGTCACAGCTTTACCATTGCCAACGTTTTTGTTATTGAAATTGCCGCTGCCGGTGCCGCCCACCGTCACGGTATCGCCGCCCAGAGCTGTGACAGCCGCCGTTCCGTTGAGCGTCGCTGTGGTCGTCGTGTCATACACCTTGTTGTTGGCGCCCACACCTGTGACTGCCAGGCTGGCTGGCGTGATGTTGGCCGTGACAGCTGTGGGCTGCACCACGGTGTAGTTGCCGGCATCGGCACCGCCCAGCGCATAGCCGGTGACAGTGACGACCTTTCCGTTACCCACGTTTTTGTTGGCAAAGGTGCCGCTGCCGGTGCCGCCCACCGTCACGGTATCGCCGCCCAAAGCCGTCACCGCTGCTGTTCCGCTCAGCGTGGCCGTAGTGGTGGTGTCGTAGACCTTGTTGTTTGCGCTCACACCCGTCACCGCCAAGCTGGCTGGTGTGATGTTTGCCGTGACACTGGTGGGTTGCACCACGGTGTAGTTGCCGGCGTCGGCACCGCCCAGCGTGTAGCCGGTCACAGTCACCGCCTTGCCATTGCCCACATTCTTGTTGGCGAAGGCGCCATTGCCGGTACCGCCCACGGTCACGGTATCGCCACCCAAAGCCGTCACCGCTGCCGTTCCGCTCAGCGTCGCCGTCGTGGTGGTGTCATACACCTTGTTGTTGGCCCCCACGCCTGTGACCGCCAGGTTGGCCGGTGTGATATTGGCCGTGACACCGGTGGGCTGCACCACGGTGTAGTTGCCGGCATCGGCTCCACCCAGTGTGTAGCCGCTGACCGTCACAGCCTTGCCGTTGCCCACATTCTTGTCGGCGAAGGTGCCGCTGCCACCGCCAACCGTCACCACATCGCCGCCCAGGGCGGCGACGTTTGCGGTGCCATTGAGCGTGGCGGTGGTGGTGGTGTCGTAGACCTTGTTGTTCGCGCCTACACCCGTAATGGCCAGGCTGGCCGGCGTGATGTTGGCCGTGACACCTGTTGGCTGCACCACGGTGTAGTTGCCGGCATCGGCTCCGCCCAGTGTGTAGCCGGTGACGGTGACGGCCTTGCCGTTACCTACGTTCTTGTTGGCGAAATTTCCGCTGCCGGTACCGCCCACGGTCACGGTATCGCCACCCAAAGCCGTCACCGCTGCTGTTCCGCTCAGCGTGGCCGTAGTGGTGGTGTCGTAGACCTTGTTGTTTGCGCTCACACCGCTGACAGTCAAGCTGGCCGGTGTGATGTTGGCGGTCAAGCTGGTGGGTTGCACCACGGTGTAATTGCCGGCGTCGGCACCGCCCAGCGTGTAGCCGGTGACGGTTACGGCCTTGCCATTGCCTACGTTTTTGTTGGCGAAGCTGGCGCTGCCGGCGCCGCCTACCGTCACCGCGTCACCACCCAAGGCCGTCACCGCAGCTGTTCCGCTGAGCGTGGCTGCAGTTGTGGTGTCGTACACCTTGTTGTTGGCATTCACACCTGTGACCGTGAGGCTGGCGGGGGTGATGTTGGCGGTCAAGCTGGTGGGTTGCACCACGGTGTAATTACCGGCGTCCGCACCGCCCAGCGTGTAGCCGGTCACAGTCACCGCCTTGCCATTGCCCACATTCTTGTCGGCAAAAGCACCACTTCCACCGCCAACCGTCACGACATCACCCCCCAGGGCCGTAACAGCCGCCGTTCCGTTGAGAGTCGCGGTGGTCGTTGCGTCGTAGACCTTGTTGTTGGCGCCTAAGCCGGTAACAGCCAGGCTGGCTGGCGTGATGCTCGCGGTCACCGCCGTGGGTTGCACCACGGTGTAGTTGCCGGCGTCCGCACCGCTCAGCGTATAGCCGGTGACAGTCACGGCCTTGCCGTTGCCAACATTCTTGTTGGCGAAGCTGCCGCTGCCCGTGCCGGCCACGGCCACGACGTCACCGCCCAAGGCCGTAACGGCTGCCATTCCGTTGAGTGTCGCCGTGGTGGTCGTGTCGTAGACCTTGTTGTTCGCGCCTACGCCGGTAACAGCCAGGCCAGCCGGCGTGATGTTCGCGGTCAATCCCGTGGGTTGCACCACGGTGTAGTTGCCGGCGTCAGCACCGCCCAGTGTGTAGCCGGCCACAGTCACCGCCTTGCC
The DNA here is from genome assembly GCF_054049435.1 of Polaromonas sp. P5_D5. Classification (NCBI taxonomy): domain Bacteria; kingdom Pseudomonadati; phylum Pseudomonadota; class Betaproteobacteria; order Burkholderiales; family Comamonadaceae; genus Polaromonas; species Polaromonas sp. P5_D5. Next base: position 1,048,097 of record NZ_JBFUMJ010000001.1, read on the forward strand.
ATTGCCCACATTCTTGTTGGCAAAGGTGCCGCTGCCACCGCCAACCGTCACCACGTCACCGCTCAGGGCCGCGACGGCCGCCGTGCCATTGAGTGTGGCGGTGGTGGTGGTGTCGTAGACCTTGTTGTTTGCGCCTACACCCGTGACAGCCAGGCTGGCCGGCGTGATGTTGGCTGTGACGCCGGTGGGTTGAACCACGGTGTAGTTGCCGGCATCAGCGCCGCCCAGTGTGTAGCCGGTCACGGTGACGGTCTTGCCATTGCCAACATTCTTGTTGACGAAATTGCCGCTGCCGGTGCCACCCACCGTCACAGTATCGCCACCCAGGGCCGTAATGGCGGCTGTTCCGCTCAGCGTGGCCGTAGTGGTGGTGTCATAGACCTTGTTGTTTGCACTCACACCCGTCACCGCCAGGCTGGCCGGTGTGATGTTGGCGGTCACCGCCGTGGGCTGCACCACGGTGTAGTTACCAGCGTCTGCTCCGCCCAGTGTGTAGCCGGTCACAGTCACCACCTTGCCATTGCCCACATTCTTGTTGGCGAAGGTGCCGCTGCCGGTACCGCCCACCGTCACGGTATCGCCACCCAAAGCCGTCACCGCTGCTGTCCCGCTCAGCGTCGCTGTGGTCGTTGTGTCGTAGACCTTGTTGTTTGCGCCTACACCCGTGACAGTCAAGCTGGCCGGTGTGATATTGGCGGTCAAGCTCGTGGGTTGCACCACGGTGTAGTTGCCGGCGTCGGCACCGCCCAGCGTGTAGCCGGTCACAGTCACCGCCTTGCCATTGCCCACATTCTTGTTGGCGAAGGCGCCATTGCCGGTACCGCCCACGGTCACGGTATCGCCACCCAAAGCCGTCACCGCTGCCGTCCCGCTCAGCGTCGCTGTGGTCGTTGTGTCGTAAACCTTGTTGTTTGCGCCTACACCTGTGACGGCCAGGCTGGCGGGCGTGATGTTGGCGGTCACCGCCGTGGGTTGAACCACGGTGTAGTTGCTCGCATCGGCGCCGCCCAGCGTGTAGCCGGTCACGGTCACGACCTTGCCGTTGCCCACGTTCTTGTTGTTGAAATTGCCGCTGCCGGTGCCGCCCACCGTCACGGTATCGCCACCCAGAGCTGTCACCGCCGCTGTTCCGCTCAGCGTCGCGGTGGTCGTTGTGTCGTAGACCTTGTTGTTGGCCCCCACACCCGTGACAGCCAGGCTTGCCGGCGTGATGTTAGCCGTGACACTTGTGGGCTGCACCACGGTGTAATTGCCGGCATCGGCGCCGCCCAGCGTGTAGCCGGTCACGGTAACCACCTTGCCGTTGCCAACGTTCTTGTTTGCGAAATTGCCGCTGCCGGTGCCGCCCAACGTCACGGTATCGCCGCCCAAGGCTGTGACAGCCGCTGTTCCGTTGAGCGTCGCGGTGGTCGTTGTGTCATAAACCTTGTTGTTGGCTCCCACGCCCGTAACCGCCAGGTTGGCCGGCGTGATGTTGGCCGTGAAACCTGTGGGTTGCACCACGGTGTAGTTGCCGGCGTCGGCGCCGCCCAGCGTGTAGCCGGTCACGGTAACCACCTTGCCGTTGCCCACGTTCTTGTCGGCAAACCGGCCGATGCCTGTGCCGGCCACGTTCACCGTATCACCGGCGAAAGCTGCAACGCTGGCCGTGCCGTTGATGGTGGCGGCGTCGCTGGCGTTGTACACCTTGTTCTGGATCGTCACACCGCCAACGGCAAGGCTGGCCGGCGTGATGTTCGCGGTCAGGCCCGTGGGCTGCACGATGACATAGTTGCCGGCATCTGCGCCGCCCAGCGTGTAGCCGGTGACCGTCACGGCTTTGCCGTTGCCCACGTTCTTGTCGGCGAAAGCACCGCTGCCGGCGCCGGCGATGCTCACCGTGTCGCCGGCGATGGCTGTTACGCTGGCCGTGCCGTTGAGGGTGGCGGTGGTGCCGGCGTCATACACCTTGTTGTTTGCGCTCACGCCGGTGACAGCCAAACTGGCGGGATTGACTGTCAGCGTGCCATTGGCGTAACTGATGTCGTAGCCCTGCTGGTTGGAATACAGGCCGGACGCTGTCACCGTATAGCTTCCGGCATTGACCGCGCCCTGGGCGGTCCCGCCGAAACCGATGCTGCCCGACAAGCTGCCGCAGGCCACGTTGGAGCAACTGACGCTGGTTCCACCATTCCAGGACAGCCTGTCATAGGTCTTGCTGGTGTTGGCGACGGTGACCGTGGTGGCCTTCATGAGTGCCTTGAGCAGGGGACGGCTATTTCCCTCATAAATACGCCAGACGCTGGTGAAATCCCAGTTCGGGTTGACGTTGCCGTTGGCAGCCGTGGCCGAGCTGAAATTGGCCTGCTGCTGCATCTGGGCCGTGGTCATGCCCATGCCGCCGCCCGAGCTTGTGGCCCGCCCGGTTGTGACGGTGTCCCAGAAACTGTTGTTGATCGCCGTTCCGGCGTCCCACAAGCCGACCAGCCCACCCAGATTGCTGGTGCCGCTCACGGCCCCCGTCGCGTAGCTGCTATTGATCGTGCCGCCAGCATCAAATTTATAGCCCACCAGGCCGCCGACATTCGTGGTGCCGGACACCGTGCCACTCGCATAACTATTGCTGATCACAACATTGGCGGTGCCATTGCTGTCCCAATACCCCACGAGCCCGCCGACATCCTGGCCGGTGCTGGTGACGTTGCCGCTGGCGTAGCTATTGCTGACGCTTCCGCCGTTGAGCATGTCGCCCACCAGCCCGCCAACCCGCGAACTCGATGCGCCGACAGAGCCGGTGGCATAGCTGTCGCTGATAAGGCCCTGGTTCCAGCCAACCAGCCCGCCAACAATGAACGAGCCGATCACCGCGCCGCTGGCGTGGCTGTTGCGGATTACGCCCTGGCTGGTCCCCACCAGCCCACCAGCCTCGGATCCGGAGCCGGTCACTGAGGTGCTGGCGTAGCTGTTAGTGATATTGCCATTGCTCCACCCGGCCAACGCGCCGACTTTGGTTTGGCCCGTGACGCTACCGCCGGCCAAGCCCAAATTGTTGATTCGCCCCGAAGCGCCTACATAGCCGAGCAGACCGACGTAGGTGGCGGTGGGCCGGTTGATAGTGAGGCCGGAAATGGTGTGGCCCAAACCGTCCAGGATGCCACTGAATTGCGCCAGGTTGTTGCCCAGCGGTTCGAATCCACTGCCGCCGTTCCAAGCGCTGGTTGGCGAGGCGTCGATGTCAGCGCCCAGTGCGTAGCGACCGTTGAGATTGCCGCTCATGCCCTGTAAATCTGTGCCGCTGGTGCTGGTTGCGGTACCCAGGTCAGTGATCACCGTATAGGCGACGGGGGTACCGTTGCTGCCTTGCTTGGTGCTGAAATTGTTGCCTGCCGGCAAATTGATCTTCGCGCCGTTGTTGACGTTGTAGGAGTTGGTGATGCCATTGGTATTGCCCTGGCCGTATTCCAGCGCCAGCTTGCCCGTACCGGAGGCATTGAGGTTGGCGTTGATGTTGATGTTGTTCTGCGCGTTGAGCGTCAGCTGGTTGATGCTCCAGCTCACCACGTCGTTGACGTTGACGTCGCCCGCTGTGCCCGTGTTCCCGCTGCTGCTCTGGATGACGACGTTGCCTGAACCCAGGTTGGCACTCAGGGCCGCACCCGTGATGTTCCCGCCCGCAGCGGCGATGGTGAAATCCACCGGGTCGATCAGCCAGGTGCCGCTTTGGCCCGCGGGGGCCGCCGTGGTGATCCGGGCGCCGTCGGCAATGTTCACCTGCGCGCCCGAGGTTTCCACAAAGCCGCCGTTGCCGCCGTTGGGCGCCGAAGCGTCCAGCGTGCCCGCAATGTTGGCGGTGCCGGCGGCCATGCCGCCCAGCAGGATGATGGTGCCGCTGCGGTTTTCCACGGTGCGCGCCTGGATCACCCCGGTGTTGTTGACTGCGCTGGCCAGCAGGGAATCCTTGGCACCGGCGCTCATCAGCGCCTGCCCGCCGTCAGCCAGAATCAATCCGCCGTTCTCGGCCAGGCTGTTGAGAACGCTCTGGTCCACCTCGATCTTGAGCAGCTGGTTGCCCTGGAAGGTCAAAGTAGCCGCGCTGCCTGCCGCCAGCGCCACGCTGCCCTGCGGGGCGTTGATGGTGCCCTGGTTGCGCACGGTATTGCCGACCAGGGCAACGTAGCCGCCCGTGGCAGCATTGATGCGGCCCTGGTTGACCACACTGCCTGCGCCTGCGCCGCTGAAGCTGCGCTTTCCGTTGCTCAGGTCCGCATCCTTGACATCCAGCGTGGACGCCACCAGCCCGCCCACATTGACCTGAGCACCGGCGCCAAACAGGATGCCGTTGGGATTGATCAGGAAAACCTGCCCGTTGGCATTGAGCTGGCCCAGGATCTGGCTGCCGTGGGTGTCCAGGATGCGGTTGACCGCGATCGCGCTGGCCGAAGGCTGCACGAAGTTGACGCTTTCCTGCGCGCCTACGTTAAAGCTCTTCCAGGTCAGCGAAGCGTTCTGGCTGGATTGATTGATGGTGGTGGCGGAGCCGCTCTGCGAGATGCTGGCTGCGCCCGAAGTGACTTGACCGTCTACCGGGCCGGCCTGCGCTGTTGCTGCTCCCAGCAGCAAAACGGCCGTTACGGGCTTGCGCAGGGTCCATCTGCCCGCGGCGCTATCGGCCATCCGTCCCAGTGCATCAAAAAACGGCGGCGCCGCGGTGGGTGCGTGTTGACCGATATTTGTTACAAATTGCGCTGCCGTACGCGCATTTTTCGAACTTTTTTTGTGCATTTTTCACATCCCGCGAGTCCCCTTGCGTCAGCCGGTTGCAAGACAGAGGCACTCGAAGTGATGGTATTCACAAAGGAAACCCGGCACATCGGGTTAAAAAAAGTTCTTTTTGCGGTTAATAGAAACGTGCTCCAGGTCGACCACGTTAGTTTCAATTTGTTACCGCTTTGGTTGTAACATTCGACCGCAATGCCGTTGCCAAAAAAAGACACCCAAAATGAGAAAACGGGCTGCCATGGTGGCAACCCGTTCATTTCAGGCGGTCAATGGCATTTATTGCGTTGCGCCGCGCGGCTGGCGTGCTCACCGATCGCACAGGCCAATTGCTACTGTCGGGTAGTGCAAACGAAGCCGCAGCTCCTGCTTCAGGCGGGTGTTGTCCAGCCGGCGCGACTCGCTCATGAAGCTCAGCAGCATCAGCGGCAACTCTTCCTGTGCCGTGCCCCGTGCCAGGCGCGGCGGCCGCGGCAGGCCGTAGAGGTCCGCCGCCAGGTCGAAATAGTCGCCCATCTTCAACTGCGTGTCGTCACTGGCGTTGCTGGCGCGCTGGGGCTTGCCGCGCCACAGCGCCGCCAGGCAGGCACGGGCCAGGTCGTCGGCGTGGATATGGTTGGTGTAGACGTCGTCTTCGGCACGCAGTACAGGTGTGCCCTTGAGCAACCTGCCACGCGGCGTACCGCCTTCGCGGTCGGGCGCATAGATACCCGGGATGCGCAGCAGGTGCACACGGGTGCCGGTGGCCCGGCCGAAAAGCCGCAGATGCGCCTCAGCATGTACACGCCGCTGGGCACGCGGTGTGTGGGGCTTCAATGGCCGCGTTTCGCGCACCCATTCGCCGCCGCAGTCGCCATACACCCCGCTGGTGGAGCCATACACCAGCGACTGCGGCAGGCTGCGCAGGCGCAGCGCGCGCAGTAGCGCCAGCGTCCGTGGGTCGGTACGCCAATCGGGCTGGTCGCCGGGCGGCGGCGCCAGGTGCACCACCCGCGTAGCCACCCCCGCCAGTCGCCGCAGGGAGGCAGCGTCGTCCAGGTTGCCCTGTAGCGGCGTGATGCGCTGTGCGCGCAAAGCCGGCAAGCGCTCCGGCGATGAGGTCAGGGCCATGAGCCGGACATTGCGTGGCAGCAGGCGGGCCACGCGTTGGCCCACATCGCCGCAACCGACGATCAAAACCCGCTCGCGGCGGAAACGAAAAGGCAGCGCGCCTAGGGGGTTCAGGTTTGAGGGCAAAATTGGGGGTTGCTGGAAAAAGCCAGCCAGGTCGAGAACAGATACCGCAAGGATACCGAATATGAGCTTTAACGTGACTGTGCAACCCAGTGGCCGGACATTCATCGCCGAGGCGGATGAACCGCTGCTGGCGGCCGCCATTCGCCAGGGCATCGGCCTGCCCTACGGCTGCAAGGACGGCGCCTGCGGCTCCTGCAAGTCCAAAAAACTGGAAGGCAGCGTCCTTCACGGCGCGCACCAGGTCAAGGCCATGTCACCCGAGGAAGAGGCGAACGGCTTCATCCTGACCTGCAGCGCCAGGGCGACGAGCGACGTCGTGCTCGAATCACGCCACGTCACGGATGAAAGCGCTTTCCCGGTCAAGAAAATGCCGGTGCGCATCAACAGCCTGACCAAGGCCTCGCACGACGTGATGGTGGTGCGCCTGCAATTGCCGGCCAGCGATGTGTTCAAGTACCACGCCGGCCAGTATGTGGAGTTCCTGCTGCGCGACGGCGACCGCCGCGCGTATTCGATGGGCAATGCGCCGCACACCCAGGCCGACAACCCGGGTGTGGAGCTGCACATCCGCCACATGCCGGGCGGCAAGTTCACCGAGCACGTGTTCGGCCCCATGAAAGAAAAGGAAATCCTGCGCATCGAGGGTCCTTTCGGCAGCTTTTACCTGCGCGAAGACAGCGACAAACCCATGGTGCTGCTGGCATCGGGCACGGGCTTTGCGCCCATCAAGGCGCTGATCGAGCATCTGCAACACAAGGGCATCACGCGCCCGGCCGTGCTGTACTGGGGCGGCCGCCGCCCGGCCGATTTGTACATGGACGACTGGGTCAAGGCCAGGACCGCGGAAATGCCGAATTTGCGCTACGTGCCGGTGATTTCCAATGCCCTGCCCGAGGACAACTGGACCGGCCGGACCGGCTTTGTCCACCAGGCCGTGCTGGATGATTTTTCCGACCTTTCCGGTCATCAGGTGTATGCCTGCGGCGCGCCCATCGTCGTGGATTCGGCCCAGGCCGCCTACACGGCTGCGGGCCTGCCGGACGACGAGTTTTATGCCGACTCCTTTGTGACCGAAAAAGAAAAAGCCCAGGCTACCGTACCCGCCGAAACCTGAACGGCGCACGCACCCGACAAACAAGAAGAAGAAAAAGAAACGCCCCGGCTGATTCGTCAGCCGGGGCTTTTTTGTGGGGATGCACCCCGGCTCATGAAAAGCCGGATTCGCTGCAAGCCGGCGAGACCCGATTATTTGCAACAATACGAAGCATGAACATTCGACCCGTTTCCCTCCTCACTTCCCTGCCCGGCAAATGCCTGGGTGCCCTTTTCATTGCCGGCATGGCACTGTCAGCCCCTCTGGCGCACGCCCAGCCCAAGGTCATGCGCATCATCGTGCCGTATGCACCCGGTGGCCCGATCGACGTGACGGCCCGCCTGATGGCCGAACGCGTCAAGGACACGCTGGGCCCGGTCATCATTGAGAACAAACCCGGCGGCGGCGGCAACATCGGTGTCGACGCCATCGCCAAGGCGCAACCCGACGGCATGACGATCGGCATTTCCGCCGTTGCCACCCACGCCATCAACCCCTGGCTTTACAGCAGGATGCCGTACAACGCGGCGACCGACTTCGCGCCCATCACACAGCTGGTGCGCGTGCCCAATGTGCTGGTGATCAACGCCGATTCTGCTCGGCGCCTGAACATCAACTCGCTGGGCGACCTGATCAAATACGCCAAGGCCAACCCGGCCAAGCTCAATTACGCCAGCGGCGGCAACGGCAGCGCCGGGCACCTTGCCGGCGAAATGTTCAAGGCACAGGCCGGCATCTTCGCGCTGCACATCCCCTACAACGGCGGCAACCCGGCGCAACTGGCGCTGCTGAGCGGCCAGGTGGACTACAACTTTGACAACCTGGCCACGGCATCCGCCAACATCAAGGCCGGCAAGCTCAAGGCGCTGGCGGTCACTACAGCCAAACGCAGCGCCATGCTGCCCGATGTGCCTGCCGTGGCCGAGACGCTCAAGGGTTTTGAGATCGACACCTGGTGGGGACTGGTGGCGCCCGCAGGCACACCGAAAGACGTGATCACCAAACTCAACCAGGCATTCGTCGCCGCGCTGAATTCACCCGAAGCCAAAACCCGCTTTGCCACACTGATGGCCGAACCTGTGGGCAACACACCCGAGCAGTTCGGCGCCTTCATGAAAAGCGAAATGGCGAAGTATGAAAAAGTGGTGAAGGCCTCAGGCGCCAAAGTGGATTGAAATAGGTCCACCCCCTTCCAGGCTCACTGCGTGTAGCCTGTTCCCCCCTCAGGGGGCGGCGCCTGGGGCCGGCGAAGCCGAAAAATTGGCACACCCCTATCGGGCTCACTGCGTGTAGCCCTTTTCCCCTTGCAGGGGACGGTGCCTGCGGCCCGGCAAAGCCGGTTCCGCGGCACCCACTGGTGAATACCTCCGCCGATAGTGCCCAAAGAATTCTTAAACCCAGCACGAGCCCCGGAACCGGCTTTGCCGGGCCGTAGGGCGGGCGGCCCCCTCGGGGGGCAGGGAGCTACACGCAGTGAGCGACCGTGGGGGCTCCATCACCACCGTGGGGGCTCACCTGGTCACGCGATCCCCATAGCGAATGCTCTTCAGGGAACCGCCCTCAAACAGCAGCATGGTCATGAACTGCCCGTAACCTGGGTTGTAAGTCCACTCTTCGACCTGCTGGCAGGTGTTGACCGTTACGTTGGTGGTGGTGCTGGTGGTGGAACCTGCGGTATTTGGTGTCACAACGGTCGCGCTGGACACGGTGTCAGGCGTGGCTTTGCAAAAAGTGTCCTTCATGACAGGTTCGCCGCATTTTTGCAGGATCGTGCCTTTGGAATTGCCGATCTGCGCCAGGTCGCCCTTGCAGCGCAGTGACTGGGCCGAAGCGCCGGTGAAAAAGGATGAGGCCAGGAAGGCGAACATCACGACAGCAGTGCGGACAACATACTGGTTCATTTTGGCTTCCCCAAGGTTCAACAAGAGTGCGCGTGGTGCGCACTCTTCGAACTTTATGCGCAAATATTTGGCGCCGCAAGGCATTTATGCCCTGCGCCGGTTGGTCAGATTTACGGGATAACGTGCGTCCCGCGGCGCCTGCCGGCGCGCGGGCGCTCACTTATTCGCCGAGGTAAGCGGCCCTGACGCGCGGATCGTTCAGCAGCGCTTTCGCGTCGCCGTTCATGGTGACGTTGCCCGACTCCATGACGTAGCCACGGTTGGCAATGCCAAGTGCGCGGCTGGCGTTCTGCTCGACCAGCAGCACCGTCACGCCGCGGGCTGAAACGTCCTTGACCACTTCGAAGATCTTGTCGACCATGATGGGCGAAAGGCCCATGGAGGGCTCGTCCAGCAGCAGCACCTTGGGGCGGCTCATCAATGCGCGGCCCATGGCCAGCATCTGCTGTTCACCGCCCGACATGGTGCCGGCCAGCTGGTCCTTGCGTTCACGCAGACGGGGAAACAGCACAAACATCTTTTCCATGTCTTCGGCGATGCCCGCCTTGTCGCTACGGATGTAGGCGCCCATCTGCAGGTTTTCGGTGATGGTCATGCGGGTGAAGACGCCGCGGCCTTCCGGCACCATGGCCAGGCCCTCTTTCACCAGGTCCCAGGCGCCGCGGCCCTTGATACTCTTGCCCAGATATTCAATGTCGCCGCCCAGCATCGGCAGCGTGCCGGTGATGGCTTTCATGGTGGTGGTCTTGCCGGCCCCGTTGGAGCCAATCAGGGTGACCAGTTCGCCGTCGTTGACTTCGAAGTCAACGCCCTTGACCGCCTGGATGCCGCCGTAAGCGACCTTCAGGCCGGTCACTTTAAGGAGTGTGTTTGCCATGTTCTTGCTTTCCTTCAATGACCTGTGCCCAGATAGGCGGTGATCACTTTTTCGTCTTTTTGTACGTCCGCGGGCGCGCCTTCGGCAATCTGCTTGCCGTAATCGAGCACGGTGACGCGGTCGCACAGGCCCATGACCAGCTTCACGTCGTGTTCGATCAGCAGGATGGTGCGGTTGTCCTTGCGGATGCGGTCGATCAGCTCGCGCAGCTGCACTTTTTCGGTCGCGTTCATGCCGGCGGCCGGCTCGTCGAGCGCGATCAGCTGCGGGTCGGTGGCCAGGGCCCGGGCAATTTCCAGGCGGCGCTGGTCACCGTAGCTCAGGGTGCGGGCCTTGAAGTCGGCGTATTTGCCGATGCCGACATAGTCGAGCAACTCCTGCGAGCGCTTGGCAATGGCGGCTTCTTCGTGCTTGAAACCAGGAGTGCGCAGCACGGCGCCGATCAGGCCCGAATTGGTACGGATATGACGGCCGACCATGACGTTTTCGAGGGCGGTCATGTCGGCAAACAGGCGGATGTTCTGGAAGGTCCGGGCAATGCCGGCCTTGGCCACTTCGTGCACCGCCGTCGGCTTGTAGGGCTTGCCGGCGAGCTCGAAGGTGCCGCTGTCGGGTGTGTAAAGGCCCGTCAACACATTGAAGAAGGTGGTTTTACCGGCGCCGTTGGGGCCGATCAGGCCATACACCTGGCCACGCTCGATATGGATGCCGACATCGGAAAGAGCCTGCAAACCGCCGAAGCGCTTGGAGACACCCGAGACTTTAAGAATGGTTTCGCTCATGTCCATTCTCCTTAGGGGTTGATTGACTGGATAGGGTCCGGGCCGACGGGCTTGTTCAGCGACTTGCCGTGCTCGGAAGCGGGCCACAGGCCGCGCGGACGCATCAGCATGACGCTGATCATGGCCAGCGCGATCAGCAGCTGGCGCAGGATGGCGGAGTCAAGCCGGCCGTCGGTCATGGCTTGCAGCGGGCCGGCCACATGGCGCAGCACTTCTGGCAGCGCGGCCAGCAGCAAGGCACCCAGAATGACGCCGGGCAAATGGCCGATGCCGCCCAGCACCACCATGGCGACGATCATGACCGACTCCATCAGGCTGAAGGATTCGGGAGACACAAAACCCTGGAAGGCGGCAAACATGGAACCCGACACGCCGCCGAAAGTGGCGCCCATGCCGAAGGCCAGCAGCTTCAGGTTGCGAGTGTTGATGCCCATGGCCTTGGCGGCGATTTCGTCTTCACGGATCGCCATCCAGGCGCGGCCGATGCGGGAATTTTCCAGGCGGTGGCAAACCACAACCGAGACGATCACCAGCACCAGGAAGAGGTAGTAATACATCGACACCGAGTTGACCTCAAAGCCGAAAAACTCATGCGGCTTGCCCAGATCGAACCCGAAGAACTTCATCGAGTCGATCTGGTTGATGCCCTTGGGACCGTTGGTGAGGTTGATGGGGCGGTCCAGGTTGTTCAGGAACACGCGGATGATTTCACCGAAACCCAGCGTGACGATGGCGAGGTAATCGCCGCGCAGCTTGAGGGTCGGGGCGCCCAGCACCACGCCGAAGAATCCGGCGAGGGCCGCTGCGGCCGGGATGATCGCCCAGATCGGCAAATGCAGCCCGTTCGGAAACTGCGCCGCAATCCAGGGAAAGGCGTCGGCCAGGTGCGGCGAGCCGAGCAGCGCGAACAGGTAGGCGCCGACCGCGAAGAACGCGACATACCCCAGGTCCAGCAGGCCGGCGTAGCCGACCACGATGTTCAGGCCCAGGGCCAGCAGCACATACAGCAGCGCCATGTCGACAATGCGCACCCAGGCGTTGCCGCCCTGCTGCAGGATCAGGGGCAGCACCAGCAGTGCCGCCGCGACGATCAGGAAGGTAATGAGTTTTTTCGATTTGACAGAATTCATGATTGTTCTCCTTGTGTACCGGATGGACGCGGCGTCACGCCCGGTCCGCTACACGCTCACCCAGCAAGCCCGAAGGCCGCAGCGTGAGCACAAAAATCAGCACGATGAAAGCAAAGATGTCGGAGTACTGGCTGCCCAGCACGCCGCCCGTTAGCGGGCCGATGTAGCCGGCGCCGATGGATTCGATCAGGCCCAGCAAAATGCCGCCAAGCACCGCGCCGCCCAGGTTGCCGATGCCGCCGAACACAGCCGCCGTGAAGGCCTTCAGGCCGGGCAGGAAGCCCATGGTGTGCTGCACCGTGCCGTAGTTGGAGGCGTACATGACGCCGGCCAGCGCGGCGAGGATGGCGCCGATGATGAAGGTGGCCGAGATGACGGTGTCGGGGCGCACGCCCATGAGCGCCGCGACGCGGGGATTTTCAGCGGTGGCACGCATGGCGCGGCCCAGCTTGGTGTAATGCACCAGCCACATCAGTACGGAAAGGGAGACAACGGTTGCGCCCAGGATGAAGAGCTGGGTCACGGTGATGACAGCACCGCCGACCTGGAAGGGCTCGGAAGGCAACAGCGTGGGATAGGGCTTGTAGTTGGGCTTCCAGATGATCATGGCCAGGGTCTGCAGCAATAGCGACATGCCGATGGCGGTGATCAGCGGGGCCAGTTTGGGGGAGTTTCGCAAGGGCCGGTAGGCGATTTTCTCAATCGCGAAATTGAGGGCGCCGCACACCACAAAGGCGATCAACAGCGAAATCAGCAAAATAATCCAGCCCGGCGTGCCCGGCATGGAATCCTGCATCAGACCAATGATGGTCCAGCTGGTCAAAGCCCCCACCATCAGCACTTCGCCGTGTGCGAAGTTAATCAGGTTAATGATGCCGTACACCATGGTGTAGCCCAAGGCGATCAAGGCATACATGCTGCCCAGCACCAGACCATTGATGATCTGCTGTAGCAATATTTCCATAACTCACTCTCCGTCCGTTTGATGAAATCGCCAACTCCGCCTGGCGGCCACCATCCACCGGGATCGCCGGTGACTGGCTTGAGTTAACAAAAAGCCCGCCTATCAAAGCCGGATGGCTGGTGAAGTTGGCGAGCTAATCCGCAAATTGTAGCCAAGCGTCTCTAGCGAGAATCGAGCCAGCGGTGCGGTTTTCGCGGGGTTTACCCTTGAGAAAGTGAAATTTTCGGGTCGAATTCACCTTTATCAGCGGCTTTTGTTTTTTATCAGTTTTTCTTATTGTTCTTAATTTTCAACTCATTTAACTTATCCGCTATGCGTATCTCCAGTCCTCTGTTGACGGGGCGATAGAAACCTGGAGGTGACATGCCTTCCGGAAAATAATTCTCACCCGCGGCAAAGCCGTCTTCCTCGTCATGGGCGTAACGGTAGTTTTTGCCGTAATCGAGCTGTTTCATGAGCTTTGTTGGTGCATTGCGCAAATGCAGGGGCACCGGGCGGGTGCCGTCCTTGCTGATGAAAGCCTTGGCTTCGTTGAAGGCCTTGTAGACCGCATTGGACTTGGGCGCGACCGCCAGATAGATGACGCACTGGGCCAGCGCCAGCTCGCCCTCAGGGGAGCCGAGGCGTTCGTAGACTTCCGCAGCATCCAGCGCCATGCGCAAGGCACGCGGGTCGGCCAGCCCGATGTCTTCGCTGGCCATGCGCACCAGCCGGCGCGCCATGTAGCGCGGTTCGGCGCCGCCGTCGAGCATGCGCATGAACCAGTAGAGCGCGGCATCGGGGTCGGAACCGCGCACCGACTTGTGCAGCGCCGAGATGGTGTCGTAGAACTGTTCGCCGCCCTTGTCGTAGCGCCGCATCCGCTCGCCCAGTACCTTGAGCAGCCAGACGTCGCCGACGTCGGTCACTTTTTCGGCCTTGGCCGCCACGCTGAGGGACTCGAGCGTGTTCAAGAGGCGGCGGGCGTCGCCGTCGGCATAGGCAACCAGCCTGTCAACGGCTTCATTTGCTATTGTTTCGATAGCTGGTAGCGCATGCTCAGCAAGCACCTTGGCCACTATTTGCTTGAGATCTGCCTCCTCCAGCGGCTGCAACACATACACCACGGCGCGTGAAAGCAAGGCCGAATTCACCTCGAACGAAGGGTTTTCGGTGGTGGCACCGATGAAGGTGAAAAGGCCGCTTTCCACATGCGGCAAAAAAGCGTCCTGCTGGCTTTTGTTGAAGCGGTGCACCTCATCGACGAACACAATCGTGCGCTTGCCACCCTGCCCCTGCCAGACAGACGCCTGCTCGACTGCCTCCCGGATGTCCTTGACGCCGCCCAGCACGGCGGAGATGGTGATGAAGTGAGCATCAAAACTGCTCGCCATGAGCCGCGCGATGGTGGTCTTGCCGACGCCGGGCGGTCCCCAGAGGATGCAGCTGTGCGGCTGGCCTGATTCAAATGCGATGCGCAGCGGCATGCTTTCGCCCAGCAGGTGCTGCTGGCCGATGACCTCGCCCAGCGACTGGGGGCGCAAGCGTTCTGCTAGAGGTTGGCTCTTCGTTGGCATAAGGGATACATGTGCGGCATCTAGTTAGCGCAAGGGGTTCTTTAGTGTCTGGTCAGCGCTGCCTGGGGGCCGCAAACAGCTTGCGGTTGCGCACACCGATAATCACTACTGGCTCATCAATTCATCAAAAACTGCGGTAAATCCTTATGAAACTCAATATTGGTTGCGGTCACAACAAGTTTGCCGGATATGTCAACGTGGACGCATTTCAGGAATGCAACCCGGATGTAGTTTTTAACGTAGAAGTCACTCCGTGGATGTGGGACGACAGTTCAGTCGATGCCGTCATTTTTAATCATTCTCTTGAGCACATGGGCCAGCAATCCAGTGTTTTTCTGGGCATCATGAAAGAACTCTATCGCGTATGCAAAAACAGTGCTGTCATTGAAGTTAACGTACCCCATCCCAGGCACGACAATTTCATTAGCGATCCTACGCACGTGCGAATCATCACCCCCGCCCTGTTTGCACTGTTCGATAAAAAAAACAATGACGAGTGGAAATTGAAGGGCTTCCCCAACTCACCCTTTGCCCATTATCTGGGGGTAGATTTTGTGACCACTGATGTGGAAGTAGTGATCGCCGATCCTTATAGCCAGATGTTTTCGGACGGGAAGCTTTCAGGCGAAGAGCTGGAAATCATGGCGCGCGAAAAAAACAACATCCTCTCGGAATACAGAATCAAACTGTCAGTGAGAAAGCCAGAAAACCGGGTTTGATGACCGCCATGAATCCGGGAATTGAAACCGGCATGGGAAAACCACCGCAGGCGGTTACTGGCGAATCAGGTCCGCCCCAGCCGGCGTCTTGAACTGGAAGCTCGCAGGGCCAAGTGCAGGGTTAATCTCGAACTGACTGAAGGTCATCACTGACTTCTGGCCGAAGCTGTCAAGGATTTCCAGCATGGCGAGTTCGCTGCCCTTCCCGGTCGGTTTAAAACCGACGCTAATGCTCTGCAACTGGCCGTCTTTGGTTTTGGGTTTGGCCTGTATCCACTGCAAACCATCTCTGTCAGGCAAGGAAGCCAGGTTGAAATCGGCTTGCAGGCCCTTGAGGTCAGCAGCAGCGGCGATCACGGCGGCCGGGGTTCCGTTGAGTACCTGGGCGAGCTTGCGCGAGGTGACCTGGTTCAGGTCTGCGTCATAGAGCCACAGGGTCTGGCCGTCGGCCACGATGGTTTGCTCAAAAGGTTTTTTATAGACAAAGCGGAAACGGTTGGGCCGTGAAAACTCAAACGTACCGTTCGACGTCTTGCTGCGTGCAGCCTGGCCGTCCTTGCCGGGCGCAGTCACCACTTGGGTGAACTCGGCGCGGCCGCTGCTGACGGTCTTCACGAAAGTTTCGAGGCTTTCCAGGCCGTCGGCCCATACGGAATGGGCGCAAGCAGCTATCAAAATAGTAGCAAAATATTTCTTCATGATCGTCACTCCGCCCGTGAGGGCACCAGGATTTCGCGCTGGCCGCTGCCGCTCATGGCGCTGACCAGCCCGGCTTTTTCCATGTCTTCGACCAGCCGCGCCGCGCGGTTGTAGCCGATCTTGAGATGACGCTGCACCAGTGAAATGCTGGCTTTGCGGTTTTTCAGCACGACTTCCACGGCCTGGTCGTACATCGGGTCTTTTTCACCGCCGCCGTTGCCGCCACTGCCGCCATCACCCAGCAGGTCGCCGTCCTCGCCATCGACCGTGCCGCCTTCCAGAACGCCATCGATGTAATTGGGTTCGCCCTGCAGCTTGAGGTAGGCCACCACGCGGTGTACTTCATCATCGCTCACAAACGCACCATGCACCCGAATTGGAAAGCCTGTACCACTCGGCATGTAAAGCATGTCACCCATTCCTAACAATGCCTCAGCGCCCATCTGGTCAAGGATGGTCCGGCTGTCGATCTTGCTGCTGACCTGGAAAGACAGGCGGGTCGGGATATTGGCCTTGATCAGGCCGGTAATCACATCCACGCTTGGCCTCTGGGTAGCCAGCACCAGGTGGATGCCAGCGGCCCGGGCTTTTTGCGCCAGGCGGGCAATCAGTTCCTCAATCTTCTTGCCGACCACCATCATCAGGTCGGCCAGCTCGTCGATCACCACCACGATGTAGGGCAGGCGCTCCAGCGGCTCGGGTTGCTCGGGCGTGAGGCTGAAGGGGTTGTAGATGAATTCGCCCTTGGCCTTGGCCTCGTCGAGCTTGGCGTTGTAACCGGCCAGGTTGCGCACGCCCAGCTTGCTCATGAGCTTGTAGCGCTTTTCCATTTCGGCCACACACCAGTTCAGGCCGTGGGCGGCCTGGCGCATGTCGGTGACCACCGGCGCCAGTAAATGCGGAATGCCTTCATAGACACTCATCTCCAGCATCTTGGGGTCGATCAGCAGCAGCCGCACGTCACGTGCATCGGCCTTGTAGAGCAAGCTCAGGATCATGGCGTTGATGCCGACCGACTTGCCCGAGCCGGTGGTACCGGCCACCAGGCAATGCGGCATCTTGGCAAGATCAGCCACCACCGCAGCGCCGCTGATGTCCTTGCCCAGACCGATCGTGAGCATGGACTTGGCTTCGTTGTAGACCTGCGATCCCAGAATTTCACTGAGCTTGATGGACTGGCGCTTGGCGTTGGGCAGCTCCAGCGCCATGTAGTTTTTGCCGGGAATGGTTTCGATCACGCGAATGGAAACGAGGCTGAGGGCGCGCGCCAGATCCTTGGCCAGGTTGACAACCTGCGAACCCTTCACGCCCGTGGCGGGTTCGATCTCATAACGTGTGATGACGGGGCCGGGAGCGGCGGCCACGACACGCACCTCGACGCCGAAATCTTTCAGCTTTTTCTCGATCAGGCGCGAGGTCATTTCCAGCGTCTCGGGCGCCACGGTTTCCTGGCGCGTCAGCGCACCGTCCAGCAGATCAACCTGCGGGAGCTTGGAGTCGGGCATTTCACTGAAGAGCGGCTTTTGCCGTTCTTTTGCCACGCGCTCGCTTTTGGGAATGTCCACAAGCACGGGCTCGATCAGGACCGGCACCGGGTGGTGCTCTTCAATCTCGATGCGCTCGTCTATCAAGGTCTCTTCGCGCTCGCGCGCAGCCAGCTTGCCGAAGGCGAGGTCTTCGGCGATTTCGCGCTTTTCGCGCCGGGAATCAATCAGGTTGTCAATCCAGGCGCCGACACGCAGGGCCACATGCGCCCAGGAAAAGCCGAACACGGCGGACACGGCAATCACGCCGAGCGCAATGAAAACCAGGCCCGAACCAGCAAAGCCCAGCCATTTCTCACCCTGCGTTCCAGCCAGGTAACCCAGCACGCCGCCAGCGTGGCCGGGCAACCTGAACTCAAAACGATACAGCCGGGACCATTCCAGCGCCGCGCTGGCCAGTAAAAGCAGGAGCAGGCTCAGCCAGAACCGGATCCGGCCGGCGGAGTGGGATGAATCGGCAGCAAGGGGTTCGCCGCGAAGCCAGCGCGCCAATGAAGACAGCCAGACCTGTGCGCCTGCCGCCAATGCCCACCAGACGGAAAAGCCCAGCAGGAAATAGCTCGCATCTGCCAGCCATGCGCCCAGGCGGCCACCCCAATTGCGGGCCGCAGCTTGGGCGCCGCCCAGGACGTCCGCGGTACCGGATGTTGACCAGGCAGCGTCTTGCGATGAATAGCTGAGCAATGCCGCGAGCCAGAAAATCAGGCCGAGCAGACCCAGAATCAGGCTGACTTCATGGGCAAAGCGTTTGATGCCGCTGGGCGCGCCCGCGGCTGGGGAATTTCTGGAGTTCAGGGTATCGAGTGAGTAAGTCATGGCCCGGCTAGTACTGCAAGCCGGAAGTAGCGAGACAAAATGAAAGGGATGGATTCGTGCCCAGAGCAAGGCGCGAGCCGCAGCGAAGGCTATATGCCTTCGCAAGGCTTGCAACGCCGCCATGGGTACGAAGACGCGCTTTCATGTTTCGATATTCCCGGGTTGCAGTACCAAGCTTACCGCAGTTGGCTAAGGGCTTTGAGGGGCGCCAGAGACGCCAAACCGTACGGCAGGGGTCTGCCAGGGCCCTATCCCAGCGTATGAAGACGCTCTTTCACCAAAAGCGAGCCATCGTCGCGGGTTTCGATGAATCCGCGCTCTTCAAGATCCTTCATCACCCGGCTGACCATTTCGCGCGAAGCGCCGACCATCTTGGCCAGATCCTGCCTTGAAACCTTGTCGCGGATCACGGCATTTCCGCTGCCGTCTTCATTGGCGAATTCGAGCAACGCCCTGGCCACACGGCCATACACATCCATCAGGGCCAGCGATTCGATCTGGCGGTCTGCATGGCGCAGTCGCTGGACCAGCCCCTTCAGCACGGCATAGGCCATGGAGCTGTTTTCCGGAAGGCAACGCGCAAACTCCAGGCGGCCCAGGATCAGGGCATCGGTCTGGATCTCGGCGCGCACCGTGGCGGAGTGAGGTTCGTTGTCGATCAGGCTCATTTCACCCACATAGTCGCCGGGGTGCATGGTGGCCAGAATGACCTCGCGGCCACGGGAATCCGTGGTGATGACGCGTGCGCGGCCGGTCAGGATGATGGAAAGGGCGTTGGATTTTTTACCCTGTTCCACGATAGGCTCGCCGCGCTTGAACCGGCGCTTGACCACGGTATCGGCGACCGATGCAGCCTGGCTGGCAGTCAACACGGAAAAAAGAGGGACCCGGCGAATCAATTCCAGGTTAGACACCATCGTCGTCATAGCAGATATCTCCCAACCTCACATCCGACGGCTAGTCGCGTGAGTTCTTACAATGGCACGCAATCTCATAAGAAATCAAATGCCTGAAAAGTACCAGCAGCTGTTTTTACTTGACGCTGCACTTATGCGGCATGACTCTACATGAGTTCTTACACTTTCCCAATCAGTTTTTCATCATGAAACATTCCAGAGTCCTCATCCTCGGTTCAGGGCCTGCGGGTTACACCGCAGCCGTCTACGCAGCGCGCGCCAATCTCAACCCGGTATTGATCACCGGCATTGCGCAAGGCGGCCAGCTCATGACCACCACCGAGGTCGACAACTGGCCCGCCGACGTGCATGGCGTGCAGGGGCCCGACCTGATGCAGCGCTTCCTGGAGCACGCCGAGCGCTTCAAGACCGAGATTATTTTTGACCACATCAACAAGGTCGACTTCAGCAAACGCCCCTTTACCCTGACGGGCGACAGTGGGACTTACACCTGCGACTCGCTGATCATCGCCACCGGTGCCTCCGCCAAATACCTGGGCCTGGAGTCGGAGACGGCATTCATGGGCCGCGGCGTTTCCGGCTGCGCCACCTGTGACGGCTTCTTCTACCGCGGGGAAGAGGTCTGCGTGGTGGGTGGCGGCAACACCGCCGTCGAAGAGGCACTGTATTTATCCAACATCGCCAGCAAAGTCACGCTGGTACACCGCCGCGACAAATTCAAGGCCGAAGCCATCCTGATCGACAAACTGCACGAAAAAGTGGCCGCGGGCAAGATCGAGCTCAAACTGCACCACACGCTGGAGCAGGTGCTCGGTGACGCTTCAGGGGTGACCGGCGTCCGTCTGAAGAGCACAAACAGCGATGCCTCGCAGGACATCACCCTCAAAGGCTGTTTTATCGCGATCGGCCACCAGCCGAACACAGACATCTTTGCAGGGCAGCTGGAAATGAAAGACGGCTACATCATCACCAAAACCGGCCTGCAGGGCTTTGCCACCATGACCAGCGTTCCGGGCGTCTTCGCTGCCGGCGATGTGCAGGACCATATTTACCGCCAGGCAATTACCAGCGCCGGAACAGGCTGCATGGCGGCGCTGGATGCCCAGCGCTTCCTGGAACAAGGCTCCTGAAAACCAGAGGAAGCGCTGACTTCCTCTTTTTGTCTCTTTTTTCCAGCTCTTTTGCCACCCTGCCGAGGCTCTCAATCGGCAGAATTGGACCAAATCAGTTTTCAGGCTATAATCTATGGCTTAGCTGAGCATTTGCAGGTCTGTCTCGTGCAGATTTACCCTTTGCCAGCATCCGATTTCTAATTTTTTACGGAGAGTGCTCATGGCACGCGTCTGTCAGGTAACGGGCAAAGGCCCGATGGTGGGAAACAATGTTTCTCACGCAAACAACAAAACCAAGCGCCGGTTCATGCCTAATCTGCAGTACCGCCGCTTCTGGGTCGAAAGCGAAAACCGCTGGGTGCGCCTGCGCATCACCAGCGCCGGTCTGCGCTTGATCGACAAAAAAGGCATCGATGCAGTCCTGGTGGACCTTCGTGCCCGCGGTGAAGTCTAAGGAGAAGCATCATGGCTAAAGGCGCACGCGAAAAAATCAAGCTGGAATCGACTGCCGGCACGGGTCATTTCTACACGACCACCAAAAACAAGAAAACCACGCCCGACAAGATGCTGATCATGAAATTTGATCCCAAGGCACGCAAGCACGTGGAATACAAAGAAATCAAGCTGAAATAAATAGTTACGAGTCCGTGCCTAGTTAAAAACTACCCGCTCGGTCGGCACATCCAGATAAAGGACACCTCGGTGTCCTTTATTTTTTGGGATTTAGAAAACAAAACTCCCACCAAATAAGCAGGTTGCTACGCGGCTTGTTTGAATCCTGTCGAAATCTGGTCCACATAAGCCTAGCTGTGGTTTAAGTCTTACCACCAAGGCGGCGCATCACGCACAGCGCCACAACGCAATCATCTGGCAAGCCAAATCCGCAACCAACTCAGGCTAACTCCAAGAGCAGAGTCATCGACGGAACTTTATAGACTATTTTCCAAATAGGGCCAGAAGGTTATGACGCCGGTTGCCGCTGCTGCGCAAGCCGCAATTAACACGCCGCCGGCGGCAAGATCCTTTGCGCATTTGACTGCCAATGAATATTGTGGCGACACAACATCGCAGAGCGACTCCACCGCAGTGTTCATGGCCTCTGCCATCCAAACCATGGTCATCGCACCAATCAGCCAGCGCCAATCGCCGGCGTCCACTCGGCACCAACCGGCCAGCCCCGTCACTAGTATTGTGGCGATGAGATGCAGCCACGCGTTGTGCTGTGTTTTAAGCATCAAGGCAATCCCCTCGAAGGCATAACCAAAGCTCTTGAGGCGTGCGACCAGAGTGAATCGTTGCGCCGCGCGGGCATGAGGGACTTCTTTCATTTCCCATCCTTCCTGTTTACCAAGCGCCAAGCCTGGGCAACACATGAACGTCGAACGGTGCACACCTGCATAACCTGCAACCCATACAAGCAGCCCCATACCGTGGCCATCAAAATACAGCAACCCATCACAGCGCGCCGGCCGGCTCTAGCGTCACACAGGTGCGCCCAGCAAGCGGAATCTGCAAGCACACATTTCCCATGCCATCAGCCAGAACCTGCGTCAGGCATGCGCCTGTGACCCGATAAGGTGCCAACGGACGCAAGCCCGACACGCCCAAGCTCTTAATGCCATCACCGGCTCCGCCGTACAGCACCGCTTGCAAAGAGCTGCTTACAGCATCGGAGTGCGCAGCTGCAACCAGCACATCGGGATAGGACAGGGGTTCCAATCTGGGACCTTTTGATGGAAGCGGGTTACTGATCAGGTTTCGAAAGCTGTCGCGCCCTCCCGAGTGCGCCATCAGCTCGACACCATGCGCCCATACCGAGGCCTTATTCCTGTGGGCGACCCCGTGACTGAGAGTAGTTGGACACTCGTACTCCAGGGCATCCATGCAGTTTTGATACACACACTCATCGCCCAACTCTGCCGCCGCCAAGGCCGTCGCTGCGTAAGCACTCCCTCTTGAGAAACCATAGTTTCCCGTATCGATGGGCCAGAATTCACTGCGTCGAAGTCGCTCATGACTATCGAACATCTGACGTCTCAACAACAGCCATTGGCGACGCGCCAGGTCAGGTTCCAGCGCATTCAAAAAGTAGCAGGGCATCGCCAGGGGCATTGCGCCACCAATGGCGGGCAAGGCCAATCCCGTGTACGTAGAACGGCATGGCACGTAGCGACCCATGCCATCCAGAAACTCCGCGTCCAGATGCCGGCGAAACTCTGGCGCGTGACCGGCCCATTTCATCTGACCGTACTGCGCATCGTGGGCACGCAATGCCGCGGCTCCCATTGTGTTGCACAGGGGATAGACCCAGTTGGGCTCGCAGGCCATCAAATAGAAGGGTGAACGTTCGTATTCTTTCTCCAACCTGGACAGCAATGACTCAAAACTGTGTTCGTAGCGTTTTCCGTTCGGGTGCGCCAGCGTAAAGGCACCTTTTTTCGAAAATTCCTGACTTCCTGTGCTGGCCTGGAACAAGGCCATCTGCAGCGCCACGAAGCCCGTGTACATGATGTTTTCACGGGCAGCAGGGTCGGGGTTCCATCGGAAGTTTCCCCATAGATTTTCCAGCGACCAGTAGGCCCATGCGCGATGCTGCGTCTGCTTGTTCAGCAGCCTGCTTTGCGCGTCGCTCATGTACCCGCCTAACGCAGGCGTGAAGCGTGCCTGCGTCAAGGCAATGCCATAAGCCAGAAAGTTGACTTGATACCGAAGCGCCGCCGTCTGAAATTGATCGCGTTGCTCGAATCCCGAAAATTCATCGAAAGGTTGCAGAGCCCGATCGAGTGCGAACCTCACACGATGCAGATGCGCCAAAGACATTTCCGGTTTTTGCCTTGATGATTGGGCTGTGAAGATCGTGTCCAATCGAGCCGTTTGTCGGATCAAGTAGTCGTTATCGATGCGCCTTTGCCGGCCTGAAAACATAAACCAGGCCAGCATCGACAGGCAGCCCGCCGCAGCAGACAGCGCGAGCACGCAGTACACATTAAGAACCACACCTGGCTGAATTGCACCATGGCTCATGCTCGCGGCCCAAAACGCCGAACCGAGCCAAACAAGCGGAGGCAGCAACACATTGCCCGTGCCAAACCAGACCAACAGCGCAAACGCCAAGGCACCAACCGAGCACAGCCAGGCGGCTATATGACCTATGCCACGGCCTGTGCAGATATCGGCGTGCGCCAGAAATCCGCCGCCCGGCACCATCAACCCCAAGCCGAAAATCTGCAAGCCATCCTGATGCCCGAAAAGCAGCAAAGTCGAGCCGCCCGCAACGAGCAGCAGATACAGTTTTAAAAGTCGGACAGTCTTTCTTGTCGTTACCGGACCGAAAATTCGTGTGTATGGCGGAAGAGCAGCGACGCTACGGATTGAACTCACAGACCGACCTTTCTTCGAAATGAAAACACCAGGTTGATGCACTCGGCTTTCGATAGGTGCAGTCTGATACGCGCCTGTGAGGTCTTGATGAACTGTATGAAGTAGGTGTGAAGTCGACCGCCAGACGATCAATTACGCTGCATCGACCCAATAGCCCGTTTTGAGTTGCGGGTGTGTGAATCTGCATCAAGGGTGCGCCGCTGTTTCCGCGATTCTTGCCTCGAGTATTGGCAAACAGCCGGTTTCCTGGAGGAAGAACCTCAAGCACTACGACCTGCCGTTGGCAGCGTTTGGCTCGTCAGTGGGCGCGACCACCAGCTGTCGAATGTGGGGACAGCGCTTTCACCTCGAGAGTGTGTCAGGTTCAGCGCAATTCACGTGAGAAGGCTCTTCTGTGTGCAGAAGATGACGAATCTCGAACGCCCTGATCAGTGCGCTGGTAGCGACCCTACCATTACCAAATCTTGGGGCGCTCGATCATGGAACTCGTACCTTGCGCCGAACAATAAAAAACCGCTCCTGGATTTCTCCGGAAGCGGCCTTGAAGTTTCGACCGGGTGACCAGGTCGGATATGTAGCGTCAGGTCAGGTGCGGGCAGCCCGCAGCTTCATCGAGAATTCGCGCAAGGCGGCGATACCGCTTTCCTCAGCACGGTGGCACCAGGCCTGCAGGTCCGCAGCCAGCTGCTCACGGGAAGCGGAAGTGGTCAGCCACATCTGGCGCAGTTCTTCCCGCATGGTGACCATCTTGTCAAGCACGGGGTGTTCGGCGCGGGCCTGCGCCAGCTGGGGTTTGGCGGCGGCCGGCACCTTGTCGTCATCGCGGTGCAGCCAGCGATTGGCTGCGCGCAACACGGACACGTCGGCTTTCTTGGCCTTCAGCACTTCGAGTTCGGCCCTGCCGGCGCGGCGCAGTTCGCGCGCGAAACCCGCCATGACTTCGTAGCGATGGGCGATCAGGGCTTCCAGGGTTTTTTCATCTGCCACAGGCTGGATGGAACCCAGCTGGAGCTTGGGCGGGACCTTCTTGACGGAGGCCAGGCCTACTTTTTCCATGGCACGGATATACACCCAGCCGATGTCGAATTCGTAGGGCTTGACCGAGAACTTGGCCGATGTCGGGTAGGTGTGATGGTTGTTGTGCAGCTCTTCGCCGCCAATCATGATGCCCCAGGGCGAAATGTTGGTGCTGGCATCAGGCGCCTCAAAATTGCGATAGCCCCAATAGTGGCCAATGCCGTTGATGATGCCGGCTGCGGTCACGGGGATCCAGGCCATTTGCACGGCCCAGACAGCCAGGCCTGCAGCACCGAAGAGCGCCAGGTCGATGATCATCATCAGGCCCACGCCCTGCCAGCTATAGCGGGTGTAGACGTTGCGCTCAATCCAGTCATTGGGCGTGCCGTGGCCGAACTTGGCCATGGTTTCCTTGTTTTTGCTTTCGGCGCGGTACAACTCGGCGCCTTCCCAGAAAACCTTCTTGATGCCGTAAGCCTGCGGGCTGTGCGGATCTTCAGATGTTTCGCACTTGGCGTGGTGCTTGCGGTGAATGGACACCCACTCCTTGGTGACCTGGCCCGTACCCAGCCAGAGCCAGAGGCGGAAAAAATGCGAAGGAATCGCGTGCAGGTCCATGGCGCGGTGCGCCTGGTGACGGTGCAAGTAGATGGTGACGCTGGCAATGGTGATATGGGTGGTCACCAGCGTGTACAACACGATTTGCCACCAGCTGGCGGCAAGCAACCCATTGGCAAGCCAGTCGAGGGCCGCATCAAACAAGATCATAAAAATCCTTTAAACAATCTGAAGCAGTCGCCCATCCAGATGTGTCTCCAGGCGCTGCAAAAAATAACCACTTATTGTAAGGCGATCCCCCACAAATACCAAGTCACTTTCAGCACAGGATCCAAGGTCAAAACAGTGCGAAAAATCACGAATGAATATGTAACTTCGGCCTATCTGTCGTCTTTTGTCGCCAAAAATATCACGACTTTTGCCATACAGCTGCGAAAAACCCGTCCGTCTGATGCAGGTAAGGCCAGAGCCGAAGGTAGGGTCCGCGGCAGAGCTTTTCCGCGTGTTCCACCCCCAGATGAGTCAACAAGGGCCCTGTTTCAAGGACGTTGAACTCTTTATTCGCCTCACTGAAGGCTTCAGCGATGGCTTCGTTTTCTTCACGCAAAACGCTGCAGGTCGCGTAAACCAGGCGTCCGCCGGGCTTTAGAAGCCGCGCAGCGCTCTGCAAAATGGCAGTTTGCTTGGCCCTGAGCTCTTCAATCGCCTTGGGCGTCTGCCGCCATTTGAGGTCAGGATTGCGCCGCAGGGTGCCCAAGCCCGAGCACGGGGAGTCCACCAGGACCCGGTCTATCTTGCCAGCCAGACGCTTGATCCGGTCGTCACGCTCATGGGCAATGGCCACCGGATGAACATTGGAAAGGCCGCTGCGCGCCAGCCGCGGCTTGAGCGCATCCAGCCGGTGCCCCGACGTATCAAACGCATAAAGGCGCCCGGTATTGCGCATGGAAGCCCCCAGGGCCAAGGTCTTGCCACCTGCCCCGGCACAGAAGTCGACCACCATCTCACCGCGCTTGGCATCGACCAGCAGGGCCAGCAGCTGCGAGCCTTCATCCTGCACTTCAATGGCGCCACGCGTAAAGGCATCCAGTTTGCCCAGCTGGGGCTTGCCGTCGGCAATGCGCAGGCCCCAGGGCGAATACGGTGTTGCTACGGTTTTGATAGCTGCTTTCGCAAGCTCCTTCTGGACTTCAGCCCGTTTTTCCTTGAGCGTGTTGACGCGCAAATCAAGTCCGGCCGGTGCGTTCAGGCTCTCGACCAGCGGCCAGAAATCGTCGCCCAGCTGCTCTTTCAACGGATCAACCAGCCACTGCGGGAGGTTGTGGCGATGCAGCTCCATCAGGTCCGATGGTTTGACCTGGTCGCAACGCGCCAGCCAGTCTTTTTCCTGGTCGGTCAGCGCACCCATAAGAAAGTCGCGGTCCGCTGCGAAACCAAGAATCGCAAGACGCCGCTCCGGCGCGCCGCTGCCATGCTGGGCCAGATAGGTATAAAGATTTTTCTTGCGCAGAACACCGTAAATCGTTTCCGCCACGGTGGCGCGTTCACGCGGGCCGAGGCGATAGTCGCGGAAATAGCGCGACACCACCATGTCGGCGGGATGATCAAATTTGAGGACCTGCTTGAGAAGCTCGGAACAACTGTCGAGTAAGGCTTTAGGATGCATAGCCTCCATTGTCCCACCGAGCCACCGCGCAATATTTTTAAACCCTGATCCCTCATGCCAGAAGCCACCGCACACGCATTGCCTCCCCTGATAGAAACCCCGCCCGGTCTGTACCGCCACTACAAAGGCATGCTGTATGAGGTAGTCGGCACCGTGCGCCACAGCGAAAGCCTGGAGCCCATGACTCTGTACCGCGCGCTCTACGGCGAAAAAGGGCTATGGGTGCGGCCTGCTGGCATGTTCAATGAAGAGGTCGTGATCGACGGGGTGAAACAACCGCGATTTGCCCGGCAACCTGGTTAAGCACCGCATCCCCAATAAAAGAAACGGCGGCCGCCGCGCCGGGCCGCCCCAAGCAAGGCCAGCCCCTGTCTCATAGGAAAGGGGCAGCGAACGCCGAAGGCACGTAGCGGCGGAGCGTGGGGGCCATCTCACCGATAATCATGGGTTATGTCCGAAACCCAAGCTTCCACTGAAATCGAAAAACAGGTCAAGCGCCGCCGCACGTTTGCCATCATCTCCCACCCCGACGCGGGTAAAACCACGCTGACCGAAAAGCTGTTGCTGTTCTCGGGTGCAATCCAGATCGCCGGCAGCGTCAAAGCCCGCAAGGCTGCGCGCCACGCCACCTCCGACTGGATGGAGATCGAAAAGCAGCGCGGCATCTCGGTCGCGAGCTCGGTCATGCAGATGGAATACCGCGACTGCGTCATCAACCTGCTCGACACACCGGGCCACCAGGACTTCTCCGAAGACACCTACCGTGTGTTGACCGCCGTGGACGCCGCGCTGATGGTGATCGACGCGGCCAACGGCGTTGAGCCGCAAACCCGCCGCCTGCTGCAGGTCTGCCGCGCGCGCAACACGCCCATCCTGACCTTCGTCAACAAGATGGACCGGGAGGTGCAGGATCCGATGAGCGTGATGGACGAGATCGAGCGCGAACTCGGCATGACGGTCATTCCCTTCACCTGGCCGGTCGGCATGGGCAAACTTTTCCATGGTGTCTACGACAGGCGCGAAGACCGCATGCGCGTCTTCAGCCCCGGCGAAGAAAAAGCCGGCGGCGACGATGAAATCCTGGCCGGCCTGGACAACGCCGAAGCCGCCAAGCGTTTTGGCGCCGAATACGCACAGGCACAAGGTGAAATCGAGCTGGTGGCCGGTGCCACGCCTGAATTCAACCGCGCCGAATTCCTTGCCGGCAAACAGACGCCCATGTTCTTCGGCTCGGCCATCAACAACTTCGGGGTGCAGGAAGTGCTGGACGCGCTGGTCGACCTGGCACCCGCACCCGCGGAGCGCGAAGCCATCCAGCGCGTGGTGCACCCCGAAGAGAAAAAATTCTCCGGCGTGGTCTTCAAGATCCAGGCCAACATGGACCCGGCCCACCGCGACCGCATCGCGTTTTTGCGCGTGGCCAGCGGCGAATTCACCCGAGGCATGCGCCTGAAGGTGGTGCGCAGCGGCAAAGAGCTGCGGCCCAACACCGTGGTGAGCTTCATGAGCCAGCGCCGCGAGCTGCTCGACACCGCCTTCGCCGGCGACATCATCGGTATTCCCAACCATGGCGTGCTGCAGCTGGGCGACACGCTGACCGAAGGCGAAGCGCTGCAGTTCACCGGCCTGCCCTTCTTTGCGCCTGAAATGTTCCGCGCCGTCGAGGTAGCCGACCCGCTGCGCAGCAAGCAGCTGCGTGCCGGCCTCACGCAGCTGGGTGAAGAAGGCGCGATCCAGGTGTTCCGCCCGATTGCCGGCTCATTGCTGCTGCTGGGCGCTGTCGGCCAGCTGCAGTTTGAAGTGGTGGCTCACCGCCTCGAGCACGAATACGGCGTCAAGGCCCGCATCATGGGCAGCAACTTCAACCTGGCCCGCTGGGTGACGTCCGAGGACCCGAACGAGCTCAAGAAATTCATGGACGCCAACGCCCACCGCGTGGCGCTGGATGCGGTCGATGCGCCCACCTTGCTGGTGGATCACAGCGCCACCCTGCGTGCCGTGGAGCAGCAGTGGCCCAAGATCAAGTTCCATGCACTGCGCGAGCACGCCGGGCTGGTTTTCCAGTCAAAAATGTAAGAACTTTTGGCCTGCAGGCCAATCAGGACTTGCGCAAGCAGCTATAAAATCTATAGCACCTTGCGCGCGTATCCTGAAGCCCCGGCCTATTGGGCCTTGAGGAAATCGCCCACTTCCAGCAAGATCAGTTCGTTGTCGTCCGCCTTGTTGGGTTCGCGGCTGCTGGAGAACGGCAGGTTGTTGTCGTTGCCCACCACGATGTGTGTGGCATCCACCACGTCCACGTTTTCAATCGTGAAGAACGGGAAGGTCAGCACGCCGTTGTTCAGGGGCTTGCGCGCCAGCTTCGCCGGGTCGGCAATGGCCATCAAATCGATGTAGCCGATCTTGCGCAACGCACCGCCGGCATTGGCGTCGCTCAGCTCCACCTTGTAGACACGCTTGAACTTCGCAATGTCGTGGAAGCAGTCGGCGCGCTTCTGGCCTTCCGGGCAAGCCTTGTCGGCCGTGCCTTCGCCGTTGTCGCGCTCAATGATCAACCCGGTCGTGCCGTCGATCATGTTGAAGTCGCCGATCGCGTGGCTGTTGCTCTCCAGCATGTATTTCCAGTGGCGGCCCGTCCAGGATTCGCTCTTCACGTCAAACTCCAGCACGCGCAGGTAGTCCTTGCCGCCCACGTTTTCATTGCCTTTGATGGCGGCGTCATACAGCGCGCCCTCGAGCAGCGCATACAGCTTGCTGCCGTCTTTCGAAGCTGCCATGCCTTCAAAACCCTTGGAGCGGCGAACCTGGAAATCCACCGCGCCGCCCGGCACGCCGGGAGTTGTCACGGCCGGATGGTCGGGCGAACGCACGGCCTTGCCGTCAACCAGCGTGTCAAACACCGCCAGCACTTTGCCCTTCATGTCGGCCTTGATCAGGAAAGGGCCGAACTCGTCGCCAATCCACAAGGCGCCACCGGCGAACTGGAAGCTTTCGGTGTCAAAGTCGCTGCCCGTGAGGTAGCGCTGCTTCGTGCCTTCATGGACGATGCGAAACGGCACTTTTTTGTCGGGATCGTGCAGGAAAATCGTTTCCAGCCGCTTCATGGCACCAGCCTTGAAATCAACCTTGTAGCGGTTCAGGTACAGCATGGCATCCGGCGAATTGGCTTTGGAGCCAAAGCCGTTGTCGGTCAGGATCCAGAAGCTGCCATCGGGCATTTTTTTGATACCTGAATGGCCCTGCAAGGGCTGGCCCTTGAAAGGCACACCCACACCCGTAGGCCTGCCGGCAGACAGGCCTTCTACCGTGCCCAGCGCTTCCGTGCGCTTGCCATTGGTGAACTTGCCGCTGACCTGCAGGTCCTGCGGTGCATCTTTGGGCGCGGCAATAAATGATTGGGCAGGTACCACCACATGGCCGGCCAGCGTGGCCGGAAAGGCGGTCTGGGCTTGCAGCGGCGCAGCCAGCGCAACGGCTGCCAGCGCAGGAAAGATGGCTTTGAAGACAGATTTGAATGCGGGGCGCCGGTTGGCGGCAAAACGGGAAGAAGGCATGGGCAATCCACTGTTGATGAAAAGCGGATGGTGGCCAACGCATGTGACGCGCTGATTACACATAGCGCCTCCAGGTCCGCATCGGGCGTTTGCACGGCAGGGCCACGGCCTTGCGGGCAGGCCCTTTTTTTGCAATAAGCTATGCAGATGTATCGAACGGCAAGCCTGCGTGGTTTTTTCCTGATGTTGCTCTGCGCATTTTGCGGCGCAGCCCATGCACAGGTCTTTGACCGCCTGTACGAAGACAGTCCCACAATCACGCTGGCCCAGCCGCTGCAATGGGTCGCGGTGCCCAAGGATTCCATCGAGTCACCTGATGCCTTGACGGCTGGCGATGCCGCAACCGGGCCGTGGAACTTTCAGCCCTATACAGACGACTCCATCCTTCCCACCTCGAACACGCAAGACGTCTGGGCCAGTTTTTCACTGCCGGCCACCGAAGCCCTGCAGACCTGGTACATCCGGATGCCGGGCCAGGCGATCTTCAAGGCGAGCCTTTTTTCGCGCAACCCGCAAGGCGGCTGGCTGGTCCAGTCCGCGGGCGAAGCGATTGCCCCGGCCGCGTGGGCGCTGCGCACCCGTGTGCCAAGTTTTGAGCTGCAAACGCGCGGCGACGGCATGCAGACCTACTACCTGCGCTTTGAGCACCGCAGGGCCATCACGGCGCGGCCCATGCTGCTGTCGCCCATTGAGTACATCGACGGCGCGTCCCGGGTTGGCGTGGTGATCGGATTGATGTGGGGAATGTTCAGCCTGCTGGCCTTTCTGTGCCTGGCCGCGTTCGTCATGGCGCACAACAAGGTATTTTTGTGGTTCGGCGCCGTCGTGGTCACGCTCATGTTCACGCAGCTGGTGCTGATCGGCTATGGCGGCTGGCGCATCTGGCCGCACAGCGCACACCTGAACCAGGTCATGGGCTGGGTGCTGTCCTCGGTGAGCATGGCCGCCGGTGCATGGTTTTGCACCCAGGCCAGTTATGCCAAGAGCGGCTACCCGCGCATACACCGCCTGCTGCTTATCGTGGCGGCGGGCAGCCTGTTCATGGCCTGCCTGATGGCTGCCAGCCAGAACCTCGTGCCGCGAGATCTTCGCAACCTGTGGCTGGCGTTTTCCACCCTGGCCATCATGGGAAGCCTCTTGTGGATGTCTTTGCGGGGACAGACCTGGAACCTCCTCATCCTGCTGGGCGCCGCGCCCATCGGGCTGGCCGCGCTGGCCCGGCTTTCCTACAACGCGGGCTGGGTCTGGAATGTTGAAGCGGCACAGGCAGCCGGTGTCCTGTCGGCAATGATCGGCCTGCTCTGGGTTTTCCTCGTGCTGGCATGGCGCAGCCGGGCCGCACTGTTTGCCAACCACCGCAGCGCCGCGCTGGCGACATACGACCCGGCCAGCGGGCTGATGTTGCCGCGGATCATCGACGACAGGCTGCCGCCCATGCTGCTGCGCGCCCGGCGGCAGAAGTCCGCCTTCGGCGTATTGATGTTGCGCTGGCTCGACCAGGCCCCGAGCCATGACGCGGCAAGCGACCAGAAGCGCGGCGCCGCACTTTCCCGCATCGGCGAAATCCTGCGCGGGGCAGCACGCGACGTGGACACCGTGGTTCGCCATGGCGAAAACGACTTCATGATGCTGATCGAAGGCCCGGTCAATCGCACCACCCTGTCCGAAGTTTCAACCAAGATCCTGGCCGACTGCATACGCGCATCGGAAAAGCTGGGCGAGGCCAATGCCTTTAACCTGCACGTCGCCCTCTGGCATGACACGCCCACCGCCCAGACAAGCGCTCAGGAAGTCGTTGAAAGGCTCAAATCCCGCCTGCACCAGATGGCCTCCGGAACAAAGCGCTATGTGCAGTTTGTCGATTCACCGAGCGATACCGTGAGTGCCGCAGGAGAAGACGTGAGCCGTCGGGAAGACCTGCTGGCCAAGATCAACGAAATTGAAATTTCACACCCGGCCCTGGCCAGCGAACAGGCTTCAGCCCCGGGCCGCTGACACCCTGGTGGCAGATTCAGGCGCCCTGGCCACAGGCAAGGGCAGCGCCGTCTTGTACCTGACCTGCTTGAGCGCAAAGCTCGAGCGTATCTTCTCGATGCCCGGAATCGGCGACAGTTGCTCCAGGATGAACTTCTCCAGCGCACCGATATCGGCCACAGCCACACGAATCAGGTAGTCGCTGTCGCCCGACATCAAATAGCACTCCATCACGTCGTCGTGCTCGGCGATGCGCCGTTCAAAGTCGGCCAGCGACTCCTTGCTTTGCGTGCGCAGACTGATGGAGATGAACACATTCAGACCCAAACCCAGCGCCGCCGCGTTGGCAATGGCCACATAGCGGTCGATCACGCCGCCGGCCTCCAGCGCCTTGACGCGCGCCAGGCACGGTGAAGGGCTCAGATGCACGCGGCGCGCCAGTTCCACGTTGGTCAACGAGCCATCCCGCTGCAACTCATCCAGAATCTTCAAATCAAGGTTATCGAGCTGCATCGTCTTCAAATTTCGTTATTTACAGCATTTTATGCTTTTAAATTGTGTCACGTCCCGATATTGAAGCAACACCTTCCGGGTGATTCTGCGTAAAGTAATCGCTGCCATGAACGATTCCATACCCCACCATTTACTGATGCAGGCCGCTTCTTACACCGATCCTTCCGCTGACCCTGACCCGCAGGAAACCGCCGAATGGCGCGAGGCGTTTGAAGCCCTTGCCCTTACGCAGGGCCCGGCCCGCGCACGCGAAATGCTGCACGAGCTGAGCCGCGTCGCGCGCAAGCAGCGCATCGGCTGGCAGCCCGAACTGGCCACGCCTTACGTCAACACCATTGGCGTAGACGAGCAGCCCGTGTTCCCCGGCGACCTGGCGATGGAAGAGCGCCTGGCCTCGCTGATGCGCTGGAATGCGCTGGCGATGGTCGTGCGCGCCAACCAGGCCGAGACCGGCGGCTCGGCCGAGCTCGGCGGCCACATCGCGAGTTACGCCAGCGCAGCCGACCTGTTTGAAACCGGCTTCAACCATTTCTTTCGCGCGCGCGAAGGCGTGGGCCAAATTGACGGTGTTAACCAGCACCGCGGCGACCTGGTGTTCTTCCAGCCGCACAGCGCACCGGGCGTTTATGCGCGCGCTTACCTTGAAGGCCGCCTGGATGAGAAAGACCTGGGCTTTTACCGCCAGGAGTTGACCGCCCCCAGCCAGGGCGCGCAAGGCCTGTGCAGCTACCCGCACCCTTATTTGATGCCGGACTTCTGGCAGTTCCCCACGGGCTCCATGGGCATAGGCCCCATCAGCTCGATCTACCACGCGCGCTTCATGCGTTACCTCACGCACCGCCGTCTGCTCGATTGCACGGGCCGCAAAGTCTGGGGCGTGTTCGGCGACGGCGAGATGGACGAGCCCGAATCCATGAGCGCGCTGACCCTGGCCGCGCGCGAAGGGCTGGACAACATGGTCTGGGTCGTCAACTGCAACCTGCAACGGCTCGACGGCCCAGTGCGCGGCAACGGCCGCATCATCGACGAGCTCGAAAAGCTCTTTGCCGGCGCCGGGTGGAACGTCATCAAGCTGGTCTGGGGCAGCGACTGGGACGGCCTCTTTGCGCGCGACCTGACGGACGCATTGGCCAAAACTTTTGCGCAGACGGTGGACGGCCAGATGCAGACCTTTGCCGCCAAAGACGGGCGCTTTAACCGCGACAACTTCTTCGGCCAGAACGCCGAACTCACACGCCTGGCCCAAGGCATGACGGACGAGCAGATCGACCGCCTCAAACGCGGCGGCCACGACCTGGTGAAGATCCATGCCGCTTACGCCGCGGCGGCCAGCCACCAGGGGCAGCCCACGGTGATCCTGGCGCACACCAAAAAGGGCTACGGCATGGGAAGCGCCGGCCAGGGCAAGATGACCACGCATTCGCAGAAAAAATTCGACGGCGAAGAGCTGATCGAATTTCGCAACCGCTTCAATTTGCCACTGTCTGACGAGCAAGCCAAAAACCTGGCCTTCTACAAGCCCGCGGCAGACAGTGCCGAGATGCAATACATGCACGCCAAACGCGCAGCACTGGGTGGCTATTTGCCGCGGCGTGAAACGGCGGCCGACATCGTGAACATCCCAGCCCTGCCCACTTACGCGCAGTTCGCGCTGGCCGCCGACGGCAAGGAGATGAGCACCACCATGGCCTTTGTGCGCATGCTGGGCGGCTTGCTGAAAGACGCGGCGCTGGGCCCGAAGATCGTGCCCATCGTGGCCGACGAGGCGCGCACCTTCGGCATGGCCAACCTGTTCAAGCAGGTGGGCATTTACTCCAGCGTGGGCCAGCGTTATGCGCCGGAAGACATCGGCTCGGTGCTGAGTTACCGCGAGGCGCTCGACGGCCAGATCCTGGAAGAAGGCATCAGCGAAGCCGGCGCCATGGCCAGCTGGACCGCCGCTGCCACCAGCTACAGCGTGCACGGCCTGGCGATGCTGCCCTTTTATATCTATTACTCGATGTTCGGCTTTCAGCGCGTGGGCGACCAGATCTGGGCCGCCGCCGACCAGCGCGCCCGCGGCTTCCTGCTGGGCGCAACTTCGGGCCGCACCACGCTGGGCGGCGAAGGCCTGCAGCACCAGGACGGCACCAGCCACCTGATCGCCGCGACCATTCCCAACTGCAAGGCCTATGACCCGGCTTTCGCGGGCGAGCTGGCCGTGATCCTGGACCACGGCATGCAGGAGATGATGGTCGAACAAAAAGACGTCTTCTACTACGTCACGCTGATGAACGAGAACTATGCCCAGCCTGATCTGCAAGCCGGTTCCGAGGCAGACATCATTCGCGGATGCTATCAATTCAATAGCTGGTCGCGCACATCCTTATTGCCCCATAGCCCTGAAACATCTTCAAAAAAGGCTCAAAAAGTCGTTTTATTGGGCTCGGGAGCGATCCTGACCGAGGTGATCAAGGCTGCGCAGCAGCTGGCCACGCAGGGTATTGAGGCCACGGTCTTCAGCGTGACCAGCTGGAGTGAGCTGGCGCGTGATGGTGCAGCTTGCCAGCAAGAGGCGATCAATGACGGCGCTGTGACTGCGCCCTTCATCGCACAGCAGTTACAAGGCAGCACCGGCCCCATCGTGGCCGCCACCGACTATGTGCGCGCTGTACCGGAAAGCATTCGCGCCTTTGTGCCCGAAGGCAGGCGCTACCTGACCCTGGGCACCGACGGCTTTGGCCGCAGCGACACACGCGCCGCGCTGCGTGAATTTTTCAGCGTCGACGCGCAAAGCATCGTCAAAGCAGCGCTGCACATGCTGAACCAGAAGTAGGCCGACGCGCGAAAACCCGCGCGCAGCAAGCCGCGCGCGGGCTCGGGAAAGAAGCGCCGGCTTACTTGGGTAGCAGCACCTTGTCGACCACGTGGATCACGCCGTTGGATTGATACACGTCAGCAATGGTGACGGTCGCAACGCCGCCCTTCTCGTCGGTCACCGTGACCTTGCCGCCGGCCGCCTTGGCCACCAGCGTGCCACCGGCCACCGTCTTGATCGAGGCCATGCCCTTGCCGTCGGCAATCATCTTGCTGATGGCTGCAGCATCCCACTTGCCGGGCACGACGTGGTAGGTCAGGATGCCGGTGAGCATTCCCTTGTTCTCGGGCTTGAGCAGGGTGTCGACCGTACCGGCGGGCAACGCGGCGAAAGCCGCGTTGGTGGGCGCAAACACGGTGAACGGACCCGGGCCTTTGAGCGTATCGACCAGGCCCGCAGCCTTGACGGCGGCGACCAGCGTGGTGTGGTCTTTGGAATTGACTGCGTTGTCGATGATGTCCTTGCTGGCCAGCATGGGCGCACCGCCCACCATGACCTGGGCGAAGGAGGGAACCGCCGCGAACGACAGTGCCAGGGCCACGCCGATGGAAGCGAGTTTGTGTTTTGTCTGCATGTGGAATCCTTTGGAAGGTGTTGAATCACGAAATTGAACCTCAGCCGGAATCACGAGGATTCAAGCGGCTGTGATGAATACGGAGCGAGTGCTCCGGTGGATTCAAAACAGATGAGGGATCAACACCTTGCAGGGCGCATCACTGACAACAATGGGTAAGCAGCGACCGCTGGCAGCGGCCGCAGATCACAGTTCAGGCGGCGCGTTCGAAGAAGGCACGCACCGCCTTCGGATAGATCAGGTGCTCCTGCGTGAGCACGCGCGCGGCCAGCGCCTCGGCCGTATCTCCCGGCAAGACCGGCACCACGGCTTGCGCCAGTGTCTCGCCATGGTCGAGCTCGGCGGTCACCTGGTGCACCGTGGCGCCTGCCACCGTGCAGCCGGCATCGATGGCGCGCTGATGCGTGTGCAGACCGGGAAAAGCCGGCAGCAGCGAAGGATGAATGTTGATGAGCCGCCCGGCATAGTGCGCAACAAATCCCGGCGTGAGGATGC
The DNA here is from genome assembly GCF_054049435.1 of Polaromonas sp. P5_D5. Classification (NCBI taxonomy): domain Bacteria; kingdom Pseudomonadati; phylum Pseudomonadota; class Betaproteobacteria; order Burkholderiales; family Comamonadaceae; genus Polaromonas; species Polaromonas sp. P5_D5. The sequence continues at coordinate 1,084,787 of NZ_JBFUMJ010000001.1, forward strand.
GCATGAAGCCGGCCAGCACGACCAGTGCCGGCGCATGCCTGTCGATTTGCGCCATCAGCTCGGCATCAAACGCCTCGCGTGACGCATACGCGGTATGCGGGACCACGGCCGTGGCAATGCCCATGCCCCTGGCCAACTCCAGGCCGCCGGCGCTTGCCTTGTTGCTGATGACTGCGGCCACCTGCACACCCCACCGGCTGCGCCAGGCTTCTTTTTCAGCGGTGCGGGCGATAACCGCCATGTTGGAGCCGCCGCCCGAAATCAGGATAACGATGTTTTTCTGCGCAGTTGCCATAGCCCTCTAGTTTAGAACGCGGCAGATAGCAGTTCACAGGAGCCCGCCGCCCGCAACGGCACGAATGTCCCAACTGAGACATAAAATTGCGAACGACCGTGCTAAAAATAGAAAATCGACCGTAGACATACCTGCCAACCGGCCTGGAGACATTCACCATGGATTTAGCTTTCACTCCTGAAGAACAGGCCTTTCGCGAAGAGATACGCGCCTGGGTTCACACCAACCTGCCCAAGGACATCTCGCACAAGGTACACAACGCCCTGCGCCTGTCGCGTGACGACATGCAGCGCTGGGCCAAAATCCTCGGCAAGAAAGGCTGGCTGGGCCACGGCTGGCCCAAGGAATTCGGCGGCCCGGGCTGGAACGCCGTGCAAAAGCACTTGTTTGAAGAAGAGTGCGCACTGGCCGGCGCGCCGCGCGTGGTGCCTTTTGGCCCTGTGATGGTGGCGCCCGTCATCATGGCATTTGGCAGCCCCGAGCAGCAAAAACGTTTCCTGCCCGGCATCGCCAGCGGCGAAGTGTGGTGGAGCCAGGGCTACAGCGAGCCGGGCTCCGGCTCGGATCTCGCATCCGTCAAATGCCGGGCCGAGCGCCAGGGCGACAAATACATCGTCAATGGCCAGAAGACCTGGACCACATTGGGCCAGTACGGCGAATGGATCTTCTGCCTGGTGCGCACCAGCACTGAAGGCAAGCCACAAACCGGCATTTCGTTTTTGCTGATCGACATGAAGTCGCCCGGCGTGACAGTGCGCCCCATCGTGCTGCTGGACGGCGAGGCCGAGGTCAATGAAGTCTGGTTCGACAACGTCGAGGTGCCGGCCAACAACCTGATCGGTGAAGAAAACAAGGGCTGGACTTACGCCAAGCACCTGCTCAGCCACGAACGCACCAACATCGCCGACGTCAACCGCGCCAAACGCGAGCTGGAACGCCTCAAACGCATCGCCAAGGCCGAAGGCGTCTACGACGACCTCCGCTTTCGCGACGAGATCGCCAAACTAGAGGTCGACGTGGTGGCGCTGGAAATGCTGGTGCTGCGTGTTCTGTCGGCCGAAAAGTCGGGCAAGAACTCGCTGGACATCGCCGGCCTGCTGAAAATCCGCGGCAGCGAAATTCAGCAGCGCTACAGCGAGCTGATGATGCTGGCCGCCGGCCCCTTCAGCCTGCCCTTCATCGAAGAAGCCATGGAAGCCGGCTGGCAGGGCGACTTCCCCGGCGGCCTGCCGGGCGACGCGCCGCTGGCGTCCACTTACTTCAACATGCGCAAAACCACGATTTACGGCGGCTCCAACGAAGTGCAACGCAATATCGTCTCGCAAGTCGTTCTCGGCTAAATCTGATTCAAAGGAACACATCATGGATTTCGATTTCACCGACGACCAGGAACAGCTGCGCGACGCCGTGCGCAAATGGGTCGACAAGGGCTACGACTTTGAGCGCCGCCGCGGCATCGCCAAGGCGGGCGGTTTCTCGCGCGAGGCCTATGGACAGATCGCCGAGCTGGGCCTGACCGGTCTCTACATACCCGAAGACGACGGCGGCCTGGGCATGGGCCCCGTCGAGGGCATGGTGGTGATGGAAGAGCTCGGGCGCGGTATTGTGCTGGAGCCTCTGGCGCAGACATTGATTGCCGGCGGTGTACTGTCGAACTACGCCCCCGAAGCTGTCAAGGCGGCATGGCTGCCGAAAATCGCCGCAGGTGAAAGCCTGGTGGTACTGGCCTACCAGGAACGCGCCGCGCGCTACGACTTCAAAAAATGCGAGGCAAATGCGGCTGCAGCCGGCGATGGATGGGCGCTAACAGCTATCAAAAGCATAGTGCCGGCCGGTGATAAAGCCGACGCCTTCATCGTTCCCGCCATGGCCAGGGGCAAGCTGGCGCTGTTCCTCGTTGAGCGTGCGGCAGCCGGCGTGACAGCCACAGGCTACGGTACGCAGGACGGCGGCCGCGCTGCCGAAGTGACACTGAAAAACGCCCCCGCCACTTTGATCACCCTGGACGGCCTCACGGCCCTGGCCCACGGCATCGACATCGGCATCGCTGCAACCTGCGCCGAAGCCGTGGGCGTGATGGACAAGACCCTGGCCATCACCGTCGAATACATGAACACCCGCAAGCAGTTCGGCGTGGCCATCAGCAGCTTTCAGGCATTGCGCCACCGCGTGGCCGACATGAAGATGCAGCTGGAGCTGGCGCGCTCGATGAGTTACTACGCCTCACTCAAGCTCAATGCGCCGGCCGATGAACGCGCCCGTGCGCTGGCGCGCGCAAAGTACCAATTGGGCGTGTCGATGCGCTTTGTGGGCCAGCAGGCGGTGCAGTTGCATGGCGGCATCGGCGTGACGGACGAATACATCGTGAGCCATTACTTCAAGAAACTGACGCAGCTGGAAATGACGTTTGGCGACACGCTGCATCAACTCGGCGAAGTATCGAGCCGCATGCAGGAGACGGCTGGCGTATTTGCCTAAAAGTAGCGCTCCCCCCCGAAGCGGCCTGCGGCCGCCTCCCCCTCAAGGGGGCGCCACTGGCGGCCCGGCGAAGCCGGTTCCGCGGTGACACTGGACCTCGCACGTGACCGCGTCAGGACGCGTCAGGCGTGCAAGCGTGAGGTCTTGGGAATATGCGCCATCAAAAACTCCATCTGGTCCGCCAGGATGCGGCGGTTGCGCAGGATGAAGTCTTCCCAGAGGCTGGGCACATAAGGCGTGTAAAGCAGCGGCATGTGGGCCTGCTCAGGCGTGCGGCTGCTTTTGCGGTGGTTGCAGGCGCGGCAGGCGGTCACCACGTTCATCCAGGTATCAATGCCTTTTTGGGCAAACGGAATGATGTGCTCGCGCGTCAGGTCTTCTTCATGAAAATGTCCGCCGCAGTAGGCGCACACATTGCGGTCGCGGGCAAACAGCTTGCCGTTGGTCAGGCCCGGCTTCAGGTCAAACGGGTTGATGTTGGGAACGCCCTTGGTGCCGATGATGCTGTTGACGGTGATGATGGACTGCTCACCCGTGATGGCGTTGTGGCCGCCATGGAAGGTGACAACCCGCGCGCCCATCTCCCAGCGCACCTCGTCGGCCGCGTAATGCAACACGGCTTGTTCAAGGCTGATCCAGGATTGCGGCAATCCCTGGGCTGAGAGCTTCAAGACCTTCAAAACGAACCTCCATCATGGTGGATGACGCATGGAAACACGGCGTTCGGCTGACTGTGTATCAATATACAGTGAAATCATGACAAACAGGTTCAAATCCCCCATAAACCACTTTGAAGCCCCGTTGAGACGGCCTCCAGCGCTATAAAAACGATAATTGCCCCATGAAAATTTTCCGCGGCTACCACCATCCCCAGCTGGCGGCGCAATGCGCCCTGACCATCGGCAATTTCGATGGTGTGCACCGCGGCCACCAGGCCATGCTGGCGCTGCTGAAAAATGAGGCACAGCACCGCGGGGTCCCCAGCTGCGTCATGAGCTTCGAGCCGCATCCACGCGACTACTTTGCCGGTGTGGCCCGTAAGCCCGAGCTCGCCCCCGCGCGTATTGCCACCCTGCGCGACAAGCTCACTGAACTGGCCCGCTGCGGGATCGACCAATGCGTTGTGCTGCCCTTCAACGCAGCACTCGCATCCCAGCCGGCCGAATCGTTTATTGAAGATGTGTTGCTCAAAGGCCTGGGCGTGAAGTACGTACTGGTGGGCGACGACTTCCGCTTTGGCGCCAAACGGGTGGGCGACTACGCCATGCTGGACGCCGCCGGCGAGCGCCTGGGCTTTGACGTAGCCCGCATGAACAGCTACGAGGTCAGCAACACCCGGGTCTCCAGTTCGGCCGTGCGCGAGGCGCTGGCGCGGGGCCAGATGACCCGTGTGGCCAGCCTGCTGGGGCGACCTTACAGCATCTCCGGCCATGTGGTGCATGGCCGCAAGCTGGGCCGTGACCTCGGTTTTCGCACCCTCAATTTGCGGTTTTCCCACTGGAAACCGGCGGCCAGCGGGATTTTTGCGGTGCAGGTCTACGGCCTGGCCGACCAGCCCATTCCCGGCGTAGCCAACCTGGGGATCCGGCCCTCGCTGGACCCTGCAGACATCAACGGCGGGCGCGTGCTCCTGGAGACCCACTGCCTCGAATGGCCGACCAGCCTGGGCTCCGAGGGGGCATACGGTAAAATCATCCGTGTGGAACTGCTGCACAAACTGCACGACGAACTGAAATACGACAGCCTGGACAGCCTGAAAACAGGCATTGCCAAAGACTGTGACGAAGCGCGGGCGTTTTTTGCCCAGCCGCCCAAGTCGTTTTCGGCTTCGATGCACACGGAAACCAGCCGCCAGACCACGCGCGACCGAATTTAGACGATCTCGTCGCCTCTGGCCCTCGCTTTGCCTTCCACTGGCGAGCGGCTTACTTCCCCACCGTATTTCCGGCGGCCCGCCTTTTCAGGCCGCCCTAACAACAGCATTCCAAAAGCATCCCATGTCCGAGACCAAAACCGATTACCGCAGCACCCTGAACCTGCCCGACACACCCTTCCCGATGCGCGGCGACCTGCCCAAGCGCGAAGCAGGCTGGGTCAAGGAATGGGACGAAAAAGGCATCTACAAGAAGCTGCGCGACGTGCGCGCCGGCAAGCCCAGGTTCGTGCTGCACGACGGCCCACCCTATGCCAACGGCAAGATCCATATCGGCCACGCCGTCAACAAGGTCCTGAAAGACATGATCGTCAAGGCGCGCCAGCTCAAGGGCCTGGACGCGATCTACGTGCCGGGCTGGGACTGCCACGGCCTGCCCATCGAAAATGCCATCGAAAAACTGCACGGACGCAATCTTCCAAGGGACGAAGTGCAGGCCAAGAGCCGAGCCTTCGCCACCGAGCAGATCGAGGGCCAGAGGGCCGACTTCAAGCGCCTGGGCGTTCTCGGCGAATGGGACAACCCCTACCGCACGATGGACTTCGCCAACGAGGCCAATGAAATCCGCGCGCTCAAACGCATCATGGAGCGCGGCTTTGTCTACCGCGGCCTGAAGCCGGTGTACTGGTGCTTTGATTGCGGCTCGTCGCTGGCCGAATTTGAGATCGAGTACGCCGACAAGAAATCGCAGACGCTGGATGTCGGCTTCAAGTGTGCCGAACCCGAAAAGCTCGCAGCCGCATTCGGCCTCAAGAGCCTGGCCAAAGACGCCTTCGCCGTGATCTGGACGACCACCGCCTGGACCATCCCGGCGAACCAGGCACTCAACCTGAACCCCGAGCTCGAATACGCACTGGTCGACACCGAGCGCGGCATCCTGCTGCTGGCCTCCGTGCTGGTCGAGAAATGCCTTGAGCGCTACCAGCTCACTGGCACCGTGCTGGCCACCACGCTGGGCAAAAACCTGGCGCTGCTGAAATTCCAGCATCCCTTTTATGACGTCGATGCAGGCTACCGGCGCTTCAGCCCGGTCTTCCTGGCCGACTACGCCACCGCCGACGACGGCACCGGTATCGTGCACTCCTCGCCCGCCTATGGGGTGGAAGACTTTAACTCTTGCGTGGCCAACGGTATCGCCTACGACGACATCCTCAACCCGGTGCAGGGCAACGGCCGCTATGTCGACGAACTGCCGATGTTCGGCGGGCTCAATATCTGGAAGGCGGCACCGCTGGTCATCGACAAGCTGCGTGAGCACGAACGACTCTTTGCCACGCAAGACATCCTGCACAGCTACCCGCACTGCTGGCGCCACAAGACGCCGGTGATCTACCGCGCGGCTGCCCAGTGGTTTGTGCGCATGGACGAGGGCGAAGGCGTTTTCACCAAAGACAAAGCGCCGCAAACGCTGCGCAAACTGGCCCTGGCCGCCATCGAAGAAACCAGCTTCTACCCGGAAAACGGCAAAGTCCGCCTGCGCGACATGATCGCTGGCCGGCCCGACTGGTGCATCAGCCGCCAGCGCAACTGGGGCGTGCCCCTGCCTTTTTTCATCCACACCGCCACCGGCGAGCTGCACCCGCGCACCATGGAAGTCATGGACCAGGCAGCCGCCATGGTGGAGGCCGGCGGCATCGAGGCCTGGAGCAAGGCCACGGCCGAGTCCATCATCGGCGCCGATGCGCCGGATTACATCAAGAGCACCGACATCCTCGACGTCTGGTTTGACTCGGGTACCACGCACGACCACGTGCTGCGTCACAGCCACGCCGCGCAATCAACCTGGCCGGCCGACCTGTACCTGGAAGGCCACGACCAGCACCGCGGCTGGTTCCATTCGTCACTGCTCACCGCCTGCGCGATGTACGACCATGCGCCCTACAAGGGCCTGCTCACGCACGGCTTCACCGTCGACGGCAAGGGCCGCAAGATGAGCAAGAGCGAAGGCAATGTCGTGGTACCGCAAGAGGTGAGCGACAAGCTGGGCGCCGAGATCATCCGCCTCTGGTGCGCCTCGACCGACTATTCGGGCGACCTGGGCATCGACGACAAGATCCTGGCCCGCGTGGTGGACGCCTACCGCCGCATCCGCAACACGCTGCGCTTCTTGATGGCCAACGTGAGCGACTTCGACCCGGCCAAAGACGCCGTGCCATTTGAGCAGATGCTGGAAATCGACCGCTACGCGCTCAGCCGTGCATCGCAACTGCAGGCCGACATCCTGGCGCATTACGAGGTGTATGAATTCCACCCGGTGGTCTCCAAGCTGCAGATCTATTGCAGCGAAGACCTGGGCTCCTTCTACCTCGACATCCTGAAAGACCGGCTGTATACGACCGGCCCCAAATCGCTGGCCCGCCGCAGTGCGCAAACTGCGCTCTGGCAGATCACGCACGCCATGCTGCGCTGGATGGCGCCCTTCCTGAGCTTCACAGCCGAAGAAGCGTGGAAGGTGTTCGGGCAGTCCGAGTCCATCTTCATGGAAACCTATGCCGAGTTCCCCGCGCCCGACGCAGCGCTGCTGGCCAAGTGGTCACGCATCCGCGAAATCCGCGACACGGTCAACAAGGACATCGAAGCCCTGCGCACCGACGGCAAGGTAGGCTCTTCGCTGCAGGCCAATGTCGCGCTGGGAGTGGCCGCCGAAGACCATGCACTGCTGGCCTCGCTCGGTGAAGATCTCAAATTTGTCTTCATCACATCCGCTATTGATTTAATAGCTGCTAGCGCAGTATCAACGCGGGTTTCAGCCAGTTCTGACATCAAATGCGAGCGCTGCTGGCACTACCGGAGTGACGTGGGACACGACCCCGCCCACCCGACCATTTGCGGCCGTTGCACCAGCAACCTGTATGGTGCCGGTGAAGACAGGAAGTTCGCCTGATGGCCAAGATGACCTTCATCAAATCAGAGGGCAGCATGCTCCCCTGGCTGGGCCTGGCACTGCTGATCCTGATCGCGGACCAGTTCACCAAGGTATTGATCCTGGGCTACTACCGCCTGGGCGACTCCACCTATGTGACGAGCTTCTTCAACGTCGTGCGCGTGCACAACACCGGTGCGGCGTTTTCTTTCCTGGCCGAAGCCTCTGGCTGGCAGCGCTGGTTCTTCACCGCCATCGGGGTTGCCGCGGCGCTCTTTATTGTGTGGATGCTGCGCTCGCATGCCGGGCAAAAGCTGTTTTCCTTCGCGCTGGCCTGCGTCCTGGGCGGCGCTGTCGGCAATGTCGTTGACCGCACCCTGCATGGCTATGTGGTGGATTTCCTGCAGTTCCACTGGCACGGCTGGTATTTTCCTTCGTTCAATATCGCCGATGCCGCCATCACCGTTGGCGCGGTTTGCCTCCTCCTGGATGAGCTGCTCCGGGTTCGGCGTACCCGATAAACCGGAGTCGAACCGCTTGCAGCCATCCGGTTCAAGGGTATAGTGGTTCCGACCTTATGAAGCATTTGTTGAATCTTTTGGCAGCCATTGCGCTGCTCGTGTGGGGCACCCATCTCGTTCGTACCGGCATCCTGCGGGTGTTCGGTGCCAATCTGCGCCACGTGCTCGCAGTCAGCATCAGCAACCGGCTGGCTGCGGCCGTCTCGGGCATCGGGGTGACGGCCCTGGTGCAGTCCAGCACCGCCACCTCCCTTATCGTTTCGTCATTTGTCGGGCAAGGCCTGGTCACCCTGCCGCTGGCGCTGGCCGTCATGCTGGGCGCGGACATCGGCACCAGCCTGATGGCCGTGGTGTTCTCTTTTGACCTGTCCTGGCTGTCGCCGCTCTTTATCTTTGTCGGCGTCGTGCTGTTCATCTCGCGGCAGGACACCAATGTCGGCCGCTTTGGCCGGGTGCTGATCGGCCTGGGCCTCATGCTGCTGGCCTTGCGGCTGGTCACGGCCTCCACTGAAGTTCTGACCCAGGCACCGGCCGTGAAAGCCCTGCTGGGCTCCCTCAGCAGCGACCTGCTGCTCGAAATTACCGCGGGCGCCTTCCTGGCCGTGGTGTCGTACTCCAGCCTGGCAATTGTGCTGCTCACGGCCACGCTGGCCGCCTCGGCCGTCATCCCCATTGACGTGGCGCTGGGCCTGGTCTTGGGCGCCAACCTCGGCAGCGGGCTGCTGGCGGTGCTCACCACACTGCGCTCGGCCGTTGAAGTGCGGCAGGTTCCGCTGGGCAACCTGTTCTTCAAGCTGCTGGGCATCATCGTCGCAGCGCCCTTCATCGGCCTGTGGCTGCGCCACGTGCGCCCCTACCTTGGCGAAGCCGCCACCGTGGTGGTGCTGTTCCATCTCACCTTCAACATGGTGGTGGGTGCCATATTCATTGGCTGGACGCAGGTGATCGCGCGCTGGGTGGAAAAGCTGCTGCCCAAGCCCGACAAAAACAAGGCCGGCGGCCGCCCCCATCATCTCGACCCTTCCGCACTGGCCACGCCGTCGCTGGCCATCTCCTGCGCGGCCCGTGAAGCGCTGCACCAGGCCGACGTGGTGGAAACCATGCTGCTGGGCGTGCTGGCGGTCATCCAGAAGAACGACCTCAAGCTGGCCGAAGACCTGCGCAAGATGGACGATGCCGTCGACGAGCTGTATTCGTCGATCAAGTACTACCTCACCAAGATTTCACGCGAAGCGCTGGCCGAGGAAGAAAGCCGCCGCTGGACCGACATCATCAGCTTCACCATCAACATGGAGCAGATCGGCGACATCATCGAGCGTGTGCTGATCGACATTGAAGACAAAAAAATCAAGCCGGGCCGCAACTTCTCGGACGCCGGGATGGCTGAAATCGTCGAACTGCACGAGCGCCTGGTGGCCAACCTGCGACTGGGCATGAGCGTGTTCCTCAATGGCACGGTGCGCGACGCGCAAAAGCTGCTGGAAGAAAAAGCCCGTTTCCGCGACCTGGAGCGGGCATATGCCACGACCCACCTGGGCCGCCTGTCGGCCAATACGGTGCAGAGCCTGGAAACCAGCTCGCTGCACATTGACCTCATCAGCGAACTCAAGCGCATCAACTCGCACATCTGCTCGATCGCCTACCCGATCCTGGATTCGGCCGGCGCACTGGCCCCCAATCGCTTGCGCCAGCCGGCACTGACCGACCAGGCCTAAGTAAGGCCCATGGCGTCTGAAAGAATCAGCGTCGCTTCGGCCGTGAATTCGCCGCGCTGCATGGCCTCGAGCAAGTCCCCGGCCTCCATCAAGCGAAACTGCTCGACCTCGCCGTCCTGGTTGTCGGGCACCATGCCCTCGGGTACGGTGCAGACATACCAGTCGATGTCCTCCACCACATAACCCGCGCCGTTGCCGTCGGTGGCCGGCCGCCGCGCCGCCAGGCGCCCGCCGTAGCGCATAGCCTGCAGCGCGGCCGTGTGCAGGCCGGCCTCTTCCCAGGTCTCGCGCACGAGCGCGGTTTCCACCGTATCGGCCGCCGACACCATGCCGCCCATCAGCGTGTCCCACAGGCCCGGATCATTCGATTTGTTGAAAGCACGCTGCTGCACCCAGAAGCGCCCGTCAGGTGACTGCCCCACCAGGTGCACCGCCAGCGTGGTGATGCCCAGCGGCCGCACAGCCGCGCGCTCCACCGTGCCCTTGCGGTGGCCGAACTGGTCGGGCACCGCGAGCTGCTCGTCGCGCCAGGCACCGGCGAGGCCCGCTTCATGCAGCGCCACCGCGATTTTGTTCAGACTGGTCGTGACGTCACCCATCACGCGCCAGCCCAAGGTTGAGGGGCGCTCTTCCTTGAGCAGCGGATGGCCGCCATCGGTCGTGGCGTGCAGGGCCAGCTTGTGGAAGAAGCCGGGTTCTACCGATCCGATCACCGATTCACCGGCCCACAGCGGCACGCGTGGGCGCAGCGGCGGCTGGATCGCTCCGGCGCGCAGGGCTTGCAGCCATTGGGCATCAAAAGCAGGCGGCATCGTCATGCGTCCTTGGGGCCCGTGCTGGCAGGCCATTGATATGCGAAAAGACCGGGGCAGCGGGCCATCCCGGATTCTGCTGCGCAGTTTACTTCGCCCACACCAACCGGACATTGCAAACCTGCCGGCCAGGCGGGAAGCATCAGCTCCGGAAATTTATTTGCTATTAATTTAATAGCTGCTCGCGCTTACCCCTATTGGATAAAACGGCTAAAACCCTTGAATTCGGGCGCAAACCTGCGAAGCTAGGCTTTGACGAACAAACCGTCCAGGCGCTTGTCCCACCTGGCTCCCGGCAACACATCAGCCAGCTGCGCATCGCCAAATGCAAAAGTCCCCCGCAGCACCTGAGCCAGCACCGCGCGGTAATCGTGATGCGCCGGCAAGTCGCGTCCTTCGTTGAGCTGGGCCAGGCCCGTCCATTGGCCATGCCAGCGCCCTCCGGCGACGCGGTTGCCCATGAGCCACATGGCATTGCCGAAGCCGTGGTCGGTGCCGCGTGTGCCGTTTTCGGCGCTGGTGCGGCCGAATTCGCTCATCACCACGACAACATCGCCGGGTTCGGAAAAATCCTGGCGCAGCTGCGCGATGCCGCGCGCCAGGTTGCCGAGGTTGTTGGCCAGCTGGCCGGTGGCAGCGCCCTGGTTGGCATGGGTGTCCCAACCGCCGGCCGACAAAAAGCCGATGCGCAACTTTCGGTCGTTGCGCATCAGCGTGCCCAGGTGCTGCGCATCGAGTTGCAGGCCCACCGGGTCGGCCGCGCCGTTGCTGGCCGCCTGCATTTGCGCATTCAGGGCCTGCGGATTGCCGGGCGTGCCGTCGCGGTCCAGGCGCTTGTCTGCCATGCGTTTACTGTCTTCCGCCATTTTTTCGGCCCTGGCGTTTTTCTGTTCCGTGAGCTCCTGCGCGCTCTGCATGCGGCTACCCGCACCCTGGCGGAAGGCTTCGCTGATCTTGTCGTCACCGGCATACAGGTCCATCAGCGCCTGGCGGGTTCTGTCGTTGGCCAGCACGCCGGTGCGCTCTGCCGACTGGCCGCGAGGGATCAACCTGACGGCCGCCTGCCCGCCCAGAATGGCCGGATTGGCCTCGCCCACGCCGAGAGCGGTGGCGCCCGGTGCAGCGGCTTTGCCCAGGCCCGCTGTGGTGTTGAGCCACCCGGGCGCGCTGCTGGTCTTGCCGCCCTGCGCGATCTCCATCTGGTACTGTGCATCGAAATGCGAACGGTTGGGCGCAGGCAGGCCGGCCGCGGGCACAAAGCCCAGAACGCCTTGCTGCCACAGCGGCAGCAGTGGAGCCAGCGCGGGATGCAGGGCAAAAGTCCTGTCGAGCTTCAAGGCGGTTTGCGTCGTGCCGTCGGGCGCCGCAATCGCGATGTTGGGGCGCAAAGCGTAGTAGTCCTTGTCTGCGTAGGGCACAAAGGCCGACAGACCGTCATACGCGCCGCGCAGGAAGACGACGATCAGGCGCCCGCCGTCCAGGCCTGATCGGCTTGCGGGCAAGGCTTGCGCCCACACGCCGGGCGCTGCCAGCGACAAGGCGGACAACGCGCCCAGGCCCACCAGCTGGCGGCGTTGCAGCAGATTCGCCGATGAAGAAAAATTGGGGTTCATAGGAGTCCTTGTTGCGGCATATTCCATGTCCAGATCAAGCGTGAACGCGAAGGCCCGCCGCAGACAGTGCTACAGCACGGCAAGGCGGGCCGACAAAGTGCACGTTTGATTTGGACATGGAATTATTTGCGCATGAAGTCAGGGCTGGCGAGCATCAGGCCGGTGCGCATCTGCGCGGGTTCCTGCGCAATGCGCTCGCGCGTCGCAATGCTGAAAAAGGCGTTGAGGTAAGACGGCTCAGCTGTGCGCTGGGCCAGGCCCATGGCGTAATCGGCGCGGCGCGTCAAAGCCTCGGGCGCAAGCCAGGTACCGGCATCGGTTTTGTAGCCGTCGGGCGTTTGCCAGCCATGCATGGGCTGGCCGGCCTGCGCCAGGAAGCCCAGGGTTTGCACGATATCGCGGCGCTCCTTGACACCCCCGGCCGCAGTGAGCGCCGAACAGGCAAAGTCCAGCGGGGTTTTAAACAACTGGTTGTCTTGCGCCCAGAATTCCGGTGATTCGATCAGGGTGCGCATCACCGCGCGGATGTCGCCCTGGGTAGCCGTGAAGGCAGTCGCCAACCGGTTGACCAGCGCGGGCGAGGGTTTGTCGGCCACAAAAAAACTGGCCAGCCGGATGGACACACGCCGTGCCGTCTCGGGCCGGCGTGCCAGGAAGCGAATGGCTTCCTCGCCTTCCGCAACGCCCTCACTGCCGAACGTACGGCCCAGCAGCACCTTGCCCTCCTTGTCGTGCAGGCGCTCGGCAAAACGAAAACCCTCGCCGTCCTTGAGGTTCACCGTCCAGCCGGTGAGGATGCGGGCCAGTTCGTGCACGTCTTTTTGCGTGTAACCGCTGTTCACGCCCAGGGTGTGCAACTCCATCAACTCACGCGCGTAGTTTTCATTGAGGCCGCGGCTGTTGCTCTGCACCTGGTCCAGGTAGAACAGCATGGCCGGATGCCTGGCGCTGGCCAGCAGCAAGTCTTCAAAACGGCCCAGGGCGTTGGCGCGAATCACATTGATCTCGTAGTGGCCGACAAAGGGGCGCACCGGTCCCTTGCCGACGAACACATTGAGGTGGTTGAACCAGAACTCGGTCATGCGGGCCAGCAGCGGATTTTCCAGCGCCGGATCGCTGCAGGACATCAGCCGCCAGGCGGCCGCGCCCTGGGCCATCTCGCGGCTGAATTTTTCCCCGCCTGTATCGGCCGCGGCGGCCATGCCGGGCTTGGGCGTTTCGCGCGCAGCCCGGCGCATCTCGCGCTCGGCCTGGAAGCTGCGCGCGATGTCATTGAGCGGTGCGTTGATGCCGGCGATTTCGGCAGGAAGGGTGGGAGGGCGCAGGCTTGCGGCATAGGCCGCATCCAGTTGCTGCAGCGCCCAGGCGCGCGGCGAGGCCGCGGCGGCCTGCGTCGAGGCCGGCGTGGGTGCATACCCCAGGCGCGAAGCGGCGCGCCATGTGGCGGCAAGCTTGGCCGGCGGCGGCACGGCATCGGCCTGCGCCTGCGCCGCCGGGGCGGCGAGGCAAGCCAGGAAGGCCGCGAGCATGCCGGCCTGGGTGATCGCTGTGGGCATCGTGTTCTCCTGGGGTCTGTTAGCAGGCCCTCGCCCCTTGTAACGCATCCGCCACGCCTTGCGTTGAATGCCGCCCGTGGCTTTACACAGGTTTACCGCCCCAGGGCCGGTGGTTACAGCGTCAGGATGGTGCAGCCCGTGGTCTTGCGGGCTTCAAGCGCACGGTGCGCCTCGGCCACGTCGGCCAGGGCAAAACGCTGGTCTATGGGGATATGGACTTTGCCGCTGATGACCATGGCGAACAATTCATCCGCCATTTCCTGTGTGGTCTCACGCGTCGCAATGTGGGTAAAGAGCGTCGGCCGTGAAACGTAAAGCGAGCCCTTGGCTGCCAGCAGGCCGATGTCCAGCGGCGGCGTCTTGCCCGAGGCATTGCCAAAGTTGGCCAGCAGGCCAAAGGGACGCAGGCAGTCCAGTGACTTGAGGAAGGTGTCCTTGCCAACCGAGTCGTACACCGCCTTCACGCCCCTGCCGCCGGTGATTTCCTTGACACGGGCCACGAAATCTTCCTGGGTGTAATTGATGGCAAAGGCCGCGCCCTGCGACAACGCCAGCGCGCATTTCTCATCAGAGCCGGCGGTGCCTATGAGTTGCAGGCCCATGGCCCTGGCCCACTGGCAAGCGATCAGGCCCACGCCGCCGGCGGCCGCGTGAAACAGCACATGGTCGCCGGCGTGCAAGCCGCCCTGTGGCTGCGTGCGCCGCAGCAGGTACTGCGTGGTCAGCCCCTTAAGCATCATGGCCGCGCCGGTTTCAAACGAGATCGCATCGGGCAGCTTGCACACGCACTTGGCCGGCATCACGCGCACTTCACAGTAGCTGCCGGGCGGCTGGCTGGCATAGGCCGCGCGGTCACCCGCTTTCAGGTGAGCCACGCCCTCACCAACAGCCTCGACGATGCCGGAAGCTTCCATGCCCAGCTGAAGCGGCATGGCAAGCGGGTAGACACCGCTGCGTTGGTACACGTCGATGTAGTTCAAGCCAACGGCCTTGTGACGGATGCGTATTTCGCCCGGGCCGGGGTCGCCTACCGTCACGTCTACCAGTGCGAGTTCTTCAGGTCCGCCGTGCTGGTTGATTCGTACGGCTTTGGAGGTGATGGAGGCCATGGATTTCCTTGCAAAGGTTGCAGATGGAGAAAGAAAAGGGGTGGCCGTCATGGTGCCATGAATCGAAATGGGCCGCAGGCGCCGAGGGTTGAACCCCGCGCGGCGAGAGGAAAACGGTCGTGCTTGATAAAGTCCCCGTCATGACCCAACGCCTCACGCCCGCCACCGCCACGCTGCTGGTGGTCCCTCCCTTGCTCTGGGCCGGTAACGCCGTCGTCGGCCGCCTCGTCACCGGCCTTGTGCCGCCCATGACGCTCAACTTCCTGCGCTGGGCCCTGGCCTTCGTGATCCTGTTGCCGCTGGCCTGGCGCCTGCTCAAACCGGGCAGCAGCCTGTGGCCTCACTGGAAACGTTTCGCGGTGCTGGGCCTGCTGGGTGTGGGTTGCTACAACGCCTTGCAGTATCTGGCACTGAAAACCTCCACACCGCTCAACGTGACGCTGGTGGCGTCAAGCGTGCCGATCTGGATGCTGGTCGTGGGGGCGCTGTTTTTTGGCCAGACTGTGTCGAAGCGACAGACCACAGGTGCCGTGCTGTCGATTGCCGGCGTGCTGGTGGTGCTGTCGCGTGGCCAACGGGAATTGCTCATGCAGGTGCAGCTGGTGCCCGGCGACCTGTACGTGCTGCTGGCCACGCTGGCCTGGGCGTTTTACAGCTGGCTGCTGTCGCAACCCAAAGAGCCGGCGGAAATCCGCCGCGACTGGGCGGCCTTCCTGCTCGCGCAAATCGTGTTCGGACTGGCCTGGTCGGGTGCGTTTGCCGCCGGCGAATGGGCGTTGACCGACGCGCACATCCAATGGGGCTGGCCGCTGGCCGCAGCCCTGCTGTACGTGGCCGTGGGACCCGCGGTGATTGCCTATCGTTGCTGGGGCATGGGCGTGCAGCGTGTCGGGCCGGCGATTGCGGGCTTCTTTTCCAACCTCACGCCGCTGTTCGCTGCATTGCTGTCGGCGGCCTTTCTCGGTGAGTTGCCGCACCTCTACCACGCGCTGGCTTTTATGCTGATCGTGGGCGGCATCGTGGTGTCGTCGCGGCGCTGAAGCGCGCAGCAATTAGCGCAGCAGCGGTTTGATTTTCACAACACATTGTGAGAAATCGCTGCATAAAACTTGCCAAGCCCGCGTGGGCTCTTCAGAATCCGTTCCTTGCTTTAAGCCACTGTGCAACGAATAACCTTGCGCAGTAAACACCTTGAAGCCCTCAAGACCATGACTTTGTTCACTCACACCTGACGCACCCTCCACTGCCCCCGGCTGGATGTGGTGTCAACCATACCCAGCCCTGCGGGCAGTCGGTGCTGTGCCTTCACGTGTGAAGCGCGCTCCGCAAACCCCAGGCTGATTTTTCGCCGGGGTTTTGCTTTTTCGGAGCGTGCACATGAGTGCCAAAACTTTTTCCCGTGACTTTGCCGCAGGCAAGGTCAAGCATTTGCGGCGCATGAAGCAGCCGCTGGCCTTGACCTTGCCGTCACCCACACCGCGCAATCCCGTGGTGCGGGCCCTCGTCCAGCGTGCCATCACGTCGGGTGCGGGCAAACATATTCGCAGCAACGGCGCCCATCGCCGGGCTGAAACCGTGGCTTTGCAAAAAGCCCTCAAAAATTTGACTGACTGACATGAAGAACGATATGACAACCGAGACGGTGGCCGCAGCCCGCGTGCCGCCCGAGCTCATGCGCGAACGCAGTGCCCACCTGGCCCTCGTCGCCACCGAGCTGAAGACCGAGCTGTTCGGTATTGACGACATCATCGACCGGGTGATCGAGTCGATCCGCGCCTGGTATGTGCTGCCGCACATCATTCGCCGCCCGGTGATCGTGTGCCTGTGGGGCCTGACCGGCACCGGCAAAACCCAGCTCACGCGCCGCCTGGCGCAGAAGCTGGGTTTCTACGACCGCTTTGTCGAAGTGCAGATGGACGGCTTCAGCAACGGCAGCAGCTGGCGTAGCGCCGACTCCATCAGCGGCATGCTGGCGGAGTCCGCCGTTGCCGAGAGCGAGCCAGGCATTCTGGTGCTGGATGAATTCCAGCGCTTTCGCACCATCAACGAAAAGGGCGATGAGGTCGCCGTCAAACGCTACCAGGACGTGTGGCAGCTGCTGTCCGACGGGCGCCTGCCGCCGTCGCTGTCTTTTCTGCAGGAGCTGGAATCGTCTCTGGCTTTCTCGCTGTATGACCACGAACGCGAGGAACAGGCTGATGAAAAGCCTGCCAAGGACGGCGTCCAGGCCAAAAAGCTGAAGTTCGCCCTCTCGCCCTACCAGGCTCAGGAATTCAAGCAAAGCCTCAAGCTCAAGGAACCACTACAGGAGGTGATGACCTGGACACCCCAGCAACTGCAGGAGCGCATGCTGGCGTTCAGGGCATCGACCGACTCGTGGGAAACGGATTACAGCCGCTTGCTCATCATCGTTTCGGGCAACCTCGACGAAATGTATGAGGGAACCGCCAAACGCGTGGAAGACTGCGACACCGATGCCGACATCTTTCATGCACTGACGAAAAAACTGTCGGTCATTGACGTCAAGAAGGCACTGGGAGAGCGCTTCAAGCCCGAGCAGATCGCCCGGCTGGGGAACAACCATGTGATCTACCCCTCGCTGAGCCAGGCCACGTATGAGCGGCTGATCCGCAGCACCTGTGCCAGATACGTTGGTGAAATGCAGGCGAGTGCAGGGCTGTTTTTTGATCTGCATGAATCGGTGTACCAGGAATTTATGCCAATGCGGTCTTCCCGGCCCAGGGCACACGCCCGCTGTTCTCGTCGATTCACGCCATCCTGAGTGCGCCGCTGGTGAACGCCGTGCTGTGGGCGTTTGAGCATGATGTGCCGGCGGACACCACGCTGCACGTGAGGCTGGACGCCGCCACGCAATCCCTGCACGTCAGTCATGGCGAGTGCGGGGGCGGGAGCATCGCGTACCCAGTGCCGCTGGACCTCAACCAGCTCAAGCAGCGCGCCAGCCCCGACTTTCGGGCCTTGCTGGCCGTGCACGAAGCAGGCCACGGCCTGGCCTACGGCCGCCTGTTCGGCCATGCGCCGCAGGAAGTCAAGATCAACGTGGCGTCTTTCGAGGGCGGCTACAACAGCTATGTGCGCATGAAGGCCGAATCACGTCAAAGCTGCCTGGACCGCCTCTGCGTGGGCCTGGCCGGCCGCGCCGCCGAGGCGCTGGTGTTTGGCGAAGACGCCTGCACCACGGGCAGCGAGAGCGACTTCAAGAACGCCACCGCCCTGGCCGCGCGCTTTGTGCGCCACTTCGGTTTCGGCAACCGGCTGAGCCACACCGACGTGACCCACGACATGGACGACAACCTCAACACCGATGTTGAGCCGACCAACGCCGAGATCGAGGCCCTGCTCGCGCAGGCGTACGCGCGCGCACAGGAGATTCTCAAAACCGATTCGGCCTTGCTACTGAGCATCGTGGACGAACTGCTGGCGCACGGCCAGGTGAGCAAGGAGAAGATGGCCGGCCTGCTGGGAGTGGGCATCGCGACGGAAGAGAGAATGCTCATGCCTTATGCCGAGCAGCTCCAGCTGTTCAGCCTGCAACACGGGCTGATGCAGCGGGTTAGCGCTACTGCAGTGGAGGCTGTCGAACCTGCGCTTGAATGATTGCCTGAACGTTAACGCTAACTTGAGCGCTGGGGCATTCAATCCAAGTCCAGGCCGAAGTTCCGCCTGAAGGCATCGCAAAACTCCACTGTCCCACTGAGGGACAGGGTGAGCGTATGCCGCGGCTTGCCGGGCGGGCCGGCTTCCACCTCCAACCGTCGCGAAACCTCGTCATAGTGCAAGGCCTCGGGCGCCGTCAGCTCCTGCATGCCGTGCAGGTCGTAATCCCAGTCAAAACCCTCCTCGAGCGGGCCGCGCCGCCCGGGGAATTCCGCGTGGGCCCATGCCAATACCTGGACGGCTTCAGCATGGACGGCCAGCACCTGCTCCGGCCATGTGGAGGCCATGGCTTCCAGCGTGCCCGTGCCGTCGCTGCTCTCGGCGTAATCGAATTGGAGGTAGTCCAGGCTCAAGGGAAGCGCCTGGTGCTCAATAAGTGCCCGGATAAGCCCCGCCGTCAGCCAGCACGTTTTGCCCCGTCATGTAGGCGGCATGCGTGCTGCACAGGAAGGCGCAGATGGCGCCGAATTCTTCGGGCGTGCCGAAGCGCTGGGCCGGGATGTTCTTGCGGCGCGCATCCATGATGGCTTCCAGGGGCTGGCCGGTTTTTTGCGCAGCGCCGCTCATGGTGCCGCGCAGGCGGTCGGTGTCGAAAGCGCCCGGCAGCAGGTTGTTGATGGTCACGCCTTGCGCCGCGAGTTTGGTGCGTGCCACGCCGGCCACAAAGCCGGTCAGGCCGCTGCGCGCGCCGTTGGACAGACCCAGGATGTCGATAGGCGACTTGACTGAGCTGGAGGTGATGTTGACGATGCGCCCGAAACCGCGCGCCGCCATGCCGTCGACCGTGGCCTTGATGAGTTCGATGGGAGTCAGCATATTGGCGTCCACCGCCTTGAGCCAGGCGTCACGGTCCCAGTCGCGGAAGTCACCGGGCGGCGGGCCGCCGGCATTGGTCACCACGATGTCGAAGTCCTTGCGCAGCGCGAACACCGCGGCGCGGCCTTCGGGTGTGGTGATGTCGGCGGCGACATACTGGACGCTGGCGCCTGCGGGTTTGCCCTTATCCGTCTTCAGTTTTTCAGCCGCGACCTTCAGCGTTTCCTCGCCGCGCGCCACGATCAGCACATGCACGCCTTCGCGCACCAGCGCCTCGGCGCAACCCAGACCCAAACCCTTGCTGGCGCCGCAGACCAGCGCCCATTTGCCTGCAATACCCAAATCCATAATAATTCCTCATTACAACCACGGGGGAGAGCGGCTCATGATACTGAGTAAATACAAAATGCAGGCGGGAATGGTTATCGCTCCCCTGCTCACATCGCTGCTGGTTTTCAGTGCGGCGACACAGGCCCAGCCGCAAGGCGAGGCCGTACTGATCAAGCGCGCAGCCCAACTGCGCGAAGGTCCGGGCGAATCGGCCCGCAGCCTGGCCCCGCTGCCGGTTCAAACCTCGGTGACCCGGCTGGGCGAGCGCAACGGCGCGTGGATCAAGGTCCGCATGGCCGACGGCACCAGCGGCTGGGTGCACATGTTTGACATCACGGCCCCCAGCTCGCAGGCCGGTGCCGGCACCGGTGCACTGCGCAGCCTGTCGAGCTTTTTCAACAAGGGCAGCGCACAGGCGCCGGGCGGCGCAGTGGCCACATCCACCGTCGGCATTCGCGGCCTGGGTGCGGAAGACCTTGCCAATGCCGTTCCCAACCTGGCGGCCGTGGCGCAAGCCGACGCCAACCGTGCGAACGCTGCGCAAGCCAGGCAGTTCGCGGGCGGTGCCTCGCTGAACGTCCGGCAGGTCGATCCCCTGCCCACACCCACACCGCCGGCTGCCGCACCCAGCACCAGAACCGAACAATACGGCGGCTAAAAACAAGACAAGAGGCACCGCAATGAATCTTCACACCCTCCAAACACTGGCAACTCCCGCACGCCATGCGGTTTTTGCATTGACCCTGCTGGCCAGCTTGCTCCCTCTGGGCGCTCATGCCCAGGATGCGGGCAAGGCGCTAGGCGGCCTGTTCCAGTCACTGATACGCCCGAACCAGCCGGCGCAGCCCGCCCCCGCGCAACCCAACTCTGCGGCCGGCCTGGCCGGCGCGTTGCTGGGCGCCAGCCTTACACCGGGCGGACAGCAGGCAGCCCAGGGTGGTGACCTGTTCCAGCTGTTGTCACAGTCGCTGGATCAGATTGACGAACCACGTGAAATCCAGATCGGCCAGCAACTGGCCGCCGTGCTACTGGGCAGCAAACCGCTCTACCCTGACGTGGCTGCGCAGCGCTATATCAACCAGCTGGGCCGCTGGATCAGCCTGCAGTCATCGCGGCCCGACCTGCCCTGGACCTTCGCCATCCTCGACGACCCCGGGTTCAACGCATTTGCCACGCCAGGCGGTTATGTCTTCGTCACCAAGGGCCTGATGGACCGCGTGGCGGACGAAAGCGAATTGGCCGGTATCCTGGCCCATGAAATCACCCATGTCACAGCCAAGCACCACTTGATTGCCATGAACAAGGCGGCACGCGCCGGCCTTCTGACGCAGGTGATCAGCTCTCAGCTGAAGAACGACCTGGGCGGCCTGGTGTCGTCGCAGTTGCTGGCGCTGGGCAAGAACATGTACACCAAGGGCCTGGACCAGCAGGACGAGTTTGACGCCGACCGTACCGGCGTGGCTCTCGCCGCGCGCGCTGGGTTCGATCCCTACGGCCTGGTGGCTGTGCTGCAGCAACTGCGCAGCGCTGCGCCGGATGACGCATTGTTTGCGCTGTCCCTGAGCACGCATCCGCCCGCCCAGACGCGACTGAACCAGCTTGAGCAGGCCATGGGTACCCGGCTGGACGCGTATGCAGGACAGCCATCCGTCACGGTGGCGCAGCGCATCAGCGGTGCGAACCGCAGGCCTACAGCGCAAGCGCCTGCGTCGACGCGTACACCCGCAAAGAAGTAGCAGCGCCCCTGACACCACGCGCTATTAAATTAATAGCAGCTTGCGCACGTAGTACCTGGGCTAGAGGCCGATCTGATGCCTAAGCAGCTTCGGTGCGCGCGGGAATCCTTAACCCAGCATAAGCCGCGGGACTGGCTTTGCCAGACCGCAGGCGGGCGGCCCCTTCTGTAATGAAAGGGGCAGGGAGAAAGGCCGTAGGCCACACGAAGTGAGCGACCGTGAGGGCCACTATCTGCCTCTCGTGAAAACGAAGATCCCTGCAATCACCAGCACCGTCCCCGCCGCCACCCAGACCGTGAACGGCTCACCCAGAATCAGCACACCCATGAGGATGGTGGACATCGGGCCCACCATGCCGGTCTGCGCGGCCATGCCGGCGCCGATGCGTTCGATGGCCATCATCACCATCAGCACCGGTACCGCCGTACACAGCGTGGCATTGAGCAACGACAGCCAGATCACCTCGGGCGCCACGACTGCCGCGCTCAGGGGCCGCAGCAACACAAACTGCAACAAGCACAACAGGCAGGCCACGGTGGTAGCCAGCCCCACCAGGCGCAATGAGCCGAGCCGCCTGACCATCTCACCGCTGTAAACCAGATAAAGCGCGTAGCTCACCGCGCTCAGGAACACCAGCAGCGCACCCCAGGCAGCGTCCGCGCCCTGCAGCGTGATCTCGTGGCCGAACACCAGCACCACGCCGCAGTAGCTGATGGCCATGCCGATGATTTGCAGCGCGCCAACTCGGCGCTTGTACAACACCAGGCCCAGCAGCAACACCAGCGTGGGATTGAGATAGAGGATGAGTCGTTCCAGTGACGCACTGATGAACGCCAGGCCGGCGAAGTCCAGGAAACTGGCGAGGTAGTAACCCGTGAAGCCCAGCCACAGCACGCCCAGCCAGTCCTTGCGCGTCAGCGGCGCCTTGCCCCGGCTGGCCCACCACGCCATCACCGCAAAGATGGGCAGCGCAAACAGCATGCGGTACATGATCAGCGTGACGGCGTCGACGCCGTAGCGATAGGCCAACTTGACAATGATGGCCTTGCCGCTGAACGCGATGGCACCGAAAGTGGCCAGCAGCAAACCAGGCGCTATGCTTTTAGTAGCTGCTTGCGCTCGTCCTGCTTGGGCTGTCGGCCTGTTTTTATCAGATTTATCGCTCAAGGTCGTTTCTTAAAAGCCCACAGCCTGGCCGTCGCGGCGTGGATCGCTGGCCGCCACATAGCCTTCGACCTTGGGGTTGCCGGCACGCCAGATGAACTGGCCGGCGCCAAAGTCCTGGTAGGAGTCGTTGATGACTTCCATGCGGTGGCCGCGGTCGGCAAGGCCCTGCACGGTACTCGGGTCCATCGTGGCCTCCACATTGATCTCAAGGCCGGCGTTGTAGCGCCAGCGCGGCGCATCGCAAGCCACCTGTGGGCTCTGGCCGTAGTCCAGCATGCGCACCAGTGTCTGCATGTGGCCCTGCGGCTGCATGTTCGCGCCCATCACGCCATAGCTCATCACGGGTTTGCCATCCTTGCTGAGGAAGGCCGGAATAATGGTGTGGAAAGGCCGCTTGCCCGGTGCGACCTGGTTGGCGCCCGGCAGCAGGCTGAAGGCGTGGCCGCGGTTTTGCAGGCTGATGCCGAACTCGGGCTCGACGCAGCCTGAACCAAAACCCATGTAGTTGCTCTGGATGAAGCTCACCATCATGCCGTCTTCATCGGCTGCCGTCAGGTAGATCGTTCCGCCCTTGACGGGATTTCCCGCGCCAAAGTCCTGTGCCTTTTTCATGTCAATGAGTTTGGCACGGGATGCCAGATACGCGTCATCGAGCATTTGCTCGGCCGTCACCTCCATTGACGAAGGCTCGGCCACGTACCGGTAAATATCGGCAAACGCCAGCTTCATGGCTTCGATCTGCAGATGCTGGGAATCCACGCCATCCACCGGGAGCCCGGCTACATCGAACTTATCAAGGATGCCCAGCGCAATCAGCGCCGCAATGCCCTGCCCGTTGGGCGGAATTTCGTGCAGGGTATAGCCCCGGTACTCCTTGCCGATGGGCTTGACCCATTCCGGCTGGTAGCTTTCAAAATCTTTGGCGGTGATGCTGCCGCCGTTTTGTGCGGAGAATTTTTCGATGGCCTGGGCAATGGCGCCGCCGTAATACGCCGTGCCCTTGGTTTGCGCAATAGCACGCAACGCTTTGGCTGCGGCCTTGAACTGGAACAGTTCACCGACATTCGGCGCCCGGCCCCAGGGAAGGAAAGATTGGGCAAAGCCCGGCAGCGATTTCAACTCCCCCGTAGCGGCCGCCCACTTCTGCTGCACCACGGGCGGCAACAAATAGCCGCGCTCGGCGATTTCAATTGCAGGCTCCATCAGGTCGGCGAAGGGAAGCTTGCCGAAACGCTCGCTCAAGGCCACCCAGCCGGCCACCGCACCCGGTACGCTCACGGAATCCATACCGCGTTTGGGCGGCGTCTGCGCATCGCTGCCGTATTTGCGCTTGAAGTAATCCGGCGTCCAGCTTTGCGGCGCGCGGCCCGATGCATTCAGTCCATGCAGTTCCTTGCCGTCCCAGAGGATGCAAAAAGCATCGCTGCCCAGGCCGTTGCTGACAGGTTCGACAATGGTCATGGCGGCGGCAGCAGCGATCGCGGCATCTACCGCATTGCCGCCCTTGAGCATCATGCGCAAACCGGCCTGCGCGCCCAACGGGTGCGAAGTCGAAACAACGTTGCGGGCAAACAGCGGCAGGCGGGTGGAGGTGTAGGGGTTGCTGTAGTTGAAATTCATGGGTCACCTGTGGAAGGCAAGGCAAGGAAGAATGGATGCCGGCGGTCATGGTGTGCAACCGCAGGCGGGAAGTCAAACTGACCGGCATCGTCACGACCAGGCGGCGCGATGCGGTGAAAGGCATCAATCGGCGCTGATTTTCCGCTCGACAATGATTTTCTTCCACCTGGCCGTGTCCGTCTTCACCATGGCCGCAAAGGCCTGCGGGGTGCCACCCGCGGGTTCGGCGCCCAGTCTGGCAAAGCGGTCTTTCACATCGGAATCGGCCAGGGCTGCGTTCACCGCCTGGTTGACCTTGCCTGCCAGGTCTGGCGCCATGCCTTTGGGGCCGTAAACCCCGAACCAGGTGACCGACTCAAAGCCCGGCAGGGTTTCCGCCACCGCCGGCAGATCGGGAGCGAGCGCCGTGCGTTTGAGGCTGGTGACCGCAAGGGCCCGCAGCTTTCCATCTTTCACATGCGGCATGCCGGTGACAAAGGAGTCGAACAGCACGTCGATCTTGCCGCTGATCAGGTCCGGCATGGCCAGTGCCGTACCGCGGTAAGGGATGTGCAGGATGAAGGTCCCCGATTGCGCCTTGAAGTATTCGCTCATCAAGTGGATGATGGTGCCGTTGCCGCTGGACGCGTAGTTCAAACGCCCGGGGTTCTTGCGTGCATGATCGATAAATTCGCCCATGGTCTTTGCCGGCGACGTGTTAGGCACCAGCACCACATTAGGGGAACTTGCCACATAGGCAATCGGCGTGAAGTCTGTTTCCGCGTTGTAGGGAATCCGGGGGTTGACGGCCGGCCCGATGCTGTGGGTGCTTGAAGTCGCCAGCAGCAGCGTGTAGCCGTCAGCAGGCGATTTGGACGCAGCATCGGCGCCTATCGTGCCGCCGGCGCCCGGCCGGTTTTCGACCACAACCGTCTGGCCGATTTTCTCGCCCAGCTTTTGCGACAGGGCCCGTGCCAGGATGTCCGTCGCGCCGCCTGCCGGAAACGGCACGATCATGCGAATGGGTTTGGACGGATAGTTCTGGGCCATGGCGGGGCCCACGAGAGTCACGGCGGAAGCCGCAGCCAGGGAAATAATATGTCTACGTTTCATCTGGCCATTGTGCAACGATTTTGAGCGCCGACTATGTCGCAAACAGGCAAAACAAAAGGCACCCGAAGGTGCCTTTTTTGTATGTGCTTCCCGTTGATCAGTCAGCTTCAACGAAAGCTTCTTCCCGTTTGTTTTTGATGCTTGGCAGCAGCACGATGGCCAGCAGCAGCACGGCGGCTCCCAGCAGTCCGGCCGACAGTGGACGCGTCACAAACACGCTCCAGTCGCCACGTGAAAGCAGCAGGGCCCGGCGCAGGTTCTCTTCCATCATGGGGCCCAGGATGAAGCCCAGCAGCAAGGGAGCGGGTTCGCAGCCGAGCTTGACGAACATGTAGCCGATCACACCGAAGATGCCCACCATCCAGATGTCGAAGGTGTTGTTGTTGGTGGAATACACGCCAATCGCGCAGAAAAGCACGATGGCCGGGAACAGGTAGCGGTAAGGCACAGTCAGCAGCTTGATCCACATCCCGATCAGCGGCAGATTCAGGATCACGAGCATCGCGTTGCCGATCCACATCGAAGCGATCAGGCCCCAGAACAGTTCAGGGTTGCTGGTCATGACCTGCGGGCCGGGCTGAATGTTGTGAATCGTCATGGCGCCCACCATCAAAGCCATTACGGCGTTGGGCGGAATGCCCAGCGTCAGCAGCGGAATGAAGGAGGTCTGCGCGCCGGCATTGTTGGCCGACTCAGGTGCTGCGACGCCGCGGATGTTGCCCTGACCGAAAGGCACTTCACCAGGCCGCATCTTGATTTTCTTCTCAAGGGCGTAACCCGCAAATGCGGCAAGCAAGGCGCCACCGCCGGGGAGAATCCCCAGTGCCGAACCCAGGAAAGTACCCCGCAGCACGGCAGGCGCCATGTTCTTGAAGTCTTCTTTGGTGGGGAAGAGTCCCGAGACCTTGGCGGTGAAAACCTCACGCTCATGCTCCGGCTGCGCCAGATTGCTGATGATCTCGCCGTAGCCGAATACACCCATGGCGATGGTCACGAAACCAATGCCGTCAGTCAGTTCGGGAATGTCAAAGCTGAAGCGGGCAACACCGGAATTCACGTCGGTTCCGACCAGACCCAGCAGCAGGCCCAGCACGATCATGGCAATCGCCTTGAGCAGCGAGCCGGAAGCCAGCACCACGGCGCCGATCAGACCCAGCACCATCAGTGCGAAGTATTCGGCGGGGCCGAACTTGAAGGCCAGTTCGGTCAGCGGCGGTGCAAACGCGGCCAGGATCAAAGTGCCTACGCAACCGGCAAAGAAAGATCCCAGGCCTGCCGCGGCAAGCGCGGGCCCGGCCCGGCCTTTTCTCGCCATCTGGTACCCGTCAATACAGGTCACCACTGAAGACGACTCCCCTGGCAGATTCACCAGAATGGCGGTGGTGGAGCCGCCGTACTGGGCGCCGTAATAAATACCGGCCAGCATGATCAACGCCGACACGGGAGGCAGCGCGTAGGTGGCCGGCAGCAGCATGGCAATCGTAGCCACAGGGCCGATACCCGGCAGAACACCAATCAAGGTACCCAAAATACAGCCGATCAGGCAGTACAACAAATTGATCGGCGTGAATGCCACGCCAAAACCTATCGACAAATGATTTAGCAATTCCATTTTTTATTCTCCTTAGCCGATAAAGAATGGCCAGACCGGGAACTGCAACTTGAGCAGGACGACGAAAGCCAGGTAACTGCCGATGGCCAGCACCGTCGCAAGAATGAAGGTGTTTTTGACCTTCCAGCCCTCTTCGGCCATGCTGGAAATGAAGGTCAGCGCATAAATCGCCACGATCATGCCCATGGCGGGAATCTTGATGCTCGGCAAACCGGCCAGCAAAATGCCAAATACCAGATTGGCCAGAATGATGAAAATGAGGGGCTTCCAGGCCCACTTGCCGATCTTGTCGCCGCCTACGGTTTCCACCACCAGCGCCTTGAAGGTAATAGCACCTCCCAGAACAGCCATCAAAATACCCAGCATGAGAGGGAAGTAACCCGGACCCATACGGGCACCTTCACCCACGTTGTAGGTGGTTGCCCCCCATGCGAACGCCACACCGACCCCCATGAACATGAGGCCGGAGAAAAAGTCTTTCTGACTCTTGATATTCACGGCTGTCTCCTCAATACATATAAAAGAAAGAATCGGTGGATTGTGCATTCAATCACCCGGCCCCCGCCATGTGGCTTTCACTTACCTTTCGTAATCTTTTGGCTTACCTCTTGCTTACAACGGGCCGGCCGCTGTAAAAGGCTGCAAGGACTCAGTCCAAAGACGGGGTGGAGGCCAAAATTTCCTCGATGGTTGTCAGCCCCTCTGCCACTTTCAGCGCGCCGGCCAACCGAAGCGGGCGCATACCTTCGCTGACCGCCTGGCGGCGCAGCGCATCGATATTGGGTTCTTTCGAGACCTTTTCCTTGAAGCCTTCCGTGACGGTCAGCAGCTCATAAAGCCCCATGCGCCCACGGAACCCGGTCATCCGGCAATCCACACAGCCCACCGGCTTGTACGGCCGGTAGCCGCCGCTGATTTGCCAGGGTTTGACCAGGTCGGCGAGCGTTTCGCGTGAGGCGGCCTCGTCAGGCTGGCGGCAATTGCTGCACAAGGTGCGTACCAGCCGCTGGGCCAGCACACCCAGCAAGGTGGCGTTGATCAGGTAAGAAGGAACCCCGAGTTCCATCAGGCGGGACACCGCCGACGGGGCGTCATTGGTATGCAGTGTGCTGAAAACCAGGTGGCCAGTCAGCGCGGCTTGCACGGCCATCTCGGCCGTCTGCAGGTCGCGGATTTCGCCCACCATGATGATGTCCGGATCCTGCCGCATCAGCGCGCGCAGCCCTTCGGGAAAGTCGAAATCCAGATGCGGCTGGACTTGTGTCTGGTTAAAGGAGGCCTCGATCATTTCGATCGGGTCCTCAATCGTGCTGACGTTGACTTCTTCAGTCGCAAGCCGCTTGAGCGTGGAATAAAGCGTGGTGGTCTTGCCGGAGCCGGTAGGCCCGGTGACCAGGACAATGCCATAGGGCCGCTTGACCAGTTGCTCCCATCGTTCGGCGTCGTGCTGCGAAAAACCCAGTGCATCCAGGTCCTTGACCGTGGTGTCCGGGTCAAAAATCCGCATCACCATTTTTTCGCCGAAGGCTGTGGGCAAAGTGGACAGGCGCATCTCAACTTCGTCGCCGCGCGGGTTGCGGGTCTTGATGCGGCCATCCTGTGGTCGGCGCTTTTCCACCACATCCATGCGGCCCAGCAGCTTGATGCGGGCGGTCATGGCGTTGTGCACGCCCATGGGCAGTTGATAGACCGGATGCAGCACGCCGTCGATGCGAAAGCGGATCACGCCCTGCTCGCGCCGCGGCTCCAGGTGGATGTCGCTGGCGCGCTGGTCAAAGGCGTACTGCCAGAGCCAATCCACCACCTGCACCACGCCCTGGTCGTTGGCGTCCAGCTGCTTGTTGCTTTTGTTCAGCTCAACCAGTTGTTCAAAGCTCGCCGACGTCGCCCCACCGCCGGCCTTGATCGCCGCCTTGACGGATTTGGCCAGTGCAAAAAATTCGGCGGTGAACTTGGTGATTTCGAGGGGGCTGGCAACCACAAGGCGTACGCTGCGCTTGGCCTGACGTTCGACCTCCTGCACCCAATCAGTCACGAAAGGCTCCGAAGTGGCAATCACCACCTCGCTGGGGGTCACCTGCACCGGCAGTACCTTGTGCCGCTCGGCATACATGGCCGACATGGTGTCCGCCACCTTGCCCACGTCCACCTTGAGCGGGTCAATCCGCAGGTAGGCAAGGCCGGCCCGTCCGGCCAGCCATTGCGTGATCGTTTCCATGTCCAGGGGTTTGCCGTCGGCCAGGCGTGTCATGCCGACACTGGCAAGCCGGGTTAACGGCGGCTGCGCGCTTTGCACCTGGGAGCAGCGTGCAATCGTGCGCTGGGCTTCGGCGGCGCTGATGACGCCGTCTTCGCTGAGCCACTCAACCAGCATGCGCCAGCCCAGCGGCCCGGCAGGAGGCTTTTTCACGTGCAGGTCTTTGGGGTGTTTGGGGTGCGTCACGGCGCTCATGGGTCGCACTGTACCCCATCCACCTGGGTCTTTACCATCCGCGCGGCATCATCATCACGCCGCCGGCGCAAAGAGCCGCAGCCATTTTTTGGCAGGCAGCTTCCAGCACGACTCGATGACACCGGCCTGCTGCAGCAGGTCGGCCCGCTCGGGACGCGTCGGGTCGCGTTGGGCCAGCACCACAGTGTTGCCTTCGCGCGTCGGCCGAAACGCCCAGACCGCCTCGGGCCCGAACGCTTCCGCAATTTTTGTCAGCGACTGCACGTAACTTGAATCACGGCCAAAAAGATTCACCGTCATCACGCCGTCTTCCGCCAGAAGCCCGCGGCAGTCTTCATAAAAATCCGCGCTGTCCAGCACCGGCGCCGCCGCTTCATGGTCATACAGGTCGACATGCAGGAAGTCCACCATTCCCTGGTGCACAGGGTTTTTGATTTCCAGCGCCGCATCGGCTTCAATGACATGCAGCCTCAGGTCGTCCCGCGGCAGCTTGAACCAGAGCCGGCAGGCCGTGATCACCTGCGGATTGATTTCAATCGCCGTGGTTTTCATGCGCAGCTTTTTATAGCAAAACTTGGTCAGCGCGGCAGAACCCAAGCCCAGCTGCATCGCGTGCTTTTTAGACACAGCCGCCGCGTCGGTGAACAGCAGCCCCGCCATCATGCGCTGCACGTACTCCAGTTCGATGTCATACGGTGCATCGCGCAGCATGGAGCCCTGCACCCATTCGGTGCCCAGATGCAAAAAGCGCACCTCACCGTAGTCGGAGAAATTGACTTCGGGTAGTTCGGCCGTCGTTTTCACTGTTTCTTTTTTTGACATCAAACCAGTCCATGCTTTTCAAATACTTCACGCCAGGCAGCGAGTTTGCGCTCAAAACTCCAGGAAGCATTCGCCGGGCTGGTGGAAGGCAGCTTGTAGAACTGGACCCCCACGCTCGGCACTGACGTGTCCTCGCTGCCCCCCGAGGGGGTGCTCGCGCCTTGGGGCTGCCCGGCGGCGCTCAGGGCAGCCTTCACAACCAATGAATGCTTGAAGCTTTCACCACCGTTATGCGCAATGGCTTCCAGCCTGGGACACAGGCCCTTGAGACCCGCCAGGTCGTTCACCACCGCATTGCGGATATTGCTGTCCAGGCTGCCCTCGCGTTCACAGGCAGCGTACACGTCCCACAGGCCAAGCCCTTTTGACAAAAGCCATTCGCTACGAATTTGATAGCTGCTCGCGCCCGTTCCCATTGGACCATCGGGCCAAATGGCTTGCAAAATCTTCCAGAAATGGTTTTGCGGGTGGCCGTAATACTGCTGCGCAGCCAGTGAGGCGGCGCCCGGAAAGCTCCCCAGTACCAGCAGCCGAGTGCCGGGAGAAACCAGCGGCGCCAGACCTGCCAGCACAGGTTTAGCGGTGTCCTCGGTGCCCTTTTTCACGCCAGAAGGGCTCTCAGTTTCGGCAGCGCCCGCAATGCGTTGGCGGTCGTTGCGGCCGCCAGCGACTCCAGCGGAATTCCCCGCAAATCCGCCACCTGCTTCGCAATGCGCGGCAACTCGCCCGGCTCATTGCGGCCCTGGGCCTGGCCCGCTTCGCGCTCCGCCGCGGTTTTGTAGATCCAGTGGGGCGGAATGTCAGGCGAATCCGTTTCCATCACCAGCGCCTCCAGGGGCAGTTCTGCCGCCAGGCGCCTGAGTTGCAAGGCAGGCTCAAACGTGACGGCGCCGCCAAAGCCCAGCTTCAGGCCCAGCTTGATGAATTCCGCCGCCTGTTGCTCGCTGCCGTTGAACGCATGGCCGATGCCGTGCCACCCGCTCTCGGGCGCCAGGTCGCGCAGGTGCTTGAGCAACTTGTCAGCCGATCGCCGCACGTGCAGGATGACCGGCAGGCCGTGCTTGCGCGCCAGCTTGAGTTGCTCGCGGTAGAAGTGCTCCTGGCGTTCACGCATCGGGCTTTGCGTCAGGGCAGGCACAAAATAATCAAGGCCGATTTCACCCACCGCGACCAATCGCGGATCAGACCGCCTCAACGCAAGCTCGTTATCCAGCGCCTGCAGGTCGGCGTCTTGCGCCTGGGGCACACACAGCGGATGGATGCCCAGCGCATAGCTGTCGGAAAAACGGTGTGCCAGCACACGGACTGCCTCGAAATTGAACACGCCCACCGCCGGCAGCACGCAGTGTGCAACGCCTGCAGCGGCTGCCCGCGCACGAACTTCAGCGACATCGACGGACAGTTCACCGGCGTCAAGATGGCAGTGTGTGTCTACCCAGAAAGTCATTCAGTCAATGCGGCAGGGCACCCGGGATATGAAAAGAAAAGGTACAAAAAAAGGAACGGCCTGGCGCAGGCCTTGCTTGCGGAAGATGTTGACACAGAAATGAAATCGGGACACGCTATGCTTTTTTTGAGGAAATGCACGCGCAATTCGTTACCGTTTTTTTTGCCCCCCGATCTCTTTTCGTCAACCTCTGTCAACCACCGTCGACTGATAACCCAAGGAAAAGCCAACATGAAATTATCCCGTCTGATGAGCCACATTCTCGGAGCCGGCCTCGTTGTTTCAAGTATGGCCAGCCCCGCCTGGGCACAAGACCAGAAGTTGCGGCTGATTACCTGGGCCGACTATGTGCCGGCCGATGTCGTGGCGCAGTTCAAAAAGGAGACCGGGATCGACGTTGAGCTCACGCTGTCCAATAACGAAGAAATGATTTCCAAGCTGCGCGCCACCGGCGGCGCCGGCTTTGACCTGGCCCAGCCCTCGCAGGACCGCATCACCGGCCCGCAGCAGGAGTTCGGCATTTACAAGCCCATGGACCTCAGCAAGATCAAATCCGATCTGTTCATCCCGTCCATGCTGGAAGCCACCAAGAAAAACACCACGCTGGACGGCAAGGTTTATGGCCTGCCGCACATCTGGGGCACCGACGGCCTCGTCGTCAATACCAAGCTGGCCAAGATGACCGACTACCCCGACCTGTGCAAGGCAGATGTCAAGGGCAAAACCGCCGTGCGCCTGAAGCGCCCCACGCTGCTGGCCTTCGCCTTTGCTTCCGGCAAAGACCCGTTTGCGCTCTACAAGGACCCGAAAGCCTACGGCGCGCTGATGGACGAAGTCGGCAAGACCATGATTGCCTGCAAGAGCAACATCAAGTTCTACTGGGACAACAAGGATCAGCTGCTCAACGGCATGCGCGCCGGTGAAGTGGTGGGCGCCATGATGTGGGACACCGGCGGCTGGAAGCTCAATGCCGAAAAACCTGAAATCCAATACATCGCACCGAAGTCGGGCGCACTCGGCTGGATCGACACCTTCGCCATCCCGGCCAAAGGCCGCAACGATGCCGCCGCCTACGCCTGGATCAACTTCAACATGCGCCCCGAGATTGCCGCAAAAGTGGCAGGCTCTGCCGGCAACTTCACCGCCTCCAAGGGAGCCGACCAGCTGGCCGATCCCAAGCTGAAAGCCCAGTTCGCCGCCAGCTTCCCTGAAGCCGCGTTGAAAAACGTGAAGTGGTATCCCGCAGTGCCTGCCGGCATCGAGGACATCGAAGGCCGCGTATTAGACCGCGTGAAAGCAGCCCAATAACCGGCAACCGGCCTATCACCGGTGCACGCAGACCTTCAAGCCGAACACGTCGGTAAAACCTACGCCGGCCAGCCCGCGGTCAAGGACTTGTCCTTTACCGTGGAGCGCGGCAGCTTCTTTTCCATTCTCGGCCCGTCGGGCTGCGGAAAGACGACGCTGCTGCGCATGATCGCCGGCTTTCTGTCGCCCGATGCGGGCCAGATCCACATCGGCGGCAAACCCATGAACGGCGTGCCACCCAACCAGCGGCCCGTCAACATGGTGTTCCAGCACCTGGCGCTGTTCCCCATGATGTCGGTCGGCGAAAACGTCGGCTACGGCCTGGCGCGGCGCGGCTTGTCGCGCGCCGACATTGCCAGCAAGGTCGGCGCCATGCTTGAACGCGTGAGCCTGCCCGGCATGCAGGACAAGCGCGTCGATCAACTGTCAGGCGGGCAGCGGCAGCGCGTGGCGATTGCGCGCAGCCTGGTGCTCGAACCCACACTGCTGCTGCTCGACGAACCGCTGGGCGCGCTGGATTTAAAGCTGCGCGAGCACATGAAAGTCGAGCTCAAGCAGCTGCAGGCGGCCTTCGGCACCACCTTTGTTTACATCACGCACGACCAGTCCGAGGCATTGGTGCTGTCCGACCATGTCGCAGTCATGAATGCCGGCAGTTTTGAGCAGGTGGGTACACCGCAAGAGCTGTACTACCAGCCGCAAACGCCTTTCGTCGCGGGCTTTGTGGGCGCCAACAACAAGCTGCAGGGCAGTGCCGCCGCCGGCACGGAAGCCGGCAACGTGGTGGCGCTGACGACCGGCCAGGGCCTTGCCATGCGGGCCCGCGCTGTCGGCAAAATCCTGACCGACCAGTCCGTGCAGGCGTTTGTACGGCCCGAGGCGATCAGTCTGGCCCGCGACGCCGCGGAGCTGCCCGCTGACCACACAGCCTACGCGGGCCAGGTTGAGAGCCTGCTCTTCGACGGCGCCAATTCGGCCGTATTGCTGCGCGAAACCACCAGCCGTACGGAATTTCGTATCGCGCTACCGCAGACCGGGCGCTTTGCCGACTTGCGTGTCGGTGAAACGGTGGCCTTCAGCTTCGACCCCGCGCAAGCCACCTGTTTTGGGACAACCGGCGCCTAGCGCCTGCAGATCATGCAAGCCGCAGCCGCCATGCCCGCAGCAAATGCCGGACCCGCATCGGCGCAGGCCAAACTTATCCTGCTGTTGTTGCTGGCGCCGGCGCTGATCTGGCTGGTGGGCCTGATCGTTCTGCCGCACATCGACCTGGCCATCCTGTCGCTGCGCGAACGCATCGCACCGCGGCAATACGCGCCCAGCATCGCGCAGTACCGCACCTTTATCGACGAACCGCTGTATTGGCACACCTTTGTGCGCACCGCCGTCATGTCCATCCTGGCCACGCTGATCACCTTGCTGCTGGCGTTTCCCATCGCCTGGACGATTGCCAAACTGGTGCGCGGCCGCGCCAAGTCGCTGCTGCTGGTGATGTGCCTGATCCCCTTCTGGGTCAGCGAAACCGTGCGCACCCTGGGTTGGATGATTCTGCTGCGCGAATCGGGCGTGCTGCCCGCCGTGCTGGTGCAGCTGGGCCTCACTGATGCACCTGTAGAGCTGCTCTACCGCGACGCCACCATCCTGGTCGGCCTGGTCTATACCTCCATGCTCTTCATGGTGGTGCCGCTGATCAGTGCGCTTGAAAGTCTGGATGACACGCTGATAGAAGCCGCCTATGACCTGGGCGGCAACGGCCCTTCCATCCTGCGACAAATCGTCATTCCGCATGCCGCGCCCGGCATCCTCGCCGGCTGCATCGTGGTCTTCATGCTGACCTTAGGCAACTACCTCACACCCACGCTGTTGGGAGGCAAGAACTCGCTCTGGTTTACCGAGCAGATCTACACCCAGTTCATCACGCGCTTTAATTGGGAGCAAGGCGCGGCGTTTGGATTTTTGCTGCTGGGTTTGTCCACTGCCATCGTCTGGCTAGGGCTCAAGTTGACCGGCCAAAAATTTGGTGAAGTAATGAGGAAGACATGACGCCCCCCCGTTGGACCTCACTGCGTGTAGCTCCCTCCCCCCTAGCAGGGGGCGACCGCTGCGGCCCGGCAAAGCCGGTTCCGCGCCGTCACTGGCGAGGACTTGGGGAGAGTGTTAGATGATCGCCTCCCTGCCCCGGCCCGCCTGGCTGCGCACAGGCACGGTGGTGTATGGGCTGGCCTTCTTCGCCTTCCTGTTCCTGCCGCTGGTCGTGGTCGCGGTGTTTGCCTTCAACGACGCTCCCTACCCGGCACCGCCCTGGCGCGGCTTCACGCTCGACTGGTTTTTTGGCAGCAAGACGGGGCGTATGGGGCTTTTTGCTGATCGCCCCATGCTCGCCAGCCTCTGGACCAGCGTGGTGGTGGCCGGCTGGGTCACGCTGCTGGCGGTGCTGGTGGGCACGACCAACGCCTTTTTGATTGAACGCAGCCGCTTTCCGGGCAAACAGGTGCTGTCGATGCTGATGCTGGCGCCGCTGGTCATTCCCGGCGTCATCCTGGGTATTTCTATCCTGGCGTTTGCCAGCCGCCTGGCCCAGTTTGCCGACGACTGGTGGGGGCTGGAGCTGGATTTCCTGCGGCCGGGGCTGCCGCTGGTGGTGCTGGGCCAGTTTTCCTACATCGTGTCCATCGCCACGCTCATCATTTCGGCCCGCCTGAAACGTTTTGACATCACCCTCGAAGAGGCGGCATACAACCTGGGCGCCTCCCGCGCCGCGGTCTTCGCCACCATCACCCTGCCTTACCTGAAACCCGCGCTCATCGGCGCTGCAGCGATCTCGTTTTTGATGTCCTTCGAGAACTTCAACACCACGCTGATGCTGGTCGGCTCGGACGCACCGCTGACCGTCATGATGTACGGACGCATGCGCGAGGGCGCCACGCCGGTGCTCAATGCCGTCAGCCTGTTCCTGATGCTGGCCTCGGCGGCCCTGGCGCTGACCCTGCTGCGCAAGCCCGCCGACAGCCCCGGCGCCTGAAGCAGTCCAGGCCGCCCCAAAATCGGGCTCGAATCGAGCCCAGACTGCGCAGTAATAGGCGCTTTACAAAGCCCCCTACGCCTATACCCAAATCACGTGCACGGATGCACAAATCGTGATACGGTGCAACTGTAAATACGGGGCCTGAAGCAGGTTTTCACGCCCGGTGGTATCAGCCCGGTTTTGACATTGACCTCACAGGTGAACGGATGCGCAGGCCAGCCCTTTACAGCAGTTCAAACCGTCCGGCGCAGGGCGCGGGTGATGCCCAGGTGCAGCCGCCCGAGCAGGCTGCCGGCCCAGACGGCGCCATTCCAGCCCCCGCACCTTCCCGTTTCCCCCGCGCCTCCCGCCTGGCCAAACGGCTTGCCCAAAACCAGCTTTACCTGCTCTGGTCGGTCGTCGGCCTGCTGGCCCTGCTGCTGGCCATCAGTTTTGCCTCCCCGCTGCGGCCCGCGGCCCGCAAGCTGACGCAGGAAGACATCAACGCGGCCGTCCTCAAAACGCTGGAGACCACAGTCCTGCCCTCCCCCGGCACCCGGGCTTACGACACCATCATCCCCTCTGTCGTGCGCATCGTGGGGCTGGGTAAAGACAAGGACGGCAAGGAAGACGGCGAGCGCAGCGTGGGCACCGGCGTGGTCATCGTCGACAAGGGCATCATCCTGACCAACCTGCACGTGGTGCAGGGCGCCACCACCATCAAGGTCACGTTCGCGGACGGCCTCGAATCCACCGCCAGCATCACCGGCGTACAGCCCGAGAACGACCTGGCCGTGCTGCAGGCCCACAAGATTCCCGACGACCTGATTGCCGCCACCATGCGCTCCACCGCCGACCTGGCACCGGGCGACCAGGTCATGGCCGTGGGCTACCCCTTCGGCATAGGTCCCTCGGCCTCGCAGGGCGTGATCTCCGGCCTCAAGCGCAACTTCCGCTCGCCCGAAGGCAAGCAGATGATGAGCAACCTGATCCAGTTCGACGCCGCCGCCAACCCCGGCAACTCGGGCGGCCCGCTGGTCACCATGGACGGCGAAGTGGTCGGCATCGTGACCGCCATCTTCAACCCCAACCAGCAGCGCACGTTTGTCGGCATCGGTTTTGCGGTGCCGATTGAAAACGCAGCCTCGGCCGCCGGCATGCCCCCCTTCTGAAGACTTTAAGGACATCGACGCATGGAACAGCACACGCCCGAACATTCCGCCGCCGGCCATGACGCCACCGCGCAGCTGATGGAGCAGATCCTCTATGAAGTCAAACGTGTGGTGGTGGGGCAAGACCGCTTCCTCGAGCGCGTCATGGTCGCCATCCTGGCGCAGGGGCATTTGCTGGTGGAAGGCGTTCCCGGCCTGGCCAAGACGCTGACCATCAAGACGCTGGCCAACACCGTGCAGGGCAATTTCAAGCGCATCCAGTTCACACCCGACCTGGTGCCGGCCGATCTGGTGGGCACGCGCATCTACAACCAGAAAACCGGCGAGTTCACCACCTCGCTCGGGCCGGTGTTTACCAACCTGCTGCTGGCCGACGAAATCAACCGCGCGCCCGCCAAGGTGCAAAGCGCGCTGCTGGAAGTGATGCAGGAACGCCAGGTCACGATTGCCGGCATCACCCACAAAGTGCCCGAGCCCTTCCTCGTCATGGCCACGCAAAACCCGATTGAAACCGAAGGCACTTATCCGCTGCCCGAAGCGCAGGTCGACCGCTTCATGATGAAGGTACTGGTGGACTACCCGACCGACGAAGAAGAATTCGTCATCGTCCAACGCGTGACCGGCCCAGCCGTTGCCGTCAGCGCCGTGGCCACCACCGAACAGCTGGCCGCGCTGCAGGCCGAATGCCGCCGCATTTACGTTGACCCGTCCCTTGTGCAGTACGCCGTGCGGCTGGTGTCGGCCACACGCAACCCGACCAGGCACGGCCTGAAAGACTTGCAGCGCTTCATCACCTTCGGCGCCAGCCCGCGCGCCACCATCAACCTGACCGAAGGCGCCCGCGCGCTGGCCATGCTGCGCGGACGCAGCTACGCCCTGCCCGAAGACATGACAGACCTCGTACCCGACGTGCTGCGCCACAGGCTGGTGCTGTCCTACGAAGCGCTGTCTGAAGGTCTGTCGGCCGACGGCCTAGTCGCGAAGATCATGGCCAAAATCCCGCCCCCAGCAAAACCCTTAGAGCATGAAAAACTCGCAGCCTAGTCCAACCCCCACTCCCGTCGCCAGCGCAGAACAACTGCTGCGCCGGCTGGAGTGGACCGTGCTGCGTCGGCTTGACGGCCTGCTGCAGGGTGACTACCGCACCTTGCTGCGCGGCACCGGCATGGACCTGGCCGACCTGCGTGAGTACCAGCACCACGACGACGTGCGCCACATCGACTGGAACGTCACCGCCCGGCTGGAGCAACCCCATGTGCGCGTGTTTACCGAAGACCGCGAAATGAGCGCCTGGTTCCTGCTGGACCTGAGCCCTTCGATGGACTTTGGCTCCAGCGAGCTGCGAAAGCGCAATGTGTCCGCTGAATTTGTCGCCGTGCTGGCCCGCATGCTGACACGCCACGGCAACCGCGTGGGCGCCATGCTCTATGGCTCCGGTGTTGATGCCGTGATCCCCGCACGCGGCGGCCGCCACCACGTGCTGCATTTGCTGCACACCTTGCAGGCCCGTCCCGAAACCACACTTCTCGGCCCCACACGCCTGCATGAGTTGCTCGAGTCCGCGGCCAGCTTCATACGCCGGCGCTCCACCGTGTTTGTGGTGTCCGACTTCATCAGCGAACCCGGCTGGGAAAAGCCGCTGGGCCAACTCGCCCGCCGGCATGAAGTGGTCGCCGTGCGCCTGCTCGACCCGCTGGAGCTGGACCTGCCCGACCTGGGCCTCATTCCCATCCGCGACGTCGAAACCGGCGAGCAACTGCTGGTCGACACCCACGACGCGGGTTTCCGCAAACGCTTTGCACGCATCGCGGCCCAGCGCGAAGCCGAGCTGCGCCAGTCGCTGGCGCGTGCCGGCGTGGACGCGCTGGAGCTTTCCACCGACGACAACCTGGTTGACGCCATCCTGCGGTTTACCGAGCTCCGCAAACGGCGCAGCCGTACATCAGGCGCCAACGCAGCAGGCGGCAAGCTGCCGGCTCACCTGAAACACGCCGCCTGAAGAAGCCGCCAAGGAACATCCATGAACTTCAGCTGGTTGACCTCATTCATGTCAAAACTTCCCCTGCCGACTTTCCTCTGGCCGGAGTTTTTATGGCTGCTGCTGGCCATTCCCCTGCTGGTGGCCGTGTATGTGTGGCTGCTGCGCCGCAAGAAAAAAATCGCGCTGCGCTACGCCAGCCTTTCCATCGTGCGCGAAGCCATGGGCCGCGGCCAGAGCTTTCGCCGGCATGTTCCGCCCCTGCTGTTTTTGCTGTCCATCGCCGCCATGCTGGTGGCGGCATCGCGCCCCTTTGCCGTGATCAGCCTGCCTTCACAACGTGAAACCATCATCCTCGCCATGGACGTCTCAGGCAGCATGCGCGCCACCGACGTCCAGCCCAACCGCCTGGTGGCCGCACAAAACGCCGCCAAGGCTTTTCTGGCCGATTTGCCGCGCAATGTACGCGTCGGCATCGTCGCGTTTGCCGGCACCGCCGCCGTCGTGCAGCAACCCACCCTCAGCCGCGAAGACCTCACGGCAGCCATCGACAAATTCCAGCTGCAGCGCGGCACCGCCATCGGCAACGGCATCGTCGTGTCGCTGGCCGAGCTGTTCCCCGACGCAGGCATCGACATCGCCTCCATGCAGTACGGAAGGGAAAAGCCCCGCGGCACATCGCTGGACCAGGCCCAGAACCCCGACAAGAACGCCAAAAAAGAATTCACCCCCGTCGCCCCCGGCTCCTACACCTCGGCCGCCATCATCCTGCTGACCGACGGCCAGCGCACCACGGGTGTGGATTCGATCGACGCCGCCAAGCTCGCAGCAGACCGCGGTGTCCGCATCTACACCGTCGGTGTGGGCACGGTCGACGGCGAAACGATTGGTTTTGAAGGCTGGTCCATGCGCGTCAAGCTCGACGAGGAGACCTTAAAAGGAATAGCCCGCGCAACACAGGCTGAATACTTCTACGCAGGTACGGCGGCCGATTTGAAGAGGGTCTACGAAACCCTCAGCTCGCGCATCGCGATTGAGAAAAAGGAAACCGAGATCTCCGGGCTGCTGGCACTGCTTGCCGCCGCGCTGGCACTGGTGTCGGCGAGCTTGTCGCTGCTGTGGTTTAACCGGATTCTTTGAAGACTCCGGGCGTTCCCTCAGAGGGGAAACAGGGAAGCGGCGCCACTTGAATCTGACGCACAAGAGAGTCGCCGCATCCTAGGCTTAACTTATCTTTTCGGTTTGGTGACCTCATGCCCGATCACACCGCCGACTGCGGCGCCGCCTACGGTCCCCAAGGCACTGCCGCCGGTAAGAGCCGCGCCGGCCACACCGCCTACACCGGCGCCGATGGCGGTGTTTTTCTCCTGAGTCGTCATGCCGCTACAGCCCGCCAAACCTGCAAATATCATCGCGCAAAGTGCAGTTTGTTTGATTCCAATCATTTCAGTCTCCTTGAGAACGTTAATGAAAGTGAAGAGCAAATGCCGCTTGATCACGCCGCCAACTCCTCTTCACGTGAATGAATCGCACACGGTTACCGGCTGCACGCCGGGGTGGCTTTTCATTGCTGGTGTCTTCATGCTAGGAGGCTGCGGGTTCTGCGGTGTAGGACGAACTCCCGATATCGGTACGTACTACGCCCGGTACCTCCGGAGGAAATTTCGCATGCAAATCCCGCCCGGACCACTTCTCAAGCTTGAACAGGAGCGCACCGCGCAGGGGGACGCAAACGCGTCATCCCATCAAGCGTCTCAGCCCCGCCTTGCCGCCTCTATCGCGGCGACGTCAATCTTTTTCATGGTCATCATCGCGTCGAACACGCGCTTGGCCACCTTGGGGTCGGGGTCGGCTATACCGTCAGTGAGCGCGCGCGGAGTGATCTGCCAAGACAGGCCCCACTTGTCCTTGCACCAGCCGCATTCGCTTTCCTGCCCACCGTTGCCGACGACTGCGTTCCACAAGCGGTCGGTTTCTGCCTGGTCATCGGTGGCGATCTGAAAAGAAAATGACTCGTTATGCTTGAAAAGTGGGCCACCGTTCAACCCAATGCAGGGAATGCCGGCGACGGTGAACTCGACCGTGAGCACGTCACCCTGCTTGCCGTCGGGGAAGTCACCCGGTGCATAAAAAAGTTTGCCCACAGTGCTGTCGGGAAAAGTGTTGGCATAGAAGTTTGCGGCCTCAACGGCACCACCGTCGTACCACAGGCAGATCGTGTTCTTGCTGGTCTTTTTGCTGGCCATGTCGTGTCTCCTGAAGGGTTGGGTATTCGGCACCCGGCGCCCGCCACGGTGCAAAGAACCCCCATGGTATCCATCCTGCATACCTGATTTGTCGGATGGGACTGATGCCCATGTAGGGATACTCCGATGCCCCAATGACAGCTGTGTGTTTGCCTATGCTCGTTCATATTGAGGAGGTGGTTGGCAGACTGGCCGCCTAGAATCAGTTTGCAGGCTCAGGCCCTTCCTTTCTTCTCAAACTGAAACACAAAGAATTCTTCATGCGTTACGCCGTCATCCTGTCAACATTGCTTCTGTGCTCCGCCTGCAGCGAAACATCGTCGCCACCCGCCGCCGTCATCCCGCCCACAGTGCCCGCCACCACACCCGCCGCTACTACTGTCAATGCCACTGCACTCGTATTACCTGACGCCAAGGAGGCTACGCAAGCATTCCTTCTGATGATGGAGATGCAAGAGTACAAAACCGCCGAACTCAAGCTCGGCACCTGCATCCCGGCTGTTGATGCCAAGTACCCAGGTCAAATCGCTTGTACGGTGTCATTGAAAATTGGGGCTGGAAGTTCTGAAACCCAGGCAGATTTTTATCGTCGCGGTAATAAATGGGTGGCCCAGCCGAGCAGCTCGCAGGATAAGTTACCGTTTCCAGATCCCAAGCTTTGAACGTTATGTCTAACAGTGTCGCTCTGCGGCCGAGTCTGGCCGCCGGCCATCTTCAACGCCAGACCTCAAGATGAAAATTTGCGCCGAATGTCAGTCGCCTGCCCCAGATGCACTGCTGGCGTGTTCCGCCTGTGGCTGCGGCATCTTCGTTGAACCAGATGCCCCGAACACCGAGAAGCGTGCCGATTCAGATTTCGCCGTGCTGCTTAAATGGTCGATTGGCTACTTGCTATCTGCGGTGCTGCTGGGTGTGGTCACATCCATTTTCGCGAACATGCTGTTACGCAGCGGCTTCAGAGCGGCGGCAGAGGGAATGGTCACATCGCCCATCATGTTGATTCCTCTTCTCACGATACTGTTCTTTGCGTTCTATTCAAGTCGCTATCCCAATCCTATCGCCCGGGCCGGTGCGCTATACCTGGCAATCTCGGTTCTTGGACTCGGTGTTCACTTGCTAAGCTCCGGGCGCCCGGCTGAATACATTGGCGCAGCGGCAAGCACACTAGTCTTTGCACTAATTGGCACAGCCGTCGCCTTCATCTTCAAGCGGAAGGAACGATGATGGCTGACATGGCAATCAACGCGGGCGTCGTCGGGTGTTCGATCGCCAGCTTTCCGCCGGTAAATCCCAGGTTGGGGCCCATGCTCCTGCGTTCACTCTTCCTTGTCCTCATCTTGGCAGGCGGATCCGTTGCCTTCGCTCAGGATCGCAGGTTTGAGGACGCTCTCAAGTTTCACGGCAATTGCGCAGTGGCTGAGGCAATCAGTGCTTATTCAGACCCGAACATCACCTCGATTCTGGAGGTCCGCTGTGACGGAACGGCTGCTCTTTGGCGCAGATCAAGCTCCCGGTATAAGCAGGGTGTTGTGCGTGGAGAGTTTGTCGGTGTACCGCTGGCGGTAGTGATCGACCACGAAGACCTCACAGCATTCATGAAACTTCCTCCACAGGTGGGAGCTCGCAGCACGGCACCCCACGGGACAACGCTTCGGCTCGCGATGCGTCAAGACCCGAGGGACAATTTCGTGGTGGTGGAGCTTCTAAGCGCGAACGGAGATGATCGCGGCCCACAAGTCATCACGTTTCAAAGAACCTGGAATCAAGTCTGGACTGGCATTGACTGGCCGCCTATTCGGCTCCAATGATGGCTTGTTATATCTTTAATGCTAGGACGTAGATGCAAGACCTGAGACAGTTCCACGCAAACCGTTCTTTGATCGCCCTGCGCCGTGAGGTAGTGGACGACAACAAGATCCAGGGTTTTGTACTGGGATCGTCGGACCAACTGGTCTTGCTCCAGTATGTCTATGACTTCAATCTGGACGGGCTCATGATTTTGCGCACCTCAGACATCTCAGAAGTCAAGTGCACAAAGACAGAAGAGTTTCAGAAGCAACGACTCGCGGAAGAAGGCCTCCTCTGCAAGGTTCGCTTTGACTACGCTGTTGATCTGTCCAATTGGCGAAGCGCTATTGATGACCTGCGTCGAGAGCATTCGATATTCATCCTGGAGTGCGAGCTTCTCAAGGATCCGGACTTCGCCATCGGCCACATCCTGGAGGCCGGAGAAGAACAGGTGAGCATGAAATACTTCACTGGTGCGGGCAACTGGCTCGAAGAGCCGGTTGAGTTCAAGTACGGCGACATCACGTCCTGCCAGGTGGCTACGAACTACGCAAATGTGTACCAGCGACACTTCGAGCGAAATGCCACCTGACTGGCGGCCGACGCGAACGTGCGAGTGTGTCAGGTCACTGCGCGGGTTAGGGCGTCAAGAATAAATTACGTTAGGCTTCTTGAATCACCATCACCGAAAGGATCTCGATGACCGCATTTGCACTCATCATCAAACACAAGACACAGCCTGGAAAGCGCGAGGAAGTTCGAAAGGTTTGGGGAAAACACATGGCGCCAGCCATTACATCCAACCCTGGGCATACCGCCTACTTCTACTGCTTTGACAATACCAATCAGGATTCAATCTGCGCATTCCAGCAATACTCGAGCGTTGAAGCGTCCCGGGAATTTCTGAAAACGAGTACCTATGCGGCATACCTGAAAGACGTGGAGCCGTTGCTGGCAGGCCCTCCTCAAGTCACAGCCCTTACGCCTATATGGTCCAAAGTGACCTGATCCTTCCGTCGAGCGGACGTCTTCTGGCAAGCTTGGCTTGTCGCCAGCCGCCGCTCATGCCAAACGTCAGGCGTCTCACATCACAACCGAGGTAATTCATGAGTACGAGAAACACAATCGTTGCCCTTCTTTTTGGCGTTGTTGCTGCCAGTGGCGCCTTCGCCCAAGTTGCTGTTACGCCGGCGCCGGATCATTCCACCCTGCTGCAAAGCGCAGATCCAAAACTTTCGGAAAACAAGCGCCTGGTCTATGACTTCTGG
The DNA here is from genome assembly GCF_054049435.1 of Polaromonas sp. P5_D5. NCBI lineage: Bacteria > Pseudomonadati > Pseudomonadota > Betaproteobacteria > Burkholderiales > Comamonadaceae > Polaromonas > Polaromonas sp. P5_D5. The sequence continues at coordinate 1,129,218 of NZ_JBFUMJ010000001.1, forward strand.
CGCGAAGTCTTCGAAGCCGGCCAGCTAGAGCTCGCAGAGAAATATCTGGCTGAAAATTACATCCAGCACAATCCGAATGTTCCCACTGGCCGCGCAGCGTTTGTCGAATTCTTCGGGAAGTTCAAGAAACCGAAGCCGATAGAAGCCAAGGTCGCAGCTCCACTCGTAGCCATTACGGCTGAAGGAAACCTGGTCATCCTTAGTTTTGCGCGCGAGCAGACGGATCCCAAAGATCCGTCAAAGAAGTACACGACGACGTGGTTTGACATGTTCCGCATTGAGGCCGGAAAGATTGCTGAGCATTGGGATCCGGCTGTAAAGCCGTAGGCCTTGTCGCAGCAACCTAACCGACCCATCAAACGGATGCCAGGCCAGCTACGCCGTCTTGGTCGCTGTTCGGATGTGAGCATCCAACCCAAACATCGGATCTCAGCTCAATGAATTCGAGACTCATCGCGGCATTGCTCGGAGTTTTTCTCCTCTGCGTTGCCTTGCTAAGCTTCGCCAGGCCAACTCTCTGCGCAACCGGTTGCGGCAATCTGCTGGAGCCGCTATTTCAAGCAGCCTACTATTTTCTTGGCCCTTGGGGTATACGCGGACTCCTGCTTGCACTCGCCGGTTTGATGTTCTGGGTCGCGATTCGAGGCAGAGAGTAGCGGTCGTGTATTACGGGCCGCCACCGCAGGCACAAACTGCCTATTGCACGTGGCATTCCCGCCGCAGAAACGCCAGCGCGTCGTGGAGCGCATGAACGGCATCGCTTTGTAGCGTGGCCTGCGCCTCTTCCACAAAGTCATCCCACAAGCTGGCGTATGCGTCCTGGTGCTGCACCGGCGCGTGGTCCACGATGTACTGGTGGGCCAGCGCGGGATCGAAACCGGATTTTTGAATCTTGCGCAGCAGGGTTGCGGCGCTTTTCTCGGTCAGCAGGGTCTTGGGCGCAGAGCCGGCGGCCACGCACAGGAACAGGGTCAACAGCGAACCATCGTCTGCATTGCTGCCGGTCACCTTGCTCCACACGGCGGATGCCTGGCGGTCATGGTGATCGACCTCGTTCAGGCCGTCTTCCACCCAGAAGTAGCGGCCCATGAAGGCCGGGCTGCGGTCAAACAGCTGGCGCGTTGGCAAGGCCGGATCAAGTATTTTTGGCGCGTCGGCCATCACGGACTGCCGCACCGCCTCCACCACATCCCGCAGGTGGGCAGGCAGCTTTTTCGGAACGGCGAGCGGCAGCGCAGCCGCAACCGCAGACGGAACGGCCCCGTGCTTTTTGCGCAACGCGGCGATCATCTTCTCAAACGCGACCCAGTCGGGCATCTCGGTGCGACCCGTCGCCAGCACCAGCAAGGCGGTGCGAATCACCGCTTCGGCGTCCTTGCCCGCTTCTTCGAGTTCGGCGGCGTCCATGCCCAGCTCGCCGGCAAGCCAGACGGCAGCATCCACCACCTGCGCCACCTGGCTGCGCCGGGCAAGTTCGGCCTGGTAGTCGGCCAGGTTGCGCAGCGACCATTTGGCCAGCAGCGGAATGTGCTCGTCGGTGAAGCCGCCGCGTTCATTCATGCCGAAGTGGCTGTTTTGCGGCATGGCGATCAGGGCCTTGAGCATGTCCGAGCCGCCCTTGGAGCGAGACAGCAACGAGAAATCGCGCAGCGATTCAGCCGCCTGGTGGAGGTCACCCTCACAGGAATGTTCAAGGTACAGGCTAACCAGGTTCACCATGCGGTCGCGGGCTTTTTCAAGATCGGGGCGCAAAAACTCATTGCCAAAATAACGCGCGATCTGCACCATGCCCTTGGGGCCTTCGACCCGCATGGCTTCGATTTTTTCGGCACCGATGATGCCGTGCTGCACGCCGTGCTGCAGCGCCTTTTCAAAAAAGGCGCGCGTATCGTAGAGCGAGATGACGGAAGGCGAGGACATGGGCGTTTGCAAGTTCAGATCGCCGATTCCTCGTCGGACTCGCGCGCCGTCGGTGTGGCCTTGCCGCGATCGGTGTCGCCGGTCTCAACCTTGCCGTCGTTCTGTGCATCGTCCTCGTTCTCGTCTTCCTCATCGCCTTCGGAAGTTATCGCCTTGTGCGCACTGCCTTTGGCGCGCAGCACCATCAGCATTTCAATGAACAGGTCAGGCAGTTCGTAACGCAGCAGCCAGGCGAGCTGCATCCAGTCGTTGTCGGCGATCTCATCGAGCTGGACACGCGGTCTCTCGTAGGCCGAGGCCAGCAGCGCGGACTGGGACAACATCTTGCCGTACTCGTCGGCCAGCTCAAAGCTGCCGCTGCGCGCAAAGCCCTCGACACGGCTCCACTGGTCTGAAAAATAATCGGCGAGGGCTTCGCTGCCACCGTCCAGGTCGCCGATAGCGTTGAGAAATTCCAGCGGGTCCGCGTCTTCCCGGAAGATCACCGCATTGACCATGCCGCGCAGGTGCGTGCGGGTCAGGTCCTTGTAGAGCTTTTCAATCACCACGGCGCGGGCAAACTGCGCGGGCGTGACCAGCAGGCTGACCACCGACTCGCGGGAGTTGTCGTACTCGCGAATGACTGCCAGGACGTCCTTGGGCGGCAACTGCTCCAGCACCACCATCAGCGCAGCATCACCTTCGTCGTCGGCCAGCCCGACCAGCGCAGCCTCGGCGCCGACGATGTCGCCGGCTGCAATCAGGCTTTGGGTTTTTTCGATCAGGGCGAGATGGTTCGTCATCAGGTTTTTACCTTCCAGGTCATGCTTGCTTGCGTCAGTCTTTGGCGTCAAAGCCCTGCTGGACCAGCCAGTCGGAACCTGCCTCGTGGCGTGCCCGGGCATCGGCGCTTTGCTCACGATCGTCATCGCCCTCAAACATCACCAGGGCGCCGTCGCCGTTCTCATCACTGTCTTCGTCGTCATCGCCGTCGTCGCCGTCACCATCTGCTTCGGCGCTCACGATGGACGCGGCCACCGGCAGGCCGGCCATGTATTCCAGCCCCGCCGTCAGCGTCAGGAATTTCTCCCCGCCGGGCGCCTGCAGGACGATGTGCGCCAGGTCCTGGGCCCAGGGCGCCAGCACAAAGCCATCCGCCAGGCTACCCCAGGCCGGAAAGCAATCGGCATCAACATCGTGGCTGAGCAGGTGTTCCATCACGGTTTTTCCCGTGAAATCGAAACCCTGGTGAAACACCACCGCCACCATCTCTGGGCTGGTGTCCATCATCTGCACCAGAAAGGCCATCTCCTGGCGTTTGCCGGCCAGACGCTGGCGCAACACGTCGCGCCCCTCGGAGTCGAATCGCAGGTCATCCATCTCGGACTGGTAGGCCGAACGCAGGTCGAGGAAATAGGGGGAGACGCTCATGCTGCCGGGTTTTTCATGGGGTGTTCTTCTTTGGGTCAGCAAGGGTCACAGTAGCGGGTTGAAATAGTCGGCCCAAATGGCACGCGCCGTGTCTATCGGGCTGTCGAGCAGGTTGCGGCGGCGGTTGTCGTCATAGGCCTGGCGCTTGTCCGCATCCGCCAGCACCTCATAGGCCTGCTGTACCGCCCTGAAACGCTCAGGCGCCTCGGGGCTGGCATTTTTGTCCGGGTGCCAGAAGGAGGCCTTCTGGCGAAAGGCTTTTTTGACATCGGCCAGCGTTGCGGCGCTGTCCAGCCCGAGGGCGGTGTAGTGATCAGTCATGCAAAAGTGGCTGTGTCCTGGACCGCAGGCAGGGAGCTGCACGGCATGTTGAAAGACTCACGAAGTGAGGGGATGCGCCTGCGCGGGCGGCGGAGGGATCAAGGATTATGCCCTTCTGGCGCCATGCAGGTCGGTGGGTGGGAAATGGCCTTGTTTCGTCCCTGGCGCTCGCAACCGCGTGACCCCAAGCGCAGCGACTGGCACCCAAGGGTGCAGCCGGGCCGGGTTACAGCTAACGATGGGCAAACACAACGGAATTGGCGATTTGGTCTGTGTTCGTCCATATTGAGGAGGCGATCAACACGCTGTCCTCCTAGAATTGGCTTGCGGGGTTTAGTACCTTTTTTATCGACCTGAGTGAAACTCAAAATGGGCAATAAGTCTTTTAATAACAAGCACTTGGCGGGTTTTTCAGTGGCCAGTTTATACCGCAGGCGCGATGTTATACCGCAGACCTTGCGGCATACATTACGTTAGAGCTCAAGAGATGCATCGCGATTTGAAACTCACGCTGATTCTTACGCCGCTACTGGGGGTGCCACTCTTTCTAGCTTTGGCTTTTCTCTGGAATCCTCATGGAACTTCGGGTTCGGAAGTTTTTGCTCTGGTCGGCTGGGCTGGGATGCTGCCGTACCTGTATATCGCTTCAGAACTGAGAGCGGAGCTTGGTGCCCTCACTCTGCCATTGGCGATCCTTGTGCAGCTTTGCTGGACGGCTGTCTGGGTCTACTCTGCGCTTCGTCTGTACCGAGTAGTGCGGTATGTCACTTCCGAATCTCATTGATTGAGCACGCTGTGCGCTTGAGCTCTAACATGTCAACCCACGCGGACACACAACATAGAGCTGCGGCTTCGCCGCGTGTGTTGTGCGCCGGTGGTCTCCAACGTTAGGCACCAGATGCCTCTCTGTCCAAACTGCGCCAGCGAAGTCAGCGTTGTGCAACGCTGGTCCTTTTGTCCGGCATGCGGAGCACCCTTTTGGCATGTGCGCGAGGGCGGCAACGCGGATGGTCCAACGCTGGTGGGCATTTCTCGATTCGTTTTGATCGTCGTGCTCGTCATTATTGGAGTTTCTCTGGTGCGGTCGGCTTGGACTGCTCTTGGCGTCATATACCTATTGGCAGCTGCATTGGTGCAGCTTTGGCGTCATGGCAGAGCGTTGGCCGTCGTCCTGCTGCTTTGTACCTTCATCATTGGGGGTGTACTGGTCATGGTCGCTGGAGCGGTGGGCTCTAAATGAACCAGAGGCCGAGTGTGTCTAACATACCAGTCGGACGGACCGCCTACGGCGTCCGCTCACTTTTGCGTTATCTCACGTTGAGAACGATATAGAAAACCACCCTCGACAAGCACGTCACTTATCGACGCTACCGCTCAACCCCACTCCGACAACCGCCCCGACACCAATCTAAAACGCCGCCCGCAACGCGAGGCCAGCGTCTCATCATGCGTGACCAGCACAAAGGCTGTTCCGAAGTCACGAGCGAGTTGCAGCATCAGTTCAAACACACCGTCGGCGGTTGATCGATCCAGATTACCCGTCGGCTCATCAGCCAGCACGCATGCCGGTTGCGTGACCAGCGCGCGTGCAATCGCCACACGCTGGCGCTCACCGCCTGAAAGCTCTGCGGGGCGGTGGTGGATGCGGTCTTGCAGGCCCACAGCCGCCAGCATTTTTGTCGCGACGCGTGCGCATTCCACGGGAGATTCGCGTCGAATCCACAGCGGCATCGCAACGTTATCGAGCGCGCTGAATTCGGGCAGCAAGTGGTGGAACTGGTAGACAAAACCCAGATGCTTGTTGCGCAGGTCGCCTTGCTGCTGGGGCGAGAGGGCCGAGAGCGTCTGGCCCTTCAATTCGACCTGGCCGCTGGTGGGAGCGTCGAGGCCGCCCATCAGGTGCAGCAGCGTGCTTTTGCCGGAGCCTGATGCGCCGACGATGGCGAGCGTTTCACCCGCATGCACTTGCAGATCAACGCCGTGCAGCACCGTTAAATCGATCAGGCCTTCGTGGAAGCGTTTGGTGAGGCCGCTGGCTTTCAGCACGATCTCCTCATTCAAGCCGGGGCCGCGGGACTGGCTTTGCCAGACCGCAGGCGCAGCGGCCCCCTCGGGGGGCAGCGTAGTACGCGAAGCGACAAGCGTGGGGGTCATTTTTTCACTCATAACGCAGTGCCTCCGCGGGGTTCACGCGGCTGGCGCGCCAGCTGGGGTAGATGGTGGCCAGGAAAGACAGCACCAGGGAGATGACGACGATCGGCATGATGTCGGCGTATTGCGGTTCACTCGGCATGCGGCTGATGAGGTAGATGTCTTTGGGCAAAAAGCTGGCGTTGAGCGCGCGCTCGATGGCCGGCACGATGACGTCGATGTTGAAGGCGATGCCCAGGCCCAGCAGCAGGCCCGATAGCGTGCCGATGACACCGACGAGCGCACCCTGCACCATAAAGATTTTCATGATGCTTTTGGGGCTGGAGCCCAGCGTGCGCAAGATGGCGATGTCGGCGCGCTTGTCGGTCACCGTCATCACCAGCGTACTGACGAGGTTGAAGGCCGCGACCGCCACGATGAGTGTGAGGATGATGAACATCATGCGTTTTTCAAGTTGCACGGCGGCAAACCAGGTCTTGTTCTGGCGCGTCCAGTCGCGAATCAGCAAATCGCCGCTCAGGCTTCGTGACAGCTCAAACGCAACTTCACGCGCCTGGTGCAGGTCTTTCAGCTTGATGCGGATGCCGGTGGGGCCTTCGAGGCGGAAAATCCGCGCGGCGTCGTCCTGGTGCATCATGACCAGGGCCGAGTCGTACTCAAAATGGCCGGAGTCAAAGGTGCCGACCACCGTCATTTGCTTTAGGCGCGGCACCACGCCTGCCGGGGTGACCTGGCCGCTGGGCGCGATCAGCGTGACGCTGTCGCCCTCACGCACGCCCATGGCGCGGGCCAGCTCGCCGCCCAGCACCACGCCGAATGCGCCGGGCACCAGCTTGGCCAGCGTGGGGCCGGACGTTACGGCGAGGTCGGTGACCTGGCCTTCGAGCGCCGGATCAATGCCGCGCACGACGGTGCCCTTCATGTCTTCACCGCGCGCCAGCAGGGCTTGCGCCGCGATGAAGGTGGCGGCGCCGGTCACTTGCGGGTTGGCCTTGATTTCAGCCAGTGTTTTTTGCGGGTTTGGCAGGGCAGCGCCGTTGGGGGCGAACACCTCGATGTGGGAGATCACGCCCAGCATGCGGTCGCGCACTTCCTTCTGGAAGCCGTTCATCACGCTGAGCACGATGATGAGCGCGGCCACACCAAGCGCAATGCCCAGCATGGACACGCCTGAAATAAAAGAGATAAAGCCGTTGCGCCGGGTGGCGCGGCCGGCGCGGGTGTAGCGCCAGCCCACTATCAGCTCATAAGGAATTTGCATACTCAACCTGGTAGTCGTTGCGGGCCACTGGTGGCCAGCTCGAACGGATTCTTATAGGGTGCGATTTAAGCGCCCAAATTGAGCGCCCAAATTTGAACGCCAATTGTGGCATCCCGGACAATAGCCCCATGTCAGCCAATTCCCCCACTCCTTTTGCAGGGCCGCACCTGCTGCTTCCCTTTGCGGCCTGCAGTGCACAGGCCTGGCTGCCCACGATGAAAGCGCTGCCGGCCGACAGCACGCGCAACCTCAAGCAGCTGCTCAAGGGCATGAAGTCAGTACACACTGATACGGCAGATGCACACACGCTGTCGCCGCCGCACGAGCGAGCCTTGGGCCTGACGCTGGGGATTGCCGCCGCGGATACGCCTGACGGGCTGATTCCGTGGGCCGCGCAGGATGCGGCGCAGCATCTGCAAGCCGGCACCGACAAGGCCTGCGCCTGGGTAACCCCCTGCCATTGGGCCATGGGCCGCGAACATGCCACGTTGACGGACCCTGCTGCGCTGGGCCTGACCGAAGCCGAATCCCGCACCTTGCTGGCGGCCATGCAGCCTTACTTTGAAACCGACGGCATCACCTTGCACCATGTGCCCGCACTGGGACCGGCGCGCTGGCTGGCCGAAGGCGAGCTGTTTCGCACGTTGCCCACCGCTTCACTCGACCGCGTGATGGGCCGCAATGTCGACCCGTGGTTGCCCGGCGGAAAAACCGAGGCCAAGGGCAGCACGGCCCGCAAGATGAAGCTGCTGCAAAACGAAATGCAGATGCTGCTCTACACCCATGCGCTGAACGACGAGCGCGCGGCGCGGCGGCAGTTGCCGGTCAACTCCTTCTGGCTGAGCGGCAGCGGCGCCCTGCCCGCTGGGTATGAACCTGCCAGCCAGGCGCCGACCGTGCCGCGCAGCCTGGCGCAAGCCGTTTTTGCCGACGACTGGCAGGCCTATGCCCAAGCCTGGGCCGCACTGGATGCCGGCGAGATGGCGCAGCTGCTGGCCCGCCAACGCGCAGGCGAGGCCGTGCGGCTGACGCTGTGTGGCGAGCGCGGCTGGCAGACGTTTGAAACGCACCAGGCCGGCCTGTTGGCCAAAATTTCGAACCTTTTGATGCCGCAGCCCTTATGGTACTTTCGCGACCAGCTATAAAAAAGATAGTAAACACACATGAAAATACAGGTACGCGACGTGCCCCCGCGCAGCGTCTGGGCGCTGCAGCAGGCCGGCATTCACCCGCTGCTGGCGCAGCTGTACGCCGCGCGCGGCGTGAATGCGGCAGACGAGCTGGACGACGGCCTGGCCCGGCTGTTGCCGCCCGCGTCGCTGCACGGCGCCGCTGAGGCCGCGCGGCTGCTGGCCGACGCGATGGCGGCAGGCAAAAAGATCTGCGTGGTGGCTGACTACGACTGTGATGGCGCCACCGCCTGCGCCGTGGCGCTGCGGGGCCTGAAGCTGCTGGGTGCGCAGCACGTCAGCTACCTGGTGCCCGACCGCGTGACCGACGGCTACGGCCTCACGCCGCCCATTGCAGAGCGGGTGAAGGCCGGTGGCGCCGATGTGCTCGTGACGGTAGACAACGGCATCGCCAGCATCGACGGCGTGGCGCGTGCCCGCGCCCTGGGCATGCAGGTGCTGGTGACTGACCACCACCTGCCCGCGCTGAAAGACGGTGAAGTGGTGCTGCCCGAGGCCGACGTGATCGTCAACCCGAACCAGCCTGCCTGCACGTTTGAAAGCAAATCGATTGCCGGTGTGGGCGTGATGTTTTATGTGCTGCTGGCGCTGCGGGCCGAGTTGCGCGAACGTGGTGCCTTTAATGCAGCCACACAACCCAAGCTTGATACGCTGCTGCCCCTGGTGGCGCTCGGCACCGTAGCCGACGTGGTAAAACTGGACGCCAACAACCGCCGGCTGGTGGCGCAGGGCCTCAAGCGCATACGCACGGGCCATCTGCCTGCAGGCCTGGCCAGCTTGTTCAAGGCGGCGGGCCGGCAGGCGCCGGTCGCCACCACCTTTGACTTTGCGTTTGCGCTGGGCCCGCGCATCAATGCGGCAGGCCGGCTCAGCGACATGACGCTGGGCATTGAATGCCTGCTGACCGACGACCCGGCGCGCGGCGATGAGCTGGCGCAAATGCTGGACGGCATCAACCGCGAACGCCGCGACATTGAGGCCGGCATGCGCGAGCAGGCGCAACTGGCGGCCGACGCGATGATTGACGAAGATGAGGAGCCGCCGCCGGCGATTGCCATCTTCGACCCTGAGTTCCATGAAGGCGTGGTCGGTATCGTGGCCTCACGCGTCAAAGACAAGTTGCACCGCCCGACGTTCGTGTTTGCCGCCAGCCAGGCCGACGGCAAAGAGCACGAGCTCAAGGGCTCGGGCCGCTCGATTCCCGGCTTTCACCTGCGCGACGCGCTCGATTTGGTGGCCAAGCGCCACCCCGGCGTGCTGCTGCGCTTTGGCGGCCACGCCATGGCGGCCGGCTGCACCATTGCCGAAGAGCACTTTGAAGTGTTTGAAAGCGCGTTGCAGCAGGTGGCGCACGAATGGCTGGACGCCGCCACGCTGACGCGCCGCATGGACACCGACGGCCCGCTGCCGGCCGAATACCGCCGCACCGACGTGGTCGACACGCTGCACAAGGAAGTCTGGGGCCAGGGGTTTGCAGCCCCCACCTTCAGCGAAGTGGTGGAAGTCGTGTCGCAGCGGCTGGTGGGTGAGAAACACCTGGCGCTCAAGCTCAAGCACCAGGGCCAGCCGGTCGACGGCATCTGGTTTGGCCACACCGAATCGCTGCCCGCGCGGGTGAAGCTGGCCTTCCGGCTGGATGCGGACGAATGGCAGGGCGTGAAGCGGGTGCGGTTTCTGGTGGAAGCGGCTGAGCTCTGACGGCCCGCTACCTCAAAGCCCTGGGTTTCTTAAGCGAATCGGGGTTTTGGCCAATAAGGGTGTGCGCAAGCAGCTCCTGAATTGATAGCAAACAGGGATACTTCAAGGGTTTCATCTGTTTACCCAAAAAGGCATAAGCCTTTACTCCAATTGAGAGTAATTCTCATTTAAGATGGGTTTTGCCCTTTTATCGGCTGATGCTTCGTTTGCCTCTTCGATTGCATATCGTTCGTTTGTTGACGAGGGCGCCTTCATCTTATGGAGCCCCGACATGCAAGGACCCTGTACCTCTCTGCCCGGCCTTGACCGGGAACACCGCGCCCTGCTCGCCCAGTACGGCGAGATCCAGAAGCGCTGCAGCACGGTGATTGCCGTGCAGGCCGCGGAAATCTCGCGCCTGCAATCCCAGGCGGTGCGCCTGCGTGCGGCGGCGATGGTGCGGGAGACGGCGCTGGCCTGGGAGCGTGAAGACCGGCAGGCCGTGGAGGCGGCCATCCCCGGCCTGCCCAAACGGCTGACGCTGGCGCGCCGGGTGGAGTGGCTGATGGGCCGTGTCCATGATTTGCAGGGTTTGGTGCGGGAACGCCTGGGCCGGCAAAAGAACACGGCGGCCCCGGCCACGCTGGCGGCGGCTTTATCAGCTTCGCAAGCCACAGCCGCCCTGCATGAAAAGTCGGTGCTGTGCGTGGGCGAGCAAGGCGCCGGCACCACCGCAGCCCGGCGTGTTGTTGAAATGGCTGGCGGGCACTTTTTGCACCATGCGGGTGACGACCTGCAGGACGCAGCCGCACTGGAGGCCAGCCTGGTCGCCGCCGACCTGGTGATCTGCCAGACCGGCTGCGTGAGCCACGACGCCTACTGGCGCGTGCAGGACCACTGCCGGCGCACCGGCAAGCAGTGTGTGCTGGTGGGCCAGCCGCAGGCCATGCAGTTTGTGCGCAGCCGGCAGGCGCCTGGCCTGCCAATCACTCCAGAAACCCAGAATATCAAGTCAAAAACGGCTCCAGCCCTTTAAGAGTTTGCGCGAGCAGCTATTGATTTAATAGCACCTCAGCAAGTTCTGCCGATGTCACTGCAACGCAAACTCACCGCCACGCGCAATCGCACGCTGGTAGGCGGGCCTGGCGTGGATGCGTGCCAGGAAATCCATCAGCCTGGGCCGGCTCTCGTTAAGCCCGCCGCGCGCGGCAGCCGCCTCCAGCGGAAAGCTCATCTGGATGTCTGCGCCGCTGAACTCGGCGCCGGCAAACCAGTCGCTCTGGCCCAACGACATTTCGAGGAAGTCCAGGTGCTGCCGCAGTTGCGGCTCGATAAACGTCGTCTTGACCTTGCCGGCGATGGCGCGGGCAATCGGCTTGACGAAAAACGGCATGGGCGAGTTCTCTACCTTGTCGAACACCAGCTTGAGGAGCAGCGGCGGCATGGCCGAGCCTTCGGCGTAATGCAGCCAGTAGGTGTAGCGCAGGTGCGCAGGCGTGCCGGCCTCGGGCGCCAGGCGGCCGGCGCCGTAGCGCGCCACCAGGTATTCAATGATGGCGCCCGACTCGGCCAGCGTGAACTCACCATCGGTGATCACCGGCGATTTTCCCAGCGGGTGCACCGCGCGCAGTGAAGGCGGCGCCAGCATGGTTTTGGGGTCGCGCTGGTAGCGCTGGATTTCATAGGGCAGGCCCATCTCTTCCATCAGCCAGAGGATGCGTTGCGAGCGGGAATTGTTGAGGTGGTGCAGGGTGATCAAGGGCGGCTCCATAAAACGGAAGCGCTGATGGTAGGCCATGGATTGCTGGCTTCAAGCTCCGGCGGTGACAGGAAGAAAACCTGAAAAGGGCAGGTGGCACCCCAGGGTGGGCACACCCAAACCTGACAGCGGAAGTTTCAGGAACTTCTGGTTACAGCATGCACCAGCATGGCAGGCAGGCACGGCTTCTTCGGCACCAGAACCATGCATTTTGTACACAATCTTTATATAAATCGCATACAAAGCTGGCACAAGCCTTGCACAGAAGCTTGGCATGAACGCTCTTGCCAGCCCGCCCCCTGCCGCCATTGAAGCCATTGCGCTGACCAAACGGTACGCACAGCAAGACAAGCCGGCGGTTGACGGCATCAACCTGCGCATTGCCAGCGGCAGCTACTGCTGCCTGCTCGGGCCTTCGGGCTGCGGCAAAAGCACGACGCTGCGCATGATGGCGGGCCACGAATCCGTTACCAGCGGCGACATCCTGCTGGAAAACCGCAACATCACCGACCTGCCCGCCGCCGGCCGCGGCACGGCCATGATGTTCCAGAGCTTTGCGCTGTTTCCGCATCTCTCGGCACTCGATAACGTGGCCTTCAGCCTGAAGATGAAAGGCGTGGACAAGGCGGCGCGCCGCCAGCAGGCCAAAGACTTGCTGGAGCGGGTGGCGATGGGTCACCTGGCCGAGCGCAAGCCGGCCGAGCTTTCCGGCGGGCAGCAACAGCGCGTGGCGCTGGCGCGCGCGTTGATCACGCAGCCGCGTGTGCTGCTGCTCGATGAGCCGCTGTCGGCGCTGGACCCTTTTCTGCGCATCCAGATGCGCGCCGAGCTGCGGCGCTGGCAAAAAGAGCTGGGGCTCACCTTTATCCATGTCACGCATTCGCAGGAAGAAGCCATGGCATTGGCCGACACCATGGTCGTGATGAACCACGGGTTGATTGAGCAGGTGGGCTCGCCGCATGAAATCTACAACCGCCCCGCGAGTGAGTTTGTGGCGCGCTTCATGGGCGGGCACAACGTGCTGGACACCCCCGCCGGCAAGATCGGCGTGCGCACCGACCACATGCAGATCACCCCGGCCGGCCAGGCCGCGCCCGACGCGCCGCACAACCGCCGCGCCGTGGTGACCGACGTCGAATACCAGGGGCCCTATGTATTGCTGGGCCTGCAAAACCCGGGCGTTTCACCGACGGCCCACAGCACGGCCGAGTTGTCGGTGATGGTGCCGGAGGCGGCGTTTGCGGCCCGGCCCTATGCGCCGGGTGACAGCGTGCAACTGTCATGGGCGCCCGAGGCGGCGCACACGCTGCAGGCCGCCCCTCCTGCCGTCATTAGTGCCTGATCCGTACGGCTCACAGAAATACAGATTTTTCAACCGTCCCTTCGCAAGAAGATTTCCACCCAAGCCACCAGGAGTTTTCACCATGTCCGACGCTCTTCCTGATCAAAAAGACACCGCCACCGACACCACCGTGGGCGGCGTGCCGCGCCGCGCTTTGCTCAAGGGCACAGCCGGCATTCTGGCCACAGGCCTGTTCCCGGCCGTGCACGCGCAGGAAAAAATCGTGCTGCGCTACCTGGGCACTGCGGTGAACCAGGACAAGGCCATTGCCGAGAAGTTCAAGGCCGACACGGGCATCACGATTCAGTACGTGGCCGTGACCACTGACGACGTGACCAAGCGCGCCGTGACCGCACCCAACAGCTTTGACCTGATTGACACCGAGTACTTCTCGCTGAAAAAGATCGTGCCCACCGGCAACTTGAAGGGCATTGACACCAAGCGCATCAAGAACGCCGACAAGATCACCACGCTGTTCACCACCGGCACCGTGGCCGGCAAGGCCGTGGGCGACCAGGGCACCGCGCCCAAGAAGGTGATTTACCTGGAAGGCGAAAAAAGCAAGGTATTCGCCAAGAGCCCGACGCAGTTCATGTCGCTCATTCCCACGGTGTACAACGCCGACACGCTGGGCATTCGCCCCGATTTGATCAAGCGCCCCATCAGCTCCTGGGCTGAGCTGCTGAACCCCGAGTTCAAGGGCAAGGCGGCCATCCTGAACATTCCGTCGATCGGCATCATGGACGCCGCCATGGTGGTGGAAGCCAAGGGCATCTACAAGTACCCGGACAAGGGCAACATGACCAAGAAGGAGATCGACCTCACGATCGCCACCCTGATCGAAGCCAAGAAGGCCGGGCAGTTCCGCGCGCTGTGGAAAGACTTCAATGAGTCCGTCAACCTGATGGCCTCGGGCGAAGTAGTGATCCAGTCGATGTGGAGCCCCGCCGTGACGGCCGTGCGCACCAAGGGCATCGCCTGCAACTTCCAGCCGCTCAAAGAAGGCTACCGCGCTTGGGCCGCCGGCTTCGGCCTGCCCGCCACGCTGTCGGGCAAGAAGCTGGACGGTGCCTATGAGTTCATCAACTGGTTCCTCGACGGCTGGGCCGGCGCGTATCTGAACCGCCAGGGCTATTACAGCGCCGTGCTGGAAACCGCCAAGGCCAAGATGGAAGCCTACGAGTGGGCCTACTGGATGGAAGGCAAGCCGGCCTCGCAGGACATCAAGAGCCCGAATGGCGATGTACTGGCCAAAACCGGCGCGGTGCGCGACGGCGGCAGTTATGAAGCGCGCATGGGCGGCATCGCCTGCTGGAATGCGGTCATGGACGAGAACAATTACATGGTGCAGAAGTGGAATGAGTTCGTCGCTGCCTAAAAATTGGCACACCCCTGTTGACGCTCACTTCGTGTAGCGTCCTCTCCCCTTGCAGGGGACGACACTTGCGGCCCGGCAAAGCCGGTTCCGCGGTGTCCTGGAACGGGCTTCGCTTCGCTTGCCCTTGGTAGCTCATTTTTTTACTTTTGGATGTTTATGAGTGCTCCTGCTGTTGCTGCGCATTCCGCTCCGGTCAAGGCGCCGGGGCGCAGCCTTGCGGCCTGGTGGCAGGCTACGCCGTTGACGGCGGTGTTTGTGGTGTTCTTTCTGGTTCCGCTGGCGCTGGTGTTGATGGTCAGCTTTTGGGACTTCAATGAGTATGAGTTGCTGCCGGGCTTTACGCTGAAGAATTACTTCGCCATCTTTGAAGGTTGCGGCAACACCTCGGAGCTGTGCGTCACTTTCAAAACCTATTTGTCGACCTTCAAGTTCAGTTTCCTGGTCTGGTTGATCACGCTGGTGACCGGGTTTTCGGTGTCGTACTTTCTGGCTTTTTTTGTGCGCTCGCAAAGCGTGCAGACGCTGTTGTTTGTGCTGTGCACGATCCCGTTCTGGACGTCCAATGTGATCCGCATGATCTCGTGGGTGCCGCTGCTGGGCCGCAATGGCCTGGTGAACCAGAGCCTGACGGGCCTGGGCATCGTGAACCAGCCTGTCGAGTGGTTGCTGTTTTCGGATTTTTCGGTGGTGCTGGCGTTTGTGCACCTCTACACCATGTTCATGATCGTGCCGATTTTCAATTCGATGATGCGCATTGACCGCAGCCTGATCGAAGCGGCCAACGACAGCGGCGCCTCGGCCTGGCAAACGCTGTGGAACGTCATCGTGCCGCTGTCGCGCACGGGCATCATCATCGGCTCGATTTTTGTCATCACCATCGTGATGGGCGACTTCGTGACCATCGGCGTCATGGGCGGCCAGCAGATCGCCTCCATCGGCAAGATCATCCAGGTGCAGACTTCTTACCTGCAGTTTCCGCTGGCGGCGGCCAATGCGGTGATCCTGCTGGCTATTGTGCTGATGATCATCTGGGCGTTGACCCGCCTCGTCGACATCAGAAAGGAACTGTGATGAACGACAAACGCACCGCCGGCTTCTGGTTCCTGGCCGCATTCTTTGCGCTGTTTGTGCTGTTCCTGTATGGCCCGATGTTTGTCATCGTGGTGCTGAGTTTTCAGGGGCCTGAAGGGGGACTGACGTTTCCGCTGCGGGGCGTGTCACTGCACTGGTTTTACAAGCTGGCCGAAGGGCTGGGCGTGGTGGACATTGGCGCGGCGCTCAAGCGCTCGCTGGGCCTGGGCCTGGCCGTGATGGCTTTCACGGTGGTGCTGTCGGTGCTGGCCGGCCTGGCGTTTCGCAAGAAGCTCGCGGGCGGCAACACGCTGTTTTTTGTGGTGGTGGCCAGCCTGATCATGCCGTCCATCATCGTGTCGCTGGGCATTGGGCTGGAGTTTCGCCTGCTCGACACCGGCGTCAAGAAAGCGCTGGAGGCTTTCGGCATGGCCGATGCACTGGAAAGCTACGGCACGTCGCTGGGCTTGTTCACCTCGGCGCTGGGTGCGCACCTGACCTGGACACTGCCCTTTGGCCTCTTGATCATGTTTGCGATTTTCAACCGCTTCAACCCGGCTTATGAAGAAGCCGCGCGCGACCTGGGCGCCACGCCGTGGCAGGGTTTCCGGCATGTGGTGCTGCCGCTGATCGCACCGTCGGTGGTGGGCATCGGCATGTTTGGTTTTACCCTGAGCTGGGACGAAATCGCCCGCACCTCGCAGGCTATCGGCGACGTGAACACCCTGCCGCTGGAGCTGCAGGGGCTGACCACCACCGTCACCACGCCGTCCATTTATGCTCTGGGTACCGTCACCACTGTGGTGTCGTTGCTGGTCATGGCGCTGGCCCTGGGCCTGGCCTGGTGGCTGGGCCGCCGGCAAAAGAAAGGCACCCGATGAGCGAGGCAACGCCCGTAACCCAGGCAACCCCCCTGACCGACAGCGAAATGTATGAGCGCGTGATCTCGGCCATCCTGGACCACCGCCTGCCGCCGGGCACCAAGCTGGTCGAAGACAAGCTGGCCGGTGCCTTCGGCGTGTCGCGCACGCGCATACGCCCGGTGCTGGTGCGCCTGGCCAATGAACAGGTCGTTACCCTCATCCCCAACCGCGGCGCCACCGTGGCCCAGCCCACCGAGCAGGAGGCGCGCGAAGTCTTCGAGGTGCGCCGGCTGATTGAACCCACGCTGGTGGAGCTCTTCATTGCCAAGGCGAGCGAGGCCGACATGCAACAGCTCAAACGCTGCATCGACGACGAGGAAGCCGCGCGCCTGGCCGGCGACATGCACCGCGCGATCCGCCTGTCGGGCGACTTTCACCTGCAGATCGCCGAACGCGCGGGCCACCAGACGCTGGGCCGCATCCTGCGCGAGCTGACCTCGCGCACGTCGCTCATCCTGATGACCTACAGCACGTCGCACAAGGACAGCCGCGACGAAGCCGCCGCCTGCGGCTGCCGCGAGCACCGCAAGCTGCTTGACGCGATTCGCCTGCGCGACGTCCAGGAAGCCGCGCGCCACATGCGCGAACACCTGACGCGGCTGGAGTCGCAGCTGCAGTTCACGCCGCCGGCGGATGATGCGCCCGACCTGTCCACGCTGTTTAGTTGATGGCCCCCACGCTTTTCACTTCGAGCCTGCGGCGCGCTGCCCCTTTCCTCTCGTATTGGGGCCGCCCGCTTGCGGCCCGGCAAAGCCGGTTCAGCGGGGACTACCAGCAGGGGCCGCGGGACTGGCTTCGCCAGACCGCAGGCGCCGCCCCCTTGAGGGGGGAACAAGCTACACGAAGTGAGCTTGGACAGGGGTGTACCTATTTCACCGCCCCCTTGAGGGGGGAACAGGCTACACGCAGTGAGCCTGGACAGGGGTGAATTCTTAACCATGCGTAAGCTATTGGTCATTAATCCAAACACGTCGACTTCGGTCAGCGCCTTGCTGCAGACCCACGTACAAGCCGCCGCCGGGCTGCACGTGCAGGTGCGCACCGTCACCGCGCGCTTCGGCGCGCCCTATATCTCGGATGAAGCCAGTTACGCCGTCGCCTCTCACGCCACGCTGGACGCCTGGGCCGCTGCGCTGGCCGGCACAGGTGAAACGGGTGGCGCACCAGAAACACCTGACGCGGTGCTCATCGGCTGCTTTGGCGACCCAGGCCTGCTGGCGTTGCGCGAAAGCAGCCCGGTGCCGGTCACCGGCCTGGCCGAGGCGGCGTTTATCGAGGCGGCGCGCCACGGACGCTTTGCCATCGTCACCGGGGGCGAGCGCTGGGGGCCGATGCTGCAGCGGCTGGCCCAGGCGCTGGGCCATGCGCCTTCGCTGGCCGGCATCCACACCGTTGCGCCGACCGGTGCACAGCTTGCGGCCGACCCTGCCGCCGCGCGCACCCTGCTCGCCCAGGCCTGCCGCGACGCGGTGCGCCAGCTGGGCGCGCAGGCCGTCATTCTCGGTGGTGCAGGCCTGGCAGGCATGGCCGCGACCCTGCAACCCGGGGTGAGCGTGCCGCTGATCGACAGCGTGCTGGCCGGCGCCCACTGGGCCCTGCGCAGCCATGCACCGCCACCGCAGCGCAGCCAGCCGGGCTTCGACGTGCCATGGGAGAAACTCTCGCCGGAGCTCACTGCTTTGGGGCTTTAAGGCTGTAGCCCAACAGGAACGAGCGCAAGCAGCTATATATTTCATAGCAACCGGTCATTTCAAGCGTAGTGGCGCATATCAGGCGAGGCAGGGAACGCTATTAAATTTATAGCTGATCGCGCTTGCCTATATTGGTCTGGCGGCCTGAAACATCTCAAAACCGCCTTCAGTGCAAGGGCATCGCGCGCACGCGCAAAGCGAGCCTTCTGGGGTCAGGGAGATTGCACCCGGCCTGCACCAATACCCCGCAAAGCCTAAAATGGCTCAGTGACTCCCAAAAACATCCTGAATGCCGACCTGCACTGCCACTCTGTGGTGTCAGACGGCACGCTGACACCGGAGGCACTGGCTGAACGGGCCAAGGCCAACGGGGTCGAACTCTGGGCCCTGACAGACCACGACGAAATAGGCGGCCAGCACCGTGCCGCCGCCGCTGCCAAAGCGCAGGGCATGCACTACCTCACGGGCACCGAGGTGTCCGTGACCTTCGCGGGGCAAACGGTCCACATTGTTGGCCTGGGCTTCGACGCCAACGACCCTGCGATGCAACAAGGCCTGCGCAATACGCGCGGCGGCCGTGAACAGCGAGCCATGGAGATGTCGGACTCGCTGGCCAAGGTCGGCATCATGGGTGCTTACGAAGGTGCATTGAAGTTTGTCGGCAACCCCGAGCTCATTTCACGCACACACTTTGCCCGCTTCCTGGTGGAATCCGGCGTGTGCCGCGAAACACCTGAGGTCTTTCGCAAATACCTGACCGAAGGCAAGCCCGGCTATGTGCCCCACCGCTGGGCCAACCTGCGCGACGCCGTCACCTGGATCACCGAGGCCAAGGGCATTGCCGTGATTGCGCACCCGGGCCGCTACAAGTTCACCCCCAACGAGGAATACGCCTTGTTCACCGAGTTCAAGTCCCATGGCGGGCGTGGCGTGGAGGTTGTCACCGGCAGCCACACGCCGCAGGAATACCTCAAATACGCCGAAACGGCGAAAGAGTTCGGCCTGGCCGCTTCGCGCGGCAGCGACTTCCACAGCCCCGACGAAAGCCACACCGACCTGGGTACCCTGCCATTCCTGCCTGGCGAACTGACACCGGTGTGGGAGCTGCTGGTGGACCGCATCCAGTGATGGCCGGCCCCGCGAGAAAAACCTCTCCTGCCCTGACCGGCATTGCGCTTCTGGTAGCCGCCATGGCCTGCTTCGCCGCGCTGGACACCACCACCAAACGGATATCGCTGAGCGTGCCCATCCTGATGGCGCTGTGGTTTCGCTATGCGTTCCAGGCCGTGGCCACGACCGTGGTGATGCTTCCAGCGCGCGGGCGAACGCTGTTTCGAACGGCGCATCCCAGGTTCCAGCTTTTACGCGGCGTACTGCTGCTGACCAGCAGCGGGTTGGCGTTTTTCAGCCTCAAATACATGCCCGTGGGCGAGTTCACGGCCATCATCATGATCACGCCGCTGGTCATCACCCTGCTGGCATCGCTACAGCTGGGTGAGCGCGTACCGGCGTTGCGCTGGGGGCTGGTCCTGGGAGGCTTTGCCGGTGCGCTGATCATCATCCGGCCGGGAAGCTCCGGCTTTGACTGGACGCTGCTGCTACCGCTGAGCCTGGTGGTGTCCAATGCCTGGTTCCAGATTTTGACCAGCCGCCTGGCCCGTACCGAAGACCCGGCGACCATGCACTTCTACACCGGCTGGGTGGGCACGCTCATCGCCTCGCTGGCCCTTCCCTTTGTCTGGACTTCGCTGGATTCCTGGGTGCTTTGGGCCTGCCTGTGCCTGATGGGTTTCCTCGGAGCCGTCGGGCACTTCATGATGATTCTTGCCTATGCGCGCACCACTGCATCAACCCTGACGCCGTTCCTTTACGCCCAAATCGGTTTTGCCATGCTGGGCGGATGGCTGATCTTTTCCCATGTTCCGGATCAGTGGTCGCTGCTCGGCATTGCCATGATTACCGTGTGCGGAGCCACTGGCGCCTGGCTTGCGGTACGCGAGAGCCGCATCATCATTGAACCCACCGAATCCTGAACCCCAAGCCGGCGGCAAACCTGTATGGCACAGTTTTTTGAAGTTCACCCCGAAAACCCGCACACCCGCCTGCTCAAGCAGGCGGTGGCGCTGCTTGAACGCGGCGGCATTGTGGCCGTGCCAACCGACTCCAGCTATGCGCTGGTATGCCACCTTGACGACAAGACCGCGGCCGACAGCCTGCGCCGTATTCGCGGCGTCGACGACAAGCATCACCTCACCCTGCTCTGCCGCGACCTGAGCGAGCTGGCGAACTACGCGCGGGTGGACAACAAACAATTCCGGCTGCTCAAGGCCGCCACGCCAGGGCCCTACACCTTCATCCTCGAAGCCAGCAAGGAAGTGCCGCGCCGCGTGAGCCACCCGTCGCGCAAGACCATAGGGCTGCGCGTGCCCGAACACAAGGTGCTGCAGGCACTGCTGGAGCTGCATGGCGCGCCGCTGCTGGCCACCACGCTGATCCCCCGGGACGGCACCGTGCCGTTGAACGACGCACACGAAATCCGCGAGCTGCTGGAGCATGAGCTGGCTGCCGTGATCGATGCAGGCGCCTGCCACCAGGAGCCGACCACGGTGATCGACCTGACGGCCATGGGCGACGGCGGCGAGCCTGTCGTGGTGCGGCAGGGCCGGGGCGAGCTGGCGGCATTGGGCCTTTAAGCCTTCCGCGCGGCAGAGCCGCCAGGGCGTCTGAGACAATCGCGGCATGGATATCGCCAACCTGATTCAAACCATTGCGGTCTACGCCTTGCCGGTGCTGTTCGCAATTACGCTGCATGAGGCAGCTCACGGCTATGTCGCGCGCTATTTCGGCGACAACACGGCCTGGATGCTGGGCCGTATCACGCTCAATCCGGTAAAGCACATCGATCCGGTGGGGACCATCCTCATGCCGGCCTTGATGTACCTGACGACGTTTGCCATCCCCGGCGGCCCGTTTATCCTGGGTTACGCGAAACCGGTTCCGGTGCAATTCGGCAATCTGCGCAATCCGAAGCGAAACATGATCTGGGTGGCACTGGCCGGCCCCGGCATTAATTTTGTACAAGCCATTTTCTGGGGCGTCCTGTTTCTGACCCTGCGCAACATCAACGGCAACTCAGAAGACTTCTTTTCACAGATGGCCACGGCGGGGATACAGGTCAACCTGGCACTTGCGGTGCTGAACCTGTTCCCGCTGCCGCCCCTGGATGGCGGGCGCGTTGCCGTCGGCATACTGCCGTGGAAGTATGGGCAGTACCTTGCACGCATCGAACCCTTTGGCTTTTTTATCGTTCTGGGCCTCATTGTCCTGAAGGTATTTGGCCCTCTCTGGATGCAGCCCATGATGGCGCTGTCTTTTTCCCTCCTCAATCTGGTCCTTACGCCTTTAAAGTTGATCTTCTGATGAGGTCAACTCCGGCAACACTCTCATGACAAGCAACGCCACTACCCGTTTCCTCACCGGCATCACCACCACCGGTACGCCCCACCTGGGCAACTATGTCGGCTCGATCCGGCCGTCGGTCCAGGCCAGCTTTCGCGACGATGTCCGCAGCTTTTACTTCCTGGCCGACTACCACGCACTGATCAAATGCGATGAACCCGCGCGCATCCAGCAGTCCACACTCGAGATCGCGGCGAGCTGGCTGGCCGCCGGGCTGGACCCGGAGCGCGTGACGTTCTATCGCCAGTCCGATATCCCGGAAATCCCTGAGCTCACCTGGCTGCTGACCTGCGTCACGGGCAAGGGCGTGCTCAACCGTGCCCATGCCTACAAGGCCTCTGTCGACAAGAACGAGGCGGCCGGCAACGACCCTGACGCTGACGTCACCGCCGGCCTCTTCATGTACCCGGTGCTGATGGGCGCGGACATCCTGCTGTTCAAGACGCACAAGGTGCCGGTGGGGCGCGACCAGATCCAGCACATCGAAATGGCGCGCGACATGGCGCAGCGCTACAACCACCTGTACGGTGAGCACCTGGTGCTGCCCGAAGCGATGGTGGAGGAATCAGTCGCGCTGCTGCCCGGGCTGGATGGACGCAAGATGAGCAAGAGCTACGACAACACGATTCCGCTGTTCATCCCGCGCGAGCAGATGCGCAAGCTGATCGCCGGCATCCTCACCGATTCACGCGCACCGGGCGAACCCAAGGAAGTCGAGGGCTCGGCGCTGTTCCAGATTTACCAGGCCTTTGCGAGCGCGGACGAAACCCAGGCCCTGCGCAAGGCCTATGCCGAAGGCATTGCCTGGGGCGATGCCAAACAGCTGCTGTTCGAGCGCATTGACCGTGAAGTAGTGCCCATGCGCGAGCGATACCACGACCTCATCAGCGATCCGGCAAAGATCGAGGCGACCTTGCAGGCGGGTGCGCAGAAGGCGCGCGCGGAGGCCACGCCTTTCATGGGCGAGTTGCGTCGCGCCGTTGGTTTGCGCAACCTCGCGATAAAGCCGGCTGGCACGTCGAGAGGGAAGTCAGTCAAAAGTGTTGCTCCGGCCTTCAAGCAATACCGTGAGAAGGACGGCCAGTTCTATTTCAAGCTGCAGGATGCCGATGCCAAGGTGCTGCTGCAGAGCCATGGCTTTGAATCTCCCCGTGAAGCCGCGCTGATAATTTCCACCCTGCAGAACGAAGGGGCCGGTGCGCTTGCTGCACTGCAAGATAAGCTTCAAATCTTGCCCGGTATCGAGGCAGCCGAGGTGGAAACAGCGCTACGTTTCTTTGCACCTGTAACTCCCTGAGTTGCGGTATTAAGCAATTTGGGCCAGGGGCTTTGATCATGCGCGGCGGCCTTCGACAGAATCACATTGGTACGAAAGACTTATTCATTGTTGTTTTAGGGTATTACCACCCTGAAAAAATACCGCAATTTCAAGTTTATTAGTGCCCCAAAGTTGACATTCACCAGTTATGCTCGATAGCTGACAGGAACGATACTTCAGACGTGAACTAATGAGTATTTTTGTAATAGATGACCATCCGCTGATGCGCGAAGCGGTTGTCATGTTGATTCGCCGCCTTAGCAGCAAAGCCACTGTGACCGAGCTGGACCGGCTCGCCGCGGTAATGCCTGCCGTGCAGCAACACGGTGTCCCCGAACTCATCTGCCTCGACTTGAGGTTGCCTGACACCAATGGTGTTTCGGGCGTGCGTGAGCTCAAACACCAATTCCCCAATGTGCCGCTGGTAGTGCTGTCGGCCGCGCCGGCCCAGGACTACGAGGACTTGTCCATCGAGGCAGGTGCCGATGCCTACATCCAGAAGTCTGCGGGGGCCACCGAGATATCGAACGTCCTGCGCGTCTTCCTGAGTGAAGAACTCGACCCGGAGCCATCCACCCCAACGGAAAAACTGTCCAAGCGGCAAAAGCAGTTGCTGGTCATGCTCGACAAGGGCATGAGCAATCGCGACATCGCCGAAGAGCTGCAGATCAGCGAGCACACGGTGAAAGTGCATTTGTGGCGGCTGTTCCGGCGCCTGAATGTCAAGAGCCGCTCGCAGGCCAGCCACCTGGCGCGCACCCAGGGCTTGCTCTAGCAACACCGGGCAACACTGGGCCGGGTAACACTGGGCCGGGTCACTGGCCCGGCGTGCGCAACTCCACCCAGAAGACGCTGCCACGCCCGCTCCTGGAGGCAAGCCTCACAGGATGCCCCAGCGCCTCACTCAGGCGCGAAACGATGGCCAGGCCCAACCCAAAACCTTCTTCGGTACCCTGCAGGGGAATCCGGTAGAACTCCTGAAAGATCGCCTTCTGGTGCTCTTTCGCGATGCCCACACCGGTGTCCCATATCTCGATGCATGGCACCCCGCGCCGCCGGCGCACAGCCAGCAGCACACCGCCTCGATGCGTGTTGCGCAGTGCGTTCGACAACAGGTTGCCGACCAGCCGCTGAAGCAGCACGGGGTCGGACCTTACCTGCCCCGCCGCAGGGCGAATCCTGAGGCGCAGGTTTCGCTCCCGCGCGAAGGGCGCGTATTGCGCCTCCAGATCCTGCACCAGCCCCGCCAGGTCTACGGCCTGCAGGTTGACCCGCAGTGGGCTGGACTCCAGCCCCGCCAGGTCGAAGAGGGAGTTGAACAGGTCGTTGACCGCCTTGGTGGACCGGACGATCTTGGGTGCTATCTGCGCTACGAATTCTGGCTCGGCAGCCAGCCAGCCGGCGTACAGGTCCAGGGCATGCACCGGCTGACGCAGGTCATGCGCGGCGCTGGCGATAAAACGGTTCTTGATCTCGATGGCCTCAAGGGCGGCACGGCTTTTTTCAGTCAACGATCTGATCAGTTCGGAGTTGTCGTACTGCAGTTCGAGGTTGGCACGCTGCACCTGGTGAAAGCGCTGGCCCGACACGCGAATGACCACCCAGTAAATCACGATCAGCACCACCATACCCCAGGTATTGAACGTGGAAGAAATTCCTCTTTCCAGCATCAGCTGGTAGAAAAATACCGTCAGGGTGGAAATGCCCAGGCCGTTCACATAGCCTTTGAAGCAGGGGAGCCAGGAGGAAAAGGTGCCCACCGCAAACCCGGCCATTCCGACCAGGACGATCATGCCGAGGAACTGGTCATACACGGGCGCTTTGAGGAAGTACACAAACATCGACGCCCCCCAGACCATGGCACTCATGGGCCACGTCCACGTGTAGCGCGCCATGAATGCGCGCAACGCAGGGCCGCTGACGCCCAGCAGCGAACGCTGGTAAATGCCGATGACGCGGTACCGCACCAGGGTCACCAGCGTCGCCGCCGTTGCCCAGATGCCCAGACTGAGCAGGTCTACATGGCGGTAAAGAATCACCACCATGGACACGATCAGGACCAGTGCGGAATGCAGGGCCGGGCGGGCATACCGCATGAAGATATGGATCAACCGCATTTCCACCCAATCCTCGCGCGAGATATCTGGCGCGCCCTGGATAGGCCGGATCGCTGTGGGGTGGTCCATGGAATGCGAGTTTACGTCGCATCCGGGGCCGCAATGCCATCCGCGGCGCACGCCTGTTGCGTTGCGGTCTAGGGACTTACGCTCAGTTAAAAGTCACGCCGGCCCAACGCACGCGGCCAAGCACGGAAAAATCCCGGTCTGTACTTTCGTAGCCCTGGATGTCAAACGGTTCATACGCCGGGTTGTAGCTGCTGACGCGCAATATCTTCCCGGGCAGGCGCTGCAGTTTTTTGACCAGCAAGGCGCCGTCAAGCCGTACCATGTGCACGCCCTCTGTCAGGGCATCGCGATCCCGCAAGTCAGTCAGCACTGCGTCCCTGGAATGCAGCCACGGCTCCATGGAGGCGCCCGCCACCGTGGACATGACAATGTCGTTATGGTCAATGCCCAGGTCATACCGGATGAACTGCACATCAAAGGGACGCATCGCCACGACCGACCCAAGGTCGTTGAATACGTCCCGGCCCGGCGAAGCGCGGAGGTCAAACAGGGGCGCATAGACAAACGTGCCGGTCTCGACCGCGCGCACGTCGCGCGCCACTGCCGCAGCAGCCCGGGTTTCGTCTGGAGCTTCCCGGCCCAGTAGCTGCCCGGGCGTCAACCGGTATTCCCTGGCGAGTACTTCCAGCTCGAACGCATCCGGCAGGCTGTCGCCACGCTCTATGTTCCAGATGGTGTTGCGGTGAACCCCGACCGTGGCCGCAACCTCATTGATTTCCCTTGTGCCCCGGGCCATGCGGCAGCGCTGGCCAAACTGGCGCATGAAAACCGACCTGGCTTCGGTTCGCACAGACCTGGCACTCGCCTTGTCGACGGCTGCTGCGGCCTCATGCAGGTACCACGCAACGGGCTCTTCTGCCTTGACCGGCGCTGCGGCGGTAAAGGAATAGTGCTGGAGCTTGCCAGATGAGCCAGACCCCCCCACCCCTGACGCTGCTTCTTTTGTGTTCATGAACACTATTTTGTTCCCCCAAGCACAAAATGAGCAAACATAACACTCATTTAATTGGTAAAAAATACAATAAAAGTAGCACAAATTGAAACAGGCAGAAAAAAATGTTTGACTTGGCTTGTTTTGTGCTCAGAATATTAGATATGAGCACAATTAAATCGACACCCGCACAGGAAGATATGCACCCCGCCGATGTCATTGCTGCCCTCCGCAAACGCGGTACCAGTCTTCGAAAAATTGCCATGGAAAACGGTTACAGCCACATACAACGCGTGCTGACCAGCCCCTGGCTGGCGGCCGAGCAGCTCGTGGCACGCGCCCTCGACAAAAGGCCCGAGGATCTCTGGCCGTCGCGTTACCTCAATCCCGCCAGCCGGGCGCTGGCCTTTCAGCAGACGCGCAAGATCACGGTCACCATGCCGCACCAGCGCAATCAGGCTCAGCGCAAACTGGCACATGAGCTGACCGCCAACAACGCTCTCACGGATGGACCTCCGTACTCCCAACCGTAAACATCATCAGAGCGCCTGAGCGAGATCGCGACCAATCATGGGCGACCTTATCACCCACGATGTACGTGCCCTGTGGTTGCGGTTGCGCGCCACCGGTGGCTGGTGGACGCTGGCCTCGCTTCATCCTCACTGGAAACCCACGTATGAACCCAACGATATCCAGCAAGCCATGGACATGCTGGAAGCGGGCGGCTTTGTGGAAAGCCGCCACCAGACCAGCCGGCTGAGCTACAGCGTCACCCCGGATTGCCAAACTTTGCCCGGCCTTGAGCCTGACCAGGAACCTGCCACCCTCGCGGTGACCAAATGGTCCGATTGGCCCATCCGCCGATGGGTTGACTGGCAGGCAGCCAGAAATGAATTCATCGAAAGACGAATGGCCGGTGCCGCGCTACGGCGGCCACCTCATCCACACCGACACGACATCCAGTCAACCCGATCACAAAGGAATCACATGCTGCTATCCAGCACCGGAATCAAGTTACGCGTTCATCTACGTACCCACGACGGTGAAAACGTCTTTGTAGAACTGGAAAACGAAGACATCGAGAAAGCGGCAATGGCCAAAGCCAGCGTGACGGAAGCCGAAGTTCATCCCATCAGGATGATGTGCGTTGAATTTGTGCAGGCGATGACCAGCCCATTAAACAGCGGTGACCGCCTGAAAGCGTAACCGTAGCCTGGAAGGCCTTCCATCCTTCGCCGGTGCTGCCCTGAGGGGGCCACCGACGCCGTTGCGGCAGCCGCTCCTCCTGGGCGCAGCGGCAGTGACAGTCACCAGCACTGCGCATCCGTGCCGCCAACGTGAGCAGCAGCAAATCCATCAACCCACAGCAGCATGAGCGCATGGAACGGTTTCATGGCGCCGGCCTTGTCACATATAGTGACATGTGTTCCTGCAAACATCTCCTCTAATTGAAGGATGTGATGTTCATCGAAATATAGGAAAGTGCACAGGTAAAGCGTGGTCGGTGCAATATGGCGTGATTTTTTGCACCAATTACTTACTACAGGTCCGCACTGCTACGCTTCAGTGGGCCTCCATGAAATGTCCCATTTGAAGAGGGTACGTCATGTCACAAAAATTTCCTGACGCAGACAGCACGACCAACCGCATCAGCCTGACTAATCCGCGCGTCGTGGAGTCGTGGTGCTCCGAGTTGAAATGCACAGAGTATGAATTGCGCGTGGCGGTCTATGCGGTAGGCAGCGAACCCGACGAGATCCGCAGTTATTTTCATCGCAGCAAGGACACCTGCCAGCAATGATTGCGAGCTGAGGTTTAGCCGTCAGTATCGGGAGCCATCCCAGGCTTCTGCCGACTGGTCATGTATCCCGGCCTCCATTCTGCGAAACGCGAGGCGATTCTCAACATCCTCGCACCACCGCTGAAATGCCTCGGGAGTCGGCGCAGGTCCAACTCCCTTTTGAAAGGCCGCCATCTTTTGCATAAACGCCATATAACGCCGCGTGCGCTCGAGCTCTTCATGCTGCTCAACTCTCACAGCGGCGCGTAGCGTTTCCATAATTCTGGAGTTAGCCATACGCCCTCTTGGGCAGTTAAGAAAACACGGATCGGGCGTGAACTTTCCTGGAAACGTCAATAGGGCAGCAAGCTGGAAATTGTTAAGAATTTTTAATGTCCATGGGGGTAGCGCTTGCGTTAGAAGTTAGAAGCGCGGCCCGGCAGAGTCGGGTTTTCTTCACGGCCTGTTCCTCTCCGCGCAAATCAGGGAACCGCCTGCATTCTCGAAAAGAACACATGCATGAGGTCCGTAAACGCGTCCGCCGGTATGGCGTCTGTTCGGTGCGCATCCAGTTCGGCAATGTGCTCGAGCTCCATGGGAAGCGCTTCAAGCGCCGCCATGGAAATGCCTTTGAAAATACGTTCCCTTGTCGTCGTGATATAGACGATTCGGCAATTGTGGTGCCGCTTGTCGGTAGCGATGCTCACATACTTCTGAAGCACCGCTTGCTCCGGGCCTTCAATTATTTGTGCAAACACGCCTCCGCCATAAACAAGAAGGCCCGTGATGCCAAGAGTGTTGAATTGCACTGAAGTCTGACCCGAGTTTTCCATCGAATATTGACCCACACTCTTTGTGAGCAGAAGGTGCTCACGATGTGGATAAGTTCTTGGTTTTCTCCTTTTTGGGCTGAGTCTGTGTGGATCTGCCTCAAAGTGCGCCGCTGTTTCCGCGATTTTGTTGCCTCGATGACTAGCCAGGTGGCCAGCTTCTCGGCGTAGGGATAGCGCTTGCTGGCGCTGGCCCGCCTTGGATAGTTGGGCTCGCTCTCTTCCGATCGCAGGTGCTTCTTTATTGTGTTGCGAGCCAGGCCTGTACGCCTTGAGATCTCGCGGATGGACATCTGATCTCGCAATGCCCAACGCCTGATGACATTCAATGTCGCCACGTCTATCACTCCTAATTTCTCCTGCTTTTAAAACAAGCAGGGTAGTGCCTACGTGGGTCAGTTTTGGATGGAAATTACTGCGCTAAGTGGGTCAGATTTCGATGGAATTCAACAGGTAGACATACGAACTAGCGCATGCGCGTAAACGATCGTAGTTAAAGAGCATGCCTTGGGGCGAGTCTAGCTGGACCATAATTATTCGCGCGGCTACTTTCCCTTATATGGGGTGAAAACATGGGGTGAAACGCAAGCCTCAGAAACGAAAAAACCCTTAACAATCAAAGATTTTTAAGGGCCTTGCGTATCTGGCGGAGAGGGTGGGATTCGAACCCACGGTACCTTGCGGTACGCCTGATTTCGAGTCAGGTACATTCGGCCACTCTGCCACCTCTCCAGTGTGGAAAACGGATTCTAACAGCTGTAGCCGGCCTACTTTGCGGCTGGAGCCAGCACCTTGATGCCGCCCATGTACGGTTGCAGCACTTCCGGCACGGTGACTGAGCCATCAGCGAGCTGGTAGTTCTCCAGCACGGCAACCAGGGTGCGGCCTACGGCCAGGCCGGAGCCATTGAGGGTGTGCACAAACTCGTTCTTGCCTTGCGCGTTCTTGAAGCGGGCCTGCAGGCGGCGGGCCTGGAAGGCTTCGC
Organism: Polaromonas sp. P5_D5; assembly: GCF_054049435.1. NCBI lineage: Bacteria > Pseudomonadati > Pseudomonadota > Betaproteobacteria > Burkholderiales > Comamonadaceae > Polaromonas > Polaromonas sp. P5_D5. The sequence continues at coordinate 1,158,801 of NZ_JBFUMJ010000001.1, forward strand.
AGTTGGAGACCGAGCTGATTTCGCGGTAGGTGTTTTGTGCGGGGAGCCACACTTCCAGGTCATAGGTCTTGGCGGCGCCAAAGCCCATGTCGCCGGTGCACAGCAGCATGACGCGATACGGTAGGCCGAGCTTTTGCAAAATGGCTTCGGCGTGGCCCGTCATGGCTTCAAGCGCTTCGTAGCTTTTGTCGGGGTGGGTGATCTGCACCATTTCGACCTTGTCGAACTGGTGTTGGCGGATCATGCCGCGGGTGTCGCGGCCGTAGCTTCCGGCTTCGGACCTGAAGCACGGCGTGTGCGCGGTGTACTGAAGCGGCAAGTCAGCTTCGGCGACGATTTCATCGCGCACGAAGTTGGTCAGCGGCACCTCCGACGTGGGGATCAGGTACAGCGCGGTGCTTTCGGCTTCGGCTGCGCCCTCCTGCCCGCCTTTCTTGGCGGCAAACAGGTCTTCTTCAAACTTGGGCAACTGGCCGGTGCCGCGCAGCGAATCGCCGTTGACGATGTAGGGCGTGTAGCACTCGGTGTAACCATGCTCGGCGGTTTGCACGTCGAGCATGAACTGCGCAAGCGCGCGATGCAGGCGCGCCAGCGGACCTTTCATCACGGTAAAACGCGAACCGGTCAGCTTGGTGCCGAGTTCAAAGTCCAGCCCCAGGGGCTGACCCACATCGACATGGTCTTTCACTTCAAACGCGAAAGCCGGCGGCTCGCCGCCCAGGCCTTCGATCGGGGCCCATTTGCGCACCTCGACATTGCCGGCTTCGCCCGCGCCCTGCGGCACGCTTTCATGCGGCAGGTTTGGCACAGCCAGCAGCAGGGCTTGCATGTCGGTCTGGATCTGATCCAGCCGCGCGGCGGACGATTCGAGCTCGGCCCTGGAAGCACTCACCTGCGCCATGATGGCGCTGGCGTCTTCACCCTTGGACTTGAGCTGGCCGATCTGCTTGGACAGCGTGTTGCGCTGGTTCTGCAACTCTTCGGTGCGAATCTGCAGGGCCTTGCGTTCGGCCTCCAGCGCCTGGAAGGCTTCCACGTTCAGGAAGGCTTGCGGGGTTTTACGGGTCTCCAGCCGGGCGATGGCCGACGGCAGGTCTTTGCGAAGCAGGTTGATATCTAGCATGGGGCCATTGTATTTTGTGCAGCTGCGATCACCAGAGCCCGTTCAGCTCAGTTCAGGCTGGCCGGGTCCAGATTGGCACCGCAGATGATGAGGCAGACTTTTTCGTCGGCGCGCGGGCGGTAGCGGCCGCTTTGCAGCGCGGCCAGCGGCAGGGCCGCCGCGGGCTCGACGGCCAGCTTCAGTTCTTTCCAGAGCCACAGCTGCGCGGCGCGTATCGATTCGTCGGTCAGCAGCAGCGCATCACGCACATGGGCCTGCGTGGCATCCCAGGCCAGGCTGCCGATGCGTTTGGCGCCCAGTGAGTCGGCGGCGATGCCGCCAACGGCCACGTCCACCGGCTCACCAGCCTCACGGGCTTTGTACAAAGTGGGCGCCAGCTCAGGCTCCAGCGCCACCACACGGCTGCGCTGCTCAAACCAGCTGGCCACACCGCCAATCAGGCCGCCGCCACCCACGCTGACGAGCACGGAGTCGGGCACACCGCCCTGCTGCTCGATCTCTGCGGCCATCGTGCCAGCGCCGGCAAGTACTTCGGGCTGGTCATAGGCATGTGTCAGCAGCGCGCCGGTTTCCTGCTGGCGCGCCAGGCAGGCTTTCAGCGCGTCGGCGTACGCCGCTCCCGTCACCACCACCTCGGCACCCAGCGCGGCCAGCTTGGCGCGCTTGGCGGGGGTCGACACTTCAGGCACAAAGACTTCGCAGCGCACGCCCAACTCGCGGGCCGCGGCGGCTGTGGCAATGCCCGCGTTGCCGCCGGAAGCCACGATCACGCCGCTGGCCGGAATGGGATTGGACAGCAGGCGGTTGAGCATGCCGCGCGCCTTGAAGCTGCCGCCGGTTTGCAGGTGTTCGAGCTTGAGCCAGACCTCAGCGCATTCCACGCCCAGCGCCTTGCCAGGCAGCTTCCACAGCGGTGTTTTATGAATAAAGTGGCTGTAGCCCGCTTCGAACTTGCGCAAGCAGCTCTCAATTTGATAGCGATTGGTCATATGGAAAAAAGAAGAAATCAGGTCAGAGCTGATGCAGCTGGCTGTCATTGACTTCCAGCATCTGGCCCTGCGCATCGAGCTTCAGGCCCTTGGGCAGCGGGAACTTGATGGTCTCCTCAATGCCTTCCATCTTGCGCACCGACACAGCGCCCAGCGCCTTGATGCGGTCTATCACCTGCTTGACGAGAATTTCGGGCGCCGAAGCACCTGCCGTGAGGCCGACCCGGCCCTTGCCCTCAAACCACGACTCCTTCAGCTCGCTGGCGTCGTCCACCATATAGGCCTCGGTGCCCAGCTTGGCGGCCAGCTCGCGCAGGCGGTTGCTGTTGGAGCTGGTCGGGCTGCCGACCACGATGAGGATGTCCACCTGCGGGCTCAGCACCTTGACGGCGTCCTGCCGGTTCTGCGTGGCGTAGCAAATATCCTGGTGTTTGGGTTCGCGCACTTGCGGAAAGCGCGCCTTTACCGCCGCACTGATCTCGGCCGCGTCGTCCACGCTCAGCGTGGTCTGCGTGACGACTGCCAGGCGTTCGGTCTGGGCAGGGCTGATGCGCCACACGTCGGCCACGTCTTCCACCAGGTGGATGCCGCTGTCGAGCTGGCCCATGGTGCCTTCGACCTCGGGGTGGCCCTTGTGGCCGATCATGATGAACTCGTAGCCCTCTTTGTGCAGCTTGGCCACTTCCACATGTACCTTGGTCACCAGCGGGCAGGTGGCGTCAAAAATCTGGAAGCCGCGGCGCTCGGCCTCTTTCTGGATGGCCTGGCTCACGCCGTGCGCGCTGAACACCAGCGTAGCGCCGGGGGGCACATCGCTTAGCTCTTCAATGAAGATGGCGCCTTTTTCCTTGAGGTCGTTGACGACATAGGTGTTGTGCACGATCTCGTGGCGCACGTAAATCGGCCTGCCGAATTTCGTCAACGCCCGCTCGACGATCTCAATGGCACGGTCGACGCCGGCGCAGAAACCCCTCGGTTCCGCGAGAAGGATTTCCTGGGGAAGCAATCTGGATTCAGTCATAACACCCCAATCACTTGCACTTCAAACACCACCGGCTGGCCTGCCAGCGGATGGTTGAAGTCGAACTGCACCGCGTCGCCGCCCTCTTTGACCTGCTGCACCGCGCCCGCGTACTGCCCCGCGCCATCCGGCGTGGGGAACTGCACCACATCGCCGACCTTGTATTGTTCATCCGGGTCGCCCAGCTCATTGAGCAGCTTGCGCGCCACCCACTGCACCAGCTCCGGGTTGCGGTCGCCAAACGCAACGCCTGCGGGCAACTCAAACGTTGTGCGCGTGCCTTCGGGCAGGCCAATCAGCCGCTGCTCAATGGCCGGAGAGAGCTCGCCCGTACCCAGGCTCAGGGTGGCGGGCTTGCCGTCAAAGGTGTTGATGATGTCCGCGCCCGGTTTGCCGTCCACGGAGGGCCCGGCCATGCGGTAGTGCAGGGTCAGGAACGAGCCTTGCTGGACAAGGGTTGCTTCGGGGGATTCCACGGTGGACATAGGGCTTTCGGGGCCAGGCGGGCAGCCGGCAACGGTTTGTAAAGGGAGGATCAGCCCCCTATTGTAGAAAGCCGGGAGTGACCAGGCCGATCATCGGTTTTTTCGGGGTTTTCGAGTGGCTTCTTCGGAGTTTTTCGGAGTGTTTTGGAAGCTTGTTCCCCCCGTTTCCACAGCAGGCAGGCAGCCGGCCGCTTGCGCCGGCGCATCGTGGATGACTGGCATGCTTTCTGCTGACTCACTTCCATGGACACTGCCATCACATCCCCACACACGCCAGCCCCGCCGGCCGGCCCGGATCACGACCTGCGGATTGACCCGCAGCGCCTCTGGGCCTCACTCATGGATCTCGCTGCCGTGGGGGCGACAGAAAAAGGCGGTGTATGCCGGCTGGCCCTGACCGAGCTTGACCGCCAGGGGCGCGCGCTCTTCGTGCGCTGGGCAACCGAAGCAGGCTGCACGCTGCGCGTGGATGCCATCGGCAACCTGTTCGCGCGCCGCGAGGGGCAGGACCCTTCGCTTCCTGCCGTTGCCACCGGCAGCCATATCGACACCCAGCCTACCGGCGGCAAGTTCGACGGGAACTACGGTGTACTGGCCGGGCTGGAAGTACTGCGCACGCTCAACGACGCGGGCATACGCACCGTCGCGCCGCTGGAAGTCTGCGTCTGGACCAACGAGGAAGGCTCGCGTTTCGTGCCGGTGATGATGGGCTCGGGTGTCTACGCCGGCGCTTTCACCCTGCAGTCAGCGCTTGAGGCCGCCGACCGCGACGGTATCCGCGTCGGCGAGGCACTCCAGGCCATCGGGTTTGACGGCACGGCGCCCGCTGCGGTGAACGACGGTGCACCGCGCTTCGGCGCCTATTTTGAGGCCCACATCGAACAGGGACCGGTGCTCGAAGATGCCGACATTCCGCTGGGTGTGGTCACCGGTGCGCTTGGCCAGCGCTGGTATGACGTGGTGGTCACCGGCCAGGAAGCGCATGCCGGCCCCACCCCGATGACATTGCGGCGCGATGCCCTGCAGGGCGCCACCGGCCTCATGCAGGCCGTGCGCAGCATCGCATTGGACGAACAGCCTGACGGCCGCGGCACCGTGGGCTATGTGCAGGTGCATCCCAATTCGCGCAATGTGATCCCGGGCCGCGTGACCTTCACTGTGGACTTCCGCCACGGCAACGACGAAGGCCTGAGCCGCATGGACGGGCGCTTGCGCCATGCCTGCGCCGCACTCAGCCAGTCAGGCGGCCTCACGGTCGGGATTGAGCAGACCGTGTACTACCCGCCGGCACGCTTCGCCGAGCCGCTGGTGGCTGCCGTGCGCGAAGGCGCGAAGCGCATGGGCCTGGCCCACCTGGACATCGTGAGCGGTGCCGGCCACGACGCCGTGTACGTCGCCCGCACCGCGCCGGCCGCCATGATTTTTGTCCCCTGCAAAGACGGCATCTCGCACAACGAGATCGAAGACGCCAAGCCGGAACACCTGGCAGCCGGCGCCAACGTGCTGCTGCACGCGATGCTCGACCAGGCGGGTGTGGCCGCAGCATGAAGGTACTCGCGCCGCAGCCGCTGACGCCAGACGCATTTGCGCCCTACGGCACCGTGGTGCAGGTGCCGGCCGGCGCCGAAGGCCACGCCATTAACGGCGGGACATCCGAGCGCTTCGACCTGATCGGCGACCTGCAGCTTGATGCAGACGGAGGGCGGCCGATGCTGGCGATATTTCGCGCACAGGCGCGGCGCTTTCCCCATGCAGTCGATGAAATGGAGTGCCATGCGCTGGGCAGCCAGACTTTTGTGCCACTGGGCGAGCGCCGCTTTGTCATCGTGGTGGCGCCGGCCGGCGCGCCGCCTTCTGGCGATACGCTGGCCGCCTTCATCACCGACGGCTGCCAGGGCGTGGCGCTTGCGCCCGGCACCTGGCACCACGCCTTGCTGGCGGTAGACGCAGGCGATTTTGTGGTGCTTGAGCGCGCCGCGGCAGCCGTCGACTGTGGCACCTGCCGGCTGCAACAACCCGTGACGGTTGCAGCGCTTGCATGAACCGCTTGAACTGCATAAGCTGCATGAACTACGCAACTGCCTGAAGGAACCCGGCCTGTGGTTCGCATTGGATTGATCTCCGACACCCATGGCCTCCTGAGGCCGGAAGCCCTCGCGTTCCTGCGCGGATGCGATCACATCATCCATGCCGGGGATATCTGCGAGCCGGGCGTCCTCGAAGCGCTGGCAACGCTGGCGCCGGTGACGGCGGTGCGCGGCAACAATGACCGGGGCGCCTGGGCCGACGCCCTGCCCGTCTCGACATGGCTGAACATCGGCGAAGTCACGATCCATGTGATCCACGATCTTGCAGAGCTGGACATCGACCCGGCCGCAGCGGGTGTGCAGGTGGTCGTGTCGGGCCATTCGCACCAGCCCCTGATCGAGGAGCGCGAAGGCGTGTTGTTCGTGAACCCCGGCAGTGCCGGTCCGCGCCGCTTCAGGCTCCCGATCACCCTTGCCGAACTGCAGATCGACGGCCCTGCCATCAACCCGCGCATAGAAAAGATTCAGGCAGAGATTCAGGCCGTCGAGACAGACTGAAGGCGCCCTTTAGCTATCAACTCAATAGCTGGTCGCGCATGTTCTACATGATCTGGGGGCTGATTCTTCTTAAGAAAATCAAAAATATTCGGCATCAAGCCGCAATGCGCTGCGCCAGTGCCACCAGCGCCCGGTCCGAGCCCGCCGGCCCGAGCAGCGACAGGCCCAGTGGGGCGCCCTCACGCTGGGCCAGAGGCATCGACAGCTGCGGAAAACCGCTCAAGCCGGCGATGCACAGCAGCCGGATGGCGCGGTTGCGGTAGTCCTCCAGCCCGGCCTCGCCTTCGCTGCGCAACGGCGCAATGTCGGGCATGGTCGGCATCAGCAATACGCCGTCGCTGCCAAGCAGCGCGGCCAGGTGGCTGCGAAAGGCCGCGCGAAAAGCACGGCCCGCGCTGACCTGCGCATCCGTCACATCACGCGACCAGGCAAAGCGCTCGGCCACGCCCGGCCCCAGCGGCGGCGCGTAGCGCTCAATCAGCGGCCCGTCGGTCAGCCAGGCCTCGTGCGCCTGTACGTACCGGAAATTCCAGTACATCGCATCGAAGGACTCCAGCGCCACGGTGGTGCCCTGCGCAGTGCCGAGCACGGCCAGCACCCGCTCGGCAGCGCCCTGCAACGCTGCGGCCGCCGCCGGCACGGCCAGCGACCACACGTCTTCAGGATGCAGCAGCCGCAAGCGACCTGGCAGTGCAGCGGCATCGGGGCCAAGCAACACGTCGGCCACCCGTGCGAAGGTGTGAATATCCCGCGCGAACCAGCCGCAGGTGTCCAGGCTGGGCGCCAGGTCCAACGCGCCCTCCAGGCTGATGCGGCCATGCGTTGGGCGCAGCCCATACAGCCCGCAGTGATTGGCCGGCGCCCGCACGGAGCCGCCGGTGTCCGTGCCCAGCGCGAAATCGCACAGGCCCGAAGACACAGCCGAGGCCGAGCCTGATGAACTGCCGCCGGTGATGCGGTCTTTGGCGGCGCCGTTGATGGGGGCGCCGAAGTGCGCGTTATTGCCGTTCATCGAAAAGGCCAGCTCATCCGTGACCGTCTTGCCGGAAAACCGCGCGCCTGCATCGAGCAGCCGCTGCACGGTGGGCGCGGTACGCGTCTTGATGCCGGACATCGCCAGCACAAAAGGGCTGCCGCCACCTGTGGGATAGCCCGCCACATCGAACAGGTCCTTCACGCCGAAGCTGAAATCCGACAGCGGGCCGGTGGCAGCGCGCGGCACCGGAGCGTCGGGATAGGGAACGAAGGCGTGGGCGGGGTCGTGCAGGGGCATAACGTGAAGGCGGTGATCAGGCAACCAGGGTGGGCGCAATCGCCGCGGCGGCATCGGTATGAATGCAGCGTGCACGGTGGTTCGGCGCCAGCTCGACCACCGGCGGCTGCGCGGCGCGGCAGGCCTCAGTGGCCAGTGCGCAGCGCTCGGCAAAGGCACAGCCGGGCGGCAGCGCCGACAGGTCGGGCGGCGCGCCGCCTATGGTTTCCAGCCGGGTGCCGCGTGCCAGCGTGCCGTGCGCCCGGCTCTTGAGCAGCGCGATCGTGTAGGGATGGCGCGGTGAGCGGATCAGCTCGCGCGCCGTGCCTTCTTCGACAATGCGGCCCGCGTACATCACGGCGATGCGGTCGGCCACCTCGACGGCCGCGCCGATATCGTGCGTCACGAAGATCACCGACAGGCCCAGGTCACGCTGCAGCTCGCGCAGCAGCAGCAAAATCTGGATCTGCACGGTCGCGTCGAGCGCGGTGGTCGGCTCGTCGGCCAGCAGGAGCTGCGGCTTGCAGGCCAGCGCCAGCGCGATCATCGCGCGCTGGCGCATGCCGCCCGACATCTCGTGCGGATAGGCCGCAAGGCGCCGCTCGGGGCTGGGGATGCGCACGCGCTCGAACAGCGCCAGCGCGCGCTGGTGCGCTTCAGCCTTGCCCACACGCTCATGCCGGCGTATCGACTCCATGATCTGGGCCCCCACCGAATAGACCGGGTCCAGCGCCAGCAGCGGCTCCTGGAAGATCATCGAGGCGACCTTGCCGCGGAAGTCGTCGAGCTCGCCGGTTGACATGGCGAGCACATCACGCCCGGCCACCTGCACCTGGCCGCCCATGCGGGTGCGGCGCTCGGGGTGCAGGCGCAGCAGGGTGCGCATGGTCACGCTCTTGCCAGAACCGGATTCGCCGATCAGCGCGACCACCTCGCCGCGCTGCACCTCCAGGCTCACGCCGCTCACGGCCTGCACGGGCTTGCGCCCGCCGCTGAATGTCACGCTGAGGTCCTTCAGGCGAACCATCGGCTCGCAAGAGGAAGGAAACAAGAAAGAGGAAGAAGAGGCGTTCGCAGTCATGGGGTCACGCCGCCCTGGCCAGCGGTGCAGCATCCGGGTGTCCGCTGCCGGGTTCGTGGATCAGGCAACTCACGGCGTGCTGTGCGCCGGTGGCGATGCGCGCCGGCACCACCTGGCTGCACACCGGCGCGGCCAGTGCACAGCGCGGGTGAAAGCGGCAGCCCGAGGGCGGGTTGATCGGGTTCGGCGGGTCACCGGCCAGCGCCGCTTCTTCGGTGCGGTGGTCCGGGTCCATTGAGGGCATCGACGACAGCAGCGCGCGTGTGTAGGGATGGGCCGGCGCGTCGTACAGTGCATCGGCCGGGCCGATTTCGGCAACCTGGCCAAGGTACATCACCATCACGCGGTCGCTCACGTAGCGCACCACATTGAGATCGTGGCTGATAAAGACATAGGTCAGGCCGAACTCGGCCTTCAGGTCGAGCAGCAGGTTGATGACCTGCGCCTCGACCGATTTGTCGAGCGCCGACACCGCTTCATCAAGAATCACCATGCGCGGCTGCAGCGCCAGCGCACGCGCAATATTGACGCGCTGGCGCTGCCCGCCCGACAACTCGTGCGGGTAGCGCTCGGCAAAACGCTGCGGCTCCAGGCCCACGCGCGCCAGCAGGTCGCGTGCGCGCGCAATCGCCTCGCGCCTGGGCACGTTGTGCACCTGCGGGCCGAAGGCAATCGAGTCTTCGATCGTGAGCCGCGGGTTAAGCGAAGCGTAGCTGTCCTGGAAGACCATCTGCACCTGGCGCCTGAACTCCTTGAGCGGCAGGTCGCGGCCGCCGACGGTGCGCCCGTCGAAGACAACCTCGCCGCCGGTAGGCGCGATCAGCTGCATCAACAACCGCGCCGTGGTCGACTTGCCGCAGCCTGACTCGCCGACAACCCCCAGCGTCTCACCTTTGAACACTTCGAAATCAACACCGTCGACGGCGCGCACCACACCGCCACCACGGCCCAGCGGATCCTTCTTGAGCGGGAAGTGCTTGACCAGCCCGGAAATCGTGAGCAAGGGCTGCGCGGGGCCTCCGACGTCGTTCATTGCGTCCATGGTTTCAGCCCTTGTTGTCCATGGCGGAGCGCAAGCCATCAGACAGGATGTTGAATGAGATGGAGGTGATGAAGATCATCGCCCCGGGCAGTGCCGCGACCCAGGGCTGCACATAGATCGCGGTGCGCAGCGTATTGAGCATCAGGCCCCACTCCGGCTCCGGTGGTTTCACGCCGAGCCCAAGGAAAGACAGGCCCGAGGCGAGGATCATGGAGACCGCGATCAGGCTGGTGGCGTAAACAAAAATCGGCCCCAGCACATTGCCCAGAACATGCACCCGCACAATGGTGAAGGGGCCGGCACCCGAGGCCCTGGCCGCCTCCACATAGTCGCGGTTACGCACCTGCGTGGTCACGCTTTCGGCCACCCGCGCAATTTGCGGAATAAACACGATGGTCAGCGAAATCAGGGAGTTGACGATGCCCGCACCCAGCACGCCGGACAGTGCAATGGCCAGCAACACTGACGGAAAGGCATAAAACACATCGATGGTGCGCATGATGGCGGTGTTGATGAATCCGCCTGCGTAGCCGGCCAGGATGCCGATCGTCGAGCCGACGGCAAAGGCACAGACCACGGGCGTGATGCCGATGAAAAGCGAGAGCCGTGCGCCCACGATCAGGCGCGACAGCATGTCGCGGCCGAGTTCGTCACTGCCCAGCGGCAGGCCTTCGGTGCCGATCGGCTTGAGCCGCTTGAGCATTGACGAGGCGTAGGGATCTGCCGGCGCGAGCCATGGGCCGAACACCGCCAGGCTGATCAGCAGCAGCACCACAAAAGCAGCGGCCATTGCGACCGGGTCGCGCGTGAAGCGCAGCATGGCCGAGGTCCAGTAGCCGCGAGAACGCTGCATGGGCAGCGGCTTCACATCGACGGCAGCAGTGGAGGCGCTGGATGCGCTGGAAGTGGCGGTCACGGTGCTCATGGTCATGCCCTGGCGATGCGGGGGTCCAGCAACGTTTGCAGCACATCGACCAGCAGGTTCAGCACCACGAAGAACAGCGCCAGCACCAGAATCGTCCCTTGCAGGAGCGGCAGGTCACGCTGGAAGATGGCGGAGTTCAGAAGAAAGCCGGTGCCCGGCCAGGAAAACACGGTCTCGATCAGGATGGAGCCGCCCAGCAGGTAACCCAGTTGCAGGCCCATCACGGCCAGCGCCGTGGGGGCGGCGTTTTTCACCATGTGGCGGAACACGCCGAAGTGCGTGAGGCCCTTGGCGCGCAGGCCGACGATGAATTCCTGGTCAAGAATGTCGGCCACCAGCGCACGCACCGTGCGCGCGATGATGCCCATCGGGATCACCGACATCGTGATCGCCGGCAGGACCAGGAACTGGATGTGCTCCCAGTCCCAGGCCCAGTCGCTCGATCCACCCGGGCCGGCGCCTGTGGCCGGCAACAGCATCAGCTGCGAGCTGAAGACGATCACCATCACCATGCCCAGCCAGTAGTGCGGCACACTCACGCCCAGCACCGACAGCATCGAGGCCAGCCGGTCGACCCAGGAGTTGCGGAAGTAGCCGGCCACAAAACCGAACAGGCAGCCCAGCACAAAGCCGATGAAAGTGGCCACCACCGCCAGGCGCAGCGTATTGCCGACCGCGGTCATGACCTCGCCGGCAACCGCACGGTTGCTCGCGATCGACACGCCCAGGTCGCCGTGCATGGCGCGCCATACCCACATCGCGAACTGCTCGGGCAGCGAGCGGTTAAAGCCATAGAGCTCGCGCAGTTGCGCCTGCAGGTCGGCCGATGCGTCCGGCGGCAGGATGGACACCAGCGGATCGCCAGGCGCGAGATGCACCAGAAGAAAACACACGAGTGCCACGCCGACCATGATCGGCAAGGCGTAGATAACACGACGCAGGAAGTAGGCAAGCATGGGCTGGCGTTGAAAGCTGGCTCGAATAAGGAACGAGAGAACGGGAAAGCGAAAAAACGAGGAAGCGAGAGCGATAAAAGAAGCCCTTCCTCAGCGGAGAATGGGCTTTTCCACCGTGATCAGTCCATCGTCATGGTGGCAATGTCGATGAACCAGCTCTTGGGCTGCACCACGTTCTTGATCCTGGCCGACAGCGCACGCGGACCGACGTCGTGCGCAATCCAGACAAAGGGGGCGTCGTCCACGATGTGGGCGTGCAGCTTGGCCAGCGCGGCGTCGCGCGACTTCTCGTCGAAGCTGGTACGCGCATCGGCCACCAGCTTGTCGATATCGGCGTTGCCGTAGTAGCCCCAGTTGTTGGACACCGGCGGGAAGGCCTTGGTGCTCACGAAACGCACCATGGCAAAGAACGGGTCCATCGCCGCGAAACTGATGTTGACCGCATTGGCGCCATTGGCCGACGGGTCTTTCGCGCCCTTGCGCCAGTTGGTGAACAGCGTGTTCCACTCGATCACGTCGAACTGCACGTCAAAAAAGCATTGCTTGAGCGACTGCTGCGCAAACTCGTTCATCGGCAGCGGCTGCATCTGGCCCGAGCCTGAGGCGGAAATCTGCACCTTGACCTTGAGCGGCTTGGCGGCCGAAAAACCCGCCTGCGTCATCAGCGCCTGGGCAGCCTTCACGTCGTACTTGATGTCGAACTTGGGGTTGCCCCACCATGGGTGTCCGGGCGCCACCGTGCCCTTGGGTTCGGCCATCATGCCGCCCAGCAGTTGCTTGATGCCCCCGCGATCCACGCAAAGGTTGGCCGCCTGGCGCACGCGCTTGTCGAGCCAGGGCGAGCCTTCGGCGAATGACAGCTGCCACGGCCACACGTGCGGCTGGGCGTTGGAATAGATCTTGAAGCCGCGCTGCGTAATCTGCGCCATCGCATCAGGTGCGGGAGCCTCGATCCAGTCGACCTGCCCGCCCAGCAGCGCCGCGGTGCGCGCATTGGCTTCGGGCATGGGCAGCATCACGACCTTGTCGATCCTGGGCACGCGTTTGGCGTCCCAGTAGGCCTTGTTGGCGGCCAGCTCAAGGCGCTCACGCGCCACGAAGCGCGTGACCTTGAAGGGGCCAGAGCCGGCCGGATCGGCGGCGAAAGCCGTCCAGGCCGCCTTGGCGCGGTCAGCGGGTACGGTGACGCCGGCCGGCACGGCCGCGAGCTTGGCGGACCAATGCGCCGGCGAGGCCATGAACAGATTCGTGAGGTTGATCGGCAGGAAGGAGTCGGCCTCGCTCGTGGTGAGCTCGACCGTCATGTCGTCGATCTTGCGGGCGGTGCGCAGGGTCGGCATGCGCGAAGCGGTCACACCGACCTGGCTGGGGTCGAACTGCGGGGCGTCCTTGTCGAGTACCTTCTGCACGTTCCAGATCACGGCATCGGCATTAAAGGCTGAACCGTCGTGGAACTTGACGCCGGGGCGCAGCTTGAAGACCCACTTGGTCTTGTCCTTGGCATCCACGGCCCAGGAAGTGGCAAGCGCGGGAATCAGCACGCTCGGCGCGTCGGCCTTCGAGAGATCCCATTGGGTCAGCGAATCGTAAATCGGGATGCCGGTAAAACGGTTGCCTTCAAAGCCCTGGTCGGGCTGGCCCAGGGTGCGCGGAATGTCGGCCGCCGTCATGGCGATGCGCAGTACTTTTTCCTGTGCATGCAGACCGGTGGCAGCCAGCGAGGCCGCGGCAAGCAGGGCCATGGACACCGGCGCGCGCAGCCAGACCAGAGACAGACGGGACCCGATAACTTTCATGGAGCACTCCTGTAAATAAGGATATGCCCGCAAGGAATATGCCAATGGTTTCAGCGCCGATGCTTGCAAGGTGAGCTCCGCCGCAGTGCATGCGTCACTGCCTTGGTGCATCGCTTCAAAATCTCGCGAACCGTCTCGCGTGGCATGGCATTCGTGGGGGGACGGCAACTGTTTGTAAACTGTTCCCGTCCAGAGCAAGGGAACCCGTCCGGGTCCGCACTGCTTTTGGTGGTTCTTTCCCCTCACCCCTTTCACCGGCTTTTCCTTCCATGCTTCTCAAAGACCTCCCAGAGGACACCCGCCCCCGCGAAAAACTGCTGGCCCGCGGCCCCGGCGCGCTCAGTGATGCCGAGCTGCTGGCCCTGCTGCTGCGCACCGGCCTGCCCGGCAAGAATGCGCTGCAGATGGGGCAGGAGCTGGTCGACACCTTTGGCGGCGTGGCCGGGCTGCTGCACACCGGCCCCGAAGCGCTCAAAAGCATCAAGGGTCTGGGCCCGGCCAAACGCGCCGAACTGGTCGCGGTGCTGGAACTTTCCCGGCGGGCGCTTGCCGAAAAGCTCCGTGAAAAAACGCTCTTTGACACGCCGCAGGCCGTGCGCGACTATTTGCAGCTGCAGCTGGGCAGCCGGCCGCACGAGATTTTTGCGGTGCTGTTCCTCGACAGCCAGCACCGGCTGATCGTTCTCGAAGAGCTGTTTCGCGGAACGCTGACACAAACGTCCGTCTACCCGCGCGAGGTAGTGGTGCGCGCCCTGGCGCTCAACGCCGCCAGCGTGGTGCTGGCCCACAACCACCCCAGCGGCACCGCCAGACCCTCACGCGCCGACGAGGCCCTGACGCAGACGCTGAAGTCCGCGCTCGCGCTGGTTGATGTGCGCGTGCTGGACCATTTTGTGGTGACGAGCTCCCAGGCGGTGTCGATGGCCGAGCTGGGCTTGCTGTAGAAGTCGGAACGCTTTCTAGATTGCCTCTTTTTTTACAATTTCCGGATTGATGGAGAGAAAGGGGTTGGACTTCCCGAATGCCTTCACAGCGGCATCGATTTCGGGTTGCCCGAACGCGGACAGGCCCTCCGATTTGGGGTCGAGATAAAACAGCATCGCCAAGGCCCGCCTGCGCTCGGCAGGGTTCCTCGTCAACCTGGCTTCCAGTGCATAAGCCCAGGATTGCCAGGGTTCGAACTTCTGGCTCTTCTGGGCCCACTCCAGCGTCAAGGCCCTGATCTTGCTGCTGCCGGTCATTTCCGCCACCAGTTCGGAAATCTCTCCAAAGGTGTACTGCGTCAGCAAGGCCCTTTTCTCAGTGTGCGGCCGCAGTTGCCGCGCGCGTTGAAGGAATTGCAGCGCTTCTTCGTTTTTGCCGGATGCTGCGGCAAGAATCGCCATGGTCAGCTGGTAGTCAAAGTCTTGCCTGGAGGCCTTGGTGCCGCTTACCATCTTCTCAATAATTGAGGTGTCTCCCGCCTTGACAGCCGCATAAGCGTAGTAAGGAAAATAGCAGGTCAACGTTGAATTGACCTGGTAATCGGTCAGGTCGTAAAACGTTGCCGACTCGGAGAAGATTGCCTTCGCACCGGCAAAGTCCTTGAGTTTGATGGCCCGGTAAGCTTCCACAAAATACGCATGCATGGATTTCACATGCTGTTTCACAGGAGCTTTCTGCGCGACCGGATGTCCTTCCCAAATCGGATTGGGGTGTCCGGGCACTTTCCATCGCTGCAGATCCAGTGCGTCTACCGCCTGAGACAAGCTGCTTGAAGGCGTGCGGTCCGTGGTTGCAAAACGCACAAGGTGAACGGTTGCGGCGATCGTACCCTCCACTGTGCCCCCGAATTTCCCCTGTTGCGCCCAGCTCACGACCTCCGCTTCAGGCAGACCGGAGATGTGATGCCCGACCAGCGCGGACTCCCAAATGTGAGGAGCGCGGCTTTGTTTCGCCAGCATTTCAAAACCGGCCCAGGCCTCCCTGGAATGGCCGCTTGCGTGAAGAAGCCCCAGATAGTCCCGGTGGGCATACGACTCCTGGTAACGCTGGGCACGCCGCAAGGTGCTGGCCATCGCCCCCTGCAGATCGCCGGCAAGAAGCTTCAGACGCGTATCGCTCGTGATTTCGCCGGACGATCCCGATCCCTGAGAGACGGCGATTTGATAGAACGGCCTGGCAAGGTCGAAATAACCCGCCCAGTAAAAATACGACCCTGCCTCGAAAGCAAGGTTTGCGGTCGCAACCCGGCCGTCTTCGGACCCTTTCTTGAAGCCCTCGTAAGAATGAAACATCTTGGCGGCAGCTTTGACGTCACCCGCCGCGAACAGCATCCATGCCAAATCGCTATAGGAAGTCCACCGCGTGGGTGCAAGCTTGAGGTTGTCGCGATAGTAAGCCTGCGCTTTCGCGGTGTCCCCCTGCCTCCTGGCCTCGGCGCCGAGGATGCTATTGAGTTGCGGGGAGCCGACGAAACGCCCGTTGATTGACGCTAAAAGATCGGTGTCCCGCCCCTGGTCGGGGAAAAAATGACGGTACGTCCCGTGCAGCTCCGTGAAGGTTCCGATTTCCCAAGTGGCACTCTTCAAAGCGGCAATTTCGTTTTCAATACTTATCTCCAATTTACCGCCGTCTGCCCAGGTCCAGTAATAAGGACGGAATGGCACATCGGCATAGTAAAGATTGTTATAAGGTCCGTAGTACTGACCGCCGTCAGCATTGAAATGATTCAAGGCCCGTAATGCGGTGAGCGACTGGCCTTGCTCCCAGTAGGCTGCATCGAACGCGTTTTGGTGCGCGGCCTTGACCAACTGCTCTCTTTCGGCTCCAGTGGACTTTCCGGCGAGCTTCGCCTCCGCTCTTGAGCGCTCATACGCGTAGGACGGGTAACCCTTGTAGATTGCGTCAATGCTGTTCGCAAAGATCAGGGCCTTGTTCGGAATGCCCTGGACGTTGGACAGGAAATTGATGCGGTTCATCAGGTTGTCATGGCCAATACTCTCGAGCAAGTCCAGATAGTCAAACGGGCCCGGCTTGCCGGGTGCGGGCCCGCAGCACAAACTGGCCGCATTGGCCTCGATGAACTTGCGGCCGTGATGAAACACCGACAGATCCACCATGGCCTGAACCTTGTCGGGGTCAGCAAGTGGCAATGCCGCGCGTGCCATGTCCGCCATTGCATACCCCTTGACCGGCAACTCATAGTCAAGAAGCATTTTCAGGGAAGCATTCTCGTTCTGAACCCACGGTTCTGTTTCTACAAAAACCCGCGTCACGATGAACGGCCATATCGTTCCGGGCAGCTTCAACGCTGCCACTTCGGCGCCTGCCTTTTTGGTTGTCATCGTGCCGTAGGCGGTAGCGATCCTGTTCTCATCGATCTTTTGCAGCAAGCGTTTTAAGGGATTCTTTTCAAGCGCCGCCATTGCACGCACGTCCAGGATATTTCCGTTCAGGGCGGCAAGCAATTCTTTTTCCTCGACGGTCTGCACATCGCCCAGTGCCTTGATGGCAGCCATGCGCAGACCCAGTGCCATGTAGGTCCTCGCCCTGAGCGCCCGGTAGTCGGGTGATTGCGGCGACAGGCCCAAAAGCGCCAGATGCGCCTTTTCAGCAAATATCTCTTTCGTTCTTTCGTTGGTTGTGGGCGCCAGTGCGCTGTACACCAGGAAAGCGTATGCATCCTGCGCCGGGTTGCCAGACGGTGCCACCAAGCCGAACGGAGATGCCGGCAGCGCTTCCAGTTCCAGGCTGCTGACTGTCTTTTCATAAAGAGGCGAGGAAGGGTTGGCGCCTGCCGCCTTGAGGATTTCCGGCAACACGGATTCGTAGGCCTCGACGGCCGGAATTTCATCCCCAAAAGGGATATTTTCAAATTTTTTGGTTTCCACCGGAGCAGCCCAAACAGCGCCATTGCGCGCAGTGCCCGTGTAGTCCTGGGTCCGGATGGCGATCGCCATTTTTCCTTTCCGGTCGTGCCCGGCGTAACCCCAGACAATGCGCTTTGCCCCCACGGCATCGGCAAGCTTGTAGATTTCCTCCTGCTTGAGGTGGCGCTGCCCCTCACCAAGTGCTTTTGCCACCAGATAGGGGTCGGGAATTTTCACTTTCTGCGATTGGGCGACGCCCGCAGCGAGTTCCGCAGTCATGATGGACCGGCTTGCCCTGTCGACACCCCAGCCCCAAACCTGGAACGGTACAACCAGCACATCAAACTTTCCGCCAGACAACACCTGACCGTAGAAAAGCTTTTCCTTGCCCTGCCAATCGGAAGCCTGCGGTGAATAGCGCGGCGGCAGGAAGCGGGCCATTGCAGTATCTTCAAAAGACCGTTCCATCGCGATCTTGTTCTGGATGTCCGCTCGAGCCTTTGCCGCAGAGGCCTCCCGTTTCGCCCTCTCCTCCTCCGCGGCGGCCTCGGTGCGAAATGCCTGAACCTTACTGACAGCCAATACACCACTGCAGAGCAACAGAACTCCGCAAAGCACGGCGGTAGACCGCTTCATTTTTCTCTCCCTCAATTCAAAATCCGGATCTGGCAGAACGTGCGTCGATAACCTGATACCGCTCAGCAAGTTAGCGGAACATCGTAACGTAGCCATCGCCAGATTCGCCGCTGAATGACCCGACGCGTGGTTTATCTACATCGGTGAGTACTGAAGCACTACGATAAAGTAAGCATCATGAAAGCGCCCGCACTCAAAAGCCTGCAGGACCTCAAGGCCGTCAAGCGGGACATCGAAGCCCGCGCGAAGCTTGAGAAAGAACAGGAAGCCGCGCGCGTGGCAGCAGCCGCCAGGGCCAAAGCCGAGAAAGAACTCTTCTCGCGCGCGGTCGGCCCCGTCAAGGCCCTGCCGGCCAAACACCTGCCGGGCCACAAGGCGGCGTTGCCGGTGGCGCAGGCAGCGCCCATCCCGGTGCAGCAGCAACGCGATGAACTTGCGGTGATGCGAGAAGCGATCTCGGACGAGTTCGACGTGGAAACACTGCTGGACACGGATGAAGCGCTGAGCTTTCGGCGGCCCGGCATGGGGCCTGACGTGGTGCGCAAGCTGCGCCGCGGCGGCTGGAGCATCCAGGGCCAGCTTGACCTGCACGGCCTGCGCCGCGAGGATGCGCGCGAAGCATTGGCTCACTTCATCAAGGACGCACACAAGGTCGGCTGGCGCTGCGTGCGCGTGGTGCATGGCAAAGGCCTGGGGTCTCCCGGCAAGACGCCGGTGCTCAAAGGCAAGGTGCAAAGCTGGCTGATCCAGAAGCAGGAGGTGCTGGCATTTGTGCAGGCGCGGCCGGCCGAGGGCGGCGCCGGGGCGCTGGTGGTGTTGCTTGAAGCTGGCTAGGCACACCCCTGTCGGCGCTCACTGCGTGTAGCGCCATCTCCCCTTGAAAGACTGAGTACACCCCTATCGACACTCACTACGTGTAGTGCCTTTTCCCCTTGCAGGGGACGGCGCCTGCGGTCCGGCAAAGCCGGTCCCGCGGCACCTGCTGGACAGATTCCGCAGGCATCCCAAGCGCTATCAATTCAATAGCTTCTCGCGCAAGATGTGATTGGGTGGGAGGCGTATTTGATGTCTGAAATCCACCCCAAAAGGCCTCGAGGGGCTGCTTTTTTTACTTGGCGGACACCAAAAACCCGGTTTGACGCCGCGAAAAGGCACTTTTTACAAACAAAAAGTGTCTGTATCCGAATCAGGATCTGCGCGAGCAGCTATATTTTTGATAGCAAGTCAGATACTCGAACCAGTCCCGGTTCAGCCGCCAGCCGTTCAAAGCCCGAACCCCGCTCGTCCAGCCGCGGCGCATTCATAACCGTGCCTGAACACAAGCTCATACATCGGCAGCGGCACTTTCTTCAGTGAGGTGGGGTAGGCAGCGGCCGCCCTGACGCTGTTTGCGTCCAGCCATTCGCCGGCCGGGCAGTCGGCGCCGGCGCGTTCGGCGACCTCCCGGGCGGTAGCGCCTATGCGCAGGTAGGCGGCGCGACCCGGCTCGCGCGCGGCGTAGGCCATGAGCCCCCTGGCGCGCAGCGCGCGGACCTGGTCGGACATGATGTCGGCCACGTGCTTGAGACGAAAGATGCTGAGGGGGCCCATCGCAAAACCCACCGGCAAGGGCGCGCCTGCGTCGGACGCGATGATCACGCCGTCGATTTTGGGCTTGGGGCCAAAGCCGGCGTCAAAGAACGGCTCCAGCCCGAGGTTGTCGTACACACCGCCGTCGTAGAGGTGGATGCGGGCAAAGCGGTCTTCGGCAGGCCGGGCATCGTCGCCGGAGGCGAACATCGGCAGCTTCCAGTCAAAGCTGTCGGTCGGCAGGACATAAGGGCCGATCAAGCCCGGAAAAGCCGCCGACACGGCCATCGCGTCACGCAGCGGCAATTTCTTAAGGCGCGTGGAGCCCAGCATCCAGTCGCGCAGCGCGTCGCCTTCGATGCTGGCGCGTTTGCCGGTTTCAGCGGTGGTAGCGTTCACCACCCAGGTCGGCGAAGCAGGAATATCTTCCATCAATGCGTTGATGCCCCATGTGCTGCCGATGGCCGATGCCAGCACGTTGGCACGCGACAGCGCAAAGCGCCAGTTGCGCGGGTGCAGCATGGCGCGCATGGCGGCGTTCTGCAGGTCTGTGGTGGTCAGCAGTGTTTTCACGCGCGGCAGCAGCACCTCCAGGCATTCATTGCTGCCGGGCCAGCGCATCGCGTTGAGCTGCAGCAAGAGGCCCACCAGCAGGCTGCCGCCCGAAACAGTAGATACCTTGCTGACCCGCTCCAGCGCCTGGTGTTCCGCCAGGAAGCTCAGCACGCCGCAGTGAAACACCATGGCGCGCGTGCCGCCGCCCGAAAGGGCCAGGTAGACCGGCTTCATGCCGCAGCCTTGCAGCGCACATATAGAGGAAGCGGGCGATGCGCAGTGATCACCAGGGGGAAGCCGTGTTGCATGTTATTTGCCGTGGATGGGTAGCAGGCCCGATTCTCCTATGCCTGCCGGCTCGATGCCTATGGCAAGTCCGGGGCGGCCGCTGTCGCCAGCGCTTGCCGCCCTTGTCTCAAAGCCGGAATCACCAAGATATCAGAGGGGACCGGTGCAGCCAGACATCCATCTGCACCTGGTCCAGGACGAAGTCCGCGACGTCCTGCCTCGCAATGGTTCCTCCGTGAAAACCGGACAAGTCTGTCAAGGTGCGGATCTTGCGCCGCGCTGGCTTGTCGTTCAGCACGGAAGGGCGCACCAGAACCCAGTCCAGCCCGCTGGCGCGGACGGCAGCCTCCTGCCGATTCTTGTCGGCGTAGACCTTGCGCAACAGAACGGGATGGATCAGCCGGTCGAACAGGAACCCGCCATGGCCGGCGCTGTCGCCTGCGCCCATGCCCGTGATGCAGACAAGGCGCGAGACCTGCTCCGCTTTCATGGCGCTCACGAGTGCCCGCGTGGCCGAGGAGAGAACGGTCACCTCGCGCAGCGGGCTGACCGGTGCGCCCAGGGCGCTCACGACGGCATCGCGACCTCGCAGGGCCTCACGCAGCGCACTTTCGTCAAGGGCATCGCCGATGATGATCTCGGCGCCCTTGAGACCGCTCGCCTTCTGCGGGGAGCGCACGAGCGCGCGAACGTCGAATCCCCGTGCAAGCGCTTCCCTGACGATCAGCCGGCCCGTGCCGCCGGTGGCGCCAAGAACCAGAATCTTCGGGCGAGCAAGCGAGATGCCGGCAGTGTTCAGTGTGTTCATGGTCCGGCCTTTAAAGTTCGCCCTGCGCGAGCAGTTCACGGGTGCGCTTGAGCGTCGAGACGAGCGCGCTTTTGTAGCCTTGCTCGCCGTCCATCCAGGCTTGCTCGGCCTGCTCTTCGGGGCCGCCCGGCGTCTTGCCGCGCAGGCCGAGATAACCGTAGAAGCGCAGCTGGAGCTCTCCGGATTCGTCTTCGAACAACTCGTTGACGACCGCGCCTTCGCGCGGGCCGGTGGCCTGGAAGAAGGTCACCTTGCTTTCGGGCTCGAAGGCAATGATCTCGCGCAGGTCGGCTCCGGCGATGGTGGCTTCGCGGACGATGTGCGTCGCGCTTTCCTCGACGACTTCGCAGCGCGTGCAAAGATCTGGCGGCAGGAAGCGGCGCGCGTCCCGCGCCTTGAGAACCAGGCCGGCCCATGCCTGGGCACGCGTGAGCTTCACTTCGCCTTGCGGATTGACGGGCACTGTAGCGGTTGAATAAATCATGGTGGTATTCCTTTGGTGTGGCTTGCTATACCGCCGGCTCTTATGCCGATGCGGATGCGGCGATTTCGGTAGCGAACTCGCGGTAGGACCGCAGCGGGCGCCCGAGGAGCGTCGTCAGGCGCTTGACGTCACCCGATTCGGGAACCATCCCCACCGTGAGAAAACGCTCGCTCATGAGGCGCATGTCGTACGCCATCCAGGGCGGCATGAAATTCAGCAGGTTCTTCTCAAAGCCGGCGGTGTCGTCTCCGCCATAGGTGATCGGGCGGTCCAGCACAGTTGACCAGATGGCGGCGACATCATCGCCTGTCAGCGTGTCGGGGCCGACGAGGTTGATGCGCTCCAGCGGAAGCGGTTTCGACGCCTGCTCGCGGCGCAGCAGCTCGATCGCCGCGATCTCGCCGATGTCCCGCGCGTCGATCATGGCCAGGCCCTTGCTGCCGATGGGCATGGGATAGACGCCGTAACCGGTGACCACGTCCTTGATGGTGAGGTCGTTGTTCATGAAGTAGGCGGGGCGCAGGATGGTGGCGGCGAAACCCATCTCTTCGAGCATCCGCTCGACACCGAATTTGCCCGCGAAGTGGGGAACGTTCAGGTAGCGGTCGCTGTGGATCACGGAGAGATAGACGACGCGCTCGACGCCGGCTTCACGCGCCAGATTGAGCGTGAGCAGGGCCTGGGTGAACTCGTCGGGGACCACGGCGTTGAGCAGGAACAGGGTGGACACGCCTGTGAACGCGCTCCGCAGTGCCGCCACGTCGAGCAGGTCGCCTGGAACGACTTCGACGCCGGCCGGGAAGTTCGCCTTTGCCGGATCGCGGACCAGTGCGCGCACTTTGGCGCCACGCTGGACGAGCTGCTGGATAACCTGGCGGCCGACGTTGCCAGTTGCGCCAGTAATGAGGATGGTCATGAAATTACTCCGTTGTGTGTTGAAGGAGCCTCAATCTTGATTGATCCACTCAGTATCCGATAGCCGTTATATTTAGACACTTCGTCTCACTGGTGGAACACATGGACCTACTTGCCCTTGCAGACTTCAACCTCGTGGCCCGGCATGGCGGCTTTGGGCGGGCCGCCCGCGAATCCGGGCGGCCCAAGGCGACCCTGTCACGGCGGGTGGCCGACCTGGAGAGCGGCCTCAACCTGCGTCTCTTCGAGCGGGGGGCGCGGACCCTCAAGCTCACCGAGGAGGGCCGCTCACTGTACGAAAGGACCTCTGTTTTGCTGGCCGAACTCGACGAGACGGTCGCCACGATCACCTCCGGCGGTGAGACGCCGCGAGGCACATTGAGGGTAAGTGCGCCACTTCTCTTCTCGCAAGCCGCCATGGGCAAGCTCGCCGCCCGGTTCGCGCTGAAGCATCGCGAGGTCCGGCTCGAAGTCATCCCTGAAGATCGCCCGGTCGATATGGTGGAAGAGGGCTACGACCTGGTGATCCGCGTCAACCCCGACCCGGACGAAAACCTGGTGGGGCGGATTTTCTTGCGGGACCGCCTGGTTGTGGTGGCCAGCCCTGACCTGAACCGCCCATCAGGCAAGGCGCCTGTTCCCGTCGTGATGCGGGCAGGCGGGGCAGGAAACCCGAATGAACCCTGGGAAATGACGGGGCCAGACGGTGAACAACGGTTTGCGGTGGACCCCGTCCTGCGCCTGTCATCGCTGTTCATGGTCCGCGACGCAGTCCGGGCAAATGTCGGGGCGGCGCGTATTCCCCTTTCGCTGATCTCCCACGATCTCGCAGCCGGAACCCTGGTCCATTGGGGCGACGTGAAAGGGCCTGAGATTGCCCTCTGGGCGCTCTATCCATCACGCCGCCTGCTGAGCGCCCGCGTATCCGCCTTCCTGGACTGCCTGAAGGAAGCCTTTCCCAACGGGTCACCGGAGGAGTTGGCGGACTACATCGGAATGTGAGCGCCGCATCAATGTCCGGTGCCTGATGTCGGGCGAGCCGAACAGCTCGCTCACGGCGGCCGGCGCGAACGGCCGCCATGGATGTGAACGAATGCTCATTTCCGTTGGCCTCAGGCCACTGGCGCGTGGAATATGGCGCCGACCTCTTCTTTAGTTGCCAGGGGCATCCGCGCAATGCGTCACATCTCGTTAGAGTCGCCTTACTAAAAACAAAGAGGAGTTGTCTGGATGAATGCGCTGCACAGGAAAAAACTTGGTATTGAAGATGGCAACCGGATCGTCCAGAGGGACATCAAGGTGGAAGCCAGTGAAACCCACGTGACGTCGGTGTACTGGTATGACGAAATTGACGGGCAGGGAGATTTTGTGCGCGGCCATGTGCTCAGGGAAACCAACTTCATCCAGAAAGACAGGCAACCCGAACCCGCCAAGGCAGCAGAAACCCCGCGCAATCGCGGTGAGGATCATCCGGATGATTTGTCGGCCAACTCGCTACGGGCGCACATTCGTGAGCGCATGTGGCTTCACAACGTGCTGCCTCACGGCCGGCGCCGATACGCTATCTAGCGGGATCAATACCGGCCGCATCCCTTTGCAGTCGGGCGCTAGCAGCTATATTTTTGATAGCATTCAGTGACCCGGCATTGCACCGGGGCGCTGCATCATCACTCGCCCCTGTTGCGCATCCAGTCGGCCGTCTGGAAAAACGACGCATTGAGCCGCGTGCGCAGCGCTTCATCGACATCGGTTTCGCGCATGGCCTGGTCCATGCACGCCAGCCACTGGTCACGCTCGGCAATGCCGATCGAGCCGCCACCGGTTTGCTGCGGCATGTGGCGCATGCGCAGGCGCGGATGGCCGAAGCGGTCGGTGTAGTACTGCGGCCCGCCCAGCCAGCCGCATAAAAACCAGAAGAGACGCTGGCGGGCGTTGTCCAGGGTGCTGCCGTGCGCGGCGCGCAGGGCTGTGTAGCCGGGCTCCAGGTCCATCAGGTCGTAGAAGCGCTCGACCAATGCCTTGACGCGCTCCTCGCCGCCTATCCAGGCGTAGGGGGTTTCGAAGGGAGGGTTTCCTGGGGGCTTTTCTTCTATCTGCATCTTTGGATTATCGAATGTTGGGGTTTGGGGTTGGTTGAGAGGGGTCATTGGCCGGTTCTCGCTCCGGCTATGCGTCTTCTTCTGAGAGCTGCTGGCCGGGGGTAGCCCGGCGGCTACTCACTTTTCTTTTGCTTCGCCAAAAGAAAAGTAAGCAAAAGAAAAGGCGACCCTGCTGTCTGCGTCCCCGCGCTTCGCTTCGGGCAACCTGCGGTGCTCGGTTCAGGCGGGGTCTCGCTCGAACTCGCCTTCGGCTCAGACAATCGCGATCCCTGATCCGCCTGAACCTGTGCTCCTCGGCGCAGACAGAAGGGATGGGGAGAGGGAATACCCAACAGCCGAAGACAGGAATCCGAATGCCTGAAGAAACAAGGACTCGCCGTGGCGAGTCCTTGTTGGTATTTGTGTTGGTTTTGTATTTTTGTCCCCGCTCCCGATTGGCCCTTGTGGATGCGCCGAGGAGCGGAGGTTCAGACGGATCAGGGCAAAAACTTGTTTGAGCCGAAGGCGAGTTGTTTTTGACCCCGGCTGGACCGAGCACCGCAGGTTGCCCGTAGCGAAGCGCAGGGACGCAGGAACCAGGGTCGCCTTTTCTTTGCTTACTTTCTTTTGGCGAAGCAAAAGAAAGTGAGTTGCATGCCGGGCAACCCCCGGCCAACCGCCTTCAGCAAAAAGCTCAACGCCGGAGCAAGAACAAGCCAAGGGCAAGAAACCTTACTGCGCCTTCCGCAAAGTCTCCACCACCGGCGTATTCAAAACCGACCTCAACCCCCACCACCCCGCCGCCAGCGCCAGCAAAGCCCCCGCCAGGCTGCCCACCAAAGGCACCGTCCACGAACCAGTCCAGCTGAAGTCAAACACAAACCTCGCCAAACCCCAGCCCACGGCCAACGCAACGATGGAAGCCAGAAAGCCAGCCAGCAAACCAACGCCCGCCAATTCAGCCCGCTGCACCTGCCGCAGCAGCGAAGCACGCGCACCCACGGCCCGCATGATGGCGAACTCGCGGGCGCGCTCTTCGCGCGTGGCGGTGATGGCGGCGAAGAGCACGACCAGGCCCGCGGCCAGCGTGAAGCCGAACAAAAATTCCACCGCACGTATCACCTGGTCAAGCACGCGCTGCACCTGCGCCAGCGTGCTGCTCATGTCGACATTGGTGATGTTGGGAAACGCCCTGACCAGCGTGTTGTCAAAACTCTGGGGCTGCGGCTGACCGGGTGCCACAGCGAGCGCCTCGGGTGCACGAAACGCGCTGATGAAGGACACAGGGACATCGGCAGGCAATTGCGCCACCGGGTACATCACAAAGAAATTGACGCGCATGGAACCCCAGTCGACCTTGCGCAGGCTGGTGATCTTCGCCTCGCTGAGCTGGCCGCCGATATCAAAGCGCAATGAATCGCCGAGCTTGAGGCCCAGTGTTTTGGCCAGGCCGTCTTCCACGCTCACGGCGTCTTTTTCACCGCCTGTCCAGCGCCCGCCGGTGACCTGATTGTGACCGGGCATGTCGGCACTGTTGGAAAGATTGAATTCGCGGTCCACCAGTCGTTTGGCGCGGTCGTCTTCAAAGTCGTCGGGCGTAACGGCCTTGCCGTTGACCGCCACCAGGCGGCCGCGGATCATGGGGTACCAATCGAACTTTTTTACGCCGCCGTCGCGCAGTGCTTTCTGGAAAGCCTCGCCCTGCTCCGGCTGCACGTTGATGACAAAACGGTTAGGCGCATCGGGCGGCGTCGCCTTGCGCCAGCTGCTGATGAGGTCGGTGCGCAGCAGCACGAGCAGCATCAGGGCCAGCAAGCCGACCGCAAGGGCGCTGGTCTGCACCACGGCATACATGGGCCGGGCAGACAGCTGCCGCGTGGCCAGCACCAGCCAGCGCGGGGCGGTGACTTCGTTGACGCTGGCGCGCAGCAGCTTGACGGCGGCAAAACTGGCCACGGCAAACACCAGCACCGCGCCGGCAAAGCCGCCGACGGCAATCAGGCCCAGCTTAAGGTCGCTGCTGGCAGCAACCAGCAGGGCCGCAAAGCCGGCCACACCCACGCCCAGCACCGCCATTGACGCGGGTTTGAGGTTGCCGACGTCGCGGCGAATGACGCGCAGCGGCGGCACCTGCGCCAGCTGCAGCACCGGCGGCAGGCCAAAGGCCAGCAGCAGCGTCAGGCCCATGCCCATGCCGAACACGACGGGCCACCAGGTGGCCGCCGGCAAAGCGGTTTCAACCAGCCCGGCCAGCAGCAGCACAAAGGCGTAATGCACGGCGAAACCCAGCGCCACGCCAAGCGCGCTGGCCAGCATGCCGGCCACGACAAACTCAAAGGTGTAGGCCAGCGCAATGGTGCGCTGGGGCTGGCCCAGCACGCGCAGCATGGCGCAGTCGTCCAGGTGCTTGGTGGCGAAACCGCGCGCGACGATGGCCACGGCCACCGCGCTCAGCAGGGCCGCCAGCAAGGCCACCAGGTTGAGGAATTTCTCGGCGCGGTCCAGCGTCTGCCGCATCTCGGGGCTGCCCGATTCGAGCGACTCCAGGCGCACGCCGCGGATGCCGGACTCTGCACCGGGTTTCTTGATCTCGTCTGCGGCCCATTTCACATAGGCCTTGACGGCCTTGTCGTCGCCGGCCACAGCAAAGCGGTAGTTGGTGCGGCTGGCGGGCTGGATCAGGTTGGTGGCGGCCACGTCGACCTGGTTGATCATCACGCGGGGAGAAAAGCTGATGAACCCGGCGCCGCGGTCGGGCTCCTGCACGATGACGCGGGTGACCTTGAAGCTGGCGTCGCCCATCAACAGGGCCTGGCCGAGCTTGAGGCCCAGCGCGTCGAGCAGCGAAGCGTCGGCCCAGGCCGTGCCGGGGGCCGGCACCTCCCGCGTGTCTTCGCCGGGGCCGTCCAGGCTGTCGGCGATTTTCATGCTGCCGCGCAGCGGATAACCTTCCGGCACCCCCTTGAAAGCCACCAGCTTACTGGCGCCGCCATCAGCGTCGGTGGCGCGGCCCATGGTGGGAAAGGTGACGGTGGAGATGGCCTTCAGGCCCAGCGCCTGCGCCTTGGCAATGAAGGCGGCCGGCGTGATGCCGTCGCTGCGGATCACGGCGTCGCCGCCCAGCAGCTGACGGGCATCGCGTTGCAGGCCGCCCTTGAGGCGATCGGCAAAAAAACCGACCGCGGTGAGCGCAGCAACCGCCAGGGTCACCGCGACGATCAGGAGGCGCAGCTCGCCGGCGCGCAGATCACGCAACAGGGTTTTCCAGCCGAGCTTGAGGAAAAGGGTGTTCATGCGCAGACCATAACGCAAAGTCCGCATCCCGGCATCATGGCCGGGATTTGCCAGGGATTTAGCGGAGGGTTATGGAGAAGTTTTGAAGCCGGGTCCCGCCACCACCGGGGCTGGAGCTGGGGCCGAAACCGGAGCGCCCGGCAAGGCATCCAGCCGCTGCTCCAGCGCGCGCAGCACGGGCCCGATGCCAGTTCCCGCCCTGATCTGCGGGTTGGAAAAGCCGTCATCCTTGCCGGCGTCGATTTCGCGCTGCCTGATCACCGGAACGGCACGGGAAAAAGCCTGCTCAAAAGAATGTGTCTTGCGCAACTGCTCGTCAAACATGGCGCGGCCGAAGAAGGTGAGTTCGGACAGGCGCCCACAACCGTAAGAGGTATGGGTGGCGTCGGCCGCCGTCATGACCAGGGTGGTGTCGCTGGCCAGCGCCTCGATCCAGCCGCCGGAATAGCAGGCCGATATCGCGATGACGCGGTGGCGGATACCGGCATTGTCGAGCGCCTCGCGCAGCTCGCCGGGACTGAGCGGGGGTACCTGCAGCGGCCAGTGGGAGGCGGCCAGCTTGAAGTCGCTGGCGCCGTGCGAAGTCATGTAGACCACCAGCACGTCGTTGTCGCGATCCATGCGCTGGGCCAGTGCGTCGATGGCGCGCTGCAAGTTCAGCGTGGTGGCCCAGGGATGGGTTTTCACGGTGCTGGCATGGTTGACCAGGTGCATCACGCGGCCTTCGGCATCGAAGCGATCGGCAAGCACACGGCTGACCATGCTGCTTTCCCGCAGGAACACATCTTCCGCGGCATAAGGAGCAAACACCAGGCCGTAGACGTCGGTGATACCGCGGCGCTGCGGCTCGATGGCGGCCATCGTCTTTTCCATCAGCGCCTGCTGCTCTTCAAAAACCTGCTGGCTCAGCTGCAGGCGGGGCCGGCTGTCTTCGGTGGCCTGGCTCGCGTAGTCCACCCCCCAGGTACGCGCCTCGAATTGCCAGGCGGACACGCCTGTGGTTGCCAGCAGGACCAGCGCAAATACGGCAGTCCGCCAGGTCCATCCGGCGAAACGCACGAAGAGGAAAAGGCTCACGCCAAGCGCCCAGGCTGTCACCGCCGCATACAACGCCCAGTAAAACCAGGGAGCGGAAAACACCGCCGCCTTGATCCAGCCGTGCGCAATCGCAGCAACCACGCCCTGGGCGAGCAGCACATTGGGCAGCCCCGCTGCCAGCCACAGCGCGAAAAAGGCCGCCACACCGCGAGGCGGTTGGTCACCGGGAACCGGCTCGTCCGCTTCAGGGGCAGGCACAACTGCCGAAGCAGGAAAAGCCCACCACGCCAGGCCAACGCCCAACCCGATCGTCCACCATGTCGACAACCAGGCCTGCAGGTTAAACACCGCGGGGCCTGCAATTTCCAGCCGCATCAACGCAACTTCCATGGTTGCGGCCAGAATCACAATGCCCATCACCTGCAATGGCGTCGGTGTTTTCCCCGCCACGCGGACAGGCAGGAAAAACGCAGCACGAACTCCCTCCTGTATCCAGCGCAATGTGCTCAGCCGGCCAGAGGTATCAGGACGGCCGCAGTCCACCGGGCTCAGCAAGGGTTCCGGGATGCCAGGCGAGGTGTGTTGGACGTGGGCGTCGTGCATGGCGGCATCATGCCACGGCAGATTCAGGGCTCAGCGCCCACATTGCGAGGGCGGGGGCCAGCCAGTTCTGGCTGCAGCTTGAGCCGCTGCGGGTTGGCATAACAGACAAAACGCTTGTTGGTGGCGCGGCCAATCGCGCACAGGCCGACTGACTGCGCGACCTGATGGCCCATCTGCGTGATGCCGCTGCGCGAGACCACAATGGGCACCCCCATCTGCGCGGACTTGATGACCATTTCGCTGGTGAGGCGGCCTGTGGTGTAGAAAACTTTGTTCGCCTCATTCACCGATGGGCTGTCTTGCATGGACATCCAGCCAGCGATGGTGTCTATGGCGTTGTGGCGGCCCACGTCTTCCACGAAGAGCAGCATTTCAGGGTCGCCCGCCGTCATCGCAAACAATGCACACGCATGCACCGAGCCGGCGGATTTGTACGTGGTTTCCTTGAGCCGTATGGTGTTGACGAGGGAATACAACTGGGCCTGGGTAATGTGCGCATCTGCGGGCAGCACGATGCTGTCGACTTCGTCCATCAGGCCGCCGAACACACTGCCCTGCCCGCAACCCGTGGTGACCACACGGCGCGAGGTTTTCTCTTCAATGTCTTCAATGCCCTGGTGCGTCTTGACGGCGGCCGCGCCCACGTCCCAGTCGACGGTGATCGATTCGATATCGGCCACATCCTTGACCAGCCGCTGGTTGCGCAGGTAGCCGAGCACCAGCAGCTCAGGGTGAGCGCCCAAGGTCATGAGCGTCACAAGCTCGCGTTTGTCGACATACACGGTGAGGGCGCGCTCGGCGGGGATGGCGACCTTGTGCGTCTCGCCATATTCATTGACGGCATCAACCTCGCAGGTCAGGGGCGCCTGGGCGTTGGTCAGCCGAGGCAGGCGTGAGGGAAGAGATGTCGAGGCGGGCATGAGGGAAGACTACAACAAAAAAGCCGGCCCCTTGCGGAGTCGGCCTTTCGGGAAGTGGAATGAGCCTGGAAGTGGATCAGGACTTCTTGGCGGGGTTTCCAACCGCATCGGGCTGCTTGGTACTGGGCGGGCTGGTAGCGTTGCCTGCGGGTGAATGCGCGCCGGCCGCTTCGATCGGCTTTGCTGCAGGCGGGGTGTAGGCGAAGGGGCCGGGGTCCGCGCAAGCAGGTGCAGGCGTCGGCGGTTTGGTCTCTTTGCCGGTGGCCTTGGCCGTTTTGTAATAGCTGGCGGCGACCTTGTCTTGCGATTTGCACAGCTGGTAGGCCTCCAGCTTGCCGGTCCAGGCGGTCTTGGCGGCCGCTTCTGCGGCCTTGGCCTTGGCTTCGTCGCTCAGGGCGGGCAGTTTGGCCAGCGACGCGGCCGATGCGGCGGCCAGCAAGCTCATGATCAGAATTTTTTTCATGGGATTCCTCACTACAACTCTTCGGGGCTTATGCCTGCGCCGTCTGGCCGGGCGGGTCAACAGGCTTGCTGCGTTGGGCCGGAATGTTCCCGGCTTTGACATCGTCATACCAGTATTCGTGGTGCTCACGGGCCCAGGTCTCATCGACGTAACCTGTACGCATGGCCTTGTAGGCGCCCTGCATGCCGATGGTGCCGAGGTAGATATGGCCGAGGAACAAACACATCATGAGCACGGTGGCCACGGCGTGCACCATGTGTGCGACCTGCATCGTCGAGCGCTCATAGATCAGGCCGGGCAGCAGCTTGTCGAGCACAAAGCCCGACGACACCACCACGATGCCCAGGAAAAACACGCCGCCCCAGAAGATGAGTTTTTCGCCGGCGTTGAAACGGTTCGAAGGCGGTTCTTCGCCGCCCGTGATCAGGCCACCGCCTTTGGCCAGCCAGTGCAGATCGCCCTTTTGCGGCCAGTTGTCGCGCAGGAAGGTCAGGAACACGATCACCAGCGACACCGCGAACAGCGGGCCGGCAAAGTTGTGCATGGTCTTGAGGGTCCAGGTCAGCCAGCCGAAGAGCGCGCCACCGATCACGGGCAGCAGAAAGAATTTGCCAAACGCCATGACCAGACCTGAGATGGCCAGGATGCAGAACGCAATCGCGTTGGACCAATGCGCGGCACGCTCAAACGGCGTGAAGCGCTCGATCTTGCGGCCGGTGTCGACGCCGTGGGTTTTGATCGAACCCTTGCTGAAGTAAAAAATCGCGATGGCCAACAGCACGATCAGGAACAGCGAGCCCCCATAGGGAATGATCCAGTTGTTGCGCACCTGTCGCCAGGCTTCGCCGGCGTTGGTCAGGCGTGAGCCGGGGTACTGCACAAAGGGCTGAATCAGGTTGCCGGCTTCGGGCGCTTCGCTCTTGGGCAGGCTGCTGTAGCCGGTGACGCCCTCGCCCACCTGGCGCCACATGGGCGCGTTGTTGCCCGGCTGCACTTTGGCGCGTTCACCATTGGTCTGCTTGGCGTAGTTGGGGTCGGCGCTGGCCTCGGGCTTGACCTCAAAGATGTTCTGGCCCTGGATGCCGCCGGTGGCAGCGGGAGCGGTGGCAGGCGCGGCGGTGGCCGGCGGAGCCGCAGGCGCTTGCGCACAGGCAAGTCCCGCCAGGCTGGCCGCTATGAAAAATATAGCTGGTCGCGCACAAAACATAAGGCCTCCGGTCACTATTTCGAGTTACCTGTCTTGGTGTACTCGTTCTGGCTGTTTTGTGCGCGGGCCTTGAGGCCTTGCTCCCAGCTGGTCTTGTCGCCGGCCTTCCAGCCCGGCGCCGCGAACTGGGTTTGCACGCCCTGGTAGGCGGCACCGTCGCTTTTCACACCGCTGCCCAGGGTCTGCGGTTTTTCGCCGCAGGCCGACAAAGCCGACAAGGAGAGGGTCAAGACAAGAAGGCGCATCATGATTTGGCTCCTGCGGGCGGCTGGCCTGCCTGTTTGGATCCGTAGGCCGTGCCCCAGCCCCAGACTTCGGCGCCCTTGCCGCGTTGCACCACACGGTTGCGGAAGATGTCGGCGACCACATCGCCGTCGCCGGCGAGCAGGGCCTTGGTCGAGCACATTTCGGCGCAGGCCGGCAGCTTGCCTTCGGCCAGGCGGTTGCGGCCGTACTTTTCAAACTCGGCCTGGCTGCCGTTGACTTCAGGACCGCCGGCGCAGAAGGTGCATTTGTCCATCTTGCCGCGCACGCCAAACGTGCCGGCAGCCGGGAACTGCGGCGCGCCGAAGGGGCAAGCGTATGAGCAATAGCCGCAGCCAATGCAGACGTCCTTGTCATGCAACACCACGCCTTCTTCGGTGCGGTAAAAACAGTTGACGGGGCAGACAGCCATGCAGGGTGCGTCGCTGCAGTGCATGCAGGCCACCGAGATGGATTTTTCACCAGGGACACCGTCGTTGAGCGTGACCACGCGGCGGCGGTTCACACCCCACGGGACTTCATTTTCGTTTTTGCAGGCGGTGACGCAGCCGTTGCATTCGATGCAGCGCTCCGCATCACAAACAAATTTCATGCGTGCCATGACGTCTCCAGAGAAAACCGGTTGATCGGAAGCTTGCGCGGGGCTCTGCCCAAGCAGGGGCCGCGGAACCGGCTTTGCCGGGCCGCAGGCGCAGCGGCCCCCTCGGGGGGCAGCGCATTACACGAAGTGAAAAGCGTGGGGGTCATGTTTATGCCCTTTCGACGTTGCAGACCGTCGTTTTTGTTTCTTGCATCATCGTGACGCTGTCGTAGCCGTAAGTTGTTGCCGTGTTGATCGCCTCGCCGCGCACAACCGGTGCCGCGCCATTCGGGTAGTACGCCAGCATGTCGGCGCCTTGCCAGCGGCCCGAGAAGTGGAAAGGCATGAACACCGTGTCGGGCCCGACACGTTCGGTGACCAGGGCCTGTACGTTCAGGCGTGCGCCGGTGGGCGTGCTGACCCAGGCGCGTTCGCCATTGCGTATGCCTTTTTCGGCGGCGACCTTGGGGTTGATCTCGATGAACATCTCCTGCTGCAGCTCGGCCAGCCAGGGGTTGGAGCGGGTTTCTTCGCCGCCGCCTTCGTATTCCACCAGCCGGCCCGAGGTCATGATCAGCGGGAATTTCTCATGCACCTTGTCGGCGATGTTCTTTTGCTGGATGGTTTTGTACAGCGTGGGCAGGCGCCAGAAGGCTTTCTTGTCGTCGTGCGTCGGGTACTTGGCCATGAGGTCGGCCCGGTTGCCGTAAAGCGGCTCGCGGTGCTGCGGAATGGCGTCGGGGAAGTTCCAGACCACGGCGCGCGCCTTGGCATTGCCGAAAGGGTGACAACCATGGTTCTTCATGACGACGCGGATCAGGCCTCCTGAGGAGTCGGTCTTCCAGTTCTTGCCTTCGGCGGCGGTTTTCTCGGCGTCGGTCAGCTCGTCCCACCAGCCGAGTTTTTTCACGAGCAGGTGATCGAACTCGGGGTAGCCGGTCTGGATGTCGGCGCCCTTGGAACAAGAGCCGTCTTCAGCCAGCAGGTTTTTGCCTTCGCGTTCCACGCCGAAGTTGGCGCGGAAGTTACCGCCGCCTTCCATCACGTGCTTGGAGGTGTCATACAGGTTGGGCGAGCCCGGGTGTTTCATCTCGGGCGTGCCGTAGCAGGGCCATGGCAGGCCGAAGTAATCACCCGTGGTGTCGTAGCCGGTTGCCTTGTCGACGCCGCCTTTGGACTTGAGGGTCTTGACGTCGAACAGGTGCATGTTGCGCATGTGCGCCTTGAGGCGCTCAGGGCTCTGGCCGGTGTAGCCGATGGTCCAGCAGGTCTTGTTGATCTCGCGCAGGATGTCTTCGGGCACGGGCTCGTCCATGCCCTTGACCTTTTGCATCTTGTAGTTCTTGGAGAGCTCTTTGGCAAAGCCGAGCTTTTCGGCGAACTGGTGCATGATCATGTGGTCGGTGCGGCTCTCCCAGAGCGGCTCGATCACTTTTTCGCGCCACTGGATGGAACGGTTGGAAGCCGTCACCGAGCCGCTGGTTTCAAACTGCGTGGCGGCCGGCAGCAGGTACACCGCGCGGTTGGGGTTGAGGTCTTCAGCCTTGCCGGGCATGGCCGCCATGGCGGCGGTGGCCGATGGATACGGGTCCACCACCACCAGCAGGTCCAGCTTGTCCATCGCGCGTTTCATTTCCAGGCCGCGCGTCTGTGAGTTGGGCGCGTGGCCCCAAAAGAAGACGCCGCGCAGGTTGGAGTCCTGGTCGATGAATTCGTTTTTCTCCATCACGCCGTCGATCCAGCGCGAGACCGTGATGCCGGGCTTGCCCATCATGGCGGCAGAGGCATAACGGCCCTTTATCCAGTCGAACTCGACGCCCCAGATTTTTGCGAAGTGCTTCCAGGAGCCCTCGGCCAGGCCGTAGTAACCGGGCAGCGAATCGGGGTTGGGGCCGACGTCGGTGGCGCCCTGCACGTTGTCGTGGCCGCGGAAAATGTTGGTGCCGCCGCCGGAAACACCGACATTGCCCAGCGCCAGCTGCAGGATGCACGAAGCACGAACCATGGCGTTGCCGATGGTGTGCTGGGTCTGGCCCATGCACCAGACAATGGTGGACGGCCGGTTCTTGGCCATCATCTCGGCAGCCATGTAGACACGCGCCTCGGGCACGCCACAGGCTTCTTCCACCTTGTCCGGCGTCCATTTGGCCAGCACATCTTCCTTGACCTTGTCCATGCCGTAGACACGGTCGTTGATGTACTTCTTGTCTTCCCAGCCGTTCTTGAAGATGTGATACAGCATGCCGAACAGGAAGGGGATGTCGGAGCCGGAGCGGATGCGGATGTATTCGTCGGCCTTGGCGGCGGTGCGGGTAAAGCGCGGATCGACCACGATCATCTTGCAGCCGGTTTCCTTGGCATGCAGCATGTGCAGCAGGCTGACGGGATGGGCCTCGGCCGCATTGGAGCCGATGTACAGGGCGACCTTGCTGTTTTGCATGTCGTTGTACGAATTGGTCATGGCGCCGTAGCCCCAGGTGTTGGCAACGCCGGCCACCGTGGTGGAGTGGCAGATGCGGGCCTGGTGGTCACAGTTGTTGCTGCCCCACAGGCTCATCCACTTGCGCAGCAGGTAGGCCTGCTCGTTGTTGTGTTTGGACGACCCCACCACATACACCGAGTCAGGGCCGCTGGCCTTGCGCAGCTCCAGCATGCGGTCGGTGATTTCCTTGAGGGCGACGTCCCAACTGATGCGCTCGTATTTGCCGTTCACCAGCTTCATCGGGTAGCGCAGGCGGTATTCGCCGTGGCCGTGCTCGCGCAGGGCAGCACCCTTGGCGCAATGGGCGCCCAGGTTGATGGGAGAGTCGAACACCGGCTCCTGACGGACCCAGACGCCGTTCTCAACCACCGCGTCTACAGCACAACCCACCGAGCAGTGGGTGCAAACGGTGCGCTTGACTTCGATCTTTCCCGTGCCGTCGCCGGCGCCCGGTGTGGCGGCCTTGGCTTTTTTGACCAGGGTTAATTGCGTAGCGGCCAGGCCGACGCCGACACCCAGGCCGGAGCGGCGCAGGAAGGCGCGGCGGTCCATGGTGGGCAGCGCATTGGACAGGCCCCGCGACAGGCTTTGCACAAAGCGCGCGGAACCCGCGCGATGCACGGGATGGACATCAGAAGATTTTTTCGTGAGCAGCATGAAGCTCTCCGTAGAAGGTGAAATCGGGGGCCGGTCGGGCTGAACTGGAAGCCAGGGCTACCTAGATGCGGGTGGTCTTGTAGTAGCGCTTGACGTGTTCCGAGAGGCTGTAGCCGCCGCCTTTTTCAGGGGCCGGCTTGGGCTCTGGAAGCTCGGCTTGAAGCGCAGGTGCGCCGGGCAAAGCGACGATGGCCGCGGCTGCCGCGCCCGTGGCGGCTGCGCCGAAAAAGAATCCCCTGCGTGAGGGTTTTGGCTGGCTGTCCTGCATGGTGATCTCCAGGGGAAGGCTTGCTGGCTATGTAACCGTTTGCATAGTACTGTAAGGCAGAGCGCTGCGCACCACAATGGTTAGCGCCGCTCAACGTCCAAGTCTAGGGAAAACGATAAGCGATCTTATTGTCAGACTCGGCGGCTATGGCCGGTTGGCCATTCAAAAGCTGTCTCATTTTGAGAAAAAAAATTCATGCACCCCGTCAGGCCAGCATGTCGAAGCCCTGCGCCTCAACGCCGATGAAGGTCTGGGTAAAGGCCGCGAGAGCGGCATAAA
Source organism: Polaromonas sp. P5_D5 (assembly GCF_054049435.1). Classification (NCBI taxonomy): domain Bacteria; kingdom Pseudomonadati; phylum Pseudomonadota; class Betaproteobacteria; order Burkholderiales; family Comamonadaceae; genus Polaromonas; species Polaromonas sp. P5_D5. The sequence continues at coordinate 1,195,295 of NZ_JBFUMJ010000001.1, forward strand.
AACGCGCCTTGGGATGCGCCGTGATGGCATCGCACATCAGCGGCACCCAGGGCTGGACATGGCGCGCGAAAAATTCGCGCTGCCGCGTGAGATTGGCGACCTCCACGTCGTCACCGGCAATCAGGTAGCGCATGACTTCGCACAGGTAGGCCACGTGGTCTTCGGTTTCGGGCATGGCCTCGTCACGCGCCAGGCCCAGCGCGGCGATGTCGGTGCGCAAGGCCGCCAAAGGCTTCTCATTGAGGAAACCGCTGAGGTAGTGCGAACCAAAGAGGTACACCTCAGGCTTGCCAACGCCGCCGAACAGGGCATCATGCTCCCGCGTGACATCTGCAAGGCTCTGCGTGCGGGCGGCGGCCACGAGTTCGCTCCACGAACTTTCAAGCAACCCACCGGCGGCGGGCGCCTCCGTTACTGCAATGCGAAGGTTTTCATGCAGCTCCGCGGAGGGCGCGGCGTAGTAAAGGGCGGCCAGCACGCCATAGACTTCGGCTCGCGCGGTTTCTTCGTCCAGGGTGGAGGCGGTGAGTTGGGCTTGCGTCATGGTGGCGTCTGGAGTCGGGAAGCTGTTGCTCACCGGATGTCCGTGATTTTCAGTTCGTTATCGGCGGAATAGATGTCGATGACGCGGCAGTCACTGCACATCTTGAGCCGGTCGGCGGCCGCGCCCTGGAACATCGCATGGCCCGCAAGCTTGCCCAGCATGGACTCGATGGCCTTGAGCGTGCCGAAGGGTTTGCTGCAGCGTATGCACTGGTAGGGCTGGCTCTCGTTGAGCACACGCGCCTCTTTGCGTAGCGGTGTGAGCAACAGGCGCGGCTGCAGCGTGATGGCATCCTCGGGACAAGTGGTGGCGCACAGGCCGCACTGTACGCAGTTTTTTTCGATGAACTTGAGCTGCGGGCGGTCGGGATTGTCTTGCAGTGCGCTGGCGGGGCACGCGCTCACACAGCTCAGGCACAGCGTGCAGGTGTCTGCGTTGACGGTCAGGCTGCCGAAGGGCGAGCCCTTGGCGGGCAGCGTAATCGCTTCGGGCAGGGCGGCGGGCGCCTGGCTCATGAGGTGGTCCAGCGCCATGTCCAGTGTGCTGCGTTTTTCTTGCGCCACCGCAAAGCGCGCCACAGCGGCGGGCACTGCAGGGCGGCCGCGCGCCAGCGTTTGCAGGCTGGCGTCCAGCCCGGCAATGGCATCAGCGCCCTCCCCGGCTTGCACCAAATGAAGGTGCACGCCGGCATAGCCCAGGCCATTGAGCAGGGTTTGCGCCACGTGCATTTGCTCGGCCAGGCCTTCAAGATAGGCGGGAGCTTCTTCACGCGTTACCAGCACCGCCACTTGCGACGCACCGAATGCGATGGCGCTGAGCCACAAGTCCAGGCCCACGCTGGCCGTGTGCCATAGCGCCTGCGGGATCACATTGGCCGGCACACCCCGCACGGTTTTTTGCAGCCGCGCAGCGCGGCCCAGAGCCTCGACCGCCTGCTGGCCGCTGTCCTGGCTGTGAAACAGCAGCACCGGTTGCGTGCCGCCGGCTTTGGCGTACGCCGACAACAGGGTCTTGATGCGAACGCCCTGCTCGCTGGCACGCGGGTAGGCGTAGGTGAGCGCGCCTGTCGGGCACACCGTGGTGCACGCGCCGCAACCCACACACAGGTTGGGGTTGACGACGATCTGCTGCCGGCTTTTTTCGCTGCTGACGGCGCCGGCCGAGCAGATGTCGATGCAGGCGTTGCAACCCACGGTTTCGTTGCGGCTGTGGGCACAGAGTTTTTGTTTATAGGCAAAAAATTTGGGCTTTTCAAACTCGCCCACCATGTCGCGCAGCTTGACCACGGTGGCCAGCAAGCCGGGTGAGGCGAGGCCGGCGGAGGCATTCAGGGCGAAGTAGCCTTGCGGTGGCGCATGCAGCGCGACCAGCGGTTTGGCGCCGAGGTCGAGCACCAGGTCAAATGCTTCCGTGAGTGTTTGCGGCGAGCGGTTGAAGTCAATGGCACCGGCCACCTTGCATACGGCCACACAATCACGGTGGGATGTGCATTTGGCCGCGTCAACCTGGTAGCTCAGGTCGATGGCGCCTTCGGGGCACACGGCGACGCAGGCATTGCATCGTGTGCAAAGGTCCAGGTCGATAGCGTTGGTCTTGTCCCAGCTCGCCTCAAACGCACCCAGCCAGCCTTTGAGCGCGAGCCGCTCACCGCTGATCACAGGATATTTGCGTTCTTGCGAGGGAAACCCGGTCTGCGCCTGGGACGAAACGCCCTGGGCGAAGATGGTCACGTCCAGCGTGTCAGCCACAAGGGCCGCCACCTGCTCGGCCTGGTCGATCGCACCCACGATGAGCAGGCGCCCGGCACTTTTGTAGGTGACGGTGGACACCGGCTCTGCGTCTGGTAAATGGGCCGCGGCCAGCAGAGCCGCGATTTTTGGCGTGGCGCTGACAGCGTCTTTGCTCCAGCCGCCGGTCTCGCGGATATTGACGAACTTCACCACCGAGGTGACGCCCTGGGTCTGCTCACCCACTTCGGCAAAGAGCCGCTTCTCCTGGGTGCAGGCTACGACAACATCGTCGCCGGACTGCGCGGCCTTCTGGAAGGCGCCCACCTCGCGGCGGCACAGCGCCGAATGCAGCGTCAGGGTCTCGTTAAGTGCCGTGCCCAGCGCCTGTGGCTGGAGCGGCATGGTCTGGTTGCAGTCGCAAATCAGTGTGGGCATGGTCTTCTTGGCTGGCACCGGCCGGGTCGGGCTGGGATTGGCTGGTTGATAAAGCGCCTGGCGTTTGCGATGGGGCTATGTCTGGATTTTCATAGGACTGTGCCACGGTTTCGCCCGTGGGGTTATTGGCGCTTTCCCGTGGCAGGTTGACGGGGTCGTCTTGCGGGCCGGCAGCCTTCGCTTGGTCTTCGCCTGCCGCGTCCTCCGCGCTGCTTTTGTTTTTCTCTTTCTCTTTGTCCTCATCGTCATCAAAGAGATTGAGAAACTTCGCACTCGTCATCTGCCGCAGCATGGCCTCGGGGATGGGGTCGGACTTGGAATAGTCGTCGATGTAGATGTCCAGGCCGTCCATCACATTGAAATGCGGGTCGGCAAAGAGTTGCTTCATGGCCGCGTTACGCACGTCGGGCGTCACATCGCCGGCCATAAAGGGCTTGAAGTCGGAATCTTTGGTGAGCAGCCTGGCGTCGGCCAGCGTGAGCGCTTGCTTTTCCGGCGGATTTTCCGGTGATTTTTGCGCCGGTTCCCGGGGCGTCTGGACTTGCAGGGCGGGCGCGTTGGCATCCGTTGCCGGTGCGGCCACAACCGGCTCATCCAGTGGTTTGCCCAGCACAGCGTCGGCCTTGCGGCGGGACCATCGCCCCAAAAAGCCCTTCGGTTCGTCAGCCATGCTGGCCTCCGCCGGTTTTCTTTTCCGTGCTGACCCGCGCCGGATTGCCGAAGCGGTCCGTCAGCGGCTTAAAGCTTTGCGGGCGCTGCCGGCGCTTGGCTTCTATGACGTAGTGCTGATCTACAAACTGCTGCAGCCACTGCACGACCTGCGGCGGCGCGGGCACCTGCTCGACTGTTTCCTGCGCATCCAGCCAGCGCCCGGCATCGTGATAACTCAGGGTGACGATCTGCGGCACTGCGATAGGTTCATCGGCCAGCAGGGCTTCTTCCTCCATGCGCCAGACCACCCAGAAGCAGGGCTGCCCGGTGCTGGCATTGAGGTAGTAGCCTTCGGCGTCGTCGGTGAAAAGCTCGACCTTGAAGCCGGGGTGCAGCCAGCGCTCTTCGCGCTCGTCTTTCAGCAAGAGGCGCGGCGTGGCGCCAAAGGCGTCTTCGTGGGGGACGATGTCGGCCAGTTCCCAGCGCCAGGGCTGCCAGCGGTTGTCGATGCGCTCGCGGCGCATGACAACGGCCACCGCCGTGCACGGCCGGTGCAGCATGGCATCTGTTTCAGGGAACTGCAGCAGGAAATCCGACATGCCCGCAGTGTACGGCGGGCAAAGCGGACCGTTCGCAATAACCCTATCCCCAATAAACCTCTAGGCCAGCAAGGACCGGTGTTCCAGGGCGGCACGACGCACCACGTCGCTGATCCCGTCGCCGCCGTTACCTTCTATCAACTCCAGCAGTGCCTTGCGCATGCGAGGGTCCCAGAATTTCTTGAGGTGCATGGCCAGTTCCTGCAGGGCTTCCGTGCGGTCAGGCATGGTTTCAAAGAATGCGCCGATCTGGTTGACCATGCGAATCAGGTTGTCGTTGTTCACAGGAGGTACTCCAGGTTGACACGCTCTTTGTGGCTGTACACGGAAAGATCTTCCCCGCGCACAAAGCCCAGAAGCGCCACGCCGGCGGTTTGCGCCACATCAATCGCCAGGCCGGTCACCCCCGACACAGCCGCCAGCAGTGTCACGCCGGCCATGGCAGTTTTGTGCACCATCTCGTAGCTGGCGCGGCTGGTGACGACGATAAAACCCGCATCGGCCCTTACGCCGGTCATGCGGCGGCGCTGTAGCGCGCCAATCAGCTTGTCCAGCGCGTTGTGCCTGCCGACGTCCTCGCGCAGCACCACGATATCGCCCTCGGCATTGCACCAGGCGGCCGCGTGGGTGGCGCCGGTGGCGCTGAGCAGCAATTGCTGCTCGCGCAGGTTGATCAGGGCGCGGGTGATGGCACCCGCTTCAAACTCCGCGCCGCCCTGCACGCGCGGCGGCAGGCGCACCGCATGCTCGAGGCTTTCCGTACCGCACAGGCCGCAGCCGGTGCGGCCGGTCATGCTGCGGCGACGGTCTTTCAAACGCGCAAAGCACGATGCCGCAATGGTCAGGTGCAGCGTCTCCCCTTGCTCACTGCTGGTCTGTTCAATGTCGTGGATCTGGGTGTAGTCGTCCACGATGCCTTCCGTGACAGAAAAGCCGAAGGCAAAGTCCTCCAGGTCAGAGGGGCTAGCCAGCATCACGGCGTGCGAGATGCCGTTGTACTCCAGCGCCACAGGCACCTCTTCGGCCACCCAGTCCGACCGGTCGAACGCGCGATGCGCCCGCACCCCTGTCACAGGGGCTTCACGGCAACCTTCAACCACCTGCATGAGCCGCCTCCGCTGCACCGGCAAGCGGACCGCCCGCCGGTTGTGACGCCGCATCCAGCAACTGCAGTTGCTGCTTGTTGAAGCGCGAGTAGGATTTTTGCCATTCCGACGGCTGCGCCACCGGCATGACCTGCACCGCAGTGACCTTGTATTCCGGGCAGTTGGTGGCCCAGTCGGAGCTGTCGGTGGTGATGACGTTGGCGCCCGATTCGGGGAAGTGGAAGGTGGTGTAGACCACGCCCGGCTGCATGCGTTCGGTGACCACTGCACGCAACACCGTTTGCCCGGCACGGCTTTCAATGCCCACCCAGTCGTCAGGCTTGATGCCCCGGTCTTCCGCGTCGTGCGGATGAATCTCCAGCCGATCTTCGCTGTGCCACTGGTTGTTGTCGGTGCGACGCGTCTGGGCGCCCACGTTGTACTGCGACAAGATGCGACCGGTGGTGAGCAGCAGCGGGAATTTGCGCGTGACCTTCTCGTCGGTAGCAACGTACTGCGTGATGATGAAGCGGCCCTTGCCGCGCACAAACTTGTCCTTATGCATGAACTCGGTGCCGAGCTCTGCCGTGTCTTCGTTGCAAGGCCACTGCACGCTGCCGTGCTTTTCGATCTTGGCAAAGGTCACGCCGCGGAAAGTCGGCGTCAGCGCCGCGATCTCGGCCATGATGTCGCGCGGATGCACGTACTTCATCGGATAGCCCAGCGCATTGGACAGCTTGACGGTGACTTCCCAGTCGGCCAGCCCCGCCTTGGGCGGCATGACCTTGCGCACGCGCGAGATGCGCCGCTCGGCATTGGTGAAGGTGCCGTCTTTTTCCAGGAAGGAAGAACCAGGCAAAAACACATGCGCGTACTTGGCGGTTTCGTTCAGGAAGATGTCCTGCACCACGATGCATTCCATCGAGGTGAGGGCCTTGGCCACGTGCTGGGTGTCGGGGTCGGACTGCACGATGTCTTCGCCCTGGCAATACAGGCCCAGGAAGCTGCCGGCCACGGCCGCGTCAAACATGTTCGGGATGCGCAGGCCGGGCTCTTCGTTCAGCGTAACGCCCCAGGCTGTTTCGAATTCGGCGCGCACCGTGCTGTCGGACACATGGCGGTAGCCCGGCAGTTCATGCGGGAAGGAACCCATGTCACAGGCGCCCTGCACATTGTTCTGGCCGCGCAGCGGGTTCACACCCACACCTTCGCGGCCCACATTGCCGGTGGCCATGGCCAGGTTGGCAATGCCCATGACCATGGTCGATCCCTGTGCGTGCTCCGTCACGCCCAGGCCGTAGTAAATGGCAGCATTGCCGCCTGTGGCGTAGAGGCGGGCGGCTGCGCGAACGTCTGCCGCGGGCACGCCGGTGACGGCTTCCATGGCTTCAGGAGAATTGTCGGGGCGGGCCACAAACTCGCGCCATTCGCGGAATGACTTTTCGTCGCAGCGCTCGGCAATATAGTCGTCGGCCAGCAGGCCTTCCGTCACCACCACATGGGCCAGCGACGAGATCATGGCCACGTTGGTGCCGGGTCGCAACTGCAGGTGAAACTCAGCCTCCACGTGCGGGGAACGCACGATGTCGATCTGGCGCGGATCCACCACGATCAGCCGTGCGCCTTCTCGCAGGCGCTTTTTCATGCGCGAGGCAAACACCGGGTGGCCGTCGGTCGGGTTAGCGCCGATGATCAGGATCACGTCGGCCTTTTCAACCGACTTGAAGGTCTGTGTGCCGGCGGAGGTGCCGTAGGTCTGGCTCAGTCCGTAACCGGTGGGCGAATGGCAGACGCGGGCGCACGTGTCAACGTTGTTGTTGCCAAAGGCGGCGCGCACCAGCTTTTGCACCAGGTAGGTTTCTTCATTCGTGCAACGCGACGAGGTGATGCCGCCAATCGAATCCTTGCCGTGCTTGGCCTGGATGCGGCGGAACTCGCTCGCGGCGTAGTTGATGGCTTCGTCCCAGCTCACTTCCTGCCATGGGTCGCTGATGTTCTTGCGGATCATCGGCTTGGTGATGCGGTCCTTGTGGGTGGCGTATCCCCAGGCAAAGCGGCCCTTGACGCAGGCATGGCCTTCGTTGGCTTTGCCGTCTTTCCACGGCACCATGCGCACCACCTCATTGCCCTTCATCTCGGCCTTGAAAGCGCAGCCCACGCCGCAATAGGCGCAGGTGGTGATCTTGTTGTGCTCGGGCTGGCCCAGCATGATCACGGTCTTTTCTTGCAGCGTGGCGGTGGGGCAGGCCTCGACGCAGGCGCCACAGCTCACGCATTCGGATTCCATGAAGGGCTGGTCTTGGCCCGGCGACACGCGCGACTCAAAGCCGCGGCCGCTGATGGTCAGTGCAAACGTACCCTGGGTTTCTTCGCAGGCGCGCACGCAACGGTTGCACACAATGCATTTGGAGGCGTCGTAGCTGAAGTAGGGGTTGGAATTGTCGATTGCCGGCTTGCTCTCGTTGCGGAAATGGTTGGCGCCCTCCATGCCGTAACGTACTTCGCGCAGCCCGGTCACGCCGGCCATGTCCTGCAGCTCACAGTTGCCGTTGGCCGAACAGGTCAGGCAGTCCAATGGGTGATCAGAGATGTAGAGCTCCATCACGCCCTTGCGCAGCTCTTGCAGGCGCGGCGACTGGGTACGCACCTTCATGCCGGCTTCAGCCGGTGTGGTGCAGGATGCGGGGAAGCCCTTGCGCCCGTCGATTTCGACCATGCACAGGCGGCAGGAGCCAAAAGGCTCCAGGCTGTCGGTGGCGCACAGCTTGGGCACCTGGATGCCTGCGTCGACCGCCGCGCGCATGAGCGAGGTGCCCGCGGGAACCGTGACGCTTTCGCCGTCGATCTCCAGCGTAACTTCCTGCGTGGACTCGCGTTTGGGGGTGCCGTAGTCGGTTTCTTTGAGGTGTTCGAGCATGAAAGTCTCCTGTCCGTCTTGTGGGGGTGCTGCCGTTTCTGTCGATTCAGGCTGCTTTGCGGTCCGGCACAGTCATGCCAAAGTCCTGCGGGTAATGGTCCAGTGCCGAAAGCACCGGGAAAGGCGTCATGCCGCCCATGGCGCACAGCGAGCCGTGAACCATGGTGTCGCACAGGTCGCGCAGCAGCTTGATCTGCTGCGGTCGCTGCTCACCCGGGCCGTTGGCGATGCGGTCAATCACTTCCACGCCGCGTGTGGAGCCGATGCGGCAAGGTGTGCATTTGCCGCAAGACTCAATCGCGCAAAACTCCATGGCATAGCGCGCCAGGCTCGCCATGTCGGCCGTGTCGTCATGCACCACGATGCCGCCGTGGCCCACGACCGCACCCACAGCCGCATAGGCTTCGTAGTCGAGTGGCGTGTCCCATTGCGATTCAGGCACATAGGCGCCCAGCGGGCCGCCCACCTGCACGGCCTTGATGGGCCGGCCCGAGGCCGAGCCGCCGCCGTAGTCGTACATCAGCTCGCGCAGAGTGACGCCGAAGGCTTTTTCCACCAACCCGCCGAACCTGATGTTGCCCGCCAGCTGGATGGGCAAGGTGCCTCTTGAACGGCCCACGCCATAGTCTTTGTAAAACGTGGGGCCGCGCGACAGGATGATGGGCACGGAGGCGAAGGTGATGACGTTGTTGATCACGCTGGGCTTGCCGAACAGGCCCTGGATGGCGGGGATGGGCGGCTTGGCCCGCACGATGCCGCGTTTGCCTTCAATGCTTTCCAGCATGGCGGTTTCTTCGCCGCACACATAGGCGCCCGCGGCCTTGCGCACGTGCAGGTGAAAGCTGTGGCCCGAGCCGAGGATGTTGTCACCCAGAAAGCCGCCAGCCTCGGCCACCTTGATGGCTTCGCGCATGGTTTCCACGGCGTGGGGGTATTCGGAACGGATGTAAACATAGCCTTGCGTCGCGCCGGAGGCGACAGCGGCAATCGTCATGCCTTCAATCAGCATGAAGGGGTCACCCTCCATCGTCATGCGGTCGGAGTAAGTGCCTGAATCGCCCTCGTCCGCGTTGCAGACCACATACTTTTGCGTGGCTTTCAGGCCCGCCACGGTTTTCCATTTGATGCCTGCCGGAAAGGCCGCACCGCCACGCCCGCGCAGGCCGGCGTCGAGCACCTGCTGCACGATCTCTGTGGCGGGAATCTCCAGCGCACGGCGCAAGCCGGCATAGCCTTCATGCGCTTCGTAGTCTGCCAGCGACAGCGGGTCCGTTATGCCCATGCGGGCAAAGGTCAGGCGCTCTTGCCTTTTCAGATACGGAATCTCTTCGGTCAGGCCCAACTGCAGCACATGGACGCCGCCCACCTGAAAACCGGCGTCGAAAAGGCCGGCCACGTCCTCCACCTCCACCGGCCCGTAGGCGATACGACCCGCACCGGTCTGAACCTCGACCATGGGCTCCAGCCAGAACAGGCCACGGGAACCGTTGCGAACGAGCTCAATGCCGATGCCGCGCTTTGCGGCCTCGGCGGTGATGGCCGCGGCGACCTCATCGGCGCCCGCTGCCAATGCGGCGGAGTCGCGGGGCACGTAAATCTTGATGCTCATGCGGCGCTCCCGGCTCGCGCCACAAGACGGTCGAATTTTTCAATCCCGACACGGGCATGGACCTTGTCGTCCAGCGTCATCGCGGGGGACTGTGCGCACAGTCCCAGGCAGTACACCGGCTCGACCGTGAAAGCGCCGTCTTTGGTGGGGCCGTGGCCGTCGCTGCCCAGATGGGAGCAGGCATGTGACCAGAGGGCGTCTGAGCCCATGGCTTTGCAGCTCTCGGCGCGGCAGATTTGCACCACATGGCGGCCGGGCGGTTCGGCGCGGAAGTAGTGGTAGTACGTCACCACGCCATGAACCTCAGCCCTGGACAGGTTCAGGGCTTCGGCGATGGGTGGAACAGCGGCAGGCGGGATGTAGCCGAGCGCGTCCTGAATGCCGTGCAGTATCGGCATCAAGGCGCCGGGCATGTGCCTGGTCGACGCAATGACGCGTTCGACGGCCTGGCTTGCAACTTCATTCATCGTGTGGGACCCCTATCTCTGTCTATGCACAAAGTATGTGCAAGCGATGGGGTCACGTCCAATTGAATCGGGACACTGCCCTATTCACGGATTGAATGTATGCAAACGCTTGCCTAGGTTGGTTTGTTTCCCATGCTCTCTGGGTGCGCGCTGTAGTCAGCCGCGTGGCGCAGCCAGGCGGGCTCGGCAGCCAGCGCCATGGCCGCCTCCAGCGTGCGCGAGGGCCGGTCGCTGGCCTGCATCATGAAGCCGACAGGCGTCTCCTCATCCGGCGTCAGGGGCAGGGCTTCGAGTTCGCGGTAACCCTGAACGGCGCACACCAGCGCGCCTGCCAGCACGCTGCAAACCTCGCCAACGACGACGGTCAGGGCGAGCGTCAGCATGGAGTTGGTTTCCATCACAGGCTTGACCGTGACGCCGGCGGCGGCAAAAGCGGCGTCCACCCGGGTGCGGCTGTGCATGTCGGGGGTCAGCAGGCACAGCGGCAACTTCGCGGCATCGGCCCAGGTCATGGGTGGGCCAAAACGCAACACCTCGGGGCTGGGTTTGGCAGCGCGGCGCACCAGGAAATAACGCTCGGTGTATTGCGGCAAGGTGGTCAGCCGTGTGTTGCGCGCGCTCAGGCGCTCGGTGTAGCCCAGCGCCATGTCCAGCGACAGGTTTTCGAGCCGGGTTTCGATGTCATGCGAATTCAGCGACAGCACCACGGGCGTAATACCTGGGTGCCGGGCGTGCAGCATGGCGGCAAAACGTGCGGCAATGGAAACCGCCGTGGGAACCACGCCAATCGTCAAATGGCCACGCGGGCTGTCCACCGAGCTGTCGAGTTGCTGCTTGAGGATCTCGCGCTCATGCAGCATGCGCCTGGCGCTGGCGAGCACGCGTTCGCCCTCTTCCGTAAACCCGACGAATGCACGCCCGCGAACCACGATAGCGGCGCCGAACTCGTCTTCCAGCGCGCGCAGGGCATTGGACAAGGCGGGCTGCGTGATGTTGCAGGCCTGCGCCGCGCGGCCGAAGTGCTTGTGCTCGTCAAGCGCGGCCAGGTAACGCAGGGAGGCCAGCAGGTTCATGGCGTGACAACCTCAGGTGGTTTTCAGGTGTCTTCAGGTATTTTTGGAGATCGTGATGGTCGGAAACTTGGCAGAGAAGTCTTTGGCTTTCGCGGCCACGGTGACGGCCATCTTGCGCGCCACGGCCTTGTAGATGCCGGCGACTTCGCCGTCGGGATCGGCCACCACGGTGGGACGGCCGTTGTCGGCCTGCAGGCGGATCTGGATGTCCAGCGGCAAGGCGCCCAGGTAGTCCATCTTGTAGTCGGCCGCCATTTTTTTGCCGCCGCCTTCGCCAAAGATGTGCTCGGCATGGCCGCAGTTGCTGCAGATGTGCACCGCCATGTTTTCGACAATGCCCAGAATGGGCACGCCGACTTTCTCAAACATCTTGATGCCTTTTTTGGCATCCAGCAGCGCAATGTCTTGCGGCGTGGTGACGATGACGGCACCTGTCATGGGCACCCGCTGCGACAGCGTGAGCTGGATATCACCGGTGCCGGGCGGCATATCGACGATGAGGTAGTCCAGGTCTTTCCAGTTGGTCTGGCGCAGCAGCTGCTCCAGCGCCTGGGTGGCCATGGGGCCGCGCCAGATCATGGCTTCGTCCTGCGCAACCAGAAAACCGATGGACATGACCTGGATGCCGTAGTTCTCCATGGGCTCCATGTTCTTGCCGTCCACGCTTTCGGGCCGGCCTTCGATGCCCATCATCATGGGCTGGCTGGGGCCGTAGATGTCGGCGTCGAGCAGGCCGACGCTGGCGCCTTCAGCCGCCAGCGCCAGGGCCAGATTGACAGCGGTGGTGCTTTTGCCAACACCGCCCTTGCCGGAGGCCACGGCGATGATGTTCTTGACGTTGGGCAACAGCTGCACGCCGCGCTGCACGCTGTGGCTGGCGATCTTGAACGTGACATTGACGGAGACATTGCCCACCCCTGGCACGGCCTTGACGGCGGCGATCAGGCTTTTGCGCAGGCCGGCGATCTGGCTTTTGGCCGGGTAGCCAAGTTCAACATCAAACGACACGTCGTCGCCGCTGAGCTGCAGGTTTTTCAGGGCCTTGGTGGTGACGAAATCTTTGCCGGTGTTGGGGTCCAGCACGGTTTGCACGGCGTTCAAGACGGCCTGTTGGTCCAGGGACATGGGGAAATACTCCGTTGAATCTCGTTAAATCTGACTGGGCAGACCGGGCGCTTTGAGGGCGGCAAGCCGGCGGGGGTGTTGGCCTGAAGTCTAACGCCGTGACCCGGGCCCTGGGGTCATGGGGGCTTGCCGGGGCAACCCCAAGGCCGGGCGACTTAAAATCGCGGGTTACCTCTCCCCTAGCCATAAAGCCCCTTATGTCCCAGCGCCGCCTGTTTGTCACCACCGCCCTGCCCTATGCCAATGGCAATTTCCATATCGGCCACATCATGGAATACATCCAGGCCGACATCTGGGTGCGGTTTCAGCGCATGCAGGGCCATGCGGTGAACTTTGTGGGCGCGGACGACGCCCACGGCGCGCCCATCATGATCGCGGCTGAAAAAGCCGGCAAAACGCCGCAGCAGTTTGTGGCCGACATCGCCGCGGGCCGCAAGCCCTACCTGGACGGCTTTCACATCAGCTTTGACAACTGGCACTCCACCGACGGGCCGGAAAACCACCAGCTGGCGCAGCAGATCTACCTGGACCTCAAAAAGGCCGGACTGATTGAGACCAAAACGATCGAGCAGTTCTTTGACCCTGAAAAGAACATGTTCCTGCCGGACCGCTACATCAAGGGCACCTGCCCCAAGTGCGGCACCAAAGACCAGTACGGCGACAACTGCGAAAACTGTGGTGCGGTGTATGCCCCCACGGATTTGATCAACCCGTATTCAGCGTTGTCGGGCGCGACGCCCGTACTCAAAAGCTCTGATCACTTTTTCTTCAAGCTGTCCGACCAGCGCTGTGTGGACTTTCTGGAAAAGTGGACGCAAGACGGCAAGCTCCAGCCCGAAGTGGCCAACAAGGTCAAAGAATGGTTCAGCGTTCGCACCAACCCCGACGGCACCCAAAGCGAAGGCCTGGGCGACTGGGACATCAGCCGTGACGCGCCCTACTTCGGCATTGAAATCCCGGATGCGCCGGGCAAGTATTTTTATGTCTGGCTGGACGCGCCGGTCGGCTACCTCGCCTCTTTGAAAAACCTGCTGGAAAAACGCGGCGAAAACTACGACGCCTACATGGCGACGCCGGGGCTGGAGCAGTACCACTTCATCGGCAAGGACATCGTCACCTTCCACACGCTGTTCTGGCCGGCGATGCTGCACTTCAGCGGCCGCAAGACGCCTGACAACGTGTTTGTGCATGGCTTTCTCACGGTGAACAACGGCGAGAAGATGAGCAAGAGCCGCGGCACCGGGCTGGACCCGCTCAAGTACCTGAGCCTGGGCATGAACCCCGAGTGGCTGCGCTACTACCTGGCCGCGAAGCTCAATGCGCGCAACGAAGACATCGACTTCAATGCCGATGATTTCATGGCACGCGTCAACAGCGACCTGGTGGGCAAGTACATCAACATCGCCAGCCGCGCCGCGGGCTTTGTCGCCAAGCGCTTTGCGGGCAAGCTGGGCGAGGTGTCGGCCGATGGCGCAGCGCTGCTGGGCGCGCTGCGCGCCGCAAAGGAAACGATCGAGCCGCTGTATGAAAGCCGTGAATTTGCCAAGGCCCTGCGCGAAACCATGCTGCTGACGGACCGCGTGAACGCGTATGTGGACCAGAACAAACCGTGGGAGCTGGCCAAGCAGCAGGGTATGGACTCGCGTCTGCAGGATGTCTGCACGGTATGCATCGAGGCCTTCCGCCTACTCACGATATACCTGAAACCAGTGTTGCCTGCGCTGGCGGCGCAGGTCGAGGAATTCCTGAAAGTCAAGCCGTTGACGTTTGCGGATGCCGTCTCCAGCCTCGGTAACGGCCACCTGATCGGCGACTACAAGCACCTCATGCAGCGCGTCGACATCAAGCAACTTGAAGCACTCTTTGAGCCTCCTGCCCAGGCAGAACCAGCGCAAGCAGCTACTGATTTGATAGCAGAAGAAACTGTGCCAGGCGGCGAGGCGATTGCGCCCGTGATCACCATTGACGACTTCGCCAAGGTCGATTTGCGCATTGCAAAGATCGTCAACTGCGAACCCGTGGAAGGCTCGACCAAGCTGCTGCGCCTGACGCTGGACGCCGGCGAAGGCCGCATGCGCAACGTGTTCAGCGGTATCGCTTCAGCCTACAAGCCCGAAGACCTGGTCGGCAAACTCACGGTGCTGGTCGCCAACCTGGCGCCGCGCAAGATGAAGTTCGGCATCAGCGAAGGCATGGTGCTGGCCGCCAGCCACGCCGACGAAAAAGCCCAACCCGGTATCTATGTGCTGGAACCCTTGCCGGGCGCAACACCGGGCATGCGCATTCACTGAGTTTGCGGCGCAACGCCGCCTCCTGCGTCAGGCCGGTGCCGAATTCCTGGCATCCGCCGCCCCGGCCGCAAAGCGCAGCCCAGTGCCCGAACGGCTGGAAAGCTCGCCGAGCACAAGGCCCAGCGAGTGCAGCAATTGCGTTGCATCGCCTTCCCTGAAGGGCGCTTCGGCCACCGCCACCTTGAACTGCAGCACGGTATTGGGCGGCAGGCTGGGACTGTCGGCCAGTCCGCGGGCGATCAGCCGCTGGCCGATATCGGTAAGCGCCCCGCGCGTCAGGTGCCCCTGCAGGATCAGCACAAAGTCTCCGTCGCGATGACGGGCAACCGTATCGCCCTCTTGCGCGACGCTAGTGACACAGGCGCCGGCCTGGACCACCGCGCTTTGCGCCGCCTCCATGCCGTAGTCCTGCCGGATATCCACGGCGTTGCCCAGCCGGATGCGCACCACCGCGCCCGCACCGGGGTCGCGCTGCTGGCGAATCAGCAGCGCGTCCAGCCGCTGCAGCAGCACTCGGTGGTTGCCCAGGCCGGTCAACGGGTCCACGCGTGTCAGCGCACCGACGCGCGCCTGGTTGTCGCGCTTTTCCCGGCTGCGCAGGTACAGGGCCATCATCAGGAAAAGGATTTCCAGGGCGGCACCGATTTGCGCACCGAACTGCGTGGCCGTGCCCAGGGGCATCATGCCCTGCGTGCGCAGGATGGGGAAGATGGAGCCCACGGTGAGGCACACCATCGCGGCCATGATCCAGATACCCACGGCCGGCCGGCGCCAGGTGTACCAGGCGGAAACAAAAAGGTAAACGGCGATGCTTCCGACGTAGTAAGGCGTGGCCAGGTTGAAAGACGACTTGTTCCCCAGAGCCAGGAAGGCCAGCACGATCGCAAAGCCCAGAACGGTCATGGCCAGCAGTCCGCGGGAAAGCCAGGGCACATCGCGGTCAACCACCATCTGGCGCAGCACAAGATGCAGCAATGCGGCAGTGGCCAGCGACAGCCCCACGGGCGCGCAGTCGTTCCACCAGGCATTGCGGGGCCAGAAAAACTCTCCCGCCAGGCCGGTCAGCGACAACTGGCCAAGCGCCACGACCAGCACATAACCGGCGTACAACAGGTGGATGGAATCGCGCCACGAGACCGCGTGGAAAGCGCTCATCAGCGCCATCAGCAGCACCAGGCCGATGTAAACCCCCAGCAGGAGGTGCCATTGCTTGGACTGTTCGTGAAAACTGCCTGGGTCGGACAGGACCCAGTGCATGCTGATCGGATAGTTGTGGGTGACCCGAAGGTAAGTGGGCCGCGTCTCACCAGGGCGCAGCAGCATCTCGAACGCCGGTGTCAGGTGGCGCACCGGCCACTCGGCTACGGGGATGGAATCACCTGAGCGCCTGATTTGCCATTGCCCCGCAGCGAGGGGGTCTTGCGAGGGGCGGTACAGCGAGACACTGTCCATGTTGGGGTGCGGTGTCGTGAGCATGACCCGGGTGGGCTGGCTCACCGCAGGCAGCGTCAACCGGTACCACAAGGCACGCCCGTCGCCGGTCGGCATGATCTGTTCCGGCCTGGCCGGCTCGCCTTCACCGGCTTCAAAACGGCTGTGAACCTGCTCAAACGTCAGCGAACCGGTACTGTCGACCAGTACCAGCCCCTGGCCAACCACGTCGTAGCCCGCGGACGGCACGCTTTGTGCAACAACAGCCGCGACGGGGGAAGGCGGGACGGCCGTTTCCTGTGCAACAGCCGCAGCGTGGGCCAACAGCAAGGCCGCCAGGCAGGCAGAAAGGCGCGGCGGCATTGCAGACAAAAAACTTAAAAGGCCAAACAATCACTTCCCCAAAAAACCATACGCAGATGATCAAAACAGGACGACACTGATGATTCGGCCCTGAAATCACACGAAAAGTAACTATTTCTACCTAACAAAACCTTCTAATGTACCGAATGTTGAGGCTTCGAACAATGGAAAAAAGTCATACGGGACGCGCAATCTCCGCATTCTCGCCTGCGCTGTTATCTGCGCTGTCGTCCGGGCCATCATCCGCACCACCGGTCACACAACTCCCACGCCCCACGCCCGCCGCATGATGCATTTACCGGCCTATCTCGCCCCGTTCCGCCCTCGCCTGTTTTCAGCGCTTGCCGGCTACAACCGCGAACGGTTTTTCAAGGATGCCGGGGCCGGCGTCACGGTGGGTATTGTGGCTTTGCCGCTGGCCATGGCTTTTGCCATCGCCTCCGGCCTCAAGCCCGAGGCAGGCATCTGGACGGCGATCATCGCAGGCGCATTGATCTCTGCGCTGGGCGGCTCGGCGGTGCAGATAGGCGGCCCTGCCGGGGCCTTCATCGTCATCGTCTACGGCATTCTGGAACGCTACGGCCTGGCCAACCTGCTGATCTCCACCGCCTGCGCCGGCGTGCTGCTCTTTCTGCTGGGTTTTTTCAGAATGGGCACACTGGTGCGCTACGTGCCGGTGAGCATCGTGGTGGGTTTTACCAACGGCATCGCAGTGCTGATCGTACTGTCGCAGGTCAGGGACCTGCTGGGGCTGGTCGTTCCCAAGATGCCGGCCGATTTTTTCTCGCAGCTGCGTGTGATCGGCGAACACCTGGACAGCTTCAACCCTTACGCGCTGGGGCTGGGGCTGGCCTGCCTGCTCGGCCTCTTTGTGTGGCCCAAGCTGTTTGCCGCGCACACGCGAAGCGCCGGCGGTTTCACCACGCGGCTGATCAGGCTGATGCAGGCCGTCGAAGGCGTGCAGCTCAAGCGGGCCACGCGCATGGCATCGCGCATGCCGGGGCCGATTGTGGCGCTGGTGACGCTTACCGCGTTTGCCTACCTGCTGAGCCTGCCCGTGGAAACCATCGGCAGCCGCTTCGGCGGCATCCCGCGTGCGCTGCCTTCATTTGCCCTGCCCGATTTCTCCTGGGAAACCGTGCGGCTGTTGGTGGCACCCACCATCACCATTGCACTGCTGGGTGCGGTGGAGTCGCTGCTCTGCGCACGCGTATCCGACCAGATTTCCGGCCTGCCGCGCCATGACCCCAACCAGGAACTGATGGCCCAGGGCGTGGCCAACTTTGTGGTGCCGTTCTTTGGCGGCATGCCCGCCACCGGCACCATTGCCCGCACGGTGACCAATGTGCGCTCGGGCGCCACCTCTCCCGTCTCGGGCGTGGTGCATGCCCTCACGCTGGTGGTCGTCGTGCTGGTAGCCGCCCCGCTGGCCGTGCATGTGCCGCTGGCGGTGCTGGCCGGCATTCTGCTGTATGTGGCCTGGAACATGGGGGAATGGCGCGAATTCGCCCACCTGCGCCAGGCCAGCAGCCACTACCGTCTCATCATGCTGGGAACGTTTTTGCTGACCGTGGTTTTTGACCTGACGGTCGCCCTGCAGGTCGGCCTGATCCTGGCCTGCGTGCTGTTTGTGCGGCGCATGAGCACCCTGTTCCAGGTGGTGGAGGTCTCACGCAGCGCCGATGGCGCCAGTTTCCAGCTGTATGGCTCGCTGTTCTTTGGCGCAGTCGCCAAGCTCGACCCCATCCTGAACGTGGTGGAAAGCGCGCCCAAAGGCCTGGTGGTGCGGCTGGACGTGCAATCGCTGCAGTCGCTGGACACCTCCGGGCTCGATGTGCTGGAGCAGCTGCACAAGGCCATCGTGCTGCGCGGCGGCCGGCTGGTCATGGCAGGGCTCAATGCCCAGCCGCGGGCCGTGATGCAGCGCTCGGGCTTCCTGGAGAAAATTGAAACGCTATAAAAACAGGAGCTGCTTGCGCCTGTCCCTATTGGGCTGCAGCTCATTTTTCTTTATAAACCCAGGCACATCAGCGATTGCCACCTGAAGCGCTCGCGCTTTCATCGTCCACCGAGCCCGTGCTGACCACTTTCAGGTCCCCGTCAAACACCACGGTAAAGATGCGTGCCGCCGACGGTGGCTCCATGTAACGCCAGTCGTAATGAGTTTCCTGCTTCAGCGCGTAAGGCGTGACCTTCATCGGCTTGCCCAGCATTTTTCGCACCTGTTCCATGCGCATGCCGGGCTGCACCCTGGCAAAATTTTGCGGTGTCAGCACCTGCCGCAGCGCACTCATCCTGCCGTCCGCACCTATCGTGATCATGTAGTTGACCTTGCCTTCCGGCTGGCGGTTGTATTCGAAGGTGCGGGCGCCGGGCGCCGCCGCAGCGCCGGGCTGCGGCGTTTCGGCCATGTCGGCCGCTTCCCACACCTTCTCGGGCTCACCAAAGCGGGCACGTACATCGGCCTCCGTGGCCACACCTTCTTCCAGTTCGGCAATGCGCTGCGCGTCACATGCCACCAGGCCAAGCACAAATGAGAGCAGACCCATACAGATGAACGTCCTGACGGAAAAAAGTGCTGAAAAGCCCGTTCGGGCCGGTGCAAAGGAGGGTGGGGAAGGTGGTAACAATGGGCGCAAGGCAGACCCCGGTAAAATCAGCCAACTATACGATTCAGGCAGTTTAGACCCATGTCCCTCCTCAACTTCTTCCGCCGCTCCGACTACACCTCCGACACCACGCAGTTCATCGACCAGCTGAAGGCCAACAAGCCCACCCTGGAAGCCGAGCAACGCGCCGGGCGCGCGCTGTTGTGGGACAAGAACCTGAACCGCACCGAACAGGCGGAATACGGTGAGGCCAAGGTTCCCCAGCAGCCTTACGTGTACGGCACGAGCAGCCACCCGAACGGAAAATAAGAGCCAAATAGGCCTCTAGCCCTTGCAGGACTTGCGCAATCAGCTATCTTTTTCATAGCAAATCTTTAGCGCACTCACCGCTTCGGCCTCTTTCATGTCCCAAACCCCTTTTTCACCATCCCCCCAGGAACTGCCGCCGGCCGCCGGGCAGGAGCTGTCCGCAGCCCTGAGCCCGGACATGCCCGCCGTGATCGACCAGGTGGCGCTGGCCCGCCTGTACGGCGAGCCGCTGTTTGCCATGCCGCACGACCTGTACATCCCGCCGGATGCGCTGCAGGTCTTCCTGGAGGCGTTTGAGGGACCGCTGGACTTGCTGCTGTACCTGATCCGCAAGCAGAACTTCAACATCCTCGACATCCCGATGGCGGCGGTCACGCGCCAGTACCTCACCTACGTCGACGAAATCCGCTCCACCAACCTGGAACTGGCGGCCGAATACCTGCTGATGGCGGCCATGCTGATTGAAATCAAGTCGCGCATGCTGCTGCCGCCCAAGAAGGTGGCGGAAGGCCAGGAGCCCGAAGATCCGCGCGCCGAACTCGTTCGCCGCCTGCTCGAGTACGAGCAGATCAAGCTGGCCGCCCACAAACTCAACGAAGTGCCGCAATTCGGCCGCGATTTCCTGCGCGCGCAGGTGTATGTCGAGCAATCGCTGCAGCCGCGCTTTCCCGATGTGCACATCGTGGACCTGCAGGACGCCTGGCGCGACATTGTCAAACGCGCCCGCCTGGTACAGCACCACGTCATCAGCCGCGAAGAACTCTCGGTGCGCGAGCACATGAGCATCGTGCTGCGCAAGCTGCAGGGCCGCAAGTTCCTGGAGTTTGAAGACCTGTTCGACGCCACGCGCGGCATGCCGGTGCTGGTGGTGACCTTCATCGCGCTGCTCGAGCTGTCAAAAGAAGGCCTGCTGGAAGTGACGCAGGCCGAGGCTTTCGCGCCCATCTATGTGCGGCTGGCTTACACGCCCGCCTAAATATTGCCCCCACGCTTTTCACTTCGTGTAATGCGCTGCCCCCCGAGGGGGCCGCTGCGCCTGCGGTCTGGCGAAGCCAGTCCCGCGGCCCCTGCTTGCATAAGAGCATTCTGCGCATCGTGAACAAACCTGGTTTCCATCTCAACGGTGAGTGACTTATCAATGACCTCCGACAGCCTGGGTTCACACTACTTCGACGTCCTCATCATCGGCAGCGGCCTGGCGGGCCTGTCTGCCGCGCTGCTGCTGGCACCTGGCCGGCGTGTGGCGGTGGTGACCAAACGTGCGCTTGGCGACGGGGCCAGCGGCTGGGCGCAGGGCGGCATGGCTGCCGTGCTGGCCGAGGGCGACTCGCTGGAGCAGCATGTGAGCGATACGCTGGTCGCAGGTGCGGGCCTCTGCGACCTGCCTGCCACGCGCGCCGTCGTCGAAGGTGCGCCCGAAGCCATTGCCTGGTTGCGTGCACTGGGCGTGGCTTTTTCCGAAGACGCCGGCCATCCCGGCGAACTGCACCTGACGCGCGAGGGCGGCCACAGCCAGCGCCGCATCGTGCACGCGGCCGACGCCACCGGCGCCGCCGTGCAACGCACGCTGATGGAGCAGGTCCGCCAGACGCCCGGCATCACGCTCTATGAGCACCACATGCTGATCGACGTCATCACCGACCGGCATCTCAAACAACCCGGTAACCGCTGCTATGGTGCCTATGTGCTCGACACCGCCAGCGGCGAGGTGCTGACCTTCAGCGCCGGCCACACGATCCTGGCCACCGGCGGCGCGGGCAAGGTGTATCTCTATTCCACCAATCCCGACACCGCTACCGGCGACGGCATTGCCGCCGCCTGGCGGGCCGGCTGCCGCGTGGGCAACATGGAGTTCATCCAGTTCCACCCGACCTGCCTCTACCACCCGGACGCGAAATCGTTTTTGATCACGGAAGCCGTGCGCGGCGAAGGCGGCAAGCTGCTGCTGCCGCCCTCGGCCGGCGGCGGGCGCTTCATGCCGGCGCACGACGCGCGGGCCGAACTCGCGCCGCGCGACGTGGTGGCCCGCGCCATCGACTTTGAGATGAAAAAGCACGGCCTCGACTGTGTCTACCTGGACATCTCGCACCAGAGCCCGGCTTTTCTGCAGGAGCACTTCCCCAACATCCTCAAGCGCTGCCTCGAGCTCGGTATCGACATCACACGCCAGCCCATCCCGGTGGTGCCGGCCGCGCACTACACCTGCGGTGGCGTAGTGACCGACCTGGCCGGACGCACCGATGTGGCGGGCCTTTATGCCGTTGGCGAAACCGCCTGCACCGGCCTGCACGGCGCCAACCGCCTGGCGAGCAACTCGCTGGTGGAATGCGTGGTGCTCGCACGCGCCACGGCCCACGCCATCGAATCCCTGGCACCAGCCGAAGTCCCCGCCTTGCCCGCCTGGGACGAAAGCCAGGTCACCGATGCAGATGAAGCCGTGGTGATCTCGCACAACTGGGACGAGCTGCGCCGCTTCATGTGGAACTATGTGGGCATTGTGCGCACCACCAAGCGGCTTGAACGCGCGGCGCACCGCATCGCCTTGCTCAACGCGGAAATCCAGGAGTTCTATGCCAACTTCCGTGTCACACGCGACTTGCTGGAGCTGCGCAACCTGGTGCAGGTGGCGGATCTGATCGTGCGCTCGGCGCACGGCCGGCACGAAAGCCGCGGCCTGCATTTCAGCCGCGACTTCCCTGGTACCGCTGAACAGGCTGTTCCTACCGTGCTGGTACCGCCCGGAAGTTAATCTTTCCCGAATCCCCTTTATCCGTTTCTTGCCACTTTTTATTCAGAACCCACATGCCTCACCTGATCGTTGAATACTCCAGCAACCTGGCCGGCTTTCCCAAAGCCGAAGTGCTCCAGGCGCTGAACCAGGCCGTCGCCGCCAGCCCTGAAATACAGGATGAATCCGACCTGAAGACCCGGCTGGTCGCGCTGGACGATTTTGAAATCGGCACGGCACCGGCCTCACGCGCTTTTGTGCATGCCCAGCTGCGATTGCTGTCGGGCCGCACGCCGGAAGCCAAGAAGGACCTGGGCGCGCGCATCGCTGACGTGCTGCGCCGCCTGACCCCGCGGCCAGCGGGCGTGATGGTGCAGCTGAGCGTGGAGATGGTCGACATGGACCGCGCGTCCTACGTCAAGGAAAAACTCTAAGCAGTTTTTAGTCGGTTCGGACAAGGCTCGCGTCTATCCAGCCCCTCAGGCTGTTCACAAACGCCCAGCCCTCAACCGTTGACAATGCGTCCACCCGCACGACGCGTTCGGTCAACCGGCCCGCCTGCAACGCCAGCGCGCGGCCCACACCCGGCAGCAGCCCGCAGGCCAGCGGCGGCGTGACCCAGCGGCCATCCACGCGCATCGCGATGTTGCCACGCGTGCATTCGGTGATCTCACCCTCAGCATTCCACAGCACGCTGTCAAACACGCCAGGTTCGGTCGGCGTGAAGGCGTCGTAATGCGCGCGGCGCGTCGTTTTGAAGCGCACAAATTCGCCGTGCGCCGCGTCCAGCGGGCGGTCGGCCAGTTGCAGGCGCACCTGGGGCAGCGACGGTTCCATGGCATAAGCCTGGGCGGCGAATTTTCCGCTGGCGCTGAGCAGCAGGCGCACGCGCCAGAGGCCCTGCGGGTGCGCCTGCGCCAATGCCTGCAGGCACGCATGGGCCTGCACGGCATCCCATCGGTGGCCAAAGTGGGCGGCAGAAACCGCCATGCGCGCCAGGTGGTCGTCCCTATGGCGCAACTGGCCCGCTTCCAGCGCCAGGGTTTCCAGAATCTCGAAGGGCATGCTGGCGCGCGCCAGAAAGGCCTGCTTGTGGCGCCACTCCTGCCATTCCCCTTCGGCCACAGAACCCGAGGTGATGCCACTTCCGATGCCACAACGGGCCTGGGCGCCGCGCAGGCTGACAGTGCGGATCGCCACGTTGAAAGTCGCCGCGCCGCCGGGTTGCACCACACCGACGGCCCCGCAGTACACACCGCGTGGCCCGGCTTCCAGCTCACGAATCGCTTGCATGGCCCGTACCTTGGGCGCACCGGTGATGGACCCGCAGGGGAACAGCGCGGAAAACACATCGGACAGGCTACAGCCGGGCCGCGTGCGCGCCTCGACGTCAGAAGTCATCTGCCAGACTGCGGGCAGCGCCTCGGTGTGAAACAGACGCGGTACGTGCACGCTGAAGGGCTCGGCGATGCGCGACAGATCATTGCGCAGCAGGTCCACGATCATCACGTTCTCGGCACGCTCCTTGACTGACGTGCGCAGCGTTTCGGCCTGCGCCGCATCACTCTCGGGTGTCGTGCCGCGCGGCGCTGTGCCTTTCATCGGCCGTGTCAGGAGGTGGCCGTCGCGCCAGTCAAAAAACAGCTCGGGCGACACCGACAGAAACTGCTCGCCGCCGGTGTCCAGGAAAGCCGCATAACCCCCGGGCTGCGCACGCTGCAGGGCGCCAAACAGGGCGTGGGCCGGTGCGGCTTCCTGGCCCGGCAGCAACCTGCCGGTCATCTGGGCCGTGAAGTTAACCTGGTAGTACGCGCCGTTGGCAATCGCCCGTTGCAACGAGCCGAGCGCCTCGTCAAAAGCCGGGCGATCCAGCCCCGGCTGCCACTGCACCTGCACATCGGCACCTGGTACGGTTCGCGGCCAGGGCAAGGCTTCATCATGCACCGCAAACCAGGCCAGCGGCCCATCCGCATCGTGCACAGCCAGCGCGGCATCAAAAGCCGGGGCGGCTTCATAGCGCAGGTAACCCACACACCAGGCCCCCTGCGCGGCGGCGGCCTGCACGGCATCCAGCACCGGCCGTACCTCATCGAGCGTGCGTGCCACCAGCACCGTGCGCGGCGTAGCGAAAGCACGGCGCAGGCGCGGCGCGGCGCTGTCATGCGGATCCGAGAAGTCAATACAGGCCGTTATAGGGCTCATATCGGCCTCCAGCCCATACAGTACATGCGCGAGCAGCTATCAAAACAGGAGCGTCTACCGTACCCGGATCCGGCCTCAAGCCGCACCGATATGCGGCACCAACCCTGCGGTGGGCTGGCCGTTTTTCAGCGCGGCGGTAAACGCCAGCATGCGGTCTATCGGCAGCCGGGCACGCAGGCCCAGAGCAGGATCTATCTTCACTTCATGCGCACCGGTTTCCAGCACATGGGCCAAACCGGCCAGGCCGTTCATGGCCATCCACGGGCAGTGTGCGCAGCTTTTGCAGGTGGCGCTGTCGCCGGCGGTGGGCGCTTCAATAAACACTTTACCGGGGTTGAGCGTGCGCAGCTTGTGCAGCATGCCGTTGTCGGTCGCCACAATGAATTCGCGCGCGTCCATCTCGCGCGCCGCCTTCAAAATTCCCGAAGTGGAGCCCACGGCATCGGCCAGCGCCACCACGTCCGCAGGTGACTCGGGGTGCACCAGCACTTTGGCGCCAGGGTGCTCTTTTTTCAGGGCCTGCAGTTCAAAGGCCTTGAATTCGTCGTGCACGATGCAGGCGCCATTCCAGAACACCATGTCGGCACCGGTCTCGCGCTGGATGTAACTGCCCAGGTGCCGGTCGGGCGCCCAGAGGATTTTCTGGCCCTGGTCTTTCAGCGCACGCACGATGTCGAGCGCGCAGCTGGATGTCACCACCCAGTCGGCGCGCGCCTTCACGGCGGCGCTGGTGTTGGCATACACCACCACCGCGCGGTCCGGGTGGGCGTCGCAAAACGCGCTGAATTCATCCACCGGGCAGCCCAAATCAAGCGAACAGGTCGCATCAGGGTCGGGCATCAGCACGCGTTTTTCAGGTGAAAGAATCTTCGCCGTCTCACCCATAAAGCGCACACCCGACACCACCAGCGTCTGTGCCGCATGGTCGCGGCCAAAACGCGCCATCTCCAGCGAGTCCGACACCAGGCCGCCGGTCTCTTCGGCCAGGTCCTGCAGGTCGGGATGCACGTAGTAGTGCGACACCATGACGGCGTTGCGGGCCTTGAGCAGTTCGCGGATGCGGGCCTTCAGCACGGTGCGCTCGGCCTGCGTGGGCTCGGCCGGCACACGGGCCCAAGCCTGGTGCGTGCTGCAAGCCGCGCCCTCGGGCTGCTCGTAGTCCACACGGATGACGGGCAAAACCACGCTCATGCCGCCACCGTGCTCTCGGCGTCGAAGCGCATGGAAAAATCAATCGCCCGCACGTCTTTGGTCAGGGTGCCGATGGAAATCCGGTCCACGCCGGTTTCGGCCAGGGTGCGCAGGCCCTCCAGGGTGACCCCGCCCGAAATTTCAAGGATGGCTCGCCCATTGTTGATGCGTACAGCCTCTTTGAGGTCGGGCAGGCTCATGTTGTCGAGCAGCACCATGCGCGCACCGGCGTTCAGCGCCTGGGCCAGCTCGTCCAGGTTCTCGACTTCGATTTCCACAAAATCAGCCTGCGCGGCGACGTCCGCAGCGCGTGCCAGCACCTGCGCGATTCCCCCTGCGGCCGCGATGTGGTTTTCCTTGATGAGCACGGCGTCATACAAACCCACCCGGTGGTTGGTTCCGCCGCCCGCGGCGACCGCGTATTTTTGCGCCAGCCGCAGGCCGGGAAGGGTCTTGCGTGTGTCCACAATAGCAGCCCGCGTACCTTTCACGATGTCAACATAAACGGCCGTTTTACTCGCAACGGCGCTTAACAGCTGTAAAAAATTGAGGGCCGTGCGTTCAGCCGACAGCAGGGCACGGGCAAGCCCGCGCACTTCAAACACTACCTGGCCGGCTTCGCAACGCTCGCCATCCAGCACATGCCAGACCAGTTGGGCATCCGGATCCAGCTGCCGCATCGTGGCCTCGACCCAGGCGCTGCCACACACCACAGCGCTTTCACGCGCCACCACCTGCGCCCGTGCCTGGCGGGCCGGGTCAATCAGTGCGGCGGTCAGGTCGCCGCTGCCAATGTCCTCGGCCAGCGCGCGTGCCGCATCCGCCCGGGCCAGGGCGCCCAGCGCTTCAGTCGTGAAATCAAATGACTTTTTCATAAGTAATCTAAGAAAGAAACCGCGCAGTACCCTGCACTAAACTATTGAGTAGACCTCAAAACTGCCGCGAATGTTACAGCGCCACCTGCCGCTGCCCGCCGCCGGCCCCCTTTC
Organism: Polaromonas sp. P5_D5; assembly: GCF_054049435.1. Taxonomy (NCBI): domain Bacteria; kingdom Pseudomonadati; phylum Pseudomonadota; class Betaproteobacteria; order Burkholderiales; family Comamonadaceae; genus Polaromonas; species Polaromonas sp. P5_D5. Next base: position 1,221,643 of record NZ_JBFUMJ010000001.1, read on the forward strand.
GCCCACCCCGGCGTTTTCCTTTTGCCTGAGTACACCCTCCACACCCCATGTTCAGAACGCTGCTCAAGTCCAAGATTCACCGCGCTGCGGTAACCCACTGCGAACTCAACTACGAAGGCTCCTGCGCCATCGACGAAGACCTGCTGGATGCCGCCAACCTGGCAGAGAACGAGCAGGTGCACATCTGGAACATCAACAACGGTGAGCGCTTCATCACCTACGCCATTCGTGCCGAGCGCGGCAGCCGCATCATTTCGGTCAACGGTTCCGCCGCGCGGCGGGCTGCCGTGGGCGACCTGGTCATCATTGCGGCGTTTGCGCAGGTGCATGAAGAGCATGTCGCGGGCTTCAGCCCCAAGCTGGTGTTCGTCAATCCGGACAACCGCATCAAGGAAGAGCGCTCGACCATTCCGGTGCAGAAGCCCTGACCCGCGCCCGACTCGTGCTTTAGCTCCGGCTTGCAGCGCACGCCTGAGCTTTCGCCCTCCACTCCTCACCACGGGCCTCCATGGACAACCTCTCAATGATCCAGCGCAGCCTGCGCCATGTGTGGCACCCCTGCACGCAGATGAAGCTGCACGAGGCGCACCCCCCGGTACCCATCGCCAGGGCCGAAGGGGTCTGGCTGTACGACTTTGAAGGCCGGCGTTACCTGGACGGCATCAGCTCGTGGTGGGTCAACCTGTTCGGCCACGGCCATCCGCACATCAAGGCGGCGCTGCGCGACCAGCTGGATCGGCTTGACCACGTCATGCTGGCCGGTTTCACGCACCAGCCGGTGGTGGAGCTGTCTGAGCGGCTGGGCGCATTGACCGGGCTGGGCCATGCTTTTTACGGCAGCGACGGCGCCAGCGCCACAGAGATCGCGCTGAAGATGAGCGCGCATTACTGGCGCAACACCGGAAAGCCTGAAAAGTGCCGCTTCATCGGGCTCGCAGGCGGTTACCACGGCGAGACCGTGGGCGCACTGGCCGTGACGGACATTGCCATTTTTCGTGAAGCCTATGCGCCGCTGGTGCGGCTGGCAGCCACCGTGCCCAGCCCCGACGCACGCGGCGCGCAGCCCAGTGAAAGCGCTGCAGACGTAGCACGTCACGCAGCCGCAGACCTGCAAAGCTGGCTGGAGCAGCATCATGCGCAAACCGCCGCGCTCATCCTGGAGCCCATGGTGCAGTGCGCGGCCGGCATGGCCATGCACGATGCCGCCTACCTGCGCGAAGCGCGCGCACTGTGCGACCGCTATGAGGTGCATTTGATTGCCGATGAAATCGCCACCGGATTTGGCCGCACCGGCACCATGTTCGCGCACCAGCAGGCAGGCATACGGCCTGACTTCATCTGTCTCTCGAAAGGACTCACGGGCGGCACGCTGCCGCTGTCGGCGGTGCTGACGACCGACGCGGTATACGAGGCGTTTTATGACGACGACGTGGCGCGCGGCTTTTTGCATTCGCATTCCTACACCGGCAATCCGCTGGCCTGCCGCGCCGCGCTGGCCACGCTGGAGCTGTTCGAGCAAACCGATGTGCTGGCAGACAACGCAGTCCTGGCCAACACCCTGGACCGGGCCTTCGCGCCGCTGACTCAGCACTCTGCTGTACGGAACGCACGCAGGCTGGGCATGATCTGGGCTTGGGACATCGAGCCCACGACGGCGCCCCACTTCGCACGCCGCTACACGCAGCACGCCATGGCCCACGGCGTGCTGCTGCGCCCAATCGGCCACACGGTCTACGCCATGCCTCCCTATGTGATGGATGAAGAGGCGATTGGCCACCTGGCGCGCGGCGCGCTGGCCGCGCTTGACGCCACCCTGGCCGAAGAAATTACTGCACATGGCTGAAGCGGCGCACAAGACGGTTTCGCTGTTTGTCACCGGCACCGACACCGGCGTGGGCAAGACGCTGGTCAGCGCTGCACTATTGCATGCGCTGGCCCACCGGCATCTGCGTGTGGTGGGCATGAAGCCGGTGGCGGCAGGCACGGTGCCGATTGACGGTGTCGATGCCAACGAAGACGTGCTCGCCCTGCGCGCAGCTTCCAGTTGCCGCGTACCACCCGAACTCGACAACCCGGTGCTGCTGCCCGACCCGGTGTCACCACACATCGCAGCCGCCCGCGCCGGTGCGCGCATTGACATTGCCCACCTGGTAGCCTGCCACCGCCAGCTCGCGCTGCAGGCCGATGCCGTGGTGGTGGAAGGCGCGGGCGGCTTTCATGTGCCGCTCTCGCCCACGGAGACCGGCGCCGATCTGGCCCAGGCGCTGGGCCTGCCCGTGGTGCTGGTGGTGGGTCTGCGGCTGGGCTGCCTGAACCACGCCCTGCTCACCGCCGAAGCCATCCGCGCGCGCGGTCTCACACTGGCCGGCTGGGTGGCCAACCACATTGACCCAAACATGCTGGCGCAGGGGGACAACATCGCCTTTCTACAAAAGCAGTTGCAGGCGCCATTGCTGGCCACCGTTCCCTGGCAACCCAACATTGACGCACGCAAGGTCACCATCAACCTCCCCACTGAATGGCAATGAACATCACCTCCTCCTGGCTCGACGAATTTCCGGCACGCGTTTCCGAACTGGACCGCACGCACCTGCGCCGCCAGCGCCGCGTGGTCATGCCTGAAAGCGGCGCACGTCTCTCGGTTGACGGGCACAGCATGCTGGCCTTTTGCAGCAATGACTACCTCGGCCTGGCCACGCACCCGGCCCTGGTGCAGGCAGCCTGCACCGGCGCACAAGCCTACGGTGTTGGGTCGGGTGCATCGCCACTGGTCAGTGGCCACAGCGCCGCCAACGAGGCGCTGGAACGCGAACTCGCGGCCTTCGTGGGCCTGCCGCGCGCGTTGTATTTTTACGCGGGCTACGCCACCAACATCGGCATCGTGCCGGCGCTGGTGGGTGCCGGCGACGCGATCTTTTCGGATGCACTGAATCACGCCTGCCTGATTGACGGCGCAAGGCTGTCGCGCGCAAAAATTCACCGCTACGCACACACCGACCTGGACGCGCTGGCGCGAGAGCTCGCGCAAAGCGACGCGCCGCGCAAGCTGGTGATCAGCGACGCGGTGTTCAGCATGGACGGCGACAGCGCCGACATTCCCGCCCTGCTGGCGCTGTGCGAGCGCCATGACGCCCTGCTGCTGCTGGACGATGCACATGGCTTCGGCGTGCTGGGCCCGCAAGGGCGCGGCAGCCTGGCCGCCGCGGGGTTGTATGGCGCCAAGGCCTCGCGCCGCGTGCTCTACATGGCCACGCTGGGCAAGGCGGCAGGCGTGGCCGGTGCGTTTGTAGCGGGCGACGAGGCCCTGGTTGAATGGCTGCTGCAAAAAACCCGCAGTTATATTTTTGCCACTGCCGCGCCGGCGCTGCTGGCCAGCGCGCTGCGCGCCAGCCTTGCACTGATTGAACAGGATAACTGGCGCCGCACGCATTTGCAGCAACTCATTGCGCGGTTGCGCAGCGGCTTGCTGGCGGGCCTGAAAGGCAGCCACTGGCAACTGCCACCCTCGCAGACCGCCATCCAGCCGCTGCTGATCGGCCGCAACGACGAAGCCCTGGCCGTGATGGAAGGCCTGCGCATACGCGGCATCTGGGTGCCGGCGATTCGCCCGCCCACCGTGCCCGATGGCACGGCGCGCCTTCGCATTGCGCTGTCGGCCGCGCACACCGAAGCCGATATCGACCTGCTGGTCGAAGCCCTGACAGCCCTGGCAAAGCATCCGCTGCCAGGCTGAAGCAAGCTTCAGAAAAACGCATCAGATAGACTCAAAAACCATTCCCCGAAAGGAAAGAGAACCATGTCCCACGTTGCAGAACAAACCATCACGCTTCACCGCCCGCGCCCTCAGCCATCGCCAGCTGAAAAGGCCGGCACCGAACGCTGGAGCGTAGACGCCATCGAAGCGCTGTTCAACCTGCCTTTTCCGGAGCTGATGCACCGCGCCCAAACGGTGCACCGCGAAAACTTCGATCCCACGCACATCGAGTTCGCCACGCTGCTGTCCGTCAAGACCGGCGGCTGCGCCGAAGACTGCGGCTACTGCCCGCAGGCCGCGCGCTACGACACCGGCGTGGAGGCCAGCAAGCTGATGGAGCCGGCCGAAGTGCTGGCCGCCGCCCAGCGTGCGCAGGCCGCGGGCGCCACACGTTTTTGCATGGGCGCCGCGTGGCGCTCGCCCAAAGACCGCGACATTGAAAAAGTCGCCGAGCTGGTGCGCACGTTGAAGGCGCTAGGCCTGGAGACCTGCGCCACGTTGGGCATGCTGGAAGACGGCCACGCGCAAACGCTGCAAAGCGCGGGCCTGGACTACTACAACCACAACCTCGACAGCGCGCCTGATTTTTACGGCGACATCATCACCACGCGCGACTACCAGGACCGCCTGGACACGCTGGCGCGCGTGCGCAGCGCCGGCGTCAAGGTCTGCTGCGGCGGCATCGTCGGCATGGGTGAGACGCGCCGCCAGCGCGCCGGCCTCGTGGCCGAGCTCGCCAACCTCACGCCCTACCCCGAGTCAGTGCCCATCAACAACCTGGTGAAAATTGAAGGCACGCCGCTGGCCAACCAGGCCGATCTGGACCCGTTTGAATTCGTGCGCACGATTGCCGTGGCCCGCATCACCATGCCGACGGCACGCGTGCGCCTGTCGGCGGGCCGCCAGCAAATGGGCGACGGCGTGCAGGCGCTGTGTTTCCTGGCCGGTGCCAATTCGATTTTTTACGGCGACAAGCTGCTGACCACCGGCAACCCCGACACCGAGGCCGATGTGAAGCTGCTCGAGCGCCTGGGCATGAGCCGGTCCGCGCCTGAAGCGCGCTAAGACGCACGGCTTGTCTGGACTCTCTAAATCGAACACAAAAAAGCACGCTGAAGCTGGTTAGACTCTCGCTAAATTCCGGACCTGCCCCATGACGACACCTCCCAATACTTCCGTCACGCCCTACGGCACGCTGCCGCCTTCGTCTACGCCTGCCACGCCGCCTGCGCGCAAGCCGGTCAGCCTGCCGCGTCTGCGTGAAATGCAGGCGCATGGCGAAAAGATCACCATGCTGACCGCCTACGACGCCACCTTTGCCGCCGTGGCCGACGCTGCCGGCGTGGAATGCATCCTGGTGGGCGACTCGCTGGGCATGGTCTGCCAGGGCCTGACCAGCACCGTCGGCGTGACGCTGGAGACCATGCGCCACCACACCGAATGCGTGGCCAACGGCCTGCGCCGTTCGCAGGCCACGGCCTGGCTGATCGGCGATTTGCCGTTTGGCAGTTACCACGAGTCCAAAGAGCAGGCGCTGCGCAGTGCCGCGGTGCTGATGCAGGCCGGTGCCCACATGGTCAAACTTGAAGGCGGCGGCTGGACGGCCGAGACGACGCGCTTCCTGGTCGAGCGCGGCATCCCGGTCTGCGCCCACTTGGGGCTGACACCGCAAACCGTGCACGCGCTGGGCGGCTACCGCGTGCAGGGCAAGGGCGACGAAGCCGCTGCCACGATGACGCGCCACGCGCGCGAGCTGCAGGACGCAGGCGCCGCCATGATGGTGCTGGAGATGGTGCCTGCGGCCCTGTCGGCCACGCTCACACAAGAACTCACCCATTGCGCCACCATCGGCATTGGTGCGGGCAACGGCACTGCCGGCCAGGTGCTGGTGCTGCACGACATGCTGGGCATGAACCTGGGCAAGATGCCGAAGTTTGTGCGCAACTTCATGGAAGGCCCGGACAACAAGACCGCCAGTGTGCGCGGCGCCATGGAAGCCTATGTGCGCGCCGTCAAAGACGGCAGCTTTCCGGTGAATGCCACCCATGCCTGGTAGCCCCACCGCCCCTTTCAGGAGACAAGATGCAGATCGTCCACACCATCCCGGAGCTGCGCGAGGCCCTCAGCCCGTTTAAACGCCCTTCCTTCGTGCCCACCATGGGCAACCTGCACGACGGCCACATCGCCCTCGTCAGGCAGGCCAAGCCGCTGGGCGACGTGAGCGTCTCCAGCATCTTCGTGAACCGCCTGCAGTTCGCGCCGCATGAAGACTTCGACAGCTACCCGCGCACGCTGGACGCCGATGCCGAGCGCCTGAAAGAGGCCGGCTGCAACGTGCTGTTTGCCCCGCTGGAAAAGCACCTTTACCCCGAGCCGCAAAGCTACAAGGTGCATCCGGCCACCGACTTGAGCGACATCCTTGAAGGCCACTTCAGGCCCGGTTTTTTTATCGGTGTGAGCACCGTGGTGCTCAAGCTGTTTTCCTGCGTGTTTGCCGGTATGCCCACGGGCGTGGCGGCTTTCGGCAAGAAGGATTACCAGCAGGTGATGGTGGTGCGCCGCATGGTACAGCAGTTCGCGTTGCCGATCGAGATCCTGGCCGGTGAAACCCAGCGCGCCGAAGACGGCCTGGCGCTGTCGTCACGCAACGGCTACCTGAACGCCACCCAGCGCGCCGAAGCGGTGGAGCTGTCCAAAGCGATACGCGCATTGGGCGAAGCCGCCCGCGCCAGCGGCACGCCCGACCTGCCAGCCCTGGAAGCGCAGGCCATGCAGGCGCTGGCCCGCCGCGGCTGGAAGCCCGACTACCTGACCGTGCGCCGCCGCGCCGACCTGCTGGCGCCGCAGGGCCCGCTGGCCGATGTGCCGCTGGTGGTGCTGGGCGCGGCCAAGCTGGGCAGCACCCGGCTGATTGACAACCTGGAAATCTAGGCCCGGACCAAACTCCGGCCAATTCCGGCCACCGCCGGAGGTCATCCGGCGGGCCGCCACGTTGCTCCATTTTTGATAGCTGCCCGCGCTTATTCAGACTGGTCTGTAGCCATTTTTCTTTAAAAAACCCCAGTTGACGCCTGATGGCGGATTTTTGTCTTTTTTAACAGCTCAACATGAACACCCCCTCCGTACGCCTTGCCACTTTGGACGACCTGCCGGCCGTGGCCGCGCTGTTTGACGCCTACCGCCAGTTTTACGAACAGCCCGCTGATGCCGCGCTGGCGCTGGACTTCATCGGCAACCGGATGCGAAACCGCGAATCGGTCATCCTGGTGGCCGAGCCGGAAGGCGCGCCCGGTGCCGGCCCGCTCGCCGGTTTCTGTCAGCTGTATCCCGGCTTCTGCTCGGTGATCGCCCAGCCCATCTACACGCTGTATGACCTGTATGTAGCGCCCGCTTCACGCAAGAGCGGCGCCGGCCGCGCGCTGATGCAGGCCGCCCACGTGCACGCAAAACAGCACGGCTTTGCGCGGCTGGACCTCACCACCGCCAGGACCAACCACACCGCGCAGGCGCTGTATGAGTCCCTGGGTTGGGTTCGCGACGACATCTTCCTGGCGTACAACAAGGTGGTTTAGGGCCTGCCCGGGCGGGCCTTGGGGTATAACGCTTTCAGTTGGTTCAGGCATATGCCGCCACCTTTGCAGGAGTTTCACCATGGCCATTCCCCACGCCGCCTCCGGGCAACTCATCGACGTCCAGCCGCTGGCAGGCAAGCTCCTGGAGGCCCGGACCGTCGCGCTGTTCAAAAGCGATGAGCTGGAAGTCATGCGCCTCATCGTGCCGGCAGGCAAGCTGGTGCCCTCGCACCGGGTCAAGGGCGAAATCACCGTGCAATGCCTGGAGGGTGAAGTGGCCTTCACGGCAGAGGGGCAAACCCAGCGCATGAAGGCAGGCCAGCTGCTGTGGCTGGCGGGCGGCGTGGAACACGGCCTGACCGCGGTGCAGGATGCATCGCTGCTGGTGACGCTGCATTTGCGAAAGTAGGGGCGGCCCCTGCTTCGCGGATTAATGATGTTTCAGGGCTTTAGCCCAATAGGGGTAAGCGCAAGCAGCTATTAATTCAATAGCAAAAACGGGAACCCGGAAAAATCAACCGCGCAGTCAGGCCAGTTCGGCAGTCGGATCGCGGCCCATCAGCGCCGCCACAGCCTCAGCCGGCCTGAGCTTGCCGTCCAGCAAGGCCACCACGCTTTGTGCAATCGGCATCTCGATGCCCAAACCGGCCGCGCGCTGCACCACGGTGCGGGCGCAATACACGCCCTCGGCCACATGCCCCAGCGAATCCACGGCCTGTGCCAGCGTCTTGCCCTCGGCCAGCAACAGGCCCACCTTGCGGTTGCGGCTCAGGTCGCCGGTGGCCGTCAATACCAGATCGCCCAGGCCCGACAGGCCGGTGAAGGTTTCGGCCCGGGCGCCCAGCGCCACACCCAGCCGTGTCATTTCGGCCAGGCCGCGGGTGATCAGCGCAGCGCGGGCGTTCAGCCCCAGCTGCAACCCGTCGCAAAGCCCCGTGGCGATCGCCAGCACGTTCTTGACGGCGCCGCCCACCTCCACCCCCACGACATCGTCATTGGCGTAAACGCGCAGGGTGGCGCTGTGAAAGGCGGCTACCAGCGCTTCGCGTACTTCAGGATGTTCACTGGCGGCCACCAGCGCGGTCGGCTGGCCGCGGGCGACTTCGAGGGCGAAGCTGGGCCCGCTGAGCACACCCGCTCTTAAATTGATAGCAGCTTGCGCCCGTATTTCATGGACCATCAGGCCAAATGATGCTGAAGACGGGGCTGAGGCAAGAGGCGCCTCAAAACCTTTGCTCAGCCAGGCCACGGGAACGCTGGCGTGCTGCAGGGACTGCAGCATGCCGCGCGCCGCTGAGACGGGCGTTGCCAGGATGAGGAGGTGCTGCCCTTGAATCGCCTCTGCCAGAGGTACATCGCCGCCTTGCAGCCGCAGGCTGGCAGGCAGGGGAACGCCAGGCAGGTAGCGGGCATTGGTGCGGCTGGCCTGCAAGTCTTTGGCCTGCGCAGCATCGCGCGCCCACAGGGTGACATCGTGCCGAGCCGCGCTGCTCACGGCCACAGCCGTACCCCAGGCGCCGGCACCGATGACCAGAATTTTCATGCGTGGATGGGCGAGAAGACAGACACCGGGCAGCCCCGGCAGCCCATCAAACGATGATCTGGGGAGCGGCCGATTCGGCAGCGGCCTGGGCCTGCTGCTGTTCGTACATGGCCTGGAAGTTGATTTCAGCCATGTGCACAGGCGGGAAGCCGCCGCGCTGGATCACGTCAGCGACATTGCCGCGCAAGTAGGGGTAGACGATTTGCGGGCAGGCAATGCCCAGGATGGCGCCCATCTGGTCTTCGGGCACATTGCGGATTTCAAAGATGCCGGCCTGCTTGGCTTCCACCAGAAACACGGTTTTGTCGCCGATTTTCGTCTGCACGGTGGCCGTCACGGAAACCTCAAAAAGGCCGTCTGCCACGGGGGTGGCGCCCACGCCCAGCTGAATGTCAACCGCAGGCTGCTCCGGGCTCAGCAGGATTTCGGGCGAATTGGGCTGCTCCAGCGACACGTCCTTGAGGTAAACGCGCTGGATCTGGAATACGGGGTCAAGATTGGCTTCAGCCATGGTGCTCTTTCGGGTACGGGGGAAAGTTGGGGTTCAGATGCGCGGCAAGCCGGCGACCAGCGAATGATTATATGGACCCGTGGATGTGGCCCCCACGGTCGCTTACTTCGTGTAACTCCCTACCCCCCGAGGGGGCCGCCCGCCCTCCGGCCCGGCAAAGCCGGTTCCGGGGCTCATGCTGGCGAAGAGAGATCAGGCGGCGGGATTCAATAGAGGCATCAGGCCGCCGCGGCTGTCGAGGGCCATCAGGTCGTCGCAGCCACCAACATGGGTGTCGCCGATAAAAATCTGCGGCACGGTGCGCCGGCCGGTGATGTCCATCATTTTCTGGCGTTCACCGGGCACCATGTCCACACGAATTTCGTCAAGCTCGGTGACGCCGCGCTGCTTCAATATCTGCTTGGCCTGGATGCAATAAGGGCAGGTACCCGTGGTGTAAATTTTGACGGTTTGCATGGTTCCTCCGGAGGAGCTGGTCTACGCGCAGCGCAGGAAAAATGGATAGCCAGGGTGAAAGCCGGGCCAACGCCCGGTCGCCATGGCGTTGCAGCTTTCATGCCTGCCAAAAACCGGATCAGGAAACTGCTCAGAACTGAACTGAACTGATCTGATCTGATCAGGCCTTCTCAAGTGGCAGGTTAGCCTCTTTCCACGCTTTGAGCCCACCGCCCAGTGATTGGGCCTGCTCGTAGCCGAGCTTTTTGGCGACGGCGACGGCGCGGCCGGCGCGGGCACCCGTGGCGCACACCAAAATCAGCGGCAAAGCCTTGTTTTTGACGGTAGCGGGGAGTTTTCCTTCCAGCTCGCTGAAAGGCACGTTTTTGGCGCCCGTGACATGGCCGGCAGCGAATTCTTCGGCCTCGCTGACGTCCACCACCACCGCTTTTTCGCGGTTGATCAGCTGTACGGCGCCGCTGGCCGTGAGCGCGCCGGCGTTCATGCCGCTGGCAATCATGGGCCAAACCAGCATGCCGCCCGAGGCGACCGCTATCGAAATCAGCATCCAGTTATCGATCAGAAATTTCACGTTGTACCCTTTGTGTGTCTTGGAGCGCTTTTTCAGCGAACCCATGATTTTAGAGCCTGTCTACGATCTAAACGGGTCGCGTTGGGGTGCAATCGGGATGAGTGAGCCGACCGGGCACGCCGCATGGGCTAATGCCCATGCAAGGGGCTGGGGGGCTCAATCGCCCGATTTCACCCCAACCCGGAGGGCAAGCACCTTCTCGGGCGGTCTGCGGCGTTGCGGCGCTAACCCATAGCTAAGCTATGGGCAGCACACCGCGCCTTGCATCCCATCCCGAGAAGATGCTTGCGCGGCCCTTTTAGATCGTAGACAGGCTCTTAAAATAGAGGGAGAAAACGCCCTGCCGGCCGTCCTCCTTATTCCCCTTTTTCCACTCCCTATCCTTCCCATCATGTACAAACTCGTGCTTATCCGCCACGGCGAATCGACCTGGAACCTTGAAAACCGCTTCACCGGCTGGGCCGACGTTGACCTCACCGAAACCGGCATCGAACAGGCCAAAAACGCCGGCAAACTGCTCAAAAGCGAAGGTTATGACTTTGACGTGGCCTATACCAGCGTGCTCAAGCGCGCGACCCGCACGCTCTGGCACACGCTGGACGAAATGGACCGCACCTGGCTGCCCGTGGTGCACAGCTGGCGTCTCAACGAGCGGCATTACGGCGATCTGCAGGGGCTGAACAAAGCCGAAACAGCGAAAAAGTTCGGCGACGAGCAGGTGCTGATCTGGCGCCGCAGCTATGACACGCCGCCCCCGGCGCTTGATGCCGCCGACGAGCGCAGCGAACGGAACGACCCGCGCTACGCGAAGCTGCAGCCCGGCCAGGTGCCGCTGACCGAATGCCTCAAGGACACGGTGGACCGCGTCCTGCCGTTCTGGAATGAGTCCATGGCGCCGGCCATCAAGGCAGGCAAACGCATTGTGGTGGCCGCCCATGGCAATTCCATCCGCGCCCTCGTGAAGTACCTGGACAACATCTCCGACAGCGACATCGTGGGACTCAACATTCCCAACGGCATCCCGCTGGTCTATGAGCTGGACGCCGAACTGCGGCCCTTGCGCCATTACTACCTGGGCGACAGTGAGGCCGCGGCCAAGGCGGCAGCGGCCGTGGGTGCGCAAGGCAAGGTTTGAGGGGCAATTCAATGGCTCCCGGCACTCCCGCGGGAGCCATTCTTGTAAAAGTCCTGTAAAAACTGGCTGTTTTGGCTCTTTTGCGGCGCCGGGCCGCACGAATGGCGGAACTGTGGCGACCGGCCTTTCTCCAAGGTGTATATTGCTTCACATAGGGGGAGCAGGGGCTCTTCAACAGGTTTACGAAGGTATTTTCTATGGGTCAGAAGCTCAAGATAGCAGGCTGGATTTCAATTGGTGCCGTGGCCGGAGCCCTCACCACCGTGCAGCTGCAAGCCGTGGCCCGTGCCGGTCTGGCACCTCTTCCCCTGGAAGAACTGCAGCAGCTCGCCGCCGTTTTTGGCATGGTCAAGACGGACTATGTCGAACCGGTGGACGAGAAAAAACTCATCACCGATGCCATTTCCGGCATGGTGGCCAGTCTTGATCCGCACTCGGTTTACTTCGACAAGAAGTCGTTCAAGGAATTCCGGGAAGGCACCACAGGCCGTTTTGTCGGTGTCGGCATCGAAATCAGCCAGGAAGACGGCCTTGTCAAGGTGGTGTCTCCCATCGAAGGCTCCCCTGCGGACCGTGCCGGCCTCAAGCCGAACGACCTGATCACACGTATCGATGACACGGCAGTCAAGGGCCTGAGCCTCAACGACGCTGTCAAGAAAATGCGCGGCGAACCCAAGACCAAGGTGCTGCTGACCATCTTCCGCAAGGACGAAAACCGCACCTTCCCGGTCACCATCACGCGCGAAGAAATCCGCACGCAATCGGTCCGCAGCAAAGTGGTGGAGCCCGGCTACGCGTGGATTCGCCTGAGCCAGTTCCAGGAACGCACGGTCGACGACTTCGTGACCAAGCTTGAGCAGATTTACAAGCAGGAGCCCAACCTCAAAGGCCTGGTGCTGGATCTGCGCAATGACCCGGGCGGCCTGCTGGATGCGGCAGTCGCCGTCTCGTCGGCTTTCCTGCCTGAAAACGTCACCGTGGTGTCCACCAACGGCCAGCTGGCTGAAAGCAAATTCACCTACAAGGCTGCGCCCGAGTTTTACCAGCGCCGCAACGGCGCCGACCCGCTCAAGCGCCTGCCGGCTGCCCTCAAGAACGTACCGCTGGTGGTGCTGGTCAATGAAGGCTCGGCCTCTGCCAGCGAAATCGTCGCCGGTGCTTTGCAGGACCACAAGCGTGCCACCATCATGGGCAACCAGACTTTCGGCAAGGGATCGGTGCAAACCGTCCGCCCCCTGGGGCCGGATACGGGCCTGAAGCTCACCACCGCGCGTTACTTCACGCCCAGCGGGAAATCCATCCAGGCGCGCGGCATCGTGCCCGACGTCATGGTCGATGAAACCGCTGAAGGCAGTCCTTTTGCCGCATTGCGCACCCGTGAAGCCGACCTTGAGAAACACCTCAACAGCGGCCAGGGCGCTGAAGTGAAAGACGCCGGCCGCGAGAAGGCTCGCGAAGAGGCCCTGAAGCGCCTTGAAGAAGAAGCCAAGAAGACACCTGAGCAGCGTCGCCCGCCTGAACTGGGCAGCGACAAGGACTTCCAGCTGGCTCAGGCGATCAACAAGCTCAAGGGACGTCCCGTGCTGGTCAGCAAGACCGCCGTGGTCGAACCGAAAAACGAGAAAAAAGACAACTAGGCCGAGACGGGGAGCGGAGCCGGCTTGCGCCGGATCCCGCCCTGCCCCTTCCGGGCCAGCCCGTCCTGCAGCCTGAACGGTTTCCCCTCATGAACGACGAACAGCTGCTTCGTTACTCGCGGCACATCCTGCTCGACGAGATCGGCATCGAAGGCCAGGAAAAAATTCTCCAGTCGCATGTGCTCATCGTCGGTGCGGGCGGGCTGGGCTCGCCCGTCGCGCTTTATCTGGGCAGCGCCGGTGTCGGCCGCATCACCATCGCTGACCATGACCGGGTGGATGCCACCAACCTGCAACGGCAAATCGCCCACAACCTGTCTCGCATCGGGACGTTCAAGGCAGAATCCGTTGCCCAGTCCATCGCGGCCATCAACCCCGACGTCGTGGTCACCCCGGTTACCCGGCGCGCAGAAGGCGCGCTGCTCGATCAGCTGGTCCATGACGCCGATGTTGTGCTGGATTGCACGGACAACTTCTCCACGCGCCATGCCATCAACCGCGCTTGCGTCAAATACCGCAAGCCATTGGTATCGGGTGCAGCCATCCGTTTTGACGGCCAGATCGCCGTCTACGATTCGCGGCGCGAGGATTCGCCGTGCTATGCCTGCGTGTTTCCCGAATCAGACCAGCTGGAGGAAGCCCTTTGCGCGACGATGGGCGTTTTCGCGCCGATGGTCGGCATCATAGGCAGCACGCAGGCGGCCGAAGCCCTGAAGCTGATCTGCGGCATCGGCGGGTCGTTAACCGGACGGCTGTTGATGCTGGACGGCAAACACATGGAATGGAGCGAGATGAAAATGGCGCCCCATGCGGCATGCGCAGTCTGCGGCGGCGGGGCCAAAAAAATTCCCTGAAAGAATCCGGCCGAAAGGCCGCGGGGAAACCTTATCTGGTGGCCGATGCCGGCATCCGCGAACCGGCAGCAGACGCTGCGGCCTTCGCAAGAATCGCTGCACAGTTTTCGTCCTGGCCCGGTCCGGTTTCAATGGTAGCGGCCAATGCCAGCAAGGGATTGATCACACCCAGTCCGATAGCAACGGCTGCACGTCCCGCGAGGGCTCCCTTGTCAGGGCCAGCCGATGGAGAGGCGAAGGTACCGCCAATCTTCAGGGGAGACCGCAAGCTCAGTATGCTGCGGTCTTTGGGCGCCGGATCCAGAACAAGGTCCAGCGTCTCATCGGCAAGGCTGATCTTTCCGCGGCCGTTGATGACCGTATCTGCCGTATCCAGAACAATGGTTTTGGTAGTCATCACGCCTTTGTTCACTTCAAAAGCCGCAGCAGCGCAGCGCAACTGCACATTGCGGTCACCACGAACCAGGAACTTGATCACCTCTCCGCCGTCCAGGCCCATGAATTCGAGCAGGATATTGCTGATCTCACCCTTGCCCATCAACACGGCGACGTCGCCGGATGCGGTTCCCAGCATTTGTGCCAGTGAATTTCCACGCCCTTTCAGGTCCAGCTGGCCGCTGACCTTGCCCAGACTGCTCTTGGTCGTTTCAACGGCAGGAAAGAGCTGGTTGAGCTGCACGGCCCGCAGGTCCAGCCGCGTCGTGAAAACCGCGGGCACAGGGTTGGAGTCGATGCGGATACTCCCTGCCACCGTACCGCCGGCAATGCCCAGCGAGATCGGTTCGAGTTGCAAAACACCGGCTTTAAGCTGAACATGAACGCTGCCCTTGTCGAGCGGCAGTACTTTCACATGCCGTATATCAGCCGCCGAATAAATCACGTCGGCGTTCATCGCCTGCAGCCGCGTCACATCAAGCGCTGCGACAGGCAGAACCTTGCGTGCAGCGGGCACCGTTTTTCTGCCCGGCGCCGCCGCCACCGAATCGCTGTCAGTCCTGGCGACGGGTGTGTCGGCACTGGCAGGCGTGGCCTTCCCTGATGGGGCCAGACCGATCACGGGCGCGAGGTCGGCAAAATCAAGCAGCCTTGACTGGACCTTGCCGGTCAGAAGCGGCACGGCGGCGGACTGGTCAAAACTGAGCGCCCCATTGATATCCGAACTTCCCAGAACGCCCTGCATTTGGGTGGCGGCCCACACTTTGCCATGCCTGGCCAGTTTGCCCCGGACTTTGTAGGGCGGTGTTGAAGGCAGCACAACGCCCACGAGCTTGTAGAGTTCTTCCAGGTTGCGTCCCTGCAGGTCGAAGGTCGCGTCGATGCCGGCCAGCTCCGCGAGATTGGAGACCGAGCCTTTGGCCTTGAGGCTGGTCTTGCCGGCTACGGCGTTCACTTCTACCTGAAACGGCGCTTCGAGGTCTTTACTCAGCTGGAGTACGCCGCTGGTGCGGCCAGTCGCATTGAAGGACTCGTTTTTCCATTTGCCGGTGGCCTTGTAGCTCAGGGGCAACTGCTCATTTGCTTCTTGTGCCAGTGAGAACTGAACATGGATATTGGCGCCTTGCGCTGCAGCCTGGTAGTCAACCGTGCCGCGGTCGATGACCAGCGCGTCGATCCGTGGAACGGATCCTTCGTCCGACGTATCCCGTGACAAGGCCCAGGTCCGGCGGCCATCGGGCTCTATTTGAAGCCCAATCTGCGGCTCGGTCAGCACAATCCGGGGCAACTCTACCCGGCCAAAGAGAAGCGGCAACAACCGGATATCAAATTCTGCGGCAGTTGCCGTCACCAGATAGGGTTTGCTGGCCCATTCGGGGTTCGCGATTTCCACCCCATCGGCCTTGACCGTAGCAGTGCGTCCGAGCTGCACCGACAGGTGCCGGGTAATTTCAAATCGCCTTCCGAGTTGCTCGGATACATGACGATTGATCGGGCCACGAAGCATGTCCCAGGGGAAAAACACCGCAACCAGCACCAGACCCGCCGCCAATACGGCAATGCCGATGAGTGTTCTACGCAGAAGAGGCGATGAGGACAAGACGTTGTTCATGTGCTGGGGAGGAATCGTTCAAACCATTGCAAGGGCAGTCTGTAATGGCCAACAATGCGCGGCTGCCCACAATGTCCATCACCCTTACAAGCGCGTTGAACTACAGTGAATCCAATGTGCGTCAGCTCACCCCACAGGGCAGTCGGCAAGCGCCATAAGACGCTGTGGGCATGTGCCTACAGTTTTTTCGAGCGAGTCGTAGGAAACCTCCTACAGGCACTGCCCTTGGTCACTGGCAGAATGGGCCACAATAAAAAGATACATTAGGAAACAAGGACACCGCGTTCTTGAGCCTTTTGTAATATTTCCGAGAAGCACGTAGCCTTCCCACCTGGACCCGAGCAGTGAGACTGAAAACGTACATCGTAGAAGACAATCCCACCATTCGAGAGAATCTGATCGGGACGCTTGAGGAATTGGCAGGCATTGACGCGGTAGGCACCGCCGAAACTGAAAACGAAGGCAAGGCCTGGCTGGTCGAGAACAGCGGCGATTGGGATTTGGCGATTGTTGACCTGTTTCTGAAACAGGGAAGCGGTTTGGGTGTGCTGGCTGCCTGCCGCGATCGCCCCTCCACGCAAAAAGTCGTGGTCCTCAGCAATTACGCCACTGCAGACATCCGCCAGAGATGTGCCCAGCTCGGTGTTGATGCCGTTTTTGACAAGTCCAACGAAATCGATGCCCTGGTGGACTATTGCATCCAGCAGAGCACCATTTCAGATTGAACTCAATCAATCAGCTTGTTCTTGAGCGCGTAGTAGGTCAGGTCGCTGTTGGAGGACAGGCTCATTTTTTCCATGACACGCGTCCTGTAGGTACTCACGGTTTTCACGCTCAGCGAAAGCGCCTTGGCAATGTCGCCAGCGGTTTCACCCTTGGCCAGCTTGAGAAAAACCTGGAACTCCCGCTCGGACAATTGTTCGTGAGAGGCCACGTCGTTGGGCCGGTTCAGCTGCTGCGCAAGGAGCTCTGCCACCGCCGGGGTTATGTAGCGTTTTCCAAGAGAAATCACGCGGATCGCATCCACAATCTCGGATGGATCGCATTCCTTGTTCAGGTAGCCGCTGGCGCCCTGGCGAATCAGGTTGACCGCATAGTGCTCTTCAGGATAGCCGCTCAGAATGAGGATGCCGACATCAGGCGCTTTGGCGCGAATCATGGCCAGCGCATCGATGCCGCTTTGCCCAGGCATGGACAAGTCCATGACCAGAATATCCAGCTCAACGTTACGCACCAGATCAATTGCCTCGCGGCCACTGCCGGCTTCTCCCACGACACGCAGGTCCACCTGGTCGGAAAAAAACTGTTTGAGTCCAGAACGCACAATGGCATGGTCGTCCACAATTCCAATTTTGATCATGTCGCTGTCTTTCTATAAGGTCTGCGCAAGCGGGCAACGCAATGAAAAAGATGGCCTGCAGGACATCCGCATTGATTTTCAGTGTTCATTATTGACGAAATTCTCACCGAATGACTGAACGGAGTTTGCCGTGAAACGATTTGCGATCCCAAAAATGGCCATCAGCCTGCCCCTGGCGGTGCTGGCTGCCGCCATTCTTATCTTCATAAACGAGGCAAGCTTCCAGAAATCCACGGAGGCGGCGGCCAGTATTGAGGAGGCCCAGCAAACCCGCGGCGCCATCAACCGGTTGATGCAGCACATGCTGGACGCGGAAACCGGGCAGCGTGGCTAC
The DNA here is from genome assembly GCF_054049435.1 of Polaromonas sp. P5_D5. Taxonomy (NCBI): domain Bacteria; kingdom Pseudomonadati; phylum Pseudomonadota; class Betaproteobacteria; order Burkholderiales; family Comamonadaceae; genus Polaromonas; species Polaromonas sp. P5_D5. Next base: position 1,239,417 of record NZ_JBFUMJ010000001.1, read on the forward strand.
CTGCTGACCGGCGACGTTCGATATCTCGAGCCCTACAACTCCGCCCTGGCCGATATCGACCAGAACCTGGATGCCTTGCGCCGGCTGTTCACCCCTTACCAGGATCAACTTGCAGAGTTCGGCGTCATGTCCAGGCATGTTTCGCGCAAGCTGGCCGAAATGGACCTGAGCGTGCGCATGCGCAAGGAAGGCAACGAGGACGCCTGGAAATTTGTCCTGACCACGGACGTCGGGAAGGAGCATATGGAGGCGATTCGCGCGCAGTCCGCGAAACTGGCCTCCAACAGCGTCAGCAAAATGGAACAGGGGCAGGTTCAGATCAAAAAGGCGCTGGAGCTCTCCCGCATCGGCATTGCGGCAATGGCTTTGGCGGGCCTGCTGGCTTTCTATATGTACCTCCTTCAGACCAAGGCGCTGCTTGCTTCCGGCCGGCGCGAGCAGGAATCCCTGCAACGCGAGCGCGACTTCCTCGAAATACAGGTACGTGAAAGAACCGCCAACCTGGCCGAGCTGGCTACCCACCTCCAAAATGTGCGCGAGGACGAACGGGGCCACCTGGCGCGCGAACTGCATGACGAACTGGGCGCACTTTTGACCGCCGCGAAACTGGATGTGGCCCGATTGAAATCCCGCCTGGCAGGCAATCTGCCGGAAGCGGCTGAGCGGCTCACGCACCTGACCAACACGCTTAACAGCGGCATTGCGCTGAAACGCCGCATTGTGGAAGACCTGCGGCCGTCCTCACTGTCGCACCTCGGCCTGGTCGCCTCTCTCGAGATCCTCGCACGCGAGTTTGAAGAACGCTCCGGACTCTCCATCACCACCGATCTGGAGCCTGTGGAACTCGGCGGCTCAGCGCAGCTGACCATCTACCGGCTGGTGCAGGAGTCACTGACAAACATCGGCAAATACGCAGAAGCCAGGCAAGCCGAGATCAGCCTTCACAACTTCGACAGCTACATCACGGTAGAAGTCAAAGACAACGGCAAAGGCTTCAAGCTTGAGAGCGTGGGCCCGGGAAGCCATGGCCTTGCCGGCATGCGCCATCGCGTCGAAGCCGCAGGCGGACGGCTGACGGTGTCCAGCACCGAAGGCGATGGCACGCGCATTTCAGCAGTGCTGCCCAAAACACTGTGACCGGTCTCTGAACGCGGCGCGGGGCAGGTCACCTGCTGCTGCGCCCTGCCCGCCAAAGTGCTCAACATCTCTCAGCTTTTCGAGGCATGCACTGCGCTGCCAGCGTAACAAAATGTCGGTCACCTCCTACAGGGCATGGCCGCTCGAACTGACAGGGGCACACGCTGACAGCCGATGAAGAAAACTGAAGGCACTCATTAACCTTGCTGAAGGCGTTTCAAAAGAAGCACCACCCCCTTTTAGCCAAGCAAGGAGCCCGAGATGCTGCACTACTCCGTCGTTTTCCTGATCATCGCGCTGATCGCTGCCGTGTTCGGTTTTGGTGGCATCGCCGCAGGTGCCGTCGAGATCGCCAAGATCCTCTTTTTCATCTTCGCCGTCATGGCCATCGTGAGCTTTGTCATCAGCTTGCTCCGAAAGAATTGATCCAGCCATTCCGAGAGTGCCGAACGCTTTTTATGAGCGAGCGGCGCGCGCTCTCCTTGCATCTCCGTCGTCATTCACTCAACTCACCAAGGACCTGACATGAACACCCAAACCGCCACCAAGACCGCCCGCCAAAGCTCGGATGAGTTGCTGCAGAACGCAGAAAAAGCAGTTGACTCCACCCGCAGCTATGCCAACGAGGCATTCGACAAGGCAGAAACCAAAGTGCGCGAACTGCGCGGCAGTGTGGATCCCGTCGTGGACATGTTGGCATCCAAGGCCCAGCACCTTGCCCGTCAGAGCCTCGATATCGCCTCTGAAGCCAAGCATCGCGCGCAGCAGTCGCTGTCCAATGCCGCAGGTGCAACCACCCGTTATGTTGCTGAGCAACCCCTGCGTTCGGTGCTGATTGCCGCTGCCGTCGGTGCCGGCATTGCGCTGCTGGTGTCGTCTGCACGCCATCGCAACCAAAACCGTTACTGATCGCCAGGCTCGCGCCCGCCCCTTTTCCGGTACGACCACAGCACGCAGATTCGCCCCACCAATGCTTCACCCCCTGTTCTCCACCATCGTGCAGCGGCCTGACCTCGTCATGGACCATGTCTCTGCTTACGCGGCGCTCTTTCATGAAGAGGCTTCCGATGCGGGTGCCGAGCTGGTTGCACGGGCTGTGGCGTGGGTGATTGCGGTACTGGCGGCCGCCGTATTTTTGGGACTCGCAGGAACGGCCGTCATGCTGGGGGCGCTTCAAAACCAGTTTCACTGGGCACTGGTGGTGGTTCCGGGCATTGCACTGGCCATCGCCATCGGGGCAGCATTGCGCGCGAAAAAACCTTTCGCGAATGAACGCTTTCCCGAGTTGAAAGCCCAGATTGACAGCGACGCGCGCGCATTGCGCATGGCCGCCTGAACCGATGTCCACCCTCACCGCCCCAACGCCGCAGGAAAGGCTGGCCAGCAGCCGCAAGGCCATTGTCCGGCACATGAGCCGGGAAAAGCTGGACCATGAAGAAAACCCGGGCAATGCAGAGACCGGCCCGGAGAATGATCCGGCGCACTTTCTCGACCGCGGAACCTGGGGCGTTCTCAAACATGCCTTGGGGAGCTGGTGGCGACATCACCCCGTGAGCGTGGCAGTTGACATTGCCCGGCCGATGATTGACAGGTACGCCGAAGAAAAGCCGTTGCAGCTATTGGGTATTGCAGCCGCGGCAGGCGCTGCAGCGGTCGTACTGCGGCCCTGGCGCCTGGTATCACTTGGCGGCTTGCTGCTGGCCGCCCTCAAGACGTCCGAACTCCCGGGCACCTTGCTGTCCATGCTGTCTGGCGCGCCGCACAAGCCTGAAAAAACACCCTACACACGATGAACACCTCCACGCTTTCCCGCTCCGCCCCCGACGAGCTGGTGCTCGATGAAACAGGGCTGAACGCAGCCCGGAGCAGCCTCAACGACGGCGCAATCACGCCGGCCTACGGGCCGCACCGCGACGCGATCGTCAAGCTGCTGAATGACGCACTGGCAACAGAACTGGTTTGCGTATTGCGTTACAAGCGGCACTACTTCATGGCCAGCGGTGTGTCGTCGCCGCCCATTGCCGACGAGTTCCTGGTCCACGCCAATGAAGAATCCGGACATGCGGACCGCATTGCCCGGCGCATTGTGCAGCTGGGCGGCGAGCCGGACTTTTCGCCGGCCACACTGCTGCAGCGCAGCCATGCGGATTACGACGAATCCAGTGACCTCAAAACCATGGTGCGGGTCAACCTGATCGCCGAACGCATCGCGGTTGAAACCTATCGCCAGATGATTGCACTGATCGGTGACAAGGACCCCACGACACGCCGCCTCTTCGAAGATGTTCTTGCCGATGAGGAAGAGCATGCCGACGAGCTCAAGGACTGGCTGGAGAAATAACGATTACCGCAGGTCGGCCGGCGTGGTGCCGCCAGTCGACAGGCCTTTTTAACCATGCACCAGACGATTAAACCAACTTAGAGGAAAACAATATGAAATACGCTCGCGCAATTGCATTCGCCGCACTGGCAGGCATCACCATCATCGGCAGCGGCTGCGCCGTTGGGCGTGGACAGGAGACTGCTGGCGCCTATGTTGATGACGCTGCCATCACCACGTCCGTCAAGGCCAAGTTCATCGAGGACAAAACCGTTGCAGCGTCCTCCATCAAGGTGGAAACGCTCAATGGCACGGTTCAGCTGTCCGGCTTTGCCAAGTCCAGCGCTGAAAAAGCCCAGGCCGAAAACATTGCCCGCAATGTGAAGAACGTCAAGGGTGTGCGCAACGACATCGTCGTTCGTCCTTGAGCGTAAGCGGCTGAACAGGCCGGGCCACCGCGCAGGTGGCTAAAAAAAGCAGGCTACAGATAATCTGTGCCTGCTTTTTTCGTTGTGACCGGGCGGCGATGCGGCCACCGCAGCGCCTGGATCCTGCAGTTTTTGCAGACCCCCAGGCCCGGGTCTTTTCAGTGGCAACTTCCATGCTGCTTGCGGAACAGCGCCGGATACACAGGCGGCGCGCCTTTTGTCGATGCAAACAGTCCCAGCCTTGCGGCCTGGGCACGTTTTTCCGCCCGGGCATAGGGACCTGCATTGCCGCGGCTGCGGTAGGACCAGGCCATACCGTTTGCGACCATCCATTTGCCGGCATCTTCCCCGCTGAACACCACCCTGGCCAGGAGGCGGCCGTAGTCGTCGTGGTATTGGCCATGCACCGCCACACGCTTGCCCAGAAGCCGGCGCATCAGCGCATCGCGCGCGAGGGCTCCGCCCGGCTGGCAGATTTCCGGCGCGTCAATACCCTGAATGCGAATGCTGACCGGTTTACCCCCTGCCGCCGGGCGCACCCGGACGGTGTCGCCATCAACCACATAGGTGACGATTCCGGACCAGGCCGCGACGGGAGGCGAGGCCGTGCGCGCCGACACGCCCCCATGCATGAGCGCCACAAGAAAGAACACGCCCACGGCCTTGACTACGGAAATTTTCGTCACATTAGTTTGCTACCAAATTGATAGCTTCTTGCGCCCGCCAGTATTGACCTGGAGGCAGAAATCTTGATGAACATTGAAGATCCGGCTGCTTCGTTTCCGTGCTGTCGTCGCCAGCGCGCATTAAAGCCATCAAGGCCGGGATGTGCGCAGAGACCGGAGGAGCATGAGTTTTCAGAGAACAAAAGAGAAGCGGGGAAGCCCTGAATATACTGTACGAATAAACAGCCTCGTTCCCGCCCTGATCACGCTGTAACGATCCATCCTTCCAGCGTGTCCATTTCCACCGGCAAGCCGTAGCGGGGAGCGCCCTGCTGCGCCGCCCAGGCCGCCTGCATCAGGCACAGCACGGCGTCCAGGCTGTCGCCGCTGGCGTCGTCGGCGAGCAGGTCGCGCTGCGCGTGGCTGACCTTGAGGCGCAGCCCCAGACGCGTTTGGCCGTTCTCCAGCGCGGTGATCAGGTCTTTGCGTGCGATCAGCCGCTCGGGCGTCTGCCTGGCTTTGTCGTCGCTTTTGTAAGAACGGCTGCCCAGCACCTCGCGCGCGAGCAGGCCCGGGTAAGCTTCGAGCGCCACACGTTGGGTGTCGCCGTCATGCAGGCCGGGCAGGTGCACGCCCGCCGCGAGCAAGCGCGGCACACCGGCGTGCAGCATGTAGGCCACGGGTGGGTTGACCCATTTCATCGAGGGGCTGGAGCCGGCCGGGCCGTCGGCGGCACGATGGGCAAACTTGCCGCCCACTGGCCGCGCGTTGCAGAAGGCGGCAAAGGTGCTCCGGATGTCTTCGCGGCTCAGGGCCGCATAGTGGCGCATGCAGGCTTCCCACTGCAGCGGCCAGCCCAGATGCGCCACCAGTTCACGCGGCAGGCCAAACGGAAAATCAAACGCACCCAGCCAGGGCTGGGGCTGTTGCAGCCAGCGCCCAAACGCCGCCAGGGACTCCAACCGCTCTATTTTTGATAGCACGCAGCGCCCATGAGACATGGAACCAAAGGCTAAAACAATGGGTTTTTTCTTGGTCGGGCTGCTGGAGAAATCGCAGCCAAGCAGCAAGGGCACTGTCATCGCGGCCTCAATCACGGTCTCAACCCAGCGCCAGCGCCATCACACCCGCCGCAATGCAGGCGGCGCCGATCAGGCGTAAGGCACGGTCGCCCTCGCCCAGCAGGTGGCCGCCTATCAGCGCGGCAAACAACATGGACACCTCGCGCGCAGGCGCCACATGCGACAGCGGCGCGGTCTGCATGGCGTACAGCACCAGCACATAAGACACGGGGCTGACGACGCCGACAAACACCGCGTACTTCCATTGCTGCTTCCACAACACCCTGGCCGCAGCGGGGTCGCGCAGCAAAGCGGGCGCCAGCACCAGCATGCGCAGCAGGCAGCCCATGTAATCCACCAGGATCGGCGACATCAGCAGGATCTTGACCGCATAGCCATCGACGACGGTGTAGCTGGCGATAAAGGCGCCGCTCAACAAGCCATAGACCATGCCCTTGCGCACCCGCTGGCGCTGCGCCGGGTCGTGCGAGGCGCGCCACAAGCCCGGCCCGCCGGCGACCAGAAACACGCCGCCCACGACACCCGCGATACCGGCCAGACCCAGCGCGGAAATCTGCTCGCCCAGCAGCAAGATGGCGGCCAGCGACGACAGCAGCGGCCCCGAGCCCCGCGCCAGCGGATAGACCACGGTGAGGTCCGCCTTGCGGTAGCCGCGCAACAGGACAATGTAATAGATGGTGTGCAGCACGGCGCTGGCACACAGCAGCAGCCATTGCGCCCAACCCCAGCGCGGCAGCTCGGCAATACCGAACCAGATGCCCAGCGGCGCCCACGCCACCAGCAGCACCAGGCCGGTAAAAGCGGCAAAGCGGGCATCACCGCCGGCCTTCTTGGCGGCGATGTTCCAGCTGGCGTGAATCAGTCCGGCGAGGAGTACGAGGGCCAGGGCGCCTGGAGACACGCGTCAGGCCTGACGGTACGCAGGCCTCAAACCCTGCCGCAGATGGAGGCGGTCGCCATCAGGTCTTCGAGCAGCGCGAACGACACCTTGCCAGAGACCGAATACGGGTCGAGTTCGGCTTTTTCGGAGTACTTGAGCAGGATGGAATGGTTGAGCTTGGACAGGTTGACCTGGCCCATGGTCCAGCCGCCAAAACGGCGCTCGGAGATTTCCTCGAAGTGCAGGAGGATCACGTCCTTGTGGCGGGCATCTTGCTGGATGTGGCCGAACAGTTCGCTGACCGCCATGCGGCCGCCTTCAATCGCCTGCAGGAAGATGCCGCCGCCATAACAAAGAATGCCGGTGATGCCCGACGAGGGGTTGTGCTKGCGCGATTGCGAGAGGATGCCTTCGATGGCTTCGGGGCTGGTATCGACCGCGCGGCTTGCATAAAGTAAACGGACGAGCATGGTTAGCCTTTCTGCGGGATCAAAGCGAGGAATTCACGGCGCAAGGTCGAGTCTTTCAGGAACACACCGCGCATCACCGAGTTGATCATCTTGCTGTCCATGTCTTTCACGCCGCGCCAGGCCATGCAGTAGTGGCTCGCCTCCATCACGATGGCCAGGCCGTCGGGCTGGGTTTTTTCCATGATGAGGTCGGCCAGCTGCACCACCGCTTCTTCCTGGATCTGCGGGCGGCCCATAACCCATTCGGCCAGGCGCGCGTATTTGGAGAGGCCGATCACATTGGTGTGCTCATTGGGCAGCACGCCGATCCAGATCTTGCCGATCACCGGGCAGAAATGGTGGGAGCAGGCGCTGCGCACGGTGATGGGGCCGACGATCATCAGCTCGTTGAGGTGCTCGGCGTTGGGAAACTCGGTGATGGTGGGCGCATGCACGTAGCGGCCCTTGAACACCTCGTTGAGGTACATCTTGGCCACGCGGCGCGCAGTGTTGTTGGTGTTGTGGTCGCCGTCAGTGTCGATCACCAGGCTGTCGAGCACGCCCTGCATCTTGCCGGTCACTTCGTCCAGCAGCTTTTCGAGTTCGCCCGGTTCAATGAACTTGGCGATGTTGTCGTTGGCGTGAAAGCGCTTGCGGGCCTGGGCCAGGCGTTCGCGGATCTTGACGGAGACGGGCGTGCCCTCGTCGGTCGCGTCCTGGGGGGGCGTATCGGATTTCATAAGCATGCCAGATATTACCAGCCTGCCCCTAAACCGTCTTGTCCGGAATTTGATAAGGTTTTTGGCCTCCAGCCCTTTCCTCATGAGCGCAAGCAGCTATCAAATTCATAGCTAACGGCATGACGGCCGGGCTGGCACAAGACGCATCAATAACGCTGGCCTGCCACCAGCAGCGCCAGCCGCACCAGGGCATAGGCTATCCAGCCTCGCAGCCGCTGGCCAAAGGGGCGATGGCTGTGGTCGGCCGGCTCCATGCGCCGCCCCTGTTTCGCCATGGCCTCGCGCACAATACCCGCCAGGCTTTCGGCAAAGGCCTTGTCCTCGACCACCACATTGGCCTCGCGGGCCAGCAGCAGGCTCAGGGGATCCAGGTTGGACGAACCCACGGTGGCCCAATGCCCGTCCACCACGGCCACCTTGGCATGCAGGAAACCGGCCTCGTATTCATGGATTTCCACGCCGGCTTCCAGCAGGGCACCGTAGACGGGCCGGGCCGCATGGTATTGCATGAAGTACTCGTAGCGCCCCTGCAGCAGCAAGGTGACACGCACGCCGCGTTTGGCCGCCCCGATGAGGGCGCGCCGCAGCTTGCCGCCCGGCAGAAAATAGGCGTTGGCAATGATGATCTCCCGGTGCGCCTTGCCGATGGCCCTGCGGTAGGCGCGCTCGATGCTGCTGCGATTACGCAGGTTGTCGCGCAGGATCAGCGCTGCCTTGGGGCCGGCAACGCCAGACCCGTTACCCGCCGCGAGCGATGTGGTGCCGGTACGCCCGCCATAGCCCGCTGCCTTGAAGTTCTCCCATGCGGCGGCCATGTGACGCTGCCGCGCACTGTAGCCAGCCTGCACACGCCACCACAGCAGCGCCATGGCATCAGCGGCCTCCTCTGCCAGCGGCCCGGTGGCAGCCACGGCGAAATCGACGCGCGGAGTCTGGAGCTCCCCGTGGTTGGGATCGTAGAAATCATCGAGCACATTGATGCCGCCGCAAAACACCGTGTGCTGGTCGACCACGCAGAGCTTGCGGTGCAGCCGGCGCCAGCGCTCCGGCAGGAGCAGACCCAGGCGGCTCAGGCCCGTCCCCAGGGGCGAGTACACGCACCAGTCGACTTTCGACGCCGCGAATTTTTCGCGCCACTCGGCCGGAAGGGGGCCGGTGCCTATGCCGTCGACCAGCACCTGCACCGTTACGCCGCGCCGGGCCGCGCGAACCAGTGCTTCGGCGACATCCGCACCAGCACCGTTGAAATCAAAAATATAGGTTTCCAGCTGGATCCAGGTCTGCGCCGCATCCAGGGCCTTGACGAGTGCAGGGAAAAAGTCCCGGCCGCCCTGAAGCAGTTGCAACGCACCGGACTTGTGGAGTGGAAACATGGCCAGCGGCTTTTTCCCTGGAAGTGTGGAGAGTTGGCGGGAAGGTCCATTCCATTTGAACCGACTGGCCGATGTTTGCCAATCCAGTGAAACGCCAAACTCACAAAGTGTTGCGCCTGCGCGCTGCGCGGCTCAAGCCATGAATTTCGGCAGGAGGAGCACCGCTTCCGCATTTGAAGGGGAAAAACACAGGTCGGCAGCGGCGTAGTGCGGCAGCCATTGCCAGGCAGTGTGCTCCCTGGGGCTGAGCTTTACATCGCAGGCCTGGGGCAAGCACAGGCTGAAGACATGTTCGGTGTTGTGGGTGATGCCGGGCGCATACCTGGCGCGCCAGACTGGATAAATTTCGTAGACGTTGGACAGGCCCCAGTCGCGAAACTGGCCGGGCGCGGCTGCGATGCCGGTCTCTTCCAGCACCTCGCGCACCGCGGTCTGCAGCAAGGGCTCGCCCGCCATATCTTTGGAGCCTGTGATGCTCTGCCAGAAGCCCGGGTTGTCGGCGCGCTCGATCAGCAGCACGTCCAGCTGCGGTGTGTGAATGACGACCAGCACGGATTTGGGGATCTTGAAGGCTTTCAAGGTATCCCCTCGTCACTCAGATGCGTGCGCTTGCTTGTGAGCGACAGGCTTTTCCGCCGGGCCGCCCCAAGGAAAAGAGCGCCCCCTCGGGGGGCAGGAAGCTACGCGCAGCGAGCGACCGTGGGGGCCACATTAAACTGGCTGTGGGTTGCGCAGGCGAATATGCAGTTCGCGCAGTTGTTTCTCGTCGACGGGGCTGGGCGCGTGCGTGAGCAGATCCTGCGCGCGCTGGGTTTTGGGAAATGCGATCACGTCGCGGATCGAGTCGGCGCCCGTCATCATGGTGACGATGCGATCCAGACCGAAGGCCAGGCCGCCGTGGGGGGGGGCACCGTACTGCAATGCGTCCAGCAGGAAGCCGAACTTCTGCTGCGCTTCCTCCGGGCCGATCTTCAGGGCATTGAACACCTTGCTCTGCACGTCCGCCTGGTGGATACGGACCGAACCGCCGCCCAACTCCCAGCCATTGAGCACCATGTCATACGCTTTGGCAATACAGCGGCCCGGGTCGGTATCCATCCAGTCTTCGTGTCCGTCCTTGGGTGCGGTGAACGGGTGGTGCACCGCGCTCCAGCGCTGGCCTTCCTCGTCAAATTCGAACATCGGAAAATCAACCACCCACAGCGGCTTCCAGCCTTTGGTGAAGAGGCCGGTTTTCTTGCCGAACTCACTGTGACCGACTTTGAGGCGCAACGCGCCAATGCTGTCGTTGACGACTTTGGCCTTGTCGGCGCCGAAGAAAAGGATGTCGCCATTCTGGGCCCCGGTGCGCTTGAGAATTTCCGCAATCGCCGCGTCATGGATGTTCTTGACGATGGGGCTTTGCAGGCCGTCACGGCCCTTGGTGATGTCATTGACCTTGATCCAGGCCAGGCCCTTGGCACCGTAGATCTTGACGAACTCGGTGTAGCCGTCGATCTCGCCGCGGCTCATTTCGGACCCGCCGGGAACGCGCAGGGCAACCACACGGCCGCCGGCAGTGGTGGCAGGCGTGCTGAAAACCTTGAAGTCCACCGTCGCCATGACTTCGGTGAGTTCCGTGAACTCCAGGTTCACGCGCAAATCAGGTTTGTCGGAACCGAAGCGGTGCATGGCTTCGCTGTAGGCCATCACCGGGAATTCGCCCAAGTCGGTGTTGAGCACGGTCTTGAAAATGTTGCTGATCATGCCCTGAAACAGGTCACGGATGTCCTGCTCGCCCATGAAGGACGTCTCGATATCGATCTGCGTGAATTCGGGCTGGCGGTCGGCACGCAGGTCTTCGTCACGGAAGCACTTGGTGATCTGGTAGTAGCGGTCAAAGCCCGCCACCATGAGCAGCTGCTTGAACAGCTGCGGGCTTTGCGGCAGCGCGAAGAACATGCCTTCGTTGACACGGCTGGGCACCAGGTAATCGCGCGCGCCTTCAGGCGTGCTCTTGGTCAGCATCGGGGTTTCGATGTCGATGAAGCCGTTGGCATCAAGGAACTTGCGCGTTTCCATGGCCACGCGGTAGCGCAGCATCAGGTTGTTCTGCATGTAGGGGCGGCGCAAATCCAGCACACGGTGCGTGAGGCGCGTCGTCTCCGACAGGTTGTCGTCGTCAAGCTGGAACGGCGGCGTCACGCTCGGGTTCAGCACGATCAGTTCGTGGCACAGCACCTCGACCTTGCCGCTTTTGAGGTTGTCGTTGGTCGTGCCTTCAGGGCGGGCCCGCACCACGCCTTTGACCTGCACGCAGAATTCGTTGCGCACGCCTTCAGCAGTTTTAAACATGTCGGCGCGGTCCGGGTCGCAGACCACCTGGACATAGCCTTCGCGGTCGCGCAGGTCGATGAAAATCACCCCGCCATGGTCGCGGCGGCGATTGACCCAGCCGCACAGGCTCACGGTTTGGCCCAGCAAGGCCTCGGTCACCAGACCGCAATAGTTCGAACGCATTTGGGAAACGATAGCCATAAAAAATCTCGGACTTTCAGCGCCTCGCGCGCAATGTTGCAATTTTCGCGGTTTACAGGGGAGGAGTCAGCGGCCGCGGTACAGGTTTGGAGGGCACCACGACGCCCATGGAAATCACGTAGGTCAAAGCCTCATCGACGCTCATCTGGAGCTCAATGCAGTCGCTTCTTTTCAGCATCACAAAATAGCCACCGGTGGGATTGGGCGTGGTGGGTACATAAACACTCAGGTAATCGCCCTGCAGGTGATTGACCACATCGCCGCCGGGCAGTCCCGTCAGAAAGCCGATGGTCCAGACACCTTCACGCGGCCACTGAACCAGCAAGGCCTTGCGAAAGGCATTGCCGTTTTCCGAAAACACCGTATCGGAGACCTGCTTTACGCTGGAATAGATGGATCGGACGATGGGAATGCGGCTCAGGAACGAGTTGCCCCAGCGGACCAGTTTCTTGCCGAAGAAATTGCTGGCAACCGCGCCCATCAGCAGCACGATCAGCAGCGTCAGCAACACGCCGAAACCGGGGATATGGAAACCCAGCAGCTTGTCGGGATGCCAGGCGCCGGGAAGAATCAGCAGCGTCTGGTCCAGCGTGCCGACGATCCAGTCGAGCACCCACAGCGTGATGGCCAGGGGCACCAGCACCAACAGTCCGGCCAGAAGCCATCGGCGGATCGAAGCCATCACGAGGAAGTCTTGGAAGAGGAGTCGCTGGCCGAAGTCTTGGCGGGCGCGGCCGGCGCGGGAGCGGGGGCTGCTGCGGTGCTTGCCGGCGCGGCTGCACCGGAATCGGCCGGCTTGCTGTCCGAACCGTTGCCGCTGGCAGTGCCGGCTTCGCCGCCGTCGGTCTTGGGTGCTGGCACACCCGTGCTGTTGCCGCCGCGGAAGTCCGTCACGTACCAGCCCGAGCCCTTGAGCTGGAAACCCGCCGCCGTGACCTGCTTTTTGAACGCGGGTTCGCCGCATTGCGGACACACCGAGAGGGGCGCATCGGAGATTTTTTGCAGAACGTCCTTGGCATGCCCACAGGACTCGCATTTATAGGCGTAGATTGGCATAGTGCTTAAGGCTTTGAGGGGCTGTCCCCGGGGTATTCCCGGGAATATCCCGGGGAATTTGCCTGGAAAAGGCTCCCAGATGCAAAGCCCTCAATTATAGGCCGTTGAGACCTTCCCCGGCCGGCCCTAAAACACCCGTACCCGCAGGACAACCTGCATGGCAATCAGCCCCAACACAAAGCCCAAACCGCCATAAATCAGGCTTTGCAGCAGCTTGTTGGTACGCTTTTGCTCATACAGCAGTTCCTCAAGCTCTCGTCGGTTGATTCCGGGGGGCGATTTCAGGTACTGGGACAGCAGGCGCGGCAAACCGGGGAGCAGCTTGGCATAAGCAGGCGCCTCCGCCTTGAGCTGCGCCAGCAATTTTTCCGGACCCACCTGTTCGAGCATCCATTTTTCGAGAAAGGGCTTGGCGGTGCTCCAAAGGTCCAGGTCAGGATCCAGCTCGCGGCCCAGGCCCTCGATGTTCAACAGGGTCTTTTGCAGCAGCACCAGCTGGGGCTGGATTTCGACATGGAAACGGCGCGAAGTCTGAAACAGCCGCATTAGCACCAGGCCCAGCGAAATTTCCCTGAGCGGCCGGTCGAAGTAGGGTTCGCAGCACGCGCGGATGGCGGCTTCCAGCTCGTCCACCCGAGTCTCGGGCGGAACCCAGCCGGATTCCAGGTGCAACTCGGCCACCCGTTTGTAGTCGCGCTGGAAAAACGCGCTGAAATTCTGTGCGAGGTATTCCTTGTCGACCTCGGTCAGGGTGCCCACGATGCCGAAATCCAGCGAGATGTAGCGACCGAATGTTTCCGGCGCCAGGCTGACCTGGATATTGCCGGGGTGCATGTCGGCATGGAAGAAGCCGTCGCGGAACACCTGGGTGAAAAAAATGGTGACGCCGTCGCGCGCCAGTTTTTTCATGTCGACACCGGCATCGCGCAGGCGCTGGGCCTGGCTGATCGGAACGCCTTTCATGCGCTCCATCACCATGACGTCGGGCATGCAGAAGTCCCAGACCATTTCAGGGATCATCACCAGGTCGAGGTTTTGCATGTTGCGGCGCAGCTGGGCCGCATTGGCCGCCTCACGCAGCAGGTCCAGCTCGTCGTGCAGGTATTTATCGAACTCGGCCACCACCTCGCGGGGCTTGAGGCGTTTACCATCAGCAGACGCGCCTTCCACCCAGCCGGCCATCATGTGCATCAGCGCCAGGTCTTTCTCAATGGCAGGCAGCATGTTGGGCCGCAGCACCTTGACGGCCACTTCGCGGCCATTTGGCAAGGTGGCGAAATGCACCTGGGCAATCGAGGCGCTGGCTACGGGAATTTGTTCGAAGCTGGCAAAGATGCGGTCCAGCGGCCGGCCAAAGGCTTTTTCGATGATGGCGACGGCGACGGCGGACTCAAAAGGCGGCACCCGGTCCTGCAGGCGCGCAAGCTCGTCGGCGATGTCGGGCGGAAGCAGGTCGCGCCGGGTAGACATGACCTGGCCGAACTTGACAAAGATGGGGCCCAGGCTTTCAAGCGCTTCGCGCAGGCGCTCGCCACGCGGCGCCTTCAGGTTGCGGCCCAGCGAGACGATGCGGGTCAGCAAACGGATCCAGGGACGTTCGAAACTGGAGAGCACCAGCTCATCCAGGCCAAACCGGAGCACGGTCCAGACAATAAAAACACCTCTGAAGAGGCGACTCATGCAGCAGGTGCTTTCACTGGCTCGGCATCGCCGCCTGCCGCAGAAGGACCCGCCTTGGGCGCCGTTTCAGAAGGTTGGGCGCCGGAGGTTGCTGCCGCGGACGAAGGAGGAACCGATGCAAGAGGTGTGCTTGCCAAAAACTGCTTGAGCCCTGCAAAGATTCGCCGCCCGGCGTCGGCCACTGCATGCGCAGGGGCGTCACCGATCAGCCGGGAAAGGTCCTCTTCGGCATCCCAGCGCAGGTTTTCAGCCAGCCAGCCCAGCTCGGCGGCCAGCTGCACATCACCCTCGATTTTCACCGGCGGCGGCTTGCCGGCCAGCACAGACTGCATCACGGTCAGCGGCGATTCAGCAGCCACAGCCAGCAGCAGGTCCGGCTTGGCAGCAGGCTGGGCCCGGTCCACCAGGCCCGCCGGCGTAACCACCAGGTCAATCGCAAACAGGCCCCAGCGCAGATGCACCACGCGCCCCTTTTGCCGCAGCAGGCGGTCCTGCGCCTGCTTTTCCTGCATCAGGACATGGTTCAGGAAGAGCACCAGCCGTTGCTGCCCCTCATCCACCACCCAGGCGGGCGGCTGAAAGCGGGTGGCAATGGATTCCAGAAAAGAAAAAGGGGACGTGGTATTCATACGTCCCCATTCTGACATGGCCCCCACGGTCGCGCACTTCGTGTCGCTCCCTGCCCCCCGAGGGGGCCGCCCGCCTGCGGTCTGGCGAAGCCAGTCCCGCGGCTCATGCTGGCTTGAAGAATTCTTTGGGCACTACCACTGGAGGTATTTCACCAGCGGGGGCCGCGGAACCGGCTTTGCCGGGCCGCAGGCGCCGCCCCCTGAAAGGGGGGAACAGGCTACACGAAGTGAGCCTGGACGGGGGTTATTGGAGCGCTTGTACACCGGCAACCAGCCAGCCGCTACCGCCGCTGCGTGGCTTGGTCATGTTCCAGACTTCGCGGAAGGGGCTGGCGCCTGCGGAAGCGTCTTCGCGGATCATGCCGGAAAACTCCACGCTGGCCATATAGACGTCGCTCAATTCCTCGATGCCCAGCAATTGCGCATCCAGCATCACGACCTCAGTCTTGTTGACCACGCCGCCGGTGTGCGACTCGCGGTCGGCCAGCTGGGTCTTGATCTGCTCGAGCATGTCGTCCGTCATCATGGCGCGCAGGTTCTGGATGTCGGAGCGGTCCCAGGCATCCTGCAGCGTGACGAAGTTGGCCTTGCTGGCCTTGAGGAAGCCTTCGGCGTCAAAACCAGCCGGCACACCCCAGGACTGCGCACCCAGCAGGGCCGAGCCGATCATGGAACCGCCTGCGGGCGCTGCCGCATCGTATTTGTTGGCGTCAAAAGCCATGCTGCTGCGTTCCCAGGGGCGTGCGGATGCATCGTTGCCGACGTTCTCAGGGCTGTAGTTCTTGGGGGTGGTGGCATTGCCCGCACCCTGGAAGGCAAAGGGTGCCTGCCCGGGCGCAGAACCTTGCGCACCAGCCGCTCCGCCCTTGAATTTGCGCATGATGAAGCCGATCACCAGCATGACCACCAGCGCCAGCAAGGCGAACATGATGATCTGGCCGAAGGCGCCGCCCAGGCCCAGCGACGAAGCCAGCCACGCCAGGCCCAGACCTGCGGCCAGGCCGCCCAGCATGGCACCCCAGGGTTTCTTGGGCGCAACAGGCGCCGGCGTTGCCGCAGGGGCCGCCGGTTTGGCGGCATTGGCACCGCCAGGCGCCGCCTCACGCTTGGTCACGTTGGACGACTGTTTGCCAAATGAAGAACCACCGCCCAGTCGTTTGGCGTCAGCAGCCGTTCCCCCCAGAGTCAGGGTTAACGCAAGCGCTGCGGAAAAAATTGCCGGCCAGATTTTCATATCGTCTCCTTGATCACGGTTTTCAGGCCGTTCGACTTTTCAACACTTGATTCCAACATGCAATGCCACAACTCCGCCGGTCATGTTGTGATAGTCCACATGGCCGAAACCACTTTTATGCATAAGGGCTTTCAGCTCGTCCTGGCCGGGGTGCATGCGAATTGATTCGGCGAGGTACTGGTAGCTTGAATCGTCATTGGCCACCAGCTTGCCCAACCGCGGCAACACCTTAAAGGAATACCAGTCGTAAATTTTTTCCAGCGGCTTGGCGACTTTGGAGAACTCCAGCACCAGCAGCTTGCCGCCGGGCTTGAGCACGCGATTCATTTCGCGCAGCGCATCTTCCTTGTGCGTCATGTTGCGCAGCCCGAAGGCGACAGTCACCACGTCGAAGTTCGCATCGGGAAACGGCAGGTGTTCGGCGTCGCACACCAGGGTGGGCAAGCTGACGCCAGCATCGAGCAGCCGGTTGCGGCCTTCGCGGAGCATCGCCTCGTTGATATCGGTATGCACCACACGGCCGGTGCTGCCCACCTTCGGTGCAAAGGCCAGCGCCAGGTCGCCCGTGCCGCCGGCGATGTCCAGCACCTGGTAGCCCTCTTTGACATTGGCCACCAGCACCGTGTAGGCCTTCCAGGCACGGTGCAGGCCCATGGACATCAGGTCGTTCATCACGTCGTATTTGGGCGCCACGGAGTCAAACACCCCGCGCACGCGGCGTGCCTTGTCCTGCTCGTCGACGGATTCAAAACCGAAATGGGTACTGCTCATACCATCAATGCTAGAGGGCAAAGGTGTAATTGCTCTCGACAACCCTGAGCTGACATGGGGCATTGCGGCTTATTGCCCACTTTTATGCTGGAAAAACAACAGTGGTGTGAAATGCGCATTCGCGGCCGCGCCGTGGCCACGCACCGCTCGCGCGGAATCAGTGGCTTGCGCAGCCGTGGCCGCCGGGCGCGGTCATGGGTGCATCGCGTTCAACACCGGCCGCCTGCAGACGCCTCTGGTACTCGTCCCATAACTGGGCCTGGTCGGCGCCCAGTTTGTAGAGGTAGTCCCACGAGAAGATTCCGCTCTCATGGCCATCGGAAAACACGGGCTTGACCGCGTAATTGCCAATAGGCTCGAGCTCAACCACAGTCACTTCGCGCTTGCCGGTTTGCAAAATTTCCTGGCCCGGGCCATGGCCCTGCACCTCCGCCGAGGGCGAATAGACGCGCATGAGTTCAAACGGAATCCTGAACTCGGCGCCGTCGGAGAACGCGATTTCAAGAATGCGCGACTGGCTGTGAACCGTCAATGCGGTGGGCGTGGGTGAACCGGGTTGAAGGCCTGCCATGGGAAATCGCTTTCTGAAAAGAAAAGGCCGGACGCATCAGGCCTTCGTGAGGATTCGGCATTCTGGCAATAAGCCCGTTGACATCAAAGCCAGAAATTGCCCTAGACCAGCACCCGTTCGATGCCACCGTGGTTGGCCGCCTCCACATACGTGGGCAGCCACTCCTTGCCCAGGATCTGATTGGCCATTTCCACGACGATGTAATCCGCCTCGAGCAGGCCGTTTTGCAGATCGTTGCCGTAGCGCGAGAGCCCTTGCAGGCAACTCGGGCAGCTGGTGAGTATCTTGACGTTTCCCGCCTCGGCAACGGCACCCGCCTCGCGAAGCTGGGCTTCGCCCTTGCGCAGCTCTTCTTCCTTGCGAAAACGGATCTGCGTGGAAATGTCCGGCCGGGTAACGCCCAGCGTGCCCGACTCACCGCAGCAGCGGTCATTCTTGAGCACGTTGTCACCCAGCAGCGCCTTGACGGTCTTCATTGGCTCCTGCAGCTTCATCGGGCTGTGGCAGGGGTCGTGATAGAGGTAGCCAGCGCCGGGCTGGTCGGTGCGCAGGGTGATGCCTTTTTCAAGCAGGTATTCGTGGATGTCGATGATGCGGCAGCCCGGGAATATCTTGTCGAATTCGTAACCCTGCAGCTGGTCATAGCAGGTGCCGCAGCTCACCACCACCGTCTTGATGTCCAGGTAGTTCAGCGTGTTGGCGACGCGGTGGAACAGCACCCGGTTGTCGGTGATGATTTTCTCGGCTTTGTCGAACTGGCCGCTGCCGCGCTGCGGATAACCGCAGCAGAGGTAACCCGGCGGCAGCACAGTTTGCACCCCCGCATGCCAGAGCATGGCCTGCGTCGCCAGGCCCACCTGGCTGAAGAGGCGCTCGGAGCCGCAGCCGGGGAAATAAAACACCGCCTCGGTTTCCGACGTGGTGCTCTTGGGGTTGCGAATGATCGGGACGTAGTCCTTGTCTTCGATGTCCAGCAGCGCACGTGCTG
This sequence comes from Polaromonas sp. P5_D5, assembly GCF_054049435.1. Lineage (NCBI taxonomy): Bacteria > Pseudomonadati > Pseudomonadota > Betaproteobacteria > Burkholderiales > Comamonadaceae > Polaromonas > Polaromonas sp. P5_D5. The sequence continues at coordinate 1,257,937 of NZ_JBFUMJ010000001.1, forward strand.
TCTTCTTGGGCAGGCCGCCCGGCATCTTCTTGTTGATGAAGTGGATCACCTGCTCTTTCACAGGCGCCTTGCCGACCGTGGCCGGCGGCAGCGCCGTCTGCTTGCGTGCCAGCCGGCGCATCAGGTCGTTGGCCAGGCGCTGGGCCTTGAAGCCCACGTCCACCATGGCGCTGCGCATGAACTTGATGGTCTGCGGGCTGGTGGCGTTCAGGAAGATCATGGCGGCAGCGTTGCCGGGCCGGAAAGACTTCTGCCCCATCTTGCGCAGCAGGTTGCGCATGTTCATGGAGACTTCGCCGAAATCGATGTCCACCGGGCAAGGCGTCAGGCACTTGTGGCACACGGTGCAGTGGTCGGCCACGTCTTCGAATTCTTCCCAGTGCTTGATGCTCACGCCGCGCCGGGTCTGCTCTTCATAAAGGAAAGCCTCCACCAGCAGCGAGGTGGCCAGAATTTTGTTGCGTGGGCTGTACAGCAGGTTAGCGCGCGGCACATGGGTGGCGCACACCGGTTTGCACTTGCCGCAACGCAAGCAATCCTTCACGCTGTCGGCAATGGCGCCGATGTCCGACTGCTGCATGATCAGCGACTCATGCCCCATCAAGCCGAAGCTGGGGGTATAGGCATTGGTCAAGTCGGCATGCAAGATCGGCTTAGCATCATTTTTGGACTGAAGACCGCTCCCCTCTTGCGCGAGCAGCTCCTGATTTCGTAGCAGCTTGCCTTTGTTGAAGCGCCCTTCCGGATCGACTTTTTGCTTGTATTCGGTAAAGGGCCGCAGCTCTTCGTCGGTCAGGAACTCCAGCTTGGTGATGCCAATGCCGTGTTCCCCGGAGATAACGCCGTCCAGCGAACGAGCCAGCACCATGATGCGCGCCACCGCCACATGCGCGGTCTGCAGCATCTCGTAGTCGTCGCTGTTGACGGGCAGGTTGGTGTGCACGTTACCGTCGCCGGCGTGCATGTGCAGCGCCGCCCAGACACGGCCCTTGAGCACACGCTTGTGGATGGCATTGCACTCCTCCAGGATGGGCAAAAACGCGCCGCCCGAGAAAATCGCCTGAAGCTGGGCCCGGATATCGGTTTTCCAGCTGGCGCGCAGCGAATGGTCTTGCAACTGCGGGAACAAGGTCGCTACACCCGCCAGCCAGCCGGACCATAGCGCTCGTACCTCAGCTATCAGCGCCAGCGCCTGGCCCACACGGTCTTCCAGCAGTTCTGCCGAAGGAATATCGTTGGCATCGTCCGATTTGCCCAAAGGCAGGTTGCCCTTGAGGAAAAAAGCCTCCAGCTCGTCGCACAGCCGTATCTTGTTGGCCAGGCTGAGCTCGATATTGATCTGCTCGATGCCGTCGGTATATTCGGCCATGCGGGGCAGCGGAATCACCACGTCTTCATTGATCTTGAAGGCATTGGTGTGCTTGGAGATCGCGGCGGTACGCTTGCGGTCCAGCCAGAATTTCTTGCGGGCGTCGGGGCTGATGGCGATAAAACCTTCGCCGTGGCGCGAGTTGGCAATGCGCACGACTTCCGAGGTGGCACGCGCCACCACATCGGCGTCGTCGCCGGCAATGTCGCCAAAGAGCACCATCTTCGGCAGGCCGCCGTGCTTTTTCGATTTGGTCGCATAGCCGACCGCCTTCAGGTAGCGGTCGTCCAGGTGTTCCAGCCCCGCCAGGATGGCGCCGCCGCGCTTTTGCTCGGCGAACATGAAATCCTTGATCTCGACGATGCTGGGCACCGCGTCCTTGGCATTGCCGAAAAATTCGAGGCAAACCGTGCGGGTATGTGCCGGCATGCGGTGCACGATCCAGCGCGCGCTGGTGATGAGACCGTCGCAGCCTTCTTTCTGGATACCCGGCAAGCCGCTCAGGAATTTGTCGGTGACATCTTTGCCCAGGCCTTCCTTGCGGAAAGTCTTGCCGGGAATATCCAGCCGCTCGGTGCGGATAGGCGTTTTGCCGTCGGCTTCGAAATACTGAAGATCGAAGCTGGCCATCTCGGCGTCGTGGATCTTGCCGAGGTTATGGCCCACGCGCGTGACTTCCAGCCACTCGGCCTGGGGCGTGACCATCCGCCAGGAAGCGAGGTTGTCCAGTGCGGTGCCCCACAGCACGGCCTTTTTGCCGCCTGCATTCATCGCGATGTTGCCGCCTATGCAGGAGGCTTCGGCAGAGGTCGGGTCGACCGCGAAGACGAAGCCGCCGCGCTCGGCCGCGTCGGCCACACGCTGGGTGACCACGCCGGCTTCAGTCCACACGGTAGCCACTGGCTTGTCAACGCCGGGCAACGAAACCATTTCGACCTCGGTCATGGCTTCGAGTTTTTCGGTATTGATGACAGCCGACTTCCAGGTCAACGGAATCGCCCCGCCGGTGTAGCCGGTGCCGCCACCACGCGGCACGATTGTCAGGCCAAGCTCGATACAGGCCTTGACCAGGCCGGCCATTTCGACTTCAGTGTCGGGCGTGAGCACCACAAAGGGGTATTCGACACGCCAGTCAGTCGCATCGGTGACATGTGACACCCGCGAGAGGCCGTCGAACTTGATGTTGTCTTTGAGCGTCAGCTTGCGCAGCTTGCGTTCCGTCAGGCGGCGAAGGTCGTACATCTCGCTGAAGGAGGTGTAGAAGCGGGCGACGGCGCCGCGAGCGGCGTCGAGCAGTTCGCCCACAATGGCGTCGCGCTGTTGATCTGCATCCGGGGTGCGGCGTTTTTCGACCTCAGTCAGCCGGTGCTGCAAGGCGTCGACCAGCAGCTTGCGCCGCTTGGGGTTGTCCAGCAGGTCGTCCTGCAAATAGGGGTTGCGCTGCACGACCCAGACATCGCCCAGCACTTCATACAGCATGCGCGCGGAGCGGCCGGTGCGGCGCTCGTCGCGCAGGCGGTTCAGCAAGTCCCAGGCACGCTCGCCGAGCAGGCGGATGACCACCTCCCGATCGGAAAACGAGGTGTAGTTATAGGGAATCTCGCGAATGCGGGCTTCGCCAGCCTTTGCGTCATCGGCAAAGACGTTCAATTCTTGGAGGGTAGTAGGGGCGTTCATCGTGAAAAGCCAGCGGCTTCGGACCCGTGTCCAGCGCTGTTGCCCTATATTACCGCAGCGCAACATTTACCCGTGGCGCCATGGAAGTCGTATGTGTCCTTATGGAAATCCCGCTTGTCGGGAAGCCCGCAAATCGATTAAATCGCTTGTCACAAACAGTTTTTACACTGTCCCGTTTAACGTGGCGCGCCCCGATGCGCGTCCAATCCCAGGAGTTTTAATGAAAAACCGTCTCTCAGCATTCGCCTTCGCGGCCCTCGGCCTGTGCGCGCCGCTGGCCAGCCAGGCCCAGACCGAGATCCAGTGGTGGCATTCAATGACGGCCGTCAACGGCGAATGGGTCAATGACCTGGCCAAGCAATTCAATGAGAGCCAGAAGGAATACAAGGTAGTGCCCACGTTCAAGGGCACGTACGATGAGTCCATGACGGCGTCCATCGCGGCCTTCCGCGCCGGCAATGCACCACATATCCTTCAGGTCTTTGAAGTGGGCACCGCCACGATGCAGGCCAGCAAGGGAGCCATCGTCCCGGTCGGCAAGATCATGCAGGACGCGGGCGAGAAGTTCGACCCGAAAGCCTATATCCCCGCTGTTGCCGGCTACTACACCGCGCCGAACGGCCAGATGTTGAGCTTCCCGTTCAACAGCTCCACCACCATCTTCTATTTCAACAAGGACGCGTTCAAGGCTGCGGGCCTGCCGACCGACAAGGCCCCCGTGACCTGGCCTGAGGTCGTCAACGCCGCCGCCAAACTGAAGGCATCCGGTCACAAATGCCCCTTCACGACCGCCTGGCAGAACTGGACACAGGTGGAAAGTTTCTCGGCCTGGCACAACGTCGAGTTCGCCACCAAAGCCAACGGCCTGCAAGGCATGGATGCGCGCCTGAAGGTGGATTCACCGCTGCACGTGCGCCACATCGAGAATCTGGCCAACATGGCCAAACAGGGGCTCTTTATCTACAAGGGCCGCGGCAACGTACCGGAAGCCAGCTTCGTGTCGGGCGAGTGCGCCATGATCAACACCTCGTCGGGCTTTTACGGCAATGTGGCGAAAAACGCCAAGTTCGCTTACGGCCTGGCCCCGCTGCCCTATTACCAGGACGTTCCCGGCGCGCCACAGAACACCGTGATCGGCGGCGCCAGCCTCTGGGTCATGTCGGGCAAGAAGCCCGCTGAATACAAGGGCGTGGCCAAATTCTTCAGTTTCATCTCGACGCCTGAAGTGCAGTCCGCCAGCCACAAGCGCACCGGTTACCTGCCTGTGACGATGGCTTCGTACGACCTGACCGAAAAGTCCGGCTTCTACAAACAGAACCCGGGCACCGACGTCGCGGTGACGCAAATGATCCGCAAGGTCACGGACAAGAGCCGCGGCATCCGTCTGGGCAACTATGTGCAGATTCGCGCGATCGAGGACGAAGAACTCGAGCAGGTCTGGAACGGCAAGAAGACGGCCAAAGAAGCGTTGGGCTCCATCGTCAAGCGCGGCAATGAGCAGCTTGAGCGTTTCCAGAAGGCCAACAAGGGCTGATCGCCCAAGAGACAGAGCAGGCCCGCACGGCGGGCTAAACTCGGCCCGCTGCGCCCTCTCCCCCTCATCGGGGAAGGCCAGGCGGGTTTTTATGTTTTAGCACTCACAAGTTTTTGCCCACTGAAGGCCCTATGGAAAAACGCGTTGTCTTTCGATCCAGCTGGCTGCCCTGGCTGCTGCTGCTGCCGCAAATGGCGGTCATCTTGGTGTTTTTCTTCTGGCCAGCGGCGCAGGCGCTTCTGCAGTCGCTGCAACAGCAAGACCCTTTCGGCACCTCCATCGAATTCGTCGGCCTGGCCAATTTTCGGCAATTGCTGGACGACCCGAGCTATGTGGAGTCGTTCAAGACGACCGCGTTTTTCTCGGTGATGGTGGCTGGCATCGGCATCAGCCTGTCACTGTTGCTGGCGGTGTTTGCCGACCGCATCGTGCGCGGCGGCATGTTCTACAAAACCATGCTCGTGTTGCCCTACGCGGTTGCCCCGGCTGTGGCGGCCGTGCTGTGGGTGTTCATGTTTTCTCCCTCGCTGGGCGTGGTCGCCTACGCGCTGGGCAAGATAGGCATCAACTGGAATCATCTGCTCGACTCCGGCCATGCCATGACGCTGATCGTGATGGCCTCGGTGTGGAAGCAGATTTCCTATAACTTCCTGTTTTTTCTGGCGGGCCTGCAGTCGATTCCCAAGTCACTGATCGAAGCCGCCGCCATTGACGGTGCGAAACCCTGGCGCCGCTTCTGGACCATCCAGTTCCCGTTGCTGTCGCCCACGACCTTCTTCCTGCTGGTCATCAACGTGGTCTATGCCTTCTTCGACACGTTTGCCATCGTCGACGCCGCCACACAGGGCGGGCCGGGCAAGGACACGGCCATCCTGGTCTACAAGGTGTATTACGACGGCTTCAAGGCCATGGACCTGGGCGGCTCGGCTGCGCAGTCGGTGGTATTGATGGTGATCGTGGTGGCGCTGACCGTAATTCAATTCCGCTACGTCGAGAAAAAGGTTCAGTACTGATGACGCCCCCACGCTTTTCATTTCATGTAATGCGCGAGGCCTTGCAGGCCGCGGCTCGCGAGACGCTTCGCCTCTGTCGCCCGTCCAAGCCTGCGCAGGCAGGCTTGGAGCTGCGGGCTCCAGCCCCTCGGGGGCGCTTTTTTCCTTGGGGCGGCCCGGCGGAAAAACATGTCTATCCCTCACACATACAGTCCAAGGTGAACGCCAATGGTTGAAAAACGCGGAACCCACGGCATCCTCGCCCACGTCATCGTGATCCTGGGCGTCTTTATCGTCGCCTTCCCCCTCTACCTGGCTTTCGTGGCCTCGACCCACACGGCGCAGGAAATCGTGCAGGCGCCCATGCCGCTGCTGCCGGGCACCAACATGATCGACAGCTACAAGGCGGCGCTGTTCGGGCGCGAATCCGCCGTCGGCTCCAATGCACCGGTGGCGCACATGATGTGGGTCAGCTTCGTCACGGCGATGGTGATCGCGATCGGCAAGATCACGATCTCGCTGCTGTCGGCATTCGCCATCGTGTACTTCCGCTTCCCCTTCAAGAAGACCTGCTTCTGGGCCATTTTTGTGACGCTGATGCTGCCGGTGGAAGTGCGCATTCTGCCCACCTACAAGGTGCTGTCGGATCTGAACATGCTCAACACCTATGCGGGCCTGACGGTACCGCTGATTGCCTCGGCCACGGCGACTTTCTTGTTCCGCCAGTTCTTCCTGACGGTGCCTGACGAGCTCACCGAAGCCTCACGCATGGATGGCGCCAGCCCCATGCGCTTTTTCTTCGACGTGCTGCTGCCGCTGTCGAAGACTTCGATCGCCGCGCTTTTTGTCATCCAGTTCATCTACGGCTGGAACCAGTACCTCTGGCCGCTGCTGGCCACGACGAGTGAAGACATGTACCCGGTCGTCGTGGGCATCAAACGCATGATCGCCGGCGGTGACGGCCAGAACGAATGGAACGTGGTCATGGCCACTGCAATTTTGGCGATGCTGCCGCCCGCCCTCGTGGTGGTGCTGATGCAGAAATGGTTCGTCAAGGGCCTGGTCGACACCGAAAAATAGAGCCAGCCCAAACCAGCCAAGAACAACCAAGACACAACGGAAATACAGACATGGCATCCCTTTCATTCAATAACGTCATCAAGCGCTACGGTTCCGGCAAGGACGCACTGCAAGTGCTGCACGGCGTGAACGCCGAGATCAACGACCACGAGTTCATCGTCATCGTCGGGCCCTCGGGTTGCGGCAAGTCCACCCTGCTGCGCATGGTGGCCGGGCTGGAGGAAGTCAGCGACGGGCAGATCTCCATTGGCGGCAAGGTCGTCAACGAGCTGGAACCTTCCGAGCGTGACATCGCGATGGTGTTCCAGAACTACGCGCTCTACCCGCACATGAGCGTATTCGACAACATGGCTTACGGCCTGAAGATCGCCAAGGTGCCCAAGGATGAGATCAAGACGCGCGTCGACAAGGCCGCCAAAATCCTGGAGCTGGGCCACCTGCTGGACCGCAAGCCCCGCGCGCTCTCGGGCGGACAGCGCCAGCGCGTGGCCATGGGCCGCGCCATCGTGCGCCAGCCGCAGGTGTTTTTGTTTGACGAGCCGCTATCCAACCTGGACGCCAAACTGCGCGTGCAGACGCGTCTTGAAATTCAGAAGCTGCACCGCGAACTCGGCATCACATCCCTCTTCGTCACGCATGATCAGGTCGAAGCCATGACGCTGGCCCAGCGCATGATGGTGATGAACGCCGGCCGCATGGAACAGTTCGGTACGCCCGAAGAGGTTTACAACCGGCCCGCCACCACCTTTGTGGCCAGCTTCATGGGCTCGCCTCCCATGAATTTGCTCAAGCAGGCCCCGAATGCCGACTTCGGCGGCAAGCCCGGCGCCATTCTGGGCATACGCCCCGAGCACCTGACGGTGGGTCCCACCGGCTGGGCAGTGCAGGTCGACACGATCGAAATGCTGGGCGCCGAGCGCCTGTTGTACTGCCGCATGGGCAGCGAAGCCATCATCGTGCGCACCGACGAAAGCCTGTCAACGGCACCCGAGATCGGTGCGACCATCCACGTTACGCCGCGCGCAGATCGCCTGCACTGGTTTGACTCGGAAACGGGCAAACGGATCTAATTTCCGGCTTTCGTCTCGTCTCCACAGGTCCTGAGCACACCCATGACAAACCCCGTATCAGCTGCCAACTGGCCCTACCCGCGCTGGGTAGCGCATCGCGGCGCCGGCAAGCTGGCGCCGGAAAACACCTTGGCCTCCTTCATGTTGGGCGCCAGCCATGGCTACCGCATGTTTGAGTGCGACGTGAAACTGAGCGCCGACGGCGTTCCCTTTTTGCTGCACGACGCCACGCTGGAGCGCACCAGCAACGGCAAAGGTGTGGCTGGCGAGTTAAGTTGGGAGGCGCTGGCCAAGCTTGACGCCGGCGGCTGGCATTCCCCGGCGTTTGCCGCGGAGGGCCTCGCCAGCTTTGAGCGCATCGCCCGCTTTTGCCTGGACAAGGGCTACTTCCTCAATATCGAGATCAAGCCCACACCGGGCATCGAGAGTCACACCGGCACCGTGGTGGCCAACGAAGCGGCCCGGCTGTGGCAGGGCCAAGCCATTCCCCCACTGCTGACGTCCTTCCAGCCGCTGTCGCTGGAGGCGGCTCGAAATGCCCAGCCCCAGTTGCCACGCGGCCTGCTGCTCGACCAACTCCCCGCCAACTGGCTGGAAACAGCGGCTCAGCTGGGCTGCGTGGCCATCGTCTGCAACCACAAACTCTGGAACGCCGATACGGTGGCCCAGGCCAAAAAAGCCGGCTTCAAGTTGCTGAGCTATACGGTGAATGACGAAGCGAACGTGCAGCGGCTGCTGGCCCTGGGCACCGACGGCATCATCACCGACGCAGTGAACGTCTTCAAGCCCGATTTGTAGTCGCTATTCGAAGGGACTTTAGAAATTCAATTACCGGGTGCAGGGCAAGGCGCACGGAGCGCAGGACACCGGAATGCACTTGGGTGCATGAGGATTCCGAGCACCGCGCAACGCAGCCATGCGCCCGGCAATTGGATTTATAGAACCCCTTCAGGCCCGCCAGGCGCCCAGCAAAACCCACTGGCAGACGGCCGCGCCGACCACCATGGCGGCATACGTCAGCATCTTCCCGTCATGGCCGAAGAACACAAGCCCGGCCACCAGCACCACCACGTTTGCTACAAAAACAATAGCTGCTTGCGCATACCAGGTCTGGGCTAAAGGCATTTTTGATCTAAATAATCCACCCATAAGCTGAGTTGCCAGCACCAGCAGCAGGGCCACCGCGGCGGCCGGCAGGACAAGATTGAGCAGGTGGTTCGCCAGCAGGTAAAAGGTCATGCGCGTAGGGATAGTTAAAAACTCGCCTGGCTTCAGAGCAAATCCAAAACAAGCTTCAAAACGGCCAAAAAAAGGACTATCAGGGCGATTGTCCGGCCTTTGTACCGTCCTGACCGCTTCAATTTTATAATCGGAGGATGTCAGTCTGGGCCCTTGGGCTAAACCACAACACCGCACCGCTCGATTTGCGCGGCCGGTTCGCCTACGCCCTGGACCAGGTCGAGCCCACTTTGCGCGGTTTGCGCGAGTCGCTGGCCCGCCAGCCCGAGGCCACGCTGCTCTCTACCTGCAATCGCACTGAGATTTACTGCGCTGGCGAAAAGAACGACCTGGACCACACGCTGGACTGGCTGGCGCACAGTGGCGGCGTCTCGCCCGCCTTGCTGCGCTCACATGCCTATACCCTGCACGACGATGCAGCGGCCCGTCATGCTTTTCGCGTGGCCAGCGGGCTCGATTCCATGGTGCTGGGCGAGCCCCAGATTTTGGGCCAGATGAAGGACGCCGTGCGCGCCGCCGAAGACGCGGGCGCCATGGGCACCACCTTGCACCAGCTGTTCCAGCGCTCCTTTGCCGTGGCCAAGGAAGTGCGCAGCAGCACCGAAATCGGCGCGCACAGCATCAGCATGGCGGCGGCCAGCGTGCGGCTGGCCGGCCAGCTGTTTGAAGACCTCGGCGACATCAAGGTGCTGTTTGTCGGCGCCGGCGAGATGATTGACCTCGCGGCTACCCACTTCGCCGCCAAAAACCCCAAAGCCATGGCAATCGCCAACCGCACGCTGGAGCGCGGCGAAAAGCTGGCCGGCCGTTTCGGCGCCGAAGTGATGCGTCTGGCCGATTTGCCCAGCCGCCTGCATGAGTTCGACGCCGTGATCAGCTGCACCGCCAGTACGCTCCCCATCATCGGCCTGGGCGCGGTGGAGCGTGCCGTCAAGCTGCGCAAACATCGCCCGATGTTCATGGTCGACCTGGCCGTGCCGCGCGACATCGAACCCGAAGTCAAGGCCCTGCCCGACATCTACCTCTATACGGTGGACGACCTGGCCCACGTGGTGCAGACCGGCAAGGACAGCCGCAAGGCCGCCGTGGCGCAAGCCGAGGTCATCATCGACGCGGGCGTGCAGAACTTCATGCACTGGCTGGGCCAGCGCCGCAGCGTGCCGCTGATCCAGCAGCTCAATGCGCAGACCGACGAGTGGCGCGCTGCCGAAATCGTGCGGGCCAAAAAGCTGCTGGCCCGGGGCGAGCCCATCGACACGGTACTGGACGCGCTGACCCGCGGCCTCACCCAGAAAATGCTGCACGGCGCGCTGGCCGAGCTGCATGCGGGCGACGCCAACAGCCGCGAAGCCACGGCACAGACCGTATCCAGGCTGTTTTTGCGCGGCCAGCTGCCCAAAATCCAGTCCGACGACAAAGAGCGTTAGCGGCCGCCAAGGCACTGACTTCCTGTGCCGGCCACAGCCGGTTGCTCCGCTGACGGAGCGTCGTTGTTGACGGCCTTCCGGCCTCCTTTTTCCAGTCCTCCATTCCCATGAAACCTTTTCTTCGCCAAACCCTGGACCGCCAGCTGCTGCGGCTGCACGAGCTGGACGCGCTGCTGTCTGCCAGCGACGTGGTCAGCGACCTGGACCGCTTCCGTTCGCTGACCCGGGAGCACGCCGAAGCCAGCGTGATCGCCGACCAGTACTTGCGGCTCACCAGTCGCGAGGCCGACCTCGGCAGCGCTGAAGGCATGCTGACTGAAGCCAAAGATGACCCGGAAATGGCTGCGATGGCGGAGGAAGAAATCGCCGCCGCCAAAGCCGATATCGCGCAGATCGACGAGGCCCTGCAGCTGATGTTGATTCCGAAGGACCCGGACGACGCGCGCGCGGCTTTCATCGAAATCCGTGCCGGCACCGGCGGTGATGAATCAGCGCTGTTCGCCGGTGACCTGTTCCGGATGTACACCCGCTTTGCCGAACGCAACCGCTGGCAGGTGGAAATCATCAGTGAATCCTCCGGCGAACTGGGCGGCTACAAGGAAGTCGTGCTGCGCATTGACGGCGCCACGGACGCCCTGGGCGTCGGTGTGTACGGCAAGCTGCGATTTGAGTCAGGCGGCCACCGCGTACAGCGCGTGCCCGCCACTGAAACGCAAGGCCGCATCCACACCAGCGCCTGCACGGTGGCCGTGATGCCGGAGCCGGACGAAGCCGTAGCCATCCAGATCAACCCGGCCGACCTGCGCATCGACACCTACCGTGCCAGCGGTGCCGGCGGCCAGCACATCAACAAGACGGATTCGGCCGTGCGCATCACGCATATTCCGACCGGCATCGTGGCGGAATGCCAGGAAGGCCGGAGCCAGCACAGCAACAAGGCCCAGGCGCTCAAGGTACTCACCGCACGCATCCACGAAAAAGACCGCTCCGAGCGCGCCGCCAAAGATGCCGCCCTGCGCAAGGGGCTGGTGGGCACAGGCGACCGCAGCGACCGCATCCGCACCTACAACTTCCCGCAGGGGCGGTTGACCGACCACCGCATCAACCTGACGCTGTACAAGCTTCTGGCCATCATGGAAGGCGACCTGGGCGATGTGGTCACGGCCCTGCAGGTGGCGCGCGGGGCCGAGCTGCTGGCGGAGCTTGAGACCGCCAACAATGGCGCCTGAACATCAGCAGTTGAGCAACAAAAAGGCCTCCAGCCCAATCAGGATGTGCGCAAGCAGCTACTATTTTCATAGCACTTCAAGGGGGTTCAGTTGAGCGGGCTTACCTGCGCGCAAGCCCTGGCTGCCGCCCAGGCATTGGGGCTGGACCGCCTGGATGCCCAGTTGTTGTTGTTGCATGCGCTGGGCAAACCGGAGCATGCCCGCGCCTGGCTGCTGGCCCACGATACGGACGAGCTGGCAGAAGATGCCGCGCAGCGTTTCCAGGCGCTGTGCCTGCGCCGCGCCAGCGGAGAACCGCTGGCTTACATCGTGGGCAGCAAGGAGTTTTTCGGCCTGACGCTTCAGGTGGATGCCCGTGTGCTGGTACCGCGCCCCGACACCGAAACGCTGGTGAGCTGGGCGCTTGAGCTGCTGCAGGTGCCCGGCGCACCGGCCGACCCGCGAATTCTGGACCTTGGCACGGGCAGCGGGGCCATTGCCCTGGCCATTGCCCACAGCCTGCCCAAGACGGGCCGACAGGGCCGCGTGAGGGCGGTGGATGCGAGTGCGGACTCGCTGGATGTCGCCCGGGATAATGCGGCCCGCCTGAACCTGGAGATCGATTTCATTCAAAGTCACTGGCTGCAGGAAGTTAGCGGACACTTTCACCTGATCGCCAGCAATCCGCCTTACATTGCCAGCGCTGACCCACATCTGGCTGCCCTGATCCACGAGCCCCTGGCCGCCCTGACTGCCGGCCCGGACGGGCTGGAGGACATCCGGGAGATCACCCGGAAGGCGCCCGCCAGCCTGCTGCCAGGCGGCTGGCTGTTGCTGGAGCATGGCTACGACCAGGCAGAAGCCGTGCGGTCACTGCTGGCGCAGGAGGGCTTTGTACAGGTTCAGAGCCGGCGCGACCTGGCGGGCATCGAACGCTGTTCTGGCGGGCTGTGGCCGGGCGAACGATGAATCCACACGGGAAATCAAACGGCAGGATAATCGGCAGGTTGAATTCTGGTTTCCAGATTCCATGTATTTGAAACAGCCTCGCCGAAACGTTTTCGGCCCGGTACAGGCGCTTCGGCCCACACCCCAAAAGGATTCACCATGAGCACCACAGACCCTACCCAGCAACGCATCGCCGAAATCGTCAAATCGAGCGATGTGGTCCTTTTCATGAAAGGCACGGCCCAATTCCCGATGTGCGGTTTTTCCGGCCGTGCCATCCAGGTGCTGAAGGCCTGCGGCGTGAACAAGCCCGCCACCGTGAACGTGCTGGAAGACGAGGAAATCCGCCACGGCATCAAGGAGTTCAGCAACTGGCCGACCATTCCACAGCTCTACGTGAAAGGCGAGTTCATCGGCGGCTCGGACATCATGATGGAGATGTACCAGAACGGCGAGCTGCAACAGGTGCTGGGAACCCCCACCACCAACTGAGCGTTGCAGGCGTTGTGCCGGCTTTGCACCGGCGCCATCGATGGATCAGCGCGTGTAGCCCGCGCAGGCGCCTGCGTCTACCGCGCCCTTGCATTCGCGTTTGAGCCGGGCATCGCGCTGGCCGGGTGTCTCGCCGGACCCTGAGATGAATTTGACTTTGCCGCCTGAATTTACCGCACCGGATTGAGCGGCGGTCTTCTTGGTTTTTTTGGCCTTGGCGGGCTTTACCCCATCCTGGGCCGATTGAGCCTGCACATTACCGCCCAGCAGCGCCATGGCCAAGACGGCAGCCAGCGCATTGCAAAAATTCCTGTTCATACTTTTTCCTCCCTTTTTATTCTTTCGCAAACGCAGGTGACACCGCGTTTCGCCTCAAGCTTTATTGCAGCTTGGGGTCGCCAAATTGTTCATCATCAGGTGGCACATCCGCCGGCAGGCGGAACCCTTCGCTGGCCCAGGCGCCCAAGTCTATGTTCTTGCAACGCTCGCTGCAAAATGGGCGAAAAGGGTTGCTGGGTGCGTAAATGCTTTCACCGCCGCAGCCCGGGCATACGACCCGTTTAAGGGGCGGGGAATCGTTCTTCATCGCAGGCATGTTTGTAGACAGGTCTGGGGATCAATCGGGTGTGATGGCGGGGAGGCTGCAAGTCCTGAAATCAGGAGCAAAGCGTCAGCTCAAACGCAGAATCTTCGGTGCTGGCGTGCAGCCGGTCGTCACTGCCGTGACGCATGAGGCGCACCGACACAATCAGCCGGTTACCGCTGATTTCGGGAATCAGCCCCAGAGCCGGGTCTATCCGCAGGCGCAACAGCTGGAAGGTACGCCCCTGCGGCAACGTCTGCTGGTATTGCCCGCCGGGCGCCACCACTTTTTGAGGCGCCCCGGAGTCACGCAACAGCGTTAGCAGTACACGTATGGATTCGGCCAGCGGCACCAGCGGTGTGATCCAGCGCTGCAGGTCTTGCTGGCGTGTTTCGGTGTCCAGGTGTTGCCATGCATAGTAGGCCGGCAAATCAAACTCACAGGTCCCGCCCGGGATGCCGACACGGCTGCGAATGCTCATCAGCCAGTCGTTTTCCGTCAGGGAATGACCGGCTTTGCCCGGCAGGTTGTTCAAGGCGGAAAAACAGCCCTCAAGCTGGCCGGTCACCTCGTCCAGAACGGCTTCGGAAATGGCCGGGTTGCCGCGGTAGCCGTTGAGGACATGTTTTTGCTTCTCAAGGTCCTTGAGCACGTCGGTCTTCAGGTCGGCCCGCGCGCCGACATCCATGATTTCAAAAATGGTCGTGATCGCGTAATGATGATCCGTCGGGCTCTCACGCTCCACCAGTTCACCGAGACGGCGAAACAGGTGCTCAAGTCGCAGGTAAGTGCGTATTCGTTCGTGAAAAGGATACTCGTAAAGGATCACAGCGCTAGATTTCGTCGGCTTTGAATGAGGAGGTTTGTTTGCGCATCATAGCCCGAAGCGCCTGGCAAGCTGTCGGACCAGGGCTTCCAGGCTCGCCAGAGACAAGCCATCGTTATAGAGGCATATGTCAGCCGCAGACAGGCGCTGCGCGCGGCTTGCCTGGCCAGCCATGATTTTCTCCACAACCTCCCGTGGCCAGCCGTTTCGGGTCATCACGCGGTCAATCTGGGTCACCTCGCTGCAATCCACAACCAGAACCTGGTCAAGCTGCTGCCGCCATCGTCCCGACTCCACCAGCAACGGGACGTCAAAAATGACACAAGCACTGCCGCCCGCGACCGCCTGCTCATATTGATGCAGGGTTTCCCGGCTTACCCAGGGGTGCACGATGGACTCGAGCCTGCGCCGTGCAGACGGGTCGTCAAAGACCAGCTGCCGCATCCGTTCCCTGTGCATGGCGCCTTCGGGGGTGATCAGTTCTCCGCCGAACAGCGCTGCAATTTCCGGCACAGCCGCCCCACCGGCTGCCGTGACCGCACGGGAGATGGCATCAGCATCCACCAACGCCGCGCCGTGAGCAACCAGAATACCGGCAAGCGTGCTTTTACCGCTGCCTATGCCACCGGTCAGTCCAATACGCAGGGCTGCACGGGACATGGCATCACAAGCCCACAAATCGCAAAATGGATTGCGGCCCAAAAATCATGGCCGTGAAACCCGCACCGGCCAGGAAAGGTCCAAAGGGCACATAACCGCCCTCGCGCAAGCCGGTGGAGAACTTCAACGCAATACCTATGACAGCACCAATCACCGAAGCCATCAGGATCATGGGAACCAGCGCAGGCCAGCCGAACCAGGCACCGAGTGCGGCGAAAAGCTTGAAGTCGCCATAGCCCATGCCCTCCTTGCCGGTGGCCAGTTTGAAGGCCCAGTACACGAGCCATAGAGACAGGTAGCCAGCGACGGCACCCCATAAGGCCGTTGGCAGGCTAACCGAAGGGTTCCACTGCAGGGCGGCAACGATCAGGCCGGCCCACAGCAAAGGCAAGGTGATATCGTCCGGCAGCAGCGTGGTGTCCCAGTCGATCATCGCCAGGGCCAGCAGTGCGGCCGAAAAGCCGCACCAGCCCAGCGCAGTCAGCGACCAGCCCCAACGCCACACACAAAAGAAGAACAAGGCGCCCGTCACTGCCTCCACGACGGGGTAGCGCATACCGTAGGGCGAGCCGCATACCGAACACTTGCCTCGCAGGAACACATAACTGACCACCGGAATGTTCTCGTACCAGCGGATGGCATGGCCGCAACTGGAGCACCGTGAGCGTGGCACCAGCAGATTGAACTTGTCGGAAGGTTCTGCTGCATGCCCAGCCAGTTCCGCGCATTCCTGCGCCCACTGCCGCTCCATCATTTTGGGGAGGCGGTAAATCACAACATTCAGGAAACTGCCAATCAGCAGGCCCAGGATGCCGGCCAGCGACGCATCAAACGCCGGGCCCATACCCGTACCCATCAAACGACTTGACCCAGCTTGAAAATGGGCAGGTACATCGATACCACGATGCCGCCAATAAGGGTACCCAAAAACACAATGATGATGGGCTCCATCAGGCTCGAAAGGCCGGCCACCATCTCGTCGACTTCCGCCTCATAAAAGTCGGCGGCCTTACCGAGCATGTGATCGACGGAGCCGGATTCCTCACCAATGGCGCACATCTGCAACACCATGGTCGGGAACAGATTCGCATTGCCCATCGCGGCGGTCAGGCTGGTGCCCGTGGAGACTTCCTGCTGGATTTTTTCGGTGGCATCGGCATAGAGGGAGTTACCAGACGCTCCACCGACGGAATCCAGCGCTTCAACCAATGGAACGCCGGCGGCAAACATGGTGGACAAGGTACGGGTCCATCGGGCAATGCACGATTTTTCAATCAGGGAGCCAAAGACAGGCACCTTGAGCAAGGCTCTGTCCATGAACTTCTGCATTTTTTCGTTGCGCTTCCAGGCCTGGAAGAAAAAGTAAAGGCCACCACCGATGCCGCCAAAAATGAGCCACCAATAGGCTACGAAGAATTCACTAACGGCAATCACAAACAGCGTTGGTGCCGGCAAGTCAGCGCCAAAAGATTTAAACACTTCCTTGAAAGCCGGGATCACAAAAATCATGATGACCGCGACCACCACAAAGGCCACAATCACCACCGAAATGGGATACATCAGGGCCGACTTGATTTTCGATTTGATGGCTTCCGTTTTCTCCATGTAGACCGCAAGGCGGTCCAGCAGGGATTCCAGAATACCTGCAGCTTCACCGGCCTCGACCAGATTGCAGTACAGCGCATTGAAATACATCGGGTATTTGCGAAAAGCCGCGCTCAAGGAGGTACCGGTTTCCACGTCAGTGCGCACATCGTTGAGAAGCTTGGTGACGCTGGCGTTCGGATTGCCGCGACCCACAATATCAAACGACTGCAAAAGCGGAACGCCCGCTTTCATCATCGTAGCCAGCTGGCGGGTAAAGATAGCGATATCCCTCGGCCTGATCTTCTTGCCGGAGCGCATGCTGCGCTTTTTGATCTTGGTGGGCAAAACGCCCTGGCGGCGCAGGGAAGCCTTGACCTGGTTTTCTCCGGCGGCCCGGGTTTCGCCCCGAACCTGTTTGCCGCCGCGGTCTTTGCCCTCCCACTCAAAAACAAATTCCTTGACGCCTTTGACAGATGCTGCAGTTGCCATGATGGTTTTCTCGTTTTATCGATGGCCCAAGCCACCTTTCGCTACAGACGCCGATTAATCAGCACTTTGCGTGAGCAAATTTAAACATTCGTGCAACCCAAAACCTCTTCCAGTGAGGTCATTCCGAGTTTAACTTTTTGCAATCCGGACTGGCGCAGGCTTCGGACCCCTTCGAGTTCAGCCTGCGCAGCGATTTCAAGCGCACTTCCGTCGCGAAGGACAATACGCTGGATTTCCTCGGAAATCGGCATCACCTGATAAATACCGACACGCCCCTTGTAACCATTTGTGCACATGGAGCAACCCACAGGCCGATACGGCGTCCACGAGCCGTCGACGTCATCCTCTTTGAAACCGGCCTCCAGCAATGTCTCGCGAGGGATATCAGCAGGAGACTTGCAGTTGGGGCAAAGCCGGCGCGCAAGGCGCTGGGCCGTGATCAGGATCACGCTTGAGGCAATATTAAAAGGAGCAATGCCCATGTTGCGCATACGCGTCAACGTGGTGGGTGCGTCGTTCGTATGCAGCGTGGACATGACCATGTGGCCGGTCTGCGCGGCCTTGATGGCGATATCAGCCGTTTCAAGATCGCGAATCTCACCGACCATGATGATGTCCGGATCCTGCCGCAAAAAGGCTTTGAGCGCGACAGAAAAAGTCATGCCGGCCTTGTCATTCATGCTGACTTGGTTGACACCGGGCAATGTGATTTCGGCGGGATCCTCAGCGGTGGCAATGTTGACACCCGGCTTGTTCAGAATATTCAGGCAGGTGTACAGCGACACGGTTTTACCGGAACCCGTGGGCCCCGTCACCAGCACCATGCCGTAGGGTCGCTGAATGGCGGCCATCAGGCGCTCTTTTTCAATCGTTTCATACCCCAGTGCATCAATGCCCAGCTTGGCACTGCTCGGATCCAGAATACGGATAACGATTTTTTCGCCATACATGGTCGGCAAGGTGCTCACCCGGAAATCGATGACCCGGTCGGGGCCGATCTTGAGTTTCATTTTGCCGTCTTGCGGTACGCGTTTTTCCGAGATATCCAGCTTGGAGATAACCTTGATGCGCGCGGCAAGCTTTTCCTTGATGGCGACCGGTGGTGACGCGATTTCGCGCAATTCGCCGTCCACCCGGAAGCGCACCCTGTAGGTATGCTCAAACGGCTCGAAATGCAGGTCGGAAGCGCGCATGCTGAAAGCATCAAGCAGCATCTTCTGGAGAAATTTGACAACCGGAGCGTCCTCAACTTCGGAGACACCCGCTTCATCTTCGGTTGCGCCAGAATCCACACTGGTTTCATCAAACTCAAAGTCATCGCCGATGATGCTTTCCATCGCCTCAGAGGCGCTGGTGTTGGATACTTCCGACAGCTTGGACAGCTTGTCGTATTCGGCGATGACCCAGTCGACCCCCATCTGGGTGGAAAACTTGATTTTTTCGGCCGCCTCCTGGTCAGATGGATCTGCCGTTGCAACAATCAGCCGGTTATTGCGTTTGCTCAGAACAACGATACGGTACGTTGCACAGATTTTGGAATCGAGCAGTCCCTTGGGCAGGCGCTGTATGTCTATGGCGTCCAGGTCAAGCAAAGGCGCCGCGAAGGCGGTCGACATGGTGTGCGCCAAGTCAGACGCGGAAACCGCTCCGGAGCCCGTCAGTTCGGCGATGAAGCTGGTGCGCCCCGTTTGGGCTTTGCGAAAGATGTCTTCAGCAGCCTTTTGACCCAGCTTCCCCGCAACCACCAAGGCCCGACCCAGACCTGGCAATGCCATGGATGGTGGTTGGTTAATAGCAGTGTCGACAGCGGCCATGGATTCTCTGGATAGGCTTAAATAGGTATCATCGCTTATAGATTACAAGGTGTAAATCGAAAACGCGCCAGAGGCCTGCCCGGCGTTGGAAGTATGCGAAGAAACGCACACATACGGCCAAGGCCAGGATATTTTTGGTCGGGGTGAGAGGATTCGAACCTCCGGCCTCTACGTCCCGAACGTAGCGCTCTACCAGGCTAAGCTACACCCCGATCCGGCAGCCGTCAGAAACGCCTTTCCAGCAATTGGGAGGCCAGCTGCATCAGGGCATTACTGTAAATGTTTTGGGGCAGGGCCTGCAAGGCATTCAGCGCGCGCTGTGCTTCTACAGCCGCAGCATCCCGGGTGGCCTGCAGCGCTCCGGTCTGTTGCACGATGGCGATGATCTGTGTCATCTGGTCCGTGCCACCCGTCTCAATTGCCTGCCGGATGGTCGTACGCTCAGCCCCGGTACCTCGCTGCATGGCGATGATCAGCGGAAGTGTCGCCTTGCCTTCGCGTAAATCGTCGCCCAGGTTCTTCCCCATCTCAGACACATCCCCGTCGTAGTCCAGCACGTCGTCGATCACCTGGAATGCGGTGCCCAGTGCCTGGCCGTAGTCTGCGCAGCTTTGCTCAATGGCTGGCGGCGACTGGGCCAGCAAGGCCGCCAGGCGGGCGCTGGCTTCGAACAGCTTGGCCGTCTTGGAGCGGATCACCCGGAGGTAGCCCTCCTCCGACAGTGTCGCGTCGTGCATGTTCATAAGTTGCAGCACCTCGCCCTCGGCGATCACGTTGGTTGCCTCGGCAAGGGTTTGCATGACACGCATATCGCCAGCTTCGACCATCATCTGGAAGGCCCGGGAATACAGAAAATCACCCACCAGAACGCTGGCAGGGTTGCCAAAGGCTTCGTTGGCGGTTGCTCGCCCGCGGCGCAACGTGGACTCGTCCACCACATCATCATGCAGAAGCGTTGCGGTATGGATGAACTCGACGACGGCGGCGAGGTTGTAGCGCTGAGCCTCTTTGTATCCCAAAGCGCCGCACATCAAAAGCAACAGAGCCGGCCGCAACCGCTTGCCGCCGGCCGCAACGATGTACCGGGAGACCTGGCTTACAAGGGGCACCTCGGACTTCAGGCGAAGCTCGATGACGGCGTCCATTCCCCGCATGTCGTCTGCAATCAGGGCGAGGGCTGCGGCGGTGCTTGAAGAATTGGCAGACAAAAGGCGGATCCAGACGTAAGTTTGGGCAGATTATAGGAAGACCCCCGCCCGCCATACCCGGCCCAGTCCCCACATTCGGCCCGAAAAAGCCCGGAAAACGGGCGGCTGGCCAATTTTGGCCCGGCATGCTAGAATATTGGGCTCTGCGGAAATCCGTCTGCAGAACTCAATAAAGAGGTCTTACATGTACGCGGTCATAAAAACCGGTGGCAAACAATACAAGGTTGCTACTGGAGAAAAAATTAAAGTAGAACAGATTGCTGCGGACGTAGGCCAAGAGATCGTTATTGACCAGGTATTGGCTGTCGGCACCGGCAGCACAATCACGGTTGGTACGCCCTTGGTGTCCGGCGCCACTGTTACAGTCACTGTCCTTTCCCAGGGTAGGCACGACAAGGTTCGCATTTTCAAAATGCGCCGTCGCAAGCACTACCAAAAGCGTCAGGGCCACCGGCAAAACTACACGGAACTGCAAATCGGCGCCATCGCCGGTTGAACAGGGACGTACCAGGAGTAACGAAAAATGGCACAGAAAAAAGGCGGCGGCTCTACGCGAAACGGGCGTGATTCACAGCCCAAAATGCTCGGCGTCAAGAAATTTGGCGGTGAAGTCATTAACGCAGGCAGCATCATCGTGCGCCAGCGGGGCACCAAGTTCCACCCAGGCGTCAATGTCGGCATCGGCAAGGACCACACGCTGTTCGCGCTGGTTGACGGCTCGGTCTCGTTTTCCATCAAGGGTGCGCTGAACAAGCACACCGTGAATGTGACCCCGGCGTAAGCTGATCACTTCGATAAGTCACTTCGACTGAAACGAAGCCCCGACCTGTCGGGGCTTTTTTGTTTGTAAACTTGATCTCCGGCCCCTGACGCCCCCTGTTTTAACCGCAGCACTCCATCATGAAATTTGTTGACGAAGCCTTTATTGACATTGCCGCAGGCGATGGCGGGAGTGGCTGCGTCTCCTTCAGCCACGAAAAGTACAAGGAGTTCGGCGGCCCAAACGGCGGCGACGGCGGACGCGGCGGTCATGTGTACGCGGTGGCCGACATCAACCTGAACACGCTGGTGGACTTCCGGTTTTCACGCCGCCACGAGGCCCGTAACGGCCAGCATGGCATGGGTTCGGACATGTTCGGCGCCAAGGGCGACGACATCATCCTGAAGATGCCGGTCGGAACCATCCTGACCGATGGCGAAACCGGGGAAGTACTTTACGAATTGCTGGTTCCCGGTGAACAGGTGCTGATCGCCAAGGGCGGCGACGGCGGCTTCGGCAACCTGCGCTTCAAAAGCTCGACCAACCGCGCGCCACGCAGCAAGACACCCGGCTGGCCCGGCGAGCGCAAGAGCCTCAAGCTCGAACTCAAGGTACTGGCCGACGTCGGCTTGCTGGGCATGCCCAATGCCGGCAAGTCCACCTTCATTTCGGCCGTGTCGAACGCGCGCCCGCGCATTGCAGACTACCCTTTCACCACCCTGCATCCCAACCTCGGCGTGGTACGCGTGGGCCCGGAACAAAGCTTCGTGGTGGCCGATCTGCCCGGCCTTATCGAGGGTGCTTCGGAAGGCGCCGGCCTGGGCCACCTGTTCCTCCGGCATCTGCAGCGCACCCGCCTGCTGTTGCATATTGTCGATATGGCGCCTTTCGATGAAGGCGTGGACCCGGTGGCGCAAGCCAAGGCAATTGTGGGCGAACTCAAAAAATACGACGAAGCCCTTTACGACAAACCACGCTGGCTCGTCCTCAACAAGCTCGACATGGTGGACAAGGACAAACGTGCCGCGCTGGTGAAGGATTTCGTCAAGCGCTTCAAGTTCAAGGGCCCCGTCTTCGAAATCTCGGCCTTGACGCGCGAGGGTTGCGAGCAGCTGGTCAAAACCATTTACCAGCACGTCAAGCAAGTCCAGAAAAGCGAGCAGCCGGTGGAAGAGGTTGATCCGCGATTTGCCGAACTGCCGCCGGAATCCCCGTAACGGCCTTTCCCCGCTGATTTCCGGGCAAACGCCGCCGGCATTTGCTATATAAACGATAGCTGCTTGCGCCCGCCCTGATTGGGCTAGAGCCCTAAAATATACTTAAATGCAAGAACAAACCGGCTCCTTGGTCCTGCGCAACGCCAAACGCATCGTGGTGAAGGTGGGCTCCAGCCTGGTCACCAACGAAGGGCGCGGGCTGGATTCCGTGGCCATCGGCCAGTGGTGCGAGCAGCTGGCAGCCCTCGTGAAGGACGGCCGGGAGGTCATCATGGTCAGCAGCGGCGCCATTGCCGAGGGCATGAAACGCCTCGGCTGGGCAACGCGGCCCAAGGCCATCCATGAGCTGCAGGCCGCCGCCGCCGTGGGCCAGATGGGTCTGGTACAGGTTTATGAAACCAAGCTGCGCGAAAACGGCATCGGCAGCGCCCAGGTCCTGCTGACGCACGCCGATCTGGCAGACCGCGAACGCTACCTCAATGCGCGCTCCACCCTGCTGGCGCTGTTGCAGCTTGGCGTGGTGCCTG
The DNA here is from genome assembly GCF_054049435.1 of Polaromonas sp. P5_D5. NCBI lineage: Bacteria > Pseudomonadati > Pseudomonadota > Betaproteobacteria > Burkholderiales > Comamonadaceae > Polaromonas > Polaromonas sp. P5_D5. The sequence continues at coordinate 1,280,644 of NZ_JBFUMJ010000001.1, forward strand.
TCATCAATGAAAACGACACCGTCGTCAATGACGAGATCAAGTTTGGCGACAACGACACGCTGGGCGCACTGGTCGCCAACCTGGTGGAAGCCGACGCGCTGGTCATCCTCACAGACCAGCGCGGCCTCTACACCGCCGATCCGCGCAAGGACCCGGCCGCGCAGTTTGTGCATGAGGCCAAGGCCGGCGACGCAGCGCTGGAGACCATGGCGGGAGGCGCAGGTTCCAGCATCGGCAAGGGCGGCATGATCACCAAGATCCTGGCCGCCAAACGCGCCGCGGGCTCAGGCGCATCGACGGTTATCGCCTGGGGCCGCGAGCCGCAAGCACTGGTCCGGCTGACCCGGGGCGAGCCCATCGGCACGCTGCTGGTGGCGCAAACCCAGAAGATGCAGGCACGCAAACAATGGATGGCCGATCACCTGCAAATGCGGGGCTCAGTCACGGTGGACGCAGGCGCCGTGGGCAAGGTGCGCGATGAGGGCAAAAGCCTGCTGCCCATCGGCATGACGGCCGTTCAGGGGGAGTTTTCGCGCGGCGATGTCATCGCCATCAGGGACCCCGGAGGCGCCGAGATCGCGCGCGGCCTGGCCAATTATTCGAGCGCCGAAGCCCGCATGATCTGCCGCAAGGCATCGTCAGAGTTCGAAAAACTGCTGGGCTACACCGGCGAGCCCGAGATGGTTCACCGCACCAACCTGGTATTGACCCGCTAGGCACCGCCGGGCCGCGAGCCTATTTCCTACGACCCTATTCCCGGGTCCTGAAGTTCGGGTTCTTCAGCCGCGACACCATCAGGTCCACTGTTTGCACAGGTGCCGCGCTGTCGCAGGCGCCGGCCCTGGCCAAACGAAAGGCATGCTTGGACGGCATGTTGCCGAACACCGACTTCCATTCGGGCTTGCTGACGTTGGTCCATTTGCCGTCTGAATAACGGGCGTATGTCTTGAATTCGCCGGTGCTGCAGCGTATGCCTTCGTACATCACATTGCGCGCGCCGCTGGCATTGGAGGCCACGATCACGTAGCGCACGACGCTGTCCTTGCTCGAAATCTGGATGGTCGCAGGGTCCACACCGTACACCAGCTGGGAATTGGGCGACACCTCAAACGTGACGAGTTTGGTGAGGTCGAAGGCCGGCGGCGCCGAGACGCTGTCTTCTTTCCACTCTTCGGGATCTTCCAGCGGGGCGACGGCCCACGATGTACAGCTGATGCCCAGCAAAAGTGCGGCGGCCACAAGGGCGGGTTTGAGATTCATGGTTTGGTTGGTTGGCTGTTCGCATCCAGGCTGGTCTGCGGATCGGGTTCAAAAGTGGCGCCGGGCGGCAGTTCGAAAGACGCTCCCAGCCGTGTCATTGGTGCATGAAAGGGCTCGCCAGCGGTCGGTAAACCGCCCTCGCCGGCCTGGCCCGCATGGTCACGCTGATGCAATCCCCCGCGCAAATAACGGTTGCGGTGGTCGGGGCGTTGCTCGAAACGCGCGTCCGTGCGCGGAACGAACCGCGACAGCTCGGTCAGGGCCATTTCGTACACGCCACGCTTGAACTCGACCACCACGTCCAGCGGCACCCAGTAGTCGTTCCAGCGCCAGGCATCGAACTCCGGATGGTCTGTGGCGCGCAGGTTCAAGTCCCAGTCGTGGCCAACCAGTTGCAGCAGGAACCAGATTTGTTTCTGGCCTTTGTAATGTCCGCGCGCATCGCGGCGGATGAACCGGTCAGGCACCTCATAGCGCAACCAGTCTCGGGTTCGGGCCAGCACATTCACATGCTGCGGCATCAGCCCCACTTCTTCATGCAACTCGCGGTACATGGCCTGCTCGGGATTTTCGCCCCGGTCAATGCCACCCTGCGGAAATTGCCACGAGTGGGTACGGATACGTTTGCCCCAAAATACCTGACTTCTCTGGTTGAGCAAGATGATGCCGACGTTGGGCCTAAAGCCGTCCCGGTCAAGCATAATCAAACCTCAATTTTTTAAACTGAGTCCATTATGCACAGCGAAGGCCCCAGCGCCAAGCGCACGGCGGGCTGCAGCACCCCTTTCCCGTTCCCTTTTCGTTCCTTTTTCGACTCTTTTCCATCCTTTTTTCCAACCCCGGAATCCCCGAAAACCGCCCATGAAAGCCTCCCAGTTCTTTATTTCCACCCTCAAGGAAGCGCCTGCCGACGCGGAAGTCGTCAGCCACCAGCTCATGATGCGGGCCGGCATGATCAAGAAACTGGGCGCCGGCGTGTACAACTACATGCCGATGGGCCTGCGCGTGATCCGCAAGGTCGAGGCCATCGTGCGCGAGGAAATGAATCGCGCCGGCGCGATCGAAATGACCATGCCGGTGATCCAGCCGGCCGAACTCTGGCAGGAAACCGGCCGCTTTGAAAAAATGGGCCCCGAGCTGCTGCGCATCAAGGACCGCCACGGCCGCGACTTTGTCGTCCAGCCGACCAGCGAGGAAGTCGTCACCGATGTGATGCGCCAGGACATCAAGAGCTACAAGCAGCTGCCCAAAAACCTGTACCAGATCCAGACCAAGTTCCGCGACGAACGCCGTCCGCGCTTCGGCCTGATGCGTGGGCGCGAGTTCATCATGAAGGATGCCTACAGCTTCGACCGCGACCAGGCCAGCGCCAAGGCCAGCTACCAGGTCATGGCCGCGGCCTACCGCAAGATTTTTGACCGCTTCGGCCTGACCTACCGCGCCGTCGCGGCGGACAGCGGCGCCATTGGCGGTGACCTCAGCGAAGAGTTCCAGGTGATCGCCGCCACCGGCGAAGACGCCATCGTGTATTGCCCCGGCAGCGACTACGCCGCCAACATGGAAAAAGCCGAGGCGCTGGCGCCCCAGGGCGCACGCAAGGCCGCTTCCCAGGCGCTGACCAAAACCGCCACGCCCGGCAAAGCCACCTGCGCCGACGTGGCGGAACTGCTGGGCATCCCGCTCGCTTCCACCGTCAAGTCGCTGGTACTGGCCACCGACCAGATGGATGAAACCGGCAAGGTCATCAAGACGCAGGTCTGGCTGCTGCTGCTGCGCGGCGACCACGACATGAACGAGGTCAAGGTTGGCAAGGTGCCGGGCCTGGCGGACTTTCGCTTTGCCACCCTGCCGGAAATTGAAGACCATTTCGGCTGCAAGCCTGGCTACCTCGGCCCGCTCAACCTGAAGAAACCCGTCAAGCTGGTGGCGGACCGCGAAGTCGCGGCCATGGCCGACTGGGTGTGCGGCGCCAACGAAGTGGACTTCCACACCACCGGCGTCAACTGGGGCCGCGACCTGCCCGAGCCCGAACTGGTGGCCGACATCCGCAACGTGGTTGCGGGCGACCCTTCGCCCGACGGCAAGGGTGCGCTGGTGATTGAGCGCGGCATCGAGGTCGGCCACGTGTTCTACCTCGGCACCAAATACAGCCAGGCCATGAACGCCACCTTCCTCGGTGAAAACGGCAAGCCCCAATTCCTGGAAATGGGTTGCTACGGCATCGGCATCACGCGCCTGCCGGCCGCCGCCATCGAACAAAACCACGACGAGCGCGGCATCATCTGGCCCGACGCGATTGCGCCCTTCACCGTGGTGCTGTGCCCCATCAGCCCCGACCGCTTTCCCGAAGTCGAAGCGGCCGCCAACAAGCTTTACGCGGAACTGCTCGCAGCCGGCGTGGACGTGATCCTGGACGACCGCGGCGAACGGCCCGGCGCCATGTTTGCCGACTGGGAACTGATTGGCGTGCCGCACCGCGTCACCATCGGCGACCGCGGCCTCAAAGACGGCCAGCTCGAATACCAGCACCGGCGCGATGCGGCTTCGAGCAAGATCGACGTTGCCGGCGCCTTTGATTTCCTCAAGGGAAAGCTGGCGCTTTGACGCTCCAATGGTTTCCGTGCGCTCATTGACGACGTCCGCATCCGGTGCCGCTCCGGCCAAGGCGCAGGGGATTTCCAGGCGAAGCTGCCTGCAGGCCCTGCCCATCGCCCTCAGCCCGCTGCTGCTGGCACAGCAGGCGCATGCTGGCGCGCAGGTGGAAGAGCCGCTGATCGACTCGGTGCGCACGGCTTTGAGTTCGGCGATTGCCAACCAGGCACCTCCCGTGCCCGAGTTCAAGGACACCGAAAGCCGGCTCGCCTACCTGCGCTGGCTGGGCGCCATGAGCGAGCGGCTCAAGAAGAAAAAACCCGAGTGGCAAATCCGCAAGGAGTTTTTGCAAACCGTCTGGTACGAAAGCCGCCGCGCCGGGCTGGACACCACACTGGTGCTGGGCCTGATCCAGGTCGAAAGCAATTTCCGCAAATTCGCGGTTAGCAACGTCGGCGCGCGCGGCTACATGCAGGTCATGCCTTTCTGGACGCGTGTGATCGGCGACGGCGACCCCTCCAAACTCTTTCACATGCAGACCAACCTGCGCTTTGGCTGCGTGATCCTGCGCCACTACCTGGACCGCGAACGCGGCGACCTCTTCATGGGCCTGGGCCGCTACAACGGATCGCGGGGCAAGTCGCCCTACCCCAATGCCGTGATGGGGGCGAGCAAAGCCTGGGAGTTCTAGGCACACCCCCATCGGGGCTCACTGCGTGTAGCCCCTTTCCCCCTTGCAGGGGGCGGCGCCTGCAGGCCGGCAAAGCCGGACCTGCGGCCCCTGCTGGCAAAACACCGCTATCAATTCAATAGCTGCTTGCGCTTGCCACTATTGGGCTGAGGCGCTATTTGATGCCTGAAAACCGGGTCTTAGCGCCGTTTGGCGGCCGACACAACGGGTCTTGAAGGCATTTTGATGTCTAAAAGGGGCTTTTTGGCCTCTTTTTACCCATGAATAGTGCCTCTAGCCCAATACTGGCAAGCGCAAGCAGCTATAAATTTAATAGCGGTCGGCTGCCTTGCCAGCAGGGGCCGCGGATCTGGCTCTGCCAGTCCGCAGGCGCCGCCCCTGGAAGGGGGAAGGCGCTACACGCAGTGAGCGTCCGACGGGGTGAACTTAGTTTTCGGCTTTGCCGGGCCGCAGGCGCCGCCCCCTGCAAGGGGGGAGCAGGCTACACGAAGTGAGCCTGAACGGGGGTGTTCTATTTTTCTGCGGCAAACCAGTCCAGCACAGGCACCGTGCCCGGCAGCACTGGCTGCACTGTCACCGGCAGGTTTTGCCAGGCAAAGGACTGGCCTTCGTGCATGTGGAGTTCGCCGGTCCAGTCGAAGACCTTGCAGAAGTTGAGGCGGACCAAGGCGTGCGGATAGTCGACCATTTCGACTTTCCAGGGTTGGGCGGCGCCTATGGTGACGCCGATTTCTTCCTGCAGTTCGCGGCGCAAGGCTTCTTCGACCGTTTCACCGGCTTCGAGCTTGCCGCCCGGAAATTCCCAATAACCTTCGTAGACCTTGCCCGGTGGGCGTGAGGTGAGGAGGAAATCGCCATTGGGCCGGATCAGCACGCCGACGGCCACGTCGACCACCTTGCGGTCCACACCGCCCTCGCGCGGGCGCTCGCCGTCGGCGACCAGCACGCTCATGTCGAATGGTCGGGAGCGTGGTCGCCGTCGGGCGACGCAGCAGCCACCGCAGCGCCCGGCCGCTCATACGCCGCGATGGGTGCAGCCGCCGCGGGCCGGCTGGCACTATCGCGGCCGGCGTAGTCGCGGGCGAACTGGTAGGCCACGCGGCCGCTGCGTGAGCCGCGCTCCAGCGCCCAGACCAGCGATGCGGGCCTCGCGGCCGCAATTGCGTCGGGGCCCACGCCGAAGGACGACAGCCACTGCGCGACGATGGTCAGGTATTCGTCCTGGGTGAAGGGGTAAAAACTGACCCACAGGCCGAAGCGCTCCGACAGCGAAATCTTTTCTTCGACCACTTCACCGGGATGCACCTCACCATCGTCACCGTGGGTGTAGGTGAGGTTTTCGGTCATGTACTCGGGCAGCAGGTGGCGCCGGTTGCTGGTCGCGTAGATCAGCACATTGGGCGTCGCCGCTGCCACAGAACCATCGAGGATGGACTTGAGCGCCTTGTAGCCGGGCTCGCCTTCTTCAAAACTCAGGTCGTCGCAAAAGACGATGAATTTTTCGGGCAGTCCGGACACAACGTCGACGATGTCCGGCAGGTCAGTCAGGTCGGCTTTGTCGACCTCGATCAGCCGCAGGCCGCGCGCCGAATATTCATTGAGGCAGGCCTTGATCAGCGAGGACTTGCCGGTGCCGCGCGCGCCGGTCAGCAGCACGTTGTTGGCGGGCTTGCCGCTGACAAACTGCTCGGTGTTGCGCCGGATCTTTTCCTTCTGGTCCTCGATTTCCTTGAGGTCGCCCAGGCTCATGTTGCCGATGTGGCGCACCGGCTCCAGCGAGCCGTGGCCGGAGCTGCGCTTGCGGTAGCGGTAGGCAATCGAAGCGCTCCAGTCCGGCGCGGTGAGCGGTTGCGGCAGCACGGATTCAATCCGCGCCATCAGGGACTCGACACGGGTGATCAGGCGTTCAAACTGCTCGTTCATGCTCGGCCGGACTAGCTGCGGTAATCCGCGTTGATTTTGACGTAGTCATAGGAGAGATCGCAGGTCCAGACCGTGTCGGCTGCATCGCCTCGGCCCAGCACCACGCGCACAGTGATCTCGCTTTGCTTCATCACACGCTGGCCGTCAGCCTCGACATAAGCAGGATGGCGGCCACCGTTTTTGGCGACCAGCACGTCGTCCAGGTAGAGGTCGATTTTTGTCTGGTCCAGGTCATCGATACCGGCGTAGCCGACTGCTGCCAGGATGCGGCCGAGGTTGGGGTCGCTGGCGAAGAAGGCGGTTTTCACCAGCGGCGAATGCGCGATCGCATAGGCCACCTTGCGGCACTCTTCGCCGGTCTTGCCGCCTTCGACGGCGACGGTGATGAACTTGGTGGCGCCTTCGCCGTCGCGCACGATGGCTTGGGCCAGCTTGCGGGCAATGTCCAGCATGGCAGCGCGCAGGGCCTTGCCTTCTGCGCTGTCGAGTGAAGTGATGGGCGGGTGCTTCGCCTTGTTGGTGGCCATCACGACGAACGAGTCGTTGGTTGAGGTGTCGCCGTCGACAGTCACGCGGTTGAATGACCCTTCGGCCAGTTCTGTGGCCAGCTGCGCCATGAGCGGCTGGGCAACGCAGGCATCGGTGGCCATGAAGCCCAGCATGGTGGCCATGTTGGGCCGGATCATGCCGGCGCCCTTGCTGATGCCGGTGATGGTGACGTCGGCGCCTGCAATCTTCACGCGCGCGGAGAAAGCCTTGGCGACCGTATCCGTCGTCATGATGGCTTCGGCGGCGTTGCCCCAGTTGTCGGCCTTGGCAGCCTCCAGTGCGGCAGGCAGGCCGGCCGCGATGCGGTCGTTGGGCAGCGGCTCCATGATGACGCCAGTGGAAAACGGCAGGATCTGCTCAGGTGCAATGTCCAGCAGCCGGGCCAGTGCGATGCAGCTGGCGTGCGCGCGGCTCAGGCCGTCGTCGCCGGTGCCGGCGTTGGCATTGCCCGTGTTGATAAGCATGGCGCGTATGCCGGCCGTCTTGCCGTCATTTTTAGCCAGGTGCTCGCGGCAGATCTGCACGGGCGCCGCACAAAAGCGGTTTTGCGTGAAGACGGCCCCGACCGAGGCGCCCTCGTCAAGCAGCAGCACCGAAAGGTCTTTGCGATTGGCCTTGCGGATGCCCGCTTCGGTGATTCCCCAGCGCACGCCGGGCACAGGGTAAAGGTCCGCGGCGGGCGTGGCAACCAGATTGACGGGCATGTTCCAGGACTCCGGAAAATCAGGGTTAAATCGGCAGTGTTCAGCGCAGCGCGGTGCTCAGTTCAGTCGGCCGTGGCAGTTTTTGTACTTCTTGCCCGAGCCGCAAGGGCAAGGGTCGTTGCGGCCCACACGCGGCACTTCGTCAGCCGGTATGGACGACGCGCGGCGCTGCGATTCGCTGTCCAGCGTCGTTTCCACCTCACCGGTTTCAGTGGGTGCGGTGTAGGTGACGTTGGTGATGTTCTCGGCCCGGCTTTCCATTTCCTCGGCGGCCTGCTCCAGCTGTTCACCCGACTGAATCTTGACCGTCATCAGCACCTTGGTGACTTCGTTCTTCACGCTGTCGAGCAGCTGGCCGAAGAGTTCAAAAGCCTCGCGCTTGTATTCCTGCTTGGGCTGCTTCTGCGCATAGCCGCGCAGGTGAATGCCCTGGCGCAGGTAGTCGAGGGCGCTCAGGTGTTCACGCCAGTGGCTGTCGATGCTCTGCAGCAGGACGATGCGTTCGAACTGCGTGAAGTTTTCTTCGCCGATTTTCTCGACCTTGTCGGCGAATGCGGCGTTGGCCGCGGCAATGACTTTTTCCACGACTTCGTCGTCGGTGATGGCGGTCGCGGCTTCCAGCTCCTGGCGCAGGGGCAACTCGATCTGCCATTCGTCGCGCAGCACGTTCTCGAGCCCGGCGATGTCCCACTGCTCTTCAACGCTTTCAACCGGCACATACTGCCGCGCCAGGTCGGTAAAACAGCCTTCGCGCAGGGAAGCGATTTGCGCCTGCAGGTTGGCCGCATCCATGATGTCGTTGCGCTGCTGGTAAATCACCTTGCGCTGGTCATTGGCTACGTCATCGTATTCCAGCAACTGCTTGCGGATGTCGAAGTTGCGCGCTTCCACCTTGCGCTGGGCCGACTCGATGCTGCGGGTCACAATGCCCGCCTCGATAGCCTCGCCATCGGGCATCTTGAGCCGCTCCATGATGGCCTTGACGCGGTCGCCCGCGAAGATGCGCATCAGCGGGTCGTCCAGGCTCAAATAAAAGCGCGATGAACCGGGGTCGCCCTGGCGGCCCGAACGGCCGCGCAGCTGGTTGTCGATACGGCGCGATTCGTGGCGTTCGGTCGCGATGATGCGCAAGCCGCCCAGGGAGGTAACCTGCTCATGCTCTTCTTTCCAGACCGCGCGCAGACGGGTGATTTCCGCTTCCTGAGCCGCCACATCGAGCGACTCGTCCGTTTCAACCGCTTCAATCAATTTTTCCACATTGCCGCCCAGCACGATGTCGGTGCCGCGGCCCGCCATGTTGGTGGCGATGGTGATCATTTTCGGCCGCCCGGCCTGGGCAATGATGTCAGCTTCGCGGGCATGCTGCTTGGCGTTGAGCACCTGGTGCGGCAGGTTTTCCTTGATCAGCAACTGGTCGATGATTTCGGAGTTCTCAATCGACGTCGTGCCGACCAGCACGGGCTGGCCGCGCTCATAGCATTCACGGATGTCCTTGATCGCAGCTTCGTACTTCTCGCGGGTGGTCTTGTAGACGCGGTCCAGCTGGTCGTCGCGGCGGCTGACGCGATTGGGCGGGATGACCGTGGTTTCGAGGCCGTAGATTTCCTGGAATTCGTAGGCTTCGGTGTCGGCCGTACCGGTCATGCCGGCCAGTTTGCTGTAAAGGCGGAAATAGTTCTGGAAGGTGATGGAGGCCAGCGTCTGGTTCTCAGCCTGGATCTGCACGCCTTCCTTGGCTTCGACAGCCTGGTGCAGGCCGTCGCTCCAGCGGCGGCCCGACATCAGGCGGCCGGTGAATTCGTCAACGATCACGACCTCGCCGTCCTGCACCACATAGTGCTGGTCGCGGTGGTACAGCAGGTTGGCGCGCAGCGCTGCATACAGGTGATGCATCAGCGAAATATTGGCCGGATCGTATAGCGTGGCGCCTTCCGGAATCAGGCCCAGGTTGAACAGCAGGCGCTCGGCGTTCTCATGGCCCTGCTCGGTCAGGAAAACCTGGTGGGTTTTCTCGTCGATGGTGTAGTCGCCGGGCTTGGTCACGCCTTCGCCGGTGCGCGGATCGGCTTCGCCTTCCTGGCGCGTCAGCAAGGGCACGACCTTGTTCATCGCCAGATACATCTCGGTGTGGTCTTCAGCCTGGCCGCTGATGATGAGCGGCGTGCGCGCTTCGTCGATCAGGATCGAATCGACCTCGTCGACGATGGCGTAGTTCAGGCCGCGCTGCACGCGGTCTGCCACCTCGTAGACCATGTTGTCGCGCAGGTAGTCAAAGCCGTACTCGTTGTTGGTGCCGTAGGTGATGTCGGAGCCGTAGGCCGCCTGCTTTTCCTCGCGCGACATGTTGGGCAGGTTGATGCCTACCGTCAGGCCCAGGAAGTTGTAGAGCTTGCCCATCCAGCGCGCGTCGCGGCTGGCCAGGTAGTCATTGACCGTCACCACATGCACGCCTTTTCCGGTCAGTGCGTTGAGGTAGACCGGCAGCGTGGCGGTGAGGGTCTTGCCCTCGCCGGTGCGCATTTCGGAAATCTTGCCGTTGTGCAGCGACATGCCGCCCAGCAGCTGCACATCAAAGTGACGCATCTTCATGACGCGCTTGCTGCCCTCCCGGACCACGGCAAAAGCCTCAGGAAGAATGGCATCGAGCTCTTCGCCTGCGGCCACCCGGTCTTTGAATTCCTGGGTTTTGGTGCGCAGCTGGTCGTCGCTCAGTTTCTCATACTCGAGTTCCAGCGCATTGATGCGTTCTACGGTTTTGCGGTAGGTTTTGAGCAGGCGGTCGTTGCGGCTGCCGAAAATTTTGGTCAGGATGTTGGAAGCCATAAATGCGAGGCCGCCTTTGACCGCTCCCGCGAGCTAGGCAATGCGGCCGAAATCCCTTTTTGTGTACGGAACCTAGGTGTGGGCGCCAACAGTTACTTCAACTGGGCCCAAACCCCTGATTTTAACTCTGCCAAGGGAGTCGCATGGCCCGCCGCCGTAAAACCTCAGCGGCAAACCAAAAGCCGTGCACGTGGCACGGCAACGGCAAGCGCCTAGTGGGGGCGCGGCAGCTGGGGAGCCGGCACAGCCGGACGCGGAGAAACCGCTGCCACCGTGGGCCCGGGCAGTTTTTGCCCTGCGGTCAGGAATTTTTGCGGGTCCTGGAAGACACCCTGGACCAGCACCTCGAAATGCAGGTGCGGACCGGTGGAACGGCCCGTGGTGCCCACTTCTGCAATCTTCTGGCCACGCTTAATCAGGTCGCCTTTTTTGACCAGCACGCGGGACGCATGGGCGTAGCGTGTGACGAGTTCGTTGCCGTGGTCGATTTCCACCATGTTGCCGTAGGCGGGGTGGTATTCCTGCGTGACGACCACACCGCCTGCGGCGGCCAGTATCGCGGTACCCGGCTCGGACGGGAAATCCAAGCCGGTGTGCAAGGCCGAGCGCCCGTTCATCGGGTCAATGCGCCAGCCGAAAGGTGAGCCCAGATTGCCACCGGCCACCGGTTCCTGGGTGGGAACCATCATTTTCTTGATCTTCTGGTCGAAGAGGCGCGACTCCATCACGGTCATGAGGTCCACGCGCTGGTCAGTCAGTTTGTCCAGGTCAGCCAGGGTGGCTTGCAGCTCTTCCATGGTCAGCGAGGGACCCGCCACCAGCACGCCACCGCGGCCGGGCGTCACCTTGATGTCATTCGGGCTGACCCCTGCCAGGCCCGACACCCGCTCGCCGAGCGCTTCGAGCTGCATCATCTTGGCCTGCATTTCGCCGACCCGCCTGGCCATGACGTCGAGGTTTTCGCGCATGAAGCGGTCGCGCTGGTCGAATTCGTCCTTGACCATGAGCTTGACCAGCGAGCCGACGACCGGCCAGCCTTCCCGCGCTCCCTTGAGGAACACCCAGTGATAGAGACCCGCAGCCACGAGCATGAGCGCCAGGGCGGCGACAAAGCCGGCCAGCACCAGTTTGGTACCGCTTAAATAAATGGCCCGGCTTTTCGCCAGCCACGCATCCGTGATAATCAAATGCACTTGTCTACCTCTTTTTTTTCAGCTTGCGCTTGCCAGGCTGCTATCTGCCCATCATGACCACTGACCGGCGCCTTCCCCAGGCGCTTTCCGTTTACCAGGCGGCCGGGAATTCACCTTCCCTGGCACGGCTGACGGAGCTCGTTCAGGAGTCCAGCGAAAGGCTCAAGGCCATTGAATCGCTGCTTCCTGAAGCCCTGCGGCCCGCCGTTCAGGCCGGACCGATTGACGGTGAAACCTGGTGCCTGCTGGTAAATGGCAATGCGGCTGCTGCAAAAATCCGGCAGTTGCTCCCCCTGATCCAGGCGCGCCTTCTCGGCAAAGGTTGGAAGGTTACATCAATTCGGCTCAAGATACTAATAGCCAAAAAGTAGTCGTCCAGACCGGCTCACAGAAGCCTCAATACGTCCTGGCCCGCATGTTGATCACATTGCCTGCTACCAATTTCGTAGCGTATGGTACCCATATGGCATGGGGAAGGCAACAGGAAAGGAGAAATGGTGCCGCTTGTCGGAATCGAACTGACGACCTACCGCTTACAAGGCGGTTGCTCTACCAACTGAGCTAAAGCGGCACAAAGCTATTTTACTTGACCCGTTTCAGTGAAGGCCGTGTGCGCGGCGACTTGGGCGGATCCGGCGGCTCGGAACCGTCATCGGCTTGCGTATCAGCGTTGCTTTCGGGCACCAGCTGCATGATCTTTTCCGGGCCTTCCGCCGGGCTGTGCGGGTGCGCAGCCGGCGCGGCAGCCACCGGAGGTGCGCCATGAGGGTCTTCGGCACCCGCCTCAGCACCGGAAACCGGACCGGCGGAAGCCGCAACCATGGGAAAGGCCATGCCTTGCCCGTTTTCACGGGCATAGATCGCAATCACGTGGCTGATGGGCACCATGATTTCCCGGGCACTGCCGGCAAATCGCGCCTTGAACTCGATGAAATCGTTGCCGAGCTTGAGCGACGAGGTCGCGTCAAAACTGATGTTGAGCACGATCTCGTTGTTCTTGACGTACTCGCGCGGCACCTGCACGGTGTCATCCACCGACACGGCCACATAAGGCGTGAAGCCGTTGTCGGTGCACCACTCGTACAAAGCCCGTATCAAATAAGGGCGGGTCGACGTGGAGTCCAGGGCGTTCATGAATTCAGCCAAGTTAAATCCGAAACAGCGTGTCACACTCTTCGCCAGCCGGGGCCGCGGAACCGGCTTCGCCGGGCCGCAGGCGCAGCGCCCCCTCGGGGGGCAGCGCAGTATGCGAAGCGACAAGCGTGGGGGCCATTACTTTCGCATGACCTTTTCGGACGGCGTCAGTGCTTCGATATAGGCGGGGCGCGAAAAGATGCGCTCCGCGTACTTGAGCAGCGGGGCGGCATTTTTCGACAGGTCAATGTCGTAGTAGTCCAGGCGCCACAGCAGCGGGGCAATCGCCACGTCCAGCATGGAGAAGTTGTCGCCGAGCATGAACTTGTTTTTCAGGAAGATCGGTGCGAGCTGTGTCAGGCGGTCACGGATGTGCGAACGGGCCTTTTCAAGCGCCTTTTCGTTGCCTTTGGAGGCGCGCGATTCCAGCGTGCTGACATGGACGAACAGTTCTTTTTCGAAGTTCAGCAGGAAGAGGCGCACGCGCGCACGGTCAACCGGGTCGCCGGGCATGAGTTGCGGGTGCGGAAAGCGCTCGTCGATGTACTCGTTAATGATGTTCGATTCGTACAGGATCAGGTCGCGCTCGACCAGGATAGGTACCTGCCCGTATGGGTTCATCACATTGATGTCTTCCGGCTTGTTGTACAGGTCAACATCGCGGATTTCGAAATCCATGCCCTTTTCAAACAGTACAAAACGGCAGCGGTGCGAGAAGGGGCAGGTCGTGCCTGAATAAAGGACCATCATGGTGCGGAACTCCTAAATGCAAAGGAGTGGATACATTGAAAGCATCCACTCCAGAAGGTGCCGGGAGCTTAGCCCCGGCGAAAAATTACTTGACGTCTTTCCAGAACGCCGCATTCAGGCGCCAGGCAACAAAGGTCAAGCCGAGAAGGAAAATCAGCACCCAGACGCCGACACGAATACGGGTGTTCTGGGCCGGCTCGCCCATCCATTGCAGGTAACCCACGAGGTCGCCCATCGCCTGGTCATACTGCAGCGGCGTCATGGTGCCGGGCGTGACCTGCTTCCAGCCCTTGAAGACCGACACCTTGTGGCCGTGCTCTTCCTTTTCGTCGAACACCGGCGCGCGCACACCTTGCAGTTCCCACAGCACATGCGGCATGGCCACACTCGGGAACGCCAGATTGTTCCAGCCGGTGGCCTTGGTTTCGTCGCGGTAGTAGGTACGCAGGTAGGTGTAAAGATAGTCGGCACCCGTGCCGCCGGCACCCGAGCGCGAACGTGCAATCACGGTCAGGTCGGGCGGATTGCCGCCGAACCAGTCCTTCGCCTGCTTGGGATCAATCGCGGCCTTCATGGTGTCGCCGACCTTTTCGGTCGTGAACAGCAGGTTGTCCTTGATTTGCTGCTCGGTCAGGCCGATGTCTTTCAGGCGGTTGAAGCGCATGAAAGCAGCGGAGTGGCAGTTCAGGCAGTAATTGACGAACAGCTTGGCACCGTTTTGCAGAGAGCCCAGGTCATTCGTGTTGTTCGGCGCCTTGTCCCAGGCCATGCCGCCTTCGGAAGCGTGTGCACCGGCAACCAGGCCGAGGGCTGCGATCAGGGAAAAAATCAGTTTTTTCATTGTTGTTATCTCCTGCTTAGTGACCGTGGAAAACAATACGGTCAGGCGGCGTTTTGGGCGTACCCAGGCGGCTCCACCACGGCATCAAAAGGAAGAAACCAAAATAGAACAGGGTGCCGAGCTGGGACACACGCTCACCGATGGCCGATGGCGGCTGAACGCCCAGGTAACCGAGCACCAGGAAATTCACGACAAAAATGCCGTAGAGGTATTTGTGCCAGTCAGGGCGGTAGCGGATGGACTTGACCGGGCTGTGGTCCAGCCATGGCAGGAAGAACAGGATGATGACCGCACCACCCATCACGACCACGCCCCAGAACTTGGCGTCGATACCCTTGATCATCATGCCCCAGAGCTCGCCCAGGAAAGGCACGCCGGCCAGCGGTTTGGCCAGCGCATCCAGGCCTTGCGCGATGCCGGCGCCGGCGGAAGGAATGACCAGGCCGATCCAGTTGGCGATGGAAGGCAGCAGGCCCAGCAGCAAGGCCGCGCCAATGGCAATCACCAGCACCGCCGGTTTGAAGATGCCGGAGAGTTTGCGGGCGGCAAGCACTGCGGCGACGATCGCGATGATGCCCAGCGCACCGGCCATTTCACCGGTGATGGCGCGCAGCATCGAGTAGTAAGGCGTGAAGTACCAGACCGGTGCGATGTGTGCCGGCGTCTTCAGCGGGTCGGCCGGGATGAAGTTGTTGTACTCCAGGAAGTAGCCGCCGAACTCGGGCGCGAAAAAGATGATCGCCGTGAAGATCATCAGGAAGACGCTCACACCAAAGATGTCGTGCACCGTGTAATAAGGGTGGAAGGGAATGCCGTCGAGCGGGTGGCCTGCGGCGTCCTTCGGTGCATTCGGGCCCTTGATTTCAACGCCGTCAGGGTTGTTGGAGCCGACTTCATGCAGTGCGATGATGTGCGCAGCCACCAGGCCCAGCAGCACCAGCGGCACGGCGATGACGTGGAAAGCAAAGAAGCGGTTCAGCGTCGCGTCGCCGACCACATAGTCGCCGCGGATCAGCAGCGCCAGGTCAGGGCCGATGAAAGGGATGGCGGCAAACAGGTTGACGATCACCTGGGCACCCCAGTAGCTCATCTGGCCCCATGGCAGCAGGTAGCCCATGAAGGCCTCGGCCATCAGGCACAGGAAAATCGCGCAGCCGAAGATCCAGACCAGCTCACGCGGCTTGCGGTAGCTGCCGTAGAGCAGGCCGCGGAACATGTGCAGGTAGACCACCACGAAGAAGGCCGAAGCACCGGTGGAGTGCATGTAGCGGATCAGCCAGCCCCAGGGCACGTCGCGCATGATGTATTCGACAGAGCCGAAGGCCAGCGCGGCATCGGGCTTGTAGTTCATCGTCAGGAAGATGCCGGTGACGATCTGGATGACCAGCACCAGCATGGCCAGCGAGCCGAAGACGTACCAGAAGTTGAAGTTCTTCGGTGCGTAGTACTCGCTCATGTGCTCTTTGTAGAGCTTGCTGGCGGGAAACCGGTTGTCGACCCAGTTCATCGCCTTGACGGCGAGCGGGGCATCGGGGGAAATTTCTTTGAATTCAGCCATAACTGATCCTGGTTCGGTGGGATTCTTTGGCAAGCACCTGGTACGCGGCAGAAAGGTCGGCGGGTATCAGGTGCTGGCTACAGGGTCTTGTGAAGGAGCTTGGTTAACGCGGGTTACGGCAAGCGCCTTCAGGCCTTCTTGTCTTCACCAATCAGCAGACGGGTGTCCGAGAGATACATGTGCGGCGGCACTTCCAGGTTGTCCGGCGCGGGCTTGTTCTTGTACACGCGGCCGGCCATGTCGAAGGTGGAGCCATGGCAGGGGCACAGGAAGCCGCCGGCCCAGTCGTTGGGCAGCGAAGGCTGCGCGCCAGGCTGGAACTTGTCGGAAGGCGAGCAGCCCAGGTGCGAGCAGATGCCCACCACCACCAGCGTTTCGGGCTTGATGGAGCGGTTTTCGTTGCGGGCGTATTCAGGGGTCAGTTCGTCGGGCTTGCGCTCGGATTTGGGGTCGGCCAGGAGGGCGTCGACCTTGGGCAGCTCGGCGAGCTGCTCGGGCGTGCGTTTGATGATCCAGACGGGCTTGCCGCGCCATTCCACCGTGATCTTTTCGCCGGGCTTCACACCGGAGATATCGACCTCGACGGCCGCACCGGCAGCCTTGGCTTTTTCGGAGGGCTGGAAAGTGCTGACAAAGGGGATTGCGGTGGCTGCAACGCCTGCGCCGCCTACAGCGCAGGTGGCCACGAGCCAGTTTCTTTTATCTTTATCGACGGGGGCGCCGTGGGGCACACCGTTCGCGCTTGCTTCGCTTGCTTGGGTCATGAGAGTCCTTCAAGAACTGGCTTGAAATAGGCTTGGTGGGAGGCTTAGTGGGGTCAACCCGCAATTGTAGCGGAGCGCGATGTCGTTTTTCAAGGCAGAGGGCCCGGCCCGGGCGGTGGCGGCCCGCATGGCTGGGCTGGAAGTGCCTGTTTTTAAGGCAGTCGGCCGCCTTCGCATACTTTGTTGCAAGCCGCCCCTTCCGCGCCGCCCGAAAACACGGCCAGCCTTCATAATCATTTTTTTCAGAACGCCGGTACGGCCGGCAACCGCTGCCAATAACAGGAGAGACTCATGGGAATGATGCAGGAATTCAAGGAATTTGCCGTCAAGGGCAATGTGATCGATCTGGCCGTAGGCGTGATCATTGGCGCCGCTTTCGGCAAGATCGTCGACGCCGTGGTGAGCGACCTGATCATGCCGCTGGTGGGCCTGGTCTTCGGCAAGCTGGACTTTTCCAGCATGTACGTATTGCTTGGCACCGTGCCGCCGGGCACCGACATGTCGCTTGAAGCCCTCAAAAAAGCCGGCGTCCCGGTCTTTGCCTACGGCCACTTCCTGACGGTGAGCGTCAACTTCGTCATCCTGGCCTTCATCATTTTCCTGATGGTCAAGCAGATCAACCGGCTCAAACGCCACCACGAAGCCGCGCCACCGCCCGCCGCGCCGCCTGAAGACATCGTGCTGCTGCGTGAAATCCGCGACAGTCTAAAAAAGTAAGCCCCCCCCTGTGGTCCGCTCACTTCGTGTAGCGGGCCTCTCCCCTGCAGGGGACGGCGCCTTGCGGCTGGCAAAGCCAGACCGCGGCCCTCGCTTGAAAGATATCTACCCCCCTGTTGCCCGCTCACTTCGTGTAGCGGGCCTCTCCCCTACAGGGGACGGCGCCTTGCGGCTGGCAAAGCCAGACCGCGGCCCCCGCTTGCGAAGAGACGGTGCTTGCTATTGATTCAATAGCTGCTAGCGCAGACTGCTATTGGGTCAGAGCCCGATTTCGCTTGATTTTTAGCCGACAACAAGCTGGCGCGCCATGCGAACAGCCGCCAGCAAGCTGGATGCGTCCGCGCGCCCCGTGCCGGCGATGTCAAACGCCGTGCCGTGGTCTGGGCTCGTGCGCACCAGCGGGAGGCCCAGCGTCACATTCACGCCCTGCTCCACGCCCAGGTACTTGACCGGGATCAGCCCCTGGTCGTGGTACATCGCCACCACCACGTCAAACTCGCCGGGCTTGCCGGCGGCATGGCGCGCGCGCATGAATACCGTGTCGGGTGCGAAGGGACCGCTCACATCCAGCCCTTCTGCGCGGGCGGTAGCGATGGCCGGCGCGATGATGGCCTGCTCTTCGCTGCCGAACAGTCCGCCTTCACCGGCGTGCGGATTCAGCCCCGCCACCGCAATGCGCGGTGCCCGGCCCAGGCTGGCAGCCACTGCGCGATGGGTGATGCGCAAGGTCTGCAACACGTTGTCAAAGGTGACGGCCTCAATGGCGTGCCGCAGTGACATGTGAATGCTCACCAACACGGTCTTGAGTTCGTCGTTGGCCAGCATCATGCGCACCGGCACGTCCGCCGCCGATTTACCCAGAAAAGCGGCAGCTTCAGCCTGGAGCATTTCGGTGTGGCCCGGAAAGGCCGCTGCCCAGCCGCCGGCCGCCGCCAATGCTTCCTTGTGGATGGGCGCTGTCACCATGGCGCACGCCTCACCGGCCAGCACGCTGCGGGCAGCCCAGACGATGCAGTCGGCCGCGGCCTGGCCCGCCTGCGCATTGACCTGGCCGTAAGGCACGGCCTCCAACTCGCATTTTTGCAACACCCCGATGCAATGGGGCGGCACCCCCACCGCATCGGCCAGGGCGTCCAGCCGGGCCACCGGCAGCGCCAGCGGGGACGCTGTCAGCGCGGCAGCGCGGCGCATCGTGGCGACATCACCCACCACGGTGCAGCCCGCCATTTCAACGGGTGCATCGCGAAAAGCCCTGGCGATGATCTCCGGGCCGATGCCGGCGGCGTCACCCATGGTGATGAGCAGCGGCTTGTTCACAAGCCGGGCGCCGCCGCGGTGAATTGCGGCCGCAGGGTGCATTTGGTTACAGGACAGCCCATAATCACAAAGAAACAGGTCAACACACCGGCTGCACAGCGCGGCGCCGGATCAATGAATTCAGGGGGGTCGGTCAGATGCATGCTGGGGGTATTTTGGCGCAAACCACATCGCAGCGGCAGCCCGCCAGCGCACAGGACATCAGCCTGCCATGAATGCTGCCATGCCCGTCCTGATGTCCGACGGTGAAATGATGCTGTGGAGTGCTGCGGCCGGCGCACTTGGCCTGGTGCTGCTGCTGGCCCTGGCCGATGCCCTTTACAGCCGCACCCGCGCTGCCTGGCAGACCCTGGCTTACCTCGTGCTTTGCTGGCTGGTGGTGATGCTGCTGTGCGGCCTGCCCATGGAGCTCTGGCCGGACGGCAAGGAGTCGCTGGGCATTGCGCAACTCCTTGTCGGGCCGGCTTGCGCGTCGATGGGCAGCTTCGGCGCCAGCAAATGGCTGTCGGCCCACCAGCGCGACCACCTGATGAAGGTCAGCCTGTTAACCATCACCCTGGTCTGCATCGCCGGCGGGCCGCTCTGCCTGCTGCTGGAGCCGCAGTGGGCCCTGCCCGCCTCGGCAACGCTCGCCGTCGTCAATCTTTCCGTGGTGCTGTGGCTGTCGGTTCGCGCCACGCAACTCGGTGACCGGATGGCCTGGGGCCTGGCGCTGGGCTGCCTGCTGACGCTGCCCGCGCAGATCGGCCTGTACGGCCTGGCGCTGAGCCCCACCCGGTTTTCACTGCCGCTGCAGGCCGGCGTGGCCATGGCAGCCTTGCTCAGTGTGGTCATCACGGCCGCCATGCTGTGGCTGCGCAACCGGCAGACGCGGCAATTGAAGCACGGCGAAGCGTCGGGGCACGACCCGATCACCCAGCTCTATGACGGCGTGGCGATGGTGCAGAAAATCATCCGTGCGCAGCGCCGGCGTCTGCGCACGCGGCGCGACGGCGCGCTGATGGCCGTGCTGCTGTTCGAGCCCGAAGGCCTGCTGCCCCAGATCGGCCAGGCCGGCCTGAACGAAATCTATATCCAGATGGCGCGCCGCATTCAGCGTCACACCGGCGCCGTCAACCCGGCCGGCCGCTACTATGACCGCTGCTTTGTCGTGCTGCTGGAAACCATGCATTCGCCGCGCTGGATACGCACACTGGGCCTGCGCGTGGCCTCCGACCTGCGCCGGCCGATGGACGTGACGGCCCTGGGCGGGGGGCGTGCCCGGATCAAGCCGGACATTGCCGTCGGCATCGTTCATCTGTCGGTCGCCGGCAAGGACGTCGCCCAGCTGCTGCACGAAGCGCAGTCTGTGGCGCAGGCTGCCCGCGCCATGCGCTCCCGCGCCGCGCTGCTGGACCCGGAAACCCGCACCGCCGTGCCGGTGGAGCATGCCGAGCTGGGCTCCAGCTGGCATGCGCTGCGAAACGCCGCGCCGCAAACACCGCTGCGGGCCAAACCCGCCAGTTCCAACACCGGCCGCGCCGGGCGGCAGCGCCACAAGCCGGCCTGATCCTCTCGGGAAAAAGCTTCAGGCCGGGTTGTCGATGTCGATGAACTGGTGGGCAAGGCCCAGCTGCGTGGCAACCTGCGCCGCCACGGCCGGCGCGCCGTAGCGCTCGGAGGCGTGGTGCCCACAGGCGATGAAGGCCACGCCCATCTCGCGCGCGTAGTGCGCCTGGGGTTCGGAAATCTCGCCGGTGATGAAGGCGTCGGCGCCTGCGGCAATCGCCGCCTCAAAATACCCCTGCGCGCCGCCCGTGCACCATGCTATGTTTTTAATAGCTGATTGCGCTGGTCCTGCTTTGGTTACAACCCGATTAAGTACTTTTTCCAGATGTGTTGCCAGTGCGCCGGCATCTGAAAATTCCCCTCCGTCGACGCGCCCACCGATAAAACCCAGGTCCTGTTCGCCGAAACGCCCCGTCGCCGTGAGGCCCAGTTGCAAGCCCAGCTGGGCGTTATTGCCGAGCTCGGGGTGCGCGTCCAGCGGCAGGTGATAGGCGTAGAGGTTGATGTCGTGCGCCAGCAACAAGGCCAGGCGCTGCTTCATCCAGCCCGTGACGCGGCCGTCCTGGCCACGCCAGAACAGGCCGTGGTGCACAAAGATGGCGTCGGCCTGCGCCGCAATGGCCGCTTCGATCAGCGCCAGGCTGGCGGTAACGCCGGAAACAATCTTGCCGACCGAGGGTTTGCCTTCGACCTGCAGACCGTTGGGGCCGTAGTCCTTGAAGCGCGCGGGCTGCAAAAGCGTGTCAAAGGCCTGCAGCAAGTCCTGTCGTGTGGTGCTCATGGCCCCATTGTCTCAGGGCGCTGCTTCAGGACGCTCAGCTTTTCTCAAGGCCCAGCAACGCGTCCTTGAGCATGAAGTCCGCCGGAACGGACCCCAGCCAGATGCCCAGCACCATGCGAAAGAACTCCGCATCACCGACCGCTGCGCCCTGCGGCTGCTCGGCGATGAAAAAGCTGGTGCCCTTGCCCGGAACAAACTCCATCGCGAACGAATCGCCGGGCATCAGCTTGCTGCGGCCCGAGAAGATATCGATCAGACGGTTGCTCGACACCGAGTGGCGGCTGACAGCGTCGCGGCTTGAGTTGTCGGCCATGCCGCGCAGGAAGAGCCGGCCCAGGTCGGTGCCGGAGACTTCGCGTAGCGCCACAAAGGCCAGGCGTATGGGCGTTCCCAGCTTCATCGCCTCGTCGGCCGACGAGACCTTGCGGCTCGTGTACAGGGCCATGTCATAGACCTTGAAAATGGCCTTGAAGCGGGTGCCGGCGCCGTTGAGCTGCAGTGTGGTGCCCTGCGCCACCACACTGGCCGGAAATTTCGTCGCCGTGGGTGCGGCCAGAACCGGCAATGCCAGTCCCGCCGAACCCGCTGTCAATGCGGCCGCGCCACGCGCGAGCCAGGTCCGCCTTGAACACTGATGCATGTTGTCACCTCCGTTATGGTTGTTGACCGCGGGCGGCGGTTCAGGCTGCCCGCGGCTGCGGCCTTGCGGCAGCCAGGAACATGGTACCGGAGCCAGCCGGCATGCTTCCTTACAGCGAGCGGGGACCCGAAGCGATAAACTCCATCAGTTGGCGCCGCGCCCCTTCCGGCCCTGTGCCGCCCCGGATTCCCGCCCCCTTTCGTCTTCCGCACCTTCGTACCGGCACGCCGACCCTCACGCCTCATGAAACGCACCTGGCTTCTTTTTTCCCAAACCGTCACCGTCCTGCTGGCGGCCTACTTCGTGGTGGCCACGCTCAAGCCGCAGTGGCTAGACCGCGGCAACATGCCGGGCGTGTCCGTCATCGAGGCCCCGGCCGGCACCGCACCGCGCAGCGGCGGTGCCGGAAGCGGCTTCGCATCGGCGGCCAAAGTTGCCTCGGCAGCGGTGGTCAGCATCAACACCAGCAAGGCCGCCGCCAAAAACCCGCATGCCGAAGACCCGTGGTTCAAGTTTTTCTTCGGCGACCAGAGCCCCAATGAACCGCAGGGCGGACTGGGCAGCGGCGTCATCATCAGCGCCAGCGGCTACATCCTGACCAACAACCACGTGGTGGAAGGCGCCGACGAGATCGAAGTCATCCTCAACGACACGCGCAAGGCAAAAGCACAGGTCATAGGCACCGACCCGGACACCGACCTGGCCATCCTCAAGATCGACCTGGACAAGCTGCCCGTCATCGTGCTGGGCAACTCCGACGCCTTGCAGGTGGGCGACGCCGTGCTGGCCATCGGCAACCCGTTTGGCGTGGGCCAGACGGTCACCGGCGGCATCGTGAGCGCACTGGGGCGCAACCAGCTGGGCATCAACACCTTTGAAAATTTCATCCAGACCGACGCCGCCATCAACCCCGGCAACTCGGGCGGCGCGCTGGTCGACGTGAACGGCAACCTGATGGGCATCAACACCGCGATTTATTCGCGCTCGGGGGGCTCCATGGGCATTGGTTTCGCCATCCCGGTGTCGACTGCCAAGCTGGTGCTCGACGGCATCGTGAAGGACGGCCAGGTCACGCGGGGCTGGATCGGCGTGGAGCCGCAGGACCTCAACCCCGAACTCGCTGAAACATTCGGCCTTCCGGCGGCTGCGGCCAAAGAGGGTGGTGTCATCATCACCGGCGTTCTGCAAAACGGCCCGGCCGCGCAGGCCGGCCTTCTACCCGGCGACGTGATCACCGCCGTGAACGGCAAGGGCGTACGCAACGTGAGCCAGTTGTTGACCGCTGTGGCAGCCCTCAAGCCCGGCACGCCGGCGCCGTTGACGGTGCTGCGCAAGGACAAGCAGACCGAGATCCCGGTGACGCCCGGCAAGCGCCAGCGGCCCAAGGTGCAGCAGCGCTGACCAGCCGGGGCGCCGTCAGCACGCTGCAATCGTGCATGAAGATGCTACCAAATTAATAGCGACTTGCGCACGGCCACATTGGGCTGTGGCCGTTTTTTTCCAAAAAGATTTGACGTCCCGTGCATGCGGGAGGGGCTGAGCCGGCGAGCGCCGGCGGAAGTCAGGGTTTGGCTACTTCGGTGTCGCTGTCAGTCTCTGGCACCTTGGTGTGCTTGACGAACAGCAGGGCCGCCAGGATGCCGACCTCATACAGTCCGCCCACCACCATCAGCAGCATGATCATGGAGCCGGCGTCGGGCGGCGTGACCAGGGCGGTGCCGATGGCGGCGATCACCCAGAAATAGCCGCGGTACTGGCGCAGCTGGGCCACGGTGAGTATGCCCATGCGCACCAGCAGGATCACCGCAATCGGCACTTCAAAGGCCAGCCCGAACGCGAGGAACATGCCCAGCACGAAGCTCAGGTATTCCTCGATGTCCGGCGTCGCCGTGATGGACTTGGGCGCAAAGCTCTGGATGAAGGCGAACACCTGGCCAAACACGAAGTAATAACAAAACGCCACGCCGATGAAAAACAGCAGGGTGCTGGAAACCACCAGCGGCATGACCAGTTTTTTCTCATGCGAATACAGGCCCGGTGCGACAAAGGCCCACACCTGGTACAGCACCACCGGCAGCGCGATCATGAAGGCGGCCATGAAGAGGATCTTGATCGGCACCACGAACGGCGTGATCACGCTGATGGCGATCAGCGTGGCGCCCTTGGGGAGCGTGGCCACCAGCGGGGCGGCCATCAGGTCATAGAGTGCGCTGGCGCCGGGGTACACCGCCAGCACGGCGGCCGCAATGCCGATGGCAATCACCGCTTTGATCATCCGGTCGCGCAGCTCCACGAGGTGCTGCACAAAAGGCTGCTCGGTGCCCGCGAGTTCGTCGGGCTTGTCGGTGTGGGGATCGCTCATGAGGGGAATTTGCGCTGGTGGGGCTGCGCGGGGAGGCACGCAAACAGGAAGGAATCAGCAGGAAAGCAGCTCAAGGCATGCGGCCCGGCTGCGGACGGAAGCGCGCCACGCGGGCCGCGCCGGACTGGGCCTTGGTGCGTACGCCCGAACGGGCCTTGTACCACTGGGGCGTCGCGCCCTGCTTGAGCCGCCACTTCTTTTTCGGGTGCCTGTACTCGGGGAAGATTTCCATGCCCGGCAAAGCGCCGGAGGACGACTCTCCCGTGGCCTCGGCCCAGGATTTTTCGAAATCGCTGGCGTTGGTCTGGATGGAGTTCTCGACGTCACGGGCGGCGCCCTCAACGGTTTCCTTCATCTTCTTGAGCTCGTCCAGCTCCATGGAGCGGTTGACCTCGTTTTTGACGTCGGCCACATAACGCTGGGCCTTACCCAGCAACGTACCCACGGTACGCGCCACGCGCGGCAGCTTCTCCGGGCCGATAACGATCAGCGCCACGGCGCCGATGAGCGCCATTTTGGAGATGCCTAGATCAATCACTGCAGAAGGTGTCGCTGGAAGGTTGCGTCAGATGATTGCGCTCAAGACTTCTGCTTGGCTTCAACGTCGATTGTCGTTTTGTCAGCGGCCTGGGCGTTGGTCACGCTGGCGGGCGGCACGGGCACGTCGGCGGGCGTCTGGCTGCCGTCCTTCATGCCGTCTTTAAAACCCTTGACGGCGCCGCCGAGATCGCTGCCCATGTTTTTGAGCTTTTTGGTGCCGAACACCATCACCACGATCAACAGCACGATCAGCCAGTGCCAAATGGAAAATGAACCCATGATTTGCTCCTAATCTGTAAATACAGGTGTAAATGCAACATTGCCGGTTTGGGGCGGTTTGCACGCAATTGCGTTGATTCTAAAGGCCCTGCCTGCCGGAAAACCGATTACACACATTGGCCTACCGGTTTAGTGTGGTTGTGCGCACCAGGGTTCCCTTTGGCTTGTAACCCTTCTAGCCCTTCAGCCATGGCCGCGGGCCGCCGATCACGTGAAAGTGCAGGTGATGCACCTCTTGGCCACCCTCGGCGCCGGTATTGGTCACGATCCGGTAGCCGCCCTCCGGATAGGGGTTACAGCCCTGCTCCATCGCCAGTTTGGGGGCCAGCACCATCATGCGCCCCAGCAAAGCAGCGTGTTCGGGGCCGACCTGGGCCATGGACGGAATATGGTCCTTGGGAATGATCAGGAAATGCACGGGCGCCCACGGGTTGATGTCGTGAAAAGCGTACAGCTCGTCGTCTTCGTACACCTTCCGGCTTGGAATGGTGCCCGCAGCGATCTTGCAAAAAATGCAGGTGTCGGAATGGTTCATGGCTTGGGTCGTGGCTGAAAGGGCTTATGTGGGGCGATGGCTGTTAAAACGCATCCAGCCGCGCACGCAGCGGTACAGGTACCAGAGGCAGAC
This sequence comes from Polaromonas sp. P5_D5, assembly GCF_054049435.1. Lineage (NCBI taxonomy): Bacteria > Pseudomonadati > Pseudomonadota > Betaproteobacteria > Burkholderiales > Comamonadaceae > Polaromonas > Polaromonas sp. P5_D5. The sequence goes on from NZ_JBFUMJ010000001.1 coordinate 1,306,238, forward strand.
AATGCCATAGGCCACCCACCCCGGCACAATCAACAGCCACAGCGGCGACAGAAGCACCAGCCAGGCCAGCGTCCACCAGAAGGTGCGGATCATGTAGTTGTGGTGGTCGATGTAGAGCGCATCGGTTTCATCCGCGCGGCGAATGTAGTTGATGATGACGGCGATCACCGCAAACACACCGCCGCTGAACCAGGCCAGCGTGTGCAGGCCGTACAGCACATGCATGACGGCGCGGTCGTTGGGATTCTTGCCTTCGAATTCGGCCAGGTCGGTTTCCATGCGTTCAGGTTCCAGTCAAAGCGATATCAGGGAGAAGAAAAATCAGCCACGGTGTGGGGCCAGGAAACGCCCGTCTCAGGGCTTTTCGGCCGCATCACGGTGCTGGGCCTTGCGCAAGGCTTTTTCCTCGATGCCGCTGGTGCCTTCGCGGCGCTCCAGCTCGGCAATCACGTCCAGCGGGCTGAGGCCGTAATGCGCCAGCGCAATCAGGCTGTGAAACCACAGATCGGCCACTTCGCCAACCAGCTTGCCCTTGAGCTCTGCCGTGGGCCCGCCGCGGTCGATGTCTTTGGCCGCCATCACGGTTTCCGTGGCTTCTTCGCCGATTTTTTTCAGGAAAGCGTCGGGGCCTTTATGCAGCAGGCGCGCCACATAGCTGGTGTCCGGGTCACCGCCGTTGGCCGCCTTGCGGCTTTCGATGATCTGCGCCAGGCGCTGGAGGGAGTCATTCGTGGTCATGTTTGCCGGAGTCTGTTGATGCTTTTTTATACATGGTTGTCGGGTCTTTCAGGACCGGCTCGGTCACCACCCATTGACCGTCTTTATACACACTGAAAAAGCAGCTGTGGCGGCCCGTGTGGCAAGCTATGCCCGGCGTGTGGCCCAGCTGCGTCACCTTGAGCAGGATCACGTCGTTGTCGCAGTCCAGGCGGATCTCATGCACCGTTTGCTGGTTGCCGGATTCCTCACCCTTGTGCCAGAGCCGCCCGCGCGAGCGGCTGAAATACACCGCCTGACCAAGCTCGGCAGTTTTTTGCAGCGCCTCCCGGTTCATCCAGGCGAACATGAGCACATCGCCGCTGGAGGCTTCTTGTGCAATGACGGGGATCAGGCCCTTGTCGTCCCAGCTGACTTCATCTAACCAGTTCATGGTGTGTATTGTCCAAGATTGCGTTGAACAGCTGTATTACAAGCCGCCAAACCACGGGGGCTCTGTGCTGACGCCAGTTTCGCCGGAAAATGATTCGCTATCAAATCAGGAGCTGCTTGCGCCTGTATTCATTGGGCTACAGGCCAAAACCGCTTAAGAAATGCTACAGACGGACAGGGATGCCGCGTGCCGCCATGTGAGCTTTCGCCTGCTGCACCGTGTATTCACCGTAATGAAAAATGCTGGCGGCCAGCACCGCGTCGGCGCCGCCGGTCTGTATGCCGTCGGCCAGATGCTCCAGGTTGCCGACGCCGCCCGAGGCGATCACGGGCACGCTGATGGCGTCACTCACCGCGCGGGTCAGGGCCAGGTCAAAGCCCGACTTGGTGCCGTCGCGGTCCATGCTGGTCAGCAAAATTTCGCCGGCACCGCGGCGCGCCATCTCGGTGGCCCAGGCCACGGCGTCCAGGCCGGTGTTCTTGCGCCCGCCATGGCTGTAGACGTCCCAGCCCGGGCCGACCGGTTCGCCGGCGGGTGTGAGGCGCTTTTCGCCTTCCGCGCCGCGGCGCTTGGCGTCGATCGCCACCACGATGCACTGCGAGCCGTATTTGGCAGAAGCGTCAGCGATCACCTGCGGGTTGGCGATGGCGGCCGAGTTGAAACTGGTCTTGTCGGCCCCGGAATTGAGAAGGCGACGCACGTCTTCAACGGTGCGCACACCGCCGCCAACCGTCAGCGGAATAAACACTTGCGAAGCCACCGCTTCGATGATCGGCAGGATCAGGTCGCGCCCGTCGCTGGTGGCGGTGATGTCGAGGAAAGTGAGCTCATCGGCGCCCTGCTCGTTGTAACGCGCGGCGATTTCGACCGGGTCGCCTGCGTCGCGCAGCTGGGTGAAGTTGACGCCTTTGACCACGCGGCCGCCAGTCACATCAAGGCAAGGAATGATTCGTTTGGCGAGCATGGGTTAGGACGCAGAAAACAACACGATTAGGGGGGCCGCTATCGCCAACGCCAGGCAAAACAGCAAAAAACCCGGTAAGGCTGAGAAGCCGTATTCAATGGCCACATATCCCAACACGGCGGCTACGCTCAACCCCACTGTGAGAATGACGCTCCAAAGTGGAATCTTGCGCTTGCTTAATGGACTAGCCATTCAACTCATCGGCTCTCGCCTGAGCTTTCTCAAAATCGAGATCACCGCTGTAAATCGAGCGCCCGCAGATCACACCTTCCACGCCCTCTTCCTCGACCTCGCAGAGCTTTTCGATGTCGGCCATGTTCGAAAGGCCGCCGGAGGCGATCACGGGAATCGTCAGCGCCTGGGCGAGCTTGACGGTGGCGTCGATGTTGATGCCGGTCAGCATGCCGTCGCGGCCGATGTCGGTGTAGATGATGGATTCGACGCCGTAGTCCTGGAATTTCTTGCCGAGGTCGATGACCTCATGGCCGGTCATCTTGCTCCAGCCGTCGGTGGCGACCTTGCCGTCCTTGGCGTCCAGGCCGACGATGATGTGGCCGCCGAAGGCCGTGCAGGCGTCTTGCAGAAAACCGGGGTTCTTGACGGCTGCGGTGCCGATGATGACGTAGCGCAGGCCGGCGTCAAGGTAGCGCTCGATGGTGTCCAGGTCACGGATGCCGCCGCCCAGCTGCACGTCGATTTCGCTGCCGACCTCGGCCAGTATCTGCTTGATGGCAGCCTCATTCTTGGGCTTGCCTGCAAAGGCGCCATTCAAATCCACCAGGTGCAGGCGGCGCGCGCCCTTGTCGACCCAGCTGCGCGCCATGGCGGCCGGGTCTTCGCTGAAGATGGTGGATTGATCCATGTCGCCCTGTTTGAGGCGGACGCAGTGACCGTCTTTCAGGTCAATCGCGGGGATAAGTAGCATGTGCGGTTAAAGACGGTAAAACGGTAAAGGACAAAACGGACGCTCAGGGTAACAAAAAGCCGGACGCCCCGGTACCGGGTCTGACCCAAGGTATTCAGGGATTCCAGTGCAGGAAATTGCGGTACAGGGCCAGCCCGTGGTCGGCACTCTTTTCGGGGTGGAACTGGGTGGCAAAAATATTATCGCGTGCAATCGCCGCCGTAAAGCGCGCGCCGTAGTCGGCCTCCCCCGCGATGTGGCGTGCATCCGACGGCCGGGCATAAAAGCTGTGTACAAAATAAAAGTACGCGCCGTCGGGAACTCCAGCCCAGACCGGGTGGGCCCTGGCCGTGCCCGCACCATTTTGGTAAACCTGGTTCCAGCCCATCTGCGGCACCTTGTAACGGCTGCCGTCGGGCTGGATTTTGCCGGCCAGCTCGAATTTGGTGACCTCCCCAGGGATTAATCCGAGGCCGGTGGTACCCACGCCGCCGTCGCCGGGCTGGCCTTCGTCGCTGTGGCTCAGCAGCATCTGCATGCCAACACAAACACCGAACAGCGGCTTGTTGGCCGCAGCGTGCAGCACCGACTCCAGCATGCCGGAATCTGCGAGCTCGCGCATGCAGTCGGCAATGGCGCCCTGGCCAGGCAGCACGATGCGTTCGGCCGACATCACATCTTCGGCCCGGGAGGTGACCAGCACGTCAAAGCCGCTGCCGCCCGCCACATGGCGAACAGCCTGTGACACGGAGTGCAGGTTGCCCATGCCGTAGTCGACCACGGCGACTGTTTTGGGTTTTGCCATTGAAAGTCGAAAGGTAGTTTGCTACGAATTTAATAGCTGCTTGCGCCCGTCACCATTGGTCTGGAGGCAAAAACAGGCATTAAAACAAGGATTGGACGTGTTCCCGGCGTTGAGTGCGAAGGGGTTACAGCGAACCCTTGGTCGATGGAATCACGCCTGCGGCGCGCGGATCGATCTCCAGCGCCATGCGCAGCGCGCGGGCAAATGCCTTGAACACGGTTTCGGCCTGGTGGTGGGCGTTCTCGCCCTTGAGGTTGTCGATGTGCAAGGTCACAAAGGCGTGGTTCACAAAGCCCTGGAAGAATTCGTAGGCGAGCTGGCTGTCGAAGGTGCCGATCATGCCGCTCTTGAAAGGAACATGCATCTCGAGGCCCGGACGGCCCGAAAAATCGACCACCACGCGCGACAGCGCCTCGTCGAGCGGCACATAGGCGTGGCCGTAGCGGCGCAGGCCTTTTTTGTCTCCCACAGCCTTGGCCACGGCCTGGCCCAGCGTGATGCCCACGTCTTCCACCGTGTGGTGGCCGTCAATGTGCAAATCGCCCTTGGCCTGGATGTCGAGGTCGATCAGGCCGTGGCGGGCGATCTGGTCCAGCATGTGGTCGAAAAAGCCTATGCCCGTGGAAAGGCTGGCTTTACCGGTGCCGTCCAGGTTGAGCTTGACGATGATCTGGGTTTCGGCGGTGTTGCGTGAAACCTCGGCAATGCGGGGAGCGTGGGTAGGGGTGGTCATAGGGATTTTTCAAGCGCCGCCAGCATTTGCACGTTCTCGTCCGCGGTGCCGACCGTCAGGCGCAAACAATTGGCCAGCAATGGGTGCATTTTAGAAACGTTTTTGACCAGGACCTTGCGCGATTTCATGCCTTCAAAGGTTTTGGCCGCATCAGGCACCCGCACCAGGATCATGTTGGCGTCGCTTTTCCAGGCTTTGACGCCCCTGGCCGCCATGCCGGCCAGGGCCTGCAGCAACACAGCACGTTGAGCCACCAGCTCCGCGGCCTGGGCGGCGAATTCACCCTGGTGCTCCAGCGCGAACAGCGCGCATTCGTAGTTGAGCACACTGATGTTGTAGGGCGGGCGCACCTTGTCGATCTCGGCAATCAGCGCTTTCGGGCCCATCATGTAGCCGATGCGCACGCCGGCCAGGCCGAACTTGCTCAGGGTGCGCATCAGCAGCACATGGCTGTGCCTGGCGATGCGGTCGATGTAGCTTTTGCTGGAAAACGGCTGGTAGGCCTCGTCCATCACGACCAGGCCACCTTGTTCGCCCACGGCTTCGATGATCTTTTCAATCACCGTGTCGTCCCACAGGTTGGCCGTCGGGTTGTTCGGGTAGGCCAGGTAAATGATGGACGGCTGGTGTTCGGCAATAGCGGCCAGCATGGCGGCTTGGTCGAGCTCAAAGTCGGCCGTCAGCGGCACGCCGATGAATTTGAGACCCTGCAGCTGCGCGCTCATGGCGTACATCACAAAGCCCGGCAATGGCGCCAATATGGAGCCCCCTTCCACATCGCAGGCCATGGCCAGCAGCGAGATCAACTCGTCCGAACCGTTGCCCAGCATGATGTCGAAGCCCTCGGGCATCTGCGCATAGTCGGCCAGGGCCTTGCGCAGATCATTCACGCGGCCATCCGGATAGCGGTTCAATGCCAGCGCACCCAGACGCTGGCCCAGATGGGCCTGCAGCGATGCCGGCAGGCGGTGCGGGTTCTCCATGGCATCAAGCTTGACCATGCCGGCCGAGTCCTGGATGGCGTAGGCATGCATGGACTGCACGTCCTGGCGAAAGATGTGGGCCCCCACGCTTGTCGCTTCGCGTACTACGCTGCCCCCCGAGGGGGCGCTGCGCCTGCGGCCCGGCAAAGCCGGTTCCGCGGCCCCGGCTGGTGAGGAGAGGTCTGACTTGTCGCTTGCTGCGTTCATTTTTTCATTCTCATCTCGGCGGCGCGGGCATGCGCCTGCAAGCCTTCGCCATAGGCGAGTTCTGCGGCGATCTTGCCGAGGACTTGCGCACCGGCTTCGCTGACTTCGATCAGGCTGGAGCGCTTCTGGAAGTCGTAGACACCCAGTGGCGAACTGAAGCGCGCCGTGCCGCTGGTGGGCAGCACGTGGTTGGGGCCGGCGCAGTAGTCGCCCAGCGATTCGCTGGTGTAGGCGCCCAGGAAGATCGCGCCGGCGTGTTTGAGCAGAGGCTCCCACTTGTGCGGGTCGTGGCTGGAGACTTCGAGGTGTTCGGGGGCAATGCGATTGCTGATCTCGCAGGCCTCTTCCATGCTGCGGGTGTGGATCAGCGCGCCGCGGCCGGTGAGGGACTTGGCGATGATCTCGGCGCGCGGCATTTCGGGCAGCAGCCGGTCAATCGCAGCCTGCACGGCATCGATATAGGCGGCGTCGGGGCACAGCAGGATGCTTTGGGCCAGCTCATCATGCTCGGCCTGGCTGAACAAGTCCATGGCCACCCAGTCGGCGGGCGTGCTGCCATCGGCCAGCACCAGAATTTCAGACGGGCCGGCAATCATGTCGATGCCCACCGTGCCGAAAACGCGCTTTTTGGCACTGGCCACGTAAGCATTGCCGGGGCCGGTGATCTTGTCGACCTTGGGCACGGTTTGCGTGCCGTAGGCCAGCGCGGCCACGGCCTGCGCGCCGCCGATGGTGAAGGCGCGGGTGACCCCGGCCACATAGGCGGCGGCCAGCACGAGCTCATTGCGCTCGCCTTTGCTCGACGCCGCCTGGTCGCCTGAGCCGCCCGTGGCTACGCTGCCGCGCACAGGCGTTGGCACCACCATAATGATCTCTTGCACACCAGCCACGTGGGCGGGGATGGCGTTCATGAGCAAGCTGGAAGGGTAGGCAGCCTTGCCGCCCGGAACGTAAATGCCCACCCGGTCCAGCGGCGTGACCTTCTGGCCCAGCAGCGTGCCGTCTTCGTCGCGATAACTCCAGCTCTCTCCCGATGCCTTCTTCTGTGCCTCGTGGTACTTGCGCACCCGGGCGGCTGCGGCCTGCAGGGCCTCGCGCTGGGCAGCGGGAATGGCATCAAATGCGGCCTTGAAATCCGCCTGCGTCAGTTCCAGCCCAGCCATCGACGCAGCTGACAGGCCATCAAAGCGCGCCGTGTATTCCAGCACCGCCGCATCGCCGCGCTGCTGCACATCGGCCAGGATGTCGGCCACGCGTTGCTCAATGGCCGCATCGGTGTCGGCAGACCAATGCAGGCGCGCCTTGAATTCAGCCTCAAAATCAGCTGAAACCGTTGACAGACGAGCGGGAGCAGCTATTAATTTCATAGCATCAAGATTTAAGGGAAGGTGCAGAGGTGGCGGCAGAAAAAGCGTTTATCAGCTTGCGGATGGGCTCTTGCTTGAGCTTGAGCGCAGTCTGGTTCACAACGAGGTGCGAGCTGATGTCCATGATGCGTTCGACCTCGACCAGGTGGTTGGCCTTGAGCGTGCTGCCGGTGGAGACGAGGTCGACGATGGCGTCGGCCAGGCCTGTGAGCGGCGCCAACTCCATGCTGCCGTAGAGCTTGATCAGGTCGACGTGCACGCCCTTGGTGGCGAAAAACTCGCGGGCAATCGCCACGTACTTGGTGGCCACTTTCAGGCGCGAGCCCTGGCGCACGGCGGCGGCGTAGTCAAAGCCCTCGCGCACGGCCACACTGATGCGGCATTTGGCGATTTGCAAATCGAGCGGCTGGTACAGGCCCTGGCTGCCGGATTCGATCAGCGTGTCTTTGCCGACCACGCCGAGATCGGCACCGCCGTACTGTACATAGGTGGGCACGTCGGTGGCGCGCACCAGCACCACACGCAGGCCGGGCTGGTTGGTGTCCAGGATCAGCTTGCGGGATTTTTCCGGGTCGTCCAGCACCTCGATGCCGGCGCTTTTAAGCAGCGGCAGGATGTCGTCGAAGATGCGGCCCTTGGATAAAGCAAGCGTGATCATGCTTTGACTCGCTCTATGTCGGCACCGATTCCGCGCAGCTTGGCTTCCATCTGGTCGTAGCCGCGATCCAGATGGTAAATACGGTCCACCATGGTTTCACCTTCGGCCACCAGACCGGCAATCACCAGGCTGGCGGAGGCGCGCAAATCAGTGGCCATCACGGTGGCACCCGACAGCTTTTCAACGCCCTCCATGACCGCGACCTTGCCTTCGATCTGAATCTTCGCGCCCAGGCGCACCATCTCGTTGACGTGCATGAAGCGGTTTTCAAAAATCGTCTCGGTCACCGTACTGCTGCCCTGTGCGATGGCGTTCAGCGCCATGAACTGCGCCTGCATGTCGGTCGGGAAGCCGGGGTATTCAGTCGTGCGGAAGGATTGCGCCTTCATTCGGCCGCTGGCCTGGATGCGGATAAAGCCTTCGCCCGCCGTTACCACGGCGCCGGCTTCGCGCAGCTTGTCGATCACCGCGTCGAGGTGGTCGGCTCGGCCATGCTTCAAAACCACGTCACCACCGGCAGCGGCCACCGCGCACAAAAAGGTGCCGGTTTCAATGCGATCGGCCACCACCTGGTGGGTGCAGCCATGCAGGCGCTCGACACCCTGAATGCGGATGCGGCGCGTGCCGTGGCCTTCAATCTTTGCGCCCATCTTGATGAGCATTTCAGCCAGGTCGCCAATCTCGGGCTCCTGCGCGGCGTTCTCCAGGATGGTTTCGCCTTCTGCCAGGCTGGCCGCCATCAGGAAGTTTTCAGTGCCGGTGACCGTCACCATGTCGGTGGTAATGCTGGTGCCCTTGAGTCGCTTCTGACCAGCCGGCAGCTTGGCGATCATGTAGCCGTGCTCCACGGCAATTTCAGCGCCCATGGCCTGCATACCCTTGATGTGCTGGTCGACCGGCCGCGAACCAATGGCGCAGCCGCCGGGCAGCGACACGGTCGCCTCGCCAAAGCGCGCCAGCAGCGGGCCGAGGGCCAGCACGGAAGCGCGCATGGTTTTGACGAGCTCATAAGGGGCTTCGGGTGAGCTCAGGCCGCCAGCATTGAGCACCACGGTGCTGGGCACGTCCTGGCTGCGTTCGGCCTGCACACCCATGTTGCGCACCAGCTTGAGCATGGTGGCCACATCCTGCAGGCGCGGCACATTCTGCAGCGTCACCGTGTCGGCTGTCAGCAGGGCTGCACACAGTTCCGGGAGCGCGGCATTCTTGGCACCGGAAATTTCGACCGTGCCGGCGAGTGATTTGCCGCCCCTGATGAGTAATTTGTCCATGTTCTTATTGCGTGTTGTTGTTGGCCCATTCGGTGGGCGTATACGTTTTCATCGACAGCGCATGCACTTCGTCGGTCTGCATGCGGCCACCCAGCGTGGCGTACACCTTCTGGTGGCGCTGGATCAAGCGCAGGCCCTCAAAGGCGCTGGAGATGATTGTCGCGTACCAATGGCGGCCGTCGCCCGACAGTTCGATATGTTCGCACGGCAGGCCTGCGGTGATGATGGATTGAAGTTCTTCGCTGGTCATAAGTTTTCTATTGAGGCATGAGACGAGTGTCTTCGCAAGCAGGGGCCGCGGAACTGGCTTTGCCAGGCCGCAGGCGCAGCGCCCCCGAGGGGCTGGAGCCCGCGGCTCCAAGCCTGCCTGCGCAGGCTTGGACGGGCGACAGAGGCGAAGCGTCTCGCGAGCCGCGGCCTGCAAGGCCTCGGGAGCGACACGAAGTGCGCGAACGTGGGGGCCATATCTCTAGTGTCTGATTTTGTAGCCTGTGCGCAGCATGTTGACCGCGACACCACTTACGACCAGCAGCGCGGTGGTCACGATACCCAGGCTCAGCCAGGGCGAAACATCGCTGACGCCGAAAAATCCGTAACGGAACCCGTCAATCATGTAGAAAAACGGATTCAGGTGGCTGACCTTTTGCCAGAAAGGCGGCAGCGAGTGAATCGAATAAAACACGCCGCTCAGGAAGGTCATGGGCATGATGACGAAATTCTGGAAGGCCGCCATCTGGTCGAACTTTTCAGACCACAGCCCGGCGATGACGCCCAGCGCGCCCAGCATGGCAGCGCCCAGTACCGCAAACAGCACAATCCACAGCGGCGCCACAAAGGCGGGTTGGCCGAAAAATACGGTGACGGCAAACACGCCGGTACCCACCAGCAGGCCACGCGCGACGGACGAGCCGACGTACGCAAAAAACCAGTGCCAATGCGACAGCGGCGTGAGCAGCACAAACACCAGGCTGCCCATGATCTTGCTCTGGATCAGCGAGGAAGAGCTGTTGGCAAATGCGTTCTGCAACACGCTCATCATCACGAGTCCGGGCACCAGGAAGGCGGTGTAGCTGACCTGGTCGTAAACCTTGACCTGGTCCTGCAGCACGTGGCCAAAGATCAGCATGTAGAGCACGGCGGTCAACACCGGGGCTCCGACCGTCTGGAAACCCACTTTCCAGAAGCGCAGGGTTTCCTTGTAGAGCAGTGTTTGCCAGCCAGTCATTCAAAAGCCCCCACGCTTGTCGCTTCGCGTACTACGCTGCCCCCCGAGGGGGCTGTGCTTGCTTGGGGCGGCCCGGCGCGGCGCACGGCCCTTCCCCGGATGAACGCGATCATGTTGCCACTCCCATTAAATTCAGTTCGGTGGCTTCTCCGGCCGGCTTTTTGTTCATTACGTCCAGGAACACATCTTCCAGGTCGGCCTTGCGGATTTCAACGTCTTCCGCGACCAGCCCCGCCTCACGGATGGCCGCGAGGTATTGTTCGATTTCATTGGCGTTGTGCGCCGGGAACTGCACGATGCGCCCGGTGATACGGGCCTGCGCGGCCAGGTGCACCGGCAATTCGCTGTCGATCTTGAAGCGCAACACGTTCGACGAAGCTGCCTTGAGCAGCTCGGAAGTCTGAGCCAGCGCCACCACCCGCCCCTGCTTGAGCATGGCGATGCGGCTGCACAAAGCCTCGGCTTCTTCGAGGTAGTGCGTGGTGAGCAGCACCGTGCTGCCCTGCTTGTTGAGTTTGGCGATGAACTGCCACAGCGTCTGGCGCAGTTCCACATCAACGCCGGCGGTGGGTTCGTCGAGCACGATGACCTGCGGCTTGTGCACCAGCGCCTGCGCCACCAGCACGCGGCGTTTCATGCCGCCGGAGAGCTGGCGCATGTTGGCATTGGCTTTGTCGGCCAGCCCCAGGCTGACCAGCAGTTCGTCGATCCAGTCGTCGTTGCGTTTGATGCCGAAATAGCCGGACTGGATGCGCAGCGCCTCGCGCACGGAGAAAAAGGGGTCGAACACCAGTTCCTGGGGTACGACGCCGAGCTTTCGCCTTGCATTGGCATAGTCGGTGAGCACGTCGCTGCCATGCACCAGGACCCGGCCGCTGCTGGCACGCGAAAGGCCGGCGAGTATGCTGATGAGAGAGGTTTTGCCGGCGCCGTTGGGACCGAGCAGCCCAAAAAACTCACCCTGCCGGATGTCAAAACTGACGTCGTCAAGCGCCCGGACAATGGGACCTGTTTGGCTTCGCGCAGAGGAATAGGTTTTGGAGACGGACTGAAATGAGATCGCTGGCATTAGCCCATCATTTTAAGGGCTGGCGCCGTTTTATCCCGGCGGGTACCTGAATGCCCTGGGGGCGGCCGGTGCCGCAGCGGTACGGCTCAGGCCGTGGCAGGCACCAGCTCCGCCACGCCATAAAGGCCTGCCAGCTGGCGCAAGCGGACAGGCAAGCCGGTGACCGTGAACCCCTTGCCGGCGGCCAGCGCCTCACGGCGGCATTCAAGCAGGACGGCCAGAGCGGAAGAATCAAACTCGGTGAGTGCGCTCGCATCCACCACCACCCCGCCCGGCTGCGACAACACGGCCTGCTTCAGGCCGTGAGAAAAACCGGCAGCCACCGCATGGGTCAAGGCGGAAGGGAGTGTCAGCATGGCGCAGTTGCCGCTCAGGATTTCTTGGCGCCTGCGCCGGTATTGGACTGGTTGCGCTGAACCAGAGACGCGATCAGGCCATCAACGCCCTTGGCGCTGATTTCCTGGGCGAACTGGGTGCGGTAGGTTTCCACCAGCCAGACGCCCAACACATTGAGGTCATAGATCTTCCAGCCCGTGGCGGTTTTTTCCATGCGGTAGTCCAGCTGGATTGGGTCGCCCCGGCCCAGAACTTCGGTGCGGACGACGACTTCAGTGTCTTCCGGAGCCGCGCGCAGCGGCTTGACATTGACACTCTGGTCGCTGACCTGTGCCAGCGCGCCGGAATAGGTGCGGATCAGCAGGACCTTGAACTCGTCCTGAAGCTTCTTTTGCTGCTCAGGCGTGGCCTGGCGCCAGTTGCGGCCGACGGCAGAGGCCGTCATGCGCGTGAAGTTCACATTGGGCATGATCTTGCTGTCGACGAGCGCGAGCACCCGGGTGAGGTCACCGGCTTTTACAGCCTTGTCCGTCTTGATGTTGTCCAGCACATCGGCCGAAACGCGCTTGATCAGGGCATCGGGTGCCTCATCGGCTGCGCGAACGAACGGTGCGGACCCCATCAGGGCCAGGCTGAGGGCGGCGGTAAATAAATGGCCAAGTGTTCTACGTTTCATGATTTTCCTTCTATGACGAAGCATGCGGTTGCGGAAATTGCTGTACCTCTACGGATACGTCACTGTTGCAACCGATGGTTCGATGGTTATTCTGCGGGATGGTTTCCGGGCTGTGAATGAAGTTTTACGGCGGTCTTGTAAATATTGTTTGCAATCAACAGCCTTTTGACCCCTGTTCACACCCGGCAGGACGCTATTTGGCGGCGGAGGCTGGTGCCGCTGGGGCGGCCGATGTGCCTTCCGGCAAATCGTAACGTTCCTCTTTTTCCACCGAAGTCCCGCCTATCAGGCTACGGCGGCGCTGCAGGTAGATTTCGCGGGTGAAGCTGTATTTGTCGAGTGCGGCCTGGTCCAGGACATCACCGGCCCCGAGCACGTTGGCCCTGGCATTCACCAAGCGCAAAGTCGTCAGGGAATTGCGGGCACGGACATTGTCGATCCGGCTTACCAGGTCGCCCTGGTAATCAACCAGCGAACCTACCGAATCACGCGCGGAAGAAGGGCCCAGCAAAGGCAGCACGAGGTAGGGGCCCGAGCCCACACCCCAAACGCCGAGCGTCTGGCCAAAATCTTCCGAGTGCTTGGGAATCTTCAGATCGCTGGCAACGTCAAAAATGCCGCCCACGCCCCAGATGGTATTGGTCGTGACGCGGAAAAAACTTTCGACAGAAGCCTGGCCTTTACCCTGGAGCAGGTTGTTGACGGTGGACCACACGTCGGAAATGTTGCCGAAGAAATTGGTGACACCGGTGCGCACAGGCGCAGGCGTGATATCCCGGTACGCGGTTGCCACGGGTTTGACGACGGCGCGGTCCACACCATCATTGAAATTGAACATGGTCCGGTTGAACGGCTCCAGCGGATCGGACGGGCTCGCATTGGGACCGGTAGCACACCCCTGGAGAAGTGCCAGTGCAAGCACTGCCGCAGCCCAGCCGGCCGGTTTTTTCATCGTGATTTCTGCTGTCATTTTTTTTCTGGCGTCCCTGATGGCGGCGCAGACCCTGATCCGGAACTGCTGTCTGCCGCCTTGCTATATAAAAACTGGCTGATCAGATTCTCAAGCACCACGGCAGACTGCGTGTTTTTGACCACGTCCCCTGCGGCAAGATTTTTCTCGTCCCCACCGGCCTCCACGCCGATGTACTGCTCGCCCAGCAATCCGCTGGTCAAAATCTTCAGCGAGCTGTCTTTCGGGAATACGTAACGGCTTTCCATGGCCAGATTGACGCTGGCCTGGTAGGACTTGTCGTCGAAAGTGATATTTTCAACCCGGCCCACTACCACGCCAGCGCTTTTGACCGCGGCTCGCGGCTTGAGGCCACCAATGTTGTCGAATTTCGCCGTCACCTTGTAGGAGGTATCGAAATTCAGGCTGAGCAGATTCGCGGACTTGAGCGCCAGAAACAGGATGGCGGCGCCGCCAATCAACACGAACAAACCCACCCACAGATCATTTTTGGAACGTTGCATCGTTTTCTTTCAGTGGCCTGGTCCGGCGTCTTCGCCATTCCGGGCTGTTTTGTCCTTGCGGGGTTCACCCAAGGCAAACACTGGGAAGCAGGATTTTCTCATGGGGGAATTAAAAATGTATGAAGACGGTTTTAAAGGCTGAACATCGAGGCGGTCAGCAGGAAATCCAGCCCCAGCACGGCCAGCGATGCAACCACCACGGTCCGCGTGGTCGCGCGCGACACGCCCTCAGGCGTCGGCTGGGCCTCGAAACCCTGGTGCAAGGCCACAAAAGTGACGGTGACGCCAAACACAAAACTCTTGATGATGCCGTTACCTACGTCGCGCCAGACATCGACACCGGACTGCATCTGGCTCCAGAAGGAGCCCGCATCAATACCGATCATGACCACGCCCACCAGCCAGCCACCCATGATGCCCACGGCGCTGAACACGGCAGCCAGCAGGGGCATGGCGATGATGCCGCCCCAGAAACGGGGCGCCAGGATGCGCCGCACCGGGTCCACCGCCATCATTTCCATGGCTGAGAGCTGTTCGCCGGCTTTCATCAGGCCGATTTCGGCCGTCAACGCCGTGCCGGCGCGGCCAGCAAACAGCAAAGCAGTGACCACAGGCCCGAGTTCGCGAACGAGGCTGAGCGCCACCAGCAAGCCCAGCGCTTCTGCCGAGCCATAGCGCTGCAGCGTGTAGTAGCCCTGCAGGCCCAGCACAAAACCGACAAACAGGCCCGACACGGCAATGATGGCCAGCGAGTAGTTGCCCAAAAAGAAAATCTGGTCGCGCACCAGGCCAAAGCGGGCCAGGGCGGGGCCGGTGAGGGCCACCAGCCGGGACATCAACCGCGCGGCGTAGCCCAGCTCGGCCAGCTGGCTGCGCACGGAAAAACCGAGGCCGGAAATCAGGGCGACAGGGCTATAGCGGCTCATGCGCGCTTCCCTGATTTGGCCGCCGGGTTGCCGAAATCGGCATCCACAGTGGGGCCCGGATAGTGGAATTTCACGGGGCCTTCGCTTTCCGCATTGACGAACTGGTGCACCAGCGGATCGGTGGAGCGACGCACCTCGTCAGGTGTGCCCTGCGCCGCAATGCCGCCATTGGCCAGGATGATGACCTTGTCGGCAATGCGGAAGGTTTCTTCCAGATCATGCGACACCACCACGCTGGTAATGCCCAGCGTATCGTTGAGCTGGCGTATGAGCTGCGCGGCGGTACCGAGCGAGATCGGATCGAGCCCGGAGAACGGTTCGTCGTACATGATGAGTTCCGGGTCCAGCACAATGGCCCGCGCCAGCGCGACCCGCCGGGCCATGCCGCCCGAAATTTCGCTGGGCAGCAGGTCCCGCGCGCCGCGCAGGCCCACCGCATTGAGTTTCATCAGCACGATATCGCGGATCAGGGCCTCACCCAATTCGGTGTGCTCGCGCAAGGGAAACGCCACATTGTCGAAAACACTCAGGTCGGTGAACAACGCACCGAACTGGAACAGCATGCCCATGCGGCGTCGCGCGGCGTAGAGTTCCGCCTGGGCCAGCTTGCCAACGTCCTTGCCGTCGAACAGCACAGCGCCGCTGACAGCCTTTTGCTGCCCGCCGATGAGGCGCAGGACGGTGGTTTTGCCGCCTCCTGAAGCGCCCATCAGCGCGGTAACCTTGCCGCGAGGCACGGACAGCGTGACCTTGTCCAGGATGACGCGATCACCGGCGGAGCCGGGATACGAAAACGTCACATCCTTGAACTCAACCAATGATGAAGCGGAAATATCGGGCATTGAAGGAGAAAAGACAGGCCAGCAGGTGTGTTGGCTTGGGTAAGTAATACCGAATGATACGGGGTTTGCCCTTATACAGTCCCTGAACGGAAACCAAAAACCTTGGGCTGTGCGGCCTAAAGCAGCGCGGGTAGCCCAAAAAGGCTGCCGCTTTATCGGGCAGATAGTGGCCGCAAGCCGCGACTATCCAGCGCAAGCAGCTATTTTTTTGATAGCGTCCGGGTTTTTCGGTGTTATTTCCCAACCAGGCAGATGTGCGCAAAGCGCAACGGACCGTCACGCCAATTGGGTGATTTCTGGAGGTTTGGCACCATTTCACGCAATTCGGGCACCAGCTTGGGCCTCTCAATCGCCCCTTTTTGGCGATTTATAAACGCCGGGCGCTGCACTTAGCGACGCAGGCCGCTGAAGCCCATCAGGAACTCGTCGACCGCGCGCGCGGCCTGGCGGGGCCTACGCACCCCAAGCACGAGCTTGGGGTTTATTTAACCGCCCCTTGGGGCGATTTGCGAAGGCCGGGCGCGGCGATTAACGCGGCAAGTCGCTAAAGCCCATCAGGAACTCGTCCACCGCACGCGCGGCCTGGCGGCCTACGCGCACCCCAAGCGCGAGCTTGGGGTTTATTTAACCGCCCCTTGGGGCGATTTGCGAAGGCAGGGTGCGACGCTTAGCGGGGTAAGTCGCTAAAGCCCATCAGGAACTCGTCGACCGCGCGCGCGGCCTGACGGCCTACGCGCACCCCAAGCGCGAGCTTGGGGTTTACTTAACCGCCCCTTGGGGCGATTTGCGAAGGCCGGGTGCGGCGATTAACGCGGCAAGTCGCTAAAGCCCATCAGGAACTCGTCGACCGCGCGCGCGGCCTGACGGCCTTCGCGAATCGCCCATACCACCAGGCTCTGGCCACGGCGGATGTCGCCGGCGGCAAACACCTTGGGCACATTCGTGGCATAGCCGCCGGTGAAGTCTGTATGGGCCTTGGCATTGCCACGGTTGTCTTTTTCGATGCCGAACGCATCCAGAACCGACGCCACCGGCGAGATAAAGCCCATGGCCAGCAGCACCAGGTCGGCCTTGAGGGTTTGCTCGGAGCCTGGCACTTCCACCATCTTGCCGTCTTTCCACTCGACACGAACGGTCTTCAGGCCCGTGACTTTGCCTTTTTCGCCGATCAGTTCCTTGGTGGAGATGGCGAACTCGCGCTCGCAGCCTTCTTCGTGGCTGGAAGATGTACGCAGCTTGATCGGCCAGTAAGGCCAGGTCATGGGGCGGTTTTCTTCCTCGGGCGGCTGGGGCATCAGTTCAAACTGGGTGACGCTGACCGCGCCGTGGCGGTTGCTGGTGCCCACGCAGTCGGAACCGGTGTCGCCGCCGCCAATCACGATGACGTGCTTGCCGTCGGCGCGCAGCTGGCCTTTGACCTTGTCACCGGCGTTGATCTTGTTTTGCTGGGGCAAAAATTCCATCGCGAAATGAACGCCGTCGAGGTCGCGGCCGGGCACGGGCAGGTCGCGCGACTGCTCGGCGCCGCCCGTGAGGATCACGGCATCGAAGTCTTTTTGCAACTGCTCGGGGGTGATGCTTTCTTTGGCCCAGTTGGTGACTTTGGAGTCCTTGGGCAGGCTGCCCACCATCACGCCGGTGCGGAAGTTCACGCCTTCGGCCTTCATTTGCTCGACGCGGCGATCGATATGGACCTTTTCCATCTTGAAGTCAGGGATACCGTAGCGCAGCAGGCCACCGATACGGTCGTTCTTCTCAAACAGCGTCACCTCATGGCCGGCGCGCGCCAACTGCTGCGCGGCGGCCATGCCGGCGGGACCGGAGCCGACCACGGCAACCTTCTTGCCGGTCTTGTGCTTGGGCATCACAGGCTTGACCCAGCCTTCGGACCAGGCGCGGTCGATGATGGCGTGCTCGATGGACTTGATGCCGACGGCGTCGTCATTCACGTTCAGCGTGCAGGCGGCTTCGCAGGGTGCCGGGCAGATGCGACCAGTGAACTCGGGGAAGTTGTTGGTGCTGTGCAGCGTGTCGATGGCGTTTTTCCAGTCGGCGCGAAACACCATGTCGTTGAAGTCTGGAATGATGTTGTTGACGGGGCAGCCGCTGTTGCAAAACGGCGTGCCGCAGTCCATACAGCGCGCGGCCTGCTTGTTGGCCTGCGCGTCGTCCAGCCCGATGACAAATTCCTTGTAGTTCTTCAGGCGCTCCGGCACGGGCTTGTAGCCCTCTTCGATGCGCTCGTATTCCATGAAGCCGGTGATTTTTCCCATGATGCGTCCTGTGCAATTCTTTTAAGCGTTTTATGCCGCCAGCCCTTTAAGAATGAGCGCAAGCAGCTATAAATTTAATAGCAAACGTAAGGTGGCGTGAGAGCTTCAGCAGCCTTACTTGGCCGCCACCGCTTCCTGGTTGGTGGCGACCTGGACCCGTGTGGTTTCGGTCGCGGCTTCCAGGCGGCGTTCCTTGCGCTCAATCAGCGCCTTCTTGTATTCGTTCGGGAAGACCTTCACAAACTTCAGGCGTGACTCGCTCCAGTTGTCGAGCAACTCGCGCGCGCGCTTGCTGCCGGTCCAGCGGTTGTGGTCTTGCAAGAGGCGCTTGAGCAATTCCTCATCGCTTTGTTCGGCATGCCAGTCGGCCTTGTCATGGGTGTGCTGCTCGGCCGTGGTGACGATGCGGTCCATCGACACCATGGAAGTGTTGCAACGCGTGGCGAACAAACCATCTTCGTCATACACATAAGCCACGCCGCCGCTCATGCCGGCGGCGAAGTTGCGGCCGGTCTTGCCCAGCACCGCGACGGTGCCGCCCGTCATGTATTCGCAACCGTGGTCACCCGTGCCTTCAACAACCGCCGTGGCGCCCGAGAGCCGCACGGCAAAACGTTCACCGGCCACGCCGCTGAAGAAGGCTTCGCCGGTGGTCGCGCCGTACAGCACGGTGTTGCCGACGATGGTGTTCTTCACCGCGTCGCCGCGGAAGTCGATACTCGGGCGCACGACGATACGGCCGCCCGACAGGCCCTTGCCGGTGTAGTCGTTGGCGTCACCGATCAGGTACATGGTGATGCCTTTGGCCAGGAAGGCGCCGAAAGATTGGCCGCCCGTGCCTTCGAGCTGGATGCGCAGCGTGTCGTCGGGCAGGCCTTGCGGATGGTGGCGTGTCAGCTCGCCCGACAGCATGGCGCCGACGGTGCGGTTGACGTTGCGCGCCACCTCGATGAACTGGACTTTTTCGCCCTTTTCAATCGCAGCTTTGGACTTTTCGATCAGACGCACGTCCAGCGCTTTTTCGAGCGCGTGGTCTTGCTCCATGACGTGCATACGCGGCACGTCGGCCGGCACGTTGGGCTGGTAGAACAGGCGGGCGAAATCAAGGCCACTGGCCTTCCAGTGCTCGATGCCTTTTTGCGTGTCGAGCAGGTCGGCGCGGCCGATCAGGTCGTCAAACTTGCGCACGCCGAGCTGCGCCATCAGCTGCCGCGCCTCTTCGGCGACAAAGAAGAAGTAATTGACCACATGCTCGGGCTTGCCGCTGAATTTCTGGCGCAGCACCGGGTCTTGTGTGGCCACGCCAACAGGGCAGGTGTTGAGGTGGCACTTGCGCATCATGATGCAGCCCTCAACCACCAGCGGTGCGGTGGCAAAACCGAACTCATCGGCGCCCAACAGCGCGCCGATGATGACGTCGCGGCCGGTTTTCATCTGGCCGTCGGCCTGCACACGGATGCGGCCGCGCAGGCGGTTGAGCACCAGGGTCTGCTGCGTTTCGGCCAGGCCAATTTCCCAGGGCGAGCCGGCATGCTTGATGGACGACCAGGGCGAAGCACCCGTGCCGCCGTCGTGGCCGGCAATCACCACGTGGTCGGACTTGGCCTTGGCCACGCCCGCTGCAATGGTTCCTACGCCGACCTCACTCACCAGCTTGACGCTGATGCTGGCGCGCGGGTTCACGTTCTTCAAATCGTGGATCAGCTGGGCCAGGTCTTCGATCGAGTAGATGTCGTGGTGCGGCGGTGGCGAGATCAAACCGACACCCGGCACCGAGTAACGCAGCGAACCGATGTATTCGCTGACTTTTCCGCCGGGCAGCTGGCCACCTTCGCCGGGCTTGGCGCCCTGCGCCATCTTGATCTGGATCTGGTCGGCCGACACCAGGTATTCGGCCGTGACGCCAAATCGGCCGGACGCCACCTGCTTGATGCGCGAGCGCAGCGAGTCGCCGTCTTGCAGCGGCAAATCTACCTCAACCTGCTTAGGGCCGATCACGCTTTTCAGCGTCTCGCCCTTCTTGATCGGGATGCCTTTGAGCTCTTGCCGGTAACGGTTCGGGTCTTCACCGCCCTCGCCCGTGTTGCTCTTGCCGCCGATGCGGTTCATGGCCACAGCCAGCGTGGCATGGGCTTCGGTGCTGATGGAGCCCAGCGACATGGCGCCGGTGGCAAAGCGCTTGACGATCTCTTTGGCCGGCTCGACTTCATCAATCGGGATGGCTTTGGAAGGGTCAATCTTGAACTCGAACAGGCCGCGCAGCGTCATATGACGGCGGTTCTGGTCGTTGATCAGCTGGGCGTATTCCTTGTAGGTGTTCCAGTTGTTGGAACGCGTGGAATGCTGCAGCTTGGCAATCGCGTCGGGCGTCCACATGTGGTCTTCGCCACGCACGCGCCAGGCGTATTCGCCGCCGGCGTCCAGCATGTTGGCCAGCACCGGGTCGTCGCTGAAGGCGGCGCGATGCATGCGCAGCGCTTCTTCGGCGATCTCGAACACGCCCATGCCTTCGACCTGGCTGGCCGTGCCGGTGAAGAACTTGGCCACGGTGTCACGGTTCAGGCCGATGGCCTCGAACAGTTGCGCGCCGCAGTAGCTCATGTAGGTCGACACGCCCATCTTGGACATGATCTTGGACAGGCCCTTGCCGATGGCCTTGGTGTAGTTGTAGACGGCCTTGTCGGTGCTGAGGTCGCCCGGCAGTCCTTTGGACAGCTCGGCCAGCGTTTCCATGGCGAGGTAGGGGTGCACGGCTTCGGCGCCGTAGCCGGCCAGCACGGCAAAGTGGTGCACTTCGCGGGCGGAGCCGGTTTCGACCACCAGGCCGGCCGTGGTGCGCAGGCCTTCTTTCACCAGGTGCTGGTGAATGGCGGAAAGAGCCAGCAAGGCCGGAATGGCAACCTGCGTGGCGCTGATGCCGCGGTCGCTGATGATCAGGATGTTCTTGCCGTCCTTGATCGCGTCGACCGCCTCGGCGCACAGCGAAGCCAGCTTGGCCTCGACACCTTCATGGCCCCAGGCCAGCGGATAGGTGATGTCCAGGGTGTAGCTCTTGAACTTGCCCTGGGTGTGCGACTCGATATCGCGCAGCTTTTGCATGTCGGCCACGTTGAGCACGGGCTGGCTGACTTCCAGCCGCATCGGCGGGTTGACCTGGTTGATGTCCAGCAGGTTGGGCTTGGGGCCGATGAAGGACACCAGCGACATCACGATGGCTTCGCGGATCGGGTCGATGGGCGGGTTGGTCACCTGTGCGAACAACTGCTTGAAGTAGTTGTAGAGCGGCTTGTTCTTGTTGGACAGCACGGCCAGCGGGCTGTCGTTGCCCATGGAACCGGTGGCTTCTTCGCCGTTGGCGGCCATCGGGGACATCAGGAATTTGATGTCTTCCTGCGTGTAGCCAAAGGCCTGCTGGCGATCAAGCAGGGCAAGGTTCGAAGCCGCGGGCACAGTGACCGGAGAGGTCTTGGCGGCCTTGCCGGCCACGTCGTCCAGCTTGATGCGCAGATTTTCAATCCACTGCTTGTAGGGCTTGCTGTGGGCCAGCGTGGCCTTGATTTCCTCGTCGTCGACCATGCGGCCCTGTTCGAGGTCGATCAGGAACATCTTGCCGGGCTGAAGGCGCCATTTGCGCACGATCTTGTGCTCGGGAATCGGCAGCACGCCGGATTCGGAGGCCATGATGACCAGGTCGTCGTCGGTCACGCAATAGCGCGAAGGACGAAGGCCGTTGCGGTCCAGCGTGGCGCCGATCTGGCGGCCGTCGGTGAAGACGATGGAGGCCGGGCCGTCCCAGGGCTCGAGCATGGCGGCGTGGTATTCATAGAAGGCCTTGCGGCGCTCGTCCATGGTGGTGTGTTGCTCCCAGGGCTCGGGGATCATCATCATCACGGCCTGGCTGATGGGATAGCCGGCCATGGTCAGCAACTCGAGGCAGTTGTCGAAGGTCGCGGTGTCGGACTGGCTGGCAAAGCTGATCGGATAGAGCTTTTGCAGGTCGGCGCCGAGCACTGGCGAGGACATCACGCCTTCACGCGCCTTCATCCAGTTGTAGTTGCCCTTGACGGTGTTGATCTCGCCGTTGTGGGCCACATAGCGGTAGGGATGGGCCAGTGGCCACTCGGGGAAGGTGTTGGTGGAAAAGCGCTGATGCACCAGGCCAAGTGCCGAGACGCAGCGTGGGTCGGTCAGGTCGCGGTAGTAGGTGCCCACTTGATCGGCCAGCAGCAGGCCTTTGTAGACCACCGTGCGGCTGGACATGCTGGGCACGTAATATTCTTTGCTGTGCGTCAGGCGCAGGTTCTGGATGGCGGCGCTGGCGGTTTTGCGGATCACGTACAGCTTGCGCTCCAGCGCGTCCTGCACGATCACATCGTTGCCGCGACCGATGAAGATCTGGCGCAGGATGGGCTCTTTTTCGCGCACGGTGGGCGACATGGGCATGTCGCGGTTGACCGGCACGTCGCGCCAGCCCAGCAGCACCTGGCCCTCAGCCTTGACGGCGCGCTCCAGCGCCTGCTCGCACGCCAGGCGGGATGCGTGCTCTTTGGGCAGAAACACCATGCCGACGCCGTACTCACCGGGCGGCGGCAGCTGCACGCCCTGGCTGGCCATTTCTTCGCGATACAGCGCGTCGGGCAGCTGAATCAAAATGCCGGCGCCGTCACCCATCAATTTGTCAGCGCCCACTGCACCCCGATGGTCGAGATTTTCGAGGATTTTCAGGCCTTGCTGGACGATGGCGTGGCTTTTGTGCCCTTTGATGTGCGCCACGAAGCCGACGCCGCAGGCGTCATGTTCGTTTGCACCGGAGTACAAACCGTTTTCTTCAAAATGTTTGATTTCAGCAGCCGTGGTCATGGCAATTCCTCGTCAGTTGGGGATGACGGCGGTGCCGCGCGGCCTTAGAAAAGGCATGGCAACGCTTCCATCCGCAAGGTTCATAATTTTTCGCAGGGAATGGGAGCATATTGCATTGCAACAACAATGCCAAGTGGTTTAAATGGGGTCAGATTCCAATTAAATGTCGATTAATTTAATCAACAATAAATTGGGGACATATTAAAGTCAAGCGCGTCAAGCCTTGATAAATATGAAGTTATTCATCATCCGGGCCCTCAGCCACGCGCAGGGGTGGGCGTCCCGCCTGGTTCCTGGTGACACGGCGCTCTGTGCGCTTTTGCAACTCCGCCAAAAAGCCATCTCCACCCAGGGCCCAGCCACTCAGGGCGGATCGGGTCAGCTGGTCTTGCTGCTCCAGCGTGATGCCGGCGCGCACCAGTCCGGCGTAGGCCACTTCACGGGCGAACGGCGTGTTGCCCAATGCCCAGACCATCGGGTGTGGCGTGAGCAGGCCGTCGACCCGCAGGCCTGCGTAATGGCCGTAGCTGGACCACGGATAGTCTTTGACCTCGGCCACCAGTCCCGCGCGGACTGGATTGAGGTCCATATAGGCCATGCACGCCAGCAGGTAGCGCTCGGCCTCGATCACGGTGGCCCGGTAACGCCCTTCCCACAAGGTGCCGGAGCGGCCCTGGCTGTCGTTGAAGTAACGCACATAGCGCCGCCCGGCAGCTTGCATCATCTGCGGCAGGCTGTCCGCTGCGGAAGGCGTCGCCAGTAAATGGAAATGGTTGTCCATCAGCACGTACGCATGCAGGGCAACGCCGAACTTGCGGGCGCTTTCTTCGAGCAACGCCAAAAACACCTGGTGGTCGGCGGCCGAAGAAAAGACAGCTTGCCGGTTATTTCCCCGCTGAATGATGTGGTGCGGGTAACCGGGGAGCGTCAGACGGGGAAGGCGGGCCATGGAATGCAATACCGAGAGTTTGCATCATGATAAAAGGAATCTGACCCCGATTTTTTCCGCCTGCTGCGAGTCCATCGAAGCGCTGTTAGAACGCCCCGGAACAAGGGCGCTTAACGAACGACTTTGCCGTCAGGCGTGATGGTGACGAGATCAATCGCCCGCACCGATTCGTATTTCTTCGGGCGCAGGTTGACGCGAAAGCCCCCCACGTCGTAGTCGGTCATGGTTTCAAACGCCTTTTGCAGGCCTGCCCGGTCGGGCTTGCCGCTGCCGGCCGCGCTGCGGCGCACGCCTTCGGCAAACGTTTTGGCCGCAATATAGCCCTCAACACTTTCATAGCTGGGCGTCTGGTCGGTCTGGTTCAGCACATCCAGGTATTCCTTGATGATGGGCGTGCCGGTGCTGCGCGGCGAAGGCACCACTTGCGAGATAACAACCCCGCCGATCTCTTTGCCCAGCGCGCTGAACAGCGGGTCAATCCCCACCACGGAGAAATTGAGGAACTGACCGCCAAACCCGGCCTGGCGCATCTTGCGGATGAAAGCCGCCGAGGAATTGAACAGGCTGACCTGAATAACGGCTTGGGGTTGCGCCTTCATCAGCTGCGCCACGGCAGCATCGACCTTGTCGCTGTTGACCGGCGACAGGGCGCTGCCAACGATGGCTGGGCGCTTCAGGTCGATCAGGGCCTGGTTCACCGCGGCAAGGCCGCCCCGCCCCATGGCGTCATCTTCGGCAAATACACCGATACGGTCCTGGTTGAGGGTGGCGCAGTGGCGTGCAATTTTGTAGGCCTCGTCAGCCAGCGCCGGGCGCACATGAAAGATGTTTGCCAGCGCAGGATCATGCAACGCATCCGATGCTGCAAAAGGTGCGAAAAAGAGCGCCCCGGATGCCTTGGAAGCGGCAAACGCGGCGTCGCAGCTGGCTGTTCCGGCAAAGCCGAACAGCGCGTCGACGCCTTCGTCGATCAACTGCTTGGCATTGGCGGCAGCCTTGGCCGGGTTGTAGCCGTCGTCGAGTGTCTTGACTTCGATCTTGTGACCGCCGGCACCGCCCTTTGCATTGATGGCGTCGAAATAAATCTTTGCCCCATTCAGATACGCCAGGCCGATCTGGTCGGCTGCACCTGTCAAGGGCACCGATTGGCCAAGAACGATTTTGCGGCTGGTTTTGCTTTGAGCCCAGAGCGCAGGGCTTGCTACCGCAGCGCCCGCGGAAACCCCGCGCAGAATTAGTTGACGTCGATTGAAACCCATGAGAACACCTTTTGAGAGACGAAATAGCCAAAGCAGGTTTGATGCCCGTACCTCAGCATGCGCTCAATATTCCGAAGAAATGTCACAAATTGTGCGCAAGCCCTCAGCGTAATCTGTGCAACCTCCAAAAACCACCGTGGAAATGCCAACACGTCATAAGCCTATGCGCATGGGACGCCAACATACGCCCGTTCAAGTGCGTTGGCGGGCAGATCCAGGCAGACGATGAAGCAAGATCGCCAACACGAGGGCGATGGCGCAGCCGGCCGTCGCAAGCCAACCCGTCCATTGCCATCCTCCCGCAGTGCTGGCCACCCAGGCAACCAGCGGAGGACCGGCAAATTGCCCCAGCGCCGACCACTGCTGGACCCAGCCAACGGTGGTCGACACGGCATCACGGCGGGGCGCAAGCTGGATGGCCAGGTTAAACAGCGTTGCGGGGATCAGGCCGCCCACCATCGAAAAGACCAGTATGGCCACATACTGTATTTCCGGGGACAGTTGCACGGCAAATGCGAGCTGGGCACCTCCAGCCATCGACAGGAAGCCTGCGCCAAGCAGAACCACCGGTCGTACACCACGCTCCAGCAGCCTGCCTGCCGCGACGTTGCCGATGATATTGACGGCAGCAGCAAGCGCCGTAAGCCATGCCACCCACACACCGCTCACGCCAGCCTGGGTGTAGATGGACGGCAGGAAACCGACCACAGCAAGCCACTGTCCCGAGTACATCGCAAAAGCAACAGCCATGTACCAGGCTGCGCGCGACCGCAGCGTCGCGCGGACAATATCTCCGCCACGGAAATGAGGAGCCGGCGATTGCCGGGGGGACATGCCATCATGCAGATGCCCCTGTGCAGGAACTTGCCACGCGACCAGCAAAGCCAGCACTGCGGCCAGCGCGGCCAGAAGCCACCACAAGATTCGCCAACCCCAGTCAGGTGCGGCCAGGCCGATGATCATGGGGCCTCCCAGCAATGCCAGAGAGGCGCCCAGCGGCATGTAGGCGCCCCAGACTCCCAGCATGCCGTTGAGTCGCTCTTGTGGCACCAGCTGGCGGATCAGGGCTGGGGCCGGTAACACCACCCAGAGGAATCCCAGCCCTTCGAATACACGTGCGGTCAGCAGCCAATGCACATCGGGAGACACGCCGCCCAACAGGCCGGCACCGGACAACACCAGCAGCCCGGCCACCATGCTGCGCTTGAGGCCGGCACGCTGCACAACAAGCCCGATGAGCAGCCCGAGCACCATACCCGCCAGCTGCACCAGCGACAGCAGAAATCCGGCCTGCAGCAATGTCACGCCCAATACCTTTCCCAGCACAGGCAGCGCAGGCGGCAGCTTGCCCACGTAAAGGGCGGCCACCACACCGGCAGCCATCACGTACCAGGCCGCGTTCGGGCTCGGGGTTGTTGTTGGCCGGGGCTCAGTCACGTTGTTTGCTGCGATGGGCGGCCACAACTCCACTTAGACCGGAAAGGCTGCGCGCCCCTTAAGACGTTCATGCTCTTTGGCGGCGAAGCGGTCTGTCATGCCGGCAATGTAGTCGGCGACCACCCTCTCGGGTTTTGCGCCCGCCGCATGGGGGGCATCAATGCCGTCAAACCGGTCGATGTGAGCCTGCGGCATCTGGGCCGGGTCGGCCATATAGGCTTCGAACAGATCACGAACTACCTGCTTGGCAGCCTGCGTGGTTTCCACCACTTTCGGGTGGCGGTACAGGTTTCGCAGCAAAAAACGTTTGAGGGATGCAGACTGCGTCGCCATTTCTTCGGTAAAACACACCAGCGCCGGATGCCTGCGAACTTCGTCCACGCTGGCAGGGGCAACCTTGTAAATCGCAAGCGATGTCGCATCCATCACGTTATAGACCTGCGCACTGAGCATGCGCCGTATGGTCTCGAACAGCAGCCGCCGGCCTTTCAACGCCCGGTGCGCCAGTTGCGTTTCCCGGCAGTGTTGCGCGAACAGCTCGACACCCTCCAGTTGCTCCAGGCTTAACAGGCCGGAGCGCACGCCGTCGTCAATATCGTGTGCGTTGTAGGCTATTTCGTCCGCAAGATTGGCCAGTTGTGCTTCCAGACCGGGTTGCTGCCAGCGCGGCCCGTCAGCGGGCTCTACGAACCGGCGGGCAACACCGTCCGGCTCGCGGGCTTCAATATGGCGTGCATTGCGCCTGGAACAATGCTTCAGGATTCCTTCTCGCGTCTCAAAGGTCAGGTTCAGCCCGTTGTACGCCGGATAGCGCTCCTCAAGGGAGTCCACCACGCGCAGGCTTTGCAGGTTGTGCTCAAAGCCTGCGCTGTCTGGGTTACAGGCTTTCAGACATGCGTTCAAGGCATCCTGGCCCGCATGGCCGAACGGCGTATGGCCCAAGTCATGCGCCAGCGCAATGGCTTCCACGAGATCTTCATTGAGCTGAAGCGTGCGGGCGATGGACCTTCCCAGCTGGGCGACCTCCAGCGAATGAGTCAGCCGGGTGCGAAACAAATCACCTTCGTGATTCAGAAACACCTGGGTTTTGTACACCAGGCGCCGAAAAGCGGTGGAGTGCACGATACGGTCGCGGTCGCGCTGAAACTCGGACCGGGTTGGCGCAGCAGGCTCGGCAAAGCGGCGGCCGCGCGAACGCGAAGGGTCACAGGCGTAGGGTTGGAGATTCATGAATTAAACATAAAAATGACCGGAATCCCATACCTCACAAGCGCAAGCAGCTCCTGAATTGATAGCAATTTCAGGTACCTCTTCCATATTTTCCGCCGCTTATTCACAGCACATATCTATGACACTGCGCACCATGGCATCCGGCGCACTGCGAACGGCTGCCTTCCCGGGGCCGTCGATCACAACAAACCTTATCTCACCCGCTTCGGATTTTTTGTCGATGCGCATCAGTTCGAGATAGCGGCCGGCATTGTCGGTGGTTGACAGCACAGGTCCTCGCACCGGCAGGCCGCATCGTCGGACAAGATTGGTCAGGCGTTCCGTAAAAGGCTTGTCAACCAGGCCCAGACGCTCTGACAGATGCGCGGCCATCACCATGCCGCAGCCCACACCCTCGCCATGCAGCCATTCCCCATAGCCCAGACCGGATTCAATCGCGTGACCGAAGGTGTGACCGAAATTCAGGATGGCCCGCAAGCCCGACTCCCGCTCGTCCTGGCTTACAACCCATGCCTTGATCTCACAACTGCGCTGGATGGCGTGGGCCATGGCCACGGGCTCCCTGGCGAGCAGATCTTCCAGGTTAGTCTCGATCCATTCAAGGAATGCCATGTCGGCAATGGGGCCGTATTTAATGATCTCGGCCAGGCCCGCACTCAGTTCGCGAGAGGGCAGCGTCGCCAGAACATCCAGGTCGCACACCACCTGCAAGGGCTGGTAGAACGCACCGATCATGTTTTTGCCCAGTGGGTGGTTGATCGCCGTCTTGCCGCCAACCGAGGAATCCACCTGGGCCAGCAATGTCGTGGGCACCTGCACAAATGGTACGCCGCGCATGTAGCTGGCCGCGGCAAAGCCGGTCATGTCGCCGACCACGCCACCGCCCAAGGCAAACAGCACCGTCTTTCGGTCGCAGCCGTTTTCCAGCAGCGCATCAAAAATCAATTGCAGGGTTGGCCAGTCCTTGTGGGCTTCACCATCCGGCAAGGTGACCAGCAGCACCTTGTCATAGCGTTGTTGCAACGCCCGGGTGAGTTGCGCGGCATACAGCGGTGCCACGGTGGTGTTTGACACCACCAGCGCCGTCGCGGCTTTGGGCACGTCCTGATAGGTATTGCTGCTTCCCAGAAGCCCGCTGCCAATGACGATCGGATAGCTGCGTTCGGCCAGATCAATCCGGATTGTCGCAACGGCGGAAGAGGAATTTTCTTGCATGGAAGAAGTGTAGAGGCTTCCACCCTTTCCAAGGCTTGCCAACGGTTATGGCCGGTCGGGAGGCGGAGCCATCACGCCTGCCAGCTCCAGCTGCATCAGGATCATGTTGACCAGCGTAGAGACTGAAGGGCGGCCTGTTTCAATGACATAGTGTGCCGTTTCCCGATAGAGGGCGTCACGGGCGGCGTAAAGATCCCTGAGCCGCGCCAGCGGATCGGCCACCTGAAGCAAGGGGCGGTTCTGGTCATGCCGCAAACGGCGAAAAACCTCTTCGGGGATGGAATGCAGGTAAACCACCTGCGCCCGCTCCCGAAGATGTTGCCGGTTGGCGGGGCGCAGCACAGCCCCGCCGCCGCTGGAGAGTACGCAAACCTCACCCTGAGTCAATTCATCGATGACCAGTTGCTCGATGTCGCGAAATGCGTCTTCACCTTCGCGCTCAAAAAACTCACGGATAGAGCAACCGATACGTTGTTCTATCACCTGATCCGAGTCAATGAACCGCAACCCCATTCTTCGGGCAAGATGCCTGCCGACGGTGGATTTCCCCGACCCAGGCAAGCCCACGCAGGCGATTCTCAACGGATGTGCATTCAATTGATATGGAGGAAAGGTTGCCCAGAAGCATGCCAAGCAACTACGCAGAGGACTGGCAGTCCCACGCGCAGTCCTTCAGCACGACGCCTTCTTTACCTACCGCCCTCGAACTCGCCCAAGGCGATCAGACGGGTGGTCGGAATTAACGCAGGGCAGATCCGTTAGTCAGCATTTTGGGCGTGATGAACACCAGCAATTCAGACTTCGTGGCAGATCGCGTTCTTTGTTTGAACAAATTGCCAACACCGGGGATGTCGCCCAAAAGCGGGACTTTGGTTTCATTGTCACGATCATTTTGCTCAAAAATGCCGCCAATGACCACGGTTCCACCATTTTCCACCAGTACCTGCGTTTGAATATGCTTGGTATCAATCGCGAATCCGTTCGCTGTTTCACGTCCCACGCTATCTTTGTTCACGTCCACTTGAAGGATGATGTTCCCCTCCGGCGTTATTTGCGGAGTGACTTCGAGCTTCAAGTTTGCCTTTCGAAAGGCAATAGCGGTGGCACCGCTGGAAGTCGCCTGTTGATAGGGAAGCTCTGTACCCTGTTCAATCAGAGCCTTCACCTGATCAGCAGTCACGACACGTGGACTGGAAACAATTTTCGTCTTGCCATCTGCTTCAGATGCAGAAATCTCAAGATTAAGGAATCGTGTCTTTGCGGCATTGAACAAAGAAATGGCAAACGTACTTGCGTTGAATCCGTTTTGGCCCACACCAGGCAGGCTCACGAATTCACCTGCAGTAGTTCCTGCAACTGTCGGGCTATACGACCCGCCAAAAGCGGTGTTATTACCCTGGGTGAAAGGTCGACCCCCTAACCGCACGCCCAGAGATTTACCGAAGGAATCCGACGCTTCAACGATACGAGCTTCAATCAACACTTGACGGACTGCGACGTCTAATTTCGCGATCAGCGCCTGCACCTGTTCAAGTCGCGATGGTATGTCGGTAACGAACAATTGATTGGTGCGCGCCTCCGATATCACGCTGCCTCGCGCAGACAGTATCTTTGTAGCACCGGCACCGGAGCCCAACAGCCCTGCCGCAATATCTGCAGCTTTTGCATAGTTAAGCTTGAAATCCTGGGTCCGGAGCGTTTCCAGACTTTGAATCGCATTCTTTGACTCCAGTTCCAGCTTGTCTTTGGCTGCAAGTTCGTCTTTGGGTGCGATCAACAAGACGTTGCCTGTTTTGCGCATGCCCAGTCCCTTGGCCTGAAGAATAATGTCCAGTGCCTGATCCCAGGGAACATCTTTCAGACGCAACGTTACCGCACCGGTAACCGAGTCCGACGTCACGATATTGAAGTTCGTAAAGTCTGCAATCACCTGCAGAAGGGAGCGAATTTCAATGTTCTGAAAATTCAGGGATAGCTTCTCACCGTTATACCCAGGTCCTTGCGTCAGCTTGCTTGGGTCAATTTTTTGCTGGCGCACTTCCAGGACAAACTGGTTATCACTTTGATACGCACTGTGTTCCCAGGCGCCCTTGGGCTCGACCACCATACGGACCTTATCCCCCGTTTGAAATGTGGTGACGGTTTGCACTGGTGTTCCGAAATCGCCCACATCCAGACGACGGCGAAGTCCTTCTGGCAATGCGGTTTTCAGGAACTCAACCACCAAAGTCTGGCCTTGTTGGCGTATATCCACGCCAACCTGGTTATTGGGCAGGTCCACAACGATACGGCCAGAACCCTCAACGCCACGACGGAAGTCGATGTCCTTCAAGGGCAATGTGTCGGTGTTGCGATTTTCAGCAAACACTGGCGGTGTAGTAGCGGAGGGCGCAGCCACCGCCACTGAATCGAGGGTAATCAACAACGATTTCCCTTGAATCTCAGCCTTATACGCCGTTGGCACCTTTAGATTCAGTACTACACGGGTTCTTTCACCCGCCTGCACGACGTTCGCCGAGCGCAGATTTCCCAAGTTGAGGTCCACTGCAGATCGTCCCATGGAGTTACCAACCCCGGGAAAATCAAGTGCTATACGCGCTGGCGTCTGGATACTAAAACCCGTCGGTACCGCAGCCAGAGGTTCTGCCAAATCGATTCGAATGACCTCTGCACCGCCCTGAACTGATCCGGAAACAGCCTGGATGGCATTCTGTGCCTGCGCCAGCAAGGGAGCGGCAGTTACAGAAAATGCCAGACTGAGCGAAGCACAACGCAACACACGCCCAAACAAAAGCTGCAGGCGGCCCTTTTTTTCCTGCGTCTCTAGTGCCGGTGTCTGCTTGTTCATTTTGATCCCTCTAATAACTGTAAAGTCGCGGTCCGCTCTATCCACTCACCCGCGGCGTCTTGCACTATCTCGCGTAAGGCGAGATCTGTTTCAGTGACCTTGGTGATCCGGCCGTAGTTTTGGCCCAGGTAATTCCCTACGCGGGCTTGATAAATCAGGTTGTCCACTCGTACCAGCGCAACTGGCTGGCCAACCTTGATCAGGCTACCCACCATGGCAATAGCATCCAGGGGATATGCCTCCAATGGTTCTTTTCGTCGGCTCAGTTCAGGTGCGATCAGGGCGGCGTTGGCCGTCGCCTGATTGGATTCACGTTTCAGTGCCTGTGTCAGTTTTTGAATGCTAAAAGGCTCTATGGAACCTTCCTGGCCATACAACTGAGGTGAAAATTTAGTGGGCTCCGGCAGCGGATCTACCTTAGGCTTGGTAGCGTTCCGTTGCTGCGTCATCCATTCCTGCAACTCCTCCTGTTCAGAGGAACCACAGCCGGACAGGCCCAATAAAATCCCTGCCAAACCGCAAAAAATTACCGCGTATTTTCCTGCACTCATTTTTTGGCTCCAGGAGCGCTCTTGCGCTGCAAGGCTACTTCATCATTGTCCAGATAGCGGAACGTTTTGGCCGTGGTATCCATCACCAAGGTGCTATCTTTGCCGGGCGATATGGTCAGATTATTCAGAGTGACAATGCGGGAAAGATTGGCAATATCAGCCGCAAAAGCACCCATATCGTGATACCTGCCTGTGACTCGAACAGCGATCGGCAATTCCGCGTAATACTCCTTCACGCTAACCTGACCTGGGCGAAACAATTCGAACTGCAGACTACGCCCCAAACCCGCCTGATTAATATCAGAAAGCAGTGCGTCCATTTCGGCCTTGCTCGGTAGCTGCTTTTCAAGCTGGGTTACATATTGTTGAACCTGTTCGCGCTGCTTCTTCAGCGCATCCAGATTGACAGCCTGCGCAAGCTTTGCCGTGTAGTCTTCCTTAAGCTTGACTTCCTTGGCTTTCTCTGCGGTCAACTCCTCATCGGATGCGCTGAGCCATACAAACCAAAGAGCCACGACAACAAAAATCGTCACGGCCACGCACAGGAGGTAACGTGGAAGTGCTGGCCATGAAGGTGGATCATTGGGATCCAGGCCCGTAAACTGGGACTTCAGACTACTTTGAATTGCTCCAAAGTCGATGGAATTTTTAGAGATTTTTGCCATAGTCAAACTCGTTCATTCCGCCTCATACCTTGGCCGGCACCGAAGCGGCAGAAGCTGGCTTGGCAGCCGCCCCCGACACCACCGGTACTGTCCCTGAGCTTGCCGGTGTGGCGCCAACAGTTTTCGGATCGCTGGCCCGCTTCAAACCAATCTTCATTGAAAAATTGGATACCCTGCGCTGGTCACGGGCACTCAGTGAGACTGTGCTGGCGGTGATTTCTACAAGTTCCGGCCGGGTTAACCACGCACTGTTGTTAGCAAGGTTGCGCAACAATTCCGAAACACGTTCGTTTGACTGTGCGACGCCAGTGATAAACACGGCCTGATTGTCTTGTTTCATGCTGGTGATATACACCCCATCGGGCAACTGCTTGACCAGTTCGCTCAGCAAATACACCGGCAGATTGCGGTTTCCCTGCAGGTCTTCCACGGCATTCTGGCGAGCCCTGAGTGCGGAAATTTCCGCCTGCAGCGTGGCAATATCCTTGATCTGTCCTTCCAACCGGGTAATTTCCGTTTTCAGAAAATTGTTCTTTCCCCGCTGGCCCTCAATTTGGGCAAGGTACCAGGAATAAACAGCGCCGCAAATAAGACCGCCGATCAAGGCCGCCATACCCAGCGTGGCAAAAAATACTTCGCGCCTGCGCTTGCGCGCAGCTTCGCGATGGGGAAGCAGATTGACGAGAATCACTGCAGAAACCTCCGCAAAGCCAGACCGCAAGAGGTCAGGTAGGATGCCGCTTCGCGCCGCATCTTCTTTTCACGTACGCCTTCCCCGAGCTCCATTCCCTCAAAAGGGTTTGCCAGCACGCAGGCAAATGAAGTCTGCTGGGTGACGGAGTCGGTCAGGCCTGGCAAGGCGGACGAGCCGCCGGCCAACATCACATAGTCAACTTTGTTGTGCGGTGTGCTGGTAAAGAAGAACTGCAAGGCCCGTCCGATTTCCTGCGCCATGCTCTCGACAAAAGGCTTCAGCACGCCGGATTCGTAGTCTTCCGGCAAATCGCCACTGCGTTTTTTGCTTTCTGCTTCTTCAGGGGAAAAACCGTACTGCCGAATGATGAGTTGCGTCAGCTGTGCTCCACCGAAGGCCTGATCACGCTCATAAAGTACTTCATCGTTTTTGATGACCTGCATACTGGTCGTCAATGCACCCACTTCAAACAGGGCCACCATGGTGTCCACGCCCTTGTTGGGAAGGCTCTCAATCAAGCGGGCGGTGGCCAGGCGGGAGGCATACGACTCCACATCTATAACAATAGGCTTGAGCCCGGCGGCTTCCGCAAGACCCTGCCTGTCCTGCACTTTTTCCTTGCGCGAAGCAGCAATCAGCACTTCAACGTCGCCACTGGAGGTAGCACTCGGGCCTACCACGCAGAAATCGAGGCTGACTTCATCCAGCGAGAACGGAATGTATTGATTGGCTTCGGATTCGACCTGAATTTCGAGCTCTGCGTCGCTGAGGCCGCCCGGGAGAATGATTTTTTTGGTAATGACCGCCGAAGCCGGCAGGGCCATCGCCACATTCTTGGTGCGGGTTCCGCTTTTCTTGACGAGCCGGCGCACCGCGTCGGCCACTTCGTCAAACTTTTCGACGTTACCATCGGTAATCCAGCCTCGTTCCAGCGGTTCGATCGCACAGCGATCCAACACCAGATTACCGGCCTTGTCACGGCTCAACTCCACCAGCTTGACACTGGATGAGCTGATATCTAAACCCAGCAAAGCGGGTTGTTGGCGGTTGAATAACGATCCCAGAGAGATCAAGGCGGTCCCCAAATGACGGCTAATATGTAGCCCTGCATACTTAAGAAATCACTTGAATAGTAGCAGTAAGCTCTTTGTGCAGTAAGGATTTTTCCTGTTTTGGACATCTGGAACGTTGTCAAAAGCAGACGGTCGTACCGGGCCAGGAGTTTGCAAGGTTCCCTAAAACGTTGTCTGCAAACGTAAAAGTATGGCCCTTGCCCTGACACCCCGCACAACCCGCTTCCCGGGATTTTTATAATGGTGACGCGACTTTACGATTGTCTACATGCCCTCCACACCCACGTCTTCTGATTCAAACTCTGCCCCGCTCAAGCAAGGTCGCGCAAAGTCCCTCGTCCCCCGCTGGCTGGTCATGCTCTTTTTGTGGAGTGGCGGCCTGCTACTGGCTGGTGTTGCCGCCGTCTTGCTGTTTGTGGCTGTAGCGCTGTCGGTTGCCTACCCCAACCTGCCGGATATCTCAGACCTGTCAGACTACCGGCCAAAGTTGCCGTTGCGGGTTTACTCCGCCGATGGGGTGGTTATTGGCGAATTCGGGGAAGAACGCCGCAGCCTCACCCCGATCAAGGACATCCCGCAGGTCATGAAGGACGCGGTTCTGGCCATCGAAGATGCCCGCTTTTTCTCGCATGGCGGCGTGGACTACCTGGGCGTGATCCGGGCCGGCTTTGCCAATGTGGGCCGGGCCAAGAGCCAGGGCGCCTCCACCATCACCATGCAGGTGGCCCGTAATGTCTATCTGTCGGCCGAAAAAAGCTATACCCGCAAGATCTATGAAATCCTGCTGACCTTCAAGCTGGAGCACCTGCTGACCAAGGACCAGATCCTTGAGATCTATATGAACCAGATTTTTCTGGGAAACCGGGCTTATGGCTTTGCCGCGGCCTCAGAGGCCTATTTCGGCAAGCCCCTGAAAAACATCTCCATCTCCGAGGCAGCCATGCTGGCAGGCCTGCCCAAGGCGCCTTCGGCCTACAACCCCATCATCAATCCCAAGCGGGCCCGGGCCCGCCAGCTCTACATCATCGAGCGGATGGAAGAAAACGGCTTCATCACCGCCGAACAGGCCAAGGCCGCCAAAGAAGAAGAGCTCAAGGTCAGGACCGGGCCTGACGCGGGCCGGGTGCACGCAGAATATGTCGCTGAAACGGTCCGCCAGCTGGTTTACAACCAGTACGGGGACGAAACCTACACCCGCGGTCTGAATGTCTATACCACCCTGCGTGCCACCGACCAGACGGTCGCGTACAAGGCCTTGCGCAAGGGCATCATGGATTATGAGCGCCGGCAAATTTACCGGGGCCCCGAGAAGTTCATCGATCTTCCGGCCAATGCGCAGGAAACGGAAGATGCGATTGACGACGCACTGACCGACAACCCCGACAACGGAGATGTGATGTCGGCCATCGTGCTGGAAGCCAATCCCAAACGGATTCTGGCCATGCGCCAGAACAGCGAGACAGTTGAAATTACCGGCGACGGCCTGAAACCCGCCCAATCCGGACTGGCTGACAAGGCAGGGCCCAACATCAAGATTCGCCGCGGCGCCTTAATCCGCGTGGCGAAAACACCGAAAAACACCTGGGAAATCACCCAGCTGCCTGAAGTGGAAGGCGCTTTTGTGGCCCTTGATCCGCGCGACGGTTCCATCCGGGCGCTGGTGGGCGGGTTTGATTTTGAGAAAAACAAGTTCAACCATGTGACCCAGGCATGGCGCCAGCCGGGTTCCAGCTTCAAGCCCTTTATTTACTCCGCTGCCCTCGAGAAGGGCTTTACCCCAGCGACCGTGGTGAATGACGCCCCGCTGTTTTTTGACGCCGGCGTCACTGGCGGCCAGCCTTGGGAGCCCAAAAACTACGACGGCACTTTCGACGGTCCCATGAGTCTGCGGACCGGCCTGAAGAAATCCAAGAACATGATTTCCATCCGCATACTGCAGGCTATCGGCGCCCCGTATGCGCAGGACTGGATCACCCACTTCGGCTTTGAGGCCGAAAAACATCCCGCCTACCTGACGATGGCGCTGGGCGCCGGATCGGTCACCCCGATACAAATGGCCACCGCCTATTCGGTATTTGCCAACGGCGGTTACCGCGTCAATCCCTACCTGGTCACCAAAATCACCGACCAGCGCGGCAAAGTCCTGCTGGAAAGCAAGCCACCCGTGCTGGACGAATCGGCCCGGGCCATCGATGCGCGCAATGCGTTCATCATGGACAGCCTGCTGCAGGAAGTCGCACGCTCGGGTACGGCGGCCAAAGCGCAAGCCACGCTCAAGCGCCCCGACCTTTTCGGCAAGACCGGTACCACCAATGACTCGATCGACACCTGGTTCGTGGGTTTCCAGCCTACTCTGACGGCGGCGGTGTGGATGGGTTACGACACGCCGAAAAAACTCGGCGACCGGGAAACCGGCGGAGGCCTGAGCCTGCCGATCTGGATCAACTTCAT
Source organism: Polaromonas sp. P5_D5 (assembly GCF_054049435.1). Lineage (NCBI taxonomy): Bacteria > Pseudomonadati > Pseudomonadota > Betaproteobacteria > Burkholderiales > Comamonadaceae > Polaromonas > Polaromonas sp. P5_D5. The sequence continues at coordinate 1,343,332 of NZ_JBFUMJ010000001.1, forward strand.
GGAATACGCCCTCAAGGGCGTGCCGGTGACCGAATACCCGGCGCCCGAAGGTGTCGTCAACGTTGGCGGAGAGTGGTATTACAGCGAATATGCCAAAGGCTCGGGGGTCAGCACGGTGGGCATACAACAAGACCCGGCAGCTGCCGCCACGCCGGCAGTGCCAGGCGCGATCCAGGTGCTACCACCCTCGGACGAGAAAAAGCGCATTCTGGACTTGTTCAAGAACTGAGATGAAACGCATCAAAAAAGGGCTCCACGGAGCCCTTTTTTGTTTCAACGCCAATCACGGCACACCTGCAAGCTTCTGCTGCTACGCTTTATTTGCTTCCACGGGGGCCGCGAACAGCAATGTCTGGCCGGCCTGCTCACTGGCATAGCGAGACAAATTGGCAAAAAACTCGCTCGAGTCCTTGGTGTCAGCCCATTGCCCGCCACTGAATTTGTAGTGGAATCCGCCGGCCTTGGCCGCCATCCATATTTCCTGCAAGGGTTTTTGCAGGTTGATGATGATCTGGCTGCGGTTGGAGAAAGTCAGCGTGACCATGCCACCGGTGCGCTGGTTATCAATGTCCGCGTCGGTCTCATCATTGATACGGTCACAGGCGGTTTCAACGGCCCTGAGTGCACTCTCGGCCAGATCCTGGTATTCAAGGTCCGTCATTACAATCCCATCATGGTTTCTTCAGCTCAAATTTTAGGCCGCATCCGCGCTTCGGCCTCCCGCTATGGCCTTGCTGCAATTGTGGTCGGCGTGGCCTTGCTGGCCGGTTGTGGACAAAAAGGCGCGCTTTACCTGCCAGTTCCCCCGAAGGTGCCGGCCACGGCCACCACAGCGCCGCCGGCTGCCGCGCCTGCAACGCCGGCGTCAGCCGCTCGCTGACCAGCAACCTGGCCGATTCATTGAAGATTCAGGCCATCCGGTGGCCGGGCCTTCAATCTAAAGGCGCCCGGCCGTTCAGGCCGTCAATTGATCATGGCGCGCAAGCCCTGCGCTCCTTAAGATAGTTGCCAATAACTCCAACCGCTTCAAAGCCCATTCTTCATGACCCGCCAACCTCTCCCCGGCCACCCCCATTTTGCTTACCGCGATACCGAGCTGTTTGTTGAAAATGTCCGGCTTGGCGATCTGGCCGCGGCACACGGCACGCCGCTGTTTGTGTATTCCAAGGCGGCCATGCTTTCGGCGCTGGCGGCTTACCAGCGTGGCTTTGCAGGGCGCAACGCGCAAATTTGCTATGCCATGAAGGCCAATTCGTCCCTCGGCATCCTGCAGGCGTTTGCCCGGGCGGGTTGCGGCTTCGACATCGTTTCGGGCGGAGAACTCAACCGCGTACTGGCCGCTGGTGGCGAGGCCCGGAAGATCATTTTTTCAGGCGTAGGCAAAACCCGCAGCGAAATGCGCCAGGCCCTGAGCGCCGGCATCGGCTGCTTCAATGTCGAAAGCGAAGCCGAGCTGGATGTGCTGTCCGGGGTGGCTCTCGCCATGGACATGCGTGCGCCCGTCAGCATTCGCGTCAATCCCGATGTGGATCCCAAGACGCACCCTTATATTTCCACGGGCCTTAAAGACAACAAGTTCGGTGTGGCACACGAAGACGCGCTGCGCATCTACCGGCACGCGGCTTCGCTGAAAGGCTTGCAGGTCGTCGGCATCGACTGCCACATCGGCTCGCAAATCACCGACACCACACCGTACCTTGACGCCATGGACCGGGTGCTCGACCTGGTGGCAGCCATTGAAGCTGCGGGTATCCCGCTCGAACATATCGATTTCGGCGGCGGCCTGGGCATCAACTACAACAACGACACCCCGCCCGAAGCCGACGCGCTCTGGCAGCAGCTGCTCGCGAAGATCGACGCACGCGGCTACGGCAGCAAAAAGCTGATGATCGAGCCGGGCCGCTCGCTGGTCGGCAATGCCGGGGTTTGCCTGACGGAAGTACTCTATGTCAAACCGGGCGAGCACAAGAACTTCTGCATCGTCGATGCGGCGATGAACGACCTGCCGCGTCCCGCGATGTACCAGGCTTTCCACGCCATCGCACCCCTGCGGGAAGGCACGGCCGCCGAGGCGACATATGACGTCGTGGGCCCGGTCTGCGAAAGCGGCGACTGGATAGGCCGCGACCGCGTGCTGTCTGTCGCAGCGGGTGACCAGTTGGCCGTGATGTCGGCAGGTGCGTACTGCATGAGCATGGCCAGCAACTACAACACGCGTGGCCGGGCCGCTGAACTGCTGGTTGACGGTGGCGAAGTGCACCTCATACGCCGGCGGGAAAGCGCTGAAGACCAGATGCGGCAGGAACAGCTGATAGCGGGCTAATCCGGAACCACGCCCGGGCAAGCACGTGCCTCATCGGATCAGCGTCGATCAGCGCATACCGCTATCATTATGATAGCTGGTTGCGCACGTCGTATATGGGTTTTGGCCTCTTTTTCCTCAAGAACTGCTGCACACGCCAGCCGAGCAGCAGGGCGATGATCGCGGCGTAAACGAACACTTCGGCAAAATTGTTCTTGCCGGCGCGCATCCAGAAAAAATGCAGCAGCCCCAAGCCGGCAATCAGGTAGACCAGCTTGTGCAGCCACTGCCAGCGTTTGGCACCCATGGCTTTGATGGCCGCATTGAAGGACGTAGCCGCCAGGGGCGTCAGCAACACAAAGGCCGAAAACCCCACAAGGATGAAAGGCCGCTTGGCGATGTCTTTGGCAATATCGGCAAAGTCAAAGCCCATGTCGAACCAGCTGTAGCTCAGCAGGTGAATGACGACGTAGAAATACGCGAACAGCCCCAGCATGCGCCGAAAGCGCGCCAGTGCAGGCGTGCTGGTGATGACCCGAAGCGGCGTGACCGTCAGGACGATACAGATAAAGCGCAATGTCCAGTCGCCGGTGGCGCGTATCAACGCCTCGGCCGGATTGGCGCCCAGCTGGTTAGTGAAAGCGCCATAGAAGAGCCACGCAAAGGGCAGCAGGCAAACGGCGAAGAGCATTGGTTTAGCAGCAGGATGCAGCAACCATTTTTGCGAGCTTGCCATCACAGCCATCCGCTATCGGAGCGACTCTCGTCGAGATGCAACGCCCCATGCCCCTCACACCAGCAGGGGCCGCGGAACCGGCTTTGCCGGGCCGCAGGCGCAGCGGCCCCCCCGGGGGGCAGCGCAGTACGCGAAGCGACAAGCGTGGGGGCCATATTGTTCAGAAATTCTTCTTGAGGTCCATGCCCGCGTAAAGCTGGCCAACCTGCGCTTCGTAACCATTGAACATCAGCGTCTTGCGCTTCTTGGCAAAGAGGCCGTCTTCACCGATACGGCGTTCGGTGGCCTGGCTCCAGCGCGGGTGGTCGACGTCCGGGTTCACATTGGAATAAAAGCCGTATTCCTGCGCAGCGGCCTTGTTCCAGGCGGTGCGCGGCTCCTTGTCGGTAAAGCGGATCTTGACGATGCTCTTGCCGCTCTTGAAGCCGTACTTCCAGGGCAGCACCATACGCACCGGCGCGCCGTTCTGGTTGGGCAGCACTTCGCCATACATGCCGAAGGCCAGCAGCGCCAGCGGGTGCATGGCTTCGTCCATGCGCAGGGCTTCCACATACGGCCAGTCGAGCACGCGGGAACCCACAAACGGCATGGTCTTGGGATCGGCCAGGGTGACGAATTCAACGTATTTGGCGTTGCCCAGCGGCTCGACCTTCTTGATGAGCTCCGACAGCGAATACCCCACCCACGGGATCACCATGGACCAGCCCTCGACGCAGCGCAGGCGGTAAATGCGCTCTTCCTGCGGTGCCAGCTTGATCAGGTCTTCGAGCGTGAAAGTCTTGGGCTGCTTGACCAGGCCTTCGACGGCCACCGACCAGGGCTTGGTCACCAGGGTGTGGGCGTTCTTGGCGGGGTCGGCCTTGTCGGTGCCGAACTCATAGTAATTGTTGTAGGTAGAGGCGTCTTTGTAGTCGGTGATCTTTTCCATGGTCACCGCACCGGCCACCGCCGATTTGCCACCGGCCAGCGCCGCCAGTTTGCCGGGTTTTTGTACCGTTTGCGCCATCGCCTGGCGCCCGGCCCATCCGGCCATGGCAGCACCTGCGGCGCCAGTGGCCATCAGTTTGATGAGGTCGCGCCGGCCGTGATAAATGCCCTGCGGCGTGATCTCGCTGGGAACGGGGTGGTCGAAGCCGCTGGCGTGGGTCCTGATGAGCATGTGAGGTCCTTGAAATCCGTTTAAGGGTTAGTCTGAATACGCAGCAACTTCTTACAGGGATTCAACCCGGCCGGCGAATTAACCCGACCTTACAAGGACTTGCTGCCGGCTACAAGGTTCCGTAGCTGTGCAGGCCCGAGAGGAACATGTTGACGCCCAGGAAGGCAAAGGAAGTCACGACCAGCCCCACCAGCGCCCACCAGGCAGCGACCGTGCCGCGCAGCCCTTTCATCAGCCGCATGTGCAGCCAGGCGGCGTAGTTGAGCCAGACAATCAATGCCCAGGTTTCTTTGGGGTCCCAGCTCCAGTAGCCGCCCCAGGCCTCGGCGGCCCACAAGGCACCCAGCACCGTGGCGATGGTGAAGAAGGCAAAGCCTACAGCGATGGCCTTGTACATCAGGTCGTCCATAACGACGGCATCCGGTGTGTGCGCATTAATCGCCTTGCGCGCCCAAATGACGGCCACAAAGAAGATGACGGTGGGAACGACCATGCGCAGAGCCTTACCCATGGCGGGAGCCATTTCAGCCGATCCGAAAAACATCACGGCCGTCAAAGGCAAGACAACAAGGACGGTCGGCAAGGCAACCAGGCCAATCCACAGAGATTTGCTGGTCGCGGTTTTCAGCAACATGGTCAGCGCAACCATCGCGGAGAGTGCGAAAGTCCCGTAGCCGATAAAGTTGGCCGGCACATGCAATTTCATCCACCAGCTTTTGAGCGCAGGCACTAGCGGCTGGATCTCATGCGCTTCCCGCACAACGGTGTACCAAAGCAGAAAACCGACGGCTGCGCTGACCACCAACATGACAAACGCCCCTAAAGTGCGCGTGTTGTACTGCGCTTCGAAATAGAGATAAAAGGTGGTGGTCAGCCAGCAGAAAAGCACGAACACTTCATACAGGTTGCTGACCGGAATGTGTCCCACATCTGCGCCTATCAGGTAACTTTCGTACCAGCGCACCAGCGTACCGATCAACGCCATGCTGACGGCGGCCCAGGCAATTTTTGAACCTACCGACTCGAGCACGGCGCTATGGCTGCTATGGCCCTGCGCATTGGTCGCGCCGCTTGCGAACATGCCCAGCCAATAAAAAATCGTGCTCATGAAGAACAGCACGCTCATCCACAAAATGGCCGACTGGCTGGAGAGGAAATACTTGAGCCAGAACACCTGTTCGGCGCGCGCCAGATCTCCCTGGTAGGACGCGATGCCCAGCAGCGCGAAGGCGCTGACCACCATCATCAGCACCCGCAACGGCCGCCAGAACCAGCCCATGGCGATAGCCGCCGGAATGGCCGCGAACAGGATGCCTTTTTCATAGACATCCATGAAATCACTGTAGCGGGCGAAGGCATACAGCAAGCCGCCGGTGACCAGCGCAGCAAACACCCAGTCCAATACATTGCGCCGGGCGAAATAGCCCTCGTTCAGGCTCAGCGTGCTGTCGCCGCCGGCCTTCAGCGTGGTGGTGTTCACCGCGGTGTGGTTGATCGTGGAGGTATTCATAAAGGCGCCTGCAACAGTTTCGTTTTCAACATCTCAAACTCCTTGTCACCGTCCATGGTCTTGCGGTTGGTCGACAAGGCCATGGTGGCCTGACTGTGGCCTTCGGCCGATTCTGGCATTGAACCCGCAACATTGCCATCTTCTGCCTGACCGCCCCCTGCGCCGCGCGGTGCCAGCCAGACCCAGACGCGGCGTTCGCGCACATAAAGCATGGCGAACACGCCCAGGATCAGGAAGGCGCAACCCAGGTAGACGATGGTCTTGCCCGGTGCACGCGCCACCTGGAACACACTGGCCTGGACCTGGGTGAAGTCTTTCAGCTCAAACGCCATGGGCGCGGGATAGAAATTGGCGTCCGACAGGCTCAGCACCATTTGCGACATAAAGGCCCGCGTCTTTTCATCCTGGCCCAGCGGCTTGAGCCCGGCCTGCTCGCGGGTCATCTGCGTCAGCTCAAACAACGCGCCGTTGAGGATACGGATCAGCACCTCGCCGGCGCGGTTGCGCTCGGCCTCGGGCACGTTGGCCTCCATGAAATCAGAGATGGCCTGCAGGCCTGCAGCGGTTTTGGGCTTGCCCGTCGAGCCTTGCGCTGCGCCCGCTGCGTCTGCAACGTCACCGGCAAAAAGGGCCAGTGCCCGCGACGTCGACGCAGCAAGCTGCTGCGTCAGCTCCGGCCGCTCCCGGCCAATGGCCTGGCTTGCGTAGCGCCTGACCGCCAGCTCACGCTGCGCCGGATTGGCGAGCGCCGCGCGCAGCCGCAAAAAGGTCTCCATGCCGCCTTCAGCATCCACCGGGATCCGGAGGTACTGGAAAGGCGCGGACGGTGTTTCGCGCACGCCCATCAGGTAGACCGCCGGGCTGTCTTCCGCCGGATCCGTCTTGACCGGCAGCATGTAGTTGTGAAATTCACGGGCCTGCCCGGATGCATCGCGCAGCTTGTAGCTCACGCTGGGGCCTACGTTGCGCAGCTCTTTTTGCGTCACGGTCTTGTTCGCCGCGCCAAGCCGTGTGTCAATCGCCTGGTGCAGGTCGACCTTGCGCACATCGGCCCCGGAACCCATGCTCCCGCCCGACGCGAAATTTTCCACGTTGATGACCCGCAGCGCGGTGTATTCCAGCGTCAGCTTTTCGGCGCCATCGCCCTGCCCGTTGGTCAGGCCGCTGGAGCCGCCGATCGTGCCCTGAATTTCAAACGGCTTGCTGGCCGCGGCCATCGGAATGGCCTTGAGCGTCACGCTGGAGCCGCCGTCGTCGAAGCTCGACTGGTAAATCTCGATCCCGCGGTGGTTGGCCGGGTGATTGACCTCCACCCGCGCCGGGATCTTTTCGCCGGTTTCCTTGTCGTGGATGATGATGTCGCTGGCAAAGAGCTTGGGCATGCCGGTCGAGTAATACTCAACGATGAACTTCTTGAGCTCAATGGAAAACGGCAGTTCCTGCAGCAATACGCCGCCCGGCTGGTTCAGGATGGCGGTGCTGGACTGAGTGCCTTCGGCCACCAGCAGGTTGGCGCGAAACGTCGGGTTTTTGTCGCTGAGCCGGTGCTGGGCAGGCACATCGGCAATCAGGCCGCCGCCGGCATAAATCGACTTGCCGTTCAGCCACATCTGCGCGCGCACGATCATGTCGCCGTCGAGCAGGCCGCCCACGCAGACCAGCACGATGGCGCTGTGCGCTGCGATGTAGCCCAGTTTGTTGGCCGCGCCTTTTTTGGCCGCCACCATCCAGCCGTTGCCGGCGCGCTGCTGCAGTTTCACCTTCCAGCCGCTTTGCACCAGCGTCTGGCCAATGCGGCGCGCAGCCGTTTCGGGTGACTCTGCCAATGCAGCCTCGGCACGGTGGCCAAAGGCCTTGAGGCTTTGCTCCCGGACGTTTTCCTTGAGCTGGTTCAGGTCCGCGAAGATCTTGGGGGCGTTGCGCGCAATGCACAAAGAAGTAGAGACCACCAGAAAAGCCAGGATCAACAGGAACCACCAGGCGCTATACACGGTGTTGAGGCTGAGCAGGCTGAACACCTGCGCCCAAAACGGACCGAACTGGTTCACGTAGTTGCCCAGCGGCTCCGCCTGCTTGAGCACCGTGCCGATGATCGATGCGATGCAGATCACCGTCAGCAGCGAAATGGAAAACCGCATGGACGACAGCAGCTCCACCGCCGCCCGCCAGCTGCGGGAGCCCCAATTGACCTTCATACCCTCGGTGGAAACTGTCATGCTTGAAATGGAACCTGCGGTTGGCTCAGGAAAGCCTGCGAACCAGAAAAAGAAGGGAAAAAGAAAAAAGGCGGGCTTTCATCAGAAAGACCCGCCTTGGTGTGATTGGTTTTGGAGGCTTGGGTTCAATACTGCAGGCAGCCTGCGGGTACTTTCAGCAAAAAAAACGCTCGCCTGCCAGTCCTTTGCTGTACTTTGCTTAACGCAGGCCGGCAATGTAGTCGGCCAGCGCGCGGATTTCACGGTCGTTCAGCTTGGCAGCCACCTGGCTCATGGGCAGGCTGTTGCCTCGGCCGCCGTCACGGAAAGCCGTCAACTGCGTCACTGTGTAGTCAGCATGCTGGCCGCTCAGGCGGGGATATTGGGAAGGAATGCCGGCGCCCGTGGGGCTGTGGCAGCCCGCGCAGGCTGCGATCTGGCGGTCCTGCACGCCGCCGCGGTAGATCCGCTCGCCGAGAGCAACCAGTTCCTTGTCTTTGGCAAAGCCGGTTTTGGCTTTCTTGGACGTCGCCCAGTAGGCGATGTTTTTCATGTCGTCTTCAGACAGTGCCGCCGCAAAGCCTTGCATGATCGGGTTCTTGCGCTTGCCGGCCTTGAACTCCTGCAGCTGCTTGACCAGGTATTCGGGGTGCTGCTGCGCCAGCTTGGGGTTGGCAGGGGTACCGGAATTTCCGTCGGCGCCGTGGCAGCTGGCGCAAACTGCGGTGAAGCTGGCCTCGCCCTTGACCAGATCAGGCTTGGCAACCTTGGCCGGGGCTGCTGCGGGAGCCGAAGCGGCGCCGTGTGCAGGTGCGGCTTCGCCGGCAGCATAAGACGACACGGCAGGCACGGCCAGCAAGGCGGCCAGGAGAGAAGTAACGAACAGCTTCATATCGGGGGTTTTAATTGGTTGGCGCACAAAACTTATAACTTTCTGATTTTACAATGGCTTCAGGGCACCCCCGATTATTCGGGTCTTGCCGCGGCAACGGGCCAGCAGCTCCGCACCGCCTCAGCGCTTCCCGGGTTCCGTCCCCGAAGCCATTGCTCCCTCCAACGCATGCCGGTAGCGTGCAACCGATCTCCAGGGACCGCCCGATCATGACCTCACCCTCTCCGTCCAAACAACCTGTAGCCGCAACCGGCGCGCCCGACCCCAAAATCGCGATGGGCTGGCTGCACACAGCCAAATTCCTGACCACAGCGCCCGAGCTCAAGCACCTGCCCCGTGTCGACGTGCCTGAAATCGCCTTTGTCGGCCGCTCCAACGCCGGCAAATCCACCTGCATCAACACGCTGACGCAGCAACACCGGCTGGCATTTGCCTCCAAGACGCCGGGCCGCACCCAAAGCATCAACCTCTTCAGCCTGGGCAAACAGGGCGTGACGGACGCCGTGCTGGCCGACCTGCCGGGCTACGGCTATGCGGCCGTGCCCAAGGAAGCCAAGTACCGCTGGCAGCAGGTGATGGGCAACTATCTGCAGACGCGCGACAACCTCAAGGCCGTGGTGCTGCTGTGCGACCCGCGCCTGGGCCTGACCGAGCTCGACGAGATCCTGCTGGACGTGATCCGGCCACGGGTGGAAGACGGCCTCAAGTTCCTGGTGCTGCTGACCAAGTCCGACAAACTCAACAAGACCGAAGCGGCCAAGGCGCTGTCCATTGTGCGACTGCAGGCGGGCGGCGGAGACGTCAAACTCTTTTCTTCGCTGAAGCGCCGCGGTGTCGAAGAAGTGGCCCAGCATTTGTGGGACTGGGCCCATCCGGCAGAGAAATCGGTCGAAAAACCGGCAAAGCCTGCCAAAGCGGCGCCTGAAGAGCTGCCCGAGATCAATGACTGAGACAGCTCTCCAGCGCTGAGGTTTCAGATAAATACCGACTCCAGCCCAACAGGGACGAGCGCAAGCAGCTATAAAAATAGTAGCAACATGATAGCCACCCGCTTGTACGCATTGCCCCACGGCATCACCTTGTCCTGCCGGACCGCAGGTGAAAAAGACCGCCCTGTCCTGATGTTCCTGCACGGCTTTCCGGAAGCCGCTTTTGTCTGGGATGGCTTGCTGGAACACTTCGCGCGGCCCGAAAACGGCGGTTTTCGGTGTGTGGCACCCAACCTGCGCGGATTTGAACATTCCAGCGCACCACTGGACGTGGCAGCCTACCGGCCCAAACACCTGGTGCAGGACATCGCAGCGCTGATTGCGCTGGAGGGGGGCCAACTAGCTTGCCTTGTGGCCCATGACTGGGGCGGCGCGGTGGCCTGGAACCTGGCCGCGGGCCACCCCGCGCTGATGAAAAAGCTGGCCATCATCAACTCGCCGCATCCCGGCACCTTTTTGCGCGAACTGCAGCATTCACCGGCACAGCAAGCCGCCAGTGCCTACATGAACTTCCTGATCCGCCCGGATGCTGAAGCATTGCTGGCTGAAGACGATTTTCGGCGGCTCTGGGATTTTTTTACCAAGATGGGCGCAGCCGATGGGCCGCACGCCTGGCTGACCGAAGCCGTCAAGGACCAATACCGCGAAATCTGGCGCCAGGGCCTGACAGGCCCCTGCAATTACTACCGTGCTTCGCCCTTGCGACCGCCGCGGCCCGGGCCGCCGCACAACGACCCGGCCGCCGCGGCAGTGAGCATTCCACGGGACATGCTGGAAGTTCACCTGCCGACGCTGGTGCTCTGGGCCCTGGACGATACAGCCTTGCCGCCCGCGCTGCTGGAAGGCCTGGGCGACTACGTGCCGCAGATGGATTTACGCCGCATCGAAGGTGCAACCCACTGGATCGTGCACGAGCAGCCCGCATTGGTGGTGGCGCACTTGGAGGATTTTTTGCGCTAAATTGCTATTGATTTAATAGCTGTTCGCGCTGATTTCGCCTGGCCCGGAAGACTATTTCCCTAAAATTTCGGCCCAACCCGCCTGCCGTCAATACAGGGATGGCTCGCCTTCGGGCCGGGTTTTAAAGCGCTTGTGCACCCAGTAGTACTGGGCGGGCATGGTGTTGATGTAGTCCTGCAGTTGCGCATTCATGCGCGCGGTGTCGGCCACCGGGTCATCGCTGGGGAAGTCCGGCCAGGCAGGCAGCACCTCCACCTCATAGCCCGTCGGAGTGATCCGGGGCAACAGGGGCAGCACCTTGGCGCGGCCCAGGCGTGCAAATCGCGAGAGAGACGGGACCGTTGCGGTGGGTATGCCGTAAAAAGGCACGAACACTGAATCGTCGGGGCCGAAGTCCATGTCGGGCAACAGGTAAAGCGGCTGCCCTTCCCGAAGCGCGGCCACAATGGGCTTGACGCCATCACCCCGCCCAAAAAGCCGCAGGTTGCCAAAACGCCGCCGGCCCCGCAGTATCCAGCGGTCCACCAGCTTGTTCGACTGGTCGGTGTAAATGGTGGTCGAGGGCCGCGGCATCTGCAGCGCCACACCGGCCCATGCCGCATCCAGGCCGACGAAATGCGGCAGGAATATCACCGTGGGCTCATTGCCCTCCAGTTCCTGCACGGCACCCGTCACCTGAACACGCCGCTGCACCCAGGCCTGGGGCGCATGCCAGAGCCAGGCGCGGTCCAGCCAGGCCTGGGCAAAAAAGACGAATGTCAGCACCGTGAGGCGGCGCCGTTCTGCGGCCGGATAACCGGGGAAACACAGCGCGAAATTGGTGGCCACCACGCGCCGGCGCGAGCCTACCACCGCATACAACATCCAGCCGAGCAGCACGCCCAGGCCACGCGTCCAGGAAAGCGGCAGCAGCGCCAGCACCCGCATAAAGAAAATGCCGCCGCGGGTCACGACTCGGCTGGCCAACTGACGGGGAGTCTTCAAAGGGGAGTTTCCTTGCGTGGTGTTTTGTAGCGTGCGTAGCCCCACAAATACTGGCCCGGCTGGCTCAGCACAATGGCTTCGATCGCCCGGTTGATCTGTGTCACCCCATGCAACAAGTCGGCGCGCGCGCCGGAATCAGAGGCGTCCATCCCCTGCACCGGTGGCCATATCTTGAGGAAATACCCTTTGCCGCGGGCCAGGCGCTCGCAACTGACGGGCAGCAGCACCGCACCGCTCTGCAACGCCAGCCGCGCGGCCAGCGTCATCGTGTAGGCCGGCTTGCCAAAAAAAGGCGCCCACACGCCCAGGCCCTCGGGCGGCACCTGGTCCGTCAACAAGGCTACGGCCTGGTTGGCCTTGAGGGTTTTGTGCATGAGGCGGATGCCGCTTAAGGAGGCGGGCACGACAGTGAGGTTAGCCCGGTCACGCGCCAGGCGTTCCAGACGGGCCAGCCAGGCCTTGCGTGCGGGCCGGTAAATTGCGGTAATGGGCCCATACAGCTCAGCCAATGCTTGCGGGCCCAGCTCAAAGCTGCCGCAATGGGGGCCGAAAAAAATCACACCACGACCTTCGGCAAAAGCCTGCTCCGCGTGCACCTGGCCTTCAACACGGACATTGCCCAGGCAGGATTCAGTGGCGGGCCGCATCCACAGTTTCGGCAGCTCGGCAATAAAACGTCCTGCCTCGGCAATCGCCGGCCGGGCCAGCGAAAAAGGGAGGCCGGCCTGGGCCACATGTGCCCTGAACTGCGCGCGATAGCGCGGACTCAAGCCCCACACCAGCCAGCCCAGCATGCCGCCCAGCGCATGCAGGGCGGCCAGCGGCCAGAGGGAAAAGAAGCGGAACAACCAGGGCATGAATCAGGTGAAAGGGGTATCGAAAGGTTACGCCGGCCAAAAAACAGCCGTCATATAATGCAAGCTGTCGCCGAGTTACTGAACTACTTGCAGGGCGACATTAAACCAAACTGCTAAAGCGTTCGCCGAGGCATTCCAGCCGGCAACGCGCCGACAAACTTCATGGAGTGTACGCAATGGCGAACGATTTTCTCTTTACATCCGAATCCGTCTCTGAAGGCCATCCCGACAAGGTCGCCGACCAGATTTCCGACGCAATCCTCGACGCGATCTTCAAGCAGGACCCGCGCAGCCGCGTTGCCGCCGAAACCCTGACCAACACCGGCCTCGTCGTGCTGGCCGGCGAGATCACCACCAACGCGCATGTCGACTACATCCAGGTCGCCCGCGACACCATCAAGCGCATCGGCTACGACAACACCGAATACGGCATCGATTACAAGGGCTGCGCAGTCATGGTCTGCTACGACAAGCAGTCCAATGACATCGCCCAGGGCGTAGACCATGCCAGTGACGACCACCTGAACATCGGCGCCGGCGATCAGGGCCTTATGTTCGGCTATGCCTGCGACGAAACCCCGGACCTGATGCCTGCGCCGATTTACTACGCTCACCGCCTGGTCGAGCGCCAGGCCCAGCTGCGCAAGGACGGACGCCTGCCATTCCTGCGCCCTGACGCCAAGAGCCAGGTGACCATGCGCTATGTGGACGGCAAACCGCACAGCATCGACACTGTGGTGCTGTCAACCCAGCACAGCCCTGACCAGAGCGAAACCGCGCACAAAATGAAGGCCTCGTTCACCGAAGCCATCATTGAAGAGATCATCAAGCCGGTACTGCCCAAAGAGTGGCTCAAGGACACCAAGTACCTGATCAATCCGACCGGCCGCTTCGTTATCGGCGGCCCGCAGGGCGACTGCGGCCTGACCGGCCGCAAGATCATCGTCGACACCTACGGCGGCGCCTGCCCGCACGGCGGCGGCGCGTTCAGCGGCAAAGACCCTAGCAAGGTAGACCGCTCAGCCGCCTACGCAGCCCGTTATGTAGCCAAAAATATTGTGGCCGCGGGCCTGGCACGCCAGTGCCAGATCCAGGTGGCTTACGCCATCGGCGTAGCCCGCCCCATGAACGTCACGGTCTACACCGAAGGCACCGGCGTGATTTCCGACGAAAAACTCTCGGCTCTCGTCAATGAACACTTTGACCTGCGCCCCAAGGGCATCATCCAGATGCTGGACCTGCTGCGCCCCATCTACGAAAAGACGGCAGCCTACGGCCACTTCGGCCGCGACGAGCCAGAATTTACGTGGGAGCGTACCGATAAAGCTGCGGCCCTTCGGGCGGCAGCCGGCCTGTAAGGCCGCCGCGCGTAGCGCGGTATCGGTATGCGGGCGAAGTTCATATTCGCATCGCGAATGTGAACGCAGACCAAAAGACGGACAAAGCAGCTACGCTTCGCGCGGCTGCAGGCCTGTAAGGCCCCGAACGAAGCGAGCTTGTGCGGCTTTCAGCGCAGGCTTGCTTCGCGCTGCAAAGTTAAGGACCCAAGAGGTCCCTCCCCCTCGCTAATCCAGAAGATCAACCCCGCGATTCAACCCCGCGTGTAGGGGCTTTTCCCGACATGCGGGGTATTGCCCAACTCTTCGGACGGCGCGTTGTCGGCTTTGGGCTGCGCGATGGTCTTGTTGGTGCCCTCTCTGCCGTATTCGTCGGCAGATATGGCGTCAGGCCGTGCGGCTGACCCGTTCTTGCGGTCACGATCACTCTTTGGATCGGTACGTTTTTTCAGGCCCATCTTGTGTCCTTCGTGTCGCTGAACGTCAGGTAACAAAGCTGCCGGGATCCGTGGCGGGAAATACGGATGCCGACATTGAGGGCATTCCGCCCCGGGAATCACGGGCAGCGTGCGACACACCAAAACCGTTGCCGGTAACGATGAACGGCCAGGCACTGCGGGATTTCCCCGTTTCCATGGCGACTTCGCGCACAGGCCGGGTTGCCCGGATTTCTGGTTCATGCAGGGGAAAGCTGTCTAGAAACATGGCGGCGCCAATGAAGGCTTTGAGTGGCTGGGTTTTGACTGTAGGTTCACGCTTGGCCACGATGCGTCAGCGGGATAGGAAATGCGTGTAGGACAAGCTCGAATCAGGCGCCACTTCCCTGGTTTGAGCTTTAATTCCCGGCATTCCGGCCGCTGCTTTTTACCCACATCAGGCAACGAGGCAGGACATCAGGCTTTCGTAATCCACCGGTTTGACCAGGTGATGGTTAAACCCGGCCAAACTGGCAAGGGCTTTGTCTGTTGTCTGTCCCCAACCAGTAAGTGCAATAAGGACCATGGTTTCAGCGGCAGGCTGCTGGCGGATCAAGCGTGCTGCGTCGTACCCGTTCATGCCGGGCATTCCGATGTCCATGACGATAACGTCCGGCCTGTGGGCCTTGGCTGCGGCAACGGCGGCCACACCGTCATACGCCGTTGTCACCGCAAACCCGTCCATGCCAAGCAAAGCGCCCAAGGTATTGGCCGCATCCACGTTGTCGTCCACCACCAGGATTTTTTTGGCATTTCCGGACCGGGCGGAGCCCGCCATTTGCACAGGCGATGCAGGCTGCCCGCCCTCCAGAACCACCGGCAGCGCCAGGACGAACTCACTGCCATGACCCAGGCCTTCACTGTTGGCGTGCAGAGTGCCGCCGTGCATCTCGGCAAACTGCCTGGCCAGGCTCAGACCGATCCCCAGGCCGGTCGGCGCTTCGCCAGGCACGGGCGTCTGGGCAAACAGGTCAAAGATCTTTGCCAGAGAAGACGCCTCAAGCCCGATCCCGTTGTCGGCGACCCGGAAAGTCACCACAGGCCCCTCGACTTCCGCGCGCAGCACGATATGCCCGCCTGGATGCGTGAACTTGGCGGCGTTGACCAGAAGGTTGGCGACGCTTTGCACCAGGCGTGCGTGATCGGCATCCAGCAGATACGGTGCGTCCGGCTCCTGCACGTCCAGCCGGTGCTGCTTGCTTTCCATGGCGGTAGCGGAAATCTCCACCGCATGGTTGATCACTGATTGCAGTGTGATCTGCCCCCTTTTCAGGGTGACCTTGCCGCTGGTGATGCGGGCCACGTCCAACAGGTCATCCACCAATCGCGTCAGGTGAGCAACCTGGCGGTCCACGACATTGCGCAGCTGCGTGATCTGGCCCGAATCCGGGTAAAGATGCTTGAGGATGCCCATGGACGTGCGGATCGGCGCCAGCGGATTGCGCAGTTCATGCGCGAGCGTAGCCAGGAACTCGTCCTTGCGCTTGTCGGCATCGCGCACCTGGTATTGCCTTTCGCGTGCCCGCACGGCCGAGCGGGTGGCGGTAATCAGGGCAATGGTGCGCACGGGTCGTTCCACCAGCGTCACATTACCCAGATGCTCGACCGCCCGCTGCACATCCAGCGAATCGGCGCCGCTACGCGTCAAAAGCAGGATGGGGATGTCCGACCAGGTGGGCTGTGAGGCCACGTATTCGGCCAGCGGCCGCATGGCCACACCGCTGACAACTTCTTCCACCAGCAACAAGGCACCGGCGCCCAGCGGCAATTGCGTCATCAACTCGTCGGTATTCGCGCACACAATGCTGTGGATGCCCACTGACCGGAGCACTTTGGCAGTCAGCGCCGCGTCCCGCCCTGTAGGCGCACAAATGACGATTCGCCGCTCCACCTATCTCGCTCCGCGGGCGCCACCCACTTCAGGATCGTTACCGACATAAACCGGCACCCCCGTCAGGATGCCGCGGAAGCCGCGCAGAGGCGCACCTACGTGGATACCCTTGCGGGACATGGAGAATTCGCGGATGGTGCGCTCGTGCAGGCTGCCTCGCTTTTTGAACACCGATACGGCCTGCTTGACCTCGCCGTCATGCTCGAAATAGCGCAGCATGAGCACGTTGTCGGCCAGATAGCTGGCGTCCACCGCGGTGGACATCTGGCCGCCCAGCATGCCCTGCTGCACGCCGACCAGGATGGTCACCACACCACGCTGGCCCAGGTACGTCAGCAGTTCGTGCAAATGCGTGGTCAGGAAGCGTTCATCCGGCATGGCGTTGAGGTAGCCGTTGATGCTGTCGATGACGACAACTTTGCAGCCGCGGTCGGCAGCCTGGCACACCACCGACGCGAACTCCCCGGGGGACAGCTCGGCCGGGTCGATCTGCTGAATGCTCAGCACACCCGCTTCATAGGGCTCGCGGATTTCCATCCCCAAGCCATCCGCGCGGTTGAGTAAATTGTTGGCTGCTTCTTCAAACAGGAACATGGCACTGGTCTGCCCGCGCTGCGCCGCGGCAGTGACAAACTGGGCCGCCAGCGACGACTTGCCGGTACCGGGAGGCCCGGCGATGAGGGTGCTCGTGCCCTCTTCCAGGCCGCCGCCAAGGAGGGTGTCGAGCTCGGTGAGGCCGCTTTTGAGCTGCTCGCGTCTGCCCATCACGCGCGACTCGGCCGCCACCAGGCGCGGGTACACGCACAGGCCGCCGTACTGGATGTCGTAGTCATGCATTCCGCCGCGAAAGGCGATGCCGCGGTACTTCACCACGCGCACGCGGCGCCGTTCGGCCCCGTAGTCCTTCACGGACTGGTCCAGCGTGATCACGCCATGGGCAATGGAGCGCACCTGAAGGTCAATGCCGGCGGCGGTGCGATCGTCGAGCAGCATCACGGTGCAGGAACGGCTGGCAAAAAACTGCTTCAGTGCCAGCACCTGGCGGCGATAGCGCAGCGGCGTATCGGCCAGCAATTGCAATTCGGAGAGGGAATCAATCACCACCCGGGTCGGTTTTCGTTCCTCGATCACAGACAGGATCATTTGGGTGGTGGTGCCCATCTCGACCTCGGAGGGGTGGAACATGGTGTATTCGGCCTCCGGCGTCAGCAGGTTTTCGGAAGGAAGGACCTCATGAATGTGGATGCCCTCCATGTCCCAGCCATGGGATTCGGCAACACCACCCAGTTCTGCGGCCGTTTCGGCCAGCGTGATGTAGACAACCGACTCACCGCGCCGGGCGCCTTCGACCAGAAACTGCAGCCCGGTGGTGGTCTTGCCGGTGCCAGGTTCACCTTCGATCAGGTAAATGCGGTCTTTGATGAGGCCGCCGCCCAGAATATTGTCCAGGCCGGCTATACCGGTGGAAAGAAAATGGAGCTCGGTTGGGTTCTTTGAAGTCATGGTTGCAGGAAAAGCGGTTTGTGAGCCGACTTGGCAATGAAAGAACAATCCGCAACACTCGTTAAAGAACACAGCGGCTTGTAACACCTGGATAAATGGTAGTCAGCCAGCTTAAAAATGCCCGGTTTACCGCATCTGCGTTATGCGTAGGACAAGACGCCGTCCCACAATAGGCCACAGTGGCAATACGCCCTTTCCGGTCGGCGCCAAAAGATGGACCCTGGGCATTGGCAGTGTTGCCCGCCACGCTGACCTGGAAGCCGCCGCTTCCGGCCTTGATGCCGCTTTGTTCGGCAACGCTCTGGAAGTTGGAGTTGATATTGCTGCTGGAAGCGCTGATGCTGCCGCTGATCTTGCCGACGCCCACACTCAGTGAGCCGCCCAGGCTTTGCTGGCTGCTGGTGTAGGTGCTGCTGTCCTGCAATGAGGCGATGTTGAGGTTGCCGCCAATGTCGGCCTTGACCTGCTCGGCCCGGATCACGGCACCCTGCAGGGTGGCGTCTCCGCCCGTGGTCAGGCTGACTTTTTCACCAGCCTTGACTTGGGTGTTGGTGTAGCTGGTGATGCCATTGAATTTATAGCAGCTGGCGCACGCCCCATCTAGGCTAGAGGCCTATTTGATTGTTGAGTTGCGCCGCTAGTTGACCCAGTCTTTCCATCAAATCTTGATCCATGCGCTTTGAGGAACAAAGGGTCATCAAAAGGTGAACTCCTCTCCGAGTTCCACCTCTTTTTGAACGGCAAAGCCAGACCCAAGCGGGTCAAGGCCGACTGAAAATTACCTGTCTAAGTGGTTTAAGTTGTGATGGAAATCAACAGCCGACGGGGTTGTCCTGATCAGTGCTGCGGCGCTCTTTGGTGCTGGAGCTGCTGAAGAGGTCGCTCTCGGCGGTGGTCATGCCAAAGCCGAAGCTGTTGGTCTGCCGGCCTGCGCTGAGGTTGACGTTGTTGCCGGCGTTCAGGCTCAGGCTGCCTGCAAGGAGTTGTGCGGTTCTATGGTTTTACACTTCCTTTCTCAAGGATCTCCTCCAATATGTCACCGCCGTATGAGTTAAAAACACTTAGCAGAGACACTGGCTTATCTTCAGGAGAAAACCTCCAAGATCTCAAAATTCCGTCACTACCGAAGTAGCAAATTTGCTGAACTTCTGATAGGACGCAGCTAACAAAAGCGAAATCTAAATTCGCGTCCAACTTTTCTCTATTTTGACTGTTGACGATTGCAGGCAAGTCGCCAATCCAGATGGCGTAGTGCGCCCATAAAGAATTTGTTGTGGCCTTTTCCGCAACCAATTTTTCGCCAGCAATGCTTAGAAGTTGCCAAAATTTCATAAATTTACCGAGTGTTGCGTTCCGCAGCTACTTGACCCAGTCTTTCCATCAAATTTTGCTCCATGCGCTTGGGAAACAACTGGTCACCAAAGGGTGAATTTACTTCCGAGTTCCGCCTCTTTTTGCACTGCAAAGCCAGACCCGAGCGGGTCAAGGTCGACTGAAAATTACTCGTCTAAGTGGTTTAAGTTGTGATGGAAATCAACACTCTTTCGTTTGTTAGACCGAGTTGCGCTGAAACGGAGATGACCTTTTGCACCTCAGCCGTTTCAATGGCTTTCAAAATCATCTCAGATCCAACACAACGTCCTTTACGACTGGTAGTCCTCATACTCCCACGCAAAGTATCTGGAAAGAATTGGTACTGACTGCTCCCAAGTAGGGCGTTCAGCGTTCTCAATAATCTCGCTAACTGTCTTCTTGATCAATTCAAAATCGAAACTTTCAACGAGGATCATGTGCCGCAAAACATATGCACTCTTGATCGATAGCTGATGCGCAAGCCACGAATTTGTGCATATCCCAACTTGGAACAGATGACTGCCTTCAATCCCCTCTGGTCCGATCGCTAAGGTCAGCCACATGCAAAAGTTGTCTGGTGTTTGCGGGGTGTAGGTGTTGAGATCCTCTGCACCGAAATCAATCCCTTTGAGAGTGGGTTTGTTCATTTGATCACCATGTGTCCGTTGGAAATTACAGCCCCTGTATTCGGGTCCCTCATCTGGAAGTTGGCCTGGACACCGGTCGGATTGAACTCGGCAGGTGCATTGGGCTTTGCAGTCGGAGGCCTAAAGACTCGCGTACCGTCAGCGCTGATCAATCCGCCGGGTACACCGTTCAATGGTCGCGCTCCATCACCTACCCATATCTGCCCCAAGCTATTCGCTTCGGTCGCCGTACCGCTTCCGACGGAGAAATTCGGATTTGGCACTCCACTGCCGCTCGCCGCTTTCGCAAGTCTCGCATCCTGCGCCGCAATGTTGGCAAGATTTTCGGCGGCCAGCTGCCCTTTCAGTCCTGGCACGGTCACCACATTCGCCGTCCCGCCAGAAGTCACCGGGGTTGCAATTTCTCCTGCTACTGCCGTTCCCCCACTTGCCCCATTTGTAGCATACGTATTTCTGGCCGCCGCATAGGCCGCCGCCTGTGCATTAACGGTCCGATTCAGCAATATACCTTCCACCGCAGCCGGCGAAAGTCCCAGTGCTGCATAAGTCAGCGCAGCAGCTTGCGGGCTCAGGCCCATGCCTTGCAGAACTTGCTCTCCCATCGTAAGCGTAGGCTGCCCTGTTGCGGCGGTATTGCTACCTGTTACGACCTGATCCCACCCAAAGGTCGCACCCGCACCACCCAGGAAGCAGCCAAACCCGGTCGTACAAGCGCCTGTGCCCGCGACTATCATCCCGGCCCCGCCCAGCGCCTGCAGCAGTCCCATGGTACGAATGCCGCCGTTGCTGCTGGTAAACGCATCCACCGCGCTGTCCGAGGCGTTGTAGTCGTTGAACAGCTTCAGCGGTGACGTCTGATTACTTGGGTTGGTGCCGACTCTATAGGTTTGTTGGGCCAAGGTGCTGCGCTCTGCAGCATATTCGTCGGTGGCGCCAGCCGCTTGCATATCCGACAGCAAGCGGTAATTGGCATCGGTGGGCGGCACGCCATCTGCGCACCGGCGAATCGCACAGGCGGCTATCGTCAGGCGTGCCACAGCCGCATTGCTGCCATTGGCCAGCTGCTGGATGCGGCTGATCTGGTTGGGGTTGAGCTGCCTGTTGTTGGTGTCTTCGTTAAACGCAGCAGCTGCCCCTGTCAAACCACCGGCCGCTGCGCCAATACTGGCGGCAATGCCCGCGCCCACAAGGTTTTTAAGGACCGGGGGCAGGTCCTCTGTGAGCTTGTTAATCTCGTCTGCTGCAAGTGCCGCGGCGCCGGCGCCTGCAGCGCCGCCTACGCCGCCACCCAATCCGCCGATCAGGATATGGCCGGCAACCCGGCAGGCGCCCCCTTCAGCCCAACAGGCGGCGGATTTGGCATCCGGTGCGCCAGCTTGTTGCTGATTCGCGTAGTCGCCCCAAGCCGTGCTGGCAGACCGCCCAAACGCCGCAGTAATAGCGATCTGCGCATCAATATTCGCCCTGACCTTGTCCCTATCAAAGATCGGCTTGAGGCTGGTTTCAGCGTCACCGGTTCGGGCGCCCGTGTTGCCTGCAATGCCGCTGATCCCTGCCGTGGTGGTGCTGCTGGCGTCGCCGCTGGTCTGCCCATAACCGGCGCCTCCGCCCGGGCGGGTTACGGTGTGGCTGGCCCGTTCGATTTGTGCATCGGTCATGCCGCGGTCACGCATGTCAGCTATCGCCCCTGGGCTGCTTTGGTCGCCGAGGGTTCCGCTCAGCCCCGCTCCCAGTTGGTAGCCGCTGCCTTCATAACTGGCAACGTTCTGGATGTCGGTGAGCGTCAACACACCGCCGGCCTGGAAACTGTTCTTGCCGTCGTCCACAGCCTTTTGGGTGCTGGTGATCTGCCCGCCAGCCAGGGTCGTGTTACCGCCCACGGCAACGTTAAAGCCGCCATCGCCCGCGCGAATCGCGCTTTGCTCGCCAACGCTTTGGTAGTTGCTGTCGATGTTGCTTTTGCCTCCGCTTACGCTACCGCTGCTGGAGCCATAGCAGAAGGGCGGTATGCACAGGCTCACCCCAGCACCGGCGCTGCTTTGCGTTTCTTTGTAGACGGACTGGTCTTGCAGGCTCTGGATGATGAGGTCGCCGCCGGTTTGCACGGTGACCTGTTTGGCAGCTGCGACCGCGCCTATGAGGTTGGTGTCGCCGCCCGAGGCGATCACCAGCGTGTTGCCGGCCTGCACCTGGGTGTTGGTGTAGCGGATCTCGTCGCCGTTGCCTTCGCCCTTGCCGCTGGAGACGCTGGCGTTCAGGCTGAAGCCGCTTTTGGCGCCCACGCTGAAGCCGATGCCCAGGCTGGCGCCCGAGTTGCTGTTGCTGTTGCGCTCGCTGGCGGTGTTGATGGCGGCGAGCAGGTTGACCTGGTTGTCTGCCATGAGGCTGGCGCTACCGCCGGCGTTGATGCGGCTGCCTTGCACCGTGAGGTTGCTGTCCAAGCCTGCACCAGTGGCCGCGATGGTGATGTCGCCGCCAGCGGCAACATTGGAGCCCACGGCCGTGTTGCTGGTGTTCTCTGTGTTGCTCTGGCTCTTGCTGGAGCCGATGCTCAGGTTTACGCCGATGCTGGCTGCTGCGGCCGGGTCCTTCACCAGGGCTGCGACCTGGTTGTAGGTGTTGTACGCCGTGAGTGCCGTGCTGGCTGCGGCCAGTGCCTGTATGCGCGAGTCCTTGACCTTGCTGGCGTTGCTGATGGCCTGGGCGCTTTGCTGCACGCTTTCGATGGCCGACAGCACGGGGTTGCTGAAGGTGACGCCAAAGCCGCTTTGGGAGGTTTTATCTTCCGTGGTGCTGCGGCTGGTTTCGCGGGCTTCCACGATGTCCACCTTGGCGGCGCTGATGGTGATATTGCCTTGCGGTGAGATCACGTCGCTGCCGACCTGGCGGTAGTTGTTGTTGGCGACGGCGACCACGTTGCCTTGCAGTGCGCCCACGGTGCTGGCCGCTGCGGTTGTGTTGCGGCCCTGCCTCGTTGGACTGCTCGCTGGCGTTGTAAGACAGGCCTTCCTGGAAGAAACCCGACTCCTTCTTCTCAAAGAAAGACGTGCTTCTGCTGGTGTTGGTGGCCGCTTCGATGGCGATGTTGCGGCCGGCGGCCAGGGTGGTGCCGGTGTCGCCAATCACGCTGGAGCCCTGGACCTTGATGTCTTGGCCGGAGGCGAGGGTGAATTCCTATCCGAGTCCCGCATTTTCTTGACCCTCAAAGTTGATACAAGCTGATCAAGGGCGGCTGGAAAATTACCTGTCTAAATGGTTTAAGTCGCTATGGGAATCAATCATCAAACGCGTAGCTTGGCTTGCAACGCGGCCTCAAGCTCAGCAAGGGTGAACTCTTTTCCGGCCTCAAGGTAACCAGCATTGTCATCAACAGAATCGCCAAATTCTTTGCACAGCGAATAAGTCACCAGAGCAGCAAATAAATCATCTCCTCGGGTACTCACCGATCCCATGTATTTCTTGGCGTCGGGAATTCTTTCATCAATAGGCTGCTCAGAAATTGAAACCCAGCACCATTCATTTTCAGCCGCGCCCTTTACATAAGGATCTCGGTGAATTGGCCCAACCAGTTCCATCGTCAAGGTTGGCGTCTTTTGTTTGAAACGGGAGAAGCCATTTTTTATGGCGCTCGTTAATTCGTCCTGTGTTGGATTGGCATCCATCTGGACAAAAGAACTTTTCATGGCGTGCCCTTAGTCGTCAGCGTAGAACGAGTCAATGTTATCCATCCATTTATGGTTTTAATATTGATGTTGCCCACGGTACCTTCGTTCAGGATGTTGGAGACAGGTGACCCCGGTTTGACCCAGCTTGTGACGTCTTGAACTGATATGCCAGTCTTGGTGGCATCTACGTACATATCGCCAATTTGCTTTGCGTTAACCATTTGCTTAGTTCCATCAACGATATTTCGCTGCACTGCTGTCATGCCATTTCCTGTTACTTCCTTTAGGCTAACAGGGACACCATTTAACCAGCCATCAATTCCCGGGGTATTGTGGCTCAGCTGTCCCACAAATCTTCCGCCCTTGTATGCAACGATATCGGCTGCCTGAGAAATTTCTTCCGCACTCATTGCATTTGGAATCACTTCACCCGGTTTTGGGGCCGGCAGTGCTAGTGGTTTTGTTGTTGCGACAACTTCACCAACAATGCTCCCCCCCGGACTTGCGCTTATTCCTTCGGCCTTGGCTAGTGCCTTTGGAATATATTTTCCTCCCAGATACGCGAGCCCGAACTTGGCGGCATCAATTCCAAGGAGCATGAGCGGATCACGCTCGCCAGGATATGTTTCCAGGTTGAAAGAGTCCAGAACACGCTGACCTTCGTTTGAGCGGTAGGCACCAAAGGCTGCCGCATTCCCTTGCTGCATCTGGAGGTTGGACGCCCCAGCGATGCCAATCCCGATGGGGACGGCTACACAGCCAAGTCCCAAAGTTTCAATGCATGATGCTGCACCACCCGCTGCAATCACACCGCCGCCAACTGTGCCGATGGCGCCAGCGCCGAGGTTAACCGCGCCTCCCACGCGTGTAACCACTTCGCCATTTCGTGTCAGCCCATCTCTTATTCCGTCAAGATTGGTGTAAATAAACTCCCCTGTTTTTTGGAGAATCGCTTTTTCCGCCGCGTATGTTTCACCCACTCGCTGCATGTCGTTGAGCTTGATCCAGTTTGGGTCACTATCAGGAATGCCGTCGGCACACCGGGTAAGTGCGCACGCTGCGGCGTCCAGTCGGCGTTTCTCCTCTGTGGTTTTTCCTCTTTTTGCTGCATCTAGCTTTTGGGTCTCGGTATAGTGCAACTGCCGATTGTTGGCATCCACAGTCCAGGCAGTGGCCGCCCCTTGAGTTCCGCCCACAGCAGCGCCAATGCCTGCGGCCGTCAGCCCGGCAACGACTTGAGCAATGCTCTTGGAGACGCCGTCACCCAAGCCTGCCGTTTGCAGGCCTAACTGCAGGTTGTCCTGGAACGCGTTCATCAGGTTGGCTGAACTGGCGCTGGTAGCCGCGCCCAAGGCGCCGTCCATGCCGCCGCCCAACGCGCCTACTGCCGTGTGAAGGGCGATCCGGTAGATGCCGCCTTCTCCCCACTTCTCGGCTTCCTGAATCAGGGCCGTCTTTTCTGACGGCGTCATGGTTTCCTTGATCTGATCTCGCAGGCTCTTGGCCTGGCTGTCGGCAAAGCTGGCAGCCGCTTTGGGCGCTTCGCGTGTAAACGCCTGCGTAATTTGCACCTGCGCATTGATCTCGGCCTGTACCCGGGCTGCGTCAAAGATGGGTTTAAGGCCGGTCTCGGCATCCGTGCTCCTGACGGCGGTATTGCCGGCAATACCGCTGATACCTGCGCTGCTGGTACTGCTGGCATCGCCCTTGTCTGAGCCGATGCCTATGCCCAGGCCGTTGATGCCGGCAGTCTTGGCAGTGGCGCCGCCGCCAAAGCTGATGCCGATTGACTCGCCCTTGTAGCTGGCGGTGTTCTGGATGTCGCTGATGCTTAGGGTGCCGCCGGTCTTGAAGCTGTTCTTCTGGGCATTGACGGCCTGGGTGTCGCTGGCAATGACGCTGCCCAGCAAGGCAGTGTTACCCGCCACGCTGACCTGGAAGCCTCCGCTGCCGGCCTTGATGCCGCTTTGTTCGGCAA